>NC_017770.1:1300517-2601034 GCF_000242635.2 Solitalea canadensis DSM 3403
AATCTTTTTGCCTATATTACTACTTCTAATGAGCAGTTTACGCATTGGATCAATCGGTCGCTAATGGATCTGAAATCCTTACTTGCGCAAACAAAGTTTGGTGTTTATCCATATGCCGGAGTTCCATGGTATAACACGGCGTTTGGGAGAGATGGTATTATCACCGCATTGGAAACCTTATGGATAGCTCCGGATATTGCACGAGACACCTTATTGTTTTTGGCCCATAATCAGGCAAAAGTCGAAAACGCCTATCAAGATGCCGAACCAGGCAAGATTTTACATGAAACACGTGGTGGCGAATTAGTAGAATGTAATGAAATACCATTTAAACAATATTATGGCTCGGTTGATTCAACACCGTTATTTATTGTGTTATGCGGGGCCTATTATAAACGTACTGCTGATCTGGAGTTCATTAGTGAAATGTGGCCATATATTGAAAAGGCATTAATGTGGATCGATAAATATGGAGATAGCGATGATGATGGATTTGCCGAATATAGCCATAAAAGCGTAAATGGTTTATTTAATCAAGGATGGAAAGATTCTCATGATTCAATTTCACATGAAGACGGTGAGTTGGCTAATCCGCCGATTGCCTTATGTGAGGTTCAGGGATATATTTATGATGCAAAGATAAAAGCAGCAGAATTGGCATACGCTCTGGATAAAGATAAACTAGGCGAAAAATTACATAATGAAGCTACAGCGCTGAAAAAAGCATTTAATGAACGATTCTGGGATGAAGAGATGGGGTGGTTTGTATTAGCCCTGGACGGTGAAAAAAAGCCATGTAAAGTAAAATCATCGAATGCCGGACATGCGCTTTTCTCCGGTATAGCTGATAAGGACAAAGCCGAGCGTTTGGCAGCTAACCTTCTTGCAGATAAAATGTTTTCAGGATGGGGAATTCGCACCCTTGCTGCGGATGAAAAAAGATACAATCCGATGTCTTATCATAATGGGTCCGTTTGGCCCCATGATGTGGCAATTATTGCATCAGGCTTTTCGAAATATGGATTTCAACAGGAGACAATGAAATTAACAGGGGCACTATTTGATGCTTCCATTTTTATTGACCTGCAACGTTTACCTGAGCTTTTTTGTGGTTTTGCAAGGCGCAAAGGAGAGGGGCCGACAGCTTATCCTGTCGCCTGCTCGCCTCAGGCATGGGCCGTAGGTGCTGTATTTATGTTACTGGAAGCTTGCTTGCATATGGAAATCAACGCACTTGAAAAGAAGATCGTATTTAAGCGACCTATAGTGCCTGAATTTCTACATAATATCATCATAGAGAATATAAAGTTGGGCAATAAAAGGGCTTCGTTTGAGCTTCATAAATACAAACATGATGCGGGTATAACTGTAAAAGAAAAACCTTCCGATTGGGAAATTTATATCATTAAATAAACCTGGTTGTCATCTATTAAGTGAATACGTTATTGGTGTAATAAAAGGTTGATAGTAAGAGAATGGCATCGTTTTTCTATTTAATTATTTACCTATTAGTAATCATTTATGATTAAATCAAATAGTGGATTAGATGCTGGCAAGGCTGGTAATGATCAACAACGCAAATAAAAGACACTAAAGATGCTAAGATCAGGCAAGGAGAGAAAAATTATCCATTGAGTGAAGAGGAAAACCCTCAAAAGAAAAGGGAAGAAAGTGAGTTTCCCTCAAAGGAGGATCCGGAAATTGTACCTGATAAAGATCAAAACAAAGAAGATATTAAAAATATAGATCCTGACCGAGATGAAAGAACCTTTTAAGCAAAACGCCGATAGCTGCTATCGGCGTTTTTAGTAACAGATGATGTTTTAAAATTATTTTGTCGTATCCCTTAACCGCTTAATAGCATCATGGCCATGTTCAACACGTTGTTTTTGGTTTACTAAAATGGTATTTGTTGCATGATCTAGATTAAGATCCTCATCATTTTCTACTTTTTTATAAGCATCTAAAGCCATATCCTCACCGTATTCACAGTCCACCAACAGTGAATGTTTGTCGTTACCGGTAAATGCGGCTTTTACGTCCATCCACGTGCGGTAAAACTTGCCACCCATGGTGGTAGATTCCTGCGGCTTACCGTTAATCTTGAAAATTTGATCGGAAAGCTCATTGATATTTTTAGAACTGTCGAATGCTAATTGTTGAAATAATGTTTTTAAATTTTCGTCTGAAGTAAGCTCTATTGCTTTTTGATAGCCCTGAACACGATCGTTGTTAATTTTTAATAAATCGTTTAATGCAGAAACTACTAATGATTGATTTTTTACATTTTCCATGATCTTACCTAATAAGTTTAACAAATGATTGGTTTACTTAAAGAGTAGAAATATCATGCCTCTTAATAATCCTTGCTAATAGGTTGGTTTGTAAATATAAATAGTTGTAATTCATGGTTTTAATTGCTCGAACTGTAGAATGTGTGGCAATAACAGGCCGGAACTCAGGAATGAGTAAGTTTCACATTTTCAATCGGTTTGATTGATATGACACGACTCCGGTAAATCAGGTATAACCCAACGGTAATTAAAGCAATTAAACCTTCTGCCAATACCGCATAGCGAGGACCGATATGCTGAGCAAGTAAACCAATTAATAAACTTCCAATAGGAATCATTCCTTGGTACGCCATCACAAAATAACTGATAGCCCGTGCCCTCATGGCTGGTATCGAGTGTGTCTGGATATAAGTATTAATGGACGAAGTTTGCGCCATCATGCCAACACCTGCAAGTGTCATGAAAAGAAGGGCCAGTGGTAACCATCCTGATAATGATAAGAATAATAAACTGACGCCTAATATAATACAGGCTGTAATCATAATTTTGATCAGGTTTTTACTTGATTTTAAGGTGGCCATATAAATGGCGCTTAAAATAGATCCTAACCCGGCGGCACTCTCAAACCAGCTGAAGGTTTTAGCATCTCCATTAAAAATGTCCTTCGCAAAAATGGGCATTAACGTATTAAATGGAATAACAAACAAACTGCTGATTGTAAGCATTAAGATCAGGCTGCTCAATTCTTTATCGCGTGAAACATATTTAAAACCTTCTTGTAATTCATCCCAGATACTGGCTTGTGAAGTAGTATGCGGTGTTAAAGATAGTTTCATCATGGATAAGCAAATTAATACAGGCAGATAACTGAAAAAGTTAATGGCAAAGCAGAAATCTTCACCCAATGTGCTTAAAATAATACCTGCAACAGCCGGACCTGCAATACGGGCAAAATTGGTCATTGTTGAATTCAATGCGATCGCATTTGGTAAGTCATCTTTATTATCAACCATGTCAACCATCATTGATTGCCTACAGGTAACATCAAATGCATTAATGATACCTTGTGCAAGACTGAGGAGTAGGATGGTTGGAATGTTGTAAAACTTAAAGAAGATAACAGCCGCTAATGCTCCGGCTTGCAGCATCGAAACAACTTGTGTGGTTATTAAAACTTTAAACCTGTTGTGACGATCAATATAACTTCCAGCGTAAGGGGATAAAATTAAAGATGGAATAAGGCTGGCAAACGTTACGATGCCCAATAATACAGCGGAACCCGTTAGGCGGTACACTAACCAGCTTACCGCTGTTTTTTGCATCCATGTTCCAATTAGTGATATAGATTGCCCATAAACAAAAAGCTTGAAATTACGGGATTTTAATGATCGGAAAATACTCATGTAGCTTTTATTTAGAATCGACAAGGCAGTTAAGAGATTCCTTAAATCTGACCTCTACAAATTTCAGCAATATGAATACATTTGTAAAATTAATTATTTTAATGATATTGATTGATAAAAACGATTGATATGGAATTGCGTCAATTAGAATATTTTGTGCATGCAGCCGAGAAGCTACACTTTACAGAAGCTGCTGCTGCAGCATTTATTACACAGTCAACCTTGTCACAGCAAATAAAAAACCTGGAAGAAGAACTAGGAATGTTGCTATTCGACAGAATAGGTAAACAAGTAAGGCTTACAGAAGCAGGACAAGTATTTCTTTCTCATGCAAAAAAAATACTGCTGAATGTAAAAAAAGCTAAGCAAGCCATAACCGACTTAAATACATTGGTAACAGGGGAGCTTAAAATAGGAGTGTCTTATGTGTTTACTTCGCGAATTCTGCCATCATTAACGTCTTTTTCAGCAAAGTATCCCGGAATTAATATTCATTTAGAATATGGTCCTTCCGAAGAATTGGATAAAAAATTAAGAGCCTCAGAACTGGATCTTATTCTTGCATTTCATAACAAGGGAGTTGATGATAACCTTGAACTTCAACCGCTCTTTAGGTCTAATATTGTGATGGTTGTTTCAAAGAAAAACAAACTATCGGAACTTAAATCGGTCACGCTTAAAGAACTTAGTCAGTTCGAACTCATTTTACCGGCTGCAGGGTTTAGCTCAAGAGAATTCATCAATGAGGTTTTTAAAAAGAATAAAATTCAACCCAAAATAAAAATGGATGTAAATGATATGCACGCCCTTTTATCCCTGTTGAAAAACAGTGATATGGTTGGCGTAATTAATGAAAAAGCATTGGGTGGATGGGATGAACTTTCGGCCGTTCCCATTGCGAATAAAAGCCTCACTCGCCAGTCATTTATTATCTGGCAAAAGGATGTTTACAGGAAAAAAGCAGCCTTGTTATTTGCAGAAGAGCTGCTTAACAAACAAGAGTAAGTTTAATACATCAGATATGTGATGACTCCCTTTCAATAAGTATGGGTTCAAGCACTATTTGTTCAGGTGGATTATCATAATAATGATGGTCTTTATTCAACTTCAAGAATAATTTTGCAGCTTCTTCACCCATTTTAACACTTTGCTGATCTATGGTGCTTAATGATGGTGATATATATGCGCCAAAAGCTTCGTTAGCAAAACCTATAACACGTATCTCATCCGGAACCTTGATATTGTATTCTTTTAACTGCTGCATTACTCCTAAAGCTGTATAATCTTCAAATGCAAACAATCCGTCAAAATCTATCTTTTTCTCGTGCAACTGCTTAATACAATCTCTGCCTAATTCAATGGAGGGTTTGCCATAAAAAATCAGCTCTTTTTCCAAAGGACGATTATATTGTTTAAGGGCATCTTTATATCCTTTAAAACGTTCTTTAAAGCTTTTGACATTTTGATCTGCTGATATGTGCACAATTCGCTTACAGCCATTTTTTATTAGATGTTCAGCCGCTAAAAAGCCTCCCCGGTAATCATCAATTCTAACGGTGGGTACTCCTAATTCATCTACAGCCCGGTCAAATAATAGTAATGGAATATCATTCTTTTTGATCTCGTAATAATGTTGGAGATCTTTTGTGCCCATGGCAATAGAAGATATAATACCATCTACCCGCGACTGAAGGAAAGTGTCAATTCCTTTCGTTTCATGATTAGAAGATTCGCTTGATTGATATAATAGAATCGTGTAACCATTTTCGTTCATTACTGTTTCAATCCCTAAAATGATTGAATTAAAGAAGGTTGCACCCAAATTAGGAACCATTACACCAATAACATTAGAACGGCCGGAGCGAAGTGCTGAAGCCACTTTGTTTTGCTGGTAATTTAAACGTTTGGCTACTTCTCTAACAGCTTCTTTTGTGGCTGCACTTATAGAAGGATGATCATTTAAGGCACGGGCAACTGATGAGAATGTAATGTTAAGTTCCTTTGCTATGTCGTGAATCGTTACCTTTTTCAATTGCGGATAATCTAATTTGGTCAGAAAAACGGAAAGCGCATCTTTAGAAAAACTACTCTAGAACACAAATCTCAAGGATGTAATAAGCCTCGGTTTTGTGTTTTTTTCAGTAGAGTAAATTTTTTTTGCAATAAAACTAAAGAAAAATTTTGTTTTAAAAAGTTTAAGTTTAATTTTACGCCAACGTTGGCGTTAATTGTGTACTTAACACTAAGGAGTAACTAAAAATGTCAATAGTCTGGGATAGCCTGATAACATGTACAAGAGATTAAAAAAATCAAGATAAATAACCGTTGGATCCCCTCCGCGGTTGAGTAGAATAAGATTTACTGGCTGTTTTTCTATTCTACAAAATATGTATAACTGGCTGTTATATATCTTTTAGAACCTGCAATAAATCTGCAGGTTTTTTTATTTTGTAGCTTGTTCCATCTTTAGACGGTTAATCCGCTAATTGTTGTAAGTTGTACGATAAAGATTAAAAAACACCTCTTTAGTTTTAGTTTTTTACTGCATAATTTCTTCCTGTTATTCAGTTTTCATTCTATCAAAACTTCCATTTTAGCTCTGTTTTAGATTAAATTAATCGCTTATTATTTGCAAAGTTGACCTGTAAATACACTTAATTATTGTTCGAAAAGATCGTTTTACTATTCAACTTGTTTCTAGTTTTTCAATGGCTCATTCAATAGATCTATCTTAATTGCTTAAAAATCAACTTTTTGATTGTTTTTATAATATTCATGGAAAATTGCTGTCCTTAAGTTGTTGATATACAGACTCTTTTACTGTCTATCTTTACCGCATGAAAGAGGTAAAGTTTTATGTCACTTCTGATATAAGTTGGTATAGAGATTTTTCAGTAAAAATTGGAAAAGCATTAGGCTCTTCAATTACCATTTTAAATAACACAATGGCACTTCCAAAGCCGGTGGGCGATGGCCGGTTTGAGTTCTTTGAATTGGAAGAAGGCTTAGGTATCCTTAAAACATATATTAACATAAAAGACTCAGTCAAATTCAAATTATTACCTCACCAATCAAATGATTACCTCATTTTACACATTAATCTTCGACCTGGTAAATCTTATATAGTTGATGCAAAAAACAATAAGGTTCATATTGGAAAAAACTGGGATGGGGGAATATTTTGTTCAAGTTCGGGTGCACCGGTTGAAATAATACTACCCCACGATGAATGGGCTAAAAGTATAACATTGATTATACATCGAATATGGATGTTCAGACACCTAGGCACAACAAAAAATGAGTTTGAAAGCGACTTAAGCAATATTTTTTTTAGAAATGGTTGTTTACAGTGTTCTTTAGAACTGAATATAGATATACTAAAAATTGCTGAAGAAATTCAGTTTTCCAGTGTACCATCAGAATGGAAAAAAGTACAATTAAAAGGCCAGTCACTTAAACTGCTTTCTTATTACATGCTTGCGGTTTCTAATTACAGTAAGCACAAAAGGCTCGATTATAAAGATGTAATGAGAATTATTTCGTTGAAAGAAAAGATGCAGGAAACGGTTAATCAAATTTGGCCTAAAACAGAAGTAGCAGCCAAACAATGTATGATGAGCAGATCAAAGTTTTTACGGCTATTTAAAATTATTTATGATAGAAATTATTACGATTTATATCAGGATATACGAATGCAAAAAGCTGCTGAAATGCTGGAACGCGGCAGCTCTGTTGCCGAAACTAGCAGAGAGGTTGGTTTTGTAAATACAAGTCATTTTTCCAAAGTTTTTAAAGACCATTTTTTTATTGAACCAAGTCTTTACAAAAATTAACTGATAGTACACTAAATGCGGGAGATATTTTAAAATGATTGAAGTTGAGTATTACTTTAATAGTGATAAAACATGGTTTATTGATTTTGCAAACTCATTAACAGCTGCAGCTGGAATTGAAACATCAGTTGTTGATAATAAACTTCATGTATCACCTTCACTTGGAGAGGGACATTTCGAGTTTTTGGAATTGGCAGAAGGATTAGGAATAGTACGTTCTGATTTTACATTTTATGAAGATTTGAAACTAATACGAAACCCTGTAAAAGCCAATGATTATTTTTTGATACATTTTAGTTTAAGTTTAGATCAGGTTACCGTTTATGACGCGAAAGGGCAGCAGATAGACCTTGGGAATCATTTATCCAAATCGATTTTTTATTCTTCTTCAGGTTTAGGGACCGAAGTTTTGTTTCCAAGGAACAAAAGGATAAAACGTGTACTTATTTATGCTAGCAGATCCTGGATTTTAAAGCAAATCAAATTTTTTAATATTGAGCAATTGGGTGTTGAAAAAAACTATGTTCAAAATATCCCATTTCAAAGCACCTATAATCTAGATATTAATAGTTATAATACTGCCAAAGAAATATTAGAGAAAAATATTCAGCATCCGATTCATTTATTATTCTTGAAAGGTGAAGTTTTAACACTAATTTCTAATTTCTATAAAATGGCCAATGAGTCCATTGATCGGAAAAATCGATTGCTTTTAACTGAAGTTGAACGTATATCATCGATGGTAAATGAATTAATCTTAAAGATGAATATTCCCTGGCCAGAAATAGAAGTAATTGCTAAAAGTTGTCAAATGAGTAAAACAAAGTTTGCAATACTTTTTCAGGAGTTATATAGCCTAAATTATTATTCATTCTATGTTAAAAAAAGAATTGAACATGCCTGTTCATTAATTTTAGATGGTACGTTAGTTTCTGAGGCAGGCTTAAGTGTATGTTACACTAATCTTGGCCATTTTTCTAAGGTTTTCAAAAAACATGTAGGAGTAAGTCCAAGTAAAATGAATGGAAAATGCAATGCAAATTGCCAAAGCTTTTATCATTGTATGCGGGCATTGAAAAATCAAATCGATTGATGAAATCACATTTTTCAAAATTTGCACTCTTTTAAGTATTATTAATAATAAAGAATCATCCTTCTCTCGCCGGATTGTTCCTTTTGGTTTCTTTCTTTTCTTTCTTTTTCTTAACTTTTCTTTATCGAAAATGAAAAATATGAAAGAGGTTGAGTGTAATATTACTACAGAGTTAAGTTGGTTAAAAGCTTATGCATCAAATCTTTCAAAGGCTTTTAATACTCCATTTAACCTGAAAGACAATAAAGTAATTTTTCCTGACTCAGTTGGATCCGGAGAGATTGGTTTTTATGCTTTCGAAGATAATTTTGGATTGATTAGAACGAAGCTATACCTGAAAGAAAGTTTTATATTCATTCGAAATGCAGTTCTTTCAAACGATTATTCCTTAATTCATTATAATGTAAGTGCACGAAAAATCAGACTGCAAAAGCCCTCAGGCATCGAAGTTGATTATGGTAATGATTGGAATGCATCTATTCACTATTTATCTGCTGCCCATGCTGGCGGTTTTCTCTTTACAAAGGAATTGGGAATGGGTATAATAACATTGGTTATGCACCGAACATGGATTCAGCGAAACTTAAGTAAGTATTTTGTTTCGGAAGGCGAGTTGTCGACTAAGTTTTTAGATAATGAGTCGGTTGATGGTTATTTACATATTGATCTTGAATCAATGAAAATAGTAAAAAACATCTTGGCTCTTAATGACGATACAAATTGGTACGCATTTTTAATGGAGGGGTATGCCTATAAATTGCTTTCTATATTCATCAGGAGGATGATGAAGAAAGAGTTTGCCAAAGAAAAACTAAGCTATAAGGATGTGATTAGGGTAATCGACTTGAAAGAACAGTTGGAGCAAAAAATTGGTAGCCCATGGCCAAAAATCGAAATAGTTGCTGAATCATGTCATATGAGTAGATCCAAGTTTTTAAAAGTATTCAAAAGTGTTTTTGGTAAAAATTATTATGATTTGTACCAGGAATTACGGATGCAAAAGGCAGCGGAGTTGCTAATCAGTGGATTTTCAATCAGTGAAACTGCAAAAAGTGTTGGTATTGTAAATCCAAGTCATTTCGCGAAAGAGTTTAAAGGATTTTTTTATATTGATCCAAGTAGTTATAAATAAAATAGAAAGTTTTATAATTATGCAGGAAATAGAATTTTATTTTGGTACAGGGAAGAAATGGTTGTTTGATCTTATTGAAGCCATTCAAGAGAAAATTGGAAGTAAATTAGTGGTTACCAGTAATAATAATATTATTACCTGGTCTACAAAATATAGAGAAGGTAAAGCAGAGTTTATTGAATTGGAAGAAGGTCTAGGTTTAGTCAGAGCCGACTATATGCTTAATGAAACGCTTACATTTAAGCATATTCCTTCAAAAAGTAACGATTATTTTTTTATTCATTTTAGCATCAGTCTTCATCAGCCGAATATTCACACTTCGGGCGAAATCATTGAAATGGGCAATAATTTTGCCAATGCAATTGTCTATATGTCATCGGCAATATCGTTTAATATTGTTTTTCCTAAAGGCGAAAAAATAAGAACGATAATTGTTACCGTTAGTAGAAACTGGATGCTAAATAAGATTTCATCCTTAAATATTTCTACAAAGGCCCCTTTGCCAGATTATCAAGAAAATAAACCATTTCAGGGAGCTTTTAACTTAGATTTAAACTGTTACAATATAGCTCAGGAATTACTGGATACTTATTATTGGGACCCTTCTCACACTTTATATATTAAGGGGACTGTGATTAATTTGTTAGCTATTTTCTTTAATAATTTTAGCAACACACTCGGTAAAGAAGAGCGATTGTTTTTAAACGATGCGGAAAAAATAAAAAAGCAGATAGAATTATTACATGAAAATTTACATGAGCCGTGGCCAGATCTGAAAACAATTGGTGTAAATTGTAACATGGGCAAATCGAAGTTTATGTCGCTTTTTGCAAAAATTTACGGTATAAATTATTATTCATACTATTTACAAGTAAGAATGCAAAATGCCTATAATCTACTATTAAATGGATTATCGGTATCAGAGGCCGGAAGAAGTGTGGGATACACAAATTTAGGCCATTTTTCAAAAGTCTATAAAGAACATTTTGGCGTTTCTCCAAGCCTAATTTCCTAACTCAATTAAAGGAATAGAACACTTTTTATTCGCATAAAATCTCACAGCGTCTCAAATATGATTTTTGCATTTAAACGATTTGAGCGATAAAATAATCTTCTCGAATAGTCTGGTAGCATTATCAATCTCCTTCCTTTATTTAATCAGTTTAGTTGTTTTTAAGAATTATTAGTCCCTGTATTCGATTGAAGAACAGGTGGATATGTTTTGTTTGTGCACTTTATGTTTAGAGTCATTTTCAATGGAATGTCTAAAAAAAAGAAATTTTTTGAATGATTCGAACGTGTTTGCGAATAGTATGGTAGCTACGAGTTAGCTTTTTTTGTAATGCTAAATGAAATTGAAATGAGTTGATAATTAATTAGTTAAAAACGAAGAGCTCTCAGTCTACTCAAATAGGATGGATGATTGGGTTCCAGGAAGTTAATGTCTTCAACATAACTTGAACCAAGATCCTTGATTTAAAATAATATACACTAAAATTTATGACACCTTATTTAAAACGTGTTTTACTCTCTATGCTATTTTCCGGGGTAATGCTGCTAGCTAAGGCGCAAAATGGAAATGTGGGAATTGGAACCACTACTCCTAACCAAGCTGCCGTGTTAGACGTAGTTGCTCCTAACAAGGGATTACTCATTCCACGAGTTTCACTTGCTAATATCAAGGATAGAGTAACTATTCCAAATCCTGTTGAAGCTTTATTAGTATATAATACCAATAAAGACATTGCAAACGGAAATGGTTTAGGTTTTTATTATTGGAGTGGGCCAAATGGTTCGCCTGTAAATGAATGGATTTATTTAACGCCAAACGGGACTTCTTCGTCCGCTGATGGATCAAAAATCTTTAATGGATCAGGCATTCCGTCCGTTACAATAGGTAAAAACAGTGATTTATATATTGACAATAATTCAGGAAACTACTATCAAAAAGATAGTCGTGGGAATTGGAATTTAGCTGGTAACCTAAAAGGCCCTCAAGGCTTAAAAGGAGATCCGGGAGTGGTAGGTGTTCAGGGAATGGCAGGCACCAGTGGCACTCCGGGCACTCCAGGCACACCGGGAGGTCCCGGAGAAGGAGTTACCATTGTAACTAATGATTCAGGTACATGGGTGTATAACCCAACCACCAATACATGGACTAATATTAACGGTGCTCAAGGCCCGCAAGGTGAGCAAGGTTTGGTGGGAGCACAAGGCCCGCAAGGTCCTCAAGGCTTAAAAGGAGATCCGGGAGTGGTAGGTGTTCAGGGTATGGCTGGCACCAGTGGCACTCCGGGTACTCCAGGCACACCGGGAGGTCCCGGAGAAGGAGTTACCATTGTAACTAATGATTCAGGTACATGGGTGTATAACCCAACCACCAATACATGGACTAATATCAATGGCGCTAAAGGCGACAAGGGCGATAAAGGAGAAATGGGTTATGCGGGAGGTAACGGCCAACCGGGTGCAGCAGGCTTAGATGGGTCGATCAATGTGTACGTAGATCAAACCACCAACACCGTTTACGTACGTGATCCGAACAATCCGGATAACTGGATTCCGATTAACGGCGCTAAAGGTGCTAAAGGAGATAAGGGAGATAAAGGAGAAATGGGCTATGCGGGAGGTAACGGCCAACCGGGTGCAGCAGGCTTGGACGGATCGATCAACGTGTATGTAGATCAAACCACCAACACCGTTTACGTCCGTGACCCGAACAATCCGGATAACTGGATTCCGATTAACGGCGCTAAAGGTGCTAAAGGAGATAAGGGTGACAAAGGAGAAATGGGCTATGCGGGAGGTAACGGCCAACCGGGTGCAGCAGGCTTGGACGGATCGATCAACGTGTATGTAGATCAAACTACTAATACCGTTTATGTACGTGACCCGAATAATCCGGATAACTGGATTCCGATTAACGGCGCCAAAGGAGATAAGGGTGATCCGGGAGTGGTAGGTGTTCAGGGAATGGCAGGCACCAGTGGCACTCCGGGTACTCCAGGCACACCGGGAGGTCCCGGAGAAGGAGTTACCATTGTAACTAATGATTCAGGTACATGGGTGTATAACCCAACCACCAATACATGGACTAATATTAACGGTGCACAAGGCCCGCAAGGTGAGCAAGGTTTGGTGGGAGCACAAGGCCCGCAAGGTCCTCAAGGCTTAAAAGGAGATCCGGGAGTGGTAGGTGTTCAGGGTATGGCTGGCACCAGTGGCACTCCGGGTACTCCAGGCACACCGGGAGGTCCCGGAGAAGGAGTTACCATTGTAACTAATGATTCAGGTACATGGGTGTACAACCCAACCACCAATACATGGACTAATATCAATGGCGCTAAAGGCGACAAGGGCGATAAAGGAGAAATGGGTTATGCGGGAGGTAACGGCCAACCGGGTGCAGCAGGCTTAGATGGGTCGATCAATGTGTACGTAGATCAAACCACCAACACCGTTTACGTACGTGATCCGAACAATCCGGATAACTGGATTCCGATTAACGGCGCTAAAGGTGCTAAAGGAGATAAGGGAGATAAAGGAGAAATGGGCTATGCGGGAGGTAACGGCCAACCGGGTGCAGCAGGCTTGGACGGATCGATCAACGTGTATGTAGATCAAACCACCAACACCGTTTACGTCCGTGACCCGAACAATCCGGATAACTGGATTCCGATTAACGGCGCTAAAGGTGCTAAAGGAGATAAGGGTGACAAAGGAGAAATGGGCTATGCGGGAGGTAACGGCCAACCGGGTGCAGCAGGCTTGGACGGATCGATCAACGTGTATGTAGATCAAACTACTAATACCGTTTATGTACGTGACCCGAATAATCCGGATAACTGGATTCCGATTAACGGCGCCAAAGGAGATAAGGGTGATCCGGGAGTGGTAGGTGTTCAGGGAATGGCTGGCACCAGTGGCACTCCGGGTACTCCAGGCACACCGGGAGGTCCCGGAGAAGGAGTTACCATTGTAACTAATGATTCAGGTACATGGGTGTATAACCCAACCACCAATACATGGACTAATATTAACGGTGCACAAGGCCCGCAAGGTCCTCAAGGCTTAAAAGGAGATCCGGGAGTGGTAGGTGTTCAGGGAATGGCAGGCACCAGTGGCACTCCGGGTACTCCAGGCACACCGGGAGGTCCCGGAGAAGGAGTTACCATTGTAACTAATGATTCAGGTACATGGGTGTATAACCCAACCACCAATACATGGACTAATATTAACGGTGCTCAAGGCCCGCAAGGTGAGCAAGGTTTGGTGGGAGCACAAGGCCCGCAAGGTCCTCAAGGCTTAAAAGGAGATCCGGGAGTGGTAGGTGTTCAGGGAATGGCAGGCACCAGTGGCACTCCGGGTACTCCAGGCACACCGGGAGGTCCCGGAGAAGGAGTTACCATTGTAACTAATGATTCAGGTACATGGGTGTACAACCCAACCACCAATACATGGACTAATATTAACGGTGCTCAAGGCCCGCAAGGTGAGCAAGGTTTGGTGGGAGCACAAGGCCCGCAAGGTCCTCAAGGCTTAAAAGGAGATCCGGGAGTGGTAGGTGTTCAGGGAATGGCAGGCACCAGTGGCACTCCGGGCACTCCGGGCACACCGGGAGGTCCCGGAGAAGGAGTTACCATTGTAACTAATGATTCAGGTACATGGGTGTATAACCCAACCTCCAATACATGGACCAAGATTAATGGTCCTCAGGGAGAACAAGGTCCGAAAGGTATTGATGGAACAAATGGATTAGATGGTAAAGGGATCAGTGGTACTAGCATTGATGTTAATGGTAATCTGATTATTACTTATACAGATGGAACAACGACAGATGCCGGTAAAGTAGTTGGTCCGAAAGGTATTGATGGAACAAATGGATTAGATGGTAAAGGGATCAGTGGTACTAGCATTGATGTTAATGGTAATCTGATTATTACTTATACAGATGGTACAAAAACAGATGCCGGTAAAGTGATAGGACCACAGGGGCCACAAGGTGAACAAGGTCCGCAAGGTCCGGTAGGACCTCCACCAACAACAGGAGCGGGTACACTTTCTGGTGCTAATTTGATAACAGTTAGTGATGGCGCTAATGCAGTGTTTAAAAATAATACAATCAGTTTGACAGGAGGTTCAGATGGTCAGCTATTGCAGAGTGTTGGAACAACTCCAACATGGGTTGATGCCAATACTGTGGTAAAAGGTAATTCATCAGTAACCAGTCCTAAATCTACGGTAACAGTTACTGGTACAAACACAGTTCTTGGTGCTACAACAGTAGATATTACTCCTGGAAGTGGTAATACAATTATGACAACCGACGGATCTGGTAATGTAGTATGGAGTACACAGGTTCCAATAGCGATTACTGGTAATAACTCGGTAAGTAGTCCGAATGCCACTATCAATGTATCAGGAACCAATACTGTGTTAGGCGCTACTACCGTGGATATTAAGCCAGGAGCAAATAACACTATGATGATGACTAATAATAGTGGTGTAGTAACCTGGGTAGATCCGGCAACTGTTAACACCAAAGGAGATAACCTCGGTAACCACGTTGCTACTCAGAATTTAAACATGAGCGGTAACAACATAAATAATATTGCCAAAGCCAGTACTGTAAATCTTTCTGTTAGTAACGGTGCTGCTATGGGCAAGGTAGCTGTATCAGATGCTACAGGTAATATTATCTGGACAGACGCAACTGCATTACAGACGGTGGATTGGAAATTAAATGGTAATAAGAACGGAGCAGTTAAAACATTGGGGACAACGGATAATTATGATCTGCCGTTAATAACCAATAATATAGAAAGAGTCAGATTAATAACTCCTGTAACAGCTTCTGATACAGCAGAATTTAAGTTAGGTTCTGGTTCCGGTAAATACACTCGTTTATCCTTTGGCAATTTTTCTACTTCAACACCATCTGTATCACATATACGTCTCTTCAGTGGAGCATATGAGAGTATTTACGGCTTTGGAGTATCAAGCGGTCAACTTAATTATAGTTCTGGTCAGGGGTCGCACGTGTTTTATACCGGACCGTATAATGCATTATCACAAAAAATGATAATTACAAATTCAGGAAAGGTAGGAATAGGAACTTCAAATCCATCTGAATTATTAGATGTTGCAGGAGATGCTAAAATAGCTAATAAAATTACGACTCAATATGCTGCGATAACCAAAGGCTTTAATGGAGTGGGAGCAAACACAGGTTCTGTGGCAACATCTGCAGACGCAAATGGTAATGTGATTTGGAAGAATTCTCAGGATCTTGTTTTGGTAAAATATGTAAAACGAATCTCTGCCAATTATACCGTCGACTTTGCAATCGATGATGTGATATTGGTTGATGCATCCAACGGAAGCGTGTCTGTGGGAATTCCAACAACAGGGGCAGTATCCGGCAGAGTACTTACCATTAAACGTGTTGATACTTCTTCAAATTCTGTAATTATTGATTTTACTGCAGGATTCGTGGACGAAACTGATCACCTAATCAGTGTAGGGCAAAAGATAACCTACCAGATTATCGCTGAGAGTTCAACCAAATGGCAAACTATTTCAAGATTCTAAACTAAGCTGATTGAAGTGATTGCTTAGTTGTAATCGCTTCTTTTTTAGATAATTAAAATTGTTTATTTAATAGAGAAGAATGAAAATACTGCTTAAGGTAACGGTTTTTGTATTGAGTTTAGCATATAGCAGCTCGTCACTTGCTCAGGTGGGTATGGTTGCAAATAATCCGGATAAATCGGCTGTGTTGGACATGAGAGCTACTTCAAACCAAGGACTTTTAATTCCAAATGTAAATCTCAAAAGTACTACCGACAAAACGATAATTACGAATCCTGTACAAAGTTTGTTGGTTTACAATACGAATGCTGCGATAATAGGGGATGGTGCAGAAGGAGAAGGTTTTTATTTCTGGGATACCAATAGATGGGTTAAGCTGATCGCAACTAATGATACTATTGGATGGGGTTTATCGGGTAATGGGAATGTTAATTCTGATGTTCATTTTGTTGGTACGACTGATTCAAAGGATTGGATAGTTAAGACAAATAATACGGAAAGACTGCGTGTGCTTGCCGAAGGTAATATAGGTATAGGCACAAATGCACCAATCAATTCACTTCATGTTAAATCGAATTCAGATCCTGTAAGGTTAGAAGGTTTGGCAACCTCAACCGATCCATCTGACATAACACTTGTGGCTGATGGAAACGGTGTTGTTCGTAAGGCTAAGGCCGGTGCATCTTATGTGGCCTTTCTCCAATCAGCTGTTCCCCAAACTTATAAAATTACTTCATTTGGAGCCAGTTCTGCAACCAATTCTGATCCAATTACATTTACCAATGATGAGGTAAAGGTAAATACTATTGGTTCCTGGGATGGCTCTTCAGTGTTTACAGTTAATGAGAATGGTTTATATGAAGTCTATGCCAGTGCTAATTTTATCAGTGTAAATGGACCTGATGCCGATTTGAATATATCTCTTGAATTACAACAAGAGACTGGTAATGGATGGCAAACTGTTTTAGGAGCAAGGACAATATACTCTAAAAGTTGGGCCAACCTGACAATCAGCTGCCCCTTGGGAGGAATAGTAAGTTTAACTGCAGGAACAAAACTAAAACTTGTTATTCATAGAATGGGTGGAGGTATTGTTACTGGTGGCAAAGTAGGAGCTGATTGTGGTGTGCATGGTGTTACTTTTTCGAAGGTGCTGAAACTTAATAAAATAGGATAACGGCATAGAGAAGCAAATTAAAATTGCTTCAGGATGAGCCAAATTAAAGCTAAAAGATGTTCACACTTAAATTCAATAGTACAAGGTATATGAAATTTACATATGGTATAAGACTGGCAATATTATTCTTTTTTATTAATACTGCTGCTTTTGCCCAGGTCGGAATGATTTCAAATACACCGGACAGATCTGCTGCATTAGATTTGAAAGCAACTAACAAACAAGGCGTATTGATTCCTCAGGTAAATCTTAATAGTACTACGCATAAATCAGTGATTGCAGGAGGTGCACCGGTCAAAAGCTTGTTAGTCTATAATACTAATTCCGGAATTACGGGAAAAGGTGCCGCCGGTGAGGGGTTCTATTATTGGGATGCAACCATGTGGCAAAAACTGGTTACTCCGGCTGATACAACCGTTTGGAGTTTATATGGTAACAGTAATACAGATCCTTCAGTAAATTTTATCGGTACAACAAATTCAAATGATTGGATTGTGAAAACCAATAATATTGAAAGAATGCGTGTAAATGCCAATGGTAATATTGGTATGGGTGATAGTGATAATGATATTACAAATACATTGGATGTAAAAGCGCCTGCACTTCCTGTTCGGTTCGAGACATTATCGATAACCAATGCTTCTAATGCTATACCTCTTGTAGTAAATGCTTCCGGTGTTGTAAAGAAGGCTGCTGTGGGTCTTCCTCATGTAGCCTATTTGCAATCATCAACAATACAGAATCTTTCGTTTGATGCTTTTAGTATGTATTCTGGATGGTATTCTCCTGCTGTATTGAGTTTTGTAACAGGAGATATTCTCCTGAATAATATAGGCACCTGGAATGTAGCAGATAATTCATTAACAGTGACTAATGCAGGAGAGTATGATGTAACCGGAGCCTTTAATTTTTATACAGGTTCTACAGGTGGTCCAATGGCTATTAATGTAGTGATTCAAGCGTACAATACTTCTACAAGTACATGGGATGATGTGGTGGGAAGCAGAGCCATGTACAATACTAATGGGCATACACAAACTTGCAGTGTATCCGGAGTTGGGGTGTTATTAAATGGGAACACAAAAATCAGATTTGTTGCGTACAGGGGGGCAAAATTCTACGCTGTGAATAATGATGTGAAAGCGAATGTAGATCCTGCCAATGGTATCACTTATTCTAAATATTTAAAAGTTGCCCGAATACGATAATTGGAAACACGGATTTTAATTAAAAATGTAGTTGCAGCCTCTTAAATCTTGTTAACATGAAAAAAACGTTCATTTTATTAATATCCTTTATATTGTTAATCCACACTGGTTTTGCACAAGTTGGAGTAACCACCAATACACCTGATAAATCCGCTGCATTAGATATGAAAGCAATGTCGGATAAAGGTATTTTGTTGCCTAATGTTAATATCACTAAAGTGTCAGATCCGGCTCCGGTACTAGGTAATGCGCCCGTGCAGGGTTTATGGATCTACAATAACAATACAGCTGTTATCGGAACTTACTTAGGCATATCAACCAAGGGATTTTACTATTGGCAACAGAACCGTTGGAACAAAATGGCGACACCTTTAGATACAACAGGGTGGGGTAGACTAGGTAATATAGAAACAAATCCTTCGATTCATTTTATTGGTACCAGGGATGCTGCTGATTGGGTGGTGAAGACAAATAATACTGAAAGAATGCGCGTAACAGCTGCAGGTAATGTTGGGATTGGAACAAGTAATCCAACCAATCAGTTACATGTGAAAGCTGCTAGTGTGCGTTTTGAAAACCTTGAGTTAACAACAAATGATACAGATGCAGGTCTGGTGGTCGATAATATGGGTGTTGTAAAACTGTCCATATGGGGTAGTGCATACTTTCAATCTTCTGATGTTCAGGATTTACCATCATCAGCATTTAGTGCAATAAGTAATCCAGCGATTATTGATTTTTCTTCATCAGATATGCTTTTGAATACCATTGGTACCTGGAACGATTCTGATAATACCTTCAATGTTTTCTTTTCAGGAACTTACGAAATAACGGCAGAGGCAAATTTTTATGTTCAAACTGTTTCGGATGAAACAATGGGGATAAGCCTCGTTTTGCAAAAATGGAATGGAACTGCCTGGGTGAATGTCATTGGTAACAGAGATCAATATGAAGTAAACTGGTCAGGTAAAATATCTGGAGTTTATTTAACAGGTGTTCTTGCTCTTAATGATAATACTAAGCTTCGATTGGTAATTCAAAGAACAGAGGGGGGTACAGCTTCCGGAAATATAAAGATCATGAGTGATCAATCAACCGGGATTCAATATTCAAAGTTTTTCAGAATTATAAAAGTAAGTTGATCAGGAATCTATCTGGTTGCGACAATTGAAAGCTAATTCATTAAAAATGAAAACAAAACTAAAATACTTAGTAGCTGTATTAGGGAGCCTTGGTATTATTAACCATGTCTCGGCACAGTTATATATTGATAACATATTTACCACCTTGCCGCAATCAAAGGTATTTGTAGATGGAGATGTGATATACGCTGGAAATACTTCACAAAACATATCCCATCAAGGTGATTTAGAAATAAAAGGCAACTGGTATAATAATTCATCTAACGATTTGAAAGTATTTACCGATGCATCCACGGGAAAAATTATTCTTAGTGGAGCTATACAAACATTTAACGGCTTAGTTACCCGTTTTCCTGATTTACTGCTTTCAGGATCAGATAAAAAGGTCCAAAATACTTCTATTGAAATAACTCATTTACTTGAACTTACCGATAAAGAATTGGACGTAAATGGTCATACAGCATTTGTATTATCAACCAATGTTGATGCGATGAGACAAACAACCGGTTATATAAATACCAGTACATCAAAGGAAGGTTTTTTAATACGTTCAATGGATAATAGCTCCTCGTATCTGTTTCCATTAGGTAATAAAACAGACGGAGTATATCGTTATCGTCCCTTGCAGGTTAAAGCTGATAAGGCAGGTAATATAGGTTGTCAGTTTCAAAATTATCGTGCTGATAGAGACTATTACAATACTGAAGACACAAAAGAAGGGGTTAAAGGTGTCAATGAACACTTCTATCATGGTCTGATGACACAGGATGCTGATAACAAAGTAACGCTGAGTGTTCCATTTAATACTGTGGTTGATGGTGCATTTGAAAATATAACGGAATGGGATGAAGAAGCTCGAAAATGGGGCCTAGTAAAAACAACTAATCCTTCGTCTTCCAACTTTCGTACCACTACGGTTAACTTAAACACAGCAGAAAAGCTAAGTATAACCAACTCAGAAGTTTTGCCAATTGCTTTAGCAGGTCAATTTATGCCAGATCTGTTTATTCCGAATGTATTTACCCCAAATGCCGATCAAAACAATGATGACTTTGTGGTCAGGGGGTTAAAAGAAAATTACCCTGAAAATGAATTGGTAATAATTAACAGGTGGGGAAATGAAGTATTTAAAGCCACTAACTATCAGAACGATTGGAATGGTAGTGATTTGCACGAAGGGGTGTATTTCTATATTCTGAAAGTTAAACCCAAAAATGGCGGGACAAAATCCTTCACAGGATATGTACATATAATACGATAAGGAAATGAAAGAAATTAAAATAGTAATGGTTGTTGCTCTGATGCTTTTGCTAAGAAGTCCTATATGGGCTCAGCAAAATGCCCAGTTTAGTCAGTACATGTTTAATGGCTTATACATAAACCCGGCTTATGCCGGATATAAAGAGCAATTATATGCCCATTCATTCTATCGTATGCAGTGGGTTGGATTTCCTGGTGCTCCTAAAACCTTCACAATTGGAGTAGATGGTACTGCCAATAATGATAAAATGGGTTTGGGTTTAATTTTAGCGAATGATAAAATCGGATCTGCAAATTCAACTTCGGCCATGTTTAATTATGCATACAAAATACAAACAGGTGAAGATGCAAAGCTGAGTTTTGGTTTGGCGGCCGGAGCCAAAAATTATATGATTAAAGGACGTGATTTGCAAAGTACTGTTGAGTATGATCCGTCTGTTCCTGATGAAAATCTTTCAGCTTGGTTACCGGATGTAAATGCCGGGATTTATTATAGTTCAGATCGTTTATATGCCGGATTATCTGTAATGAACCTGCTATCATCCTATATAAATATAGATGCGGATAAGCGAAATTATGTTCCTAAACAAGCCCGTCATTATTTTTTAACAGCTGGAGCTCTATTTCACTTAAATGAATCATTGAGTTTAAAACCTTCATTTTTAATTAAAGAAGAGTTTAAAGGCCCTACCAATATGGATTTGAATGCTATGCTGTTGATTAATGATCGCATCTGGTTAGGAGGCTCTTATCGTACAGGAATAAACATCTGGAAGAAGAATAACTTGCAAAGCAATTTGTTAAAACAGGATGCCTTTGCCTTTCTAGCTGAAGTATATCCAACAGAACGCTTACGCATCGGTTATTCATTTGATTATGATATGACAACATTACGGACATATAATAATGGAAGTCACGAGATTTCGTTAGGATACTATTTTACCAGTTCAAAAGTACGATTGTTATCACCTCGTTACTTCTAATCGACCCCACTTTATTATGAAAAAATACATATTGATATTGACAGGATTGATTTTAATAAGTCAATCCACATTAGCGCAAACAGGAAAATCGAAAGGAGATGAGCAATATCAACTTTACAATTATTCTAAGGCAGTAGTTTACTACCAAGATGCTTATAAGGATAAAAAAAGTTACTACTTGGCACACCAGATAGCCAGTTGTTATCATTTTATGAACGACTATAAATTTGCTGAATCCTGGTTTGCCGAATCCGTTGGCTATCAGGATCATAGTCTGGAAGATGAGTTGCACTATGCAGAAGCTTTGCGGAATAACTCAAAATATGGAGAGGCTAAACAAGTATATACAACCTATGCCAAGAAGAAAAACGTAAGCTACGACGACCAAGTGATTTGGATAGGTTCCTGTGACTCGGCTTTGGTATGGATGAAAGTTCCGGAACCTTACAATGTAGTTAATCAGACTGGGGTAAATTCTCTTGGCTCGGATTGGGGATTGGTGAAGTATAAAGATCAGTTGGTTTTCTGCTCAGACGATAAGGCCAAGGTGAAAATTAGCAATGTGAACCCATTCTTATCATTGGATATTGTGCATAAAAGTCTTGATAAAGAAACCTATGGGTGGACCGGCAGAGGTTATCTGAATATTTTCACCACCAATGATGGTGACAGTGCCATTCATCCGTTGTTTAAAGATGAGGACAAACGTACCTATCATATTGGATCACCTTGTTTTAACGCAACTGGAGATGAAGTGTTTTATACTGTAACCCGTTTAGTTAAAAATCCGAAAAATAACTTTCTGGTAAATAAAGCTTATACGGTTAAATTGGAGATATTCTCACGCACCCGTTCGGCTGGAGATTGGAGTAAACCGGTTGCCTTTCCATACAACAATGCATTAGAATATTCTGTTGGTGATCCGTACATAACCCCTAATGGTAAGTATCTGTATTTTAGCTCGGATATGCCAGGCGGATTAGGAGGGACTGATATTTACTATTGTAAACGCAATTTAGATGGAGGTTGGGATGCCCCTCAAAACCTGGGAGTGGTTATTAATACTGCTGGTAATGAACGTTTTCCACGCTTTTCTGCCGACGATACATTCTATTTTTCGTCGGATGGCCGGATAGGCATGGGAGGGTTGGATATCTATGCCGCCCAAACAACTGATAAAGGCTTTGGACGACCAGTGTCGCTAAAGTACCCGATCAATTCGCCACAGGATGATTTTGCCATTTGGTTTACTGGCGATTATACAGGTTATTTATCTTCAAACCGGGACGGTGGCTTAGGGGATGATGATATTTATTTGTTTAGCTTAAAAGATATTAAGATCCGTTTGGAAGGTATAGTGGTAGATAAAAAAAGTGGACTACCACTGGAAAATGCTGTTGTTGTTCTGCAGAATGTAAGAACAGGGGAACAGTATAAATATGTAAGTGGTAAGGACGGAAAGTTTGCCTTTGAGCTAGGTCCTAAAAGTAATTATAAGATACTTGCCAGTAAAACTGATTACATGTCGGTTGGTAAAGAAGGAATTACCACAGAGGGTATCAACGAGTCTTGTACGCTAAAAGAAAGATTGGAATTGGCTTTAGATCGTATCACTAAAGATCCTATCAGAATTGAGAATATCTATTACAACTTCGATAAATGGGATTTAAGAGCCGATGCGCTTGTTGAATTGGACAAGTTGGTGAAATTGTTGAAAGAGAATCCAACGATAGAGATTGAGTTAGGTTCACATACCGACTCAAGAGGTAACGACAATTACAACCTGAAACTTTCTCAGCGTCGTGCCGAATCAGTTGTAAATTACCTGATCAAGAATGGAATAGATAAAGGTCGTTTGGTAGCCAAAGGTTACGGTGAAACTCAATTAATAAACAAATGTTCGAATGGTGTAAAATGTTCAGAAGCTGAACACCAGGCCAACAGAAGAACTGAGTTTATAATTGTAAGATATTAATTCGTATCTATCTATATTAAATGATCCGGAGCAGACTTCTGCTTCCGGATTTTCTGTTTTATTAGGGGTATTCAACTTCCAATTTTAATGCTTAATAATTTCCAATGCTTCACCTATGTCAATTCTCTTGAGAAGGGCTTCAATGTGATAATTATAAAGCTTAAGTTTTTTGAGTAGTTCAGATAAATTAATTTCTGAAGAAAGAAATAAATGTGAGATCTGATCAATTGGGGTGAGGTAAGCAATCTGATTGTTTTTGTTACTATTTAGGTACTGCTGTATGCAGCCTAAAATAATGCTCCTGCCTTCTAACAGTGCATTTAAAAGTTCTAATTGAGCGTTTGTCATAAAGATAATGCTTAGGTTAATGCCCAGTTGTTAAATCGTTCTTAAAATTCTTGCGAATTGAAACCTAATAAAATTAATACAGGTATAACTATGCCAATAGTTATAGGTATAACATTAGCTCATAAACTAATCAAAGAACTGATTTAAAAAGTACATCAATGATGTTGTGTTTTTATTGCTTTATTGTATTGTATTTTTAACTATACTACATTTTATGTTTTAAAATTAATTCATTTTTCTGGCAAAATTGTGACATGTTGAAAAATAGAGGTGAAATATTAGAAAGAGTGGTGCGTCAATCGAACATGTCTGTTGTGGCAATAGCACGTCAAATGGGAGTAGAACGCTCAACGGTTTATCGACATTTTACACTACCTGATTTAGATGCTGGTTTAATACTTAGATATTCAAAGGTTTTAAAGCATGATTTTACAGAAGAGTTTCCAGAATTATTTTCTGATTTAAAGTCCATCATAAATGAGCCCGATCCAAGTTATGGTATTACCAAAAGTTATGGGGAATTATTAAATGAAAGAGATTACTGGAAAGATAAATACATTACACTTTTAGAACGTTATAATGAGCTAATTATTAAAACGTTTTCTAATAAACATTAGCCATGTCCATTTGTTAAATATCCAATCACTATACTAGAATTAGATAAAAAAATGCCATTTATCAATTTTTACAGTTTGATCAAATTGAACAGTAAAATACCTTTTTCGAATAGTAAAATTCAGTTTTAGATTTCATATTTATATAGTTGTCCGCTTGAGCTCAAAGAGGTTTCAACTATCTATTTAATGTTTTTGCGCAAGGTTTATTTATTTAAAAAGCTGCTTTGACCCTAGCAGCTTTTTATTTTTTAGTCAAGTTGTGGTAATTGTAAGAGTTATAAGAACTAGCTGTTTACTATAATTCTATTGTTTACCGAATGCACAAATTGAGTATTTTTTTGTTCGATGTGAATAGTCGTTGTTTTTAATATCTTTCATTTTTGTAACGCGATTTAAGCTTTAAGTCAGTGTTACAGATAGTTATTGCATTTAAGCTTTAGGATATCGCATTTAATGAAAAGTGGGAGAGTTACAATGCAATCATTAGAAGAAGATTTCAAGATCATAGAAGATATAAAAAACGGCGATACAAATAAATATAAAATATTGGTTGAGAAATATGAAAGAGGACTTTTCTTTCACATTTATAAAAAAGTATTAGATAGAGATATCGCAGAAGAGTTAACGCATGAATGTTTTATCAAAGCATTTTGCAATCTGACTAAGTACAAACCGTTATTCAATTTTAACACATGGTTATACACTATTGCAACGAATCATTCATTAGACTACCTAAAAAAAGAAAAGAAGTTTCGTGCTAAATATTCGTTTCAATCACTTGCAGAAGAGTCTTTTGGAATAACGGAATTCGCTACCAATACTAATAATCCGGAACTATCATTAATTAAGAAACAATACTCAACCTTCATCCGCGAATCACTTTTTAAACTTCCGGAAATGTACAGCATTCCTTTACGTCTTCGATTCATTAAAGAATATACCTATGATGAAATATGTGCTGAACTAAACCTTAGTATGGTAATCGTTAAATCAAGAATTTTTAGAGGAAAAAGATTACTTCAGGAAAAATTAGCCTGTTTGTCTTAGCTATATGTTTTGTCCTTCAATAGCTACTATCAAGGTTAACCTGATTGGTTGGCTATTATGTGTTTTATTTAGTTGCAATAATCATTCATCATTACAGGATACCCACAATGAATCGCAAAGATCAGAATGGTGTGGTACCTATGTTGGAGTTATTACTGAAGAGAGAGGACTCGTTCGGATTAAGTTGAAACTAAGATCTAACGGATATTACACAATGGAGCAGAAGGATGTTAAAGTTAATGCCAATTGCATTATTACTTCATATGTGTGGAAAGTTGTTGATAGTAACAAAACAGTTCATCTATATAAAACTGACGATACTGAATTAAGCCGAATAAGTTATATAGATAGTTCAAAAATCGAAATCTCCTTTAACAAAGATGATAAAAGATATTTTCTTTATAAGAAACCTTAATCCTTATTATCTAATTCAACTCTAACTTAAAATCAAACAAGAGTTTAAGTCTGCATAAGAAAAATCAAAAAACACTATTCTGGTTATAAAATGTCACATTCGAACAATCAAATTACTTCTTGTTTACCCTTATTAACTTAAAAAAATCTGCTATGTATTAAGTTCAATAATTTTCTAAATTATTTTTATAGCACTTGCGTATATACCGAAGGCCGTTGTGTTTATAAAGTAGGGTCGAAAGAATGCTGGGTTATCAATGATAATTGTTACAGAATAGGAAAAGCTTTAAATGGTTTTATGGTTTGAAAACCGGTGAATAATGAAATTAATAAGACTTTCTTATGTTTAAAAATGAACAATTTGAGCTGTTTTTTAATTTTTTCGAATACTGTACTTGTTTAAATAAATGTTGATTTGTGTATAATATTTATCTAAATAAAGTAATATGAAAAAAATGTTAATCGCAGTGGGACTAGTGTTTTTTGGTTTTGCTGCAAGTGCTCAGGTATCAAAAGGGACAGTAACAGTAGGTGGTAATGTTGGATTTGGAACTTCGAAAACAAAAGATGCAGACGATAAAAGCACCACGTTTTCTATTCAACCTCAAGTTGGTTATTTTCTCAGCGATAAATTAGAAGGTTATATAAAGCTTGGATATGTGAATGATTCAAATCAAGAAATGCAAGGTACTGTTTTAGGTAAAAAGAACACTGATCAGTTTGGTGGAGGTGTCGGATTAAGAAGATACTTCATGGTGAGTGATAATGTAGCAATTTTTGCTGGTCCGGAACTGAGTTACTATTCAGGTTCAACCAAATTTGAACCCAAAGGAGGAAGCTCAGAAAAGCTTTATAATACAAATACCTTTAATGCAAATATCAATGCAGGAGTGGGAGTGTTTTTTACCAAAAATATAGGCTTAGTAGCCGGTTTGGGAGTTCTAAGTTTTGAGTCAGAAACTCATAAACCTAATGGTGGTGGTGACAAATCTACCAACACTTCATTTAATTTACTTGCCAATAATGCTCCATTTGCACTAGGAATTGTATTCCATTTTTAAAAACGAATAATAAGAAACTGAATGTTCCTTTAGGTTATATTTTGCACACGACCCTCGGTGTTCTTAAATGTCGAGGGTTATTTACAAGAATGTTTTATTCAAAAATTACAAATAATAAAAAAATATCATGGAAAAATTTAATGCTTTAAAAGCCCTTATTGTTTCGACTGAAGAAGATGCTTTTAAATTCTACACAAATGGTAACGGTGCGGCTGGAACACGAGTTAGAAAGGCAATGATGGAGGTTAAAAAACTTGCACAGGAAATCAGAAATGAAGTGACTGAAGTTAAGCACAAGAGTAAAGCCTAAGATTTCGAATAATAATCATAGTGCGCCCGGTATTAGTTAAATGATAATGCCGGGCTTTTTCTTTACTGTGTTCTTGAAATCATTAGTAGTTAATGCTTTGTTTTATAATAATTAGATGAAAAAATGAATCAAATTGACTATTGTTTTAACTATTACGAATAGTACTTAAGCTAAGATAAGTATTTATTTATAGTGATTTAATTGCGCGGTATGCAAATAAATTAAGTTTTTGTTCTTCTCTATTTTTCTTTAGAGAAGGCAATTGGTCTCATGTGGGGACGCCCATTTTAATTGGGGTCCCCACTTTTTTTGAAACCTATTATCTCTAATAAATTATCACCTCATCAAAAAAAAGCTTTTTTCTGATTTTGTGTCTTGGACTTTTTGAGGGATAAAATGTGTTATTTGAATAGTATTCTGAATGTTTATAAAGAACTTATTTTAAAACTAAAGTAATTTGGCAATTTTTTACTTTCTCTAGTAAAATTAAGTATGGCCGAATTGAGTATTTATTTGTCTTTTAGGGTTAGAGGAATTAAGATCCTTATTTAATATTTGTAATACCAATTTGTTTTAAAGAGAGCGTAGAACAATTTTGGATTTATTTTGGTTCCTTCGGTATGAACCGCCCGGTTAAATTACTAGAAGGTTTGGTTTAATTGTTAACAAAGACCGTTTCATTTATGAAACGGTCTTATTTTTGCTATCTAATTGTTACTTAAGGAATCTATTAGTACAATAAATTAACTTTAAAGTTTCCTATATTTGTAATATGTTCACACCAAGAGACATATCGTTATATTCTGTATTTTCACATGCCTATATGGTGAAAAAGGGAATTGGTGTGGCTAATTCCACGGGTAACACTTCCTTACGGAAAGAGATTGTTAATAAACTTCCTTTCTTTTCTGCCAACAAAGACTTTAATAAGTAGCCCCGAATCCGCTTCAAGATATTAACATAATTGGGTTCGGGGGCATTTGCTAACCGGCCGCATAAAATCGCTTTAATATTTTAGCTGCAAAATATCAGCTTAAGCAGTACAACTTCCGGTCTATCAAGTAAATGCATACGATCCATTATCTGAAGCATCCAAAGCAGTATATCAGATAAAAATAAATACACATAATGTTTAATTAAATTATGAATTAGTATGAAAAATTTAATTTCAATTACAGAAAAAGATCAGCGTTTGTTACTAGATGCACTAAATAAAAGTACAATGCCTTCTCATAATAGACAGAAGTTGGAAGATGAGTTGAAGAATGCCAAAATTTATAAGGAAAGCGAATTGCCGGTTGATGTTATTTGCCTTAATTCTGAAATAGAACTTTTGGAAGTTGATAATGAGAAGAAAATGAAAATAAAATTAGTTTTACCTAATGAAGCTGATATGAAAACGCAAAAAGTTTCGGTATTAGCTCCAATAGGAATTGCCTTGATTGGCTATAGAAAAGGTGATATGGTGGACTGGGAAATGCCAAATGGCCTAAAGAAATTCCAAATATTAGATGTTGCCAATTAATGGATGATTGCATCAATTTTCAATAAAAATCAAATGAGAAAGCCTGGTTAGTCCAGGCTTTTCTTATTATAAGAGTTCATTTACTTGGTAATCCTTCCCATTAAATCTGATCGAATCTCCTCTCTTTAATTTTAATAGTTTATTTCCTATAGGGGATACAGGAGAAACAGCAAAATATATTGTTCCATCAATGTCTATGGCTCCAGCACTTATGGATAGGTAGAAATTGCCATTGTTGGTGATAACAAGGCTCCCGTTTTGGGCAACTGTTGATTGTTGTTGAGGATCAATAAGCGATAATGCTTGTTTTAACTTTAATGCCTCATTTAATTGTGCCGTATTGCGGTCAATTTCTTGCTGCATCATTTCACGGGTAGTTTCGTATTTATCACCTGCACTGCTTTTGGTGTCGTCAGAAGCGGCCTCTTTTGCTGATGCAATTGCATTTTCAATGGTTTTTACTCGTTGGTCAATATAAAATTGACAAGCTTCGTATATGTGCTGTTTTATTGTATTCATGAATTACAAAGAAACGAATTGAAACTTATTTGTTCTATTTTGATTATTCACCGATTAAAATTCTAGTTCTACCGATAGAATATATGTTTTAGGCTGAAATTGGTTTTTATGAGTAACGGTTTGTCTATTTTTATCTAATCAATTCAATTCAATTCAATAGTTAATATAAAGATGGCATTACAAACAATTTTAGGGGCTGGAGGAGCAATAGGATCAGCATTAGCCAAAGAACTTCATAAATATACCAGCGATATAAGATTGGTAAGCAGAAATCCTAAAAAGGTGAATCAGTTTGATGAACTTTTTCCAGCAGATCTTTCAGATCCGAAACAGGTTGATATTGCGATTGAGGGTTCGGCTGTTGTTTACCTGGTTGTTGGATTTGAATACTCAATAAAAGTATGGCAGGAAAAGTGGCCTGTATTAATGCAAAATGTTATTGAATCATGCAAAAAACACAATGCTCGTTTGGTGTTCTTTGATAACATTTATATGTATGATAGGGAGTTTCTGAATAAAATGACTGAAGATACTCCAATTCGCCCTACAAGCAAGAAAGGGGAGGTACGAGCTAAAGTTGTACAAATGCTTACGAATGAAATCCAATCCGGAAATTTGACTGCTTTAATTGCTCGGTCTGCAGATTTTATTGGAACTAAGAATAGCGTTTTGGTTGAAATGGTTTATAAGAATTTGAAAAAGGGGAAAAGTGCCAATTGGTTTGCAGATGCTAATAAATCGCACTCTTTTACCTTTGTTGATGATGCAGCAAAGGGTACAGCTTTATTAGGAAATACACCAGATGCATATGGTGAAGTTTGGCATTTACCGACCGATAAGCATGCGCTAACAGGAAAGCAATGGGTCGAATTGTTTGCAGATGAGCTGCATGTTAAGCCTAAGCTGATGGTTATGTCAACTTGGATGATGGGGATTTTAGGGTTGTTCGTTCCAATTTTGAAGGAGTTTAAGGAGATGGTGTATCAATATGATCGTGATTATGTTTTCGATAGTTCCAAATTTAACACTCGTTTCAATTTTACGCCGACTACTCCTCAGGCTGCTGTAAAAGCTATTGCTGAAGCCATGTAATTTTATAATAAACCATATAAGACAGATAAGATCATTTAAGAAAAACTTATATCATTTATATGCCTTGCATGGTTCATAAATAATAAACCATATAAGACAGATAAGATCATTTAAGAAAAACTTATATCATTTATATGCCTTGCATGGTTCATAAATAATAAACCATATAAGACATATAAGGTCATTTAAGAAAAACTTATATTATTTATAAGCCTTGCATGATTCATAAATAATTAAACCATATAAGACAGATAAGATCATTTAAGAAAAACTTATATCATTTATATGCCTTGCATGGTTCATAAATAATAAACCATATAAGACAGATAAGATCATTTAAGAAAAACTTATATCATTTATATGCCTTGCATGGTTCATAAATAATAAACCATATAAGACAGATAAGATAAGATCATTTAAGAAAAACTTATATCATTTATATGCCTTGCATGGTTCATAAATAATAAACCATATAAGACATATAAGGTCATTTAAGAAAAACTTATATTATTTATAAGCCTTGCATGATTCATAAATAATTAAACCATATAAGACAGATAAGATCATTTAAGAAAAACTTATATCATTTATATGCCTTGCATGGTTCATAAATAATAAACCATATAAGACAGATAAGATCATTTAAGAAAAACTTATATCATTTATATGCCTTGCATGGTTCATAAATAATCAACCATATAAGACATATAAGGTCATTTAAGAAAAAAACTTATATGTTTCTTATATGCCTTATATGGTTCATAAATAATCAACCATATAAGAGATATAAGATCATTTAAGAAAAAAAACTTATATGTTTCTTATATGCCTTATATGGTTCATAAATAATCAACCATATAAGAGTTATAAGATTATTTAAGAAAAAACTTATATGCTTCTTATATGCCTTATATGGTTCATAAATAATCAGCCATATAAGAGATATAAGATTATTTAAGAAAAAACTTATATGCTTCTTATATGCCTTATATGGTTCATAAATAATCAGCCATATAAGAGATATAAGATTATTTAAGAAAAAAACTTATCTGTTTCTTATATGCCTTATATGGTTCAGAAATAATCAACCATATAAGATATATAAGATCATATAAGAAAAAAACTTATATGTTTCTTATATGCCTTATATGGTTCAGAATAATCAACCATATAAGAGATATAAGATCATTTAAGAAAAAACTTATATGTTTCTTATATGCCTTATATGGTTTAAAATACTACTCCTCCCAGCTGGCTGAAATAATACTGCCGTATTCTTCAGTGTTTTTAACCTGGAGATAAGTAGCAATTTCTTGTTGCATATCATCGACGTGAGATATTAAGCCAACAATTCGATTTTCTTTACGGAGCGATTTCAGAGTTTCGAATACATGATGCAATGAATCTTTGTCCAAAGAACCGAAGCCTTCATCCAGGAAAAAGAAATTTTGATTACCCTGGTTAAATTGTTGAATGTTATCAGCTAAAGCTAATGCAAGCGATAATGCCGCCTGAAATGTTTGTCCACCTGAAAGGGTTTTTACAGAACGAACCTGACCATTATTTAGATTGTCCCTTATGATAAAACTTTCCGTTTCTTCATTAAGTTCAAGCGACAGCTGGTTTCGGCTAAATTTCATAAATCGTTCATTAGCGGCAAAACATAAGTTTCGGAGGTATACAACCGAGATAAAGCGTTCAAAACCATTAGCTTTAAATAAACGATCAAGGATGTCCAATTGAGATTTTCGGTCTTCAAGCTGTTGTTTATCTTTTACTAGTTGAGAAATACGGGCAAGCGCTTTTTTGCCATTTTCAATACTCACTTTAAGTTCCGCAAACTGAGCAGAGGTATGATTTAACAGATCCGATAAAGTACCTAATTCTGTCTCAAGCTGTAAATACAACATTTCATTGTAAGTTTTTTGAGCTATTGACTGTTCAATGTTTTTTACACGTTCTTCAGCAACTGCAATATTTTTTTTAAACTCACTTATTTCAATTCTAAATGACGCTATATCAATATTTTTTAATAGTGTTTTTAGTACCTCATCCTCCGATAAGTTATCCGACTTTAATAAACCTGAAAAGCTTTCCTGTTTTTCGACAAGTAAAACTTTGATACTTGTAATTTGTCCACTAATGTTTTCTATAGCACCTGCAAATTGATTAATCTCTCTGCTTTTTACTTCTGACCGTTTGATTAGAGCATCTAGTTCTTGTTGAGCATCATTTAACCTATCTATTAGAAATCTAGACTCATTTTTTAGTTCTTCTGCTGTTTTAGATTCAAAATCACTTTCATTTAGAACATCAAGATTGCTAACCAATGTATTGATTGCACCCTTACTTTCAGCTAGATCGTTCTTGAGTTTTATAACCCCATTTTCATATTTTTTTAAATCCTCGTTAGCCAGGTTAAATTGTTGATCGAGTAGAGTCTGCTCTTTATCAATTTGGTCCCTTTGCAGTTCCCAATCTTTGATAGAGGCTCTCATTTCATTTATTTGTTCAGGTCTATCAGGTGAGAAATTATCATAATTAAAAGATTGCTTATGTAGCGTTACTGCTTTTTCTTTCTCATCAACAACCAAGGCAATTTCATTTTCCTGAGAAATGATATGCTCTGTGCCCTGTTGATAGCCATTTGTCTCAATTATTAACGCATTTAATGATTTGATTTGATTGTCAATTGTTTTCAAATCAGTATCCATCGATGCCAAAGCCTCGGTACTATGATGTGAAGCATATAAATTCGGATGATGAGTAGATCCACAAAGTGGACAATTATCTCCTTCTAGCAAATTTTGGGCAAACTCAGCCAGTTTTTCAAAACTTTTAACTTCGAGCTGTTGGCTCAGTACTGATGTTTTATGCGTGTCTAGTTTTTTAATTTCATTTTGAAGAGAAGTCTTAAACGGTTCAATCTCCAATGGGAATTCCAATTTATGAACAGCTAGCTTTTGTGCAAAAGTTTCAGTCAAATAGGCTCTTTCGGCTTTTCGCTGTGCAAGTTGTGAGTTGATATTACTAAGGTCAGCTGATAGCTGTAGATGTTTACCGAACCAATCGGTTAAATTGGCAAGTAATTCATGATTAGGTTTTCGTTCGTTTAACTTAGAGCGATTCGCTAATAAGGAGTCTTTTTTGTCTTTCAGCCCCTCAACTTCTTGCTGCTTATTATGAATAAGAGCTTCACCCTTTGAAATTCGTTCCTGAAGTACTTGTTCATTGGTTCTTAATTCTTTTAGCTGGGCAATCGCTACTAATTCAGCGGCCTTTTTGAGCTGCTGATCTTTATTGTCTAAAGTTTGTTTTAAAACAGCTTCTCTTGCTGTTAATTGAGATAATTCTTGTTTATGAATTTCTTGTTTTTGTTGATTGATTTTTAGCTGGTCATTAAGGTTGTTCAGTTCATGCTGTAAGCGTGTTTGCTCTTCAACAATAGCAAGGTAACGTTCTTTTGTACGTTCGAAATGCAGTAAATCTTTTTCTTTTTGAACTATTGTACTTTGTTGATCGACTAATAATGAAAGCTCTTTTCCTCTAAGAGTCAGCTCTTCCAATCGTTGTTTAAGTTCAACAAGCTCTTTCAGTACTAACTCTTTTTGTTTTTTCTCCAACTCAATCTTTTCCTTTTCGGCAGATAGAACAGTAAGTTGATTCTCTTTTTCTTGCAATTCTTCTTCAGAAATGGAACCTAAGCCAGTAAGTTCACCCTCTAAATAGGTTAATTGTGCCTTAACTTTATAGATCTTCTCTCTAGTTGTTTGCGCATAATCAAATTTATCGAGATTGAAAAGCTCCTTCATCATTTTGGTCCGCTCGGCCGGACCCAACTGGATAAACTCCTGGAACTTTCCTTGTGGAATTATCACCGTACGTTTAAAATTCTCATAAGAAATACCAATCACTTTTGATGCATCAGCAGATTCAAGTGGTTCCCAGTCGTTATTTTTCCATTGGTAAGCTTGTCGTTCAGGAGTGGGTACAAGTTGAAAGTTTTTGGTACTTCGTTTACTTTTTACAGTAAAACGATACAATAGCTGTTCAATTCCCGCTTTAAACTGAAAATCGATTAACATGGAATTAGAACGCATGTTCATCATGTTATAGGAACGGTTTTCCCGATTGTTCATCCGTTCAATATCTCCATAAAGAGCAAAAGTAATGGCCTCTAAAATGGTTGACTTTCCACTTCCCACTGCACCGAAAATGCCGAACAAATGATCTTGAGTTAATTTTTCAAAATCTACCACATGTTCATCTGCGTCTCTATATGAATAAATGCCTTTTAATGTTAATCGTACCGGAAGCATTAGTAGCTGGTTGTTTTAGTGATAATAGTTAATTGATCATGGTTCATGGTTCATAGATCATGGTTTGATGACTATAAATCATTTAGTTATCTGTCATGATTTCTCTGAATAGTGCCATTAACTCAGGTGAAGGGGCTTGATCTTTATTTTCGGATTTGAAGTATTCCACAAAGAGATCTTCAGGTTTCATGTTAAGATCTATTTGTCGTGATGACGAACCGCCACTAGTATTTTTAAATTTAATTTCTGGAATAATATTGATGATTCCTTCGTGTGTTTTATTCAGTCTTCGGCGTTCTTCAGCAGTCAGATAAGTGTCGGAAACAATGGTTACTTCCACTAATGCATCTTGGTTGTTTAGTAACCATTCTACAGCGTTATCAATTGAGTCAAATTTTGATCGCAATAAACGTTTCCCTTTTTGTAAGGGAATATTGGTTCTTTTAACCTCTTTACCAGCCTCAGCGTCAATTAATACAACAAACTTCTGTTGGTTGCTCTCATTAAAACTATAAGCAAGGGGAGAACTGCAATATACGATCGGATAAGGTCTTTTGTCAATTGTATGTCTCCTATGCAGGTGTCCTAATGCTACATATTGAAGTTCGGTAGGAAGATTTTCAGAATAAATAACCTGGGCGTTCCCTACAGCTAAAATAGATTTCTCATCATCAGGTTCTTCCGGTAACTCTTCTCCCTTTTTTGCAATGTATAGGTGGGCCGCTAAAAAATTCACCCCTTCATTATCCATGTATTTGGATGCAAGCTGCTGCCAATGCTCTTGCAAAAGCTGTCGAAGTGTTTCTTCAGGATTATCGTTACCTAAATATTTTCTTAAACGAATTTCATTGGCATAAGGCGTTAATAGCATACGAAGAGGCGCAGTATGTCCTGGAAGTTTAAATTCTGCAAATCCTGCTTCCGACCGGATTAACTCAAGTCCTGTTTCCAGTTTAAAAGGATGAATTACCGCATTGGGGTAGCCTACAAACACGATCCCGCATTCACGCGCCAACGGATCAGGCGTATTGATACGGTCGGGAGAGTCGTGATTACCTGCAATAGCAATAACTAACGTTTTACCGTTATTCGATAAACGTTTAAGCGTTTTATAGAGTAATTCTATTGATTCAACTGGCGGATTAATTGTGTCAAATAGATCGCCGGCAACAATAACAACATCTACCTGCTCATTTTTGGCAATTTCACAGATCTCATCCATTACCTCCACTTGTTCAGGGTGGCGGGCAACAAAATCTAAACGCTTGCCGAGATGCCAGTCGGCTGTATGAAGTATTTTCATTGAATACAGTTTCAAATTGCGAGTTTCCTATTTAATTTTTAGCAAATCAAGTAATGTTGGTAAACTGATTTTTGGATGTGGTTTAAATTCCCCATTATTGGTCTATTTGCCTCAAGAAAAAATAGATGGTTTGAATGCTAATTGCAATACGATAAAAAAGTATGAATTATATAGGCATTAGTAAAGTGCTGTTAACTAATAAATTAAGATTCAATTATTTACCAGTAATTAAAATTTTATATTTAAAAGTTAATTTTTTTGCCTTTCATCTATCTCCTTTGGCATTTTATTGGCATTTTTGCAGCCGAATAAAAAATATAAGGGATGAAAAAATTATTGTCGTTAACAATTATTGCGATTTTGTTTACAGTTGCATCTGCTAAAGCACAAAGTTATACAACTGCTTTAGGAGGTCGTTTAGGAAGTGAAAGTGGAATCACATTAAAACATTTTGTGAAATCAAACGGTGCTTTAGAAGGAATTTTAGGTTTTGATAATCATAGCTGGGATTTAACTGGTTTATATGAAGTACATGGAAACGCATTCAGAGAGCCAGGGTTAGATTGGTTTGTAGGTGGTGGTGCTCACATTGGTTCTTACCGTTATAAGTATAACCATAATTATTATGAAAATGAAGTAAACTTTGGTTTAGATGGTATTTTAGGCTTAGAGTACACATTCAGTGGTGCGCCAATCAATATTGGTATCGACTGGAAACCGGAATTGAATTTCACTGGTTATGAGGGTTTTTATCCTGATAACTTTGCATTGTCTATTCGTTTTACATTTGGACGATAGTTTATATAAGTTAAGTAAGAAGAGCCGCTTGAGAAATCAAAGCGGCTTTTTTTGTGGGAATGATTTATGCGCTGATTTGATCATTTTTATACTGAAATCAGTAGGTTTGGTAATGAAACGTATCGTCATAAACGTTTTACACGTTATACTGTTATAATATTATATTTTAGCCACTCAAATAACTAATTAATGAAAAATTTACTATGGATGGCCGCTGCTATGCTTGCAGTTACGGCATGTAATAAAGGCGGAAACGGATTCAAAATTGAAGGTGATATAAAAGGGTTAAACGATAACAAGAATGTATACCTGATTGCCACTAATTTTGAAGCTCAAAAATATGACACGCTATCTAAAGCAGTTAGTAAAGGCGGCAAATTTACATTAGAAGGAAAATTAGAAGCACCAGATTTTTGTGCAATAGTAATTGAAGGAGAACGTAGTGGAAGCGAATTAATGGTTGAAAATGCTAAAATCGACATTAAAGGTAGTGTTGATAGTTTGCATAAGTTAACTGTTACAGGCTCAAAATCAAACGATGAGTTTAAGAAAGCAGAGGAAATGCTGAAGAAAAGCACCGATAAGATGCAAGCTATCCAGCAGAAAGCAATGATGATGGGACAACAACCGGATGAACATCAGATGCAAGCTTTGCAAATTGAGTATATGGCTATTCAAAGCCAAATGCAAAAAGATATCCAATCATATGCTGTTAATAACCCGGGATCGTTTGTAGCGCCTGTTTTATTGGTTAATACGAATCAAACATTTGACCCGGCAGTGTTCCTGCCGATCTATAATAAGTTTACTGAAGAGGTAAAGAAAACCCCTACGGCAAAGTATTTGAAATCAAAGTTAGATCGTGAAACAAAGACAGCTGTAGGACAAAAAGCTCCTGAATTAAAAGCAAAAACTCCTGAAGGAAAAGAACTTTCATTAACGGAGGCAAGAGGTAAAGTGACGCTGATTGATTTCTGGGCATCATGGTGCGGACCTTGTCGTGCAGAAAATCCTAATGTGGTAAAGGTATATGAGAAATACCATGCGCAAGGATTTAACATTTTGGGCGTTTCTTTAGATAAAGAAGAAGGAGCCTGGAAAAAAGCCATTGCAGATGATAAACTTACCTGGAGTCATATTTCGGATTTGAAATTCTGGCAGTCTCCTTTGGCAAAGGAATATAATGTAGAGGCTATTCCTTATTCGGTTTTATTGGATAAGAATGGTGTTATTGTGGCAAAAAACTTGCGTGGTGAAGAGTTAGAGAAAAAAGTTGCTGAGTTAATGGCACAAAATTAAGTTGAAATTTAACCCTTAAAATAAACCCAAATGAAAAAGTTAATTCTAGTTGGAGCATTAGCTTTGCCACTTTTAGCTGGCAATGTATATGCTCAGTCAAAAACCGGTTTTACTCTTACCGGTGAGTTGGCAAATTTAGAGAATGGGAAAACGGTTTTCTTGTTGAGCAGAAATATGACGACCGGAAAATCTGATACTTTAGCAAAAGCAGTATCAGCAGCAGCTAAGTTTACCTTAAAAGGATCAGTAGCTAGTCCTGATCTCTATTTTTTAGGAATCCAGGATACTCGTGGCGGGGTGCCAGTTTTTTTAGAGAATAATGCGCTAACATTAAAAGGTGATGTTAAAGACCTTAAAAATGCAGTGATTACCGGCTCGAAATCACAAGATGACTATACTGCTTATGGGAAAGAAGTGAAAGGGATCAGTGAAAAACAAGCTGCTTTAGAAACTGAATATGTTCAGGCCCGAAAAGACGGCGATAAAGCAAAAATGGAAGAGATTGGAAATAAATATGATGCATTAGATGCTGAGAAAGGAAAAGTTACTGAAGCCTTTGCATCATCTCATACTCAATCGGTGGTTGCTCCATTTCTTTTACTACAAAATGTAAATGATGATAATGCTGCTGCTTTCGGTGCAATTTATGATAAATTTGCAGCGAATGTAAAAGCTACTTCATCAGGAAAAGCACTTAAAGGACGTTTAGAGCTAATGGCTAAAACAGCTGTTGGTCAGCAAGCGCCTTTATTTGCAGGTAAAACCCCTGAAGGAACAGAACTTTCATTAAAACAAGTGTTAAGCTCAGGTAAATACACAATGATTGATTTCTGGGCATCATGGTGTGGTCCTTGTCGTGCTGAAAACCCAAATGTGGTTAAATTGTACGAAAAATATCATGCTAAAGGCTTTAACATTTTAGGTGTTTCACTAGACAGAGACGGCGAAAAATGGAAAAAAGCAATTGCTGATGATAAGTTAACCTGGGGTCATATTTCAGATTTGAAATACTGGCAATCAGAATATGCAGCTATGTATGGCGTACAAGGTATTCCGGCTACGTTTTTATTAGATGCTAATGGCAAAATCGTTGGTAAAAACCTTCGTGGAGAAGAGCTAGCTAAGAAATTAGAAGAATTGCTGGGAGCAATGTAAAATATTAAAGATAAACCTTATTGAAGTCAATAACCCGTCGGGCTACCAAAAGCCAGGCGGGTTTGTTTTTTTTATAATTACTCAAGATGCCAGTATACAAACAAAGCCTTTCGTCTTTCTCAATCTAATGACATTTTCTGTCGCCCAATAACTTGTGGTTTTTCAAACTATCTTTCTCTATATTAGGCATTCAACCAGTTATCAGCCAATTGTATGGAGAAGTTATTGATCGATCAGGATATTACCACAGCGGCTACTTTACCGGCTTCATTTTATAAAAGCATTGAATACTTTGAACTTTCAAAAGAAAAAGTATTTGCAAATAGCTGGCAATTAATTGAAGCTGCGGGCAATGTGCAGCAAGCGGAAGATGTGTTTCCGTTCAATTTACTTCCCGGTTTTTTAAATGAGCCATTGGTGTTGATCCGAGATCATTCTTCCACACTTAATTGCTTTAGTAATGTGTGTACGCATCGGGGTAATTTATTAGTCCATCATCCAGGTAAATACCGAAAGCTTACCTGTAACTATCATGGACGAAGATTTAATATCGATGGAAGATTTGAATCGATGCCTGAATTTTCAGAAGCAAAAGATTTTCCAAGAGCTTGTGAAGATCTTCACAAGGTTGCTGCTATCGAATGGAATGGCTTTCCTTTTATTTCGCTTCAACCTGAATTCGATTTTAATAATGTGTTGAGCATTATGGATGAGCGGGTAGGTTTTATGCCAATCGATCAGTTTGAATTCCGTTCAGAGCTTTCGCGTGAATATTTGGTAAATGCTAACTGGGCCCTGTATTGTGATAACTACCTCGAAGGTTTTCATGTTCCTTATGTTCACCCCGACCTCAACAAAGTGCTGGACTACAAACAGTATAAAACCATTTTGTACGACTACTGTAACTTGCAGGTTGGAGTAGGAGATGATGCCGAAGAATGCTTCGATTTGCGCGAAAATCATGTTGATTATGGAAATAAAATAGCGGCCTATTATTACTGGATATTCCCTAATATGATGTTTAATTTTTATCCGTGGGGATTGAGTATCAATATTGTAAAACCACTTTCGATTAAGCAATGCAAGGTTACTTTCCTTACGTATATGTATGATGAGTCTAAGTATGACAAAGGAGCCGGAGCATTATTGGATAAGGTGGAAAGAGAAGATGAGTTTGTGGTTGAAAATGTACAGCGAGGCATTAATTCACGTTTTTATACATCAGGAAGGTTTTCACCAACACGTGAAAAAGGTGTGCATCATTTCCATCAATTACTTAGTAAGTTCTTCAATAGATAAACTTTTTCGGTAACCCCAAAAGTAAAAAGGCAGACCAAGGGCCAATAAAAGCAACCCATATAAAATGGTTTTTGGTCCTGTGCCGATAATAGCCCCAATCGAAAAGATCAGCGCAAATGCAGAAATAAAAATTAGCTGCTTATGGTTACGCCAGGTAATCGCAATGCCACGCTTTTTAAGTATAATCAATTCAGCTACTGAACAAAAAGCATAAGGAATTAATGTTGATAAAGTCGACAGCAGGATCATGTTTTGGAATTGCTGTTGCAGTGTTGCAGAATAATTGAAAAAGATCAGCAAGGTGGTTAACACACTTGAAACGATCAACCCACTGATCGGAGTCTGGTTTTTCGTTGTTCTTAAGAAAAAGGGAGGAAATACTTTTTCATTTGCCGCTGCCCACGCAACCTGTCCCTGCAATAAAATCCATCCGTTTAAAGTGCCTAAGCAAGCAATGGCAGCCGTTGCGGCAATTACATAGTAAAATGTTTGTCCCCACATAGCGTTAGCAGCATCAGAAAATGGCGAAGCTGAATTAATAATAATATGGTGAGGAAGAATGCCAATAACAGCTGTACACGATAATACAAAAACAACTGCAGAGATCAATGTTCCGGTAATTGTAGCTCGCGGAATGTTCTTTTCAGGGTTTCGGATATGTGCTGCTGGAATTGTTGCCGATTCAATCCCTAAAAACGACCACAAAGTTAAGGCCGCAGTTTCAAAAAATACATCGGGAAATTTTAGATCAAGTGGTCTGATGAAGAAGTTTTCAGGCTTAAAATATAGGAAACCGACTGTGCCGATAAGCAGAATTGGCAACAGTTTGAAAATGGTGGTAATTAGTTGAAACCTGGCTGCTTTTTGTACGCCCCGAATGTTTAACCAGGTTAATAACCATACGGTAATGATAGAGCAAATAGCTGCGATTACAGGTGATTTACCCAGTATAGGGAAGAATGGTGAAAGGTTAGACACAAAAGCGATTACAATGGCTGCATTGCCGGTCCAAACGCAAATCCAGTATCCCCAAGCTACAAAAAAGCCGGTTGTTTTTCCGAAAGCTTGTTGTGTGTAAGCATACGGACCGCCAGTTATGGGCATTAATCTACTTAAGCGGGCAAAAACGGTAGCCAGCAAAATAGCTCCAATGGTTGAAATTAACCAGCCCCATAAACTGAAATAACCGAAAACAGCGAGCGACGTTGGCAGTAGGAAAATACCGGAGCCAATCATATTACCCGTTACGAGAGCAGTTGCTTGCAGAAAACCGATTTTTTTATCCGACATCGAAGATACTTTGATTTCAAGATGAAGAATAATTTACAGTTTTCAAAATCCGGCTTCTTAGTGTACTTCGGCAGCAGTAATTGGCGGATTGGTTTTTAACGGTGCATCTATGAAGTTCTTTTTGCCGATCAGTTCAAATAATAAGTAAGCTGCCAGTAATGTGTATTCGATGCCTGTTATCCATAGATTTTCTTTAAATGGAGTAGTGGTATACGCAATATAAGTTAATGGAATTAAGCAGCTCCAAATAAGCGGAAAACGGTAATTGGTAAATAGACTTAAAGCCAATAAAGCGATGCAATACCATGGAAAAACTGCGGGCGACAATAACAGGAATGCAAATAAGGCCCACATCATGCGGGTTGGGAGCATTTCGCGTTTTTTCGAGGTGAAAAAAGTAAGGTAAAACATGGCTGCGATGAATATTCCACCGATGATTTTTCCGATCAATAACAGGTTAATACTTCCGGTAATTTTTGTCTGAATTGCTTTAATAAGGTAAAAGAAACTGGCGTTAAACGTTAACTTTTCATAATAAAGGTGAAATGTTTCTACAATATGTCTCAACTGATCGATGTTATAAACAAACGGCAATGAAAAAATAACGGCCGCAACTAAGCCTAAAAAGGCTATATCAAACGATTTTCTGAATCCAAAAGGACGTAATAATAACGGAATAAAGAGAGCTGGAAGTAGTTTTATACAAAAAGCCATCGCCATAAATAAACTGGCTATCAATGTGCGGTTGATGGTTAACAGATAGATCACCAACAAGGTAAAGAATATCATTCCTGCTTCAAAATGAAGGTTTCCGCAGAATTCCACAATGCATAATGGGTTTAAGGCATAAATAGCGATCCTATTTCGTGGAAGTTTGAATTGCTTTAATAAGGAGGCAATCATTCCCAAAGTACCTAACTCAAATAGCAAAATCGTAGCCTTCATCACTAACACACTTTTATAAATATCATTCGGAAATATGCTACAGGCTATTCCAAAGATCGACTGGCAAAAGGGTGGATAGATGGAGTAATAATTGGGCGAATTAAGCTTACTGTATAGTTCGGGTGTGATGCCCTGTAATTGAACTCCTGCCGCCAAATAACTGGCCGGACGGTGGGCAAACGGGTCAAAACCCAGCGTTAAAAGCTGTCCGTCCCACACGAAACGATAAAAATCATTAGTTAAATTTGGCAAAGCGAAAATAACCGCTACTCGTAGAATAAAGCCACTCCATAAATTGATCTTATAATTGTCTTCGTCATTGTAAAAACGCAGGATCGCAAAATAAGCTGCGAAAGAAGCGATGAACAATGAAATGAGCTGAGTACTATTCTCTCTTTGGGTAAAATAACAGAGAATGATTAGCAGTAACAATAAGATTAAATGAAGTGAGTAGGGTATCGCTTTTTTCATTAATGCAAAATTAGTACATACTTTGTGTTTTCGTACGAAAGTAGTGGGATCACTTGAAAATATAATTTAAAACAGCATGCATTCAAAGCAATTTACTGACCAAATGAACCGGATTGTTGAAATTAATTATCCACCAAAGAGAATTATTTCATTAGTGCCTTCTCAAACGGAATTGCTGTTTGATCTCGGTTTAGCTGAGGAAGTGATCGGAATAACGAAGTTTTGCATTCACCCGCATGATAAGTTTAAATCTACTACTAAAATAGGAGGTACTAAAACGCTGAATTTTGAGCAGATCAAAGAGTTGTCGCCAGATCTGATCATTGGTAACAAGGAGGAAAATGAACAGAATCAGATGGAAGAGTTGATGAGACTTTTTCCGGTATGGATGAGCGATATTAAAACGCTGGATGATTCATTGCAGATGATTGGAATGGTAGGAGAGTTAGTAGGCCGAAATGAGGAGGCGCAAAAACTACAAAGCGAAATTAAGGCAGGATTTCAACAGCTCTCGGAACTAACGACAAAAATGGAACGCAATCCTTCTGTTGCCTATTTTATTTGGAAGGATCCGTACATGGCGGCAGGCGACGAAACTTTCATAAATGACATGCTTAATCGCTGCGGAATGAAAAATATTTTTTCTGGTCGGGGCCGATACCCGGAAACCAGTTTAGAAGAGCTTCAACATTTGTCGCCGGAGCTTGTTTTGCTTTCTTCTGAACCGTATCCATTTAAGGATAAGCATGTTGCGGAAATGCGGAATTTGATACCGTCAGCACAGATTTTGTTAGTCGACGGCGAATACTTCAGTTGGTATGGAAGTCGGATAAAAGGGGCACCAAAATATTTTAAAAATATTTTCACTTTTTTTTAGGAATGTAAAATATTTTTCTACTTTTGCAGTCCCGAAACAATGATACACGGGAACGCGGAAGTGGCGTAATTGGTAGCCGCACCAGACTTAGGATCTGGCGCCGCGAGGCGTGGGGGTTCGAGTCCCTTCTTCCGCACAGGAAAATAAAAAGCAGTCCCGGTTAAACCGGGACTGCTTTTTTGTTTTTGGGGTTATTAGTCAAATTCTACCGGGTCAAGTTTAGTGGATCAGGTCCAAAATCTGTGGACTAAGCATATAATTTAGCCAGCCTGAAAAGGAAAAAATTCACATTTCCCACACCCCTGTATTGAGCTCTGAACGCTTTGATCTTGGCATTGAACGATTCGGCAGAAGCATTGGTGCTTTTGTTATCAAAGTAGTTAAGAATGTGTTGATGGTGATTAATAATTGTTCTGGAGAGGGTATTGAAAGACTTGAATCCCGATTGTTCCACCAGTTCGTTCCATTTGGCCAATCTTGCAAAAGCATATAATTTATCTGTGGTAGTACTAAAGATCCAGGATAGTTTTTGAGTGAGTTCATAGGCTTTTCTTAGATCGGGGTATTTTTCAAATAACAGGCCGGCCCTCTGGGCCTGTTCGGCAGTCCAGTTATCCTCTTTTTTATACAAGAGGTACCTGCTTCTGGCCAGCAGCTGCTTGAGCGTATCTCCATTGGAGAGAACCGGAGGGCAGTAGGTTACTTGGGCTGTTTTAGCATCTTCTATTGCTTGATTTTCTGCATCGATTGCTTGCCAGCGGTATTTAATTCTTATCTCCTGCAAGGCTTCTGTGGCCAACTGCTGCACATGAAACCGATCGATCACCCGGGTGGCATTGGGAAAACACTTCTTGGCAATCAGGCTCATGTTGCCCGCCAGGTCCAGGGTTATTTCCTGTACCTTATTGCGTTGTTTCAGCGATAGCTTTTGCAGCAAAGGGATGATCGTTTCCGACTTGGTGCCTTCCATAATGGCCACTAAAGTTCCTGCCTTCCCTTTTGCTTGCTTGTTGGTCACCACCGTATAGAGTTCTCCGTGAGACAGCGAGGTTTCATCAATCGATAGAAAAGGTCCCATATTCTGTTCAAAAACAAGTCCCTTGCGAGCATTCTCTTTGTGTTCCCAAAGGGAGTAGTCACTGAGTTTATCCCGATAATAGCGCTGTAGTTTCTTTCCGTTAACACCATAAAATGAACCGATCGTTTGCAGGCTATGTGCCTTGGTATCGGCTGATAGCTTTTAAAAAAGCGGCAAAATCCTGGGTGATTCGCGTTCCCTTGGCCACTACCTCCCAGTTACGGAAAACCACTTTATTGCTATCTAAATTCAGCCATCGGCGACGCTTCACGTGCAAGAACACCTCCCGGCCACGGAGGGGAAAATCCTGTAAAATCACTTCATCGAAAAAACCTTTGGATTGCAGCCGGTTGGACTGGTACTCCAGGGGAATACTATTGAGTTCTTCCAGGTAAATATGAATGGAGTTGGCCTGCGTTTTATGGTCAACCAGTTTGAAATAATCTGAAACACCTTCGGGAATAACCAAGTGAAGAAGGGCTTGAAAGGAATCGTGCATTATTCTTTTTTTGATCCACAAAAATCAGCTTTTAGCCTAAACTCCACAACTTTTGTTCCTGTTCCAGTTTAGTTTTAATAAATTCCGAAAAATCATCCAGGTGCTTAACTATTGTGTCGATTTCATTTTTGTTAATCGCATTTACTCCAATAGCTTCAATTGAAATTTTGGGTAGCAAAATATTTTTCTCAAGGATGTTGTACTCTACGCTTAGCTTTACTTGAGGGATTTCTGAGGTTAGTTTGTCTTTCATAACTGGTGGATAATATTTGTACTTAGGTAGGGATGTAGTATATTACCTGCTTCTAAATAATTGCTAATACAAATGTAAGTATAATATTTACACTGTCAATAATGTACTTACATATTTTTGAAAAACATTGTGTATCAGGGAGAAAAATTTAAAAGGTATCTGGAAAGAAATCGCATACCGAAAACCAAAGCTGCAAAGGACTTAAAAATATCAAGACAAAGCCTTTATCAATGGTTTGAAAGTAACGAGCTTGAACGTTCTACCGTCAATAAAATATTAACTACATATAACGAAACTGAAGAGAAAATCTTTGGTATTATTTCAAGTACATTAAATAGTACTCAGAAGACATATAACATAGAGCTTGTAGATAAAGGAAATACATTTATTAATATTGGAAATAACCAGTACTTGGTGATTATTCCGTTAATAGAAGGATCAGAGCATAAAACTTATCCTCAAAAATTCACTGATGAGAAATATTTGTCTGAATTGCCAAAACATGCATTAGTTGTAAATCAGTTAAATGATCAGAGATTTACCGCCTTTAGTGTAATTGGGAATAGTATGGATGATGGCTCTAAAGAATCTATAACAGAAGGGGATATTGTTACGGGGCGTGAAATACAACAAAGCTTGTGGACAAGCAGATTTCACATCCATAAATTTAAAGATTACATCATCGTGCATAAAGAACGTATTTTAATTAAACGCATTATTGCCCACGATGTTGATGCTGGAATAATAACATGTAAATCATTAAGTCCGGATAAAAACATCTATCCGGATTTTGATATAAAACTTGAGGAAGTGTCGCAAATATTTAATGTAGTGTCAGTGACCAATCCGCGTTAACAGAAATTCAATTTACGCAACCAAAAACTGTGAAAAAAAATCTACTTACTGCAATTGTATTAGTACCTACTTTGTTCGTTTCGTGCTGTAAAGAGGTGCAGGAAGAAACTAGAGTTGAAGACATGAGATTACAGGCATTTATTGTGTCCCAGAACTTTTGCTCGAACAGGTTGAATGCACCTTCTACTGCTGATTTTCCTATGGATACATCTTATTCGAAAATTCAGTATTTAGGTGATAGTGTATTTGTGATAAACTCTTATGTTGATTCTCAAAATTCGTTTGGAGCAATGCTTAGAGCAAATTATGACTGCAGACTAAAATTTGTCGTTGAAGAGTGGCAATTATTGAACTTTGAGTTAATTGAGAATTCAATTGATAAGAATGTAGTACCAGTGACGAATATGCGTTAAGTGATATTTATGTAAAACAATTTTATAAACATACTAACTACCTAAAATTATGTGGACATCAGAAAGAATTGACGAATTCTCAAAGTCGTTTGGGCACAAACCATTTAGTACAAAATCTGAAATGAAAGAATTGCCTAATTTGCTTAAAGCAGATGAGCAATTATTAGGCTTACTTGAAGGAAATCTGAAAGAAATTCATGGCCGTAATGTTGCAGGGCAGGGCCTTGTAATAGTTACTGACAAACGGGTTATTTTTTTTAGAAAGAGTTTTATAGGAACTGTTACGAAAGAAGAAACGCCAATAAGTAAATATCATCAGCCTCCTTTAGGAAAGGACTAATGATGTCTACCATAACCATTACAACATCAAATAATGAATCAACAGTAGAAACAGCGGATAAAGCACTTGCTCAAAAAGTTGTTGATGTAATTCAAAATGGAATCCACGGTTTTAACACTCCATCAAATACAACAAATATTCAACCTGAAGATAACTTGTCTAAGATTGAAAAGCTATTTGAACTAAAAGAAAAAGGCGTTTTAACCGAAGAAGAGTTCATTCAGCAAAAAAGCAAACTTTTGAATCAATAACAATGACTGAAGAAATAGACCCATCATACTTCTTTTTTGATTTACCAATTTACCAACCTATTATAATTACCAATAGATATGATTTTGTCGATAAATTAATCAAAGGATTTATGGATTGTTTTGAAGGCTATGATCCAAATGAGAAAAGAGATTCGACGTTTGAAATTTATCAGTCAGTATTGACATTAAAATCACATATGGACTTATTGGACTTTGGTGGGCATTTTACAACGATAGTAGCTTGTAAAAGAACAGGAGCTCTTTTCTTTTTTAGTATTTTTTGGAATCCTGAAAAAGGAGAGTTGATGAAAACTGGCCAGTATCCATCTATTGCAGATTTTCATATTCATGAAGTGAAACAATATTCAAAAGTTCTTTCAAAAGAGAGATTGAAAGAGTTTACAAAGGCAATAGGGCTGGCGGCGAATGGGGTTGGTATAGGTTCTTTTGTGTATTTAAGGAGAATTTTTGAGTATTTAATTAATGAGGCTTATGGTGAGGCTAAAGCTAAAGATCCTTCAATCGAGGGGCCCTATCAAAGAGGGAGAATGGATGATAAGATAAACTTATTGAAGGATTATCTTCCCGATTTTTTAGTAACAAATAAGAGCTTGTATTCAATTTTAAGTTTGGGTGTTCATGAATTAAGTGAAGAGGATTGCCTTAAACATTTCGATTCTCTTAGAGTTGGGATAGAGTTAATTTTGGATGAGAAGGTTGATACGTTAAAAAAACAAGAAAAGATTGCTGAAGCACAGAAAAAAATCAGTACAATTTTAGGGCTGGTTAAGAAATAGCTTAGACTATTTTTACTAATTTAATAATATGAACAACGAATGAGGCAATAGACTTAAACTCTTTCGAACCAAAAAAGAGCTTTCTCTTGCAGAGTTAGGAGAACTTATAGGGAAAAATAAATCTCAAGTTTCTAAGTATGAGAATGGAAGTTTATTAGTACCTCTAGATGTAGTTCAATACCTTCATCAACATAGAGATATGAGTTATGAGTGGTTCTTTGATGTGAAGGGAAGAATGAAAGTAACCATGGAAGAAAAGAAGAACAAAAAAGGACTTATAACAGATATTACAGAATTAGAAGCAAAGCATGTAGTGCTAGAAGCTAAAGTAAAGAACCTTGAACTTATTCTTAAAAAGCTATATGCTGATTTTTATGCAAAACAGAAATAAACATTTACCTATTTATTATTCCCTGAAACCGTAATGATTGAAAAAATAATTATTGAAAGATTTAAGAATATTTCTAAGGTTGAGTTGCCTCTATCTAATATTAATATTCTTATAGGGGCTAATAATGCTGGCAAGAGTTCCATTCTTCAAAGTATTCAATTTGCAGTCTCTATTGCTCAAACAACCTCATTAGATGAATTCAAGGAAGCTAGATGGAAATTTGGTAAGTTGTCAACCTCATTGACTGCGAATCAAATTATATATACACCTATTAGAGATATCTACTCACTTGGCCATGGTGGAACCTTATCGCAAAATGAAGGTAAAGCGATAAAAGTTACGTTTATCGAAAAGGATACACAAAATAGAGCAACCTTCTTTTTGAGAAAAGGAAGGAATAAGAACTTACATACTACGATTGAAGGTCAGGTTTTAGGGCAACAAATTCGAGACTTAGATAACCCATATTCAATATATGTTCCAGGTTTATCTGGCATACCACCATTTGAGGAATTAAGAAGCGAAGGTATAGTAAGAAGAATGGCAGCCAAAGGAGATGCAAATAATGTTTTTCGGAATATTTTGTGGCTTTTAAAACAGAATGAAATAAAATGGGCTTCCTTTCTAAAAGATTTTAATGATATTTTTCCAGATCTCTCGATCTCGATTACTTTTGATAAATTGAAAGATGAATATTTAAATGCCTCAATAAAACGAGATGAAAAAGATATTCCTATCGATGCTTTTGGCACAGGGGTCTTACAGATAATACAAACTTTAGCATACATCCATTTGTATAAGCCTAAATTACTCATTTTAGATGAACCTGATAGTCATTTACATCCCAGTAATCAACGTGTGTTGGCAGAAAAACTTAACGAAATATCTTCAATACTTAAAGTTCAAATTATCATAAGTACACATTCTCGACATTTACTAGATGCTTTTAAGGAATATGCAACTGTTAATTGGATCTCAAATGGAGCAATTAATAATCATCCATATGATTTTATTAAGGTATTGCTCGAAATAGGAGCATTGGATAAAGGTGATATTCTTAATAATGGGAATCTCAAATGTGTTGTGTTGACGGAGGATACAAAGACAAATAAACTTAAAGCGATATTAAAATCAAATAATTTTCTTCTTGAGGAAACGCAGATCTGGGCATATGACGGATGTTCAAAAATTGACACAGCCATAGTTCTTGCTGCTTTTATTAAGTCTAAAGCACCTGGGACAACAGTTCTGATTCACAGAGACAGGGACTATCTTTCAGATGATGATTGTCAAAAACTAATAGATAAAGCGACAAAAGCTAATTTAAAGCTTTTTCTTACAGTTGGAACAGATATTGAATCACATTTTTTAGATGCAAGGCATATACAGACCTTATATCCAGATCTATCAATTGAAGAAATAAATAGATTTATAGATGAAGCGACCGATCACTGCTCAACTAAATCTATTGAGTCATTTGTTAATTACATGACAAATAAGGGTTTGCAAGAGCAATATTCGGGTGGAAAGAGATTAAATGCTGGTGAAATTGCAACAACTTGTCTAACCGATTATAATGCTGATAAACTAAAATTTAGACATGGAAAAGCAGTTTATAAAGTATTTAGCAATAATTTTTTTCAGGGCAGAAACCAAAAGGATTTGATAGTAGGTTCACAATTTTTAGAAGTAAATGAATTAAGCCAAATTTCAAGGCAAATTTGGCCAGTTGCAGTAGCTGCTACCAAGACGCTTCAGACATAATTAGTCATAAAAAAAATGATGGAAGACTTGCTAATCAAGTTTAAAATCTAGGATTCATTTTAATAAAACGGACACAAGTTGGACACAAATTGAATAAATAGTGAAAAATCCAAAAGTAAATATGCCTTAATGGTATCAAAAAAAGGGTTTTTCTTTTGAATAGGTGCGGAAGAAGGGATTCTGACTTCCACACTGGAAAATAAAAAAAGCAGTCCCGGTTAAACCGGGACTGCTTTTTTGTTTGGAGTCACCAAGAGGATACCAAAACATCTTATTAGGGAATATGTTAAGAAATAATTATTATCTTTAAGTAGCTGTAATTTAATGTTTTAAATATAAAAAAGAATTAGTCTATCTATTTATTCAATTACGTTTTCTTTAAAAATCTATTCACAATGAAAAACTATACTCTCTATCTATTAATTCTATGTCTTGCTGCCATTGGATGCCAGAAAGACATAGGTGAACCTGATGCTGATCTAACAACTAAAAAAGACAAAGATTGTAAATGTAAAAAGGAACGCTACCTGCCATTAGTTTATAAACAGAGATCGGATTCTATATCTTTTTATTACAAGGATGATTTAGGCAATTTAGACCGAATAATTTGGGGGCGAGATGAATGGAGGTTTACGTACAATGGAAATAAAGAGGTTGATAACATTAAATACTATTTTATAAATCAATTGTATGCAGAATATAGGTTTTCTTATAGTAACAAAAAAGCATGTGCTTTTACTGAAATCGGCTATGTCGGTAACTACGTAGTAGATTATAAAATAAAGCGACAAAATGGACGATTAAGCGAGATATATATCAAATATGATCATAATGGAATATTCAATGATACTGCATGGTTTCATTATGATGCAAACAATGTGCTGGATCGTTACTTCGTTGGTGGACGCAATAACTATGACAAAGCGCGCTTAATTTTTAGTTTTACCACTAATGCTAACAAGTATTGGGCAAATGATATTAAAAGCAAAGAGTTGCTGTTCCTAACCGGTGTAAGAGATACACCTTGGATATTTTCAGTTGAAAATGACATAACAAATCTTTTTATAAGTGATCATCGTACAACCGAACCAGAAAGTATAGGAGAATCTTATCACAACACCATCTATAATCCATCCGGCTATCCATCATATTTTCTTAAAAAGATAGTCTATGAGAGTGATATCTCGGGAACAAGGGAGTATAGTACAGATGTTAATATTACCTATAAGAAAGTTAATTCTAATCACTAAAACTATGAAAACTTACGCTCTCTATCTGCTAATGCTATGTTTCGCTGTCATTGGATGTCAGAAAGATATAGGTGAAGATGAAATTCAATCAAAAGTAAAGGAAAACAAATGCTGTAAATGTAAGGATGTGCTTTTTTTACCGGAAGAACTCAATGTTACTGAAAGGTATGTAAGATATGGAGACACATTAACCTATGGTGTTGAGCATTATAAATTTACTTATGAAAATGATCAAGGAGATCTAAGGTCGATTATTTTAACTTATCCGGATGGTAAGAAGGATACAACATTATTTAAATATAAAAATGGCTTGTTAGATACGGTTATAGTTCTTAATACGGGACCTAACGAACTCAGCACCATTTCAAAGTTTACTTTTATAAACAATCAGATTGATACGCGGGAAGAATTTAGTTGGGATAATCAAAATACTCCTTCAAGTGATGGTACTTGGACATTTACCTGGAATGGTAATAAACTTAGTTCGTCTTTTTATAATTTTTTGGGGAAGTTACTGTTTGAATATGATCAGGATACTATTAAATCAGTTAAAACAGAAAAGACACCGGGTTATGAGTGGGCGTATGAAACTTCTTGGGGTGATAGGTATTACACCTCCAATGGAAAAAACTATTGGGCTAAAAATATTAACAACAAGGAGATTTTACAATATCGGGTACCGTTCATGGCAATTCCAAGTGAATTTGATATAACTAAAGTTGTAGCTATCATTGACAATACATATCCCAGTACACCACCTCAAAGAACAGAAGTTTATCAGTATGATAATAAGTACAATGATGCTTGTTATCCAATAGAAATTAACGAAACTCATACAGGTAGAGACGACTTTCCGTGGATAAAGCAAACCATAAAGATTAAGTACAAAAAAGTCCCATTGCATTAATCACTAAAATCTACTCACAATGAAAAACTATGCTCTCTATCTACTAATGCTATGTCTCGCTGTCATTGGATGCCAGAAAGATATAGGTGAAAATGAGGCTGATTTAACAATCAAGAAAGATAATCACTGCAAATGTAAGGTGTTGTACATTCCATTCATGGGTGAGCCAAAGTATGACACAGTGATAGTCCCTTTAGACAATGGAGGTAAGAAGTATCTAATAAATCAAGGTCGAATAATTAAGATTTATAACAAATTTAATCGGCCTGTACGTTGGGAGTATTGGGATTTATTGAAATATAATTTGGATCAAGAATGGGACTTTTATTATACAAATAACCAAATTTCCAGTTATAAGACTGCAAAATATTGGTATTCCTTGTATGATGAACTTACTATTGACAGAATTGATTATAAAGTAGTAAGAGATAAGGATAAACTAAAACATATTTATAGGAAATATAGTAGTTCTCGCGATAACACCACTATTGAGGATACTGTTTCACTTACTTATTACCCGGATAACTCTATCAAATCCTATCGCATGTATGCTGGAGCCTATTCATCTCAAAGTGAGACCTTTATAAATAATGATAAGAATTATTTCGCTAAGGATATCGAAGAATTAGAGTTAGCATTTTTAACCGGCTTAGAGTACCGTCCATATTACTTGCCTACACACAAAGATATTTCTTCTTCAGTTTATTATAATGCACAAACTACGGAGCCCTATACTCATTTTATTCGATACATTGATAAAGAATATAATGAAGCCGGCTACCCAATATTTTACCGGGAAGAAGTAGAAATTCATGAATTGGTTGATGAATATACTATGACTTTCGAAAAATCAATAACCTACAGAAAGGTTGTAAAGAAGTAAAGGCAAAGAGTAATTAAATATGAAATCTTAATAACCACAAACTCTATGAAAAACTATGATGGCTATTTGCGATATGAATATTTAATCACCTACCAAAATAATAGAATTTATAAATGTACTAAGTATGAATGGGTGAGTGGGGGACGTAAGTTTCAGCTTGAATGGACTTTAAATTGGAATAAAGATGCATTAAGTGAGGTTAGTGAAACAAATATTTTGGGGCCGAGTTATAGTTCCCTGCAGAAATATCAATATCTTAAACCTAAAGAACCCAACCAGCTAACCAGTTGGAATGTAATACATCCATGGTCTACTATTAATGTTTTGTATAATACAAACGAGAAAAACTACTGGGCGAAAGATATCAGGAATAAGGAATTGTATTTTTTGATATTCTCTGACCCTTCAGGAAATGTTGACTTTGATCAAATAATTCCCTCGCAAAAGGAAATCAATTATAGAGAATCTTTCAGACGCTCCATAGATGATAATTATGATACAATTCGTGTACTCGAGGCAGCATACAATGAACATAACTATCCTGTTCGTACAGTTAAGGAGATTTCCCATCGTTGGGAGGGTGATGGATGGGATTATTATAAATACAATTACATTACAAAAACATTCTATGAAAAAATAATTGTCAAATAATAATATAACTATCCCTATGAAAAATTATGCTCTCTATCTACTAATGCTATGTCTCGCTGTCATTGGATGCCAGAAAGATATAGGTGAACCTGATGCTGATCTAACAGCTAAGAAAGACAAGGGTTGTAAGTGTAAGGTGCTGTATTTACCTGTTACCCTAATAAGAGACCCTCTAACAGGCGACGCCACTCATGATAGTACGGTTTTTAAGTATTGTGATAAATACGGTAACTTAAGTTCAATCAAGAATTATGATATCGATTATAGGTGGCGTATAGATTCCGCCATACAATATTACTTCTTCTATAATAAGAAAAAAGAGGTTTCAAAAGTGGAATGCTATTATAAGAATAAAATCTACTTTACCATATTAGTTGAATATAAGGCAGATAAAATTTACAAATGTACCAGGTATTCAAACGATAATGCTGTAACTAACGAATGGATTTTCATTTGGAATAAGGACGTATTAAAAGAAATTAAGAATGCTACCACTTTGACTACGATTTACAACTTTGAGTATAAAAATCCTGATGATCCGGCTGAATTAGTACACTGGACTGTAGGTGAGAGTAGTACCGGAATTGAGTATTCAAATAAAAATTATTGGGCCAAAGACATTAAAAACAAGGAATTGTTATTTGTAATTGGTTTAAGACAATCGTTTCTGCCAATAAAAAAAGAAGTGCTTAATAGTGACTATTACTCCGGTGAATCTAACTGGACTAGTATGGCTGAAACTATCCGTTTAATTAGTGCAGATTATAATGAGGCAGATTACCCAACACGATCCTTTTATGAAGATATTCTTTATTATTATGGGGATATCTATTCTAGTGGAGAGCATCAGGATGTTTCATTTACTACTAAAGTCAAGTACGAAAAGGTAATTATTAAATAATCTTATGAAAGCGCTCTTTAACTGCAGACTCTATTCTGTCATATCACCTTGGAAGGTTGGTTTAATATAAATCTGAGAATTAAACCAATTACAAAATCATTATATTTAAGTAGTTGCTAATTAATGAATTAAAGCTAAGAGTTCGTCTATCTATTTATTCTATAACATTTTCTTTAATCTACTCGAAATGAAAAATTATGCGCTCTATCTACTAATTCTATGTCTTGCTGTCACCGGATGTCAGAAAGATATAGCCGAAAATGAAGTTGATCTAACAGCTAAAAAAGACAAAAACTGTAAATGTAAAAAGGAGCGTTATTTACCCGTAATGATACTTGAAAAGAGTTTAGACTTTCTTGCAACGGATACTGTTCGAATCAAATATCATGACAAAAAAGGCAATATTTCATGTGTAACCTCCAGCCAAAGAAAAGGTGCTATTAAATTTCATTATAACAACAATAACGAACTTCAAAGAGTGGATTATTATGATGACGGGTACTTTTTAATTACTAATAAAGATGGAAAACTAGATAAATGTTCTTATTATAGATCAGATAGTCCCTCGACCCCTTATTTTGATTTAATTTTTAATTCCTCTGAAAGTGATACATTGACTGTTTTGGAAAGGTATGATGACGATACGGAATATAAACCGCGGTATTTTCTTTATACTGATGTTAATCTTCCCCAAGCATTGACCTTTAGTTACACCTACAGCTCATCAGAATATGCTTATAATATAGTGAGTAACAATAAAAATAACTGGGCAAAAGACGTAAATAATAAAGAACTTTTATTTTATATCAGCATCTCTGGATTATACATTTTCCCTACCCAAAATAATATTTCTGAGTTGCAACGATATGATTTTATATTTTATAAGCAGTCTACCTATTCTAATTTTCAATATAACGATGCAAATTATCCAGTCTTCTTTAATCGTCTATTAGTAATAGCAACCGATATTGATGAGCAATATTTTAACGATCAATTTAAGATTTATTATGAGAAAGTAAACAACTAAAACTATGAAAACACACACGCTCTACCTACTAATTCTATGTTTTTCTTTCATTGGATGTCAGAAAGATATAGGTGAAACTGACGCTGAATTGGCAGCAAAAAAAGAAAAGGATTGTAAATGTAAAAAGGAACGGTATTTACCCGTGATGATAGTTGACAGCAGTTTAGATTATACTATTCCTGTTGTTGATACATTTCGTATCAAATACCATGACAACAAAGGCAATATTTCTTGCATAACTTCAAGCAGAAGTAAAGCCTCTATCAAATTTCATTATAACAGCAGTAATGAACTTCAACGTATAGATTATTATAATTACGGATATTTAATAATAACCAATAAAAACGGAAAACTTGATAAATGCTCTTTTTATAGCTCTATTATCCCAAGTGCCAATAATTTTGATTTAATTTTTAATTCCTCTGACAGTGACACCCTGACTGTTTTGGAAAGATTCTACTTCAGTGGTTTAGAATATAAAACGCGTTATTTTCTTTATGAGGATGTTAGCCTCCCTAAGGCATTGACTTCTACTTACTCTAATGACAAGCCATATGCAGACAGATATTCTTTGTTAAGTAACAGTAAAAATAACTGGGCAAAGGACATAAATAATAAAGAACTTTTGTTTTATCTCGACATTTCAGAATTAAAGGTTTTTCCTACGCAGAACAATTTCTCCGCGGTAACTCGCAATTATTTATTAACTCAATATGATTATGATTATACTGATTTTCAATATAATAATGCAAATTACCCTGTGTTCTTTAATAGGTTAGAGGTAGAAAGAAGTGATATGTATGATCTAACTTATAGGAATCAGTATAAAATATTTTATCAAAAAGTAAGTGAGTAAAAGCTGTAAGATTTTTTCAAGTTGGATTTCACTAAAAGATATAAAATGAAAAGCCCTGCGGGGTGCAGGGCCTTCAAACAATTAAACCAAACCGTCTTTAATATTTTTGAACCTTCAGATCTTTAACAATCCAGGTTATTGTTAACTAAACTATGCTTCACCAATTGGTCTATTATCAATCGGGAGTTATCTGTTATTATCAACCTTTTTGCCAGAATTTCAACTTTTGCTCCACTATCAACCTTTCTCCAGATTAATAGCTCTTTTTCTTAGCTCGATTTAACTTTGTTTATTTATTATTAAGCATTGACAGTGAGTTGTTTGTGATCAATAGAGTCGCCACTACTTCAAGAAAATTTGTAGGAACAACGTTTAAAATTAGGTGGATTGTTAATTCTTTTTAGGACGATTATTTCAATCTTGTAGTCAGTAGGTTGTATACTAATTGAGTCAGTATTGTATACATTTTTTGCTTATTAGTTTGTTTTGATGATTTACAACGAGTTATAATAAGCATAGGTTATGTTCTTAAATAAATAGTTAATAATCATATTAGTTACCGAGGTCGTTTGATTCCCGAAATTGCGAATTAAGATGTCGCTATTTACTGCCAAGGCTCCAATAATAATACAATACGTTTAGTACTATAAAGTGCACACAAATTGTGCACTTTTATAAATATTGGTACTGTAATTAGTAATTCATTTATTGTATAATCATTTGATAGTTAACCAGTTTAATGGCATGAAAATTGTATACAATTTAATGCCAGTCATTTATTACGAAGGACATACCATTTGTTAACTTACACACCCTGCACTCCCTGGCGGGGATTTTTTTTGAATAGAGCACATGTTTAAAAGCCTGATCTGTTAAGGTTATGCTTACATCTACCTATGATTTAGATTGTAGTACTTTTCTTCTCCATTATAAAATTCGCCAATAAAAACTATCTTGATTTTTATAATACATCTATAAAACAACAAATCTTCTCTGACTGTGGGTACATTCAAAATGAAATCAGGTATCAAAACTATTCTGGTCGTTAGCATATTGTTAACAGTTTTAATGGCGTTTCATAACAAAGAAACGAGCATCGAAAGTCCAATACATCAGCTTCGGATTTATCAGGTTCCTAAAGAAAATAGAATGGTTTTTCATGAGCGTTTCAGAGACCATGCTCACCGGATAATGAAAAAATATGGGTTTAACATCGTTTCAATATGGGAGTCGAATTTTAACAACAAAGTTGAGTTTGTTTACCTGTTGGAATGGAAGGACAAAAAAACCATGGAAAATGCCTGGAAAAACTTCATGGCAGATCAGGAATGGAAAGATATCAAAAAAGAATCGAGTAAAATACATGGAACTTTTGTTGAAAATATAGAAGACCGTACGCTCATGCTAACCGATTATTCGCCTCAAAAGAAATTACTGAAGGAGTGATCATAATAGCAAGATAAAAAGCAGTACCAATTGGACTGCTTTTATACTTTATTAGATGGCTACTTTTTGGCAGAAATTTAATATGGAGGTCTAACTATTTATTCAAAATTATAATTACTTATTGACTTTTATGTATGAAACACATTGTTGGCTTTCCTCAACCCATTGTTCCATTTCATCAGATACTCGGTATGTTTTACCGTAAGTTAAAGGGTAGTTAGCTTCATTATATTGTTGGTCATGATAAGTACTTTCAAAGAAGTTTTGACCATATTCTGTAAATTCGTACTTAAGGATACTTGAAATGTCGTTACTTGCGGGTACAATCTTTGGACTTGAATCTATCAATGCTAAAAAGATAATCTCTTTATTCTTAATATCTTTTGCCCAATATTTATATTCCGAGCTTTTATAGCTAAATGAATAACCGGCAGTAAGCTCTTTCTGATTGGGATCATAAAACTCGTAGCCTGCTATAGAATTATCGGAGTTATAGGAGAAAATAATGGAATCTCTATTCGTAATTTGACTGTCTTCTACTCGTCGGATAACTAGATTCTTTATTTTATCTCCATCCCATCTTATTGTATAATTATCTACGGTGTATCCTCCGGAATAATTTTTAGTCAGTTTGGTTAATTTATTCCCTGTGTATGTTAATTCATAATTATCATACAAAACGCCGTCGTCGTCCATCCATTGAAGTTTTTCTATACGATTGTTATTTCCATAAATGAAATGCACTTTCATATAAGTGTTTTCTACAATCGTAGCTAAATTTCCAGTACTATCCTTATAGGTAAAACTATATTTTGCCTCGCTATAAGTCTTTGGCAAATAAATAGTGGGACATTTATTACAATGGTCCTTCTTTTTTTCAGACGATAAAGGTGATTCATCTGTATCTTTTTGACAAGCCATAATTAGCATAGTCAATAGGATTGAATAGATAGAGAGCGTTTTCATAGGTTTTAATTTTAAAGTGTTGAATCTCAGCTACATAAAGTTAATATTAATTAGTAATATAAAAAACTGCTGACAGCCTTTATGGCTATTTTTTGTTTTGATGTTATTTATAAACCTAACAACATCCAATCAAATTAACCGTTAATAGAGTTCAATACATTTGAAAACTATGAATAACAAAGTCAATATTCTGAACACCGAAATACTTTCCGACAACTGGTATATACTTAAAAAGATAACTTATGAGTATGCCCAAAAAGACGGGAAAACCCAAGTCCAATCCAGAGAAGCTTACGATAGAGGTAATGGAGCCACCATTTTATTGTATAATCGGCCACAAAAAACTGTTATCCTAACCAGGCAGTTTAGGTTGCCGACATTTATAAATGGTAACCATTCGGGATTATTAATTGAGGCTTGTGCAGGTTTGCTTGATAAAGATAATCCGGAAGATTGTATAAGACGAGAAACGGAAGAAGAAACCGGTTATAAAATTTCAGATGTTCGGAAAATCTTCGAGGCCTATATGTCACCAGGCTCAGTTACAGAAATATTGCATTTTTTTATTGCTGAGTACTCCAAAGAGATGAAAGTAACCGATGGAGGAGGAGTAGAGCATGAAGGAGAAAATATTGAAGTTTTAGAAATTACTATCGATGAAGCGATGAAGATGATTGCTTCCGGCGAAATTAAAGACGGAAAAACAATTATGCTTCTTCAATATATAAAATTGAATAACCTTTTATGACGGTAAAAAATACTCGAACGGGTGCAGTAGGAGCATTGATGGATATTTATGAAGCGGCTATTTCAAAACTCAAGACCGTTATTGAAGATATTCCCGACGATTATTTAACTGTAATCCTTGATCCAAGTACTACCGACGAGAGTTGCAAAACAATTCAGGCAATATTAACTCATGTTGTAAGTTCGGGTTATGGTTATGCAACCAGTATTCATAATTTAAAAGGACATAACGCTAAACGTCCGGATAAAAGTTTTCACTTAACGATTGCTGAGTACACAGAAGAGTTGAACAATGTGTTTGCCTATACAGAGAACGTTTTTAAAGAAATTTCAGATGATGAATTGGAACAATTTGATGATTCCTTAAAGATAAAAGCAGGCTGGGGACAACTTTACGACATTGAACAAATGACAGAACATGCTATTGTTCACATTCTGCGTCATACACGACAAATCGCGAGAATAAAAGAGCAAAAGTTGAAATAGATTATGTCAGCTTGTTGATTGGTTCGTAGAGCCATCTCTAATGTACATTTTTAAAATATTTAGGAAAAAATAAATAAAAAACTTAGCTTTGCGCTCCCAAATTGGAGGCAGATGCGAGAGAAAGCGGTGAGGTATAATCCTTTCTTCCGCACTGAATTATCCTCCGCCTAGCGGGGGATTCTTAATTTAAAGTAATTAGTAATTGTTAAAGTGCTTAGCCAATAGGTGGCTAAAAATTCTTTTATAAAGATGAATATCACCCAAGAAAAAATCAACGACTTAGGTTCTGTAATTACCATTAACATTCAACCTGCTGACTATAAAGCGAAAGTTGAAAAGGCAATTAAAGATCAAAGTAAAAAAGCTCGTATTCCGGGCTTCCGTCCAGGTATGGTTCCTGCTGCTCACATCAAAAAAATGTACGGTAAAAGCATTTTGTTAGATGAGATCAATAACCTGCTTTCTGACTCGTTGAACAACTATATCTCTGATAACAAATTAGAAGTTTTAGGTCAGCCTCTTCCAAAAGTTGATCAGGATAGAGATTACAAATGGGATTTCGAAGATACGTTTGAGTTTAGTTATGAAGTAGGTTTAGCACCTGACTTTAAAGCTGATTTCTCATCAAAAGATAAATTCACCAAATACAAAATTTCTGCTGACGAGGAAACCATCAAAAGCCGTATGGAAAGCTTACAACGCGCTTACGGTAAAATGACCAATCCGGAAAAATCAGCAGAAGGTGATAGTATCTATGGCGAATTAGTTCAATTAGCTGAAGATGGTTTCGTACTAGAAGGCGGCATCAGCCACACTACTTCAGTTCGTATTGAATTAGTTGAAGATGCTAAAATCAAAAAATCATTGATCGGCTTGAAAAAAGACGATGTTGTTTCTTTTGATATTCAAAAAGCCTACAAAAATAACGCAACGTTAATTCACAACTTATTAAACATTTCGGAAGAAGAAGCTGCTGAAGTAAAAGGTAACTTCCAGTTAACTGTTAAAAACGTTAACCGTTTAGAAGCTGCTGAATTAAACGAAGAGTTTTTCAATAAAGTGTTCCCTGATGGTAGCGTAACTTCTGCAGATACTTTTAAAGAGTATGTGGTTAAAGAGATCGAAAGCCAAATGCAAATGAACGCTGATCGTAAATTATCAAACGATATTTACGAGTACGCTGTAGATAAGATCAAATTTGATCTTCCTAGTGATTTCTTGAAACGTTGGTTAAAAGCGACAAACGAGAAATTAACTGACGAAGAATTAGAGAAAGACTATGCAGGTTTTGAGAAAAACTTAAAATGGACGTTGATCGAAAACAAAGTAGTTCAGTCAAACAACATCGAAATCAAACCTGAAGAAGTAATTGCTTTAGCAAAAGAGCGTATTGCTGCTCAGTTTGCGATGTACAGCCCGACTCCACTTTCAGATGTACAATTAAATGAGTATACCCAAAACTTCATCTCTGATCGTGAGCGTGCCACTCAAATGTACAATGAAGTACGTAGCAACAGAGTTTTTGAATTCTTAAAAAACACTGTTGAAACAAAAGAAAAAGCAATTGACTACAAATCGTTCTTAGAATTAAAGTAAGTCGGTTTGATAAAATAGTCAAATTGTCATAATATTTAAGAAGTCTGTCATGTAAATGGCAGACTTTCTTTTTTTACGTATTCAACAAAAAAACTTCAAAAAATATTAATAGAAACATCACAAAACAGATAACCAATATTTTACAGCGCTTAATGATGAATACTGTACTGTCAGCTATTTTTTGTGTATGATATTTGATTATCTTCGTTTTGAAAGGAAAATTACGCTTTTAAAAAACCTATCGTGAAATTCCCTGTATTTATTAAAAAGAAAGAAGTAACACATGAAAGACAGAATCGATAAAAACGAATTTCGTAAATACGCTGTAAAACATCATCGTATTAATAGTTTGGCTGTTGATGGTTTTATCTCTCGTGTAGAGAATCGTAAGCTGCCAACTAACATCACTCCATACATTATTGAAGAACGTCCGATGAATGTAGCATCGATGGACGTGTTCTCTCGTTTGATGATGGATCGTATTATTTTCTTAGGTGACCCGATTTATGATGTAACAGCTAACATTGTTCAGGCACAATTGTTATTTTTGCAGTCTGTAGATGCAAAGCGTGATATTCAATTATACCTGAATAGTCCTGGAGGTTCTGTGTATGCGGGTTTAGGTATTTATGATACCATGCAATTTGTTGAACCGGATGTTGCTACCATCTGTACAGGTATGGCTGCATCAATGGGTGCTGTTTTATTGTGTGCTGGTGCTGCAGGAAAACGTGCAGGTTTAGCACATTCACGCGTAATGATTCACCAGCCAATGGGCGGTGCAGAAGGTCAGGCTTCTGATATTGAAATTACTGCTCGTGAGATCGGTAAATTGAAAAAAGAATTATACGAGATCATTGCACGTCATAGTAGTCAAACATACGAGAAAGTATGGGAATGCTCTGACCGTGATTACTGGATGATTGCTGATGAAGCAAAAGCATTTGGAATGATTGACGAAGTATTGACTTCGAACAGAGATACAAAATAATTATAAAACGATCTCAGAAAGTATAATGATGATTATAGCTAAGGCTATCAATCATCATTGTGCTTTTCTGATATCTAAATTTAGGTGATGAGTAAGAATCAAAAAGATGTACGGTGTTCTTTCTGTGGCGCATCAAAACAAGATGTAATGCTAATGATTGCCGGAATCGACGGACATATCTGTGATCGTTGTTTAGAGCAGGGATACCAGATATTGAACGAAGAAACTGCGCAAAATAAAGCAAAGAAAACCCAGCTTGAACTCAATCTTGTAAAACCATTAGAGATTAAAAAGCATCTTGACCAATATGTGATCGGTCAGGATGATGCAAAACGTGTGCTTTCAGTTGCGGTTTATAACCACTATAAACGTTTAAACCAAAAAATTGAAAAGGATGAGGTTGAGATTGAAAAATCTAACATCCTGATGGTGGGAGAAACAGGTACAGGTAAAACATTATTGGCAAAAACAATTGCTAAAATTCTGCATGTTCCTTTTTGTATTTGCGATGCTACGGTATTAACTGAAGCCGGATATGTAGGGGAGGACGTAGAAAGTATTCTTACCCGATTACTACAAGCAGCAGACTATGATGTAGCAGCAGCTGAACGTGGTATCGTGTATATTGATGAAGTAGATAAAATTGCTCGTAAAAGTGATAACCCATCGATCACTCGTGACGTTTCAGGTGAAGGTGTACAACAGGCATTATTGAAGATTTTGGAAGGAACAGTAGTGAATGTGCCACCTCAAGGCGGTCGCAAACACCCTGACCAAAAAATGATTGCTGTTAACACCAGTAATATATTGTTTATCTGTGGTGGAGCATTTGACGGTATTGAAAAGAAAATCGGTAATCGTCTTCAAACGCAGGCTATCGGTTATGGTACGAATAAACATGCCGAAAAGATCGATAAAAACAATATGCTGCAGTATATAACGCCAAAAGATTTGAAAAGCTTTGGATTGATTCCTGAGTTGATCGGTCGTGTTCCGGTGCTTACTTACCTGAACCCATTAGATCGTGATACCTTGTTATCAATTTTGGTTGAACCTAAAAACTCATTGATCAAACAGTATATTAAATTGTTCTCTTACGAGGGAATCAGACTGGAATTTGATCAGGATGTTTTAGAGTATATCGTTGATAAGGCTATGGAATTTAAATTAGGCGCCCGCGGTTTAAGATCGATATGTGAAGCGATTATGATCGATCACATGTTTGAACTTCCATCACAATCTGATGTAAAAGAACTTTCCATTTCGTTGGATTATGCTAAGGAAAAATTCGAAAAGTCGGCCAGCATGAAGAATTTAAAGGTCGCTTAGTAAATAAAAGTATACAGTTTTAAAAGGAGAAAGATTTCCACATCTTTCTCCTTTTTTTGTCTGTTAGCCCTGAAAATGCTATAAATAAGGCAATTGTCACAGGTTTTTCTTTTTGGTCATAAATTTGTTAAATGTTGATAACTTTTTTTTATTGTGAGAAAATAAATTATATTAGATATCAAATCGTAGCAATGGAATATGAATAACATTTAATATATTTGCCTAATAATAAATTTGCTTATAAAATTTCACTTTGAAAAAGCGATTTATTATAATTACCCCATCTATTTTTCCTCTCTCTAAATACTACTGACCGATGTGAATCGGCTCGGTTAGAAAATCCATTGCAAATTCGTTTTTAAATCTTTTTGTTATGGAAGAGTTTTACGTTTTAAACACCAAACCAAACCGTATGAAAATCGCTCGCAGTTTCACATCTCGGCTTGCCGTTTTTGTGAGTTGTTTGTCTTTACTGTTAACAGTAGAACGAACGACTGCATTCCCCTTGGTGCAGACTTCTGCATTAAGTATACATCAAAAGCTTTATTTTTCATTTCTATATAATTCACCATATTTTGTTGGAATAAGTAACAACACGATTAGTCAGCCCTATATTCCTGGAACATGTTCCGCTACTTTTTTTAATCCAACTATTATCGATGGAACTCCAGCTTTTCCTATAACAGGTTACAGATGGGAGAAAAGTACAACCATGGGGGCAACGTGGGTAAGTGTTGGAGCTGTTACGGAGGATTATGATCCGCCAGGTTTAACAGCAACTACTTGGTATCGTCGTATCGCAATTAACGGAACAGAAGAGTTAGCTAGTAATATAGTTAAAATCGTAATTGCTCCGGTGCCGTTAACCAAAAATTCAATTACAGCAGATCAGGATATTATTAAAGGAGTTGTACCTGCAGGTTTAATCGGTTCGCAACCTGCTGGTGGCGATGGCAAAAGCTATGAATACTTATGGGAGTTTAGCATAGATGCCCAAAGCTGGCAATCTGCTCCCGGAGTAAGTAATGCAAAAGATTATCAACCGGTAGCTTTAACAGTTACTACATTCTTTAGAAGAGTGGTTTCAATGGGGGTTTGTAACGACCTAACCAGTAATACTGTTACTATTAAGATTGTTCCTGTGAAAATATCTAATAACTCCATTATTCAACCACTTGATAACGAAAAGTGTGGAGTAGATAGTTTTAATCCGGGTGTGATTGATGGTACTGTAGCTAGTGTAACTACAGGTGCTACCTTTGTTTATCAATGGGAGCAAAGTATTGATGGAGGTAGTTCTTATACTGATATTGCTGGTGCTAGTGCTAAAAGCTACGATCCGCCTACGCTAACACAAACCACGTTCTTTAGAAGGAAAGTTATCTCAAACGGAACATCGGATACAAGTAAGCACGTATTTATCATTATTAATAATGTTGGTGTTTCCAATAATACGATTACCTCGGTTCCAGATGTTATTGCCGGTACAGCACCGGATTTAATTGTGGGCAGCGACCCTCAGCCAACTGGAGCTATCTTCGATTATAACTGGGAGCAGAGTACAGATGGGAACAACTGGACAACCGCCTTAGGAAATTCAGATAAGAGAGATTATCAACCTCCGGTTATTACAGTAGCAACACATTATAGGAGAAAAATAGGTTCAGGCGTTTGTCCAACAAGCATAAGTGAGCCCATTAAGATCAATGTGATTCAGCCGGGAGGCATTTCAAATAATAAAATTACCGCACCTCCAACTACGTCATATTGTGGATTGGCGACAGTTGATCCTGATCCGATTACCGGTACAGAAGCGAGGAACGCGATCAGTTACCAGTGGCAGAAAAAGACTACTGGTGCGTGGGCAAGCATAACTGATGCAACCGGGCAAAATTACGATCCGTCAGGATTGACCATGAAAACGGATTTTCGTCGTATTGCAATTGCGGGAATTAACAAGGATACCAGTAATGTAGTATCGTTCCTGATTACACCGGTGGCTATTGATAATAACACTATTACGTCGTCGCCACAGGTTATTCCTTCGGGTTCGATTCCGGCAATTATCGCTGGCTCACAACCAACAGGAGGTAGTGGTACTTACACATATCTATGGGAGAAAAGTGAAGGAGGACAAAATAACTGGGTTCCTGCATCAGGCATGAATAATCAAGTGAATTATCAACCACCTGCACAAAATGCAGCTGTGTATTACAGAAGGACGATAACTTCTGGTGCTTGTTCTTCAACCAGTGATAAATACCTCATTTCAATAATAACAACTGCAGATCTTACTATTAAAAAAGAGGGTGGAATAAGTGATGATGTTCAGGAGGCTGTTCAGTTTGTGATAACAGCTATTAATAAAGGTCCGCAGGATGCTATGAACATCGTAGTGCGTGACACATTATCCAACGATATTGAGTACATCTCCGCAACAACAGATGTTGGTCTAGTGGATTATGACCCTATTAAAAAGATTATTAAGTGGGAGATTGATAGGCTAAATAATCAAGAAGAAAAAACACTTAAGATAACTGCCAAACCTTTGGTTACGCACAATATTGTAAACACAGCTCATATATCTGCTCCGGTAAATGATAGTGACCTTACCAACAATAAATTCACTGCCATAATCAGAGAAGTGGTTTTCGGAATAGATGGAACTAAAATTCCGAATATGATTACTCCGAATGCTGATGGTAAAAATGACTTCTTTGTTGTTCCTCAACTCGAAAGCTTCGCTAATAATGAGCTTACCATAATGGACCGTTGGGGTAACCGTGTGTACACCGTAAAAGGTTATAAGCAGGATTGGGGAGGCGAAGGGCTTTCAGAAGGAACCTATTTCTATGTGTTAAAAATTACCGTTGGCAGTAAAGTAAAATTATATAAAGGTTTTATAACCCTAATGAGAAGTAGAATAAGTGGTTAAGAGAAAAGTGAAAGATTGAGTTTTATGAAGAAACAATTACAACTTCTTATTGCATTTTGTTTGTTGCTGTCGGCTAAAGTAATGGCCCAACAGGATGCGCAATTTAGCCAGTACATGTTTAATGGCATGTACATTAATCCGGCTTATGCAGGCTTTAAGCAAAATCTAAATATAAATGCATTTTATCGTACCCAATGGAGTGGTTTTGAAGGTGCGCCTAAAACAATGACGCTTTCTGTGGATGCTCCTATGGCTGATAATAGAATGGGGTTAGGATTCCAGGTGGCCAGTGATAAGATCGGTATTACCGATGAGTTGGCAGCTTACGGAATTTACTCTTACAGAATACCAGTAAATGACGAATCGTTTTTATCCTTTGGTTTAGGAGTAGGATTTTATCGCTTTGCATTTAAAGGTAATAACGGTATTGTATCAGACCCAACTGATCCCTTAAGTTCTGAGAACGCCTCAAGCTCTTTTAATCCGGAAGTTAAATTTGGTTTATTCTATAATACAGAGACATTTTATCTGGGAGTATCAGCAAATAACTTATTGTCTCCATATATAAAATCAGATCCGGATATCAGTACGCTTGTTCCACGTAAATCAACTCAAATTTATTTAACGTCAGGCGTGGCATTACCACTAAGCGATAATGTGGTAATGAAACCATCATTTCTGTTAAAACAGGATATTAAAGGATATTCAACACTCGACCTAAATACATTTTTCTTGTTTTACGACAGATTATGGGTAGGAGCTGCTTATCGTAGTGGTATTAAACTGATCAATAAGCAACCAAATCAGCCAACTTTTAACTCTAATGCAGCTATTTTGATGTCGGAGTTATTTCTTGGAGAAAAGTTTAGGGTAGGTTACGCCTATGATATGTCGTTAAGTGCAGTTAAAGACTTAAATGCCAGCGCTCACGAAATCTCATTGAGTTACAGCTTGGATGTAGAAAACTTGTTTCCTCCAAGTTCTCCGGCTCCTCGTATTAAAGCTGTAACTGAGCGAAATGATAACAGAGCAGCTGAAAAAGCTCAAAAACAAAAAGAGCGTGAGGTAAAAGAGGCTGCAGATAAGAAAGAGCGCGAAGCTAAAGAAGCAGCAGATAAAAAAGAACGCGAAACAAGAGAAGCTGATAAAGTAGCTAAACAAAAAGAGCGCGAAGCTAAAGAAGCCGCAGATAAAGAGGCGAAGGCTAAACAACGGGAAGCTGTTAAGGAAAAACCAAAAGCACCGGTTGTTGAACCTCCTGTTGAGAAGAAGGAAGAGCCTAAAAAAGAAGAACCTAAACCTGTTAAAGAAAAACTGGTTAAGGAGAAAAAAATTGTGAAACCTGTAGAAACTCCGAAAGAGGAAAAACCGGTTGAGGAGAAACCAGTTAAGGAGAAAAAAGAGAAGCCTGTTAAAGAGGTTAAAGAAAAACCAGTTGAAACTCCGAAAGAGGAGAAAGTAGATACGAAAGCTGCAGAGAAAGAAGCTGCAAAAGCTGCTGCGGCAGAAGCTAAAGCTCGTGAGAAGGCAGAAGCTAAAGAACGTGCAGAAGAAGAAAAACGTGAAAAAGAAGCTAAACGTGTTGAAGAGCAAAAAGAACGTGAAGCTCAGAAGGAACGTGAAAGGGCTGAAGCTAAGGAGAAAGAAGCTGAGAAAGAACGCGAACGTCTTGAAAAAGCAAAAGCGGAGCAGGCCAAAGAGGTAGAAACAGCTCAGCAAAAAGAGGAGCGTCGTCAGGCTGAAAAAGAAGAAGCTAAGCGTATTAAGAAATTAAAACGCCAAAAAGGTGCAATGGTAACACCACGATATTTCTAAGAAATCAGGGGTAAATCCCTGATTTCTATATGGATATTACCAACAATTAAATGTTAATAACTATAAAGAATTTATTGATTTACAGCTTTTTATAAATTACTTTAGATTTAATTATCTAATTTTAATTTCACATTTTGTTTGTAAAAAAAAATTATATATATATTTTGGCAATTAAATAAACCTAGGGTCATATGAAACGTTTTCTCGGAATGTTAACATTAGTAGGGTTTATCTGCAGTGCAGAACTCTCCTACGGACAAGTTGAAAAGGCTGATCAAGAATTCGAACAGCTGAGTTACTTCAGTGCTCTTGAGCTTTACAAAAAAGCATTTGAGCAAACTAAAACAGTTCCAATTCTCCAAAAAATTGTGGAGTGTTGTAAAAGAACTAATCGTTACAAAGAATGGGAATCTTGGGCTGCTAAACTAATCGCGGCTGATAACAAGAATCCTGATAATTACCTGACTTATGGTGATGCTTTGATGCGTAATGGTAAGTATACCGACGCTAAGCAAGCATACTATTTATATGGTCGTTATTCAAATGGTAAGTTATTTGAATCGCAATTCTTACAAGCTTCTTGTGATAGTGCGTTAAACCAAATGAATTCACCTATTACTACAGCTACTGTTAAAACGCTAGATGTACTAAGTACTCCTTATTCTGACTGGGGATTGACCAAATACCGTAACGGATTTGTGTTCAGTTCTGATCGTCCTTGGGAGCAAAAAACGATCGATAAAAACGAAAAGAAACTTTACGGCTGGACTGGTCGTCCTTTCTTGAAAATTTTCTATGTGGAGAGTGATCCTGAGAAAAACTCATGGGGTACTCCTACATTATTCTCAGACTTCTTTAATGGTGAGTACCACACTGCTGGTGCAGCATTCAACGAGCGTCAAAATACTGTATTCTTTACTCGTACTCGTTTTGTTAACACTCCTGAAACAGGAACTAAACCAGTTTTACGTTTAGAGATATTTATGTCTGAAGCTTGGAAAGAAGCTAAACCATTTAAATACAACTCAATTCTTAAATACTCTGTAGGTGACCCTGCTGTTACTTCTGATGGTACCCGCTTGTATTTTGTATCTGATATGCAAGGTGGTTACGGTGGTACAGATATTTACTATTGCGATATGGGTGCTGATGGCGAATGGGGTCCATTTAAAAATGCGGGTCCTGGTATCAACACTAAAGGTGATGAGCGTTTCCCTACATTAATGGGTGATAACGTTATGTTCTTCTCTTCAAATGGTCGTATCGGTATGGGTGGTCTTGATATTTATCGTGCTACTCAGGAAAAAGGTGAATGGAAAAACGTACTTCGTATGGACTACCCAATCAACTCGCCTCAAGATGACTTCAGTTTAGTTGTAACTAAAATTTCAGGTGTTCCTGAAAATGCAGATAAAATCAAATTAGAAGGTTTCTTCTCTTCAGATCGTTTCGATTCTAAAGGTGCTGATGATATTTACCAGTTTACTTGTGTTATGCCTCAGTTCCAAAAAGAGTACTACTATAAAGGTCGTACTATGAACAAAGAAACTGGATTGCCAATTACTAATGTTACTATTACTGTAACTGATCTTAGCAGCAAAGTATCAACTACGTTCAAATCAAATGATAAAGGTGATTACGAAGTTCCGTTAAAACCTAATCGTCAGTATGAGATCGTGATGAAGAAAAATAATTATTTTGCTTCAAAACAAATGTTCAATACCGGTGATAAATTACGTATGGATATGTTACAGTCTGACTTAACATTTGATCCTATCGTATTGGATCGTTCAATCCGTTTGAATAACATTTATTACGATTTCAACAAATCAACCATCACTGCTGAGTCTCAAGCTGAATTAGATAACTTAGTAGGTGTAATGAAAGAAAACCCTGAGATTATTGTTGAGTTAGGTGCTCACACTGATTCTCGCGGTGATGCTGCTGTTAACCTTGCATTATCACAAAAACGTGCTCAAGCGGTTGTTGATTATGTGGTAGGCAAAGGCATTCCTGCTACTCGTATTACAGGTAAAGGTTACGGTAAAACAAAACCACTTGTAATGTGTGAAGGTGGAAACGAGTGCAGCGAAGCAGAACATGCGTTAAATCGTCGTACTGAGTTTAAAGTAACTCGCGTTCGTACAGATATGGCAGCTGCTACAAAATAAGTCGTATAGTTAAGTTAGAATAAAAATAAAGTTCGACCTGGTTTTACTGGGTCGAACTTTTTTAGTTTATTTCTAATTGCTCTTAGTAATGTTTAAATTTCTTCAGTAACTGAATCGTCTTCGATAATTAATTGATAAGCATCTCTATAGTATTTAACCAGGTATTTCCAGTCGAAATTTTCCGATGAACTTTCTACCATATTTCGTTGTGAGATGCGTTCTCGTCGGGTTAGCTGTACAAAACTAAAAAGCATATTAGCTAATGATTCGGCGGCTTTGGTGTAATCGTTATGCCGACGGCGAACAATATAGATACCATGTGATTCCTCGCTAGGCAAATTGCTCAATACATAATCGCCAAAGCCGGAAAGATCACTTGTAACAGTAGGAATGCCACTGGCTATACATTCTAGCGGTGTGTATCCCCAGGGTTCATAGTAGCTTGGAAATACACCTAAATGGCAACCTCTGATAAATTGATGATATTCCAGGCCAAATAAAGGATTGGTAGGAGAGATAAAGTCTGGGTGATAAACGATTTTAACCCTATCATTTTTTTCGTTCACCATGTTTACACGTCGCAGATGATTTACAATCTGATCATTATGATTATCTACCAAATCATGCGTAACAATATAGGGTAGTTCGTCATTTTTCCAGCTCAACAATGTTCTACGTAAACGTAATTTCCAGTAATCATCAACAAAATCATTAAGAGCCGGCATTTTTTGATCAGGATTATAGGCAGAAGCAAGAAAAAGCTTATCGCCAACCTGTTTTCTTATCGCTGTACAGGTATCCCTAACTTCTTCCATCAGCGCACGTGAATGCAACACTTTTGAGTTGATGGAATGATACTCTTGTTTGGTAATTATGAATAAAACAACCGTAACATCAATACCTGATTTCTTCATTTTTTTATTCAGCCGGTCAATCGCATCTATCGTTAGGTCAAATCCTTTGTTCACATATTCAAATCTTCCGGAAGTAAAAAAGTAAAGCGTATTTTCAAGATCAAAAGAATAGTTATGAAAGAAATGTCCCATTACAAACTGATTGATCTTTTGCTTATACTCCACATGTAAATTTTGAAACTCATGCAAGGCCACAAAACGTTCGATGTTAATTCCATTTGGAGTAATTACATCGGGTTTTCTTCCAATCAGTATTTCACATTCAGAGCCGGTAATTTCACTTACCGTAGTAAATACATCTGCATTTTGAGCCGCACTTCGTTCAATTAGTACTTTTGATAGGCAATTGAATCTGCGAGCTTCCTTTTCCCAGTTTACACCCGGTAAAATATCATAGAATCGTGGTGTTGTAGTAGCAAGATACCTTCCTAATTGGGTGGCGTGAGTGGTAAATACCGTTTTTATCGGTAATGCATTTTTTTTGATATGCGCTATCGGTGTGCCTACCATCCATTCATGAAAATGTGCATGAATTTTTTTGGTTGTAGTGCCAGGTTGGGCGAGTTGTTCCAGTAATTGTTTTACAGTTTCTCCAAACGCAATGGTTTGGTCAACTAATTCATCAAAACTGGAAGTATCGATTTTGTGATTTTCCCAAAGGAAATATTTGACCTCATGTAATCGGCTGTAGATAGGAGCAAAATTGATCAGGATAACTTTAGGTTTGCCGGATACCAGCCAATAGCCATAATGAACCTCAAAACCAAGTTTTTGCATTTTTAGTACGGCACGTCCAAAAGCATCATTGTATTTGTCGGTAGGTTCAAACTCTGCAGGCATTTTTCCTGGGAACATAGGCCCGATCAGGCAATAATTATCGCCCCATATATCAACCATTGCAGGAGCCTTAGAACGAATAACCGTATAAATGCCCCCAACCTGGTTACATACTTCCCAAGCGATTTCGACTAAAAGTTTCTTCTCTAGCTGCATTATAAATAGGCTGTGTTTTAATGTTCGTAACTAATCGTGTTTATGTGCTGCTTTTATGCAGTGTGCTTCTTAAATGCAGATGATTATGTTTTTTGAAATTTATCATTTAATAATGCTATATCAAAATGATATTTCACTTTCGTATGCTTTATTATACCTTTTTCCGCACCATAAATCTGTGAACTTTTAAGTATTTTCGTGGTTTAAGAATACAAAAACATCCAAAGAGAGAATGAAGTATTACAATAATATATTAGAAACTATTGGGAATACGCCAATGGTTAAACTCAATAAATTGGTTGAAGATATTCCGGCTACTATTTTGGCCAAAGTGGAAACATTTAACCCGGGTAATTCGATTAAAGACCGTATGGCTTTAAAGATGATTGAAGATGCAGAGAAGGAAGGGAAACTAAAGCCTGGTTATACCATTATTGAAGGCACTTCCGGTAATACCGGTATGGGATTGGCTATTGCAGCCATCATTAAAGGATATAAATGTATTTTCACTACAACTGATAAGCAATCAAAAGAAAAGGTGGATGCATTGAAAGCTTTTGGTGCAGAAGTTATTGTTTGTCCGACTAACGTTGATCCGGAAGATCCTCGCTCTTATTATTCAGTTTCATCGCGTCTAGTGAAAGAAACACCAAATTCATGGAAGGCTAATCAATATGATAATCTTTCCAATTCTCAAGCGCATTATGAGCAAACCGGTCCTGAAATTTGGGAGCAAACGGAAGGAAAGATTACTCACCTGGTTGTTGGAGTTGGAACAGGCGGTACAATATGTGGTACTGGCCGATATTTAAAAGAAAAGAATCCGAATATTAAAGTTTGGGGAATTGATACGTATGGTTCGGTTTTCAAAAAGTATAAGGAAACTGGTGTATTTGATAAAAATGAGATTTACCCTTATATAACTGAAGGTATAGGTGAAGATTTCTTGCCTGAGAACGTGGATATGGAGGTAATTGATCTGTTTGAAAAAGTAACGGATAAAGATGCCGCAATCTACACTAGAGAAATTGTAAAAAAAGAAGGGATTTTTGTTGGGAATTCTGCAGGTGCAGCTATAGCTGGTATAAAGCAATTAAAAGACAAACTAACTAAAGACGATGTTGTGGTAGTAATTTTCCATGATCACGGTACTCGGTATTTGGGCAAAATGTTCAATGATGACTGGATGCGTGAGCGTGGATTCTTGCAAGAAGAGTTTATAACCGCAAAAGATTTAGTTAAGGATCATCCGGCTGCTTTGGTAACAATTGGTTCTGGTGAGCCCGTTTCTAATGCTATTGAGAAAATGAAAAAATATGGTATTTCTCAAATCCCGGTTAAACGTGATGGTGAGTTTGCTGGTGTTTTAGATGAAAGTCATTTATTCCGTTTAATGGTAGGAGATAATCTAACTGCTAATAAATTAATTGAGGATGTAATGTTACCGGCTTTACCGGAAGTTAGCGGAGATGACTCTATTAAAAAGGTAACTAAACACATTAGTCACGGACACAGAGCTGTTTTGGTTAAGCTGGATGATGGGTCTTATCATATCATTACTCAGCAGGATATTATCACTCATATATAGTAAACTGATAGATGAAAACAAAAAATCCCGGGCTAATTAGTCCGGGATTTTTTGTTTCACCGGAGGGGAATAGGCTTAGTAGCATATTGGGTCGAAAACATAAGCCTCGGATGGCGCGAAACAAGTTTTCAGTTTAGTTTCACTCCATCCGGAGTTAAATTTTCAAATCTTTTTATTTCTATTAAGGTTAAACTTCTCCGAAGTTTCTCCTTAAAAATGAAATTATCTCCTTTTGTCAACAACTTTTTTGTGTTCTGTTTAGCGTGTTTGTTGCCTTTTTCAATATAAATTAATTGATAATAAGGTTGTTGGTTTCTTATTGCCAGCAAAAAGTGTTATTTCTTGTAACGATTTGTAATTACTGATACTTACTCAGTAATAAAAAGAGAAAAAATAAAACTTCACCTTATAATCGAGAAATATGAAAACTAACGAATTAAGTAATAATGCCATTGTTAACATTGATACTACTTATCCATCGGATTCATTGAGAAAATTAAAGACATTAATCGGTACTGAGATATTAATTCAAGTCTTAAGAACCATTGCAATAGGTATATTTCATTTATAATTGGTATTGACTCTCGTTTGTATATGCACTATTATGCAATCTACGTCCCTTTCTTTATCATTTGTGTTTTTTTTATCAAGTATGAATTCTTTTCTGAAAGACATACCACCACTGTTACTGCAAGAGAACGGACTGAATATTAATGAGGTAGTTAAGAGATATTCTCGGTTATGCACTAACTTTTCAAACTTTATTATTCCTTTCCTGGCAATTGCAGTCTTTTTCATTAGAGTTAACGCTATCTACAATGGTAATCTGGAAGACTCATTTGCATCTTTATCACGTGAGCAATGGGTTTTATGGGGAGGATTGATGGTATTTATTAGCGGGGTAATGGCTGTGGGAACCTATTATTGGCTACAAGGCACCTACAATAAAATAATGAGCTGGGATTGGTAGTAGTAGTAGTAACAAGAATAGTTCAACCCCAGACTCATAGTAACCAAAAAAGTCCTGAAGAGCCACACTCCAGGACTTTCTCAGTTAATGAAGTAATTTATGACATTGCTGGGCAATTTCCAGCTCTTCGTTTGTTGGAATAACTAAAACTTTAACTTTCGAATCAACGGCATTTATCTCGCGAATTCCTTTTTCACGTTTTAAGTTCTTTTCTTCATCCAGCTGTATACCTAAGTATTCCAGATTGCTGATAGAAAGTTTACGGGTTAGGGCATCATTTTCTCCCACACCGGCTGTAAACACGATAGCATCAAGTCCGTTTAAAACTGCAGTAAAAGTGCCAATATATTTACGAATGCGATAAGTATACATATCATACGCCAGTTGAGCATCTTTACTGCCTTTTTGTAGTTCAGCCGTAATGTCACGCATATCACTGTGTCCGGTTAAACCCACCATGCCGCTTTTCTTATTTAAAATGGTATTCACTTGGTCGAGGTCATATCCCAATTGATTTACAAGATGAAAGATCACCGATTGATCAATGTCTCCACAACGAGTACCCATAATTAATCCATTCATAGGGCCAAGTCCCATGCTATTGTCAACACATTTTCCTGAATCAACAGCCGCCATACTACAACCATTACCAAGGTGAATGGTGATAACCTTCGCATCTTTTTTATTCAGGTACGTTGCTGCTTGTTCAGAAACATATTTATGACTGGTACCATGAAATCCATAAGCCCTTATTCCGTGTGTATAATAGAATTCATTAGGAATTGCATATCGGAAAGCTACTTCAGGCATTGTTTGATGAAATGCAGTATCAAATACAGCAACTTGTTTAGCTTTTTTAAAGATTTTCTCAGCTACATCAATCCCTAAATAGTTGGCGGGATTATGAAGAGGAGCAAGAGGGAATAACTTTTTGATTTGTTCTTTAACTGCAGGAGAGATAATGGTCGTTACCGCAAACTGCTCTCCTCCATGAACTACACGGTGTCCCACCACTTCAATTTCATCCGTGTCATGAATAACACCGATTTTAGGATCAGTTAACAAAGCATTTACTTCTTGTAAGCCAATTGCATGATCTAAAATATCTAGGTTCTTAATGGTAACCTCATCGGTGCCATCTGTAAATACTTTATGTGTTATGATTGAGTCAGATAAGCCGATACGTTCCACCAATCCACTGCAGATTGTTTTTGCTGCAGGCATTTCAAATAATTGATATTTAATGGAACTGCTTCCTGAGTTTATTACGAATATTTTCATTCTATTGTTTTACGTCTAACTTTTTGGTTCTTAGCTATTAGCCGTTAGCTATTGGCCTTTGTTTTAGTTTTCAGTGAATAGCATTTAAGCCTCTAGCTTCTAAAAGCTAATTGCTAAAGGCTAATAGCTATTGACTATTCTTGTGCCTGAATTGCAGTGATTACAACGGTGTTAAATATATCATCAACAGTACATCCACGACTTAAGTCATTTACGGGTTTATTTAAACCTTGTAACATAGGACCTATTGCCAATGCGCCAGTTTCTCGTTGTACCGCTTTATAAGTGTTATTTCCTGTATTCAGATCAGGGAAAATTAACACACTAGCTTGTCCAGCCACATCAGAGTTAGGCATCTTTTGTTTTCCAACAGTTGGATCAACAGCTGCATCATATTGAATCGGACCTTCAATTTTGAGATCAGGTCGTTTTTCTTTAACAATCTCGGTTGCTTTACGAACCTTTTCAACCTCTTCTCCTTGTCCCGATGTTCCTGAAGAGTACGAAAGCATGGCGATTTTAGGTTCAATGCCAAACATTAAACTACTTTCCGCAGAAGAAATAGCAATTTCCGATAGTTGTTCAGCCGTAGGGTTTGGATTTACGGCGCAATCGCCAAAAACAGAAACGCGATCTGGTAAACACATGAAGAAAACAGAAGAAACAACTGAAACTCCGGGTTTCGTTTTTACGAATTGTAAAGCCGGACGAATAGTATGCTGAGTGGTGTGAACGGCACCTGAAACCATACCGTCTGCCAAGCCTTTATACACCATCATCGTTCCGAAATAAGAAACATCACTCATCATATCCCGGGCCATATCCATGTTTACGCCTTTTTCTTTGCGCAGGTCGAAGAACGTTTCGACGAAATCCTGAAAATGTTCAGATTCTGTAGGCTTAACGATATTGAACTTATTAATATCTACACTAAGCGCTAAACGCTTAACAGCTGCCTGAATGTCATCTTTATTTCCAATAACAGTAAGGTCCACAATATCCTGATTAACCAAACGGGCTGCAGCAGTCAAAATACGATCATCATTACCTTCTGGCAATACAATATGTTTACGAGCTTTCTTAGCACGTTTAACCAGTTGATATTGGAACATCCGAGGGGTAATGCCTTCAGGTTCAAATGTGATGATACGCTGATCAAGTTCTTTTGTATCTACATAACGCTCAAAAGTATTGATTGCCAATTCAATTTTTGTGGTATTATCCGGGTATATTCTTGATCGAACAGAACCGATAAGATTGGTCGTTTCAAAAGTTCCTTTTTCTGTAGCAATGATTGGAACTTTTGAATCCAGGCCTTCAATCAGATCTAATACAGGTTCATCGGGTAATAAGTCTCCGGTAAGCACCAATCCGGCAACTGGCGGATAATTTTTAGAAATATTGGCCTGCAGTGCACTGATAATAATATCGGCACGATCACCAGGGGTAACCACCATAGTATTTTCCCTTAAACGTGTAAGGAAATTACGAAGCATCATAGCACCTACAATCGCATTATCAACCTGGTTAGTCAGTTTATTTTCACCGAATAATAATTTACCCTTCAATGTTTCGAAAATCTCCTGCATGGTAGGATTACTCAACTCTTTTATACCCGGAATAACTGATTTTATAGTTCTTGCAGGTAAATTTTCTTTGAGTAGGGTGGTGAGTTCAAAAGCTTGGGTAGAGTCAATTTTGTTAGCTATAACCCCTAAAACCTGAACCTCCTTGTCGTTAAAACTATTGTGAGCGGTTCGCATAGCACCCGAAACCTCGTGGATTGTTTTTTCTTCACCCGAAAGAACAATAATAACAGGTACACCTAGATTTTTAGCTATTGATACGTTTAAATCGAATTCAAAAGCTGTTCCTTCCCCAATGAAGTCAGAACCTTCTATCAATACAAAATCATAACTCTCTTCCAGTATCTTATACTTACGGATAATAGCATCAATAATATCCGCCTCCTTATTCATGTTAATAAGGTGAAAAACCTCACTCCGGGTAAATGCATAAGAAGCAGTATAGTCCTGTTCAAGTTCAAAATAGCGTATTATCGTCTGGATCGTACTGTCTTTCTTTAGTTTAACAGGATCGTCATCAACAATTGGCTTAAAATAGGCGATCCTTTTGGCTTTGCTCGAGAGCATGTTCATCAGGCCCAATGCAACTACTGATTTCCCACTATAAGGTTCAGAAGTAGCAATGTAAATAGCATTTGTCATAAAAGTATTTAAAGGTTTTTGAGAGTTTTAAGGCTCTTTTTTTACTGGAAATTGAAGATAGGCAAAAAAATACTGTCGACAAATGACTGGTATCAGGTTTTATTAGAAACAAAAAACTCCCCGGTGTTTTCCGGGGAGTTTCGGTCGATTTTTCGTGTAGTTGTAAAAAAATCTTACAAACCCAATTTCTTTTTAATGTCTGAAGGTATACCGTCTTTGTGTAATAAAAAGGCAGTAGTCTTGTATTTTACAAACTCTTTGGTTACGTACAAATATCCTTTATAGTCGTTCGTTTCTCCCCAAGAGTTTTTAACAATGTAGTATTCTTTTCCGTTTTGATCTTTTGCCAAACCGGTAATTTGCATACCATGATCATCGGTAGTATTATAGTTGTCAAATGCAGCCTGACGAAGTTCCTCTGTGATGATCATTTCTTCTCTAGGACCGTTGAACATCGTTCCTTTTTCATCAGCAGTCATCTCTTCAAATTTCTTAGCAGGAACATATGCAACACCATTTTTCCAGCTAAAACCTTTTTCACTTACATCAGTAGCCCATGCAACAGTAAACCCTTTTTTAACTGCATTATCAATAATATTGATCATGTCATCCATTTTAACGTTGTAAACCTGATCCAATGACCAGTTATCAGGTACCATTAACAGCATTTTTTCATAATATGGTTTGTTAATGAAAGATGATAATTCAACATAATCTTTTGGATTAATGCCAACTCTCTCTTTAGCGAACGATTGCGGAGTATATGTTTTTCCTTCATAAGTGAAAGTTGCTGGAACTTCACCTAAATAAGAATCAATAACAGCAGTATAAGCTTTTTTCCAGTTTGGAGTTAATTCACCATTCGGGTTTTTAACGACCGCCTGTAAAACAGCTTCGGTAATGGCTGCCATTTCTTTGAACTGATTTTTCTTAGTGCCATAATTTAAACCGGTATAAACGTCTTGTGGCAGAGCTCCATACTGGGCATACATATTTATAACGTCATGGCATGCACCTCCGTCACCTAGGCTGATTGCTCCATGCATACGCACGTAATTAACACCTTTTTCAATGTAAGCATTTCTTGCGGTGAAGATCTCTGCTAAATCTACCGGCTTTTTACCCAAACGAATCATTTCTGATTCAAGAAATGAGTTAGTAGAATAACTCCAACAAGTGCCTGAACTACCTTGATTTTTAACTGAAGTAGCTTCTGCATTCGTTACAGTAGTAAAATTGAAGCCTTCTTTACTGCTTGCACTTTGATTGTTCTCTAAACTTTTGATCAGGTTATCCTGGGCATTTACGGCTGTAGCCAGGGCAATGAGAGGTACAACAAGAAAATATTTAACGTTCATATACAGTGATTGAGTTTTTTGAAAGCGCCAAATATAAGAATTAAGCAATGGGAGCAAAGGACAATAACTCTTTGTAACTGATTTATTTCAGTTGGCAACGGAGGTTTAACAAAAAGGAAAATTATTTATTCAGAAAGCTAATAAGACCTACTATGTTTATTCTTTTCGTGCAGGATCTTTGATTATTCTGTAGACAAATAACGTAACAATAAAAATTTCGGAAGCAAGCAAAGCAATATAAAGCATGGCGCGTAAAATTTAGAGAATGCGAAACTAATACTTTTGCTTGTTTTTAAAATAGTTGTTGATAAGTTGTTGATAGGTTGTTGTTTAGGAGATTTATTTGGTGCAAAGTTTATTTTATTGCGATTAGTGATTTTAACAAATCTTTTAATTGCTCTTTTAGTTCCGGATTGTTAATTTCTCCTGTGGAATTTAATTTTGATCTAATAAAAGAAATAAGCAATGTTACAGAATCCGGTGTTTTTGTTGACAAGGCACTCAGAATATTAAGAAGGGCAGCGTGTCCCTTTCTCTCCTTGGGAGGAAGCCGTAATTAAGGCAACTGGTTTTTCTACAAATTCACCAGACGATACGGTCCAATCGATTGCGTTTTTTAAAGCTCCGGGAACGCCAAAAGCATATTCTGGTGTGCAAATTAATAGTACATCAGCTTCCTTGATTGCCCTTTTAAAATGTAGAACAGCTTGCGGAACCTCATCGCTATCATCAAATGCAGAAATAGCTGCTAATTTATCGTAAACCTGAAAATCTACATGCTCGGGAGTTATTGTTGAAATAAAATCTAAGATCTTGTTGGATGAAGAATTATTTCGGAGACTTCCGGGAATTGCTAAGATTTTCATAAACAGAATGTTTGTTTTTGTTGGTAGTTCTTAGATGAGATGCTTGTACCTAAGACCAAAAACTACTAACTGAATAAGTCCTAATACAATAAATACCCAACCGATTGCTTTATTAATATTTCCGTTCACCAACTTATTGATTCGCTCTTTTTTCCAGTGGGCCACACCGGCGAACAGCATTAATAATCCTAGTGCTCCGGCAGCTGCACCAAATACAAACAATGATTTTTCCATCTTATTATCCAGGGAAAAAACATGAATACTTGTATTATAGATTAAAACAGTACTCCAGAACGGTAATAGTAAAGGATTAACAATTGAAAGCATAAAACCTTTCATAAAGTCGCCAAATAAAGTACTTGGATACTCTTGTGGTTCTGTGTTTTCAGGTTCTTTATATTTAATGATTTTGAAAATACCCAACCCTAATAGGAGAGGAACCATAAAAAAGCCTGCATAGGTAAAGAATGAACTTTTAGCATCGATCAGACTTGTTCCGGCAACAGCAATTAAAGCGTATAGAATTTCAGGTAAGCAACCACCTATTGAAACCCAAAACGCTGCTTTGAAGTTTTTATTGACAGATGTTTGTATTACCGTAAGATTTACCGGCCCTAACTGTAAAGAGCCGATAAAACTTGCGACAAATGCAATTGCAAAAATATATAGTTGCTCCATTGATGATTAAAAATTATCTGCAAGAGCAATATTAGCAGTAGAAAAAATTATTCATTTACGGTAATACGTTTAATATCAGCACCAAGGGCTTGTAATCGTACATCGATATCTTGGTAACCACGATCAATTTGCTCGATGTTGAATATGGTGCTTTTGCCTTCGGCTGATAAAGCTGCAATAAGCAATGAAACTCCGGCACGAATATCAGGTGAGGTCATTGAAATACCACGCAACTGATTGCGGCGACCTAAACCTATAACATTTGCTCTGTGCGGATCACAAAGTATGATCTGAGCTCCCATGTCAATCAGTTTATCTACGAAGAATAAACGGCTTTCGAACATTTTCTGGTGGATCAGCACGCTTCCTTTTGCCTGAGTAGCAACTACCAATACAATACTTAATAAGTCGGGAGTGAAGCCTGGCCAAGGAGCATCAGCTATTGTTAAAATAGAACCGTCGATAAATGTTTCAATTTCGTATACCTCTTGCGAAGGAATAAAAATATCGTCACCTCTGCGTTCTAATTTGATACCTAAACGTTTGAATACCTCCGGAATAACACCTAACTCCTCGTAGGCTACATTTTTGATGGTAATTTCAGACTTTGTCATGGCGGCTAAACCGATAAAACTACCAATTTCAATCATATCAGGCAGCATGCGGTGTTCGGTTCCTCCTAATTTTTCAACTCCTTCAATGGTTAATAAATTAGAACCAATACCTGAAATTTTTGCACCCATTCTGTTCAACATTTTACAAAGTTGTTGCAAATAGGGCTCACATGCGGCATTATAGATGGTTGTTGTTCCTTTTGCTAAAACTGCAGCCATAACTACGTTTGCAGTTCCGGTTACAGAAGCTTCATCTAACAACATATAGGTTCCTTTAAGATCACTTGCGTCAACACTGAAGAAATGATCAACCGGATTATAATTAAATTTTGCTCCCAGTTTTTCAAAACCAAGGAAGTGAGTATCTAAACGACGGCGTCCGATTTTGTCGCCACCTGGCTTAGGGATATAAGCTTTTCCAAAACGAGCCAATAATGGTCCTACGATCATTACTGAACCGCGTAAAGCACCACCTTTTTTCTTAAACTTGTCAGAGTTTAGGTATTCAAGATCGATGTTTTTAGCCTCAAAAGTATAAGTGTCTTTTGAAATACGTTCAACATTAACGCCTAAATCTTTTAATAAATCGATCAGTTTATTTACATCCACAATGTCAGGGATGTTAGAAATTGTGATCTTTTCTTCAGTTAAAAGAACGGCTGAAATGATTTGCAACGCTTCGTTCTTAGCGCCTTGCGGCGTAATTTCTCCTTTAAGTTTTTTTCCTCCAATTATTTCAAAAGCACTCATCTGTGTTGTATCTCAGGATTATTTAAGTATCGATTATGTTGTGCGAAAAAGTAGTTTTAGTTAGCGTTGTGGGGGACGTTTGTTGTACTGTTGTCTGCTATGTCCACGGTCGTTTCTGTCGCCACCTCTATCATTTCTGTCACCACCACGGTCATTTCTATCACCACCTCTACTATATCCACCAGAAGAAGATGAGCGTTTATAGTCTTTATAGTCGCTACGATGATCTTTTGACATTTTTTCACGAGCCTCGCGTGTATCGCGGTTACTGGTTTGACGAGCAATTGCACGGAAGTCCATTTTGCTTAATGCAACTGCAGCTTCCTGAACATCTAACTCGTTTTTAGATAGCTCCGTCAGGTCAGTGATGATAGTCTCGTCACTTACTGTGTCTTTATTCCATCCGATATACGACATTTTCATAAAGCTTGCCAATGAATTAACAAACTGGCTTTTGCGTTCTGAATCAGGCAAGACACGAGCCTTATCAATCATATACTCAAGCGTTTTGCCGTAATGTTTGTATTTTATATGGTTAGAAGGATATTTTAACGGGTGTGGTTTTGCATAAATAGATTCTTTTGATGGCACCGGAAATGGTGACTCTACATCTAATGCAAAATCAGAGATAATGAACAAGTGATCCCATAATTTATGTTTAAAATCAGTGACATCACGTAAATGTGGGTTTAATTGCCCCATTAACTCAATCACCGCTTGCGCATATTTATTACGTTCTTCTTTGTCTTCCAAAGTTAAAACGTAGTTGATCATGTTCTGAACGTTACGTCCATACTCGGCCATTAACAAGCGCGGACGTGTTGTGTTATAATCGAATGGCTTTTGGTTGTCTTTTGACATGTAGTGGTGTGTTTACGTTCAAGCCTTTTTACAGGGCAATTCTTTTTTAAGATACAATCCTTAGTTTGGCAAATTTAAGTAAAAGCTGCTTTTGTCCAAGCTCCTTAAAGAATATAGTTGCTTTAATATCTGGTTTTTTACCTTCTAAGTTAATTACTTTACCGAAACCAAATCTTTCGTGCTCTACTTCCATGCCAACTTGCAAATCTGAAGTATCGCTAGGGGCAAATCCTTCCGTCGGAATGTGGGCCTTTGCCAACAATTGAGTCGTTTTCACTTTAGCAGTGATCTTTGGTTTTGAAGCAAATTCAGTAAAACCTTTTCGCTCATCTCCGAAATCAACCGATAAACTCGACTCTTTTTGTTGTTTCGCCGGGTTAAAGTCGAGATCAAGGAATTTTGGATCTATTTCATCCAAAAATCTGCTTGGCTCCGAATTGTTTAAGGTACCAAATTTAAACCTACTTGTTGCATAAGTAAGGGTAAGTTTTTTTTCAGCACGCGTAGTGGCCACATAAAACAAGCGACGTTCTTCTTCAAGATCTTGTCGTGAGTTTAAGGACATTTGAGAAGGGAAGAGGTTTTCTTCCAAACCAACTATATAAACATGTGGAAACTCCAATCCTTTTGAGGAGTGAATGGTCATTAAAGAAACTGTGTTTTTTTCTTCCTCTTCAGACTTTTCATCACCGGTTAACAAAGCTACATCCATCAAAAACTGGCTGATACTTCTGTCCTCAATGTCTTCACGCTCACTAAACTCCTTTATACCATTCAATAATTCCTGGATGTTTTCATACCTGCTTAACCCTTCAATCGACTTATCTGCATGTAAATCACGCAAAATTCCCGATTGTTTAGCAATATGTTCGGCAACATCATAAGCAGTATTGTTTTTTGCTAATGCCTGGAAACTGCGGATCATAGTGGCAAAGTTCATGATGTTTTCAACACCTCGGCCACTAACGTATAAATGGATATTGGACACAATTTCCCATAATGGCAGATTCTTTTCATCGGCCAAAACAATAATTTTATCCAAGCTGGTTTTACCAATTCCTCTAACTGGATAATTTATAACTCGTTTTAATGCTTCTTCATCATTCGGGTTAACAGTCAAACGGAAATAGGCGATCAGATCTTTGATCTCTTTCCGTTGATAGAAAGACATGCCACCATAAATTTTATAAGGAACATTTAACTTACGTAATGCTTCCTCCAATGAACGGGACTGAGCATTGGTACGGTATAAGATCGCAAAGCCGTGATAATCCAGGTTTTTAATCGTGCGTTCCTGCAATATGGATTCCGCCACGATTTTTCCTTCCTCATTATCACTAAATGCACGTATCACTTTAATTTTTTCACCAGTTTCATTCTCAGAGAATACATTTTTCTCTAACTGGTTGGTGTTATTTTTAATGATACTATTAGCAATATTTACGATGTTCTGTGTAGAACGATAATTCTGTTCTAATTTGAACACATTCAACTCAGGATAGTCTTTTTCAAAGTTCAGAATGTTTTCAATATTGGCCCCGCGAAATGCATAAATACTTTGAGCATCATCACCCACCACACAAATATTTCGGTTAACCGCAGCAAGTTTTTTAACAATGATGTACTGAGAAAAGTTGGTATCTTGATACTCATCCACCATAATATATTTGAACTTATGCTGGTATTTATTTAACACATCAGGATATTGTTTCAGGAGAATATTGGTTTTAAAAAGCAAGTCGTCAAAATCCATAGCACCTGCTTTGTAACAACGTTGTGCATAAATTTCGTACAACTCACCCATTTTACCTCTGCCCGAAGAGAAGTCGTCAGCCTGAATAGTTTCATTTTTCTTGTACTCGGCAACCGAAATCAGGTTATTCTTTGCAGATGAAATGCGATTAAGTACAAAATTTACATTATATAATTTATCATCGAGTTGCTGCTCCTTAATAATCGCTCGCAACAAACTTTTACTATCGTCTGTGTCGTAAATGGTGAAATTACTTGGATAACCCAGTTTATCCGCTTCTACACGTAAAATTCTAGCAAATATAGAGTGGAAAGTACCCATCCATATATTTCTGGCGTCGGGACCCACAATAGCTGAAATACGTTCGCGCATTTCTCTTGCGGCCTTATTAGTAAATGTAAGGGCTAAAATATTAAACGGATCTACACCTTTATTTATCAGATGCGCTATCCTATAAGTAATCACTCGAGTTTTACCCGAACCCGCACCGGCAATAATCATTAATGGTCCTTCAGTACATTCAACAGCACTACGTTGGGTAGGGTTTAATTTATCTAAGTAACTCAATGTATAGTAAGTTATTAAGTATGGTAATTATCCTGAAAAAGCTAGACAATTCTAATCTTTGTCGTAACCAGAATTGCTGATAACAACTTTTGAATAAAGCTACAAAGTTCAGGATTTTTAGCCTGCTAAGTTAAGGATTTTTTTATTTTCAGCGTTAAGCAACACCTGCAAACTTCTTTAAAAGAGACTTCTCCTAACTAATTTTCTGTGTATAGTTATGGCTTTGCAGTTTAAACTAATTATTGGGTTCTAGCCTCTGCTTCTTCTTTTAATCCGTAATCTACGGTAATCCAAATGACAACCCGACGGTTTTTGGCTTTTCCTTCCTCATTATTATTAGAGGCAACAGGTTGTGTGTCTCCAACACCGTATGCATTCATACGTTTTTCTTCAATTCCGTTAAGACTTAAAAAATGCTTTACCTCTTCAGCCCGTTTATAAGATAATGAAAGATTATAATCATCATTACCGGTATCATCGGTATGGCCTTGAATAATATTATAGGTCTTTGAATATTTTTTCAGGATGATCACCAATTTTTTAACTGATGATTCGGCTTGAGGCTTGAGAGTATATTGGTTGTGATCAAAAAAGATCTCGTTGGTAAATGTAACCTTAATAGAATCGCCAACACGTTCCACTTTACTATCCTTTACTGCACGCTGAATTTCAAAAGCCTCTTTATCCATGTATTTTTTAATATACGTATCAGGCGTTGTTTTATGATTTTTGGTAGAATTACATGAATTAAGAAGAAATACGACAGTAAAAAGAGTAAGTAAGAAAAAAATGCTTTTGGGCTTCTTCAGAAGACTTATCATAAAGTGTTAATATTCAAGGCTGCAAACAAACCTACGTCATTTGTATCAAAAAACAACATTTTTGGTAAAAATGTTGTTATGTGAATATAATATTCTTAATAGTTAATATTTATGACTATAAATATCTATTATTAGGGTTTGGTCACAAAACCTTACATTTATTCCAAAAACAAATAACTTTGAACTTCAACGAAAAAAATACTTAACATTCATTCCATATTTATATATTTCTTTATTCCTTTGCCACAAATTCTAATTTCATGGAAACCATCAAGAACTATATTGAAGCTAACAAACAGCGTTTCTTAGACGAATTGTTTGATATTCTACGCTTCCCTTCAGTAAGTGCTGATCCTCAATATAAAGAATCAGTATTAAAAACTGCAGATTATATTAAAGCTCGTTTAATTGATGCAGGTGCAGACAAAGTTGAAGTTTGCCCTACAGCAGGTTATCCGATTGTTTATGGTGAGAAAATTATCGACCCGTCATTGCCAACAGTGGTGGTGTATGGTCATTATGATGTTCAGCCGGCAGATCCGCTTGAATTATGGCATACTCCTCCATTCGAGCCTACTGTAAAAATTACTGAAGAACATCCTGAAGGCGCTATTTATGCACGCGGTGCATGTGACGATAAAGGTCAGATGTACATGCATGTAAAGGCATTTGAGTTGATGATGAAAACCAACACCTTGCCTTGTAACGTTAAATTCATGATCGAGGGAGAGGAAGAAGTTGGTTCATCAAATCTTGCAACGTTTGTTAAAGCAAACAAAGAGCGTTTAAAAGGTGATGTGGTATTAATTTCTGATACTTCGATGATCGCTAATGATGTACCGTCAATTGAATGCGGTTTACGTGGTTTAGCTTATATGGAAGTTGAAGTTGTTGGTCCGAACCGCGACTTACACTCTGGTGTTTACGGTGGAGCTGTGGCTAATCCGGCAACTATTTTAGCTAAAATGATCGCTTCATTGCATGATGAAAATAATCATATTACCATTCCGGGTTTTTACGATAAAGTGATTGAGCTTTCGGATGCTGAACGTGCAGAAATGGCGAAACAACCTTTCAGTGAAGAAGCTTATAAAAAAGACCTGAACATTGATGAGGTTTGGGGTGAAAAAGGTTATACTTCGATTGAAAGAACTTCAATACGTCCTACATTAGAAGTAAACGGGATTTGGAGTGGTTACATTGGTGAAGGTGCTAAGACGGTATTGCCTTCAAAAGCAAACGCCAAAATCTCAATGCGCTTAGTTCCGGGACAAAATTCAGATGAGATTTCAGATTTGTTCAAAGCTCACTTTGAGAAAATCGCTCCTAAATATGTTAAAGTAAAAGTTTCGGCTCATCACGGTGGTGAACCAGTAGTAACTCCTACTGATTCTGTTCCATTTAAAGCTGCAAGCAAAGCAATGGAAGAAAGTTTTGGTAAAAAACCAATCCCTACACGTGGTGGCGGAAGTATTCCTATAGTTGCTTTATTTGAAAAAGAATTAGGCTTAAAATCAGTATTGATGGGCTTTGGCTTGGATTCAGATGCATTGCACTCTCCTAACGAGAAATACGGTTTATTTAACTATTATAAAGGAATTGAAACTATTCCATTGTTCTTTAAACACTATGCTGAAATGACCAAATAATAACTTGTAAATAGTAATTTAAAACAAAAGGCAGCTACTTGGCTGCCTTTTGTTTTAAATATGTTACTGCGTTTTAATGGTAAGCTTAAAGTAAATTGTTTGTTTTGTAATACTTTATAGTTCATTTTACACGAGGTTAAGAATTTATTTATCTGCAACAATGTGAGTATTGCATTATTCAGTTGGTAGTTAACCCATCAATAGTGCAAATCCCGCCTTGTACAGTTCGGGAATGCGGATTTAAATTCTGGCACTAACTGCGGGAGAACTGTACGCAGTGGCGGCGTTTTTTGCTTACTTTTTTTCGCTGCAGAAAAAAAGTAAGTCTCGCGGAAAGCGACTAAAGAAAATAAAGCACTGTCTAACGTTAAAATTTTACATTTTGTAAGGGATTTATAAAGAATTATTATTCGCCCTGGAATTAGTTTGCTGACCGTATGGATTTAATTTCTTTAGTTAAGGCAGGAGAGCTTTCTGCTTTTAAAAAAGTGTATGCGAAATTTCATGAGAAGCTTTATTTCTTTGTTTTAAAGCAAACCAACTCCGCTTATTTAGCCGAAGAAGTAGTTCAGTTGACATTCATTAAATTATGGGAAAGGCGAGAGCAACTTTCTGATGATTACCTGCTTTCAGTTCAAGTGTTCAGGATTGCACGAACGGTAATGATTGATGAACTGAGAAAGCAAACAACCATCCGTAAAGGAATGGAAAACATCCTGGCCGAACAAAAAGAAGAACCTGTAACTCCTTTAGCAGAATCAATTACTTATAAAGAGGCCCTTGCTTCTATAGATAAGGCAATTGAATATTTGCCTCCAAAAAGAAGAGAAATTTTTAAGCTAAGCCGCTACGAAGGATATAGCCATAAAAAGATTGCTGAACTTCTTTCTATTTCTCCGAAAACTGTTGAAAATCAGATCTCTCAGGCTCTTAAGCAGCTTCGTGAGAATATTTCAGACCCTCTTGCAATTGTACTGTTGATATTTATTTGTTAAGAAGATCATTAATTGCAAAAGTTGCTTACAAAACATTTTCATAGTTAGGAATTTGCATTTTGTAATGAACTTGGCAACATTCCAAATTCTTTCTTAAATGCAAATGAGAAATGGGAAAGGTTTTCAAAACCTAAGTTTAAATAAATATCGGAAACACAATGCTTCATCCTTTGGTAAAGTATTTTCATTTTTTTTCTGCTTTGCAGCCATATTCCCGGCTAAAATCGCATAAGATGTTATCGTCAAAATGTATGGACAACGATTTCATTTCTCCACATTTGATTGTCCCACAATTTTTTCAAAGTCAAAGTGTTTAAGCGTCTCAATGTTGGTTGTGAAAGCAGATAGGGTAAATTGTAGACTCATTTTACAAAATTGGAGTGTACCTCCGTATTCTTTCACCATTACGGCTACTAATTCATTCTCTCGTTTTTTTACGGCTTCGTATAGCTTTTCAAGATAAACAATGCGTTCTTCTTTGGTTGTTTTTGAAAATGTTTTGAAAGTCTCTTTAGCAGCTGCTATTGCAGTTTTTGTATCTGCTTCATCGCCTAATGTAACCTCGCCAATCTTTTTATTTGTGGAAGGATTAATAAGATCGAATATTTCTGTTCCATGCGACGAGACGAATTCGCCATTGATGTAAATTTGATTTATGGGTATTATTTTTATTGAATTTTGATACTACAAAGTTCTGATGAAATTCGAAGCTCAGGTTTACTTATGACTCAAATTTGGTTTGTTGTATGGCTCTTTTTGAAAGGATATAATCTTTTTTGAAAAAAAATTAGTGGTCGGATAGGGGATGCTTCATTTTAATACGTATTAGAGGTATGAAGATCAGTAAAGCCTTAGTAGGTCGATATCTTAAAGGTGAATGTTCTGTTGAAGAAGCTCAGCAGCTGAGTGATTATTTTAATGATAATCCTGAGAAGCTAGAACACTTTTTGTCCGAAAAAGAATGGGAAGCATTTGTTTCTGATGAAAAGATCACTCCTGAGCTATCATCTGGAATCTGGAACTCAATTCTGCAAAAAATCGAGATTCCTGTTAAGCGATCGTACACACTTAGATATGTTGGTGCTGTTGCCGCGTCAATTGTATTGCTGCTTGCAATTAGCTGGCTGTTTATGACAAGCAGAAATGATGTTCAGCCTAAAATGACTAATGTTAGCAAAGTTCCAAAAACTGAACTTTTGGATGATACCATTCGATATGCCAATACTTCAACCCAAACAAAGGTTGTCAATTTGCCTGATGGTTCAATTGTTTCATTATCTCCTGACAGTAAGCTGTCCTATCATGAAGCATCAGTTTACAGGAATGTAAACCTGACTGGAGAGGCCACATTTAATGTTGCAAAAGATAAGTCCAGACCATTTACTGTTTTTGCCGGAAAGCTGGCAACTACAGCACTGGGAACCGTTTTTAAAGTAACAGCTTACAGTTTGTCTGTAAATACCAAGGTACGGCTGATCGAAGGAAAAGTAGTGGTAAAACCAGATGAAGCATTGAGAAAGAAAGGAGTAAAGGATGTTTATTTAGAGCCTGGTAATGAATTATTGCTGGATAATGAAAAGCAGATTGCCCAGGTTTATGATTATAGTAAAACCATCAATAAAAATAAAGTTATCCAAGTTCGGGCAGGTGAAACAGTGATTGAACAGAATAGCATTGTGTTTTACAACCAGCCGCTCCTTACTGTATTTAAAGTCCTGGAAGATAAGTATGAGATAAAAATTAGCTGTAATGTTAAAAAGGTGGCAAGGAACACGTTTACAGGAAGATTTGAAACGGATAAAGAGTCATTGGACGATTTCCTGAATACGATAGCCACACTTAATAATTTAAAAGTGACCCATTCTGAAAATGAATTCTTAATAACTCAATAGCAAAGCATCCTATTGTAAGTTAACTGCTGTAAAAACAGCAGGTTGGAGATGTATTGCCTCAAAAAACCAGTATTATGATTATAAAAAACTACTTAAACAATCTTAAGACAAGCATGCTGCTGTCATTTTTGATGATAAGTATGCTTGTGCAATCAGCAACAGCACAAACAACGCCAAGCGTTAAGGGTGTGGTTAAAGACGATTTGGGCGTGCTCGCTGGCGTGTCAGTAATTGCCGAAAACAAGTCAGCCAACTTTAAACAAGTTTCGGTGGCGAATGAAAACGGGGTATTCACGTTCGCAAAACTCCCTGCAGGAGAAGGTTACTCATTCACATTTTCCTTTGTAGGTTATGAAACACAAACACTTTCTGGGTATACCATAAAAGATGGCAGTACAGTTTCTCTCGCTGTAACGATGAAAGAATCTGTAACGTCATTAAACCAGGTGGTTGTAATTGGTTATGGAACACAGAAAAAAGAGAAAACCGTAACTGCAATTTCTTCAGTAGGTCAGGATTTTATTAATAAACAACAAGTTCCGCGTATTGAACAGGCTTTGCAGGGAAGTACTCCCGGAGTAATGGTATTAGGTGCAACCGGACAACCAGGTGAAAAGCCGATGATCCGTATTCGCGGTACAGGAACCAATCAAAACCCTGATCCATTATATGTAGTAGACGGGTTTCCGGTGGAAAGTATTGAGTACCTGAACCCTGGCGATATTGATCGTATCGACATTTTGAAAGATGCTGCTTCATCAGCCATTTATGGTTCAAGAGGTGCGAATGGTGTTGTATTAGTAACTACTAAAACCGGTAAAAAAGGCGAGACATCCATTACATATGATGGTTATTATGGTATTCAGAATAACTGGCGATCGGTTCCGGTGTTAAACGCTACACAGTATGCAGAAATGATGAACGAAGGTGCATTAAATGCAAAACAACCAATTAAGTATGCAGATCCTTCAGCATTTGGAAATGGTACTAACTGGCAAGATGCTGTGTTCAATAAAAACGCACCAGTTACCAATCATCAGCTTTCTGTAACGGGTGGAACTGATAAGGCAAATTACATTACATCGTTTTCTTATTTCTCGCAACAAGGCATTGTTGGAGGTGATAAATCAAAGTTTGATCGTTACACACTTCGATTCAATGGTGATCAGAAAGTGAAAGATTTCCTGAAAATAGGAGCTAATATCAACTATACTTTTTCGGAGAATAAAGGTATCAGCAGTAATGCTGCTTACGGAGGTGTTTTAAATAATGCAATTAACCTTGATCCAATTACGCCTGTATATGAAACAGATCCGGTGAAACTTGCCGGATATCCGGCTGCTGCTGTGGTTGGAAAAAACGGAATTTATGGTATATCTAATATCCTGTTGGATGGTCCTACCAATCCGCTTGCAGGTATTGAAATTGCCAATGCGTACAATAAAACTGATAAATTATTGAGTAATGCATATGCAGAGCTGAATATCTGGAAAGGTTTGAAATTCAAATCTTCATTTGGTATAGATTTAAGCAATTATTCGAACAAAAATTATAGTCCAGTTTATTTCATGAATAGTGCTTCGAAAAGAGATATCTCATCAGTAGCACAATCCTATTACAGAAATTATACCTGGCAGATCGAAAACGTGTTGTCGTACAGCGAAACATTTGGTAAACATACTTTTGGTGCGGTATTGGGCCAGTCGGCATTAAAGCAAACTGTTGAAAACATGGGTGGCTCAAGGTTAAACCTGTTAACCAATGATCCGGACATGTCATACATTGATTTAGCTGCTGATATAAACTCGGCTAAAGTAAATGGCGGAGCTTATAATCGTGCGCTTGCATCATATTTTGGTAGAATTAACTACGATTATGATGGCAAGTACTTGTTGTCTGGATCGATCAGACGTGATGGTTCATCACGTTTCGGACGTAATAATCCATATGCAACATTCCCTTCAGTATCAGGAGGCTGGGTAATATCAAGAGAAAGTTTCTTTAATGTAAAGGCTATCAATTCATTAAAGCTTCGTGCTTCATGGGGACAAAACGGTAATGAAAATATTGGTACTAACGTATATCCTTGGGCTGCCGGAGTGCAATTTGGCAATGGTTACACCTTTGTAAATTCTAGCGGTGCTGAATATTACTATAATGGTGCTGCCTTAGGTCCGATTCCAAATCCGGATTTGAGATGGGAAACATCTGAGCAAACAGATATCGGAATGGATATCGAATTCCTGAATGGTAAATTCTCATTCTCGGCGGATTACTATGTTAAGAACACTAAAGACTTATTATTCAATCCTTCAATTCCTGCAATTGTCGGATTCACTGCTCCTTACGTAAACGGAGGTTCTGTAAGCAACAAGGGTGTTGAACTAGGTTTAGGTTACCGTTCATCCATTACATCCGACTGGAAAATTAGTGCTAACCTGAACGTATCGTATAACAAAAACGAGGTTACCGCCATTAACACCGCATCACAATCGGTTGCCGGAAGTGGATTTATCGGTGTAGGTTCAGTAAACCGTATGGAAGTAGGAATGCCAATTGGTTATTTCTGGGGTTTCAAAACCGTTGGATTATTTCAAAATCAGGCAGAGGTTGATGCTTATGTAAATGCTGACGGTAAAAAGTTACTTCCTAATGCAGTTCCGGGCGATATCAGATTCCTTGATTTAAATGGTGATGGAGCAATCAATGATAAGGATAAAACGATGATCGGTAATCCGAATCCTGATTTTACTACAGGTTTAAATATTACTACCAACTACAAACAATTTGATCTGAGTGTATTCGTGATCGGTATGTTTGGTCAAGACCTGATCAATGGCATCTATCGCTATGATATCAGAGAGGCGAACATGCCTTCAAGTTACCTCGACAGATGGACTGGTGAAGGTTCTACTGCCAAATATCCTCGTTTTACATTCGATGATAAAAACGGAAACCGTAACCGCATGTCGGATATCTATGTGGAGAAAGGTGATTTCATACGCTTTAAAAACGTTCAGTTGGGTTATACATTACCAAATCGCCTTGCTAACAAAGCTAAATTCAGTAATGTGAGAGTTTACTTGGCTGCCGACAACTTATTTACCATTACTAACTACAGTGGTTTTGATCCCGAAATCGGTGCAACCAATCCATTAAGTATTGGGATTGACCAAGGGGTATATCCACAAGCCCGTACATTCAGATTAGGCATCAGTGCTAAGTTGTAATCGAGTATTTAACTAAATAGTACAGAGGTAGTTGTTGTAATTAAATTGAATTAAAGATGAAAAAAATAAGATCAGTTCGATATTTCATATTAACACTTTCAATAGTGATGTTGGCCGGTTGCCAGAAATCGTTCCTGGAACTGGATCCGCCTTCGCAAATAGTGGAAAGTAATTTCTATCGTAATGAAAATGAAGCTACACAAGCTTTAGCAGGAGTTTATCATGTTTTGCAATGGGGACAATGGTTAGGGTTTCACCCAAGCCATGCCTGGAGCGAAGCTGCTTCTGATGATGCATATTCAGGTGGTGGTAGCCAGAGTGACGGGGTTGGTATAAAAGCCTTAGATCAGCTAAGAACAGTAACATTAGGTGAGCAAACTTACCGTGGTTTATGGATGATTTACTATAACGGTATTGCCAGAGCTAACGTGTTCTTGTCTAAAATTGAAAAAGTTTCAGCTTCTGAAGCTTTTAAAAAACAAGCAATTGCTGAAGCAAAATTCCTTAGAGCATATTTCTATTTTGAATTGGCAAGATGGTATGAAAATGTACCATTGGTAACCGTTCCATTATCAGATCCATCTCAATACAATCAACCTCAGGCTACTCCTGAAGCTGTTTTTAATCAGATAGCGAAAGACCTTGAAGAAGCAATTTCGGGTTTGCCAAGACAATCATTAAAACAAACTGGTGCACGTGCTACTCAATGGGCAGCAAAGGCATTAATGGCAAGAGTATACTTATTCTATAATGGTGTTTATAATAAAGACATGAATGCCGGAGCTGTTGTGGTGAATAAAGAGCTTGTAAGAACCTACCTTGAAGATGTTATTACTGCAGGTGGTTTTGTGCTTACACCAAATTTCGCCGACATCTTCAGGAAAAGTAATGAATTAGGTTTGGAATCAGTTTGGGAAATATCGTTCAGTGATACTAATCCGGCATCAGGTGTAGATAATCAGCGTGCAGGACAAGGTAACTTTAGTGTTCACATGTTTGCTCCACGTGGTATTACCGATCCTACTTATACAGCAGGATGGAGTTATAGTCCGATTACTGAATCCTTATATGCGGAGTTTGAAGTAGATGATCCTCGTCGTGATGAGACCGTTTTATACGGCTCTCAGTTCTCAAAAATCACCAAAAGCTGGCAGTATACAGGGTATTTTAATAAAAAGTACAGTACCCATTCAGAGTATAAAGCAACAACCGGAATTTCTGATGCAAACTGGGGGAACAACTATAGAGCAATCCGTTATTCGGATGTATTGTTAATGGCTGCTGAATTATGGCTTAATACCGATCAGGGCAAAGCAAATCAGTATTTAAAAATGGTTCGTGATCGTGTTAAACTACCGGAAACACCCGCAACAGTTGAAACCATTCGCCATGAACGCAGAGTAGAGTTAGCCGGTGAAGGCATCAGATACTGGGACTTATTAAGATACGGTCTACCTTATGCAAAACAAAAGATCGATGAATCAAGCTTAAGAGGAGCTCAGTATGACGGAGATCAAAGTCGATTTAATATGAATTGGGATGTTAGTAAACGCGGTCGTTTGCCAATCCCTCAGGTTGAAATTGATATATCTAAAGGTGTGTTAAAACAAAATGAGGGATATTAATCAACAATTAAATTAAGTCTGATAAGGTCATTTTGAGTACGCCTCAAAATGACCTTATTTATTTATTAGAATTATATTTATCCGAATATGAAATATTTATTTCTGTTATTTACAATCTCTGTATTATCATTTGAGTGCATGGCACAAAAGAATGAATGGAATAACAACCAGGTTATTGCTCACAGAGGCGCATGGAAAAAGAATAATTTACCTGAAAACTCGGTAGCCGCTTTAAAGGAGGCGATCAGGCTTAAATGTTTCGGTGCTGAGTTTGATGTACACATGACAGCTGATGAGGTTTTGGTGGTTAATCATGATCCCGATTATTTAGGTATCAGGATAGAAACGTCCACCTATAAACAACTTAAGTCGAAAAAGCTGCCTAACGGAGAGCAGATCCCGACAGTAGAGAAATTCCTCAAAGAGGGAATGAAGCAACACGGAACTAAACTCATTCTTGAAATTAAGCCTTCTGTAATTAGTCAGGAGAGGACCTTAGCCCTTACAACCAAGGTTGTCGAAATGGTCAAAAAGTTAAAAGCCCAGGAATGGGTAGAGTACATCAGCTTTAATTATGATGCATTAAAGCAAGTGCTTGCCTTACAACCTGATGCGAAAGTCTATTATTTAAATGGAGAGGCATCTCCTGAAAAGCTAAAGCAGGATGGTTTTGCCGGAGCTGATTATCATTTCTCTGTTTTTCAAAAAAATGACTGGTTGAAAAATCTTAACGAGTTAGGTTTAGTGATCAATGCGTGGACGGTTAACAAGGCGGAAGACATGCAATGGCTTTTGGCTCATAAGGCTGATTTTATAACAACCAATGAGCCTGAATTGCTTTTTGAGGTAATCAAAAATACTCCTACTGCAAATGGCTGGGTGTTAAAATGGGCTGATGAGTTTAATCAAAACGGCTTGCCTGATGAAACTAAATGGACTTATGATATTGGAGGTGATGGCTGGGGTAACAATGAGCTTCAATATTATACATCAGCCGATACCAATAATACCGTTGTTAAAAATGGTAGGTTAACTATTATCGCCCAAAATGAAACCAAAGAAAATTCTCAATATACATCAGCTCGCTTATTAACTAAGAATAAATTCGATTTTAAGTACAGTAGGGTTGAGGCTCGTATTAAACTACCAAAAGGAAAAGGGCTGTGGCCTGCATTTTGGATGCTTCCTACTGATTGGAAGTACGGAGGATGGCCCAAAAGCGGAGAGATTGACATTATGGAGCATGTGGGGTATGAGCCTGACAGTGTTTATGGCAGTATTCATACCGAAAGGTTTAATCATATCAAAAATACACAGGTTACAAAAGGTGTCAGTATAGCTAATCCTTATAGCGATTTTCATGTGTATGCTGTTGAGTGGACGGCTAACGCTATTGATTTTATTATTGATGGTAGTAAGTATTTAAGCTTCTCAAACAGTAAAACCTCAAGTGATGAATGGCCTTTTGATCAGAATTTTCATGTGATTCTTAATACTGCAGTTGGTGGAAACTGGGGTGGCAAATATGGTGTAGACCCGGATGTTTTTCCGGCTGCAATGGAGGTTGATTATGTGAGGGTTTACACAAAAGAATAATAAAACCACTTGTAGAACAAAATAAAAAGCAAGCCTCTAAAATCGGATTAAACTGATTAAGAGGCATTTTTAATTGTAATGAATTAGCAAAACATCACAAATTTTATTTCTGTACTTAAATTATTGAAACCATAGTTCAGGATATAAAGTATAAATTAATAATCAACGTTATTCGACCAAACCAAAACCTGACGTTGGTTCTTACATGTTAATACGAGTTTATGAACCTTTTATCCAAAGGATAGGAAGCCGTGTGCGTATTTTTTGGACAGTAACCATAACCCTTTTAATTTTTTTAATCGCCGTTCCCAAACATTCTGAACCTATCGGGAATCAAAAACAGCTCTCATTTCTAACACCAAGGTTAATTACATTAATTCAATATCGGCTAACAGGCAATTTCGGTATCCATATTCCTACCATGTATTCAGTTCATGGTATTGATATTTCTCGTTATCAGCAGAAGATCAACTGGACAAAGCTTAAGGCTGTTGACCACGAGGGGGTTTCGGTTTCTTTCATTTATATAAAGGCAACAGAAGGCCTTGATGCGCTTGATCCGATGTTTGCCACCAATTGGCAGGAAAGTAGGAAGGCTGGCTTTTTAAGAGGTGCTTATCATTATTTTAAACCCAAAAAGCCAGGGAAGGAGCAGGCTGAATTTTTCCTTAAGAATGTTCAGCACTTGCCAGGTGATCTTCCTCCGGTAATTGATGTGGAAGAACGTGGTAAGATGCCATTAAAACAGTTTCATAGTAATCTTAAAAGTATGATTACTGCTATTGAGGATGAAGTAGGCGTAAAGCCGGTTATTTATACAAGCCTTCGTTTTTACCAGGATTTTATAAAACCGAAATTTCCTGATTATCCCTGTTGGATAGCCAATTATCATCATCCTAAGTTGTTATTTACTGATGAAAAATGGACGCTATGGCAACATTCTGATAAGGGAAAGATCGATGGAATTATAGGTAGGGTCGATTTTAATACGTTTAATGGTTCTTTGACTGATCTTAAGAAAATGTGTGTAAAAGATTTGTAAGCTTTTTTTCATAGTAAACATAAATTGGTTCAAGGTTCTGCTGTTGACATACTGTTGTCATTCAGCAGGACTTTTTTTGTATGCATACAAAAAAATTACACAATGAAAATCGATTTAACAAAAGAACACAAGCAGTATTACGCTGCTAAAAACACTCCTGAAATTATTGAGATAGCACCTGCACAATTTCTTTCAATAGAGGGAAAGGGTGATCCTTCTGCCCAAGAATATGCTGACCTATTACAGGCTTTGTACGCAACAGCTTATGCTGTTAAATTTATTTATAAAGGATTGGAAAAAGATTTTGTAGTAGCAAAACTTGAAGGTTTATGGTGGTTCGATGAAAATAAATACAGTGGTTTTGGCATTTCAGATGCTCCTCAGAAGATTCCAAGAAATGAATGGAGTTATCGTATGTTGATCCGAGTGCCCGACTTTGTTACAGATGTATCTCTAAAGAAAGCAGTAGAAACGGTTACAAGTAAAAAGGGAATAGCATTAGCCTCATCTGTTGAATTATTTAAAATGAACGAAGGTAAATCAGTTCAAATGCTACATATTGGTCCGTTTAGCAAGGAACCTGAAACGCTGCAAATAATGAATCAGTTTATGCAAGAAAAGAAGCTACAACGAAATGGATTACATCATGAAATTTATCTTTCCGATTTCAGAAAAACGCCTGAAGAGAAACTGAAGACGATATTGAGGGAGCCGGTGAGGTAGTTTTTTTAGTCCGGAGTCGTGAGTCAGGAGTCGTGAGTCAGGAGTTCGGAGCGTTTATGGATAGATTATAGTTCATGGATAGTTCATGGTTCATGGTTCATGGATCATAGTGCTTTTTTAGTCCATGGTCCATAGTCCATAGACCATGGTCAATTATATAACGGTAATAAATAATTATTGATAAGAGCTATTGTCTATAGTACTAGACCTAATAACTTAACTTCAATCATAAAATGTTAGAGATTGTACTTTAGGCATAGTGGTTTGTATTATCATCATGCTAATTACTATGGTCCATGGACTATGGTCTATGGACCCAAATAACACATCACGCAAATCGCCATGAACTATGATCAATGAACTATACGCTCAACTAAAATGCCTCATTAAACGCGAAATAAGTTCCCGATTCACGGGCCATTCCGTTGGGTTTGTTGCCCCAGGCGAAATCTACGCGCAGGCACATACGGGCTTTCGGATTAAACATATACCTGGCACCAAAGCCGTAAGTGGGTTTTACATCTTTCCATTCGAACTGTTGATTCATGAACACATTTCCCATTCCGGCAAATCCGGCTAGGGTTATGCGGGATAAAGAAAACAATCCGGTGTCCTTTCGATCTAGAAATGGGGTATAGCGATATTCAGATTGTAAAACCGAGTAATTTTGTCCAAGGTATCGTCCGTTATAATAACCACGCATTAAATTTGCACTTCCTAATTGTGCGAGACTATAAAAAGGGATCGTATTTCCTTGTACGGAGCTGAAATACCCTTGAAATCCAATAAACTGATTTTTGGTAACAGGTCTAAAGATTCGTCCGTCGAATGTAAACTGGTTTGTACTGTATTTGCCTGAACCAATAGTATGTACATTGATAATTCTTAGAAAATAGCCCTTATGTGTTTGATTTTCATAATCACGAGTGTCATACGTTACAACGCCTCCAAGGAAAATATCATTTCCTCCATGTTTTCCTTCTAACGTCGAATTTTCTAATGGCTTTGTGGAACTTAGGTCTGTAAATCGGGCCGACTGATACATGGAGCCAATTCCTGTAAAGAGGTTCTTCGTCACTTTTCGTTCTACAAAAGCAAGTAAATTTTTGCGGTTGGAGTTAATCTTGGGAAACTCACCATCAGGTAATGCGCCGGCGCCGTAAAAGTATACAGGGTAATCAATAAAACTGAAATTGGCATAAATGTGCCACTTGTTACCTTCTGTATAAAGGTTATTCAGCAAATTGATCATTGTTTGTTTATTTACCGTATATGAATTGTAAGAATAAACATAAGAAGGTCGCGTAATCGTTTTATCGCCTAAATGATAGGATAAAATTGCTCCTGCACCAAACTCAAATTTGGTTACCGGTGATACTCCTATTACAGGAAAAGCGATGAATTGAAAGTTCTTTTTGGTAGTTGGAGTTTTGAGCGAGGATGAGTCAGTTTGAGCGAGAGATAAAGTTGTGAGAGAGGTAAATAGAGCTAAAAAAACGTAAAAGAGTCTGGCTTTCATGTATTGCGAAAATTTGCCAAATCTAAGGTATAAGGAGATGTTTATAGTTGTTTAAACATTTTATGACATTGATATTACAAATGAAATTTTAGCTATGTTATAAGTACTAACAAATTTTATCTTTGCTGCCGAAATAAGCGTATGGCCACACGTAAAAGCAGCTCAACTCGTACATCTTCAAAAAAAAGAACCCAAGGAATCCCTATTCGTTATTTCTGGTGGAAAGTCAGTGGATTTTTATTCCTAATGTGCTTTATTGTATTCTATGCTCCAATTGTTAAAACTTTCCTTACTATTAAAGAAGCTGTATCGGGGGAGTTTACAGATTTCCGCTACACTCATGTAGATTCCTACGGAATTAAAATTCCCAAGCGTTTTAAAGTCCACGGCATTGATGTTTCTAAGTACCAGGATCGCATCGATTGGAAAAAAGTAAAAGCCATGCAGGATGAGGGTGTAAAAATCGATTTTGTATTTATAAAAGCTACTGAAGGTCAGTTTAACATCGATCCGCAATTTCAACGCAACTGGCGACAAAGTAAAAAGGAGGGTATGATCCGAGGTGCATATCATTATTTTAAGCCTCGTAAGTCAGGTAAGTGGCAAGCTGCTTTATTTTTGCAGACTGTAACCTATGAATCAGGAGACTTACCTCCTGTTATTGATATTGAAGAAACCGGACGATTGGAACCCGAAGAATTGCGTGAAAATCTTCGTGAATGGTTGGAAGTAGTTGAGAAAAAAGTAGGAGAGAAGCCCATCATTTATACCGGCTATAAATTCTACGAAGATTACCTGAAAGGCTATTTTGATGAATATCCTTATTGGATCGCTCATTACTATCAATCGAAACTCAAAATCACTGACGATACTAAATGGAGTTTCTGGCAACATTCAGATATCGGCAAAGTCGACGGAATCCGACAACCGGTAGACTTTAACGTCTATAACGGAAATCTTGAGGATTTGAAAGATTTGTGCCTGGAGTTTTAGTTTGTTGGTTCATGGTTCATAGGGCTTGTATATTGTGATATTTGGTCCATGGTCCATAGTCCATAGACCATGGTGACTTGCTTGCTGTATTAAAAGGACCATCTACAATTGTCCTTATACTATTGATCGTGAACTATTGTCTCCTGTTCTTGTCTCTTTTAATCCTACATTTTTAAAGGGAAATAACCAAGTTTTACTATGGACTATGGACCATGGTCTATGGACAAAATTATCGCGCTATACAAGCACCATGAACCATGAACTAAAAATCACGACACAATTTCCGATATATAAAAATCTATGGACTATGGACCATGGTCTATGGACAAAACTATCGCGCTATGCAAGCACCATGAACCATGATCTATGAACCATGAACTAATCATAAACCCAAAAGATTCGCGACTTCCGACTCCCGACTCAAGACTAAAAAACTTGTCCTTTTCTTCAGATATGTGTATTATCGCTTTTCAGAACCGAATGATGATAACAGATATCTGATATTTAAAAAGCAACACAAATCGATTATTGAATGAAACAAGTTTATCTAAGTGATTCCGGGCCTAAAGTTTCAGCGGCTATCTATGGTTTTTGGCGTTGGGGAACGGAAGGGGATGTTAGTGCGCAAGCTCTTGAAGAAATTGTTGACCATTGTATAGGTCTGGGTATTAATACATTTGATCATGCTGATGGTTATGGCGACCATAGTTGTGAGGAATTATTCGGCAAAGTGATGAAGTCGAAATCCGTTAAACGCAATGAAATCGTCCTGTTTACTAAATGTGGCATTATAAAGAAAGGGAGTTACGGAGCACGTATCGATCATATTAATTCTTCTGCAGAACATGTTCGAAGAAGCGTTGAAGCCTCATTAAAGAATCTTCAGACAGATTATATTGATATCTTTTTATTAGATCATCTTGATGAAATTTCTCCACTTGAAGAAACAGTAAATACTGTTCAACAACTTATAGAAGCAGGAAAGATCAAGCATTTTGGCGTAGCAAATCTTACTGCAGCTCAACATCAGCTGGTATCTTCCTATCTGCGTATTCCTGTTGTTACCAGTCATATAGAGTTAAACCTTTTAAATACTTCTGCAATAACTGACGGTAGATTTGATTTTATACGACAACAATACAGTAAGCCATTAGCTTGGTCGCCTTTAGCAGGAGGCAAAATTTTAAATGGTACTGATGCAAAAGTGCTTAAAGTGCGTGCAAAACTTGAAGAGATAGCTCAAAAATATAATGCTAACGTTGAAGAAACAGCAGTTGCATGGTTAGTGCGCATGGGTGCATTGCCAATTATTGGGGCGTTAAACAAACAACGTATCACTAATGCAGCCAGAGCATTTGAAATAGAAATGGAACACGAAGATTGGTACGATCTTTATCAAACAACATTATCATTATAAGTTGGAATTGATTTTGAAGTCCTTTGTGCAACATGAAAAAGGTATTATTTGTTATAAATCCTTTAGCAGGAGGAACTGATAAATCTGTCTTAACCGATCTGATTAACTCAGCCAATGACGAAGGGCGATTTTTATCGTCGATTTATTTAACAACCGGGAAAGAAGATAAGCAGTTGATCCTGACACTTATTGTGTCTTTTCAGCCTGATATTATTGCTATTGCTGGCGGTGATGGTACTTTAGTGATGGTTGCTGAAATAATGATGAAAAGTTCTGTAAAGCTGGCCATTATACCAATGGGCTCAGCAAACGGGATGGCTAAAGAACTGGGAATTTCGACTGATATTGAAATAGCATTTAACTTAATTACAGCAGGTCGTGAGTTAACCATCGACCTGCTTTCTATTAATAACATAATTTGTCTGCATTTGGCTGATGTAGGGTTGAATGCACGCGTAGTAAGAAGATTTGAACGGGACCCTAATCGCGGCTTATGGACTTACGGCAAATATGTTCTTCGTGAGTTATCCTTGTTGAGGCGAAATCGATTTTATATTGAAGCTGATGGTGTAAAGTTTAGGAGAAGCGCTGTCTCAATGATTTTTGCAAATGCATCCCGTTATGGAACAGGGGCAGTAATCAATCCGGTTGGAAGCTTAACAGATGGTAAATTTGAGTTGTGTATTATTAAACAATTATCCTTTTTACATTTTCTGAACCTGGTATGGAAATCTTTTTTTGGAAGGATTAGTGATTCCGATCAGGTTGAAATCATTAGTGCAGGTAAAGCCTCACTCAAAGCCAGGAGAAAAATCTTGCTTCAGTCCGATGGAGAAGTAATTGGAAAGGTTAAAAACATTGTTATAGAAGTTATTCCATCGGCGGTTTCCATTTTAGTACCACCGACTTACCTTAATTCTTCTTCGTAAAATAACTGACCTTTTTCATATTTGGAATTGATTGCCCAGCATTGACATTCAACTTTTTGATTTTCTAATTTTAACTTAAAAAAACCTCTCTTTGCTGCTCCGAAACGCAAATATTTCCCTGATTGCACCACATATTTAACCTTACTCCCAGAACCACTCACAATAAAATGATTACTGTTTTTTTCGATATACTGTAAGTTGTGCTCATGTCCGCAAGCATAAATTAATCCCGGATAACGTTTAAAAATAAGCTTAAGTTTAGCTCTCAATCGTCGATAACGAGGATGAGTAATATCTTCTCTTGCTCCATACAACTTACGATACAAAGGAAGTAACGAGCCAATTAATGGTAAAGGGAGCCAAGCATTTTTTTTATAGATAGTCAGCGGAAATAGGTGATGACGCAATTTATAACGCCCTCCATGTACCGAGTAACTATAAACCGGGGTATGACCAACAACCAGTAGTTGCTTATGTTTATTCTGATATAGCACATTATTGAGTTGTGCAAAGAACTGTTGTTCATTATCTACACAACAACCATATTGTTTGCCTGCCGGTCTAAATCCATCCTGCAGCCACCATTGAGTATTGATCACAATTACAGCTAGCTGATCATTAACATCAATAACTGTTGGTCCGGGACAACCAGAAAGCGGCTGATAAATATGCTTATCCTCAAACAGTTTTTGAATATATTTTTCTTGTCGAAGTACATACTCGTAACCGTTTGGCTTTCCTTTATTCCAATCGTGATTGCCGGAAATGAATAGTTTTTTTCCTTTAAAGTCTTTTAGTAAGGTATGATAATAGTTTAATACTTTTTCGGCATGTTTTCGCATGGAGTCGTGCTCGGGAGGCAATCCCTTTGGGTAAATTAAATCACCCAAAAAAATGACCAGGCTGTTTTCATTTGAGGGCAACTGCTCCTTAAATAAACGTAGCACCGGGTCAGTGCCATCAGTTCTGATTTCACCTGTATCACCAATTAAAACTACTTCAAAAGCATTACTTACCATTAGTTGCCACTTTCATGTTGAAGATGAGGTGTTGTATTTTTATTGGAAACATCAAGTGTATAATAGAAAAATAGACGCATTGTATTATTACTATCGTACACATTACCACTGGATTTCTGTTGATAGACATTCATGTAACCAAAATCAAAATTCAGAGATTTAGTAACGCGTTGCTTTATTCCAATAAAGAAACGATTCTGATCCATGGAATTATATACAACCTGCTTGCCAAAATTGAGCAAAATTTCATCGGCGACCATTAGCGCCGGAAGTTTTTCAGCATTCTCACCTTTAAAAACAGGAATTGTTGCACTTAACAGGTACCGAACCCGATTGGTAAATTTGGTGCCCGTTTTAACATCATTCGTTAATTGCTCTTGCCAGCGTTGTTCAACCCTTAAACGTTGCATTAATCCAATGGAAGATAGTTTTTGAGTTAACAGGAACTCTGTATAAAAACGATTTTCATCCTGCCAATTGCTCATTCCTTCCGGAGGAGTTAGCCAAAGATGGGCATAACCGGCAGCCACTCTGAAATTCGGTTTTATATAATAACCAATACCTGCGCGGGCAAACCAGAAATTAGTTTCAGCCATAAAATCCTGTCGTCGGTTATGTAAGTCGGCCAGAAATACCCAATGGTCGCTAACTTTTATTACATTGTTAATGGAAAACCAACTCATGGAATTATGATTAACCACTTTTTGAGTTTGAGCAGAGGCGGTTAATGCTGTGATAGTTAGTAAGATAGAATAGGGTAGTTTTTTTATAAAGTTACAAAGCATAAGTAAGAGCTGTTAGAGTTTACTTAAAAATACTAAAGCAAATTAAGATATGATTGAGGGTAGAAATAAAGACCAGAATCACGCGTTTTTTAGAGATTTTTTAGTATGAAAACTTCGTTAAACCAATGATTTTTAGAAAGAACCAATAGCTTCAAAATCGCGTTATGCAGATATTAATTTTTTGTAAAAAAGAAAATACAAAATAACATTTTAAGCTTTGTAATCACTTCAAAATGATAGTGTTTTCTTCATTTTTATTAGATAATGCTGAATTAAATTGAACATTTTTGTGACCTGTAATAACCTTAATCGTATTATGATCGTCGGATTACCAAAAGAAATTAAAAACAACGAAAACCGTGTAGCTCTTACACCCGGGGGGGTAACCGAGCTGGTAAAAAACGGACACACTGTGTACGTTCAAACTTCAGCAGGTAGCGGAAGCGGTTTTAGTGACGAAGAATACACTGCAGCAGGTGCTACTGTTCTTCCTACAATCGAAGAAGTTTACGCAATCGCAGAAATGATCGTGAAGGTAAAAGAGCCGATCGAATCTGAATATAAATTAATTAAAGAAAATCAGTTAGTATTTACATACTTCCACTTTGCTTCACATGAGCCTTTAACAAAAGCAATGATTGAAAGCAAAGCAGTTTGTTTAGCATACGAAACTGTTGAGAAAAAAGATCGTTCATTGCCATTATTGGTTCCAATGAGCGAAGTTGCCGGCCGTATGGCTGTGCAAAAAGGTGCTAACTACCTTGAAAAACCATTAGGTGGTCGCGGTGTGTTATTAGGTGGTGTTGCCGGTGTTGCTCCTGCTAAGGTGTTAATCTTAGGTGGTGGTATTGTTGGTACAGAAGCTGCTAAAATGGCTGCCGGTTTAGGTGCCGATGTAACCATTATGGATATCAGCTTACCTCGTTTACGTTATTTGTCAGATATTTTACCTGCAAACGTAAAAACGGTAATGTCTAACTCTTATAACATTTCACAGGCCATCAAATCATCAAACCTGATCATCGGTTCGGTATTGATTCCTGGTGCAAAAGCTCCTCACTTGATCACCCGCAACATGTTAAAAGAAATGCAGCCTGGTACTGTATTAGTTGACGTTGCTGTTGACCAAGGTGGATGTATTGAAACTTGTAAACCTACAACACACGAAAACCCAACCTTCGTAATTGACGGTGTAGTTCATTACTGCGTGGCTAACATGCCAGGTGCAGTTCCTTACACTTCAACGCTGGCATTAACAAACGCTACTTTACCTTACGTTATCAAATTAGCAAACAAAGGTTGGGTAGATGCTTGTCAGAATGACGAAGAATTACGCAAAGGTTTAAATGTGATCAATGGTCATATTGTTTACAAACCAGTTGCGGAAGCTTTCGGTATGGGTTATACACCTGTAGAAAACTACTTGTAATAGTGAACAATCAATAAATTTTTCTTCATAGATAGTGGATTAGGCGGCTCCGGGGACGGGGTCGCTTTTTTTATGTTATTGTTACACAGGATTTTTAATATCAATCCTAATTAAAGTTACATTCGCCAATCGAATTTAATTTAACTATGAAAAAGATTATTTTAACTATAAGTTATTTATTGGTTGGCTGTTATTTTACTTATGCTCAGGAAGCCGTTCCTGGAGATTCATTACAAATCAATAATCAACCGGTAATCGTCATCAAAGGAGAGGACTTACAAAAGTTTCCTTCTGGTGACTTAATGATTGCATTAGAAGGCAGAGTCCCTGGTTTTGATTCGTTTAATCAATCACAAAGTGATTTCTTGTTTATAATTGACGGCATCTATTCTAATAATGTAAACAGTATTTCCACTAGTGAAATAGAAGAAATAAAATTTTACAAAGGGGGATTAATAGCTAAAGATGGTATTTACTCGTCAACAAATGGGACTTTCGTTGTTACCACCAAAAGAAGTCATTATAACCAGCCTCTAACTACAACTTTTTTACTTCAGGGAGGTAGCAATAACGAATCGGGTAACAGCAGTTATTTTTCTCAGAATTATCAGGTTGGTGTGCACAAAGGATATAAAATAATGAAGTACGGAGCCGGACTTAGTTACTCAAGCAATTATCAAGGTGGCTTAACAAATGTTGATCAATATATCCTTAATGCTAATCTAGATGTAAAACCACTTCAATGGTTAGAAACAGGTGTTCATGTAAACTATAATCCCAATAATTTTAGTGATTCGCCTTCATCGCAATTAGAAGGAAATATTAAACAACTCAATGGCGATTTCTATTTTACCGTCAAGCCTATGAAGGGTTTAAGCAATACATTTACAATCGCAAAGAGTAAACTTAGTTATAAGTATGATCTTATTTATTCTGGAGTTACTACTGAATACATAAATTACTATTCAGCAAACCAAAATGATAATTCGATTACATTTTATGATAATAAACTAAATTACGAATACGGGTTCTTCAAGAACCATCTAATAGTGGGTGCTAGTTTAACTTATAACAGGATAAAACAAGGTTTTTCAAGCGAAATGACTTACAATAGAATCGATGAATATAATCAGCCAACTTTTTCTATTTCAGTTCAAAAAATTGACCGGTCAGTTCAGTCCTACATGGGAGGTTTGTCATTTAACGTTAATAACTGGCTGATTCTTGAAGGGGGATTTCGTATTGATGAGCCAAGTTTTGCAAGTGTTAAACATGTAAAATCACCATATGGCGCATTAACAATTGATTATAAGAACATTCTTTTTAAACAAAGCAATACAATCTCATCCGGTACTTTAAATATTGCTTTTAGTAAGCGTTCTAAGCTTATTGCAACAAATGGCTTAAGCAGTTCAATAGGTTTTACCAATGGTGTATTTCCGACCGAACCTGGTCCATTGGATAATAAGGTATTTAGTTTGTCGGCAAGCATAGGATTGTTGAAAAATTGTGTTTTAATTAATGGGGATTGGACAGACAATACCACTTCAACATTTTTTCCAAATTATCTTTCTTCTTCTAATCCATTCTCTGCTCACGAGATCAATACTAAATCCTGGAGATTATGGCTTAATTCTGAGATTTATAAATCAACTGATTTTTCCTGGAGCATGGGCATTAATTTTAGTAATCAAAAGAATAAGCTAATTCTTTCGGAAGGGAACCAAAATACTTCTCCAACAGGAGGACTTGCAATTGTAACAACCGAAGATGATGATCAGTCGTACAATAAAGTGTTATTAGGAGGAATTCAGCAAGGTATTCGTTTTAAAAAATTATCCCTTGAAATGAATGGATCCGTTTGTTTTAACAGGGATGCGTTGAATGCTTCTGTTTATCAAGTGCCTGGAAGACAGCCTATAATTAATGAATTTAAAAATTATCAGTACTTCGCAATCAATTATATGGCGTTGGGTTATTCACTTGGTAATGTATCCAAATACGTGAAAAACTCGTCACTATACCTGGTAGGAAGAAATTTAATAAGTACAACAGAGAACCAACTTTATACTAACATACCAAAATATGTTGGTTTAAGTTTAAAAGTTGAATTGTAAGAGTTTATTGTGTTTAGTCGGAGAGGGTTATTCAACTTCACTAATCAAGTTATTTTTTTAAGAGAGGGCTCTGCATCAGCAGGGTCTTTTTAGTTAATAATGTTTTTCATTGTTATATAGTTTATGGAACCATACTTAAATATTAATTTTTTTTCTTTTAATAAAGCATTTTAAAAAATAATTTTGCTCAAATTATTTTTAATGAAAAACATTCTACTCGTTTTAAGCTTGTTACTCTCAAGCTTTTCTCTTTATGCGCAATATTCCAATGATTCTTCAAAAGTGAAACTTCAAAAACCGATTGTAGTTGTAAAAGGAGATGACCTACAGAAATTTCCGTCAAACAACCTATTGGAGGCCCTAGAAGGGCGAATTCCGGGGTACGATTCTTTTTCTCATACTGCAAATGATTTTTTGTTTATAGTTGATGGTATATATACTACTAACATTAATAGTATTAACATTAATGAAATATCGGAGATTAGCTTTTATAGGGGAGGATTTACCGGATCTGATGGCATTTATGCTTCCTCTGCCGGAACTTTTGTTATTAGAACAAAGAGAGCTGAATATGAGCAGCCGTTAACCACAACTTTTTTAGTCCAGGCTGGCAATGATAATCCAACCAACCAAACTGATAATTATCTCTCTCAAAGCTGCCTGTTTGGTGTTCATAAAGGATATTCTATGCTTAAATATGGCTTCGGTCTTAATTATTCAACTATGTATAATAATGGATCTTTTGCTAATGATAATACATTTAAAGTAAACGCTAATATTGACATAAAGCCTTTAAAATGGATAGAAACGGGGCTTTACATCAATTTTAATCCGAACAAAATTAATCAAAATGAACCTTTAACAAAGAGTTCATTAGCTTTCAAACATTCAGAAAAAAGTAATTTTCTGAATGGCAATTTTTATTTAACAGTTAATCCCCTGAAAGGATTAATAAACACATTTACTGTAGCTAAGTATAAATCATCATCCGATATTAACAGAACCATATATAGTGCCACTTCAGATAACGTTTCACTTTTTGATGGTCACCATGATAATGCTATAATGTTTTATAATAATAAATTAAGTTATAAAAAGGGCTGGGTTAATGATAAACTAAAGTTCGGTGCCGATTTCATTTACAATAGGATAGTTCAAAATTCAGATAAAGAGGAAAATTTTAGTTATAACTCGACGAATGGTTTCTCAACATTGGATACCTATAATTTGAATGAATCATTCATTGGAGAGTTGACTCTTAATTTAAATGACATGTTATTATTGGAAGGCGGCTATAGATTGGACAAAATGGGGAGTATATCTGTTGGCGACAACATTATTGAATCTCCTTATGCTTCAGTTACGTTTGAATTGCAAAAAGCATTATATAAAAATAGCGAGGTCATATCTTCCACAAAGTTTAATATTGCTTTCAGTAAACGGCAAGGTACAGTTAGAAATTATGAGACTTTTTATTCAACAGGATATAGACCCGATCTTTTACCTTCAGTATCCGATCCATTGGGTAATAAAGTATATAGCTTTTCAACTACTGTTGGACTTTGGAATGATCGTGTTGTTTTTAGTGGAGATTGGTTTAATTGTAAGCATTCTACTCATATTCCAATAGATATGTCATATATGAGTGTTAATATGATTATAATGCATCCTACTGAGCTCGAAACTAATGGGTGGAGAATTTGGTTAAATACAGATATTGTTAGGTCTTCTGATTTTTTATGGAAAGCCGGAGTGAATTTTAACAAACAAAAAAGTAAAGCTGATTTGCAAACTAAAATGGTTAGTCCAGTAATTAGAAATACTAATTTTATTTATAATCCGAATAAGGAAAAAACTTACTTGGGATTATTGCAGCCAATTTTTGACGATTTCTATCAGGGAGTTGAATATGGTGGAATTCAAAATAATATATCTTATAAGAATTTATCTTTAGAAATAAACGGATCATTCTGTTTAAATAAAAAATCATTTGTTCCGTCACTAACTCCAAGTTCTACAGTAATTAATGACTTGGTTGTTAGTAATTATGAGTTGATTGACTATAATTCATTTGTGCTGAATTATATGGCTGTTGGGTATAGTTTAAACAGATCGGTTCTTAAATATGTTAATGATGCCGGTTTATTTTTAGTTGCTAAGAACATCTTAGAAATGAATAATCGTGACAATCTATATATCAGGTCTCCAAAATATTTAGGGGTAGCACTTAAAGTTATTTTATAAGAAAAAAAAGGGCACAGTAATAGTCTGTATTGCAGTGCCTTTTTTAAATTAATTCATTAAAAAATGCCTGTTCTGAATAATTTCTTCCTAAAATTCTAATAGAGTTTATTTGTTTATCTACCTTATCAATGCTTATATTTAAGTAAATGTTGCTAAAATTCTAATATCTAACTATTAACTAATCTAAAAACACTCTCATGTTACACTCTCTCGTTCGCAATTGGTGGGTCATTCTGTTAAGAGGATTTATAGCTTTAGTTTATGGAATAATTGCTTTTATATGGCCTGGTATTACATTGATCACCCTTTTATATTTTCTTGGATTTTATTTGATTGCTGACGGTCTGTTGGGCTTGTTTACGGTGATTTCAAGCTGGGGGCATCGTGAAGATAAATGGATATTAGTATTGGATGGTTTATTGAGTTTGGGGGTTGGCCTAATTGCACTAAGATCGCCAATAGAAGCTGGAATTGCAATTATCTTTATTGTAGGATTTTGGGCAATTCTAGGCGGAATAACCAAAATCGCATTTGCTATACATGTTCGTAGTGAAATAAAAGGAGAGGGATGGATTGCTTTTAGTGGAGTATTGTCGATTCTTTTGGGATTCTTTCTAATGGCAAATCCTTTGGCTGGATCCGTAAGCCTGATTTGGCTTATCGCCTCCTTTTCTATCGTCATCGGTTTTATTTGGATTGTCACCGCTTTTAGAGTCCGATCGTTTGGCAGACGTTTGAGGTATTAGCTATTAGCCATTAGCAGTTAGCTTTTAGCTAGTAGGAGCTAATGACTAACTGCTTATAGCTAACAGCTAAACTAATTAACCATTAGCCTTTAGTTAGGATAAGTGCTAATAACTAAAAGCTAATAGCTAACCGCTAAAACTACATATTCAAAGCCTCTTTCAGTTTAAGATAGCCGCTTTTACTTACCGGAATTTGAATTCCCGATTTTAGCACAGCTAAGTGAGAGTCTTTATCGTATAAATCAATTCTTACAATTTGATTTAAGTTGATGATGTATGAACGATGGATACGAACAAAATGCTGTGTATCTAACGTTTGTTCGAAGAAACTCATTGTTTTATTCTTCAAAAATGCACCTTCAGAAGTTTGAATCTTTACGTAATCATCCGAAGCTTCTAAGTACTGAATCTCATTTGTTGGGATGATCTTTATTTTTCCTTCCGCTTTTACTACCACACGGTTATTTTGCGAAGGACTAGCGGCCATGCTTTCGATAACGTTTTGTGTTGATGCCACCTGCTCTGTGGTATTATTAGTGCGCGATTGAAGCCATTTGGTTATTGCTTTATCAAAACGATCTTTTGAAAAGGGCTTCAATAAGTAATCTATTGCATTTGCTTCAAAAGCTTTGATCGCATATTCGTCAAATGCGGTGGTAAATATGATGGAAGGCGGACAATCTAATAATTCCAGCATTTCAAAACCGTTGATTTTAGGCATTTGAATATCCAAAAATATAAGATCAGGTTTATGCATGCCGATTGCCTTTACACCTTCAAAGCCATCATTACACTCTTGAATGATTTCAATATCGGTATAATCTTTTAAGTATTCTTTTACAATGGACCTTGCTAAAGGTTCATCGTCAATTAATATCGCTTTGATCATTGGTTTGTGGAATTTTTAAGGTTGTACTGAAAATGTTGTTCTCAGCACGGGTTTCTAAAAGGTCGTTTCTGCCAAAAAGCAAATACAAACGTCTGATTATCGAACTTAAACCAAAACCCGTTCCTTGCGGAATATTTGTCTGTGCGTCAAATGGGTTTTTTACATTTATTTCGAGTTCGTTATTGACGTTTTTACCAACTTTTATACTAATCTCTACTTCCTCAGTTGTATCGTAAAGTCCAAACTTTATAGCATTCTCTACAATCGGTTGCAATAACATTGGAGGTAACTTCATAAGTTTAGCATCATCTGTTATTTCAATAATTGTTTTAAGACGATGACTAAATCTCACTTTCTCTATCTCAAGGTACAATTTAAGGTATTGGATCTCCTCTTCTGCTGTGATCCATTGATTTTCTTCCTTTTTTAGCGTTCCTCTTAAAAAATCTGAAAGCTGTTGGATCATGGTTCTGGCTTCTTCAGGTTTAACAACCACCAAAGCACTGATAGAATTTAAACTGTTAAACAAGAAGTGAGGCTGTAGTTGTTGTCTTAATTTAAACAATTCAGCTTCCCGCGCCAGTTTCTCCGTTGATTCATGTACGCGCATATGTTCTTCCTGTTCTTCTTTTTTATACCATAACAAGCTTAAAATTGCCACCCAACCCACAATAAGAAATCCGATACAAAATCGTAGGCCTAATGAGTTAGAAAGGAATTTTAAGTATTCAGGTTGATCGTATAATGTTTGTGTTAAACTCACATTACTCAGAAAAAGCCATAATCCGGTAATCGATATTGTTTCTCCCAAGGTAAACAACACTTTACCTTCAGGTCTGTAGAAAACGAAAATATAGCTGATCAGTGCACAAGCACCAGCTAAAAAAAGGTTAAAAATAATACTGTCTGTCGCCGAGATCCACCAGTTAAACCCAAATGTGAAATTAAGTATAATCGTATGGAGCACAGCCCAAACAATCCACGAAGAAACGAAGACCATTAAGAATGATCTGTTTTTTAAAGGATAAGTGGCCATAAGTGGTTAATGGTTGATGGATCATAGTTCATAGAAATCTTTATTACCTATGAACTATGATCTATTAACCAGTTGCTTGATTAAATATAATGCTCTAATTGAATAAGTTGTCGTCTTACTTTTCTTGCTCTGATTCTTAAATCATCCAGATATTCTGTGGCACTGTCGGTTTCAACAATTTGAGAATATACTTCAGATTTATCACTTACAGATTGAATTTTATCGAGGGCAACTACATCAATAAATCGCCAGTTAACAAGTTCTTTTTTTACATTCAAGAAAGTAGTTTGTTGATCTAAACCCACTTCCTTAGCTTTAGAGAGCGCAGCTGAAAAATCTGCCGCTTGTATCAATCTCAATTGTTCGTCAAATTGAGGCTGATGATTACCTTCTCCTGATTGGATCTGGTAAACAAGTTTTGCAATAAACCATTCCATAGTAGTTATCAGTTAAATTGTCAGTGAAAAAGCGTTTAATAAAGCCGTAGTAGTATCAGTTAATAACTTTTAATATCGATACCACCAAATACACATGTGCCTTTAATAATCAGTATTTTAGAAGGAGCGTCACTGGCTGGCATAATCGGACGTTTGTCGTTAACTCCACCGAATACGCTTACAGTTTCCACTTTAACTTCCCAATTGGCAGGTACAAGTAATTTGGTTCCACCAAATACATTCTCGATATCCATATAAATGGTACCTTCAAAATCTGCCTGGGTAAGGTTAAGATCAACTCCTCCAAAAACAGAGCTGATTTTTCCTCCTTTAAAGTTTTTGGATAGAACAGTACGTTTAGATCCACCGAAAACATTGGTAATATCTATTACATCTTCGTCAGAAACACTTTCTGTAACACAATCATAGAACTCCTTGTTCCTTTTTGATCGAATCATCACAAATACACCCAAAAGAATAATTCCGGTAGGAACAGCATAACGCTGAAATTCGGCTGGTAAAATGCTATTATTGATCATCAGGAAGTAAGTACCGATAAGGATAGGGATGATCCAGCCTCCGCCTCTGAAATTATGTTTAGCGCCAACAAAGAGTCCGACAGCAATTAATAACGTATACCATTTGAAAATATAGTCGGGGATTAAAGCTGAGTCAATCTGATTAAGTAAATAAATCACACCAATTGCAACCAAAACAAGTCCGCCTAAAACATTATTAGGACGACCGTATTTTTGCATATGTCTTCTTCTGCGTTCTTGAAATCTATCTTCAAAGTTCGGTTCCATATTTTTATATTCTTTATATTCTTGTTTATAATCTTGATTTTCCATGATCCAAAAGTAGCAGAGATGTTTAATTGTCCAAATGCATTCCCGATGATAGTTATATAAGTCTCGGTGAATAGTAGGATTTGATCGGTGAAATATACCTCACCCTAAATCCCTCTCCTAAAGGAGAGGGACTTTTGAGACAGTGCAAGCTTGCTGTTTTCAGACGCTTTAGAAGATTTCTTAACTGCGGAATTTCGACTATGAAATCTTATCGAACACATATTCCGAGCGCTCCCTTCTCCTTAAGGAGAAGGGCCGGGGATGAGGTGAGCTTACTGTTTCAGACGTTTGAGAAGATTTCTTAACTACTGAATTTCGACTACGAAATTTTATCGAAATATACCTCACCCTAAATCCCTCTCCTTAAGGAGAGGGACTTTTGAGACAGTGCAAGCTTGCTGTTTCAGAAGTTTGAGATGATTTCTTAACTACGAAATTTCGACTATTAAATTTATGGAAATATACCTCACCCTAAATCCCTCTCCTTAAGGAGAGGGACTTTTGAGATAGTGCAAGCTTGCTGTTTTCAGACGTTTGAGAAGATTTCTTAACCAAGGAATTTCGACTATGAAATTTATCGAACACATATTCCGAGCGCTCCCTTCTCCTTAAGGAGAAGGGCCGGGGATGAGGTAAAAAGCTTATATTCGTATTATGCAAACACACACCAATAGTCTTATTCATGAGACCTCGCCTTATTTACTTCAACATGCGCATAATCCGGTAAACTGGTATCCATGGGGAGCGGAAGCCCTGCAAAAAGCTAAAGATGAAAACAAACTTATATTGGTAAGCGTAGGCTATTCGGCATGCCATTGGTGTCATGTGATGGAGCATGAATCATTTGAAGATGAGCAGGTGGCGTCAATCATGAATGAACACTTTGTTTGTATAAAAGTTGACAGAGAAGAGCGACCCGATATAGACCAGGTTTACATGAATGCCGTTCAGTTAATGACCGGCGGGGGAGGGTGGCCATTAAACTGTTTTTGTTTGCCTGATCAACGCCCTTTTTATGGAGGTACCTATTTCAGGAAGCAAGATTGGATGCGATTGCTTAATGATCTGCAAGCGTTTTTTGTTAACAAACCCAAAGAAGCCGAGGAGTATGCCGATCGCTTGCACAAAGGAATCAAACAGTCGGATGTGGTTGGTTTTGTTGCTGAACAGAAAGAGTATTCAGTTAATACCCTAAAAGAGATCGTAGACCCATGGACCCGTTATTTTGATTATTCTGACGGTGGATATAATCGTGCACCAAAGTTTCCATTGCCAAATAATTTTCAGTTTTTGTTAAGATATGCACGATTGGCAAAAGATCAGGCTTCAAATGTAATTACGCGTTTAACGCTTGATAAAATGGCCTATGGTGGTATTTATGATCAGCTAGGTGGTGGTTTTGCAAGGTATTCAGTTGATTCTGTATGGCTGGTGCCACATTTTGAAAAGATGTTGTATGATAATGGTCAGTTGGTAAGTTTATATGCTGAGGCCTATCAATACAGTGGTTCTCTTCTGTATAAGAATGTGGTAGCGGAGACGCTTGAGTTTATCAGGCGTGAGCTTACTTCACCTGAAGGGGGCTTTTATTCAGCTTTGGATGCGGATAGTGAAGGTGTTGAGGGCAAATTTTATTGCTGGACAAGAGACGAGTTGAAAGGCATTTTGAGTGATGATGAAGAGATTTTTAGTACTTACTATAACGTAACGGAAGAAGGTAATTGGGAAGAAACTAATATTCTTCACCGAAAGGAAGATGATAAGGTAATTGCGAATGCGCATGGTTTATCAGAGGATGAGTTAACAGTGATAATCGATCGCTGTAAGGCAAAGTTGATGAAAGTTCGTGAACACAGGGTTCGCCCCGGACTTGACGATAAAATCCTGACCTCGTGGAATGGAATTATGCTAAAAGGCTATATTGATGCTTACAGGGTTTTTAGAGTAGATGAATATCTTCAAACAGCTTTAACCAACGCCTCGTTTTTACTTGAAAACCTGAAACAAGCCGATGGCTCGTGGAAACGTAATTATAAAAATGGTAATGCTACGATCAATGCTTTTTTGGATGATTATGTATTAGTGGCAGAAGCTTTTATAGAATTATACCAGGCTACTTTCGATGAGCAATGGCTTGCTGAGGCAAAAGCTATAGTTGATTACTGTATCGAACATTTTTATGATCAACAATCAGGAATGTTTTATTATACCTCAAATACCGATGAGCAATTAATAACCCGAAAGTTTGAGCTCATGGATTCGGTTATTCCTTCATCTAATTCAGTGCTTGCCAGAGTATTGTTAAAAATTGGTACCTATTATCAGCAGGAGAACTATCTTGAATTAACTGCGCAAATGCTAACGAATATTAGCGAGCATATTAAGAAATATGCATCATCTTATTCGAACTGGGCATTGTTAATGTTGGAGCGTGTATTTCCTTTTTATGAGGTCGCCATTACCGGAAGTGACTGGCAAATTAAAACAAAAGAACTCGATCAGTACTATATTCCTAATAAACTCGTTCTTGGAGGAGCGAATGGAACACTACCATTACTCGAAGGTAAAATGTCCACTGAAACGAAGATCTATGTGTGTGTAAACCGTACCTGCCAGTTACCGGTTACGGAAGTAATCGAAGCAGTCGGACAAATGAAAGAGGATTTTCCACTCGTTTAATTCAATTTAAACTGGTTTACAATTTATGCTAACACTCGATTTAGGAAGACAAACATTTGGCGATAACATTAATGTAAATAATGTTTTGAGCAGAGCAGAAGTCAATGAATTACTAAACAGTTGGGTAAAAAATGATCGTTTATTACTCCATATGAATCAAGTGGGTTACCTCATGAGGCAGTGGGCATTGGAGCAGGAAGGGTTATCTGAAGATGAAGCGTGGAAGTGGGAGATGGCTGGCTTGCTACATGATGCCGATTGGGATCAGTGGCCCGACCAACATTGTCGTTTAATTATCGAAGAGCTTGAAAAAAGAGCGGTTGATCCTGAAATTATTCATGCAATTGCTTCGCATGGGCCGTTGTACTTTGGTGTGGAACCGGTAAGCAGAATGGATAAAATGCTTTATGCATTGGATGAACTTTCGGGTTTGGTCCACGCTTACTCATTAATGCGGCCCGAAAGATACGCAGGCATGGAGCTGAAAGGAGTAAAAAAGCGATTGAAGGAAAAGAGTTTTGCTGCAAATGTTTCAAGAGATGATATTCAGGATGCTTGTGAAAGAGCATTCCTGCAACTAGATGATCTGATCCAATTTATTATTAAACATCAGGGAAACGTTAATTAAGCGGATACACTGTAGTTAGGGCTCTTTTTAGGAGCCTTTTTCATTCTGATAGTCCACAACAAAAAGCCAGTAATAGAAAGTAGTGGAATACTTAACCCTGCAAAGCAATATAAAATCTTTATTGGCAAACCGCCATACTCACCAAAATGTAATGGTTTAATTATTTCATTGAACTTATCGCCGAATGGTTTGGTTGCAATCGAATTAAGTTTATCCATTTTTCCCGATGCTAATTCAACCTGTATCTTATTGGCATAATGAGAATATAGAAAGAAATCGCCTGGTAAACTTCCCCCAATTTGCATGGTTTTACTACCGGATGGCACTCGGATAAAATTAGGCTGATAATTAGGATATTGATCTTTTATACTGGCTAATACCTCATCTACAGTAATGTTTATCGTTATTTCCTTTGATGCAATCTCTTTTTTAGTTTTCTTTTTTGCTGAAGGAAAAGCTATCGAATAACTAATAAGTACACCTGTAACCGCCAGAATTAAGTTTAACAATAAACTCCAGACACCGATTGTACGATGCAACGATGATGAAAGCGTTTGCTTGTTCTTTCGATTGATTCTGGACTTGAATTGTAAGACTTTTAAAATGGATTTACGGTAAATAACAAACCCTGTAATGATTGATAAGATGAATAAAATACCGGTAATAAGTACAACAACCTTACCCGTTTGTCCAGCATGAAGATTGTAATGAAGATTCAACATCCAAACAATTATCGTGTTGTTGCTATTGATTCTTTTCAGTATTTCTCCGGTAACAGGATGGGTATAGATGCCCAGTCGCTCTTTGGGTGTACGAATACTAAAACAAAGACTTTCGTTTTCTTTCGGTGTTACATTCGTTAGCCTGATTTCAGCTCCCTGGTATTCTTTTCTAAGTTTTTTGAAAGAGGTGTCGATATTTAATTGTGCAGGATTATAGTGCACTATGGGAGGCTGTAACTGGGCACGGTCAATCTCCTCTCTGAAAACCAAAACAGAACCGCTAAGTCCAATGATCAACAAGACAAGGCCTGAAATCAGGCCTGCCAGTTGATGTATCTTAAAAATATTTTTAGTTACCGCTCTTTTCGACATTCTTATAAATGATTTTCGTAGCTAATCAACCCTGCTATTCAGTTAAAATGAATAGCTTAAAGAAAGGTTATAACGTGTTCCATTTGATTGAGTATAATAATCATCACGACCGTAGAATTGTGCATACGGAGTATAGTAAGCCTTGTTTAACAGGTTTTCGATACCTAATGACAGTCTGAGGTCTTTGTTAACACTGTAAGAACCGTTTAAGTTGAAGATGTTATAAGCATTAACCGGACCTTCTCCTAAGTTATAAGCGCCGGTCTTAGTTTTTTCAAAACGATCACGATTTCCTGAACGAACCCAATATAGACTTAGATCTAAAGCATTAATTGGTTTATAATTGATGTAAGCAGTTAATTTTGAAGGAGGAATACGTAATCCTGATAAATAATTATCTCTATCGTCAAATTCTTTATCATTATTAGTATCGATCTTACCTTCAGTATAAGAGTAGGAAGCTCCGGCTTTTACTTTTGAAGAAATGTAAGCATCAGCCACCAACTCAAAACCATAAACGCGTTCTGCTGCACGTTGAGGAACAAACCATCCGTTTTCCTGTACTAAATTGGCTCCTAATTTAGAAGTACTGATATATCCAACAGCCTCAAAATTAAAAATACCAACACGGCTGTTAAATCCTGCTTCATAATTGTTAGCAATAACAGGTTTGGTATTTAATTGTTCCACTGTATTTTCTTTTGCAGCTCGCAACGTACGACCTAAGTCGTAAATAGAAAATCCTTGTGAAAAACTAACATATGGCGTAAAAAACTGATATTTTGCCAATCGTAGACCGAAATTGAAGGTAAGTGGATTGTATACCAGTTTGCCCCCTCTAACTGCAATACTAACTGCATTATTAGGTCCTGTCGCCAATGTATTATAATCCTGAATTTTTACACTAAGGTTTTCATAACGAACTCCTGCCTTAAAAACAAGATACTCGAAAAAGTAAGTTTTTACCTGTAAGTAGGGAGCTAATGAAAAAGCATTCATGTTCGGAACCCAAACACGTCCGTCTAATAAACGTTGTGAGGTAACATCATTCAACACATCGCCACCGTAGATAATATCACCTCTGAAATTAGGAGAGAAGGCATATGGAGTTACAAAGTTTAAACGAAGTCCCTTTTTATCAGAGTTTACCTTTGACTGTCCCCCGTTGTAGAAGCTTTCTGAGTAGCCAAAAGTAGTTTCAAACTTCTGCATGTACATCGAATAGTTGAAGTCCGTATTGCCAAAAATGTTTTTCTTGGTAAATTGTAAAGCAGCATTATGGTTAAATGGAGTTCCTTCCCCATCTGTTTTACGCATACCCGGAACACCAATCGTTGGTCTTTCTCCATATTTACCTAGTTGTACAATATAATCAGACTTTTGCTCACTCCTGAAAAAGTTATACATCAGTTCAAGACGGCTTTCGTCAGAAAGATTGTAGCCAACTTTAGCAAAACCATTGAATGTATTAGTTTCACCCAAACCAAAGTCGGGACTTATAACATTTCCTTCAGCATCTTTTAGTACACCGGTTCTTTCAAAACTAAAGTTGGTTGTATAATCAATGTTTTTACCGTTGCCAAACAAAAGCTGGTTTAAACGATAACCGTAAGTATCTTTTGCATTTTTAAGTTGTCCGCTACCACCAATGGTAGTTCTGCCGCCAAATTTTTGTTCTGATGGTTTTCTGGTGATATAATTGATTAAACCACCATCTGCACCGTTACCATATATTGAAGTTGCTCCTTTTACTACTTCGATTTTTTCGATTGCAGATGGATCAATAGAGCGCATTTCTCTTGATGCTGCACGTAAAGGAGTTGATTGAGGGATACCGTCGATTAACACAAGAGCATTACGCCCACGCAAAGTTTGTCCTGTACTATAGGAAGTATTAGTTGCCAAAGCTAAACCTGGAACGGTCCAGCCCATTACATTCGTTATATTAGAATTGATGGTGGCTTGAGTAGCAATTTCTTTTGCATTAAGAACAGTAATAGTAACTGGAGTTTCGCTTTTAGTTTCCTTGGTTCTTCCTGCTGATACAACAATTTCATCTAATTGACGCTCCATTTCCTTATCAACTTTTGAGCTGTCTGCTTTAGAAGTTGATTTTGCTTTAGAGGGTTTATTTTGAGCTTGTACGGCTCCGGAAAGTGTTACACAAATAGCTAAAGCGGAAAGTATATATTTAGTCATTTTTATTTGGACTGATTTTAAAGTGCTGCAAAAGTATAAATATCTATTTTGTTTAGAATTATTTTAAATAATAAGTTTTCAACATTTCTGTTACAAATAAATTGGCTGACATAACAATGGATAATTGTACAGGAATGAGTATTTTTCGTCATCAATTAATCAATTTGCCTTATGTATGAGAATCAAATAGAAACAAGCAGAAACGAAGACATTAATAAACAGCTGCTTTATGAACTAAATACCCGATGGAAAAAAATAAAGGAGGGTGGCGGTCAAAAGTCAGCAGCTAAACAAAAAGAAAAGGGCAAATTGCTTGCACGCGAGCGAATTGCATATTTAATTGACCCAACTACTGAGTTTACTGAATTTGGTTCTTTTGCAGCTTACGATATGTATCAGGCTGAAGGAGGATGTCCTGCGGCTGGAGTAATTACAGGCTTGGGTTATGTGTCAGGGAAGTTGTGTGTAATTGTTGCCAATGATGCTACAGTAAAAGCTGGTGCATGGTTTCCAATGACCGCAAAAAAGAATTTACGTGCTCAGGAAATAGCCATGGAAAACCGTTTGCCTATTATTTACCTGGTAGACAGCGCAGGCGTTTATTTGCCAATGCAGGATGAAATTTTCCCTGATAAAGAACATTTCGGACGCATATTTAGAAATAATGCAATTATGTCGTCGATAGGCATTGTTCAAATTGCAGCAATTATGGGTTCTTGTGTAGCAGGGGGGGCTTATTTGCCGATTATGAGTGATGAAGCGTTAATTGTTAATGGTACAGGATCTGTTTTCTTAGCCGGTTCCTACCTGGTTAAATCTGCCATTGGTGAAGATATTGATAATGAAACATTAGGTGGAGCAACTACGCATTCTGAAATATCAGGAGTTACGGATTACAAATGCGAGGATGACAATGACTGTTTGGATAAAATCCGTTCTATAGTGGATAAAATGGGTGATAATCCGAAAGCAGGATTTAGTCGCATTGAGGCTAAAGTACCATCTAAGGATGAAAATGAAATCTATGGTATACTTCCCGACAGTCGTGATAAACCATTTGATATGTTGGATATTATTCATCGTTTGGTAGATAACTCTGAATTTGATGAATATAAGGAGTTGTATGGGAAATCAATTTTATGCGGTTATGCACGTATTGATGGCTGGGCTGTAGGAATAATTGCCAATCAACGCAAAGTGGTTAAATCTAAAAAAGGAGAGATGCAGTTCGGTGGAGTAATTTACTCTGATTCAGCGGATAAGTCTACTCGTTTTATCATGAACTGTAATCAAAAGAAAATCCCCTTGGTGTTTTTGCAAGATGTAACGGGTTTTATGGTTGGTTCACGTTCGGAACAAGGTGGTATTATTAAAGATGGGGCCAAAATGGTTAATGCAGTGGCAAATTCAGTGGTCCCTAAATTCACGGTCGTTATTGGTAATTCATACGGAGCTGGTAATTATGCGATGTGTGGCAAAGCTTATGATCCTCGTTTTATTGCGGCCTGGCCTAGTGCAAAAATTGCCGTTATGGGCGGTTCGCAGGCTGCAAAAACATTATTGCAAATTCAGGAATCTTCAATGAAGGCAAGGGGCGAAGAAATAACAGACGAGAAAGAACAGCAATTATTAAAGGAAATTACAGATCGCTATAACAGTCAAACTACTCCATATTATGCAGCAGCTCGTTTATGGGTAGATGAGATCATTGATCCGTTATCGACTCGCAAATGGATCTCCACAGGAATTGAAGCCGCTAACCATGCTCCGATTGAGAAGCAATTTAATGTTGGGGTGTTGCAGGTGTGATAAAATTACGGGAGTTATGGGTTGCGGGTTTCGAGTTACGTGTTATGAGTTACATATTTCGAGTTGCTTATAGCAAATTGTAATATATTTCAAGTTTCAAATTATTTGTGCATGTAGTTTTTAAATTCAAAATTATTCATACAAATCGAAAATTAATTAATAACATATAATCCGCAACCCATAACTCGAAACCCGTAACTCAAAACTCGCAACCCATAACTCGAAACCCGTAACCCGCAATTAAAAACCAAATGAACGACCTGGAATTTCAAGAACTAACGATCAAAAACTGGTTTCAGTTTGAAAAGCTTATGGGAGAAAAGGGTGGATGCGGTGGATGTTGGTGTATGGCTTTTCGATTACCTACCAAAGAGTTTAATGAGTATAAATACGATGGTAACAAAGCTTTGATGCATGATTTAGTAAAAGAACAGAAGCCAACTGGTTTGCTTGCTTTTTATGATGAAGAACCTATTGGATGGCTTGCACTAGCTCCACGTGAAGATTATATCAAAATTGAAAAATCAAGATCGCTTATTCGGGTAGATGACAAACCTGTTTGGTCCATATCTTGTTTCTTTGTTAGAAAAGAATATCGTAGAGAAGGAATATCCAAAGCGTTGATCAAAGGTGCTATCGATTTTGCCAGAGCGAAAAATATAAAAACTTTAGAAGCTTATCCAGCCTTGCCCTATGCAGAAAAAATGCCTGATGCTTTTCTTTGGGTGGGACTCTTGAGTAGTTTCTTAGCAAACGGCTTCCAAATTGTTAAACAAAATGGAAAAAGTCGTGCTATTGTGAGATTAGATGTTTAGATTTGTTTCCTAAATTTATTAGCATTTTAGTATTATTGCTAAATAAATTAAAGTTGTTATGATGGATACCAATTCTATACAGCCTTTAGCGGAGCGCCTTCGACCTAAAACTTTAGATGATTATATCAGCCAGTCACATTTGGTAGGAAATGGAGGTGTGTTGCGTAAAATGATAGAAATGGATTCATTTCCATCAATGATCTTTTGGGGCCCTCCCGGAACAGGTAAAACAACCCTAGCTTTAATTATTGCCAATACAGCCAAACGCCCATTTTATCAGTTAAGTGCAATTAACTCGGGAGTAAAAGATGTGCGCGAAGTTATTGATAAGGCATCTGCAGGAAGAGGGATATTTGCACAGCGACCAATTTTATTTATTGATGAAATACATCGTTTTAGCAAGTCGCAGCAAGATTCACTACTTGGCGCAGTTGAAAAAGGCCTGGTTACATTGATCGGAGCAACAACTGAAAATCCGAGTTTCGAAGTTATTCCGGCTTTATTATCTCGTTGTCAGGTGTATGTACTTAATCACTTCACTAAGGCCGATCTTGACCAATTATTGAAAAAAGCCATCTCAACAGATGAATTTCTGCAACAAAGGGAAATTGAATTAAACGAAACGGACGCTTTAATTAGAATTTCGGGAGGAGATGCCCGAAAACTCTTAAATACACTTGAACTTGTGGTAGCCGGAATCCCTGATAGATCAATAAAAATTACCAATGAATTGGTGGCTTCAATGGCACAAAAGAATGGTGCTTTTTATGATAAGTCGGGTGAGCAACATTATGATATTATATCAGCTTTTATAAAATCGATCAGAGGGAGTGATCCTAATGGTGCTGTTTATTGGTTAGCCCGTATGATTGAAGGGGGGGAGGACCTGAAATTTATTGCTCGACGCCTATTGATATCTGCTTCAGAAGATATCGGGAATGCTAACCCCACAGCATTAGTGATCGCCAATAATACCTTTCAGGCTGTTCAAACCATTGGTTATCCTGAAAGCAGAATACTATTAAGCCAATGTGCTGTTTATTTGGCTACTTCTCCCAAAAGTAATGCATCTTACATGGCTATTAACAAGGCCATTCAGTTGGTTAAACAAACAGGCGACCTTCCGGTACCGCTGCATTTGCGTAATGCTCCAACCAAATTAATGAAGGAACTTAATTATGGTAAAGACTACCTGTATTCCCATGATTATGAAGGGAATTTTGTTAACCAGGAATTCTTGCCTGACGAATTAAGTGGCGAAAAAATTTATGAGCCTGGAGCCAATTCGAAAGAAGAGCAATATCGTCAATGGTTAAAAGCGCGATGGAAAGGTAAGTACGATTACTAATATTCAGTATTTAATGCAATACCTCCTTATACAGTGGCATCAAGCTTTAGCTCAATAAATAGGGGATTGTTTAATTCATTGGATTTAAGCTTTTTTATCGTTTCCTGAAATCCTAAGAAATTTACTGTTAGCGTAATTTTCTTTTTGTTAATTAAGCGGGTAGGAATTTCAAGCCTGAAGTTTCCATCTTTATCCGAATAAGTCTTTACATCAGTTCCTTTAATGGAAATTACCGCCCCCTGTACACTTTCATTGTCCTGTTTATAAAGTACTCTTCCGGTTATTACTTTAATACTATCGGATATGTTGATGGAAATTTCTTGTGTGTTATACGAAGTGATTTTTATTTTTTCACTCCAACTAGTTGCTCCTTTAGCATTATTTATTAAACCCAGTGAAAGTAATAACGAACTAAAAAAAACTTTTAATCCGGAGTAAAATGTAATTGGTTTTATGGATGAAGAATTAATTTTTAACCGTAAATCTTTTCTTTTGGTGGCAATTTATTGTTAAATTTATTATGCGTCTGGTTAATTAAACTTTAAGTTGACGTTCTACAACATCCTATTATAGTGCACTTTTTTTATTACCGAGCCAACATCCAAAAGCAGATAAACCTCTATAAAGTTTGAATCTTTCGCTCAATTCTTGGTGATAATTTATTTAGCAGCTGAAATGAAATTAAAGATTTACGCGCCTCTGATAATTTTGTTGCTAAATTCTGTCAACTTGCTAGCTCAAAGTGGTTTAACTGGTTTTAATTACCAAACCATTATCAGAAATGCTTCAGGAACTCCATTAGCTAATCAAACGGTAACGATGCGTTTTAGCATCCAGAGCGGTTCAGGTTCCGGAACTGTTGAGTATGCCGAATCTCAATCTCTTACAACTAATCAATTTGGATTGGTCACACATGTTGTCGGGCGGGGGACGGCTATTTCAGGCCGGTTCTCCGAAATTAAATGGAGTAATGCCAATCAATACATTAAAGTTGAGGTTGATTTAAACAATGGGACTAATTTCACCACTTTAGGTACCATTGAATTAGTCGCAGTTCCTTATGCATTATTTTCATTGGGAGGAAACTCGACCTCTTTACATAATGAATTGGATAAGGAGTCAACTGTTTACCAACAGGGCCCGAAAGGTGATAAAGGCGACAAAGGTGAAAAAGGAGATACGGGTCCTGGCTGTATAACTGGTGCTCAAGGTCCTACTGGTGCTCAGGGACCTGTCGGTGAAAAAGGAGAAACAGGAGCTGTTGGACCTGTTGGCTCAATAGGAGAAACAGGTGCGCAAGGCCCTATTGGTCCTCAGGGAAAACAAGGTGAAACTGGTCCTGTCGGTCCGGAAGGCCCAACCGGTCCTCCCGGAATTCAAGGCCCAGAAGGTGCACAAGGACCTAAAGGCGATAAAGGTGATACAGGTATTCAAGGGCAGGTCGGCCCTAAAGGTAATACGGGGCCTCAAGGTCCAACCGGAGCACAGGGACCTCAAGGTATTGCTGGTCCTCCAGGAGATTGTACAACTGTTGTAGGGCCTCCGGGTCCGGAAGGCCCTGCAGGAGCAACTGGTCCACAAGGCCCAGCCGGTCAGAAGGGTGATACGGGAGCTCAGGGACCAGCTGGTGAAACAGGAGCAATAGGTCCGCAAGGACCGGCTGGTCCTGCCGGTTCAATTGAGGGAACTACTGCATCTGGCGATTTAAGTGGAACTTATCCCGGACCTTCAGTAATAAAACTTCAGGGATTTGCAGTTGCCAGCACAACCCCAGCTAATGGTCAAGTGCTGAAATGGAACGGAAGTGCATGGTCACCAGCTACCGAGAGCAACGGTTCTGCCTTTGCCCTTCCGTTTTCTCAAGGTTATAACGGGTCAGGAAATGCTTTTGAATTAACCCATAAAGGTAATGGTAAAGCTATAGTTGGCTTCAATTCCGGTACAGGTTCTGCCGGATTCTTCCAAATTACCGGAACTGGTAACAGCTCAAATGCATTAACCGGTATGACAAACGGTACTGGCTTTGCCGGTTATTTTCAAGGCTCCAATGCACTATTTACTGTTGGAGCTTTACGGTTTACCGGATTGGGCGAAGCAGCCGGAAAGGTACTTATGTCGGATGCAAATGGAAATGCAACATGGAGCACTGTTGATGGTACTGTTGGTCCTCCAGGCCCTCAGGGTCCACAAGGCCCTGCTGGTCCAAAAGGAGATTCCGGAGCAACTGGAGCAACAGGTCTTCAGGGAGATGCAGGTCCTATCGGTTTAACCGGAGCAACCGGTCCTTCAGGTCCAGTTGGTCCAAAGGGAGATCCAGGAGCAACTGGTCCGGCAGGTCCTTCCGGACCCCAAGGGCCTCAAGGTCCTGCTGGAAGTATTCAGGATGCTCCAGCAAGTGGCGATTTAAGTGGCAATTATCCCTCTCCAACAGTGGTTGGTTTACAAAACAGACCAATAGCTACTACAGCCCCTACAAATGGTCAACTATTAAAGTGGAATGGTACGGCATGGGCTCCAGCTACAGAATCAGGCGGATCAGGATTTTCAATTCCATTTTCAGCGAGTACCAATGTAACCGGTAATGCTTTTGAGATCACGCATTCTGCAAATGGAAAGGCTATTGTCGGCTTTAATAGTGGCGTTGGTAATGCTGGTCATTTTCAAATTGTAAATGAAAATAATACAGCTAATGCGCTAACGGGTATTACAAACGGAAAAGGTATTGGTGTTTATGGTGAAGCTTCAGCAGCAGGTACTGCGGCTTCCTTTAAAGCCATTGCTATTGGTGGGAAAGCTTTAGTTACAGAGGGTTCGATTCAACTTAAAGGACAAGGCGCCACTGCCGGCTATGTATTAACATCAGATTCAATTGGTAATGCTACCTGGCAGGTTTCCCAGGGTGGTGGAGTTGGCGGACCTAAAGTGGGTTTCGAAGCAGTTCCTCCAACTGATACTGCCAAGTTAATCGCCATTCCTACCAATAAATTGTATTCGCTAAAATTTAATAAGGAAAGCTATGATGATGGTGGTGTTTATGACACCTCTGGTGTATTTACTGCTCCTGTGGCGGGTGTTTACCACTTTGATGTGGCCGTTGCCGTGGATGCAACTTCATTTGCCGGATTGTCTACATTAAAACTCAATATAAACGGGAATTCGCACAGGGAAGCACTTAATCCTTCAAGGAATTCAGGTACTGTTACCTTAAACATAAGTACTAATCTAAAACTGGCAAAAGGTGATAAGGTTACTTTAGCTTTATTCTTACAGGCTGAAGAAACAACCAGAAATCTTTATTGGGGTAGTAGGTATAGTTATTTTGCAGGTAATCAGGTTTATTAGGCTATGAAAAAGTACGTATATATAGGGATGTTGCTTTTTATAGCTTTTGGTGTAAAGGCGCAGGTCGAAGTTAGTAGCCCGGGCTCAGCTAATACATTGGTTAAAATGGACAGACAGGTAGTTGCCAGTGGAGGTGGTTATTGTGTTACTTCCCAAGGAGTAAGTTTTCAGCATTGTTTCGGCGAAGTGATAGTTCAGAGTCTAATTCAGCCCAACCAACTACTAACGCAAGGATTTGAGCAGCCCCACTTATTAATTAACCGTTTTTCAGAAATAACAAAATCAAAAACATTTGAATTAATACTTTATCCTAATCCTACTTCTTATCTCACTAAAGTAAAATTTGTACTAAAGCAGCCTGCAAAAGTTAAAGTGGTAGTGATGGATGGTTTAGGGCGAATTTTAAATTCTTTTTCAAAAAATTATGAATTGGGAGCAGTTGAAATTCCAATTGATGTAAAACACCTGGCAATAGGAGGGTATTATGTTCAAGTTTATATCAATAATGAAAAATATGAACGTAAATTATTAATTGAATAAAATAATTAATGATCAAGATAATGGTAGCATAGTATTTTATCCAATTAAATGTAGAATAAAAGCAAAGTGATGGTTATGATTTGTTCAGTGTCTTAGCCAGAGTTAAAAAAAAGGTTTGTTTGAAACCTTTGATAATCAAAGGAATGATGTTTAAATTTAATAGTATGTTAAGAGCAGAAGATAGGCTTAACCGCTTTGGCATAATAATGGCGGATTGGCGAAGAACGTTAAACACTTCCATCCAAAACCATACTATTTAGGTAGAAAAAGTAATGCTTTTTGGGAATTGTTAAACAATTCCCTTTTTTATTGTTTTATGTATTTTTAAGAATTTGCGTTTATTTGCGAAAAATTTGAGTTTCTATGGCTAAAAATTTATTGATTGTTGAGTCACCGGCAAAAGCCAAAACCATCGAAGGGTATTTGGGCAAGGATTTTATGGTTAAGTCCAGCTTTGGCCATATACGCGACTTAGCTAAAGGTGATGATGCCATTGATGTAAATAACGACTTTGCCCAGAAATATGAAGTTCCGGAAGATAAACGCGCGGTTGTTTCTGAGTTAAAGAAATTAGCCAAAGATGCTGAGATGGTATGGCTGGCATCCGATGAAGATCGCGAAGGAGAAGCAATTTCATGGCATTTGTTGCAAACCTTAGGGTTGGATGAATCCAAAACTAAACGTATTGTTTTTCATGAGATTACTAAACCGGCGATTTTAAAAGCGATTGAAAATCCTCGCTCAATTGATTACGGACTGGTTCACGCACAACAAGCCCGACGTGTGTTGGATCGTTTGGTTGGTTTTGAGCTTTCTCCAATCCTTTGGAAAAAAGTAAAACCTTCTTTATCTGCCGGACGTGTTCAATCAGTAGCTGTACGCTTAATCGTTGAACGCGAACGTGAAATAAATCACTTTAATGCTGAAGCTCAATTTAAAATAACAGCGCTTTTCAGCACTGACGGTAAGAAGGTTAATTTAAAAGCTGAATTACCTCAACGTTTTAAAACTGCTGCTGAAGGCGAAAAATTTCTGACAGATTGCTTAGGTGCCAACTTCAAAGTGAACTCTTTGGAGGTAAAACCTGCAAAAAGAACTCCGGCTCCTCCTTTTACCACTTCGACATTGCAACAGGAGGCCTCCCGCAAATTAGGTTTTTCGGTAAGCAGAACGATGCAAGTTGCTCAACGTTTGTATGAGGCCGGAAAGATCACTTACATGCGTACCGACTCGGTAAACCTTTCGGATACCGCATTAAATTCAGCTGAAAAAGAAATCAGAACAGCTTATGGCGATCAATATCACCATTTAAGAAAATATAAAACGAAATCATCAGGGGCTCAAGAGGCTCACGAAGCGATTCGTCCTACTTATTTCAATGATCATACAATCGACGGTGAACCTGCAGAGCGTCGTTTATATGAATTAATTTGGAAACGTGCTATCGCCTCTCAAATGAGCGATGCAGCTTTTGAACGTACAAATGTTAAAATTGGCATTTCATCACGTACAGAAGAGTTTCAGGCGCAAGGTGAAGTGTTAAAGTTTGATGGCTTCCTGAAAGTTTATATGGAGTCTCATGATGATGAGGATGATGTAAATGATGAAGATACTTCAATTCTTCCTCCATTAACAAAAGGTCAGGCGCTTGAACTTAAGGAAATGACCGCTGCTGAACGTTTTTCTCGTCCCGCAGCAAGATATACAGAGGCAAGTTTGGTAAAGAAATTAGAAGAATTAGGCATTGGCCGTCCTTCTACCTATGCACCAACTATTTCTACCATCCAAAAACGCGGTTATGTTATTAAAGAGGATCGTGAAGGAAAACAGCGTCAATATCAGTTGTTTATCTTAAAAGATGGTAAGATTGAAAAGAAAACTGAGTCTGAAACATACGGAAATGAAAAAGCCAAGTTGTTTCCAAGTGATATCGGTGCTTTAGTAAATGATTTCCTTGTACAGCATTTTGAAAATGTTGTCGATTATAATTTCACAGCTTCTGTAGAAAAAGAGTTTGACGAAATTGCTCAGGGTATGAAAGAATGGACGGAAATGATCCACTCATTCTATACACCTTTTCATCAGGATGTTGAAAAAACGATTCAGACTGCAGACCGTGTCCGCGCAGATCGTGATTTAGGTATCGATCCTGAATCTGGTAAACGTGTTTCCGTACGCATGGGCCGCTACGGGCCTTTTGTTCAGATTGGTGAAACTGATGATGAAGAGAAGCCGCGTTATGCAAGCTTGAAGGCTGGTCAAATGATCGAGACTATTTCTTTTGATGAAGCATTGGATCTATTCAAATTGCCTAAGAAAGTTGGAATTTTCGAAGATAAAGAAATGACAGTAGCCATTGGTCGTTTCGGACCTTATATTCGTCATAATAATGCGTTTTATTCGTTAACGAAAGAAGACGATCCGTTTACTATTGATGAAGCTCGTTCTATTGAGCTCATTTTAGCCAAACGCGAAAAAGACGCTAATAAATTGATCAAATCATTTGATGAGGATGAAAATGTAAAAGTGTTAAATGGCCGGTGGGGACCGTATATTGCTTTCGGAAAGCAGAACGTTAAAATCCCTAAAGGCACAGATCCTGCATCATTAACATATGCTGAGTGTAAAGAATTAGCTGAAAAAGATGCTTCAGCAGAAAAAGCCGGAACAAAGAAGAAGGTTCCTGCTAAAGCAGCGGCAGCTAAGAAAGCACCAGCCAAAAAGACCGTAGCAAAAGCGAAAAAATAATTAGTTCATAGTTCATAGCAAATGGTTCATAAAAATCTGCTATGAACTATGAACCATTAACCATGAACTAAAATGAAAAAAGATCTTCCTGAAAATAAAGTTACCGATGTGGCGATGGCTGTGGCATTAGAAAATGAAAGTGCCGAAAGCAGGGTCTGGAATGTGTATCTGTTAAACCTGAAAGATCAGCCGTTAGAAACTGTCTTAATAAATTCCAAAGGTTATGGAAAGCACAACGGTAAAGATGTTAAAACCTCAGTTCTTCGTCATATTGTAGGTGAAGTTGGTGCAAATATGTTTGCAAAGATTGAAGCCATTGATGAGCAGGTATTTGGCTTAACGAATGAGTATTGGTTGAGCTTCTACCAAAATGGAGTTATTTACGATAAGAAGTTTATTTTCTTGCCTGAAAGTATTATTGACGACAACTTTGTTAAACTACCACTGATCGGAAAAGTGGGAGTTATGATCAAATAATAGGTTAACAATTTATTAAGAATGCGCTTCATTAGTTATCTGATGAGGCGCATTCTTTTTTATGTGCTATAAAGGAATTATAGTTTATGTATTAACTTTTTTGATGTAGCATTAATTATTTTTTACTATTCGTTTTTTTTATCACTTTTAAGGCATATTCTAAATATATGTCTACACTTCATACCTTTCGTCCGAGTCGAAAAAGACTCTTTAGCGCTATCTATACATCATTGTTAATTGTGGTTATTGGTTTTGTGGGAATTACTTCTTGTAAAAAGAAGCTTCAGGAGCCAGATAAAGCGTTTGGCCAGTACATAGAAGCATATACCTCTGGTTTGGTTTCGCGTCAAAGTCCAATAAGGATTCAGTTAGCTGTACAAACAGAAACCTTACATGCAGCAGAAGAACCGCTTGCTGATGGAATATTTTCCATTTCTCCCTCTGTTGATGGGAAAGCATACTGGGTAGACGCTCGTACCATTGAGTTTCGTCCGGATGAAACCATGAAAGCGGATCAATTGTATGAAGTTAAATTTAAGCTGGGCAAGATTACGGAGGTTCCAGATCAGTTTTCGACATTCGAGTTTAGTTTTTCTACATTAAAACCATCTTTTTCAATAGATTATAATGGGTTTGTGTCCATTGATAATTCATTGGAATGGATGAGCTACTCTGGTATAATTGCTACTGCAGATGGGGAAGATCCGGAAAAGGTAGAACAAATGATCACTGCTAATTTGGGTGGTAGAAAAATCAGCTTAAAATGGACACATGAGAATGATTTGCGTGTGCACAAGTTTGTTGTCGACAGTTTACACAGATCTAGTACCGCTCAGCAACTGGTTATTTCAGGTTCCGGACAACCGCTGAATGTTGATAAAAAGATTGATAAAAGGGTAGAACTGCCGGCTGTAGGTGATTTTAAAGTGTTAGAAGTTAGAGCTGTAAATGAACCTGATCAATACATTCTTATTCAGTTTTCCGATCCGGTGTCCATCAGTCAAGATCTCGAAGGCTTAATTGCCGTAGAGCAAGTGTCTGATTTACGCTTTACCATTACAGGTAGTGAAGTTAAAGTGTATGCACCTGATCATCTGAACGAAAATTATACAGTCAGAATAGCACCGGGAATTAAAAACATAATTGAAAAAGAATTACCTGCTCCATTGTCGGCAACGGTATTTTTTGAAAACCGCTATCCGAGTGTAGAAATCCCCGGTAATGGAGCCATCTTGCCAACAGGTGGTAAGTTAGTAATGCCATTTTTTGCTACTAACTTAAAAGCCGTTGATGTTACGATTATTAAAATCTACGAAAATAATATCCCTCAGTATTTGCAGGATAACAATCTGAATAGCGAATCATCTTACAATCTGAGGAGAGTTGGAAAACCTGTTGTTCAAAAAACAATCAGGCTAGATGTAGATAGAGGGGTGCAATTGCAAAAGAAAAACAGGTTTGCTCTTGATCTTGATAAACTTATCAGGACTGAACCGGGCGCAATTTATCGTATCACTATCGGATTCCGTAAAGAGTATTCATTATATAATTGTTCAGAAGCTGATACCGAAGAAAATGCAGCAAGTGAACGAGAGTACTATGGTGAAAAAATAGATGAAGATGACGAATTCTGGAGTCGTTATGACTCCTATTACCCTTATGGTTATAGTTGGGACGAACGGGAAGATCCATGTAAGTTTTCTTTCTACAATAAACAAAAATGGGCTGTTCGAAATGTATTAGCATCAAATCTGGGAATTATCGCCAAACGTGGAAATGATAACAACATGTTTGTGGCTATTACGGATCTCTTAACAACAAAATCTGTTGAAGGTGCCGAAATTCAGTTATTGGACTATCAACGCCAGGTTTTAGCATCGGGAAAAACGGATGCAGACGGTTGGGCTCGTTTCGACCTTCCTCGTCAACCATTTATATTATTAGCAAAAAGTGGGGTACAACGTGGTTATCTGCGTTTGGATGATGGAAGTTCGTTACCAATCAGCAAATTCAATTTAGGAGGAGAAGAGATTCAAAAAGGAATAAAAGGGTTTATTTACGGCGAACGTGGTGTTTGGCGCCCTGGTGATTCAATTTTTGTAAGTTTCATTCTGGAAGATAAAGAAAACAAGCTACCCCAGGGACACCCAGTAAGTTTTGAGTTGTATAATCCTAAGGGGCAGCTATACAAACGAATTGTTCAAACCAAAAATGTAAATGGTTTTTATGCATTTCCTACCGTTACTGAGGCAAATTCTCCAACAGGAAACTGGCAGGCAAAAATTAAAGTAGGCGGGGCAACGTTTCAGAAAACGATTCGTATTGAAACAATTATGCCGAATCGATTAAAAATAAACTTGGATTTCGGTGGAAGAAAAGAACTAAGTAAAGGACAAAATCCGACCGGACAATTAAATGCACGTTGGCTCTTCGGTGGAACAGCTCATAGCTTAAAAGCCAAAGTTGATGTTTCTTTGTCTTCAATTACTACCGCTTTTAAAGGTTTAGGTGAATATAATTTTGAAGATCCGGCTACTTCCTTCTCTACAGAGAATAAAACCATTTTTGACGGCCAACTGGATGATAATGGTAATGCCACTGTTCAGGCCAACATTTCAGCTGATAAAAATGCACCCGGAATGCTTAATGCGAATTTTCTTGTAAAGGTTTTTGAACCGGGAGGAAATTTTAGCATCGATAATTTCAGTATGCCATATCATGTATATAATTCATATGTTGGGATAAAAGTTCCGGAAGGTGATAAATACACCGGTATGTTGCCAACAGGAAGAGATAACCTGATTTCTATAGCGAACGTAACCACGTCCGGGGCATTAATTGGTGGTCAGCGTCAGGTTGAAGTGGAAGTCTTTAAAATCCAATGGAAATGGTGGTGGGATGAAACCAGTGATAACTTTAGCAATTTTACACAGGATGAATATAATAAGTTCATTAAAAGAGAAGCAGTAACCCTTCAAAATGGTCGAGGTAACTGGAATTTACGAGTAACTGATAATGATTGGGGCAGATACCTGGTTAGAATCAGGGATTTGCAAAGCGGCCATGTTACAGGTCAGATTGTTTACCTTGATAATCCTTATTGGAGTTCACGTTCTGATGGCAGCGGAACGACAGCTGCAACGATGTTAACATTTACCAGTGATAAGGAAAAATACAATGTAGGTGAAGATGTTAAACTAACGATTCCATCAGCACAAGGTGGTCGTGCGTTGGTAAGTATTGAATCGGGAAGTCGTGTGGTGAAAACCTATTGGGTAAATGCAGAAAAAGGAGAGACAAAGTTCAGCTTTAAAGCAGAAAGCAACATGTCGCCAAATGTGTTTGTCAATGTAACGCTATTGCAGCCCCATTCACAAACGATTAACGATAAACCAATAAGAATGTACGGTGCTATTCCGGTTACCATAGAGGATAAAAACACCATTTTAAAACCGATTTTAAAAATACCGACAAGTATTCGTCCCGAAAGTGTGGTCAATTTTTCTGTTTCGGAAGCCACAGGTAAAGACATGACTTATACGGTAGCCCTGGTTGATGAAGGTTTATTAGATATCACCAGGTTTAAAACGCCGGATCCATATTCATCATTTTATGCCCGCGAAGCTTTGGGGGTAAAAACATGGGATTTGTTCGATAATGTTATTGGAGCATGGGGAGGTGAGCTGGAACGTATTTTAAGTATCGGTGGTGATCAAAGTGGAGGAAAAGCTGCAGCTGCAAACCGTGCCAATCGCTTTAAACCTGTGGTTAAATTCCTGGGTCCTTTTACCTTAAAAGGGAAAGGTGTTAATAATCACAGCATCAAACTACCTCCGTATATTGGATCGGTACGTGTAATGGTAATTGCCGGTAATAAAGGAGCCTACGGATTCGCAGAGCAACCTGTTGCAGTTAAAAAGCCATTAATGCTGTTAAGTACAATGCCAAGAGTATTAAGTCCGGGCGAAGAGTTTAAGCTTCCTGTAAGCGTTTTTGCAATGGAAAATACGATTAAAAATGCATCGGTAACCTTACAAACAAACCCATATCTAGAAGTCATTGGTTCTAAAACGCAATCGGTTGCATTTAATCAACCTGGAGAAAAGCTGGTTTATTTTGATGTAAGAGTTAAACAAACTATAGGAATCGCTAAAGTTAAACTGACAGCCCAAAGTGGAGGAGAAAAAGCAGACGACGATGTTGAAATTGATGTTCGAAATCCAAATAATGTAATAACGAGAGTACAACAAGCAACGGTTTTACCAGGAAAATCTGCATCATTACCGGTTCAGCTGATTGGTATGGCAGGAACTTCAAGAGGGACACTTGAAGTATCGAGAATTCCGGCTATTAACTTGGCTAAACGGTTGAATTACCTGATTCGTTATCCGCACGGTTGTGTTGAACAAATCACTTCTGCTGTTTTTCCACAATTGGCTTTAAATCAATTAGTGGATCTTTCTGATAAACAAAAAGCTGAAATAGATAGAAACGTAAAAGTTGTAATAAACAGGTATAAAGAATACCAAACAACAGATGGAGGGTTTGGTTATTGGCCAGGCGCTACGCAAGCAGATGAGTGGGGAACCAATTATGCCGGCCATTTATTACTGGAAGCTCAGGAGCGAGGTTATGCATTACCGTCGTCGATGCTTCAGCAATGGAAAAAATTCCAGAAGAGCAAAGCGGTATCATGGACTCCAAGTACCGATAATTTTTATGGAGGTGATCTTTCACAATCGTACCGGTTATATTTATTGGCCTTAGCCAAAGCACCGGAAATCGGAGCGATGAATCGTTTGAAAACATTTAAGTATTTATCAGTAGAAGCCAAATGGAGACTGGCGGCTGCTTATCAGTTGGCTGGTCAGGAAGAAACAGCCAAAGCCATGATTCATGGTTTAGGAACTTCAGTTAAAAAGCAGAATCAGTTGGGAGGAACGTATGGCTCTGACCTGCGTGACGAGGCAATGATCCTTGAAGTGTTGTCACTAATGAATGAACGACAAAAAGCAGCTTCTCTGTTGCAAAGTGTAGCGGCCCGCTTATCGCAGGATGAATGGTACAGTACGCAAACAACAGCTTATTCATTAATTGCTATTGCCGAATATTGTGGTGCTAATACCGGAAAAACGAGTTATGCTTATCAGGCGAATGGTACCAAGGGATCCGTAAACTCTTCAGCATCGGTTTCTCAGTTAAATCTAACCAGAAATGGTGCGGCAACTGTTCAAAATTCAGGATCGAACGTGCTTTATGTTAGGGTTATTACCAGCGGGCAACCACAAGTTGGAGAACCTGTTGAGGCTTTTGAAAACTCGGAGGCACTAAAAATGGACTTAACGTATAAAACGTTGGATGGTAAACCGTTGGATATTACTAAGCTGGAACAGGGAACGGACTTTGTCGCTGAAATAACCGTCACTAATCCGGGTAAACGAGGTAATTATGAAAATTTAGCCTTATCGCAATTATTCCCTTCAGGTTGGCAGATTATCAATACCCGTTTATCGAATAATGAAAATCAGTTTAATTCATCCGCTTCAACCTATAAGGATATAAAGGACGATAAAGTATATACTTATTTTGATTTGCCTTCAAACAGGGCTGTAACGTATCATGTCTTACTAAATGCTTCCTACCTGGGTAAATTTTATTTGCCTGCAACCAATTGTGAAGCTATGTATGACGCGAAGATCAGTTCAGGATCGAAATCGGAATGGGTGGAAGTAATTCCGGCGAGATAAGACCTCACCCCAGCCCTCTCCTAAAGGAGAGGGAGCGCTCGCATTGCAGGACTCCCTCGCCTTTAGGAGAGGGTCGGGGTGAGGTAAACACTTATAAATAAACTTTACAAATGAAAAAACTGTTAGTTATTATTTGCGCTTTCTTTTATTGCACGGTTTCATCGGCACAAAATGTCGATAAAAAGTTAAATGGTGAGTTGCAGGAATTGGTGAAAGGTTTTAACGGAACAGTTGGTATCTACGTGAAGAACCTTAAGACCGGGAAAACTGCCGCATTTAATGCGGATACTATTTTTCCTACGGCCAGTATGATCAAAGTGCCAATTACCATTGGTTTATTCAATAAGATCAACAAAGGTGAGCTAAAGTATGATTCAGTTCTTACCTATAAAGATTCGTTGTTGTATGAAGGAGAAGATATTCTTGGTTCATTCAAAAACAATGAAAAAGTAGCCCTTAGTAAGGTTGCAATGCTGATGATTACAACCAGTGATAATACAGCAAGTTTATGGTGTCAATCGATGGCCGGGAAAGGGACTACTATAAATGAATGGCTGGGAACTAACGGATTTCAATACACAAGAGTCAATTCGCGCACGCCTGGTAGAGAAGCGAATCGTAAACTATATGGTTGGGGACAAACCACTCCTCTTGAGATGGCGGAATTGCTGGTTAGAATCAGGCGAAATGAGGTGATTAGTCCTGCCATTAGTGAACGGATTTATAGAAACCTTATCCGTATTTATTTTGACGGTGAGGCATTGTCACAAATTCCTCCTTATATTCAAGTGGCCTCAAAGCAAGGAGCCGTTGACCAGTCGCGTTCAGAAGTTGTGTTGGTAAATGCGCCGCATGGCGATTATGTATTCTGTATTATCACTAAAAATCAGAAAGATGAAAGTTGGCACGCTAACAATGAGGGTTATGTGTTGATCAGAAAACTATCAGCTTTACTTTGGAATTACTTTGAACCAAATTATGGCTGGAAACCGGCAGAGGGCAGTGAGAAGTTTTATTAATAAGTTGAATATCAATAGCATTGAAAAGTGATTAGGAAAAGTGTTTTTTGGGTGTATGATAAATTGAGGAGATTATCTGTAGTAAAGAAAATAACACTTGCAGTTTTAATCGGTTTGTTGTTTTGGTTCATCTTCTTGCTTCCTAAGCAATTGTTCCAAACGCCAACAAGTTTTGTTATTGAAGATAGCCACGGCGAATTAATGGGGGCTGCAATTGCCAGTGACGGACAATGGCGGTTTCCTGCTAATGAAAATGTCCCAGAAAAGTTTACCAAATGCATTGCCGTTTTTGAGGATAAAAGGTACTTTCACCATTTAGGGGTTGATCCATTAGCATTTAGCCGGGCAATCCGGCAAAACCTGCGCTCCGGAAAAGTGGTTAGCGGAGGTAGTACCCTTACGATGCAGGTAATCCGACTTTCCAGAAACAAGCCAAGAACCATATGGCAGAAGTTCATTGAAATGATTTATGCATTTCGGTTAGAACTATCCTTTTCTAAAAATGAAATATTAAGTCTGTATGCCGCCAATGCTCCTTTTGGAACAAATGTGGTTGGACTTGATGCAGCTGCATGGCGTTATTATGGACGTTCAGCAGATTTATTAAGTTGGGGAGAGATGGCTACTTTGGCAGTATTACCAAACAGTCCCTCGTTAGTGCACCCCGGAAGAAACAGGTTAACCTTACAAACTAAGCGTAATAAGTTACTGGATAAGTTGGTTGCTGAAAATGTAATTGATCAAAATACAGCCGATCTGGCTAAACTCGAACCAATTCCTGATCAACCTTATGCATTGCCACGTTTTGCTCCTCATTTGTTGGATCGGTTTAGGAAAGATTATCAACGAACGCCCGGGCAATTTCATCAAACAAGTATTCGTACCACCATTCAATTACAGCTGCAACAAAAGGTGGTTGAAATATTAAATCGTCACCATACCTATTTTAAAGCAAATAGCATTGATAATGCAGCTGCATTGGTTTTAGACGTTGAAACAGGGAATGCATTAGCTTATGTAGGTAATGTAAGCGATTCAGGAAATGAAAGTGATGTAGATGTTATTCCGGCTCCCCGTAGCCCAGGAAGTACGTTAAAACCATTGTTATATGCCTCCTTACTTTCAGAAGGAGCTATTCTGCCCAACACATTAGTTGCTGATATTCCCACGCAAATAGCAGGATATACGCCAGAAAATTACGATTTGGGTTATGATGGTGCCGTTCCGGCTTCGAGAGCATTAGCGCGATCATTGAATATTCCCGCGGTTAAAATGCTGCAGAATTACCGGGTAGAACGGTTTTATGATAAGCTGAAAAAACTAGGGGTAACCACACTTAAACAGCCGTCGGGTCATTATGGACTCTCACTCATTTTGGGTGGTGGTGAAAATTCAATGTGGGAACTTGCCGGAATTTATGCCGGATTAACCCGCATTTTAAATCATCAATCACGCGATAATGGGAAATATGCTCCCGAAGATATTCATTCTCCACTTTACTATCGTAATGCAAATGACTCTGCTGATGAGAAGGATCTTCAGGTTGCAGGTATATTGGATGCAGGAGCTATTTGGGCTACGTTTAATGCAATGGAAGAAGTAATGAGGCCAGGTGAAGAGCAATTATGGCAACAGTTTTCTTCTACCCAACGCGTGGCTTGGAAAACCGGAACAAGTTTTGGATTTAGGGATGGATGGGCTATCGGTTTAACTCCCAAATATGTGGTCGCAGTTTGGGTGGGTAATGCCGATGGAGAGGGTAGGCCCGGACTTACGGGTATTGCTGCCGCTGCGCCGGTGATGTTTGATATTTTTAAGTTATTACCTTCTTCTCCATGGTTCGAACCGCCTTATGATAAATTAAGGAAACTTCCTGTTTGCAGATTGAGCGGCTATAAAGCAAGTAAATTATGTGAGCTGGTAGATTCTGTTTGGGTTCCTAAAGCGGGTATAAATACCCCAACTTGTCCTTATCATCAGTTGGTGCATTTAGACAGAACCGGTCAGTTTCGGGTTAATTCTAACTGTGAACCTCCTGAAGTAATGCAAAATAAATCGTGGTTTGTACTCCCTCCGGCAATGGAATGGTATTATAAATCAAAAAACCAATTTTACAGACCATTACCTCCCTACAGGTCGGATTGTGCGGCAGCAATGGAGCAGGGTGCTGTGATGGAACTGATTTATCCTAAATCCGGAGCAAAGATTTATGTTCCAAGAGAAATGGATGGAAGTAGGGGTAAAACCATTTTTTCTGTGGCACATAGAAACCCTGATAGTCAGATTTATTGGCATATTGATGATAAATTTGTGGAAACCACCAAGAGTTTTCATCAAATAGCAGTAAATCCGGCACCGGGGAGACATACACTTACACTGGTTGATGAGAACGGTGAAAGATTGGAGTCGTGGTTTATTACGTTGGAAAAAGAGCAATAATTTTAATGCTTTAAACGCTTCAGTTTTTGCAAAAAGGACTTATTATTGCTGATTATATTTTTAATTAACAGTTTATTGTTAAGTGTTTGATTTTAATTGTACCTACTTATGCTAACAGCATTATCCTATCATTTAAAGGTTCGGGATTATTTTAAGCAACAGTCAAAAACCTGGACTTTCTTTAGGGAAGCAAAAAACAAAGAGGAGCAGTTAAAGGAGTTTAAAACTCAGTTGTTAAAGAGTTCCTATAAATACAATGCCGAGACCGATTCGTTGATTTATGATAAGGTTAATTTCGCAAAACAGCAGTTAGGTTTAGATCATCTGCCTGTAACTGTTTATCAGGCCGAATTTTCCGATGAAAGAAATGCCAGTATTATTTATGTTGATAATGAGGCTCATATAGTTTTTAGTGGTGCTATTACCAAATTGTTGAATGATGAAGAACTCCTGGCAATAATAGCGCACGAGCTTACTCATGTGAAGTTGTTTCAATTGTTCGATGGTGAATTGGAAATTGCCAATCGGATTATCAATGCAATTGCTAATAATTACAACAGTGATCCGGCTTATTTTGAAACTGCCCGGTTATTTAAGCTGTACACCGAAATTTTTTGCGACAGAGGGTCTTACACTGTTGTTCAAAACAGAGCCCCGATCATTACTGCGTTGGTGAAGATAGCTACTGGTGTTGAAAGTGTAAATGCTGACAGTTTTCTGAAACAAGCTGATGAAATATTTCAGCTCAATGATCTTACAAAAGCAGATACATTCTCTCACCCTGAGAATTTTATCAGGGCAAAAGCATTACAATTATGGCATGAGCAAAAAGAAGGAGCAGAGGTTGCTATCAGCCGGATTATCGAAGGACAAACGGATCTGGATAAGCTCGATATTTTTAAGCAAGTTGAGTTAGCCAATTTCACCCGGAAATTTTTACAGTTATTCCTTAAGCCTAAATGGTTTCAATCTTCTACCATCATTGCTTTGGCGAGGCAATATTTCGCTGATTTTAGCCTGGATGAAAATGCCGTGCTTAATGAATCGATATTAGCCATAACCGACACTAAAAATATCAGCATAAAAGAGTATTTAAGTTACGTACTTTTTGATTTTTCATCTGCTGATGGGTCATTGGAAGAAATTCCTCGTGGATGGGCATTCCAATTTTCAGAAGATCTGCAATTAAGAGATGAATTTGAATCAATTGTAAAGAAAGAACTGAAAATGAGTGATAAAAAAATGCAGCTTTATAAGCTGGAAGTGTTAAAGGCTTATTATGAAGTAAAAGAAAACGAAGGCGAACAGATCTACTCTGAATAGTTGTTTCGTTATGCTTATCCCATCAATCCAATCATTAATATTAAGAATTTCGCTTTGCAAATAACATTTAAAGAGTTTTTAAACACCGCTTTTGATCAAGGCAATTATACAACGGATGATGTAATTGCATTTTTAACTCCATTAATGGAAGAGGTCCTTTCTTTTCATGAAGAGAAAAAAGTAGCAAGCTTTGAAAGAGAGCGTTCCTTATTTATCAATAATAACGTACTGGATATTGATGAAAACTTTGCGCACCCAAGTGTATTAGCTCCTGATAAAATCAATTTATTATGGCAGAGATTACGTTCTCCGCATTTTGCTATAACAGGTGAGTCAAAATTTGATACCGATGTTGATTCGGGTGCGACCAAAGTAGAAGATCTGCATATTAAATGGAATTCGAATGAGGAATTAACTCATCCGGCTTACATAGCAGGTTATAATTCTTATGAGATCATTTCCGGACATCATGATGGGCTAACAGATATTTTCTGCCTGGGGTTGCTGTTAGCAAGTATCTCTATGGGGCTTAATTTTTATATAGAGGACGATCTGCGGACTTTTGTTCAATACCGTACAAACCCCATTCAATATAATAATCGCATACATCCTACAGTAGGCGCATTAATCACTCAAATGACTGAGTTAGATCGCGCAAAACGTACTCAGGATTTATACAACATCATTAATGTATTACAAAACTACCGGGATTATGATTTTGAAAAGCAAACTGATCTAAGCAATACAGCTGGTTGGGTAAATAAAGAACTCACGGAAAGAAGCCAGTTTATTTTACAGAAACTCAGAAAAAGGTTATTTGATACAAGCCGTAGAAACCGGTTGTTGTATTACAAGCCTAATATGCGTTTTGTAAACCTGACGATTAGCAGCGTTCCGAAAGTGTTGCATTATCAAAGCATCAACCCCGAACTTTTATTTACCTGGAATAAAGAAATTTCCGGTAGAATAAAAGGCATGAAAGATATTGTGCTTAATAAATACCTGCGCTTTGATGATCATCTGTATTTATTGTCTTCCTTAGACAAAATAAGAACGGAGTCGTTAAAAGATGTACGCGAGTTTGGCTTTAGTCAGTTAAAACTGGTGGTTGCATTTTTGAATTGGCATAACTTAAAAGAAAACCCGAATGAGCGTATTCAAAGTCCTTTATTGCTATTACCGGTAACGCTAAAACGAAATAAGAAATTAAAGGAAGATCTTTATGTGATGAGTGTTGAGGATAATGTGGCAGAGGTGAATCCGGTTCTGGCTAATCTTTTAAAAGATTTATACGATATAAAACTTCCTGAATTTGTCGACTTGGATGAAATGAGTCCCGAAGAGTTTTATAACTCTTTAAAGGTTCAGATTGATGCAGCCAAACAGGGTATTATTTTAAATTTTATTGATAAGCCACGAATAAAATTGATACACAGTGTGGCACGTCAAACTATCAATAATTATGCAAAAAGGCTCAGAAAGAATAGCAATTTCAGTAGTTACAAAGACATCGATTATAGCTATAACGATGAAAACTATAAGCCTTTGGGTCTTGAAATATTCAGACAACGAGTAGAGCCAACTCCTTCTTATCTGGAATTTCTGATCAATGAAGATATTGAGCTTTCTTCTTATAATCTTACAGGTGATAATGATAAGCACCGGACTTTATACACCCTAACTGAAAGTGAGAATAATCCTTACAGCTGGGACGTGGATGTATGCAATATGGTATTGGGAAATTTCAATTACAAGAAGATGAGTCTTGTAAGAGATTATACCTCCATCATCGACGAGAATATTCAGCATAAGGTGTTTGATAATTTGTTCAGTAATGAGCCCAAACAGTATAAGGATGCTGAATTTGATCTGAATAATCCGACCGATTGGTACCATGTAATAACAGCTGACCCAACTCAAACCAAAGCGATATTACAAAGTCGTTCTGGCGAAAGTTATGTGATACAAGGTCCTCCAGGCACGGGAAAGAGTCAAACGATTACCAATCTTATTGCTGATTTTGTAGCCCATGGTAAGCACGTTTTATTTGTTTGCGAAAAGAGAGCAGCATTGGATGTGGTTTTTGCCCGTTTAAAACAAAAAGGGTTAGATGAGTTGTGTTGTTATATTCACGATAGTCAGACAGATAAACGAAGTTTTATTAAAAATCTGAATGCCACCTATGAAGATTTTATTAAAAAGCGCCTGGACCTTAAAATGGTTTCTACCAAGCGTAATGTTTTATTGCAACAGCTAAGTATTGAGATTGATAAATTAAAGGTTTTTCATTCTTCAAATGCTGAAAATTATGCTGAAGCCGATCTTTCTGTAAGAGAATTGATTGGGAAAGTAATTACATTAAAACCTCATTTAATACCAGTTTCGGATCAGCAGGATGAAATGTTGCCTCCTTATAAATACTGGAATGAATTTGGTGAAGATATTCAACAATTAAGTACTGCCTTAGAGGAAATTGATGCAGAACCTCAATTTGCCGATCATCCATTCAGTAAAATTAACGACGATTTATTTTTATGGGAAAACACCTATTCGGCAATCGATCAGTTAATTGCTCATATTAAGTCGGCCTTTGAGCAAATTAACAAGGTATTAAAAACCAATAATATCCCTGTTGAATTTGAAGGTATAAAACAGTTGTCTGGTTTAATTGAAGAAGCCGTTTCATTAAATCTTTTTGCCGACACGGATAATCTGGCGCTTGTTGATAATAGCAGTGAGAAATCAAAACAATTTAATGAACAGATAAAACTGTTGAACAAGGAACAGCAGGTTTATCAGCAGTTCCAGGAAAAAAATGAGAATTGGATTAATAAGTTCAAGAGCAGAGATGTTGAAGCCGCTTTAGTAATTGCAGAAAAAAATGAAGGTTTTTTCTTTTCATTCCTAAACGGTTCATGGCGTTCGCTAAAAAAACAAATTCAACAAAGCTATGACCTTACTAAGCATCAGGTTAAACCATCGTATAAGCAGGTTTTACAGTTGCTGCAACAAGAGTATCAGACTGCCCGAGAAATTAAGCGAATTAAAGAAACGATTGAAGACAAGTATAACCTTAAAAATGTGGAGGAATCGTTTAAGGAGCTTGAATTATTACGCAGTAAACATGATAATCAACTTATAATTTACCTGGTTGAAACGGGAAACACAGAATTAGTTAAGCAATTAAGCAGACTAAATAATACCTTTCATCAACTTGAGATAAATCTCCGACAATGTTTAGCTAACTATGAAAACAATAACCTAAGTGAGCTTCATGATGATTTAGACAATATAATGGCAAATGCTCATGCCATAAAAGACTTGCTCCCTGCATTACGCACATTTAGCAAACTGCCTTACCATATAAAGCTGGTATTACGTGAGATTCCGCTCACACCATTACAAGCCCAGGCAGTTATTGCTCATAAAACGTTGCAAATGTATTACAGGTCGCATCGGTCATTTGAGAAAATTGATTATCATGAAATCAATCAAACGGTAATTAAAATCAGAAAAAGCTATAAGCAATTATTAAAACTTAATGCAGATTACATAAAAGCATCGATCAGAAGTAATTTTCTTGAGCATTATGAATTAAGTAACATGGCTGTAAGCCAGCTGGATCAAACTCAAAGACAAATCAAGAAAAATTATAGCGAAGGGCGGAAAATACTGGAAAATGAATTTAGTAAAAGCATGCGCTTTAAAAGTATTCGTGAGTTGAGTGCAAAAGAAAGTGGGATTGTGTTAAAGGATATTAAGCCTGTATGGCTGATGAGTCCACTGAGTGTTAGTGATAGCTTGCCGGTTGATAATACATTCTTTGATGTGGTGATTTTCGATGAGGCCAGCCAGATTACACTTGAACAGGGAGTCCCTGCTTTGTATCGTTCATCTCAAACAATCATTGTGGGTGATGATAAGCAAATGCCTCCAACAAATTTCTTTACGGCAAAAGCAGAAGATCCGGATGACCTTGAGAAAAATGTAAATGACGAAGATGATGAATTGTTAAGCAATGAAGCCGATAGTATCCTAGTGCAGGGTGCGCGTAAGCTGCATAGCACCATGTTAAGCTGGCATTACAGAAGTAAATTTGAAACCTTGATCAGTTACAGTAATCATGCGTTTTACGATGCAGGGCTGCTAACCATCCCCGACAAAACTATTCATCATACTGAAAAAAGAAAGTTAGAAGTTACCAAGCCAGAAGAGGCTACCATAAACGCTGACGCTCTATTTGATCGAAGCATGAGTTTCCATCACCTGTCTAATAGTGTGTATGAAAAGAGAGGAAACATTGCCGAGGCAACTTACATCGCAAATTTGGTAAGAGAACTTTTAAAGAGGAAAGTAAATGATAGTATTGGTATTGTAGCTTTTAGTCAGGAACAGCAACACATAATTGAAGACGCCTTAACAGCTCTTGCAAAAACGGATAAAAAGTTTGAACAGGATCTTGAGGATGCTTATAATCGGGTTGAAGACGAGCAACATGTAGGTTTATTCGTCAAAAACCTTGAAAATGTTCAGGGTGATGAGCGTGATATTATTATAATGAGTGTTTGCTATGGCTTTGATAACAAGCGAAAAATGCTCATGAATTTCGGTCCCGTAAATAAAAAAGGTGGAGAAAAACGTTTAAATGTAATATTTAGTCGTGCCAAAAAACACATGGCCATTATTAGCAGCATTAAGCATTCAGTCATTACCAATGATTATAATGAGGGTGCAAATTACTTTAAACGCTTTTTGCATTATGCAGAAGCTGTAAGTGATGGAAATATGCAGCTTGCACGAACCATTTTAAATGGTCTCCAAATTAATAAGCACCAAGAGAATGGTCTTCTAAAAACCGATGTAATTATTCAGCAGCTCAAAGCTATTTTGCAAAAAAGGGGCTATGAAGTGATGGAAAATGTGGGCCAATCAATGTTCAAATGCTCATTGGCTATTAAAGCAAATCCCAATGATACTACCTATGCCTTAGGATTATTGGTTGATGATGACAGTCATTATGAAAACAAAAATATGCTGGAGCAATATTTTCAACGACCTGAGGTGTTGCAAGCCTGTGGATGGAAAATAATGCCAGTTTATGCTAAAGATTGGCTAAATGACCATGAGAGTGTAATTGAATCCATTATTAAGAAACTCTCATTAGCTGAAGAGGAGCAAACAGAGGAAGAAGTTGATGGCTTTTTGATTGAAGAAGAAGTTGAATTGCCACTTCTTGGAAAACCAAGCTTAGGTACTCCATACGATCACTTGGTTTTTGATCGGATCGTTTGTATAAATGATCAAAGTAATAAGTTTTGGGAAGCTGCTGTCGATAAGAATAAATTAGTGGTTCGTTTTGGGAAAATAGGGAGTAAGGGTCAACTACAAATTAAAACGTATATTAATACTTTAGAAGCAGAAGAAGCAAAGCTATCAATGTTAATGGCAAAAAAATCACAAGGTTATACAGCTGAATAATTTTCCATGTTAAGTCATATTTCACTTTCTCAGATTATCTTTCTCGATATAGAAACGGTTCCGCTACAGCCGGATTTTCTAACGCTGAATGAGGAGTTTCAGCATTTATGGGAATTAAAGTCTGGGAATTTTAGAAAGGATGATCAATCTGCCGCTGATGTATATACCCGTGCAGGTATTTTCGCAGAGTTTGGGAAAATAATCTGCATTACCATAGGTCGCATAACCGAGGAAAATGACGATTATGGTTTCAGGTTGAAGTCGTTTTATGGTGACGATGAAAGGACAATCTTAAATGATTTTGCAGCTGTTTTAAGAAAGCAAAAGCGTGACAAGCTGCTTTGTGCCCATAACGGAAGAGAGTTTGATTATCCGTTTTTATCAAGAAGAATGCTTATTAATGGCATCGAGCTTCCTCCATTGCTGGACATTGCCGGAAAACGTCCTTGGGAAATCAATCACCTGGACACAATGGAGCTCTGGAAGTTTGGGGATTATAAAAACTATACCTCTTTACGTTTACTCGCAGCAGTGCTTAATATTCCAACACCTAAAGATGATATCGATGGAAGCCAGGTTGGAGCCGTATATTGGGAAGATCATGACCTTGAGCGTATTAAAACTTATTGCGAAAAGGATGTTTTAACCGTAGCCCAGATTATTTTAAGGTTTAAAGGAAAAGCCTTAATACTCGACGAAAATGTGGCCAGGGTTTAAAATTATGCCCGACTAACAAATCCTTGTGGCCGAATTCACTCCATTTCAATTGTTTTTAGCACAACTTCAGTAAGCTCACCATCAACAATTGCTATAAAAAAGCAAGTTTTAATACTTGCCAGTCAAACTAGCACAAATTAATGTTAGAATTACTATTTTGCAGGCATGTCTGAAACTATTCTGCAAGTAAAAGAGCTTTCCACACGTTTTAAAACCGAAGATGGCTGGGTTACAGCCGTTCAACATATAAATTTCTCTTTAAATAAGGGGGAAGTGATTGGAATTGTGGGTGAGTCTGGATCCGGTAAATCCGTTACTTCTTTGTCGATCATGCAATTGATTGAACGATCAAATGGTAAGAATGATGGAGAAATATTATATACTGAAAATGGCAATACCGTTGATCTTTTAAAACTTTCTGAAGAGGAAATCCGAAATTACAGGGGTAATAAGATTGCTATGATCTTTCAGGAGCCGATGACATCCTTAAATCCGGTATATACCTTAGGCGATCAGGTAGCTGAAGCAATCCGTTTGCACCAGAAAGTAGATAAAGAAACTGCACGTAAAAAAACAATAGAACTATTTAACGAGGTTCAACTGCCACGGGCTGAACAATTATTCGACTCATATCCTCATCAAGTTTCAGGCGGACAAAAACAACGCGTTATGATCGCGATGGCCCTGTCGTGCAATCCACAGCTATTAATCGCAGATGAACCAACAACCGCATTAGATGTTACGGTGCAGAAAACAATTATAGAACTGCTCCGCAAACTGAAGAATGATCGTGGAATGAGTATGATCTTTATTTCGCATGATTTAGGATTGGTTTCAGAAATATCTGACAAGGTAGTAGTTATGTATAAAGGTCAGATAATGGAACAGGGAAATGCTGAACAGGTGTTTTCGAATCCGCACCATCCTTATACAAAAGGGTTGCTTGCTTGTCGCCCTTCCGCCAATCTTAATCTGAAAAAACTCCCAACAGTTACAGATTTTATGCAGGTACAAGAAGACGGGAGTATTAAAGAAACTTCACTCGATCTTGATAAGGTAAATCAACAATTTGGCTTTAAAGTTGGAGAAAAGGAAAAACGTCTGTCTGAAATTTACTCACGTGAGCCATTATTAAAATTAAACAGTGTTAAAACCTGGTTTCCTATAAAAAAAGGGATTTTTAGTAAGGCGAAGGAATATGTAAAAGCAGTTGATGATATCACTTTTAACGTATATCCCGGAGAAACATTAGGCTTGGTAGGAGAATCTGGGTGTGGTAAAACTACATTGGGAAGGAGCATCTTACGATTGGTTGAGCCTACCGGAGGAGAAATCCTGTTTAATGGAGAAAATATGCGTGATCTTTCTGCCAATAGGATGCGAGAGCTGAGAAAAGATGTACAGATTATCTTCCAGGATCCATATTCATCATTAAACCCCAGGTTAACGGTTGGCAATTCCATTATGGAGCCTATGCAGGTACATAAGGTGTTTAAGAATGATAAAGAACAAAAAGACAGGGTAATGGAGTTACTTCGTAGAGTAAACCTTAAAGAAGAACATTTTAATCGGTACCCGCATGAATTCTCAGGAGGGCAACGTCAGCGAATCTGTATTGCCAGGGCGCTTGCACTTAATCCAAAGTTTATCATCTGTGACGAATCGGTTTCGGCATTGGATGTTTCTGTACAAGCACAGGTACTGAACTTATTAGTCGAATTACGAGAAGAGTTTAACCTGACTTACATTTTTATTTCACATGATCTTTCAGTAGTTCGATTTATTTCAGACAGAATGGTAGTCATGAATAAGGGAAGAATTGAAGAAATGGGAGATGCCGATCAAGTCTATAATCATCCTCAACAAGAATATACCAAACGTTTAATCGATGCAATTCCAAAAGGTAAAATGTTGAGTGTATAAATACCGAATCAATCGCATAAACCAATAATATGAAGAAAATTATACCATTGTTTTTAACCGGTGCTGTAATAGCATCTTGTCAAAGCAACAAAGACACGTCAAATGCTGATGGAGCTTTTGATGGTTATAAGAACAGATTTATTGAAAACTATTGGTCCGTTTACCCAGATTATGCAACCAATGTAGGTTTCCATAAATACGATAGCGTTTTAAAAGTTCCTGATTTAATCTATCAAAAACAACAGCTTGATTTTGCTGCAGCCAACCTTGATTCTCTCAAATCGTTTGATCTCGAAAAACTTTCGGATGCTAATAAAACGGATTTTCACTTGATTGAAAATCAATTGAAAAGCATTCAATTTGGAATCAATGAACTTAAATCGGGAGAATGGGATCCATCAAACTATAATATATGTGGAGTATTCTCCTATATGCTAAGTGAAAAGTATGAAGGACTTAATAGTCGTTTAAAAAGTATTTCTCTTAAACTGGCAAATGTTCCTGCCTATTACGAGGCGGCAAAAAATAATATTAAAAATCCGACAAAGGAACATACTTCCCTTGCAATTGAGCAAAATATTGGAGGATCAGTAGTCTTTGAAAAAGATCTGTTAGATTCGGTAAACAAATCGGGCTTAACAGCTGATGAAAAAGCACAGTTAATTAGTCGTTCAAAAGCAGCTTTTACAGCAGTAAAAAATTATGCGGATTGGTTAAAGCAATTTAAAAATGAGACTCCACGTAGTTTCAGATTAGGAGCAGCGCTTTACCAGAAGAAATTTAACTACGAAATTCAATCTGCTTATACAGCTGATGAGATTTATGAAATCGCTTCAAAACGCAAAATTGAAATCCACGCAGAAATGGCTAAGTTAACAGAACAACTTTGGCCTAAGTATTTTGGTTCTACAGCAAAACCTTCTGATAAACTGGTAATGATCCGAAAAATGATCGATACATTATCTGTTCATCATGTTAAATCGGAAGAATTTCAATCATCAATCGAAAAACAGATCCCGGAACTGGAAGCTTTTGTTAAGCAAAAAGATTTGTTATACATCGACCCATCAAAACCTCTTGTGGTTCGTAAAGAGCCAGCCTACATGGCCGGAGTTGCAGGTGCTTCAATCAGCGCTCCAGGTCCTTACGATAAAGGTGGAAATACTTATTATAATGTAGGTAGTTTAGAAGGGTGGCCAAAAGATAAGGCTGAAAGTTACTTGCGAGAATATAATCACTACATTTTACAGATATTAAATATTCACGAAGCCATCCCCGGACATTATACACAGTTAGTTTATGCCAATCAATCGCCAAGTATCATTAAGTCCGTATTTGGAAATGGAGCTATGGTTGAAGGCTGGGCTGTTTATGCCGAACGTATGATGCTCGAAGCCGGATATGGAAATAATGAACCGGAAATGTGGCTGATGTACTATAAATGGCATTTACGTACACTCTGTAATACCTTGCTCGATTATAATGTTCATGTAAAAAATCAGACTGAACAAGATGCTGTTAAATTTTTGACCAACGAAGCTTTTCAGCAACAAGCGGAGGCAGAAGGTAAATGGAAAAGGGTAAGCGTTACACAGGTTCAGCTAACCTCTTATTTTACAGGTTTTACAGAGATATTCAATCTTCGCGAAGAACTCAAAAAGATAGAAGGTGATAAGTTCAACCTTAAGCAGTTTCATGAAAAGTTCTTAAGTTATGGCAGTGCACCTGTTAAGTATATCAAAGAGTTAATTGAAAAATAAACATATTAAAGAGCAAAGAATCCTTAGTTTCTATCTAAGGATTTTTTGTTATTGGCTGCTAATGTAAAGATTAATTTTATTAGAATTGTAAATACCTATGAGACTTATTGGGAAAAGCAAACTTCATAAACGGAAGGGTAAAAACATTGGAAATAAGTTGTTATGCTCAGAAATTGATGACTTATTGCATGTATTGAAGACAATAATTGGAAGAATGGAATTGAATTAAAAAAAGTGAGAAAAGATGCCGATTGTGTACATCACGAAGGATTTTATTTATTTGATATCTTAGTTCATAGAGTGATGATTCTTTTGGAGTTTGGTGATGATGGAGAGGCTTCGGTAGTTTGGATTGGAAACCATCAAGACTACGAAAGAATTTTTAAAAACAATAAAAAAACCATTGAAAAACGGTTGAAAGAAAATGACTATATATAACTAATAAAAGATATGAAAACTCATTTTGATATTGAAGAATTTGTAAAAAGAGGAAAGATTGAAAACGAGTTAGATTTAGAAAGGGCTTTAATTGCAGATCGAAAACTGAGGAACCTTGCTAAAGAAAATTCATATTTGAATTGTTAAGAAAGAAATTGAGAGATATAATTGAAAGTTATGAAAACTCAAATTGGAATAATGTTAATAGCATAGATAATGAAAAAATAGAAGAAAGTGATATAGCAGAGTTAATTGCTGAAAAGGAACGAGTTTTTATCAACAAAAGAAAAGAATTAATAAAAGAGAAACTCAAAGGTTTAAATATAAGTCAACAAGAATTGGGTCAAATTTTAGGACATAAAAGCAAAACTCATATGTCGGAATTAATGAATGGAATAAGCCCATTTTCTCTTAAAGATCTGATCATAATAAATTATCTTTTAAAGATTGATATGAATGATTTAGTCCCAGTCTTTCTTTCAAAGAAAGAACAGATGAGAATTAGAACAACTATTGAAAGTCTTAATAAATCTAATTTGAGGCTAATAAAAGCAGATTTCTCTTTGGTTTAACAACGTATAAAGAACGACTTAACTCAAATGGACATTCTGCTTATTGCATTAGGTTTAACTTGTATAATCGTAGGTTTTCTTGGCAGTTTTCTGCCGGTTTTGCCTGGCCCCCCATTAAGTTGGGCTGGATTGTTATTACTCCATTTTACCACAAAGGTTGACTACAGCATTCAATTTTTGGTGATCACTGCCATTGTAGTAATTATTGTAAGCATAATGGATTACTATATTCCAATTTGGGGAACAAAAAAATATGGAGGTACCGTCTACGGACAAAAAGGAGCAACGGTTGGTTTAATAGTAGGTATTTTCACTGGTCCTTGGGGGATTATTCTGGGCCCTTTTGTAGGAGCCGTTGTTGGCGAATTAATTCATGATAATAGAGACTTTCAAAAAGCCCTAAAATCCGGCTTCGGCGCCTTTTTAGGTTTTCTTGCAGGCACCCTAATGAAAATCATAATTTGTATTGTATTTGCCTATTACTTCATCAGCGCATGGATTACAGGCTAATCAGTGAAGTGGATAAATCGGTGTAATCCAAAAAAAATCGGTGTAATCATAAAAAAAATCAGTGTAATCCTAAAAGATAATCTGAGTAATCCCCGAGCAATCGGTGTAATCATAAAAAGTAATCAAATTTTGTATCTTCGTGCATGGCGAAAAAAACAATGAAAGGATTGCGCCAGGTATTTACGCAGTTAGTAGTAAATATTCTATCGCAGAATCCTAACCAAGCGCTTAATTATAAGCAAGTAAGCGCCAAACTAAATGTAAGCGATAACGAATCGCGAAAAGTAATTTTAGAAGTGCTGAGAGATGAGGTGAAAAGAGGAACGTTGAGTGAACCTACCCCTGGGAAATTTCAGATAAAATCACTAAAAGTTTATATAACTGGTAAAATTGATATGGCAGCCTCTGGCTCGGCTTATGTCATTTCACCCGAAATGGATCAGGATGTATACATCGCTCCCCGCAGAATCCGTAATGCTTTACATGGAGATACCGTAAAAGTATTTGTATTTGCGAAAAACAATGGACGTAATCCTGAAGGTGAGGTTGTAGAAATTCTGGACCGTGCTAAATGGGAGTTTACCGGACTGGTTACCGTTGAAGGAAAATTTGGATTCCTTGTACCCGATGATCGCAAAATGTTGCACGATATCTTTATTCCACAACATGCATTGAAAAATGTGAAAGATGGAGATAAGGCTGTGGCTCGTATAACTGATTGGCCTCAAGGAGCAAAGAATCCAATTGGCGAAATTGTTGAAGTATTGGGAAGGCCAGGTGAGAATAATACTGAAATGAATGCTATTCTCGCTGACTATGGTTTCCCGATTAAATTTCCGGCTAAAGTGGAAGATGAAGCAAATTCTTTATTAGATGTAATTACTCAGGAAGAGATTGCCAAGCGTCGCGACTTTAGAAATATTACCACTTTTACGATCGATCCAATTGACGCAAAAGACTTTGATGATGCCATCTCATTCCGCAAATTGGATACTGGAAATTATGAGATTGGGGTTCACATCGCAGATGTATCGCATTACATATTGCCTGATACTATTTTGGATAAAGAAGCTTTGGAGCGTGGTACATCCGTTTATTTAGTGGATCGTGTGATCCCAATGTTACCAGAACGGTTATCAAATGGAGTCTGTTCACTGCGTCCAAATGAGGAAAAATTGACGTTTTCAGCAGTTTTTGAGATAGACGAGCAGGCCAATATTCTCAGCGAATGGTTTGGACGTACTGTTATCAATTCCGATAGACGATTTACTTATGAAGAAGCTCAGGAAGTGTTGGAAGGGAAATCAAGTGAATATGCTGATGAATTATTGATGCTTAATAAGATCGCATATGTTCTCCGCGATCAGCGCTATAAAACTGGGGCTATTAACTTTGAAACAACAGAAGTTAAGTTTAGGCTTGATGAAACCGGAAAGCCGATTGGTGTTTATGTGAAAGAACGTAAGGATGCTCATAAGCTTATCGAAGATTTTATGCTGCTTGCTAATCGAAAAGTGGCAGAGTTCGTTGCTAAAATGGGACCTAAAAAACGATCGTATACATTTGTTTACCGTGTTCACGATGCACCCGATGAAACGATGTTGACGAAATTTTCGGAATTTGCTGCCCGTTTCGGTTATAAGATCAACATGAAAAGTCATAAAGAGATTTCAAAATCGCTCAATTTCTTAATGGATGATGTAACTGGAAAAAAGGAACAGAACGTATTAACGCAACTAGCCATTCGAGCAATGGCTAAAGCTATTTATACGACTAAAAAGAGCAGTCACTACGGATTAGCATTTGATTATTATACACACTTTACTTCTCCTATTCGTCGTTACCCAGATGTATTGTCACATCGACTATTGGCGCATTACCTTGCGAAAGGTAAACCTGCCAATGCTGATCAATATGAGAAAATGTGTGAACATTCATCGCAAATGGAAAAACGGGCTGCTGAGGCTGAACGTGCATCTATAAAATATAAACAGGCCGAATACTTGCAGAATAATGTGGGTGAGGAATTTGACGGAATTGTTTCTGGAGTTACCGAGTGGGGCATGTATGTAGAAATAGTCGAGAATAAGTGCGAAGGAATGATCCGTTTGCGCGATATGAACGATGATTTTTATGTACTGGATGAAGCAAACTATTGTATTATCGGTCAACGTAAAAAGAAAAAATATCAATTAGGAGACACCGTTCGAATCAAAGTTAAATCTGTCAATCTGGTGAAACGCCAGATAGATTTTACAATGGTTACACAGTAAAATCCGATATTTGCGGTTTATATAAATAATAGCGATTCTATTTTTAATGTTATCTATAAAACAATTACAGGAAATAATTACCAACGAGATTGATCAGTTACAACTGCCGGAGTATCCTGCAGAATTGTATGAGCCAATCCGTTATTTATTGAATTTAGGTGGAAAAAGAATGCGTCCGGTGCTTACCCTTATGGGCTGTAATCTTTTTTCTGATGGTATTCAGGGTGCAATAAAACCAGCTCTGGCAGTTGAGGTATTTCACAACTTTACATTGGTGCACGACGATATTATGGATAATGCACCAATCCGTAGAGGGAAAGCTACTGTCCATGAAAAATGGGATGCAAACAGCGCGATCCTTTCCGGCGATGTAATGATGGTGAATGCTTATGAGTTATTAATGCAAGTTCCTGACTCAAAATTGCGTGATTTGTTAACGATCTTTAATAAAACTGCGATTGAAGTTTGTGAAGGTCAGCAAATTGACATGAATTTTGAAAGTCGTGAGTATGTAGGCGTTAATGAATACCTGGAAATGATCGGGCTTAAAACAGCCGTTTTATTAGGGTGTTCATTGCAAATCGGTGCATTAATAGGTAATGCAACAACGGAAGAGGCTGAACATTTATACCAATTTGGTAAAAACTTAGGTATTGCATTTCAGTTACAGGATGATATTTTAGATGTATTCGGTGAACCTGAGAAGTTTGGAAAAATGGTAGGAGGTGATATTATTGCCAATAAGAAAACTTTCTTGCTGATTAAAGCACATGAATTGGCTCAGGGAGAAAATAAAGCAAATCTTGAAAGGTGGCTAACTACAAAAGTGTTTAAAACTGAGGATAAGGTGAAGGCAGTTACTGAAATTTATGACCAATTAAATATTCGGAAGCTGGCTGAAATTGAAATGCAGCATTTTGCAGAAAAAGCCCTGTTTCATATTAACCAGATTTCTCTAAGTGAATCACGTAAGCAACCTTTGGTAGAGTTTGCAGAACAATTAATGGTTCGTGAACACTAATCAATAAAATACTTCCGGGGGACTTAATGTCCTCCGGAATTTAATGAAAGTAACACTACTCCTCCAATAATTAATAGTGTCCCTAAACCTTGAATCAAGGTTAACTGCTCCCTTAATACCAGAATTCCTAAAATTGCGGCCACCGCAACAGATCCTCCAATGATTACCGGTGTTGCAACTGATGCCGGAGTACCTTTGCCAAATACGAAAAAGGTCAATACCTCAGCCAGCCCAACAAAAAATCCGGCAAGGCAAGAGTATAGAACTCCTTTGGATGAAATTTCAATTTCCTGGTTTTTGAATTTTATATAGATCAATAAAATTATTCCACATAAGGCAGCAACAACTTGTAATATTACAGCACCAGCAACCTGATTAATACTTCCGGATGCTACTTTAATAAAGAAGTTATATAAGCCGAAACAAAATGCGCAACAGATCGCTAAAATGAGCCAATTCATAGTATAATCAGTTATTAGAATCGGCAAAGATAAAAACAGAAACTTTATACAGAATTTTGTTGCTGTAAATAACCACAAACTAAGACTTTCATATTAGTTGATTTTTTGGCATTTTAGCGCCACCAAAAAAATATTTATATCCCGCTTATGAATGCAAGTAGAGTTCAGGCCACAGTTATTGGAGATTCAGATGCAGAGCCTGAAGCGCTTACCGCTGCTGAAGCTGTTGGTGCTATTTTAGCCCGTTTGGGTGTTACTGTTGTAACAGGCGGACGTGGTGGGATTATGGAAGCTGCCAGTAAAGGTGCTGCTGAGGCGGGCGGGTTAACCGTTGGTGTTTTACCATTTGAAGATAGTTCGAAAGCGAATTCATGGTGTAAAGTTGTAATCCCAACCGGATTGGGTCATGCACGTAATTATGTGAATATTTTATGTGGTGATTTTATCATCGTGATAGGAGGGGGAGCAGGAACACTTTCTGAAATGTGTTTTGCCTGGATTCAAAACAAACCTATTTTTGCGCTTAAGGCTTTTGGAGGGTATGCTCAGGAGTTTGCAGGAAAGCAACTTGACTCACTTCGTCCTGATGTAGTTATATCCTGCGAGAACCTTAGAGAACTTGAAAAAAAGATTGGTGACTGGTTGCACCTTGATAATATCTTAAACTAAACCCGTAATACGTTGTTGTCAAAATAACAACGCAAGAAACGGGTTGTACTCCATTCAGTCTCGAATTATCTTCGTATAAAAATAATATTTATATGAACTTCTCTCAGCAAGAAATCAACTATTATAGGATAGAAAAGGCTATAAAGTACCTGGAAGAGCACTTCTTGGAACAACCCAATCTGGATGAGTTAGCTGAAAAGCTAGGTTTAAGCTCGTTTCATTTTCAAAGAATGTTCACCGAATACTCAGGAATTAGCCCTAAACGATTTTTACAGTACCTCACTTCTGATTATCTGAAAGGAAAACTTTCCGAAACTCAAAATCTTATCCATGCGGCAGAGGAAGCAGGTTTATCCAGCCAATCTAGGGTTTATGATTTATTCGTAACGCTCGAAGCTGTAACGCCACAGGAATATAAAACTAAAGGGGATGGATTAGAGATTAGTTACGGTTTCCATTCAACGCCATTTGGTCGTTGTTTAATAGGAATTACAACTAGAGGTGTTTGTTGGTTATCCTTTATTAATGATGAAGAGGATTTACCGGAGCTTTCAAAACTACATTCTCATTGGGAGAAGTCGGTTATTATAAAAGATGAGAAAGCAACCGCTGTGTATATCGAAAAGATATTCTCTAATTCAAAAGCAGATGATTCAAAACTTAACGTATTAGTTAAAGGAACAAATTTTCAGGTAAAAGTATGGGATGCCCTTTTGAACCTTCATCCTGGAGATCTGGTAACATACCAGCATATTGCTAATCAAATTGGAAATCCTAAAGCATTGCAAGCCGTAGGTTCAGCAGTGGGAGCAAATTCATTGGCCTACCTTATTCCATGTCACCGCGTAATTCGTAAAGAAGGTAAACTTGGTGAATATCGTTGGGGCAGCGGAAGAAAGAAAGTAATCATTGCCTATGAACAAACAAATGCAGAAACAGTATTTAATAATGAGATAAATTAAAATAGAAATATATCCGGTTGAGAAGAAAATTCAAAAGAACCTTTCTTATTCAAAAACTACAAAGGCAATGTTAAGCGTAGTTTTGATAAAAGAAAGGTTTTTCTGTTTTTAACTATTAACCCCGAAAAAGCACTCCTTTCCCCAGTGGTGCTCTCCCTTCTCCTTGAGGAGAAGGGTCGGGGATGAGGTTGAAATAAACTTTTTAGTACAGTTTATCAGGCAGTTAGTAAAAGGTGGTAAAAATAGTTTAGAAATAGTTTGGCGGGAGGATGAATTTTTCTACTTTTGCACTCCCGAAACGGATGGTACGGGGCAAGGTTGAAAGGGTGTAAGGGGCGGAAGTTTCGCAAGAAACGGAGCTTGGACAAAGGGAAAGAGAGGGAGGAGAAAAAGTTAAAAAACTTTTTGGAGAAGTGAAAAAGAGTGTTACCTTTGCAGCCCGCTAGAGAGGGAGAGAAAACATTGAAAAGAGGGTAAAGGAGCTTGAAAAGGCAAAAAAAATAAAAAAAATATTTTTTTGAAAATTAAAAAAGATGTTTACCTTTGCAACCCCAAACAGACGGAAGGTCGGTTTGAAAACTGAAAAAAAGAAAGCGGGATAAAAGGAAAACGGTCGCAAGACTGGACAGGTTCGACTCCTGGGATATCCACGAAAGTTAACCAAAAGGGTTAACAACAAGTTCTTTGAAGAGATGAGAAATAGCGCAGCGCGAGCAGGTAGCAATACCTGGTCAAGCTAAGAATAACTGTCAATCCAAGAGACAATCCCGAAATTAAAAATCGGGACCTTTTCCGTAGCGATACGGAAATAGGAACAAACTTAAAGTATACAACGGAGAGTTTGATCCTGGCTCAGGATGAACGCTAGCGGCAGGCCTAATACATGCAAGTCGAACGAGATTAGAGACTTCGGTTTCTATGAAAGTGGCGCACGGGTGCGTAACACGTATGCAACCTACCTTCAATTGGGGGATAGCCTTCCGAAAGGGAGATTAATACCGCATAAGATATCAGAATGGCATCATTTAGATATTAAAACTTTGGTGATTGAAGATGGGCATGCGTTGCATTAGCTAGTTGGTAAGGTAACGGCTTACCAAGGCTACGATGCATAGGGGATCTGAGAGGATGGTCCCCCACACTGGTACTGAGATACGGACCAGACTCCTACGGGAGGCAGCAGTAAGGAATATTGGTCAATGGACGGAAGTCTGAACCAGCCATGCCGCGTGCAGGAAGACGGCCCTATGGGTTGTAAACTGCTTTTGTCGGGGAATAAACCTAGATACGTGTATTTAGTTGAAGGTACCCGAAGAATAAGGATCGGCTAACTCCGTGCCAGCAGCCGCGGTAATACGGAGGATCCAAGCGTTATCCGGATTTATTGGGTTTAAAGGGTGCGTAGGCGGTAAATTAAGTCAGAGGTGAAAGCCTGCAGCTCAACTGTAGAACTGCCTTTGATACTGGTTTACTTGAGTACAGATGAAGTGGGCGGAATGTGACAAGTAGCGGTGAAATGCATAGATATGTCACAGAACACCGATTGCGAAGGCAGCTCACTAAAGTGTAACTGACGCTGAGGCACGAAAGCGTGGGGATCAAACAGGATTAGATACCCTGGTAGTCCACGCCCTAAACGATGATTACTCGCTGTCGGCGATATACAGTCGGCGGCTAAGCGAAAGCGTTAAGTAATCCACCTGGGGAGTACGGTCGCAAGATTGAAACTCAAAGGAATTGACGGGGGCCCGCACAAGCGGAGGAGCATGTGGTTTAATTCGATGATACGCGAGGAACCTTACCCGGGCTTGAAAGTTAGTGAATGATTTAGAAATAGATCAGTCAGCAATGACACGAAACTAGGTGCTGCATGGCTGTCGTCAGCTCGTGCCGTGAGGTGTTGGGTTAAGTCCCGCAACGAGCGCAACCCCTATGATTAGTTGCCAGCATTAAGATGGGGACTCTAATCAGACTGCCTACGCAAGTAGAGAGGAAGGCGGGGACGACGTCAAGTCATCATGGCCCTTACGTCCGGGGCTACACACGTGCTACAATGGATGGTACAGAGGGCTGCGACCTAGTAATAGGAAGCCAATCTCAAAAAGCCATTCACAGTTCGGATTGAGGTCTGCAACTCGACCTCATGAAGTTGGATTCGCTAGTAATCGCGTATCAGCAATGACGCGGTGAATACGTTCCCGGGCCTTGTACACACCGCCCGTCAAGCCATGAAAGCCGGGGGTGCCTAAAGACTGTAGCCGCAAGGAGCGGTTTAGGGCAAAACTGGTAATTAGGGCTAAGTCGTAACAAGGTAGCCGTACCGGAAGGTGCGGCTGGAATACCTCCTTTCTAGAGAAGGATAGCAGTTAAAAAAATAGCTGCTGCGCTATGAAAATCTCATTTCAAAAATAATCACAAGAGAAAAACCCAAGTACCGGTAGGAAGGGTAGATTGATCAGCAAAGCCTACTGCCTACAGGAACAAGAAAGAGTCCCGTAGCTCAGTTTGGTTAGAGCACTACACTGATAATGTAGGGGTCAGCAGTTCAAGTCTGCTCGGGACTACAAAACGATCTTGGGGAATTAGCTCAGCTGGCTAGAGCACCTGCCTTGCACGCAGGGGGTCAACGGTTCGAATCCGTTATTCTCCACCAAGACCGTCATTCAAAGGAATGACAAACGGTCAAGAAGTTCTTTGACATATTGAAAGAAGTTACCTGTAAGAAGGTAAACGAGCAACAGATAGAATTAATTCTATAATGTAAGCATAAGACGCAAGTCTTAGTAAAGAAAGTTACTAAGGGCGCACGGGGGATGCCTTGGCTCTCAGAGGCGAAGAAGGACGTGATAAGCTGCGATAAGCATCGGGGATTGGCAAATACGAATTGATCCGGTGATTTCCGAATGGGGAAACCTGATTATCTGAAGGATAATCGTAAAAAACGCAAACGCGCTGAACTGAAACATCTAAGTAGGCGTAGGAAGAGAAAACAATAGTGATTTCGTAAGTAGTGGCGAGCGAACGCGAAAGAGCCCAAACCAGTAATGTTACGGCATTACTGGGGTTGTAGGACAGTGCTGTGGACTATAAGATTGAACTGGAATGCTTTGGGAAGAGCAACCATAGGACGTGACAGTCGTGTACAGGCAAGATCTTATTACCTAACTGTATCCTGAGTACCGCGAGGTCGGAGACGCCTTGTGGGAATCTGCCAGCACCATCTGGTAAGGCTAAATACTACTGAGAGACCGATAGTGAACAAGTACTGTGAAGGAAAGGTGAAAAGAACCCCGAACAGGGGAGTGCAATAGAACCTGAAACCGTGCGCTTACAAGCGGTCGGAGCATCGAAAGGTGTGACGGCGTGCCTTTTGCATAATGAGCCTACGAGTTACTTCTCACTGGCAAGGTTAAGTTATTAAGTAACGGAGCCGAAGCGAAAGCGAGTCTGAATAGGGCGCATAGTCAGTGGGAGTAGACGCGAAACCTTGTGATCTACCCTTGAGCAGGATGAAGTTGCAGTAACATGTAATGGAGGTCCGAACCGGTTTACGTTGAAAAGTATTCGGATGACTTGAGGGTAGGGGTGAAAGGCTAATCAAACTGGGAAATAGCTCGTACTCTCCGAAATGTTTTTAGGAACAGCCTGGCGGTTGAGTGTGCTAGAGGTAGAGCTACTAATTGGATGCGGGGGAGTCAAATCCTACCAAATCCAGATAAACTCCGAATGCTAGACACATATACGCTGGAGTGAGGCTTTGGGTGCTAAGGTCCAAGGCCGAGAGGGAAAGAACCCAGACCATCAGCTAAGGTCCCCAAATTTACACTAAGTTGAACTAACGGGGTCCGATTGCACAGACAGCTAGGATGTTGGCTTGGAAGCAGCCATTCATTTAAAGAGTGCGTAACAGCTCACTAGTCGAGCGATCGGGCATGGATAATAATCGGGCATCAAGTGTAATACCGAAGCTATGGATAATACTCTGTATTATGGTAGGAGAGCATTCTAACAACGGCGAAGGTGTACCGTAAGGTATGCTGGAGTGGTTAGAAAAGCAAATGTAGGCATAAGTAACGATAAAGCAGGCGAGAAACCTGCTCACCGAAAGACTAAGGTTTCCTGATCAACGCTAATCGGATCAGGGTTAGTCGGGGCCTAAGGTGTAGCCGAAAGGCGAAGCCGATGGACAATTGGTTAATATTCCAATACTATCTTGTATTGTGACGGGGAGACGCAGTGGTGAAAGATCCGCGAACTGACGGAATAGTTCGTTAAAGGGCGTAACTATAGGGCTGGTAGGCAAATCCGCCGGCTTTGGTGAAACCTGAAAGTACCGCAAGCCTACGGGTGCGTGGATAGTGATCCTAAAGGCTGCCGAGAAAATCCTCTAAACTTCAGATACAAGATACCCGTACCGTAAACCGACACAGGTAGTCGAGGAGAGAATCCTAAGGTGCTCGAGTGAATCATGGCTAAGGAACTCGGCAAAATGGCCCTGTAACTTCGGGAGAAGGGGCGCCCCTTAACGGGGGCCGCAGTGAAAAGGCCCAGGCGACTGTTTAACAAAAACACATGGCTTTGCAAAATCGCAAGATGAAGTATAAGGCCTGACACCTGCCCGGTGCTGGAAGGTTAAGAGGGGATGTTAGTCGCAAGGCGAAGCATTGAATCGAAGCCCCAGTAAACGGCGGCCGTAACTATAACGGTCCTAAGGTAGCGAAATTCCTTGTCGGGTAAGTTCCGACCTGCACGAATGGTGTAACGATCTGGGCGCTGTCTCAGCCATGAGCTCGGTGAAATTGTGGTATCGGTGAAGACGCCGGTTACCCGCAACGGGACGGAAAGACCCCATGCACCTTCACTACAACTTAACATTGATATCGGATACAGGATGTGTAGGATAGGTGGGAGACTGTGAGCCGGATTCGCTAGGATTCGGGGAGTCAACGTTGAAATACCACCCTTTCTGTATTTGGTGTCTAACCCTGCTGAAGCGGGGGACATTGTTTGGTGGGTAGTTTGACTGGGGTGGTCGCCTCCAAAAGAGTAACGGAGGCTTTCAAAGGTATGCTCAGTACGCTTGGTAACCGTACGTGGAGTGCAATAGCAAAAGCATGCTTGACTGTGAGGCCCACAAGCCGATCAGGTACGAAAGTAGGATATAGTGATCCGGTGGTTCTGCATGGAAGGGCCATCGCTCAAAGGATAAAAGGTACGCTGGGGATAACAGGCTGATCTCCCCCAAGAGCTCATATCGACGGGGAGGTTTGGCACCTCGATGTCGGCTCGTCACATCCTGGGGCTGGAGAAGGTCCCAAGGGTTCGGCTGTTCGCCGATTAAAGTGGCACGCGAGCTGGGTTCAGAACGTCGCGAGACAGTTCGGTCCCTATCTGTTGTGGGCGTAGGATATTTGAGTGGACCTGACCTTAGTACGAGAGGACCGGGTTGGACGAACCGCTAGTGAATCAGTTATGACGCCAGTTGTACAGCTGAGTAGCTACGTTCGGTCGAGATAAGCGCTGAAAGCATCTAAGTGCGAAACTCACCACAAGATGAGATATCCATACAGGATCGTGGAAGATGACCACGTTGATAGGCTACAGATGTAAAGGTGGTAACATCAAAGTCGAGTAGTACTAATCATCCGAAACTTTCTGCAAAGAAAGCCTCGTTTACTTTCTGCGGTAGTAACTTCTTTCAAAAATATGTCTAAAAGAGATTCAAAAGATATTCAGGTGCCTATATCGGCGGTGTCCACCTCTTCCCATTCCGAACAGAGAAGTTAAGCCCGCCAGAGCCGATGGTACTGCCGTAACAGGTGGGAGAGTAGGTCGGTGCCGATTTTTATACAAGCCCGTTGGTGAATAACCAATGGGCTTTGTTTGTTTACAGCCCAACCAATTGGTAGTAAACTACACGGTGGATCGGTTCCCTTTGGGTAGTTATTGGTTTTGTACCTAAAGGCACAACAAAGCTGAATAAATGACTATACCTACCGAGCTGTTGCACCTGATGGCGCAATGCCTGAAACGACGTAAGACCGTCAGGTATAAAGGTATCCTGTCCGGAAATGAATTGTCCAGGCATTTACATTTAGTCAACAGATTCTTCGTGCCTCAGGATGACACACCGTTGGGTCCATTGTGCTAATTAAAATTTATGTAGAAGATTGCTCCAGCGGAGCAAACATCGGTAGCCATGACACATCCCAAAAACAATTGTGCCGTTAGGTACAAAACAGTAGCCGGTTCGGTAATGAACTGTCCAGCCATACGCATTTAGTCAACGGATCCTGTGTGCCTCAGGATGACACACGGTTGATCGATTGTGCTAGTTAAGTAGTTCCTTAGTTGATACTTTAACGTAAGGAAAGTTCCAGCGGAGCAAAACATCGGTAGCAATGACGTCCAAAAAGCGGTTGTGTCATCAGAATTATTATTATTCTTCTATATAAAAATAATCTTCAATTAAACGTTTAATGATAAGTATTGGAATAACTATTAAGAAGGAAATCCAGACTGTAGGTTGATTGTTTAAAGTTTTAAGTAATTCCTTCGTTAAAAATAGAATTGAAACTAAACAAGAGAATCCATATAAAAGATATTTCCAATCAAAAATCCCTTCTTTTATAATCAGGAGTATGGAGCTTCTGTTTTCAATTTCAAGTTTTAAAACTTTGCCCTTGCCGAATACTATATAGACACAATCGTTTGAATTTATGTTAAACCTTTTTTCTTCAGATGAGTAAAATGCATATTTCTTGTTATTAATAATAACATGTGCGGGTCTGTTCTTTAGAAAATAGTTGTTTTGTCGTTTTATTATGATTTGACAATCATTTATCATGTGTAGTGCTTTTATGAATTAAGCTTTATTTATTATAACCGGCAATATAGGCTTTTGCCGCTTTGTCGGGTTTGATGTATCATTGCTGAATCGTTTTTTATCAGTAATAATATATCTTCAATGAACTCTATTTGGTTGTACTCCTCTTCTTTTTATACATCACATAAATAGATAATTGTGCATAGAATATGTTTTTCATTACTATTCTATAAGCATACAAATTGCATTGTATCTTTTTTACTATTAGAAATACAATATAGTTACAAGTTAAGTGTAACTACATTTTTAAAGACTTTAATTAGAGCTACATCAAATTTTAATCTATCTTAGTTCCCCCTAACTAACCATAATAATGAAGAAAGCATTCGTTTTTTTATCAATTATTTTATTTCCATTCATTGGTTTGCGTGCTCAGCAACCTAAGGTTTACAGCTCTTCTGAAATTTTACTTGCACTGAAAAAGCTGAATACATTTGGTTCTGCACTTTACGTGGCTGCTCATCCAGATGATGAAAATACACGGTTGATTGCATGGTTAGCTAATGAAAAGAATGTTAGGACTGGGTATTTATCAATGACTCGTGGTGATGGTGGGCAAAATCTTATTGGTGATCAACAAGGGGAATTGTTAGGGTTGATCAGAACACAGGAATTGTTGGCTGCCCGAAGAGTTGACGGTGCTGAACAGTTTTTTACAAGAGCAAACGACTTTGGTTTTTCGAAGAATCCTGAGGAGACATTTAAAATTTGGAATAAAGACTCCATCCTGGCTGATGTAGTTTGGACAATCAGGAAATTTCGTCCGGATGTTATCATAACACGGTTCGCTACTGATGGAAGTGGAGGACATGGTCATCATACAGCTTCAGCTATTTTGGCGGAAGAAGCATTTACAGCTGCAGCAGATCCTAACCGTTTTCCTGAACAATTAAAGTATGTACAACCTTGGCAAGCAAAGCGGTTGCTTTATAATAATGCATCTCGTTTTTGGAATCCTAATGCGGATATGACTGGGAATGTTGCTGTAGAGGTGGGTTCTTATAATGCAATGCTTGGAAAATCTTATGGTGAGTTAGCTGCTGAAAGCAGAAGCATGCATAAGAGTCAGGGATTTGGGTCGGCTAAAACTCGGGGTTCTGTAACTGAGTATTTCAAGAATATTAAAGGATATGCAGCTGAAAAGGATATTTTCGACGGTATTGAACTTTCGGCTAATCATGTTGCCGGTGCTGAAAGCTTTATGCAATGGTCGAAGAAAGCACAGGATGAATTTTTAGCTGATGAACCGGGGACAGTTATTCCTGATTTATTGAATGCTTATAAGGCTTTAGATTCTATTCAAGACTCTTACTGGAAAAATCAAAAAAGGAAAGAACTTGAAAATGTATTGTTAGCTTGTTCAGGAATATACCTGGAAGCTACTGCATCTGATTATTATGTGGCTCCGGGGGATGTTTTGAAAGTGGCTGTTTCTGCAATCAATCGCTCTGAGGCTTCAATCGTACTTGAAAAAGTAATATTGCCGCAAGGTTCAAATAGCTCGCCTCAGAAAAACTTAGAAAAAGATCAACTTTATAAAGAAGATAAATCATTGACTCTGGATACAAAAATTGCCTATAGTAATCCTTATTGGTTGACAGAGAAGCATTCGGAAGGGCTATTTCGTGTTAATGACCCTTTACTTATTGGATTAGCTGAAGCTCCAGAACCTATTGAAGCTCAATTTGTACTGTCTTATCAGGGCCAAATTATTTCAATTAGTAAACCTGTTGTGTATAAGTGGGTTGATCCTGTTGACGGAGAATTATATAGACCCGTTGAAGTTACGCCTCCGGTTATGGTAAATCTTGATGCTAAGTCGTATATTTTCCCTAATGGGCAATCAAAAAAAATACGTGTATTAATAAAAGCAGGTAAAGATAACTGTTCTGGTTCTGCATCGCTTGAAGTACCAGCCGGTTGGAAAGTTTCACCTGCATCTATTCCTTTCTCTTTTAAAAAGAAAGGTGAAGAGCTGGCCGTAGAGTTTAATATTACGCCATCCTCAGAAAATGCAACAGTAGGAGTAAAGGCACATGCAACTGTTGATGGTCAAATTTACGGCAAAGGTTTACAGGTAATTGAATATAAACATATTCCTACTCAAACTTTATTTCCGGACGCAGAAGCAAAGCTTGTTAGATTTAACATTAATCATAAATCAAAAACTATCGGTTATATAAAAGGTGCAGGTGATGATGTGCCCCGTAGTTTAGAACAAATAGGTTATGAGGTAAAGATGTTAAATGATGGGATGCTCAGTAACGGAGTTGATCTATCAGTTTATGATGCCATTGTAATTGGAGTTCGCGCTTATAATACCAATGAACGCATGAAGTTTTATTATAATAAACTGATGGATTATGTTAAAAACGGAGGTAATCTTATTGTTCAATACAATACCAATAATTTTCTGGGCGGTGTGAAGTCAGAGATAGGTCCTTATCCGTTTACGATTTCCCGCGATAGGGTTACCGATGAGAATGCTGAGGTTCGTTTTGAATTACCCAAACATAAAGTGTTAAACACTCCTAATAAGATAGGAGCAGATGATTTTAAGAACTGGATACAGGAAAGAGGTATTTATTTCGCTGGTGATTGGGATAAAAATTATGAAACTCCGTTTAGCCTAAATGATCCTAACGAAAACTCTTCTAAAGGCAGTACGCTTATCGCAAAATACGGGAAAGGGCATTTTGTATATACGGGTTTGGTATTCTTTAGGGAATTGCCTGCAGGTGTTCCGGGAGCATATCGCTTATTCGTGAATATGATTGAACTTGGTAAATAAGACTTTGTAAAGGCATACGTTTAATAGACTTGTGCCTTTGTTATTCTATTTGTATAAGGATGAATGATCAGTCATTAGTCAAGAAATGGAATCGTCTATACTTTTTAGTAATAGCATTCCTATTAGTTGAAATCATTTTATTTTATTACCTGACCAGTTACTTTTCATGAGGCAACTTGATTGGCTTGTTCTGATTTTAACTCTTTCATTTATCGTTTTTTATGGTCTTTGGAAGAGTCGGAAAAACAGGGATACTGAGACCTACCTTCGTGCGAATACATCTCCTTGGTATATGGTGGGGCTTACCATTATGGCTACTCAGGCCAGTGCTGTAACTTTTCTATCGGCACCTGGACAAGCATATACCGATGGGATGCGCTTTGTACAGTATTATTTTGGTTTACCATTAGCGATGTTGGTATTGTGTCTTACGGCTGTTCCTATTTATCATCGACTTAAAGTTTATACTGCTTATGAATACCTAGAGGGGCGTTTTGACCTGAAAACACGTTCATTAGCCGCATTTCTGTTTTTAGTTCAGAGAGGACTGGGAACCGGTATTACTGTTTTTGCTCCAAGTATTATTCTTTCTTCCATTTTTGGATGGAATATCTATGTAACCAATTTTGTGATTTGTGCAGTAGTTGTTATTTACACTGTAAGCGGTGGAATAAGAGCGGTTAATTATACCCAGATGGGACAAATGACCATTATTCTGTCGGGTATGCTCATTGCGGGAATTTTAATTGCTTCACTTTTACCTAAAGAGGTAGGTTTTACAGATGCGTTAAAACTTGGTGGGAAACTAGGTCACATGAATATTATCGATCTGAAATTCGACCTTAATAACAAATACAATATTTGGTCGGGTATTTTGGGCGGTTTCTTTTTAGCACTATCGTATTTTGGAACAGATCAATCTCAAGTTGCTCGTTATTTAACGGCTAAAGATACTACCGAAAGCAGGTTAGGTTTGTTGTTTAATGGCATGGTTAAGATTCCTATGCAGTTTGGTATTCTATTAATAGGGGTATTATTATTGATATTTTACCAATTTCATGAAACACCAGTATTTTTTAATAATGTAGAAATAGAAAAGCTTGAAAAAAGTAAATATGCTGTTGACCTAAAGCAAATAGAAAGTAAGCATTCCGTCTTATTTCAACAAAAGAAAGAGCATGCCGAAGCAATGGTAACCGCTTTAAAGGCCAATGATGAAGCATCGATAGGAAAACTTCAGCATTCATTGAGAACAGATCAGGAGCAATTAAAAGCTGTTCGCACTGATCTTAAAAACCTGATGATCAAAAATGATGAATCAGCAAATACTGAAGATGTTAATTATATATTTCTGTGGTTTGTGAACAATCATTTTCCGGTTGGTATGGTAGGATTGCTAATTGCTGTAATTCTTGCTGCATCGATGTCATCCTCATCTTCTGCATTGCAGGCTTTAGCATCTACATCAGTTATCGATATTTATAAGAGAAGTGTCCGTCCTGATCAAAATGATGCACATTATTTATCGGCATCAAGATGGGCTACAATTATATGGGGCTTTTTAGTAATGTTGGTTGCTGGTTTGGCTACTCGATTAGGAAGTTTGATAGAAGCTGTTAACGTTTTAGGATCATTGTTTTATGGTGCTATTCTTGGTATTTTTATGGTAGCCTTTTTTATGAAATGGATTAAAGGAACTGCCGTTTTCTATGCTGCTCTAATTACCCAAATATTGGTATTGCTAGGATACTCATTTACAAATATTTCCTTTTTATGGTATAATTTAATTGGCTGTTTACTTGTGATGTTTATATCTCCTGTTCTTCAGTTAATTATTCCAGTTCATGATGAGAAAAGTGTAATGTCTTCAACAGATAATCGCTGATAATTTGCCGGATTTTTGTAAAAGCTTTTTAACTTAAGGAGAGAAAGTGCTAATACTGGAATAAATCTTATCTAAATCATAATGAAAAAAATAGTGCGCTCAGTTTTCATTGGACTGCTCTTTATTAATTTGTCATTTGCTTCTGCACAGCTTAAACCCGGATTTGATGCAGCTGAATATGCCGGATTACTAACTTTGCGGTTTGATTCTTTAGCTATTGGTTACCAGGTTCACGTTACCCCGTCGCTTTCTTATAAATTATTATACCAATCTCCTGAAGTTGGCTTGTTCAATAAATGTGATTTCTGGCTTCGGAATGATAATGTGGTAATAATAAATATCCGTGGAACAATCAATAAAACAGAATCGTGGCTGGAGAATTTTTATTCGGCAATGATTCCAGCAACCGGGCAACTACAGTTGAATGACAGTACATTGTTTAACTATAAACTTGCTGAACGCACTGATGCTTATATTCATGTAGGCTGGACAATTGGAATAGCACATTTGGCTCCAATAATCGTAAGTGAGCTTAATAAATTGTATAAGTCAGGGTATAAAGAAGTGATCATTTTTGGTCACAGCCAGGGGGGAGCTATCGCTTATTTAACGCGTTCTTATTTGCAATACTTACCCGCAACTCAGCTTCCTAAAGATATTATTTATAAAACGTATTGTAGTGCAGCACCCAAACCAGGTAATCTGTATTATGCTTATGATTTTGATTTTATTACGCGTGATGGCTGGGCTTTACGGGTTGTAAATACGGCCGACTGGGTTCCCGAAACTCCATTAACGGTTCAAACTTTATCTGATATGAATCAGGCAAATCCTGTAGTAGATTACAAAAACTCTATTCAGTCAATGTCGTGGTTGGTACGTATGTATGTTAATTCAGCTTATAAAAAGATGGACCGTACAGCAGATAAGGGAGTTAAGTATTATCAAAAATACTTAGGCAACATGGTTTTCAAACAGGTGAAGAAAACATTGCCTCAGCTGAAAGAACCTGCCTATGCCCCAAGTAATTATTATTTACCTGCGGGTACTCAAGTGGTACTAATGGCAGATTCTGCTTATTATCAAAATTTTAAGTTTACAGGTAAGAACGTATTTGTAAACCATATGTACGAACCGTACCTGTATCTATTGAATAAATATTATCCTGCGAATCAGTTCGTTGGTCAGAAAAAAGCTATTGACAATTAAGAAAATTATAGTAGATTTCACTTCCAATTTGTGTATAAACTTATATGAAGAATCTTATTGTAATGGCTATACCCGGCTTTGTCATTTTATTGATAGCCGAGCTAGTTGTGGCTTACCTGCAAAAAAAACATGATGAATACTTTGATGCAAAAGATACTGCAAGCAGCTTATCAATGGGCATCGGAAATGTTATTATAGGGTTTATCAGTAAAGCAATCATTCCTGTAGCATTAGCATTTGTATACGATTTCAGGTTTTTTACTTTCCCTGAACACGGATGGTGGCCATGGATGGCATGGGTACTTTGTTTCTTTGCCGACGATTTTTCTTATTATTGGTTTCACCGTACCAGTCATAGTGTGCGATATTTCTGGGCATCGCACGTAGTACATCATTCTTCTCAAAAATATAATCTTGGTACAGCTTTAAGGCAAACCTGGACCGGTAATTTATCAGGCTCATGGTTGTTTTGGCTTTGGATGCCTTTAGTTGGATTTACCCCGACAATGATTACCACAATGATGGCTATTAGTTTGTTATATCAGTTTTGGATTCATACGGAGATCATTAAAAAAATGCCAAAACTAATAGAGTTTATATTTAATACACCGTCTCATCACCGTGTTCATCATGCTTCTGATGTTAAGTATTTAGACCGTAATCATGCTGGTATTTTAATTATTTGGGATCGAATGTTTGGCACTTTTGTAGAAGAAGAAGAACATCCAACTTATGGATTAACTAAAAATATTGAAACCCATAATCCTTTTATTATTGCATTTAATGAATGGGGGGCAGTAATAAAAGATATTTGGAACGCACCTACATTTAGGGCCAAGATGGGTTATTTGTTTGGACCTCCGGGATGGAGTCATGACGGGAGTCGTAAAACATCAGCTCAGCTTCGGGCAGAATTACGACAACTAGCTTCGGATCAGGTAAAGACTAATACGACTAATGATCCCATTGTTAAGCCAACAACTGAATTAGTATAAAAAGGAGAAGAGAACCACTAGGTTCTCTTTTCTGTTATAATGACTTTGTATTTGCCTTCTGTCGTTTTAGTGAAAAAGAGGTAGGTACCTCCTCCATCAGCAATGTTCAGGATTTTTCTGATTTCATCAACCGACACTGGAAAATTACGTTTAGTGATATTAGCCTTAGTGACTCCTTTTTGTTTTAGTGTTTTCTTAAGTGTTTTAGGTTGATAATCAAGTGTTTCAATGATTCTGAAAACTCTTCCAGGAAATTCATCCAGCTGATCCATATCGGTATAGTAAAAACCATCTTCTTGATCAGAACTTGCAGCTAAAAAGCCAAAGTATTTATTCAATAGTTGATTACAGGTGCGACTTTTGTAAAAGGCAACATCTGGTTCAAGTAAGTATCCGGAGAAGGTAGTTACCGGAGTAAGGTCAATTATTGGATGGTCTTTTTCAAAAATAAACCGTTGCTCTTTCCCTTTTCTATTGAGCAGTATAACATCGGATTGAACACTCTTGGGGTTCTCAAAATCAAATTCAAGCAATATTTCCTTACATTCATTATCTACTGAAACTACAGCTAAGTTGCTAAGGTTAGCAAATCTTCTCCAAGCTTCAGTATTATCAAAAAGAGGAGAGGCCTTTACTACTAATTTGCGGCAAAGTTGTGCTGTAACAGGAAGAATTTCATAGAGATCAGGCGAACAATCCTCAAATAAGAATACACGGTTTTTAGTGTCGTCTCGACGTGCCGGATCTACGAATATGAGATCAAACTTTTCTCCTTTGTAATCAGCAAGAAATGCTTCAGCCGCCTGATTAATCAGTTCAACATTAGTTGCACCAAGTAGCTTAAAGTTGTATCTAGTAATGTTTGCCAATACTGGAGACAATTCAAGACTAGTTACTTTGTTGAACTTCTTCGAGAAATAGAAGCTGTCGACACCCAATCCGGCTGTCAGATCAAGGCATATATTTCCGGAATAGTCTTTTAAGGCTGCTGCGGCTTCACTGCTTGATTGTTCATAAGATAAAGGCGGAATAATGCACAAGGCCTGATAGTAGGAAGGAAGCTTTAAGCGGGCACGTTGCAGGTATTTTAGCTGCGTGGAAATACTATTTACAGGAAGGTGGGCTGATTTGTAAGATAAAGCAAATTTTAAAGGATCCGAACTGATGTTTTTACGAATCAGATCGCGGGCTTCGGTACTTGTCAAAAGTTCAAATTCTTCCTGTGTCATTTGTAATGTTGAGAAAGTTGGTAGAAAGTATACTGTTTTATTTATCCCTTAGCGTAATTTCATCTATTTGAAGATAATAAAAGTCAGATTTAGCTTCTATATGACTTTCCTGGATAACCATTGTTTTATTAAAAATAGGACCGTCTAGAACCAATGTATGGTATTCACCTTGTTCACCACAAATATCAATTCCCTTCAGTTCACGGAACATCGATAATTGATCAATTTTAGAAGGATTGATCCGATCTCCGACCCAGCTGCTGGTAAACCAAGGTTTGCGAACCAATGAGAAAATAACCCTGAAATCTTCGTTGGGAATTCTGTTGATAAGTTCCATTCGATCAATTTGCCAAAGGGGCGTATAGACTTCCATTCCCACCGCTTCACTACGTTCTTTAATCCAGCTGGGAAAGTTGTTCACTTCATCAATATCACCACTGATCAATAACTCTATTCCCAGGTCATTTTTAAGATTTTGAATTGCATCCTCATAGCCCTCTTTAAAAGGCTCGTTTATCTCCACTATTTTATGAGGTATACCTAATGCTTCGGACTGGAGTTTTAGGATTGGAAGGGGATGAGCTAGAAAATCAGCATTCTTTGATGGGGCAAACGTAATCAGGTAATGAACAGGAATATTTTCTTTCAACGCTTGATGTAATGCGAGGACACAATCTTTCCCTCCCGTCCATAATATTGCTGCTGATGTCATTCGTAAATTTATTGCAAAGTAGTTCAACAAAAAAGCCTTTGGCAAAGGTACCAAAGGCTTTTCTATAATTTAAACGTTCATTAGTTTTTTGCTTCAGAAGCAGGAGCTTCGAAAGGAATAACTGAAACGTATGATTTGTCGTTTCTTTTCTTTTTGAAAACAACTGTACCATCAACTAATGCAAACAAAGTATGGTCTTTACCGATACCTACGTTTTTATCAGGATTGTGTTGTGTACCACGCTGACGAACGATGATGTTACCTGCGATAGCAGTTTGACCACCAAAAATTTTAACGCCAAGACGTTTACTGTGTGATTCGCGACCGTTCTTCGAACTACCGGCCCCTTTCTTATGTGCCATTTCTTAAATTCCTTTCTTAATGATTAGAATACAATGTTTTCGATCTGAATTTTGGTGAACGACTGACGGTGTCCGTTTTTGCGTTTGTAACCTTTACGACGTTTTTTCTTGAAAACGATCACTTTATCACCTTTTAAGTGAGATAAGATTTTTGCTGTTACCTTTGAACCAGAAACGTTTGGAGCACCAACAGAGATTTTGTCACCGTTAGCCACAAGCAAAACATCGCCAAATTCAATACTAGCGCCCTCATCTCCTTGTAAACGATGTACAAAGATCTGCTGGTCTTTTGCAACTTTGAATTGTTGCCCTGCTATATTTACTATTGCGTACATGATGAAATAAATAATTTATTTAAACGAGGTGCAAAAATAGAAAATACTAATGACAATTGAAAGTTAGTTTCTGAAAAATGTTAAATAGTTTAGCATTCTTGATTCTTTCCTTCATTCAAATTCATTTCCACTAATACCTCATCCAGATTTCTTACCAGCGCATCTGCATTATCATGGTTAAAAACCATTGGCGGCTTAATTTTTAATACGTTGTATAAGGGTCCGTCTGTACTGAGCAGAAATCCGCGTTCTTTCATTTTTTCTACAATTTCATCTATCTCAGGTACAGCAGGTTCAAGGGTTTCTTTATTTCTGATCAGTTCGGCACCTACAAACAAACCATAACCCCGAACATCACCTATAATTGGATGCTTCTCTTTAAGTGATGATAAACCAGCCATCAAATAATTTCCGGTTTCTAACGCATGTTGCTGCATTTCTTCTGATTGAATGGTGGTTAATACAGCAATTCCGGTTGTCATAGAAACCGGATTTCCTCCGAATGTATTAAAATATTCCATTCCGTTGTTAAATGCTTCAGCGATCTCGGTAGTAGTTACAACTGCTGCCAATGGATGACCGTTGCCAATCGGCTTCCCTAAAACCACCATATCCGGCACCACATTCTGTAGTTCAAAACCCCAGAATTTTTCACCAACACGTCCAAATCCAACCTGAACTTCATCCGCAATACATACTCCACCTGCTGATCTGACGTATTTGTAAACTTCTTCAAGGTAGTTTTCAGGTAAAGGGATTTGTCCACCTACTCCTAAAAGTGTTTCACAAATGAAAGCAGCCGGGGCTTTATCCTCTTTTTCGAGTTTTTCAATCAGCTGTTGAACGCTTTTTGCGTACTGGGCTCCTGCATCTTTATCCTCATAACGATATTCACCACGGTACAGGTCCGGATTTTGAGCTTTATGAATATGTGGTGGCTGACCAAAGCCACCTTTACCATCAAATTTATAGGGGCTTAATTCCATGGCTACAGTTGATGTACCATGGTAAGCATGATCCAATACAATTACATCCTTTTGTTTAGTAAAATGACGGCTCATCCGGATGGCAAGATCGTTGGCTTCGCTACCTGAATTGGTAAAAAAACAAACATTCAACGATGGTGGCAGCGTTGCACAAAGCATTTTTGCATAGTTGGTTAGATTGTCATTTAGGTAACGGGTATTGGTATTGAGCGTTGCAATTTGTTGTTGCATAGCTTTTACCACAGTTGGATGACAATGGCCTACATGACTTACATTGTTTACACAATCAATATAGGTTCTTCCTTTATCATCATAAAGGTATTGGAAAGCTCCTTTAATAATTTTGAGTTTCTTTTTGTAGCTGATACTAAGGTTTCGTCCAATGAGTTCTTTACGCTCTTTTAACAACGTAGCGTAATCATCGTCCTGCTTAATGATCGGAGTATATCCACAAGCTATCCGCAGTTCATTTTCAACTAATACAGGATTTGTTTTAATCAGTTTGAACAACAAATCCCATGCAGGTCGTTCAGTTATAAAATGATGTTGATTATCGCTTTGCAACGAGGCGTTATAAGCAGATTTGGTTACACTTATACAAAGGCGTGCACAAATAAGGTAATATAGAACTTCAATTTCTGTTTCTGTTAACGGATTTTCATGATGGTAACCTTTAACTACATTAGCCGCCACCATAACCGGATTTTCTTTATCCAGCATGGCATAAGTACAGGCAATTGCCACGTTGTTAATAACCTGCGAAAATACCATGTCACCAAAATCAATCAAACCGACGATCGAATTGCCACTTACCAGTACATTATAATCATTGGCGTCATTGTGAATAACTGCCGTCCGTAATGAAGGTAATTTGGGCAGGACTTCCATCTCAAATTGTAGCAGAAAATAATCAGCAATCCGGCGTTTCTCATGATCCTTAATATAATGCAGGTCTTTTCTTGCATCCAGTGCATTACGGATATCCCATTCATAATACCTGTTTATCGATGGGTGAAAAAATCCGGCAAGCGCACTGTCCATTTTTCCCAGGAATATACCAAGATCGACTTGCAATTCATTACTATGCTGTTGCTCCTCTACCCAAAAATTACCGTGAAGGAAATTTAATATCCTTAGATAATATTGATTTCCATTTAAGGTAATTGCAGTTAAAGATTGCGCCGTTCTGTTGGGTATAACCTGTTGAAATTTATTGGCAATACCTGATTGCGACAGGTGGTCAAGGATTTTAATCTGAGCCTCTAAAAAATGATAATCGTGTGCATCGGTTGATATTTTACCAATAAACTGCCCTCCGGATTCATCAGTAAGTAAGAAATTCTGCTCGTCATAACCATTTAAAGTTTTTGCTTTAACAATTAAATTATAATGCTGTGCAACGAGTTGCTCTATATTTTGTTCAGTGAAGCTCATGAGTTGTTTCTAATTAGTGCTTTTTTACTCCCACAGTAACATAAGAATGTGTGCTGCAGACCAGCTAAAGTTAAGTGCATTTAATCCTTTTCCGGTCATCGGATGATAGTTTTCCCGAAGCGGTTGATCTGTTAATAAACCGTCCGCATTATTGAAAAGCTTTAGGGCAAGTTCATCCGCTTCTTTAGTAAAGCCATATTTCTTTAATCCTGTAACACCAAAATAAAACTGATCCAGCCAAACGGGGCCTCGCCAATAACCTTTTAAAGGAGCAAACTCACTGCGAGTTACATCAAGTGTAGGCAGGGGAACCTTCGTGTTGAAAACGGATGGGTTAACCATACAGGTCATTACATTTTCAGCTTGATTTTTACTTGCAATGTATGTCCAAAGAGGAATCCATGCTTCAGGTCCTTTAATCTTTACTTTTTCTTCTGAGAGCATCTGGTCAAAATAATAACCTTCTGCACTATCATAGAATTTTTGGTTGATCAATTCTTTTAACCGTTGTGCACTTTGAGTAAAGGCTAAATGCTCATCATTTTTGCCCAATAGTTGAGCCATTTTTGAGAGCATGAATTTTTCAAGATATAGGTAGGCATTCAGGTCTACAGATTCCTGGTTTAGCGACCATGCATTGTCGCTATTTTTTAACATTTGTGCCTTGTCAAAACGAACAGCATTATCCATTCCGCTTTCCCATGCTGCAGCAATGCGGGTGCCATCGCAAGAGCCATATTCACATAAACCATTTTGATTATTATCCCTGTTTTTGTACCACCAATTATGGTAAGCAATAAGTTTAGGATACATTTCTTTCACAAAAGCTTCGTCTTTGGTTTTAAGATAGATTTCCCAAACAGCCCATGCAGCCAGTGGAGGTTTGGTATCACGCCAATTATTTTCCTTTTTATCTGAATAGATACAGTCTGCAACCATACCTTCTGCATTTTGATAGTCGAACATTGACCGCATACTTGATTTCGCTAATTCTGGTTGAAACGATGCTAATGCAACGGCATGTTTCCAACTATCCCAAGCCCAGAAACCATAGAAACCATCATACGAAGCGGACGGAAAGACGCCGTCATGTTTCAAATCTTTCGATGCACTTCTCCAGTTGGTAATCAAGGTTGTTATTGATTTAACAGCCAATTGTTTATACTCTTTTTTTTGAAGCCATTGACTGTTAGTTTTAAAATAACTGGTTAAATAGACATTCCACCGTTGCTTATTCTTCACTAATAGCTGGTCAAATTGAAAGTGATCTGTATCGGGTTTATACAAGTTCTTATCAGGATAAAATGCTTGTTGTTGAACCATTGAGTACTCACTATTAACAGGAATAGTAACTTTAGTTTTGCTGGTTGAATATCCTTTTTTGTTCGTGATGATTTTTATGTATTGATTATCAAATTTTATAGCGAATAAATGGTCTTTTTGTTCAATCAGCAACCGATTGCCCTCTGCTTTTATGAGGGTATTGTTTAATAACACATTTCCGTTCCACCAAATTTCAAGTACTCGTTTTTGTTTTCCGGAATTGCGAATCTTTGTTTGAATGAGTGCTTTCCTATCCGATTGAAAAATCAATCGAAGTTCAATTGTTAGATCAGATAAACTATACTGTTGTGTTAGCAGTCCCGGTAAATAATTAAACTCAACTTTTGCATTTGCTAATGGGAGCTCATTCCCATTTTCGGCAACATGTAACAAGGAGATGGCCGGGCTCAGCCATTTGCCACTCATATCCATTAGTAATGGACCGGTAAAACCTCCATAGCAATCTTTTGAAGTCGGTTGTGCATAGGCGTGCCATGCTCCCAGGTCGGAAAAAAAGGAGTGTTCTACATTTGCTGTATCAGTTATGGAGGTATGAACATCCAGAAAATTTACAAACTGGCTGCGATCGATATGCTGACCGTCAACAAAACCAATTTGCAGGTAAAATAGAAGGAGCAAGCCTGTTAGTTTCTTCATATAATATTTTAATTAGAATTGGAGTGATAGGTCTCCTTTGCTAACTCAACACTGTTTTTTGTATGATCAAATGGACGAAGCGTAAATTCAAAGCTATAGTTTTGAAAAGGCAGGGTATAGGCTGCATGTGTTTTTGCGCCCCAGCTGTTATCTCCGCCAACACCCATTTGCATATAGTCAATATTCCACCAGATAAGGTCCTCATCTTCCATAGAACCTCCGTGCACATTTTTGCGTTTACTATGGTCGAAGTCCATTTTCTGCATATCGAAATGCAAAACGCCTGTATTAATAACAGAACTTCCGATAGCCATTATCCCCTGACCCGATGAATTACTTAATGCCATCCAACGAACATCGGTTCTATTTCCACTTTCCTGAGCCCTTGGGTAAGGATGGAATAATTTTGAGGCAGACATTTCGTAGATATCGATAGCTGCTGCATAGTTGCGGTCGTTATAGTTATCAAAAGGACCTCGGCCCAACCATTTAACGGTTTCAAACTCTTTATTCAGTATTAACCTTAACCCAAATCGAGGAAGTTCCGGAAATGTTCTCTCCCCAGCAATAAAACTGGCTTTCACCGTAACGTCACCATTTGAATTAATCAGGTAACTGATCTTTGATTGGGATGCAACATCCGCTAAATCATACACAGCATCTACCTGAATTAATCGTTTAGTTAGTTGTTTAGCGGCTATACCACTTAATTTAGCATTACTTCCCGCATTTTTCCAAACAGCACATCTCACTTGCAAACTATTGCCAATATCATTATCAGTAACGGCTCTCCAGAAATTTAGTTGTATATCCTCTTTTAATAATGAGACACCCTTGAATTTGAAGTCGCTCAAATTTCCGGTGGTTTTATTGAACACTAAAGAGAGATCATTATTGCTAATTGCAATAGACGACGCATTTTCATTTAATAACAGAGGAGTGGATGTTGCAGGATTAATTTTCTCTTTTTCTTTAATAACAGGGAGTTTAAACTGTTCCCAGGCTATCACATGATCTTTACTAAAAAAAACATTTTCATGTTTTGGGAATGCTTCCATCCACAAAAAGTATTCAGTTCCCGGAGTAGGAGTGATTTTAGGCAAATCAACTGTAATAACAGTATCCTGATGAGGCTCCAGATCGATTACAGGTAAAGTTCCCTGTCCAATTACTTTACCATCAGCCTTTATTTTCCATTTTAGGTCGTACTCTTTAAGATTGGTAAAATCAAAACGATTGGTGATACTGATCTGATTTGCGGCAAAATCAACTGATTCGAAATGAATGTTTTGATAGACTTTTTTTACTTCATAGGCTTGCGGATGTGGGGTCCGGTCGGCTGCAAACATACCATCTGCGCAGAAACTGGTGTCGCTGGTTACCCCAACTGTACCTAAGTCACTGCCAAACGCCCAAATGTCGCGACCATTTTCATCTTTACGTTTAAAGGTTTGATCAGAGAAGTCCCAAATAAAACCACCTTGTAATTGGCGATACATATAAATCAGGTCCCAGTCGTCTTTTAAGTTTCCACCACTGTTGCCCATCATATGTGCGTATTCACACTGAATTAACGGACGAGTACGGATATCCCTGACATATTCCTGCATGATATGCAAGGATTTATACATCGGACAAAAAATATCTGAATAAGGTAATTCACGCGCCTCTTCGTATTGAACCGGGCGGGTTTTGTCGCGTTGTTTAGTCCAGTTGTAGGTAGCTATAAAGTTATCACCAAACCGACTTTCATTACCAAGCGACCAGGTTATAATGCTACAAAAGTTTTTATCGCGTTCAACCATTCGCTTTGTGCGGTCAAGATAGGCCGCCTTCCATTCGGGTTTATCAGATAAGGTTTTTAATGGATGAAAATCCATACCATCACACTCAACATTAGCTTCATCAATCAGGTAAATTCCATATTTGTCGCAGAGTTCATACCATTCTTCACGGTTAGGATAATGGCTGTTACGAACGGCGTTGATATTGAATTGTTTTAAAACCTTAATATCATTGATCATGCTTTCAACCGTGATTACCTTTCCGGTGATCATATCATGCTCATGACGGTTAGTTCCTTTTATTTTGATGGCCACTCCGTTTACAAGAAATAACCCATGTTTTATTTCAACCTTTCTGAAACCTATTCTATGAGCTATAGATTCAATGATTTTGCCCGATTTGCCTTTATGGTTAATGATTAAGGTGTATAAATTTGGGGTTTCTGCATTCCATTTTCTTACGTTTGGAAGAATCGATTCAAAAAGGAAATCTTTTGAATTTGTTTTTTTTGAAGCAGCGTAAATGGGTTTCATCCCGTTGGCGTCATCCAATAACTTTACTTCGATAAACTCACCATTTTCTGACTGTAATGGCTGGCGATTTAAATTAACGCTTAATTTGAATACACCTTGCAAGTAATCCGAATTTAAGTCGGCCTGTACAAAGAAATCAAAAATAGAAAGCTTTGGACGGGCTATTAATTCAACATTTCGTTCAATGCCGCTTAATTTCCACATGTCTTGACCTTCAAGGTAAGTGCCGTCAGAAAAACGAAAAACCTGTACAGAAACGGTGTTTTCTCCTTTACGCAGGTATTGAGTGATGTTAAATTCCGCAGGAGTTTTACTGTCTTTACTTAAACCAACATAATGCCCGTTGATCCATAAGTAAAAAAAAGAATTAACTGAACCTAAACGAATGAAAATATCCTTTCCGTTCCAATTGGCGGGTACATTAAAAGAGCGTTTATAAGAACCAACTGGGTTATAATCTTCCGGAACAAAAGGAGGATTGGGCTTTATCGGGTATTCAACATCCGTAAAAATAAACTTATCGAAACCTTCCACTTGCCAATTGGCAGGAACTTTAATGTTGTCCCAGTTATCAGTGTTATAATCATCTTTGAAAAATGTCGCAGGTCGTTGAGCCGGATTTTCAGCCAGTTTAAATTTCCATTGCCCATTTAATGATTTTACAAAGGGAGAAGGAGTATCATTTATAGCCGATTGCTCATTTTCCTTTGTAACAAACCAAGCATGAGGAGCTACTGTATTTTGAGATACAAGTTCAGGGTTTTCCCAATCGTTTTTCTTCGACTGGGAAAACCCTTGAGATTGAATCAGGCCAAAGGTGAAGAGGAGTAAAATAGATATTGATTTCTTGATCTTCATTTCAGTTTAAGTTAAGTGAATGGTAAGAGAAACCCTAACCCCTAAAGGGGGATTCTGACAGTGCTAACTTTGTTTTTGTAGTCACTTGGCTAAATCTTTACCTTCAAGAATTTCTAACTCGAGTGATAAGAAATCCTTATTACTCAAGTTAGAAATTGGTAAAGGGTTTAGATATTAGTTCCCTTTTAGGGGTTAGTAGGGGTATTTCCCTGTGCGCTGTCATTCTTCTACTCCTTTCCCTTCATGAGGGGAAAGGAGTATGTTAAAACATTACCAGTTCTTAGCCTGATGAATATTAGGATTCTTGCTTATTTCAGCAAATGGAACCGGATAGATATCGTGTTTTCCATTGATGAAATTGTTAGCAAACTCGTGATTATGGTTTGTCAAAACCGTTTTAATAGGTTCCGGGGCTGATTTGCTACGTGCCCAACGGTAAAGGTCGGCCCAACGGATACCAAATTCCATTGATAATTCACAAGGACGCTCATGATGGCGAATCTGTTCTCTTAATTGAGCAGTACTCAAGGCCACTAAAGGAGCAGCTTTGGCACGCTCACGAACACGATTTACAACTGTTAATGCCTCAGCGGTTAGTCCACGCTCATTCAGTGCCTCAGCGTGCATCAACAGAACATCAGCAAAACGCATTAGGTGTATATTAACACCTGTATAATTTTTATTATCAGCTAAATCAGCTGGATAGGCATATTTTTTAAAGAATACATGATAGTTTAACCCATCTTTTACATCCGAATACTTCATTTCAACTCCCTGTTCATTTACAACAGGTGCTTTAGAATTAGGATCATCGAAGAATAAGGTCGCATAAACACGATCGCTGTACGTACCATTGTCGGTTTTATCTTTCATAAACTCGCTTTCGAGATAAGGAGAAGGGTAAAACAACTCCCAACCATTCAAGGCATAAGACGAAACTTCCCAGGCAATTGGGTTGCGGGCATCAAAACTGTTGGTTCTGTCGGCGCTGAACTGAATTTCAAACAAGGATTCCTTGTTGTTTTCAAAAGCTCCGTTAAAGTTATCACCATAGTTAGCCATCAGGTCATATTTTCCACTGTTAATCACACCTGCAAATTCGGTGTTGGCATTCTCGAATTTTTCCTGGAATAGGTATGCTTTCCCCAGATAGGCCTGAGCTGTATATTTAGTAGCTCTACCCACCTCATTTCCGGCACGACTTTCCGGCAGAAATTGTACACCTTCTTTAAAGTCGCTTTCTATTTGGTTCCAGATGTCTTCTTCTTTTGCTTCAGACGGGTAAAAATCAATTTCTTCTTTTTGGACTTTAGTGATTAAAGGAATGTTTTTGAAATAATTAATCAGGGTGAAATAATAATAGCCTCTCAGGAATTTGGCTTCAGCAATCATCATTTTCTTTTCCTCATCTGATAAACCATTTTGTGCATTACCCGAAACATTAGGAATATTTTCAATACACTGGTTTGCACGACTTATTCCGGCAAAGCAAGAATGCCAAAGATTTGTAAACGTGGATTCATCAGTGGTGTAGGTATACGAATGAAGCGACTTTCCATAACCTTCTGCTTTGTTATTGATGATCTCATCCGATTTATAAGTGGATGAAATATAAAGTTCCTCAAACCAAGTCCATTTGTCTCCACCTGCCGATCGTAATGCGGCATAGGTCGATAAAATTCCCTGTTCTGCATGTTCTTTGGTTTTCCAGAAGGAACTTCCTGATAGGTCTTTTTTATTTTCTTTATCCAGAAAATCCTTTTCGCAAGCGGTGGAAGTAAAAACCAACGCAGCTGTGATTATATATAAATGTTTCTTTAACGTTTTCATATTACTGGTGTTGATTTGTTAAAAGTCGAATGATAAACCTGCGAAGAAGCTCCGTGAAAGAGGATAGAGACCTCTGTCAACTCCACGGGCAAACGTCGAATAATTAACAATTCCCGGATCATAACCTGTGTATTTAGTAATGGTAAACACATTAGTAGCTCCGGCATATATTCTAAGACTATTCAGTTGTGGCAGCTTAACCTTATATCCGATCTGGATGCTTTTTAAACGGAAGTAAGAACCATTTTCAAGGAAACGATCAGAAGGAAGGCTGTTGTTGCCATTTGGGTCCTGAACTGTAGTACGTGGAATATCTGAATTAGGGTTTTCCGGAGTCCATGCATCTAGCAAATCTGTAGACTTATTATGAATGGTATTCTGATACATCAGGCGTTTTGCACCGTTGTAAATTTTGTTACCCTGTGCACCCTGAAATAGCATGCTCATATCGAAACGTCCCAAACTTAAGTTTGCGGTTAGGCCGTATTCGAACTTAGGTAAACCACTTCCCATAAAGATGCGATCGTCATCATTTAATTCGCCATCGCCATTGGTATCAACAAATTTCACATCACCAAGCTGGGCATTAGGCTGATAGGCTTTAACAGCATCTAAATCTTGTTGGGTTTTAATTACTCCTGCCGTTTTATATAAATAGAATCGTCCGATTTCTCCACCTACTTCTGTTCTGGTAGTAGGGAAGTTGTTGAAATCCATATAACCGTCAGTGAAAGATTCACCTGCGAAACCAAGTTTAGTCACCTTGTTGCGGTTCAAGGTAAAGTTTCCGGTTACGTCAAATTTTAGTTTTCCTGCAGTGCCTCTGTATGAAAGAGCCATGTCAATACCCTTGTTCTCCATTTCAGCTGCATTTTTGTATGGATTAAACAACAGACCTCCACTTAAAGGAAGCGGAACTGTAACCAACATGTCGCTGGTGCGGGTTTTAAATACGTCAACTACAAATGTTAGTTTTTCATTCAACACTGAAAGATCCACTCCGGCGTTAAAAGTGGCTGATTCTTCCCATTTAATATCAGGGGCTGAAGCAGAAGTTACAATACCGCCAGTAAAGATTTTCTGGCGAATTCCGGTTCCTAAAGGATAGTTCACTGCATCATTACCTGCATTAATAACAGGAGGCAGGTATTGATAATTTGGAATGCTCTGATTTCCTAAAGTTCCGTAACCGGCACGGATCTTCAGGTCGTTAATTACTGATGATTGGAAGAATTTTTCGCTGCTAACTCTCCATGCTCCTGAAAACGAATAAAAAGTTCCATACTTGTAGCTTGGTGCAAAGCGTGAGGATCCGTCAACACGGACAGTTGCTGCCAGTAAATACTTGTCATTGTAGGCATAATTGGCTCTTGCAAACCATGAAATCAGTGAGCTTTCAACCAGTGTACCTCCAGAAGATTTATCTCCCAAACCCGAATTTAATGCCCACAGATCGTTTGATGGCAGGTCATTATTACTGCCTGATAGTGAACGCAGGCGATCGCTTTCCTGAGAATATCCTGCAAGAGCATTCAGCGCATGAACATTATTAAATGTTTTATTGAAAGTTAACACAGCATTCAAGATGCTGCGATTGTATTTACTTCTTCCTTCATATAACTGGGCATTAGGGTTTTGAACTTTTGCACCCATGTAATAAGTAGGAATATGCGAATAGGCATAGCTGTCGTCGAGATTAATACCATATTGCAAACGGAATGATAATGGTTGAAGGATTTGATATTCACCATAAATATTCCCTATTAATGAGGTACGTTGCTCCGAATTGTCTACCAACGTCTGAATACCTACCGGATTGGTGGCATCGATCATTTCTGTTCCGATTCTGCCTCCGAAACCACCGTCATTTTCAGAATTGTATACAGGAAACTGAGGAACACGGTTAATCATTTCATAGATTAACGGATAACCTGCATTTTGTTGGTTTGCGGTACTTTCATTAGAACCTTCCAGCATGCGTCGGTCTGATGAAAGAAAAGTCATCGACTCGCCAAATTTGAATTTTCCTTTGGTGATATCTGTGTTTACCTGTACGTTATATTTCTGAAAATTAGTGTTGATTACAATACCTTTCTGATCGTATCTGCCCAATGATACATTCATTTTAAGATCCTTTGACCCGCCCGAAAGACTTAAATCGATTTTGCTTTCCGGTGCGGCCTGAAAAAATTCATCCTGCCAGTCGGTATTCGGGTAAGCTTGTGTTTGACCGTTGCCATCTACATAAGTATTGCTTGCAGTGTAATCAAGTGGGGCTTCTCCATCATTCTTTTGCGTCTGCAACATGATCTGATTGTATTGCGACTGGTTGGTAATGGGTAAACGTTTTGAAAGCTGGTTTACTCCATAGTAAGAATTGACATTGACTTTTATTTTTCCGTCTGTGCCTCGCTTGGTAGTTACCTGGATTACACCGTTTGAAGCTCTTGAACCGTAAATAGTAGCTGCAGAGGCATCTTTAAGTACATCAATCGATTGAATATCATTCGGATTTACAGAATTGATATCACCCGGAATACCATCGATCACATACAAAGGATCATTGTTTCCGATCGTACTTAATCCGCGAACTCTGATAATAGGAGCAGCGCCGGGATCTCCGGAACCTGGTGCCACCATAACACCTGCTGCTTGTCCCTGAAGCATGGTACCCACATCGCCGCCAGTGAGTTTTTCCATGTTTTTAACATTAACACTTGAAACTGCACCTACAACATCGCGTTTGCGTTGTGTACCATAACCTACTACAACTACTTCTTCAAGTCCTTTTGCTTCGGTTTTTAACTTGATCACAAGCTCTTTACGTCCGTTTACTGCAACTTCCTGAGTTTCAAAACCAATAAAAGAAGCAATAATGGTTGCATTTGACGGAACATGATTCAGCGTAAACTCTCCATTTCCGTTGGTGCTGGTGCCAATGCCGGTGTTCTTGACAGATATATTAACGCCGGGAAGTTCCTCGCCCTGATCTGACACTACTTTTCCCTTTATGTTTATATTGTCCTTTGGGTCGTTTCCCGATGCCTTGGTCTGCGGACGGAGCATAACGATATCCTTGTCATACTTGATTTCAAGGTTAGTTTGTTTGACGATCTCATTAAGTAATTCTTCAACAGTTCGTTCTTTGGAAACAATAGTTACTTTTCCTGCATTGGTAAGATCGTTGCTGTTGAAAGAGATCTTAACAGAGGTTTTTGATTTTATCTGATTTATAGCACTGACCACCTCAGTATCTTTAAATCCGATGGTTATCTTTTGTTGCAGTTCAGGAGCATTCTGGGCTTGTGCTCCCATTGCAATCATAAATCCGGAAAGAAGTGCAAGCACATGCCGTACCAGCTTTCCCGATAAGGATAGGGTAAATTTTTCATTCATAATAAAAGGGATAGATTGGATATGTTTTAAAATTGGTTGCTAGTTTATTAGTTTTTATTTCTTAATGTGATCGTGTTATTTTTTACTTCATAATTAAGGTGGGTAACATAAGCTATCGCAGCAAGCACCTCTTCAGGTTTCTTATTAAGAAATTCACCGTTAAAGCGTACTGATTTTTTTACATTGGCAGGAGGGACGATCTTCACCCCGTACCAATATTCAAGCTGTGAAGCTATTTGTTCTACAGATGCATCTTTAAAGATCAGCTTGCCTTCTTTCCAGTTGTTTTCGGCAATCAGGTCAAATGATTGCTTGCGTAAATCCGGACTATCGGCGTTCAGGTAAACAGCTTCTCCCGGATGAAGAATAACTTCCATTTTAGATTCATCCTTTAGCTGTTGAGAAACGCGTACTTTCCCTTCCAGAAGTGAAACTTTAAGTTGCTGGTCAAAGTCGTACTGGCGTACTTTAAATGAAGTTCCTAATGCCTGTACTTTTAGATTACCGGCTGCAACAATAAATGGTTTTTCCTTGTTATGGGCAACATCAAACAATGCTTCTCCTTTAAGGTTCACTTCTCGTTTTTGCGCATTAAAGTTGTCGGAAATGCTGATGCTTGAGTTTGAGTTAAGTATTACTGAAGTTCCATCAGGCAGTTTAACAGTTTTGCGCTCGCCTTTAGCTGATGCGTAAGTCGTAAAATGTGCGGTTGCAGTAGAATATGTTTTGGCTGAAAACTCGCGGACGAGCCAGATGCCGCCGATGGAAAGAACCACGATGGCGGCAATAGTGGCTACTCGTTGAATTATATTGATTGGCTTAAGTTGGATTGAACGTTTTTGCGAATTTCTATTAATCTCCCATATGGCTTGCTGTAGCTTACCTAGTTCTTCTTTTTTCTCGGTTTCCGATAATTGAATGGACATAGAAACAAACAAAGACTTTGCTTCTGAAAATTCTGCTTGTTTCTCCGGATGGTTCTTGATCCATTCTTCCCAAAAGGCAATATCACTTTCATTGCTTTTAAAGCAATAATTAATGAAAGAGTCGTTGGTTAGAAAATCTTCAACAGTATAACGTTCAAATTGCATATTCTTTGTTTTTAGTAAAGAGTATGTCCGACGAAATTTTTACCAAGAAAATTCTAACTTTTTTAAAATAATTTTTGGTCAGATAAAATCCAGCAGATTATTATTGGTAAAGTAACCTCCTGACGCATCAGGCTAATGGCTGCATGAATGGTGTTATAGATTGTTCTTACAGAAATAGAGGTACGCTCGGCAATTTCTTCATAACTCAATTGCTCAAAGAAACGTAAGCGGATTAATTCTTTTTGCCTTGCAGTGAGTTTATTGATCGCAGCTTCTATGCGTTGCTTTCTTTCATAATCTTGTTCACGGTCAATAAGCAATTGTTCATATGAACTCACTTCTGGCTCCACAGGCAATGTGTCGTAGGTTTCAAGGGTTCTTTTGTTGATAGCTTTTATCAATCTGCGTTTATAGCTAATGAAAATATAATGTTGTATCTGACGGATGTCTTCTAGTTTTTCACGCTTGATCCAAAGGTCAACAAAGATGCCGTTAATATGTTCTTTTACGACTTCACGGTCATGGCTTAATCGCAGTCCGAAACGAAATAGTTTATCATAGGAAATCTGGTACAAACGATAAAAGGCCCGTTCATTACCAAGTTGTACCTCATTCCATAGCCAATTATATTCCTCGTTGTTATCCTGCATAGCTTAAATAATAGACCGGTTTTTATATCAAATTTCTGAAGAATATAATTGTATATAATTTGAAGGTACAAAGTTGAATGAAAGAAGTGAAATGCTGTTGAAAATAAAATTGAATTTTATCTCATTAGTGGAATGAGAAATGGAAATGAGTTTCACATTGATATAATAAAAAAAGGTCCGTCGCAGATTAACCGGACGGACCTTCTATTACAATTTGAAACTTATTTAGTTTCGCTTTCTTCAATTTTGGTTTCTATGAACTTCTTAAGTTCTCTTACACGCTCCATGTATTGTGGTTTCTGCATTGCTTTATCATCCCAAACAATACTCTTGCATTTTTTTTGATAACACATGTTAATGAAATAGCGAGGAGTTGTAGCTTCCGGTCCGCCAATCATTTGGTCAGGCATATCAAAAAACATCTGGTCCCACATTTTCTGGTGGATCTCTTTGATTGTGGCTTCAGGTAAAACCACTTTTTCAGTAATTAAAGAATCCTGTTCATTACGGTATTTTAGCAACTGTGTCTTCGAATTATAATCGTAAGCCACTTTATCACCGATTGAAGCTTTTACCTCGATATGGTCAAATTCTACAATTTTATAGTGGGCCTTCATAAAGTAGGCCGTATAATAATAATATACCATGTAGATCAAAAATGATCCGACGATCATGGTCAATAAATAAATCTTTTTAAATCTGTCACTCATTTTCCTTTAATATATAACCGTATGCTTAGTATTAATGTTCGCTTACCTTTTCGAGTTCTACATCATCATCAATCGGCTCGCCTAATTCACCTTCCCATTTACTTACCACAGCCGTTGCGATACTGTTACCAACCACATTTGTAGCCGAACGTCCCATATCTAATAACGGATCAATTCCTAATAACAATGCAAGACCAGCCTCCGGAATGTTAAATGTTGCTATAGTTCCCGCGATAACCACTAATGAAGCTCTTGGAACCCCGGCAATTCCCTTACTGGTTAGCATCAATATTAACAACATTGTCATTTGTTGCTCAAATGAAAGATGAATGCCATACGACTGTGCAATGAATAATGAAGCAAAAGTCATGTACATCATCGACCCGTCAAGGTTGAAGGAATAGCCTAATGGAAGCACAAAGCTTACAATTTTGTTTTTACAGCCAAAACGCTCAAGCTGTTCCATGGTTTTAGGGTAGGCAGCTTCACTACTTGCTGTACTAAATGCCAATAAAATAGGCTCTTTAAGTCGGCCGATAAGGTTGAAAGAGCGTTTGCCTAAAATGGTTGAACCGATTAAGGTTAATATCAACCATAAGAGTAGCAAGCCTCCGTAAAACTCAACGATGAAGATGGCATAGGTTGATAAAATACCTAAGCCCTGTTTTGCAATAATGGCGGTCATGGCTCCGAAAACTGCAAATGGAGCGAAGTTCATTACATAACCGGTAACTTTTAATATAACATGGGCAACTGCATCAAACAATTTGATAACAATTTTTCCCTGCTCACCAATAGCAGCTGTTGCAACACCAAAGAATAAGGCAAATACAACGATTTGCAAGATCTCATTGGTAGCCATTGATTCAATTACACTTTTAGGGAATACGTGTGCAATAAAGTCTCTGAAACTCAATGCTGCTTTTTGTATACCTGTGCTTGTATGACTGTCGGGCAGTGGAAGGTTCATTGCTTCTCCCGGGCGGAAGACGTTTACCAATATCATTCCTAATACCAGCGAAAGTAAACTTGCGCTAAGGAACCATAATAAGGTCTTTCCGCCAATACGGCCAACAGCCCTGATGTCACCCAATTTTGCCACACCCACAATAAGCGTGGTAAGTACCAACGGAGCAACGATCATTTTTATCAATCGCAGGAAAATGTCACTTAAAACGGTAAACATTTCAAGTTTTTTCTCGCGCGCTTTATCATTTTCTGATTTACTTTTTTGAGCAGTTACAATCTCAGCTTTTAATTGCTTGTAGTCAGCTGAGGTACTATCAGTAACGGTAGTCAGCTTTTTTTCAGCCTGTTCGATTTGGGCTGTGGCTTTTATAATACCGTCATTATAAGTATGGATGTAGGAAATGTTTAGCACATAACCCAATACAATGCCCAAAATGAGGGCAATAAAAATATAAAGGGTTAGTCTGTTTTTCTTCTGCTTCATAGAAAAGGATAAATTGATAAACCGCAAAACTAATAAAAAGAATGAGCCTACATAGCGTGTGCAATAGGTTGTAATCAGTTTTCTTTTAAAACAATGATTATAGTTTGTTGGTAATAACCGGAATATGTTATCGGACTCTTATTATTGGTCATACATTCTTATATGTTGGGCTCTTTTGGTCAGACGACAAATCTTTTCTTTATTGTTCTGCAGATGTAATGAACGCTTAGTTCTTAAGGTAAGAATTTATCTTGAAAGAGGAGAGAGGTGAAAACGAAAAGGCCATCAATACGATGGCCTCTCAATAGTATAAAATAAACTAAATTAGTTGCTTAAATCTTCTGCATATACAGAGCTATGCTCTTTTGCTGCAATATAACGTTCAGCATCTAATGCTGCCATACAGCCTGAACCTGCAGCAGTAACAGCTTGACGATAAATATGGTCTTGTACGTCGCCGGCTGCAAAAACACCTTCAACATTTGTTTTAGTGCTGCCAGGTTGTGTAATGATATAACCGTTTTCATCCATATCAAGCCAACCTTTGAATACATCTGTATTCGGTTTGTGGCCGATAGCAACAAAGAAACCGGTAATATCAATTGTTTTTTCTTCTCCGGTTTCGTTATTAACGATAAGTGCACCTGTTACATTTTGTCCATCACCTAAGATCTCTTTTGTTTCAGAGTGATATAAAACTTCAATGTTTGGCGTATTTAATACGCGGTGTTGCATTGCTTTTGAAGCACGCATTTCACCTTTACGCACGATCATGTATACTTTTTGACAAAGTTTGGCAAGGTAAGTTGCTTCTTCAGCTGCGGTATCACCTGCACCAACAATTGCTACATCTTGTTTACGGAAGAAAAATCCATCGCAAACAGCGCATGCAGAAACGCCAAAACCATTATACTTCTGTTCCGATGGTAATCCCAGCCATTTTGCAGAAGCTCCTGTTGAAATAATTACTGCATCAGCAGTTACAGTTTTGCCATCATCCAATGTTACTTTGTGAGGTAACGATGAAAAATCAACGGCAGTTACGATTCCGAAACGTACTTCTGTGCCAAAACGCTCAGCTTGTTTCTTGAAGTCTTCCATCATTTCCGGACCTTGAGTTCCTTCAGGATAACCTGGAAAATTCTCAACTTCAGTAGTGGTGGTTAACTGTCCTCCCGGTTGAAGCCCGGTGTACATAACAGGTTTAAGATCTGCGCGAGCTGCGTAAATTGCCGCTGTATAACCTGCAGGACCCGATCCGATGATCAGGGTGTGAATGTGTTCTACTTCGTTCGACATTTTTGTTCTTTCTCTTTATTATGTTTAGGTTATTGATTGGTTACTAAATCTAAGCTATAAGTTAATACCTTTAATTAGCAAAGGAATCCTCCGCCAATTAAATCATTTCCTTCATAGAATACAGCTGATTGTCCCGGCGCAATAGCCGATACCGAATGATCAAAATTCACTTTGATCAAATCACCGTCCTGGACAATAGTACTCATTGTACCTGAATCTTTATACCTGATTTTTGTAACAGCTTCGATAGGCTGATTAATAGAATCGTATTTGATCAGATTGTGATTTCTTACAAACGCCTGAGCGCTTTTTAAATCTTCTTCCTTTCCTAAAACAACGGTATTGGTTTCGGGTATAATGCGGGTAACAAATACCGGTTCTCCCAATGCAATACCTAATCCTTTACGCTGACCAATAGTGTAAAATGGGTATCCTTTATGTTTTCCAACTTTTCTTCCGTCTGTTAACACAAAATCGCCACCATCAACACGCGATTCTAAATCTGGGACGCGGTGTTTCAGGAAAGAACGGTAATCATTATCAGGAACAAAACAGATCTCATAACTTTCACTTTTGTTAGCCAAATCTACCTGACCCATATCCATTGCCATTTGGCGAATTTCTGTTTTCTTAAAGCCTCCTAATGGAAGTTTAGTTCTGCTTAAGTTATATTGAGAAACACCCCAAAGTACATAGGATTGATCTTTATTGTCATCCAGACCTTTGGAAACGACATAACGGTTATTTTCTTGGCGGATCTGAGCATAATGTCCGGTAGCAATAAACTCACAATCCAGTTTATCTGCACGTTTCATCAACGCTTCCCACTTAATGTGTGTATTACACAATACACATGGATTAGGTGTGCGTCCGGCAAGGTATTCATCAACAAAATTGTCGATAACAAAATTGCCAAACTCATCACGGATATCTAATATATAATGGGGAAATCCATATTCAACGGCTAAAGAGCGAGCATCGTTTATAGAATCCAAGCTACAACAGCCTGTTTCTTTTGATGATGAACCGGAAGATGCATAATCCCAGGTCTTCATGGTGAGGCCAATAACTTCATAGCCTTGCTCATGAAGCATAATAGAGGCTACTGAACTATCGATGCCTCCACTCATTGCCACTAAAATTCTTCCGTGTTTACTCATATTTTTTAAACCGCAAAGATAGGCATTTGGTTTTTGCTATGAAATCATTTATGCGTCAGGCAATGGTAAAATTGTAGGGTAGAGTAGGCAAGGTTAATAGGTGTATGGTTTAAATGCCCTCTTTAGGTGAGAATTAAATAAATGGCATTGTTTTATCTATTAGTTGTTGTAACAATTTATTTAATGGACGCTCAACAATAACATACAAGCTATGAGATTAAACTATCAACTTGTTTTACTTGGTTTGATAATTTTACCCGGAATTATTTCATGTAATTCAAATGAGAAAGCAGAGAAAAATGTGACAGTAAATGAAATGGAAATTCCTCATATTAAGAGAGATGCTGATTTTGTGGTAAAAGCATTAAATATGGGAATGTTCGAAGTTCAGGCAGCGCAGTTAGCTGAAAAAAAGGCTTCTACAAAAGAATTGAAAGTATTGGCAGCAAAGGTAGAATCTGAACATTCAAAAGTTAACGAACAACTTGCAATTCTTGCTACTGAGAAAAATATAACCGCACCTGATTCAATCACTAATGATATGCAAGATAAAGTAATGAAGCTGTCTCAACTTAAAGGCGAAGACTTTGATAAAGAATATGCTACTATAATGCTCAATCAACATCGTGAGGTAGTTGATGAGTTTGAACAGATATCTATTAATGCGGTGGATGCTGATATTAAACAATTAGCAATGGATGCATTACCTGCTATGCGTACACACTATGAAGAAGCTGTGAAAGTAAAAGATGCTGTCGAGAAAAAATACAAATAATCAGCGGTCAAATCTAAATAAATGAGCGTCCTGATTTGATCTTTTTAAAATAAGATCACGTATTATTTCTGCAGCAATAACATTAAATGTAATTCCATTACCTCCAAATCCAAGGGCAAAGTAACTATTAGCCAGTTTTTTATAAGGTCCAATAAATGGTAACCCATCAGGGGTACTAGAAAATGTGCCTGTCCAACTAAACTCCGTTTTGAAATCAATCATAGGAAATTTTGATTTAAAACTTCTTTCTAAAGCTTTACCTTTTTCTTTTAATAATGCATCACGTTTTTTAGGATTAAAAAATGACTCATCTTTTCCACCAATTACGATGCGATGATCAGTTGTAGATCGAAGGTAGAGGTAGGGGCTGGCTGTTTCCCAAAGTAAACAATTGTCGAATGACCAAAAATTATCTGTTGAATACTGTTCACTTGCAATTACATAAGTTGAAGTAAGTGTAAAAAGTTTCTCGGCAATGTAATTAACAGATTCATACCCTGTAGCATATACTATTTTTTTTGCTGTGACTGTGCACCCATTTTCTGTAGTTAGAATGACACCTCTGCTTCGGTGATCAAATTTTACCACATTTGTTCGATCAAATATAGGAACGCCTTTTTTTTTTGACCATTGATGCAACAGATGAACGAGCATGTAAGTATCTGTTTGAGCACCGCTTTGGGATAAAATACCACCTTCAGAAGTAAACGTAAATTCCTTTTGAATTCGTTGTTTGTCCAACTTTTCTACGTTGAATCCATGTTTTTTTCTTACTATATATTCATTGTCAATCAGTGCTTTATGTTTTTTGTAAGAAGCAAAAAAGAAACTTTTTTTATGTTGAAAATCCGATAGTTTTATTTCATTGGCAATGTCCTGCAATTTATAAATAGACTCCTCGCATAGTTTATAGCTCTTCACTGCCTCTTTTTCGCCTCTAATTTTAATAAGTTTATAAAGCGGCATATCAATCTCATATTGAAGTAAACCCGTACTGGCACATGAGCTGCCTAACCCTATTGATCTTGCATCAATTATTGCGCAATCAATTCCTGCTTTTGTAAAGTAATATCCACACAGCGCTCCGCTGATACCGCCGCCCAGAATGAGGATATCTGTTCTTAAGTCTTTTTCAAGTTTTGGGAAGTTAAAAGGCAGTCCGTTTTTTATTAACCAATAAGGTATTCCTGAGCGTAAATCCATAGAAATAAAATAGTTACATAAAAGTTACTCCTGAGTTACTTAATATAATGTAATTGGCATTAGAATGGAACAGTGTTAACTATATAGCCTGAAGTGGCGTATAAACATAGAGATTCAGGAATATTATAGTCACACATTGTCACTGGCATAAACATTCTTTCAGAGCAAAAACTGAAGACCGGATCAATAGGTCTGACCCAGCAGGTTTTCACCTGCCTTCCTTTCGTAAAAAGTTGAGTAACACCCGTTCTTCGGTTTTTTGCATTTTAGATTTTACACTGCCTTCATTTAAGTTCGAAAGCTTCTTTAAGTAAATAAATAACCTTCCTTCTTCATAAGCACCAAGCAATGCCGGATGAACATAATATTTCTTACAAACAGTTCGGGTATTTCCTAATTGGAGCGCTACAAAATCTAATGCTTCATTAATATTTCTTTTTGCTTCAGTAGCCGATTCAAATGGCTTTTTGCCGGAAAGATAGACCAAGGCATTAACGGTTCCGGCCCATGTTCTAAAATCCTTTGCCGTAAAATCATTGCCGGTGTATTGCCGGATGTAATCATTAACCATTCCGGAATCGATTGAATTTCTGGAACCATCAGCTTCGAGATATTGGAAAAGTTCTTGTCCGGGCAGATCACGTAATTTTTTCATCAATTTAGCAAGCCGTAAATGACTTACTTCAATGTCTTGTATAATACCTTTTTTGCCTGTGAAGGAAAGCCTGAATTTACTTCCGTTTATTTTAATATGTTTATTTCGTAGCGTAGTTAAACCGTGGCTGTTATACTTTTTCGCATAAGCATCATTGCCAATTCTGATAAAAGTGTGCTCCAATAGGCTTAAAGCAAGTGCAATCACTTTTTCTTTTGATAACTGTTTTTTGCGAAGATCTTTCTCGAGTTGTTTTCTTAACTGTGGAATTGCAACGCCAAACTCAAGCATTCGGTCGTGTTTCTTCTCATTTCTGATTAGCGACCAATTGGTATGATAACGATATTGTTTTCTTCCTAATTTGTCAAATCCGGTAGCCTGCAAATGACCATTAGGTTTGGTGCAAATCCATACGTTTTGCCAGGCAGGCGGCAAAACTAACCCACGTAAGCGCTTAAGTGTATCTTCATCAGTTATTTCATGTCCGTCACAGTCAAAAAAAGTGACAGCGTTTTTTACCAATAACCGGCTATACCCGATAGTTTTATCAGTTACATAGATCAACTTCATTTGACGAGCTTCTGCCCGAAGATCGCTTAACTCTTTCTTCATCTTGCGAAAAGCTGTTGATGATTAGCAATTTACAAAATGTATGCCTTGTGATTAGAGGTAATTTGTGTGAAGTAGTGGTATTAGAAACATTACAGTAAGCATCGTGTATTGCTATATGTTATTTCGTCGCTTTCCGCGAGACTTACTTTTTTCATGCAGTGTTTCATTCTAAAGGTATTCAAGAATGCTTCGCATGTTTTTCTACAGCGAAAAAAAGTAAGCAAAAAACGCCGCCGCTGCGTACAGATCTCCCGCAGTTAATGCAAGAACTTAATTAGACTCTGCCGAACTGTACAAGGCGCATTGATACTGTCGTTCCGATACTATTGAGTATGAAAAAGAGAGATATTTACTTATAAAAAACATCATAAGCATACCTGACAATCAGGATGCAAATAACCAGCAGGAAGAACTTTCTGATAAAATCATTACCCTTTGATAGGGCAAGTCTGCTACCAATTAAGCCGCCAGCCATATTGCAAACAGCCATTGGTAGAGCTACATGATATAATACTTGCTTGTTCCAGATGAAAGCCGCTAATGCAGAAACATTGGTAACGCAGTTGATCACTTTGGCGTATGCTGAAGCGTTTAAAAAATCGAATCCCAGTAAAACGATAAAGGCTAAAATAAAGAAACTACCGGTACCTGGCCCGAAAAAACCGTCATAGAAGCCTACTATAAAACCAATCAATCCTCCATAAATCAGCATCTTTTTCTCAGGAATATCACGAGCTTCGGCACTTCCGAAATCCTTTTTTACAAAGGTATAAATGGCAATAAGCACTAAAATGACTAGGATAAGGGGTTTAAGCAAATTGCTGTTTAATAAGCTGATCGTTTGAGCACCTAAATAAGCCGATACTAACGCACATCCGGCTGTTAATCCTAATACTTTATAATTAAAACTAACTTTTTTACTGTATTGCCATGCGGCGGCACTCGTTCCTGTTAATGCAGGAATTTTTCCAGTTCCAAATAAAACTGGTACCGAAGTTTTAGGAAAGGTAAGTAGCAGGGCAGGCATCTGAATTAAGCCTCCGCCACCTACAATTGAATCAATAAATCCTGCAATAAATGCAAAACAACATAAGATAACGATCTCCATTAGCATATCAACCCTATAACAGGCTCGCAAAAATGAGAATAATCGATTGATTTTGACGAATGCTTATAAATTGATTTATCAGGAGTTGTATTTTTACTCAACCAATATTAATTCAACCATTATATCCGTGTTCAAAATCATTAGTCATTCAGAAGAAAATAATTGCCTCCTAATAAAAGATGTTCATTTTGAATCTTTAGCAGAAATAATCATTCTTCAGCATGCCTCAAATGGAATATTTACGGATCACAAAAGTCTTCAATATATTTATCCCAAGACCCTTGAAATAAACCAGGGTATCTTTTCCAATCAATACAGTTCTGTTGTTTTTCCACAGGTTATTGTGGCAAAACAAGATGAATTATTATCTATCACATGCGAATGTAAGGCGATAAAAGGTCGGTTGTGTGAGCATCAGACTCAGGTTTTATTAGCAATTGCCAAAAGAGATGAGTTTCGGGTTTTCTTTGATAAGAACTATCGTTACGATCAATTGCGTAAAGCAGCCGCTGATTATGGATTGGCTTATGAAACTGATCTCGACAGCTTGTTCAACTTAACGTATAGTAATAAAAAAATAACCATAACGCCTAAGTTGCAGGGCTTGTTAGCTGTTAACAAAGAAAGTTTGGGCAATTTAAAGCAAGTGATTGTTAAAGATTCAACTTTAAAAGTTGCTGATGCCGATCAAACAACTATTGTGATACTTAAGCAGCATAAGTACTATAAACATTTGATCATCGGTCTTTATCAAGCCAACATCACTAAAGATGGAAAGATTAAAAATCCGTTAAACCCAATTGCACCACTTGATAGGATCTGGCAAACGGAAGATCATCAGCAATTGAAATTTTTTACCGGAATTAACAGTTTTCAAGGCACCATAGATAAGGAAAAATCTGAAGCAGATATAGTTGCATTACGGGCTGTTATCAACAATCCGTTAAAGTTTACCTTTTATCTTCATGATAATAGGAAATCTGAAAATGTTACCGCAACAGCTGTTCTTCCGGTGGAAGTAAATTTACTTTCAGATGGTTTTAAGCTAACGGTAACGCAGGCAGACCAGTTTTTTGAGCTTTCAGCAAATGCTCAGATCAATGGTATTGATTATGGAATAAACGACCTTCAACTTACACTTACCTATTTTCTTTTTATTGGTCAAACGCTTTTCCTGGTAGATAATCTTCAAATATTAAATGTTATTGAACTGCTGAAAAAGAATAATGGCCGATTACTGATCCATGTTTCTAAGTTCAAAGAATTTAAAACACAATTCCTAGGTGAATTGGAGGATAAAATAAAGGTTGATTATAAGCATGTAAAGCCAGCCACTACTTTACAATTAAAGCAACAAGGTTTCGGTAATGAACCGGAAAAGATTATTTATCTATCTGATTTTGGTGATCAGGTAATGATCATTCCTGTGGTTAGTTATGGAGAAGTTGAAATTGCAATTCGAACCAAAAGGCAAATTTATGCAGTTGATAGTAAGGGAAAGGAGTTTATGGTTAAACGGGATAATGCTGTTGAAGATGGATTTATTGGTCTTATAATAAAACAACACGCTTACTTTTTTGAACAACTGGAAAATGACCTTCATTATTTCTATCTGCATAAAAAACATTTTTTGAATGAAGATTGGTTCTTGAACGTATTTGATGAATGGCAGAGCAATAAAATTACTGTGCTTGGTTTTAATGAGCTGGAAAATAATAAGCTAAATCCGAATAAGGTTAAAATTAGCATCAAGATATTAAGCGGTATCAATTGGTTTAATGCCTTAATCAATGTACGCTTTGGTAAAAGCAAAGCGTCGTTGAAACAATTACATAAAGCAGTAAAAAATAAAAGTAAGTATGTTCAATTGGATGACGGTTCATTAGGGATTTTACCTGCGGACTGGATAGCGAAATTTGACGCTTATTTTAAAGCTGCTGAAATTGCAGATGAAGAAACATTGCAGATTCCAAAAGTTGCTTTTTCAACGGTTGAACAGCTGTATGAGGAGGAAATGTTGGATGGTTATGTAAAAGAGGAAATTAATGCCTACCGAAGAAAACTAAATGATTTTGACGCTGTACAACAAATTTCAGTTCCGGAAGGCTTAAATGCAACTTTGCGCTTTTATCAGCAACAAGGACTTAACTGGCTTAATTTTTTAGACGATTTTAATTTCGGTGGATGTTTAGCCGATGATATGGGGCTCGGAAAGTCATTGCAAATCATTGCCTTTATTTTACTTCAGCGCCAGAAATCTGCACATAATACCAATTTATTAGTTGTTCCAACTTCATTGGTTTTTAACTGGAAACATGAGATCGAAAAGTTTGCACCCTCCATTAACGTTCATACGATAACCAGTAGCGATCCTGATAAAAACACGAATGATTGGGGTCAATATGAAGTTATATTGATTTCATACGGCACCTTGCTTTCGGCAGTTAACTTTTTGAAGAAGTATGAATTCAACTACATCTTCCTTGATGAATCTCAAAATATAAAGAATCCTGAATCGCAGCGTTATAAAGCAGCCCGTTTACTGCAAGCCCGAAACCGGATCGTTATTACCGGAACTCCGATTGAGAATAATACGGTTGATTTATATGGCCAGCTTTCATTTGCTTGTCCGGGTTTATTGGGAAGCAAGCAATACTTCAGAGATGTGTATTCTATTCCAATCGATCGCTTAAAAGAGCGAAGAAGAACACAGGAGTTGCAAAATAAGATCAAGCCTTTTATTCTGCGTAGAACCAAGCAGCAAGTAGCTGGTGAACTTCCGGAAAAAACAACTATGACACTTTATTGTGAAATGCAACCCGAACAGCGCAGAATTTATGATGCTTATGAAAAGGAGTTCAGAGAGTTTATTTCGGCTACAGATAATGAATTGCTGAAAAATCGATCCATGTATGTCCTTAAAGGTTTAACCAGATTGAGACAAATCTGTGATTCACCTCAATTATTAGGTGAAGATCGGTTAAAAGGGGAGGCATCTGCAAAGATTGATTTATTGATGGAGCAGATAGAAAGCAAGATGACTCAGCATAAAATCCTGGTTTTTTCTCAATTTGTTTCCATGCTCGATCTTATTAGGGAACAGTTGGACGACAAAGGAATAGCTTATGTGATGTTAACAGGAAGCACAAGAAACCGGGATAGTGTTGTGAATGAATTTAAAACCAATAATAATATACGGGTTTTTCTGATCAGTTTAAAAGCCGGCGGAACGGGCCTGAATTTAACGGAAGCTGATTACGTATATCTTGTTGATCCGTGGTGGAATCCGGCAGTAGAAAACCAGGCGATAGATCGTGTACACCGTATTGGTCAGCATAAAAACATCGTTGCTGTTCGATTAATTTGTGCAGGAACTGTAGAAGAAAAAATTATGAACCTACAGGAATCGAAGAAAGAATTGGCCAATAATATGATCAGCACAGATACCTCATTTCTGAGTTCGTTGTCAAAGAATGATTTAATGCGTCTGCTGAGTTAATGGCTATTTGTTAAGGGGAGAAAGAGAAAGAATATAAAATGAAAAGCCAATCGTCTGATCGGCTTTAGTACTTTTAATGGTTTATATTTCACATATTTCTAAAATGATCTGCAACTTCTTATCATACGATAATAGAAAACGATATCTAATATAATAGATTCCTGTAACATCATTTATTTTTTAAAATTCATCTAAAAATCGTTTATAAATAAAATCTCTGAGTATTTGTATTTTAGGCATGGGAATCCTTATTCAAACAAAAGGGTAGATTTTATAATGATACTGATGAATGAAGAAGAAATCAGAGGCAAGCTACTTTTACCATATTTAAATGACCTGGGGCTTGACCTTTCTGAAATTTCGTTGGAAACTTCATTTACAATTAGACTTGGAAAGTCTCAGCATACTATAAATGGCAGATCGGACATTCTATGTAAAAGAAACGGAAAGAACCTCTTTATTGTTGAACTGAAAGCCGATTCAGTAGCCATCTCACAAAAGGATATAGACCAAGGAATTTCATACGCAAGAGCACTCATTGATGATATCGCACCCTTCGTGGTAATTACGAATGGAAAAACAACAATGATTTTTGACTCTATATCAAAAGTAAATCTTACGGGTAGACAAATTTCTGAACAATCAGACTTTTGGAAAAATGGCTATACTCTTTCCACAGACGAAGAATTAAGGGTTAGATATGAAGCTCTTAAAAACTTCGTGTCTTTTTCAGGCGAAAATTTAAGAAACTTCTGTAAAAGCCAAGTGCAGGATAGAATGGGGCCAATTGTTGGCAACATTGATGAGCCAACTTCTAAGTTTATTAAAGATCTGTACGTTCAAAGAAATGATTTGCAGTCTTCCTTCAATAACTTTATCAAAGATAAAGCCTCTTTTTTCGCTGTAGTTGGTACAGCTGGTGTCGGTAAAACGAATACTATATGTTCACTAGCACTTCAATGCTTGGAAAACAATTTTGTTTTCTTCTACAATGCCGCAATCATTAGTAAATCACCTTTAGAACATATCGCACAGGACTTAAATGGAGTTTTTTCTAGTAAAAGCGAAAGTAATCTTGTTTTGAAAAGACTTGATGAATTAGGGAGATTTTTAGATAAAACCGTGTTCTTATTCATTGATGCAGTTGATGAAAGTATCAATACAAATATATCACTTGAATTAAGTGAACTTGCAATGGCAACGAAAAACTTAAACAAGATTAAAATTTGCATTAGCTGTAAATCCAATATTTGGGAAAATATTTTAAAAGTAAATGACACACCTAACCACTTATTTGAAGAACTCGATAAGTTTCATGAACGAATTTTAAAGTTAGGGAACAATCCGGGATTTCTACTGGAAGATTTTAGTGAAGAAGAGTTGAAGGAAATAATTCCTTTATACAGGAAAGTTTTCGGTTTTAGAGGGGAAATTTCTGGTACCCTTTTAAAAGAATTACGGAATGGTTTCTTCTTGAGAATATTCAGCGAAGTCTATAGCCACAAACAAATACCAGAAAAAATTGACGATAAAAACCTGATAAAAACTTACCTAAAGCAATCCTTTGAAAAGTCTAATATTGACTTTCAAACTGGCATGAGAATTCTTTCAAAAATTGGTATAGTATTAATAAATCATAAATACAGTGAATTGGATGCATTCTATGATGATGGTTTAGAAATTGAAACTCTGCTGGAAAATTTAAATTTTTCATTAAACGAGTCTTTGCCAGAGGATTTATTTGCCAGAAACATACTTACAAAGTCGAATAAGGAAGATTCCTACAACATATCTTTTTACTACTCTAAAATTAGGGACTATGTTATATGTTTCCATTCTTACAAATTAGATCAGCTCAGCGATAATGAATTTTATAATATTCTTGACGATTTCTACGGCAACTACATTGGTCAAAGTGCAATTGAGTTTTACTTAAATAATGCGAGTGAAGGCCATAAGTATACGTTGATAAACTACAAAAAAAGTAAGGCCCTTGCATATGTAGAAAACTATAATTCATATTTGGAAGAAAATTTTAAAAATTCAAAGAAGCTATATCTTCCGAAGACAGATGATGAAATTGGCATTGTGTTGCCAACTGATCTGATAAAAAAAGATGGCTATGCACTATTTCGTATAAAACCTGGAGAATCTGAAAAAATATTATATGAAAATCTTGAAGATGCCTTTTCAGGTGACCATTGGAGTAGTCGAATGTATGAAATTGGAGTAAGCACCATTTATAGTAGTAATCATTCATTATTAGTTCCTGATCTCAGTAAAGTTGTTAAGAAGGAGATTTTTAAACAGTTAAAAGGTATAATTCAAAAAGGTAGGCTTAATGCGTACAACTCTGATATACTGATAATGGAGCAAGTGTCTCTCATTGTCTATTATTATCAAAAACAGCTTGGATACAATGGCTGCCTGGATGATCTTTATATGCCAAGATTTGAACAAATTTATCCGATAGATTTAAAAGATCTGCAAAATAGAATATATCGGTTTATAGCTTATGAGTACTACAGAGGAATTGACTATAACATTCCATCGAGCACAGTCCATCGTATGGTTGAAGAAGCAGTCCAAAACAACCTTTATATCCCAAAGCTGAATATTACAGGAGATTTCCCTCCTTTTGAGGAACTATCAAAAATCGTTACCATACTACAAGAGAAAGGATTTCAAAAGCTAGAGAAGCATCATCTGCCTTATCCTAACAAATCATTAATAGAGGTCAGGAGTTTCTTCCAGAAAAATAATATTCAAGATATCGAAGAATGCAGATGTTTTCAATACACCGCAGATCAAGCTAAATTATATATTGAATGCTTCTTCAGACATTTAGAGAACTGTTACAAAGATTTTATTGAATATCTTTTTCCAACATTTAAGAATGAATTAACATTTTTTAACGGCATGCCCTACGAATACTTCTTTTATATGAAAGACGCAGATGTCCTAAAATGGGGGATGTTTGGCTATCGTTCGTCAAAAGATGGCCAGACAAAATTCAATTTCCGGGAAAGTGTTCCAATGGAAAAAGCCTTTAAAGAAGATAGGATAAAGAGCTTGCAGGGATTTTCACTTGAGGATATACTACGTAGTGATTATCATAACGATATAAGAACCATCGATAAATTTAATACATCAAAAGTAGATGACTTTTGTGTCATTAGGAATTGGGTCTACAAATTGCTCAAAGATGATATGCGTGACATTCTCAAGGAATACAATGAGTATATTTAAAAATAAATTGTAAATTTTTGTCTATAAAGTAACCATTCTTAAGCTATTCTATTTTTGTTGATATTACTAATGAATTCTAATTATCGTGACACTGTTCTGCAAAAGGTAACAATAAGAATAATAAGAGTTTTCGATATAATAATATGATCAGCACAGATACCTCATTTCTGAGTTCGTTGTCAAAGAATGATTTAATGCGTCTACTGAGTTAAACACGATTTCTTAAAATCTAGCATGGAATAAGTAAAACAGTTTTTAACAGCTTACTGACATACAGTTGTCAATGGTCAATTGTAACTTTACAAAAAGTCACGAAAATGAAAGTACATACCACAAACTACTTTGATACATTTATAATAGTTGCAGATGATTGTCCGGCAGGAGTAGGGGAAATGCCGCCATTGAAAGGCGATAAAAGGACTGTTGCAAATATCCAATTCGAGTTGGTAAAGAATAATCCTTACAAATACACTTCTGATGAGGTATTATTTCAAGTGTATGCCGATCGTAATGATCTAACCGAATCAGAATATGAGGAGGCAAAGGAAAAATTCTTCTCCAAGGGACAGGCATGTTTTAGGGCATCGCCTTTAGGAAAACGATATGGTTGGGGGGTGCACAGTAATAAAGAAGGTAAAATCGCTATTTATGGTTGTGAAACGGAGATGTATCAAAAGATGTTAGATGATAAAGCATTGACCGTGGTTAAGGCAATGAAAACAAGTAGATAGATAATTTTAGATCCGTCTCGTTGTCATCCCTTCAATGTTTCGGGTTGAAAACATAATTTCGAAGTCAAAAACCGTATAAAACAAAAAAGCCGATCGTCTGATCGGCTTTTGTACCTCAGGCGGGAATCGAACCCGCACGGCCTTAACGGCCACAGGATTTTAAGTCCTGCGTGTCTACCAGTTCCACCACCAAGGCATCGGTGATTTTAAATCATTGCAAAGTTCGATAAAAATATAAAACTAAACAATAAGTAGAGCGAAAGACGAGATTCGAACTCGCGACCCCAACCTTGGCAAGGTTGTGCTCTACCAACTGAGCTACTTTCGCATTAAAGAACTGTCTCTCAAGTTCTTTGTTAATATTTCAAAAATCTCCTCAAGAGATTAGTACGTTAAACATCCCGATCGTTATCAGGAAGCCTGCATGGCCTTAACATGCATTTGTACCTCAGGCGGGAATCGAACCCGCACGGCCTTAACGGCCACAGGATTTTAAGTCCTGCGTGTCTACCAGTTCCACCACCAAGGCAGCCTTTGTTAAAAGAGAGCGAAAGACGAGATTCGAACTCGCGACCCCAACCTTGGCAAGGTTGTGCTCTACCAACTGAGCTACTTTCGCTTTTTTAATTATTAAGACTTTTTAAAGAACATTTTCTTTTGGAGCGAAAGACGAGATTCGAACTCGCGACCCCAACCTTGGCAAGGTTGTGCTCTACCAACTGAGCTACTTTCGCAATAGTTATACCCCTTATTGCTTTGGGACTGCAAATATAGGGATTATCTAATTGCTGTCAATAGTGAATTAATAAAAAATATAGGTTTTTGAGCAGCGAATGACGTAAGCGTTTTAAAATCAGCGCATGAATTTTTTTGTTTTTTATTTGATAGCCTTAGATTGTTCATTAATTATGGCCCAAACACTATCTCCTTCAAACCCTCGACTCATTAAATACTGTGCAATTTTATAATTTCGCTTATAAGGATCGCGTTCTTTTTCCGATAAATCTTTCTTTTTCCAAGTATCTACGATTGTTTTCTCATAATCATCAGGGTCGATTCCTAATAAAGCTTTTTTTATAAGGTTCTCCGGAACACCTTTCAACTTTAAGCCTTGTTTAATTTTATTCTTACCCCACTGCTTCATTCTAAATTTCCCTAATGCGTACATTCTCGCAAAACGTTCTTCACTTATGTAGTTGTTTTGAATAAGATCTGCAATGATCTCTTCAACCGCATCGGTCCACAACCCCCATTCATATAATTTACTTCGGACTTCCTGCTGACTGCGTTCCTGGTAAGCGCAAAATCGAGATGCTTTTTCTAATGCTACCTTAGGGTCGGTAATGCGTTTTTTTGTGAATTCTTCATCCTGCATATCACAAATGTAAAAAATATGCTTGCTAAAATGGAGACATGAAACTCCAAATGGAGTTTTCAAAATGTTTTTAATATAATACTCAATTCATAATGAAGAACTTATTTTTGAGTAAACAAAAATGTTTTCAAAGCGTCCATTCCGATACGCACAATAACTATATTTGCGGTACTATGCCTCTTACCCCATACACACTCCAATACATAAGTAATTTACTGAGTGCCAATGCACAAATAAATAATCCTCAATTGCCGGTTGAAACATTGGCTATCGACAGCCGGAAAATATTGAGTCCCGAAATAACCTTATTCTTTGCATTAAAAGGTCAGCGAAACGGGCACAACTTTATTCCTGAACTTATTAATAAAGGAGTTAAAAGCTTTGTGATATCCGAAGACAAATGGTCGGAAGCCTATCCGGGTATTAATTTTTTATTGGTGCCTGATACACTTAAAGCGTTACAATTAGTTGCGGCCAATCATCGCAAACAATTTAATTACCCGGTAATTGGAGTAACAGGCAGTAATGGAAAAACTATAGTAAAAGAATGGCTTTTTCAATTACTTTCGATTGATCATCATATTGTTAGAAGCCCGAAGAGTTATAACTCACAAATAGGAGTTCCTCTTTCGGTGTGGCAGATGAATGACATGGCCGACCTGGCTATTTTCGAAGCCGGAATCTCGATGCCAAATGAGATGTTAAACCTGGTAAATGTTATTCAACCTACCATTGGTGTTTTTACCAATATCGGTTCTGCACATAATGAAGGTTTTGAAAGCATTGAACAAAAGTTGACTGAGAAATTTAAACTGTTTGGAGATGTGAACACGTTCATTTATCCAAAAGATGAATTAACGGGTTTTGCAAATGAAATTCCAGGCAAACAGCAGATCAGTTGGTCGACAACAGATACATCTGCAACTGTTTTTGTAAAAGAAATTGAAAGAAAGTCACTACATACTAAAATAACAGGTGTTATTAAGGCACATGAGCATACAATCGAAATTCCTTTTATTGATGAAGCATCAGTAAAAAATGCGATCACATGCTGGTGTGTGTTAATTGCATTAGAAATACCTCAAAATCAGGTCAAACAACGGATGAAAGAGCTGGCGCCAATTGAAATGCGCCTGAAACTTCGCAAGGGAGTTAATAATTGCACTGTCATCAATGATAGCTACAACTCTGATTTAGGGTCGTTGCAAATTGCACTTGACTTTCTACAACAGCAACAGCAACATCCAAAACGTACATTAATACTGTCTGATATCTTTCAATCCGGAATTTCTTCCAAAGAATTATATGCTAAAGTCGCACAGTTGTTAGCATCAGCGAAAGTAGATAGATTGATCGGCATTGGTCCGGAAATAGCTTCACAAGAACAGCTGTTTAATCTTGAGAAAGAGTTTTATGTTAATACCGATGCTTTTCTTGCTGAATTTTCAGGAGCTAAGTTTAATAATGAAAACATTTTACTGAAAGGTTCCCGCTTATTTGAGTTTGAACAAATTAGTAAACTCCTTGAGCAGAAAGTTCACGAAACCGTTTTTGAAATTAATCTGAATGGGTTGATACAGAATCTGAACTATTATAAATCGATGCTACAACCTGAAACTAAATTAATGGCAATGGTAAAGGCTTTTTCATATGGAAGTGGAAGCTTTGAGATTGCCAATGTATTGCAGTTTCATAAAGTTGATTATTTGGCGGTGGCTTATGTAGATGAAGGTGTTGAACTACGAAAAGCAGGAATTAAATTACCAATAATGGTTATGAGTCCTGACGTTTTTGCTTTTGAAAGTCTGCTTCGGTCTAACCTGGAACCTGAGCTATACAATTTCAGAATATTGAATGAGTTTGTTTCTTTTCTGCATACTCATCATAGTCAGGAATATAAAATTCACCTGAAAATAGATACAGGCATGCATCGTTTAGGTTTTCAGGAAGAAGATATAGATAAACTGGTTTCCATTTTAAAAGCCAACCCACATATTAAAGTAGCATCGGTGTTTTCCCATTTGGCTGCCAGCGAAGATGCGGAAGAAGACGGGTTTACACAAAAACAGCTTGATTTGTTTTTAAGGGTGGCTGATAAACTAAAGCAATTGTTAGGTTATAGTTTTATCAGGCATATTTGTAATTCGGCAGGTATTGTAAGACACCCCGAGGCTCATTTAGACATGGTTCGGTTAGGCCTGGGACTTTATGGCATTGATAGTGCTGTGAAAAATAATCGTTTGTTACAGCCGATTGGTACATTAAAAACTACGATCACACAAATTAAGGAGTTAGCGCCGGGTGAAACGGTGAGTTATAATCGAAGAGGAAAAATAAATGTACCTTCAAAGATTGCAACCGTTAAGCTGGGTTATGCAGACGGATTAAGCCGTAAGTTAGGAAATGGCGTGGGTGAAATGCTTGTAAACGGTAAAAGAGCACCAATTATTGGCAGTGTATGCATGGATATGACCATGTTAAACGTAACCGAAATTGATTGTAAGGAAACGGATGAAGTTATTGTTTTTAATGAAGAACTTCGGGTTGAAGAATTGGCCGAAAAAATCGGAACAATTCCATATGAGGTGCTTACAGGGATTTCTCAGCGTGTAAAACGTGTGTATGTATATGAATAGGCTTAATTAACGTACAAAGAGTAAGATTTTTAAGAGAAGTGAATAATAAATGATAGAAGAACAAAGGGAACTATCTCATCGTTTTTTCCTTGATTATGCTATCATTAATTAATAATGAAATATGGAAGATATAAGTAAGTTACGTAGAAAGGTAAGAGCTAAAAATGTGTGGCAAACAATTTTCGGATTCTTTATAAAAGGATTATTGTTTGTAATTCCTTTGGCTTTAACCTTTTATATTATTGCTAGTGGTATTACATTCGTCGATGGATTGCTTTCATCACGGATTCCAATTTTGAGTCTGGTACCTGGTTCCGGTTTAGTAATCGTATTGATTTCTATTACGTTTATCGGGGTATTGGCTAATTATTTAATTACGGAACCCATTTCAAATTGGTTTTTGGGGTTATTGGATCGTGTTCCTTTATTAAAACTTATCTATTCGTCGATTCGCGACTTTATGGAGAGTTTTTTCGGAGAGAAAAAGAAGTTCAATGAACCGGTAATTGTTCAAATCAATGATTACGGCTTAAAAAGAGTGGGATTTATTACTCAAAAAGACCTTTCAAAATTTGATTTGGAAGGGGAGGTAGGTGTTTATTTTCCTAATTCATACGGTATTATGGGTGAGTATTACATCATTCCGGCTGATAAAGTTAAGCCGTTAAATATGAATTCTGCCGATGTGATGAAATATGTGGTGTCCGGTGGAGTTAGTGATATCTAATTCCTTTAACACGACAAGAAATCCAAATCATTATCTAATCGATCTCAAAGTAAATCTGTGTAATCCAATTAAATCGGTGCAATCATACAAATGAAGAAGGTTTGTTTAGTATTAGGGAGTGGGGGAGCAAGAGGGGTTTCGCAAATTGGTGTTATTGAAGAGCTTGAACGTAGAGGTTTTACTATTTCCCGTATTGCAGGTTGTTCAATGGGTGCATTGATTGGCGGAATTTATTGCGCCGGACATTTACCAACGTATAAAAAGTGGTTGGTAAACCTGGAGAAAATGGATGTTTTTAAACTGCTTGATTTTACTTGGTCGGGTGCCGGTTTTGTACGTGGCGATCGGGTTTTGAATGCAATTGAAGAGTTGATCGGATCTCATAATATTGAAGAGTTTTCTATTCCGTTTACGGCAGTTGCCACAGATTTAAATTCTCAACAGGAGATTTATTTTAAAAGTGGCAATTTATTTAAGGCTATCAGGGCTTCTATCGCTATTCCAACAGTATTAACACCTGTAATTGATGAAGGCAAGGTTTTACTCGACGGTGGATTACTAAATCCATTACCAATTGCAGTAGCACAGCGTCAACCTGATGAGTTGTTGGTTGCTGTAAATGTAAATTCGAGTATCCAACCATTAGTATTGCCATCTCCTACAGAACAAGAGATCTTAGCACGCAAAATAGGAAAGAGTCGTTGGGACACTTTTGTTTCTTCAATTCTAAGAATCGATACCCGTAGCAATGAAACCTCTGAGAGGATTGGCATGTTTGGCTTGCTTAATCGCTCATTTGATTTATTACAAGATCGATTAACCCAGGTTATGCTTGAAACTTATAAACCGGATATTTTAGTAAATGTCTCAAGAAATGCTTGTGGAAGTTTTGAGTTTTACCGGGCCTCTGAATTGATTGAAGTCGGCCGTTTGAGCTTTGAAAACGCGTATGCGGAGTACGAGAAGAGTTCGGAGTCTGGAGTTCTGAGTCAGGAGTCAAAGGGTTCATAGATGATGATAGTTCATAGTTTATAGATGATAGTTCATAGTTCATAGATTTGTCCATAGTCCATAGACCATGGTCCATAGTATTTGCTTGATCCATAAACTTTACTAAATAAAAAGATCAGGGTTAATAGTTTATAGTTTTTGCTATAATCTATTAACCCTGATCTTTTTAAGATCTTCAATCAGAACTCCTGACTAAGACTATAATCCATGCTATGATCTATTTGGCTCAGACTCAGAACTATGATCTATGAACCATTTGACTCCAGACTCAAACTCTCGACTCAGAACCATGATCTATGAACTTTTTGACTCCTGACTCAGAACTCCCGACTCAGTACTATGATCCATGAACCATGATCCATGAACTATTTGACTCCAGACTCAGAACTCTCGACTCAGAACTATGAACTCCAGACTCAAGACCCTCGACTCAAGACTAAAAATTCGGCTTAATAACGTATTTATTATAGAAGCGGATAATGTGCTCAACAGCCTCGTCGGCCGTATCTACCAAACGGAATAGATTCATATCTTCCGCTGAAATGTAACCACCTTCGATTAGTTGTTTTTCGATCCATTCAAATAATCCGCTCCAGTATGAAGTACCCACTAATACAATCGGGAAACGGGCAACTTTACCGGTTTGAATTAAGGTTAAGGCTTCAAAAAGCTCATCCATGGTTCCGAAACCTCCGGGCATCACCACAAATCCTTGTGAATACTTAACAAACATCACTTTACGAACAAAGAAATAGTCGTAAGTCATCAATTTGTCTTTGTCGATATATTGATTATGGAATTGTTCATGGGGCAACTCTATATTTAACCCTACAGATTTACCACCCGTAGAATGAGCACCTTTATTGGCTGCTTCCATAACTCCGGGACCTCCACCAGAAATAATACCGTATCCTTTTAAGGTAAGCTGACGAGCAATTTCAACAGCCATTTCATAGTATTCGGTGCCCTGTTTAATGCGTGCTGAACCAAAGATGGATACACATGGTCCAATGCGGGCCATGGTTTCGAATCCTTTTACAAATTCAGCCATTATTTTAAAGATCTGCCATGAGTCGGTAACTTTTACCTCTGGCCAATCTTTATTTGCAAACGCTTCACGTATTCTTTCGTCGTCTATTAGATTATCATTCATTGTAATTTCTCTTTTTTAGGTCGGATCAGGCTATCCCTGATCCTGAAAATTGTATGCTAAGTTGCTTGAATAATGTTTAAAACAAGTAACTGGCTTATGCGAGCTATACAGCCATTTCTTTGCCAGCTTTTATTTCATTTACCGTAGGAGAAGATTTGGAAGATGAAAAGATAAGCAACCCAATAAAGGTTATTAAACCATTTACCAAAATTAGCTCATTGTCGAAAACATATCCACCTAACAACTTTGCTGAGTATAAGTTTAAAAAATAACAGATAGCAGGTGATAAAACGCAAATTACAGGTACTAAAATATCATTAACCTGCCTGGTTTTAGCAAATAAACCAAAAGCATATAAGCCCAATAATGGACCGTAGGTATAAGAGGCAACTGTAAATATGGCACTTACCACAGCGGCATCATTAATTGAGTTGAACACAATTATCACCAGGAACATTAGTAATGAAAAGCCAATGTGAACCCAATGGCGGGTGCGAACCATTTGAGCCGATTGTTCCGGCTTTTTGTCAAAATGTAAAAAGTCTACACAAAAGGAAGTGGTTAAGGCCGTTAATGCTGAATCTGTAGTGGCAAAAGTGGCTGCTGTTAATCCGAGCATAAAGATTATAGCAGGTAGAGTACTTAAATAGTTTAACGCAATTTCAGGGAATAAGAAGTCTGTACGAGGTTTGCCTGTAATTGCATCAATTGGTATTGCAATGCCATTTTTTGTTGCATACAGGTATAATAAAGCACCTACACTTAAAAAGAATAAATTAATAACCACAAAGAAACCCGTAAAGGTTAGCATGTTTTTTTGAGCTTCCCCAATGTTCTTGCAGCTTAAATTCTTTTGCATTAAATCCTGATCTAAGCCAACCATCGCTATAGTAACAAACATACCCCCAATTAGTTGTTTAGAAACGTGAAACTTGCTTGTTACAAAGTCTTCTACAAAGAAGATTTTTGAATAACCACTGTTTTTGACAGCTTCAAAAGCCTGAGGAATGTTAAAGTCAAGAGTACTGCAGATAAAGTAAATCGTGAGAAATACTGAAGTAACCAAAAACAAGGTTTGTAGGGTATCGGTAATAATAATGGTTTTTAAGCCACCTTTGTAGGTGTATGACCAAATAAGTCCCAGTGAGATTAGTACTGTAAGCCAGAAAGGAATGTGATAGGTATCAAAAATGAATCGCTGTAAAACTATTACAACCAGATATAATCTAAATGCAGAACCGATTGTACGACTCATCAGGAAAATACCTGCAGCTGTTTTATAACTTACGGGGCCAAGCGCTTTTTCAATATATTCATAAATGGAAGTCAATTTCATCCGGTAGTAGAGTGGCAGCAGCACTAATGCGACCACTAAAAACCCTAATGCATTACCCAATACAAACTGAAAATACGCAAACTGATCACCTCCTGGGGCACCAACTTTTCCGGGAACAGAAATAAAGGTTACTCCACTTAATGCTGTACCGACCATTCCAAAAGCCACCAAATACCATTTAGAGTTTCGGTTAGCAATAAAGAAGGTGGAGTTGTCTGATGATTTACGCGAAGTCAGGTACGCAATAACTAACAATACCAAAAAGTATGTTATAATAAATGAGAGTAATATGCCCGGTGCCATAGTTTATTGTTGTTCGGCTAACCTACAGTTTTTTTTTTAGATATGAGATATGGGATATGAGATATGAGATTTTATAAAACGGAGTTAATGATTACTCATCTCAAAAAGCCTCTCATATCTCCAATCTAACATCTCATATCTATTTCATATTTTTGTAAGATGCAGTTTTCGTCAAAATTACTGGAAGAAGCAGTAAACGAGTTTTCTAAATTACCTGGCATTGGTTCTAAAACGGCTTTACGTTTGGTTTTACACCTGTTAAACCAAAAAACAGATGAAGTGGAGCATTTTGGAACTACCATGATTAAACTTCGACAAAACATTCGTTTTTGTTCCGACTGTGGTAATATTTCCGACACTCCTGTATGTGAGATATGTGCTCATCCCAAGCGTGACCGCTCTTTATTATGTGTGGTTGAAGACAGCAGGGATGTAATGGCCATTGAGAACACCCAACAATTTAATGGCTTGTATCATGTTTTAAATGGACTTATTTCTCCGATGGAGGGAATTGGACCGTCTGATTTAAATATTGATCGTTTAATCCAACGCGTGGCATCGGGTGAACCTGTAGAAATTATTCTTGCCTTAAATCCTACAATGGAAGGTGATACCACCATTTTCTATCTCTACAAAAAACTGAAAGATTTTAATATCAAAATAACAACCATAGCACGGGGTATCTCTTTTGGAGGAGAAATTGAATATGCTGATGAAATGACATTGGGAAGATCAATCGTTACTCGTGTTGTTTATGAGAATACGCTTTTGAAATAGAGAGGGGTAAGGAATGACCAAGAAGTACTACGTCCCGACGATTAAAATCGACTGTACATAAATCGATATTTTTTTTCATTTTTGACACCGATTAAATCTTTATCCGGGTATATTTTAGTTGGTACTATTCTGGCTTTAGATTTCATTTCCAAACCTTATAACCATAAATTCATGTCATTAAAAGGAAAAGTTGTAATCATTACAGGCGCTTCATCAGGAATTGGAAAAGCTTGTGCTGAAGAATTTGCAAAGCAAGGAGCTAACCTTGTTCTGGGGGCACGTCAGTATGTTGCTTTATGTGAAATTGGTCAACAGTTAGAGACTCAATATGGTGTACGCGTTGTTGCGGTTGCTTGTGATGTAACACAAGAAGATCATTGTAGAACACTTATCGGTCAGGCAAAACTTACTTTCGGAAAGATCGATGTTTTAGTTAATAATGCGGGAATATCCATGCGTGCACTTTTTAAAGATCTTGACCTGAATGTGTTAAGACAAGTGATGGATATCAATTTTTGGGGAACGGTTTACTGTACTAAATATGCGTTGCCTGATATCATAACGAGTCAGGGTTCAATAGTAGGAGTTTCTTCAATTGCCGGTTATAAAGGATTACCAGGACGAACAGGTTATTCAGCCTCTAAGTTTGCCATGCAAGGGTTTATGGAATCACTGCGCGTCGAAAACTTAAAGAATAATGTTCATGTGATGGTTGCGTGTCCGGGCTTTACTGCTTCGAACATACGTAATGTAGCTTTGAATAAAAATAATGAGCAACAAGGCGAAACATCAATGGATGAAGGTAAAATGATGTCGGCAGATGAAGTGGCGAAGATCATCGTAAAAGGCGTAGAAAAACGTAAACGCGATTTGATCATTACCGGACAGGGAAAACTAACCGTTTGGTTAAGCCGCTGGTTCCCTGCATTAACCGATAAATTGGTGTATAATCATTTCACAAAAGAGAAGGATCCGTTGCTTAAATAGTTTTTTAGTCTTGAGTCCAAAGTCTAGAGTTCCAAGTTTTTAATTATTGACTCAAGACTCCGGACTCAAGACTCTCAATTTTTGACTAAACTATGCTTGCTTTAATTGCTACATTATCTGCTTCCTTTACATCTGCTGATGTAAAAAAGGTTAAGGAAATTCCGTACGTAGAAACTGACGATTTCGATGATGAAAGGAATCGCTTGGATGTGTATGCTCCGGCGAATGCTCAAAATGCTGATGTGCTGATTTTTGTGCATGGAGGTGAGTGGGATACGGGGAATAAAAATATCTATGGTCGTTTGGGAATCAATTTTGCCAAAAGGAATATCGTTTTTGTGGCTATCAATTATCGACTTGCACCAACGTTTAGTTATGAAGACATGGGTCTTGATGTGGCAAGGGCGATAAAATGGGTGTACAATAATATTGAGAATTATGGTGGAAATGCGTCACGTATTTTCTTATCCGGACACTCAGCTGGGGGCTACCTTTCGGCGTTAACAGGTTTGGATAACAGGTACTTTCAGCAAGCAAAGATCGGAAACCCGCTTAAAGGATTAATTCTTATTGATAGTTTCTTGCTCGATTTGTATGAGTTTTTTACCATAAACGGGATTGAGTTTGGTAAAAAGTATTATCCGATTTTTGGTGATCATGAACAAAGCTGGAAAAAGGCGACACCAATCAATTATCTGAAAAATTGTAAACTTCCGATCCAGGCATTTTTAGGTTCATTAACCTATCCGGGAATTTTAATCGGAACTGAAAGGTTAAGAAAACAGTGCGAGCTTGAAGGAGTAAAGCTTGAGTTTAATATTATCTGGAAAAAAGCGCATCGGGCAATGATATCACAAATGTTCATGTCAAAAAATCCAATGTATAATTACATAATTGATTTCATGAAAAGAACTGGCTAATGTTCTTCCGATTTTAGAATAACCAATGGCAATGCAACTTCTTCATGGTGATTGAGCTTATCCAGTTCGATTAATGCATGTCCGTTTTGTTTCTTTATCATAGGAATAAAACGAGCTCCCCAAACAATATCCTCTGTAATATAAGAATAACGGGCATAGACGGTCTGCGAGTAGATTTCATCAAAGGATTTTAGGGATACCAGCAGCTCCATATCGCTCTCTTTTAACATTTGAGCTGTGTAACCATAAATTAAGCTGTTTTCATCAAACGGATGAACAACCGTCCAGCTCATTGGGAAGAAATTGACCTTTGTACGCTCTAATGGTAGTTCAAAAAAACGCCTGACCATTTGCCCATTTTCTTCTACCATTAGCGATAGAATCACCAATAGTTCAGTTTCAATTAGCTGCGTTTTGCGGCCATTCACCATTCTGAACATTAATCCTTGTCCGCCTTTGTAGGGTGCTACTAATAAATTATCACTAAAAAGAATCTTAGCTGCAGGGCGGGAGAAACGCCCATATAGAAGTCCGGTTGCTAAAGCAAAGCCTAATAGACCTAATAAACACTCAAAAGCGGCAACACCACTCATCCAATAGTTGCTGGGACTTAAATGACCGTAACCAACTGTTGACAGGGTTTGTGCACTAAAGAAAAAACAATCAAGGAATTGCTCTAGTAGTTCATGACCACGGGCGCCGTTCAAATATTCGGTGCCAAGCATCAAATAAAGACAGGCAAAGAACGTGTTTATTAAGATAAACCAAAGGAGAATTACAACGCTAAATTTACTCCAGCTCATCGTAATGAGCGAATTGTAAACATCCTCAAGGGTTAGGCGCTCATGGCCACTATGTTTAACGTTAAAGCTGCCATCTGTATTTAAAGAGCGATTATTGCCGGTAAGCTTTTCGCTAAACCCCAAATCGTGTAGCTCGTCTTTCACAAACCGTTGCTTTATCCTGGCAAATTTCATGATGTCTTGTTAATGTAAAGGTCTGCGCTTAATCATACCACCTTTTGTTTCATTGATACTGTGCATGATCACAAATGCACGCGGATCAATACGCTCAATTTCAGAATTTAATTTAGAAACTTCCAAACGTGTAATAACGGTGAAAATAATGTCAATTTCTTTGCTTTGGTATACATTTCCTCCAAAACCTCTTTCGCCTTTATAAATGGTTACGCCGCGGCCTAATTTTTGAATGATGGCTTCTTTAATGTCATCACTTTTAATAGAAATGATGGTTACACCAGTATATTCTTCAATACCCTGAATAATAAAGTCAATCGTTTTTGCTGCCGACAGGTAGGTTAAAATAGAATACATGGCAGTTTCAATACCAAGTAAAAATGCCGCCAGGGCGAAAATCATGATATTTATGATAAGGATAATATCGCCTATCGTTAATGAAGATTTACGTGTAAGATAGACGGCCATAATTTCTGTTCCATCAATTACTGCACCACCTCTTACAGCCATTCCAATACCTCCACCCAATAAAAAACCACCAAAAATGGAAATGAGCAGTTTATCGGTAGTAACTACCGGAAATTTAAAAGTAGAAAGGATGATAGCTAAACCGGCAATAGCCAATAAGGTCATTAACGCGAATTTTTTTCCAATTTGCTTATAACCCAATATTACAAAGGGAATGTTTAAGACAAAGATTAGTAAAGAAATAGGGATCCCGAAAACATGATTAGCAAGCAGCGACAAACCGGTAACACCACCATCAATAAATCCATTTGGAATCAGGAAACTTTCAAGCCCGAAAGCGGCAGAGAAAATTCCAAGTATAATAAGGGCAATATTTATAAGGTTTTTTCGGGCACTTAGGCGACGGACAGTTTTACTTTTACTTACAGGCATACTAACAAAAATATTGGATTCAAATTGTAAAACATAATTGTGATGAAGAATAAAAGCCCAATCCTGCTGTTTAAACAAGACAGGGCCTTAAAAAAGCAAATCAAATAGTTGGTCAAATAAGTTTAATTAGTAAAAGCTAATTTACTGTATAGGTGAAACCTAACTTCGTTAATCCGGCCTGAATTTCAGGAGCACTCATGAATAATTTCCACAGCAAACCTGTTCTGTAATTTTCTATCATAGGAGCGACGGTACATTGGTCAATCGCTAAATATCCATCAGAATACCAGTTGTCGGTTTCGCTAAATGCATCATAAAACCCATAAGGCCCCCATAATTTATCTCCTTTTTGGTGATAGAAGTATTTAAGCGCCTGCATAGATTCTTTAGAGGTGTAAGGAAAACTAGATAATGCAGCAGTTGGTGTTATTACACCAAGATCGTTATTGGGAGCATGTGCAGAATAACCTTTGGGCGAATAACTTGCTGTTAGTCCCCAACAACTATCACTATATCCTTTAAAATGTTTAGGGTTAGCAACACAGTAAGCGAAATCGGATAAAGCATGGTTTTTGGTTACTTCCCAATAATCAGCATATTTATCCTTTGATCCTTTTGGACAAAAACCGATGTAGGAATAATGTGCCCAGAAAAGAGGACCTCCGGTTTCTTCTGCATAATTATGTTTAAGGTATAATTTATATCCGTAAGGAGCAGCATCAGAAACGATTGTACCTTTTCTGGCCCAGCCATTATGATAAGCACTTGCCGGAATGGGATAAGTAGGGGATGAAGCTGCCAGTATATAGGTAATTAAACATTCATTATAGCCTTCAAGCGGAAAATTCATTTGCCATTGATACTTTGGTGACCAGTGCCAGTATAATACATCTTTACCTTGCTGATAAAATGAAAACTCCATTTCTCTCCATAACTTATCAATTTTTGCTGCCAGTTCTTTTTCACGTTCGTTACCATTTTGAAAATATTGACGCGCGCAAATCAATCCTTGCATTAAGAATGAACTCTCTACTAAATCTCCTCCGTCGTCTTTGGTGCCAAAAGGTTTTACTTTCCCCGTTGGTCCATCGATCCAATGTGACCATACACCATGAAATCGATCTGCTTTTGCCAGATAATCCACTATTTTGTGAAACCGTTCAACGCCTTGCTTCCGGTCAATGAATTTCCGGTCTATGCCAACAATAAGCCCCATAATACCAAAACCAGAGCCACCAGTGGTAACCACATCTTTATCATTCAAAGGATAATCACCCTTAGGATGAATTCGTTCCGGAGCAAGTCCGGAAGTAGATTCAGCGCCATTCCACATATAGTTTAAATGTACTTTCTGTATGGAATCTAAAAAAGCATCCTCAGAAGCAAAAGTTTGGGGTCGGTTTTCTTTTTTGGATGTGCATGCACATATCAAAGGGGCTATAAGTGATAGTAGAAGTAATATCTTTTTCATTAGAGGTATCTTGAAAAGATAAAAATACGATGTACAATTTAGTACAAATCAAACTAAAATCAGTTTTTGTTGATTAGTTGACAGGTTGTCATTAAACTACAAAACCCGGTATGTTTAACCGGGTTCGTAAGAGAGCATGGTTATACCATTATTTAACTTTTATTAATTTATTGTTCTCGTCGAAATACAACTTTTTCTTATCCGTTCCCTTGGTAATAGCTACCTCGTAAATGGCCTTTTTCTGATTGTTTTTATACCATTTCTGAATTTCATCTGATTTTACTGCATATCCAGGATAGGTGTTTGCGATATAAGTTGGTATTGCTCTAGGGAGCTTACCATTTGTTATGTATTCTTTTGCAGTAAGTAATTTGCCCTTGCTATCATAAGTTGCGTCCATTGAAATTTCTTTACCACTCATTTTCAATGAATAGTATTGGATGTCCATACTTTTGGGAACAGGATTTTTGGTGATAACCTGCCAATCGGATTCATAAACACTAGCTGGGATTGAATAAACCTCTTTTAAGCTGGCGTTCGGAAAATCCTTTTTCACGGATGCTACCACTGCTGCTGGTAATTCTTTTTGATCTACCTTTTTGGCATCAAATAATACTTTTGAAGATTGTTCTGACTGTGCGAATGCGGAGCCAGAAAATACGATGGAAATTAAAGTTAAAAGTCGGAGCGTAGTTTTCATATTGTATGTTTTTTTGTTTAGAGTTACTTTAAGTTATCGAAATTTTACCTAAAACAAAAAAATAAGCACATATTTAAATCTAAGGCTATTAATACTGATTTTAAACACTTTGGATATAATATAACTGGACACCCAGCAAGAAAATCAATTATTTTTCACATCATTATTTGCATTTAAAAAATACATTTCTCATTTTTGGGCAAATCGAAAAATGAAACAAACAGTATTAAATAACAATTGGTGGTGGCGTAGCATAACTTGCATACGGTAGCCTCCCTGTTATTTAATTTACCATCAAGATATTTTATGAAGGGTTGCCGTATTCCGGCAACCCTTTTTTTTGTGTTTGCCCCCACAAAAAAAGTGAACCGGAAAAGGTAGCGTGTAATTTATAACTCAAACAACAAATCATAAGGGGAATAAATGAAATATGAAAACTATACTGAAACACTTATTTGAAGGACAAACGTTTTCAAAAGAAGAATCAAAACAGGTGCTTGTTGATTTGGCTTTAGGAAAATACAATACTTCGCAAATGGCCGCATTTATGACTGCTTATTGTATGCGAAGCATTACGGTAGACGAGTTAGAAGGTTTCCGCGACGGGATGCTTGAATTATGTTTGCAGGTATCGCTTCCATCTGATCAATTGATCGACTTGTGTGGTACAGGTGGCGATGGCAAAGACACTTTTAATATTTCTACTTTATCGTCGTTTGTTGTTGCCGGAGCGGGATATAAAGTATCCAAACACGGTAACTACGGGGTGTCATCAACCTGTGGTTCATCTAACGTAATGGAATACTTGGGATATCGTTTTGTAAATGACCAGGATAGTTTAAATCGTTCCTTAGACGAAGCCAATATTTGTTTTCTTCATGCTCCATTATTCCATCCAGCAATGAAAACCGTTGCCCCAATCCGTAAAGAATTAGGTGTAAAAACGTTCTTTAATATGTTAGGGCCAATGGTAAATCCGGCTAAACCTAAGTTTCAATCGGTGGGTGTTTTTAGTCTTGAATTAGCACGTTTATATGCATATCTCTATCAGAAAACCGATAAACATTATATGATCATCCATACGCTATCTGGCTACGATGAGATTTCTTTAACAGATCCATTTAAGGTATTTTCCAATAATGGAGAAGCATTGTATAATCCTGAAGTTTTTGGTGGAACATTAAATGCCCAAGATTTGACCGGAGGTGAAACCATTGCTGAATCGGCAACAATATTTATGAACGTTCTGAATACTGAATGTACACTGGCTCAACAAAAAGCAGTTTTAGCAAATTCTGCAATGTCGATTAAATGCCTTGAAGAAGGTAAAACACTTGAAGAGTGTTATGCAATTGCAGAAGATTCATTGCTTGGAAAAAAAGCCCTGGACAGTTTTAAAAAATTACTGAATAGTCAACCTGTAACGGCTTAAATGATGAAAATAAAAATATGCGGCATGAAACACCGTGATAATATTATTGAAGTAGCTACACTGCAGCCGGATTATTTGGGCTTTATATTTCATCCCGGCTCTCCACGCTTTGTGGATGATCTTTCCGTATTAAAAGCTGTTCCAGCTTCTATAAAGAAGGTGGCCGTATTTGTAAATGAAAGCCTCGAAAAGGTAATGGATTTGGTGGCTCAATATGATTTTGATGCTGTACAACTTCACGGATCTGAAAAACCGGATTATTGCTCGCAATTAAAATCGCCAACAGTGGAAGTTATTAAAGCTTTTGGAGTGGATGAATCATTTGACTTTAATCAGTTAAAAAGATATAAAGATGCATGTGATGCATTCTTGTTCGATACAAAATCAGCTCAATATGGTGGTACGGGGCTGGCTTTTAATTGGCAATTATTAAAACAATATGACCAGTCAAAGCCGTATTTTTTAAGTGGTGGCTTAGGAATTGAAAATAGTAACGATATAGCATCATTTAACAGTTCCGGTGGAAATATCGGCACGCTAGATTTTAATAGCAAGTTAGAGGTATCTCCCGGACTAAAGGATGTGGAGAAAGTAAGAGAAGTAATTAATAAAATGAGAAATCTATAATTGTTAAATCTAATGCAGGTTTACAATTAAACATATAAAAACATGGGAAATACCAAGATCAATTATTACGTCGACGAACGCGGTTATTACGGTGAATTTGGAGGGGCTTATATTCCGGAAATGTTATACCCTAACGTTGAAGAATTACGTCAAAACTACCTAAACATCATCAATGATCCGGATTTTCAAAAAGAATTTAAGGAACTGCTAACTGATTATGTTGGACGCGAAACGCCATTGTTCTTTGCTAAACGTTTATCAGATCGTTACGGGGCTAATGTTTATTTAAAACGTGAAGACCTTAATCATACGGGTGCTCATAAAGTAAACAATACAATCGGTCAGATCTTGTTGGCTGAGCGTCTTGGAAAGAAACGTATTATCGCAGAAACTGGTGCAGGCCAGCACGGAGTAGCAACAGCAACTGTTTGTGCCTTACGAGGTCTGGAATGCGTTGTTTACATGGGAGAGATCGATATAAAACGCCAGGCGCCAAATGTGGCTCGTATGAAAATGCTAGGCGCAACTGTAAAGCCAGCAACTTCAGGAAGTAAAACGCTAAAAGACGCTACCAATGAGGCTATGCGTGATTGGATCAATAATCCGGTGGATACTCATTATATTATTGGTTCGGTGGTAGGGCCTCATCCTTATCCGGATATGGTTGCCCGTTTTCAATCGGTAATAAGCGCTGAGGTAAAAAGTCAGTTAAAAGCAAAGATCGGTACAGAATTGCCAGATTATGTATTGGCGTGTGTGGGTGGTGGAAGTAATGCCATGGGTGCATTTTATCATTTTTTGAATGATGAATCAGTAAAATTAATTGCTGCCGAAGCCGCAGGACATGGTGTAGATTCCGGAAAGTCTGCTGCAACTACAATTTTAGGGAAAGAAGGTGTGCTTCATGGAAGTCGTTCATTATTGATGCAAACTGAAGACGGTCAGGTGGTGGAACCTCACTCTATTTCAGCCGGTTTGGATTACCCAGGAATTGGTCCTCAGCACGCTCATTTATTTAAAACTGGCAGAGGAACTTATGTCGCAGTTACCGATGATGAAGCTATGCAAGCGGGCAAACTGCTAGCTCAGTTGGAAGGAATAATTCCGGCTATAGAATCATCTCATGCATTAGCTTATCTTGAAAAAATGAACTTCAAAGGAGGCGAAAATGTAGTAGTTTGTTTATCGGGCCGCGGCGACAAAGATTTACAAACCTATATGGATTATTTTGGATTTTAAGGGATGGAGTGTTATAGGTTACGTGTTGCGGGTTTCGGGTTACGAGTTGATAACAAAATAGGAATTAATTGTTAATTAACATATTGTAAATCAATTAATTATCGGTTTTATATTCAATATTTAACTCGGAACTCGCAACTCGCAACCCGTAACTCGCAATCCGCAACCCTCAACCCATAATTAAATTAAAAAACATGAACAATCGACTGATCGAACTATTCAAACATAAAAATAAAGACCTGCTTTCTGTTTATTTTACAGCAGGTTATCCGCAGTTAAATGATACGCTCACCATTGCTAAAGCGCTTGAAAAAGCTGGAGCTGATTTTTTGGAGATTGGGTTTCCTTATTCGGATCCGGTAGCTGACGGTCCAACTATTCAGAACAGCAGCCAAAAGGCATTAGAAAATGGAATGACATTGAAGGTATTGTTCCAACAACTGGAGAATCTACGTAAGGAAATTTCAATACCTATTATTTTAATGGGTTATGTAAATCCTGTTATTCAGTATGGTGTTGGACGTTTTTGTGAAGACGCTGCCAAAGTAGGAGTGGATGGAGTTATTGTCCCGGATTTGCCAATGTATGAGTATGAAGAACTGTACAGAAATACATTTGAACAAAATAATTTAAGTAATATCTTCCTGATAACCCCACAAAGCTCAGATGAGCGTATTCGTAAAATTGATGAATTAAGCACCGGATTTATTTACGCCCTATCGTCTTCATCTACAACAGGTAATAAATTACAAGTTGATGGTTCGCAAATAGATGCGTATTTTGATCGTCTTAAAGGACTTCAGCTTAAAAATCCTTTAATGATTGGCTTTGGGATTAATGACCGTAAAAGCTTTGAAAAAGCCTGTACATCGGCTAACGGAGCAATTATTGGTAGCGCTTTCGTTAAAATTTTGGACAACGGGTTCAACGAGCAACAAATCAGTGATTTTGTAAAGGCAATCAAGTAGCTGAAACAGTTATCAAAAATCTACGTTCAATAAAAAATATGACCTTATTACAGAGCACCATTAAAAAACGTTTATTTAATCCCTTTACCGCCTTTCTTAAAACAGAACAGGCATCAGGTATCATTCTTATCGTTTGTACACTTGTTTCCATTATTGTGAGTAATACGCAATGGGGAGAAGCCTATATTCATTTTTGGCATGAGAAAATTGGTGTAGCCGGTTTTGGCGCTGAATTTAAATTGAGTGTAGAACATTGGATTAACGACGGTTTAATGGTTGTTTTCTTTTTGGTCGTTGGACTCGAAATAAAACGTGAACTCTTAACTGGAGAGTTGTCTTCTGTTAAAAAAGCGTCATTGCCATTAATAGCTGCCTTAGGTGGAATGGTGGTACCTGCCATTATCTATTTTGCTATTAATAAAGGAACTCCAACCGAACACGGATGGGGGATTCCAATGGCTACAGATATTGCGTTTGCATTAGGAATACTATCCTTGTTAGGTAAACGAGTGCCGGTAAGCTTAAAGGTGTTCTTAACAGCATTGGCCGTTGTTGATGATTTGGGGGCAATTTTAGTGATCGCAGTTGTTTATACGCAAACTGTGGTTTTACAAAGTTTATATATAGCATTAGGCATATTCGTTTTTCTATTGGTGTTAAATCGATTAAAGGTGGCTAATATTTTCATTTATTTGCTCGGAGGAGCATTCATGTGGTATTTTATGCTAAAGTCGGGGGTACATGCAACCATAGCAGGTGTTTTATTGGCAGCCGCTATCCCAATGAACTCTCCTTATTCCAATCATTCACCTGCCGAATTGCTTGAACATAGCCTGCATCAGTTTTCTTCATTTGTTATTATGCCACTATTTGCATTGGCTAATACATGCATAGTCTTTAATACCAATGTTTTTTCTATTTATGGTACCGAGCTTGGCTTGGGTATTATCTTAGGTTTATTGTTAGGGAAACCGTTAGGCATTGCAGGGTTCTCATTTCTGGCTGTAAAAACTAAAATTGCGTCGTTACCTGCTAATGCTGGTTTCAAAAAAGTTATTGGAATTGGATTTTTAGGAGGGATTGGGTTTACCATGTCTATATTTATTTCAATATTGGCCTTCAAGGAAATAGAAATACAAACATTTTCTAAAATTGCTGTTTTAACCGGGTCAATGCTCTCGGGCTTGCTCGGCTACATTTTGATCTACATGGGAATAAATAAAAAGCAGGTGGATGTAGCAACAGAAGAATTAACAGAATAAAAAGATCCCCGATAACCTAAATTATCGGGGATCTTTTTATAACCAATATCTTGGATAGCGCCTTTTACTACTCAGATTATTAAATATCAGTGCAATTGCTACTAAAGTAACAGATCCGACTAAAATAGGGCTGAATATAAAATTCCATTTGGCTCCGGTAAGAATAATTACCAACGGATTGGCTCCTGCAGGAGGGTGAATGGTTCGGGTCATCTGCATAACTGCAATTGAAATGCTTACTCCCAAGGCTAGTGAATACCAAGTGTTCCCCATTAAATAAAAACAGCATAAACCTATAACAGCAGCAATTAAATGTCCTCCAATGATGTTTCTTGGTTGAGCCAATGGACTATCGGGAACGCCAAATGCCAATACACATGTTGCTCCGAATGGTGCAATAAGTAATGGAGTAGCAGTTGAATGTGATAATAAAGTGATTAATGAAATGGCGAGCAATCCACCTAAAAGTGAATAAATAGCGTGTGAGACATGTGGTGCACTTGGGCTTCGTTCAGCTGTTTTAAATTTAGCAATATACTTTCTGGGCATTAATTAATACGTTGAGTGCTTTTTAATGTAAGAACTTGTTTTTTTGGCCTGCAAAAATATTTTATAAGTCCTTAACATCAAAGTTTTGTTTTTGTTTGAAATAATTTAATATTTCAATTCTAACACTTTATTAGCAATTGCTAAACCTCCGGATTTACCGATTTCACTATCAAACTGATAATGAATGCCTCCATAAACTCTGGATATTGCAGCCTCATCTGCCATACTGTTAAAGCTTGTAAACGACCTGGGACTAAAGCCATCGTCTATTTTTTGATTATCGGTAAACGCATAACTTTCACCGAAATAATCTGCCAACAGTATGCTTGTTGCACTGGTAAACGACGCATTTTCAGAAAAATAGGAAGGAAAAGGAGGTGTACCAATTAAAGGCATCCAATTTGAATCTATATATCGCTGGATATAACTAACGGGTCTGATCAGGTTATCCCTATATTTAACTTGCCAGCACAAGATTCCGGCGTCGTTTAATGCAATACCCACTTTAGCAAATAGTTGCGAAGCTTTATCTAAGCTTAAATTATTATCCTTTATCAATTGTGAAGTAATGGCGATCATATGTCCCGGAGGTGTAAATGTTCCGGTTCCGTCGGCCCAATATCTTGCAATAATGGTTTCTTCAGAAGTTAAGGTATTCCCCTTTTGATAAACCGCATCGGCACTTTGATAAAAAGCAGAACCCGAAGTTGCAGAGAATGCAGGTGCGGCGGCAATTTGACCAGCCACTTGTTTGTTGGCTTTGATCAAATAACGGTTTTTACCCCAATAGGGAAGCATAGCACTTTGAAACAATGGCGGAGTAGGAATCCAAAGTCCGGCACCTTGCGGAGGGGTATAATTAATGGGGAAATTATTAAGATAAGCTCCTTGTCCGCCATCAGATGCACCCCATAAATAGATTGCATTGGCCATCAGTTTTCCAAACTGAATCGAACGGTCAATTTCTTCCTGACTAAAATCGGTTGTAGATAACTCAAGCAGATTTTCTGTTTCCAGGGCATCAATCATATCCAGGTGTTCCTGAGAAGCATTGCCAAAAAGACTTCTGATAACATCTGCCATGGCTGCATTGGCTGCAATGGCCCAGTTGTACCTGAGATTTTCTTCATGCGACGGAAGATAGGCTAGTCCATCAAGCTGACCACTTAGCGAAGTGCCATTCTCCATTCCTCGCACTACCGTTTCATGTAAAGTTATTCCGGTGTAAGCTATTGCTCGAGCAGCAATAGGAGGGGTAAAGCCTGGAGTTTCTTTCAATAATTTAAGTTCCATATTGTACCAGGATACAGGAACAAAAGACCCCCATTGGGATGCATCAATCTTTACTGGTCCCGGATTTCCACCCTCATCTTTTTTACAAGATTGAACCACTAATAAAAAAATGAATACAAAAAAATAGACACGTAAACTTGTAAACTTCATATGAGCGTAATAGGTTATTAAATAAATATAAGCTTTCTGAGCGATAGATACTACCCCAAAATGATAGATTTTCGCAACTTATTTTTTAAAAATACCTATTACAAATATGTGATGCTGAAGGTATTATTATTGAGCAATACCTATTTGTTTTAATAATGTTTGATTGTCCCAGAATAATGATTCTTCTATCATTTTGCCATCTTTCCAATGGCCAATTGTGCACATTGCCAGTTTAAAGGATTTGCCGGTTGGAGGAATTGTCTTACCATTTCCTATTGGCATTGGCTGTGAAAAAGTACCGGTAATATATCCGGTTACGCACGTCCAATCGCCTGAGCCAAATTTTATCGGATGTTCTGTAATCTTCGTATCGGGAGCAAATACAAACATCGGCTTTAAAGCTGTAATATGGGTTGCAATGTCCTTGGTTTGACTTCCGTCGGGGTAAGTTACCAGGATATTATTGTCATGGCTGATATTCAACAAGTCCCACTTTTGGTTGCTATAAACATCAAAATCCAATGAATCGAAACGGGTGAGATACAGTTGTGTCTTTTCCTTATCCTCTTTGTACATGGTCAGTTCTTTTTCCAAAGAATCTACCTTAGCTTGTAAATTAGCTTGACCACCTGGTGATTTTGAACAAGCATAAATAGCCATCGTTACCAGGAATAATGAAACGAACGTTTTCATAATGCCTCCTTTTTATAAAAGTTATGATCGTTATTTGGGTAAGAAAAGCAGAAGATAACTAAAGTTAACAAAAAAAACGGAAGGTTAAATGGATAAAATTCCCTTACCCTGACGAACAATCTCCATCTCTCCGTCAGTGCAATCTACTACTGTTGAGGCTTCATTGCCTCCATATCCTCCATCGATAACGATATCAACTAAATCCTGGTATTTCTCATAAATAAGCTCTGGATCTGTTGAATATTCCAAAATTTCGTCGTCATCATGAATTGAAGTTGAAACAATCGGGTTTCCAAGCTGATTGACGATTTCACGAGCTATGTTGTTATCCGGAACGCGAATACCAACCGTTTTCTTTTTACTATTTAAAAGTTTAGGGACCTGGCCGCTGGCATTGAATATAAAAGTAAAAGGTCCCGGCAAATGGCTTTTTAGTACTCTGAACAGCGTTGTGTCAACCGGTTTGGTGTAATTACTCAAATGACTGAGATCATAACAGATAAAGGATAAATTAGCTTTTTCAGGCTTTAGTCCCCTTATCTGGCAAACTCGTTCAATCGCTTTTTGATTTGTAATATCACAGCCCAGCCCATATACAGTATCTGTAGGGTAAATAATAACACCGCCTTTTTTTAAGCATTCAACTACTTGTTCAATTGCTCTGGGATTTGGATTTTCAGGATAGATTTTTAATAACATGTTATAAACGGAGTAATTCTAGCTTAAAATGAAGCCGCTAATGAAAAAGCTAAAATTAACCATTTACTTTAGTTTTACATATTGAACTGTTGGTCCAATATCATATTCCATTTCTTTCTCGAAAGATAATCCTGCTTTTTCAAGTACTCTGATCGATGCATGATTGTCAACATGGGCGCGACCCACAATTCGATCCATATTAAGGTGGTTGAAACCATAACTAAGTGTAGCTTTACTTGCTTCAGTAGCCATGCCTTGACCCCAATATTTTCTTAAAAAGCGGTATCCTAAATCAATATCCATGTATTCCGGAATGTACTTTAACCCGCACCAACCAAGGTACTCATTGGTATCTTTTAATAAGACAGTCCAGCGTCCGTAGCCACGGTCCTGGTATTGGGTATAATTTGTAATAAATGATCGGGCTTCATCGATTGAATTAAAAGGAGCGTCGCCGGTAAATTTTAAAACTTCCGGAGCTAGATTCAACTCAAACATTCCTCGAGCGTCTTCAGGTGTAAATTCTCTGAATAATAAACGATCGGATTCAAAAAGGATTGGAGCGTTGTTCATGACGAAATTATTTTATGTTGTTGTTAAATTACAAAAAATAACAAATCTTACAAGTTAATTCGGAATAAAAGATTGATTTTATGCAAGTATTTGAAATATATAATTGAATAAAGTAAAAATAGTTAATTTAAATTTTGTGTATATTGAGTGAGATAGGTTTGGGTCAATAAGAATCTCAATAGGTGATTGTGCCCTTCTGCTTTTTCGTTATTTTTCCATTATGAATAATTATGATCAGTTGGCAATGCATGAATTAGAGGTTTGGAAACGAAATATGCAACGTAAGCCCTCCATTACTGATCGCCTTTCAAAATCTGTTCAAATTCGCATGAACAGATTAATTCCGGAAAAAGTTCATCATACAATTACCCTTGCTATAAAACAAATGATGAGGGGCGTTCTAACAGGAGCTGAATTTGTTAATCCGAAACCTAAAGGAGAGGGGACTTTACAACAGCTAGAAGAAAAGGTAATGGAGCGTATCAATTTTTATAGTAAAACTGCCGCAGCAGAAGGAGCCATAACGGGAGCAGGTGGTATTTTACTGGGTTTGGCTGATTTTCCGATTTGGCTGAGCATTAAAATAAAGATGTTGTTTGAAATAACGGCTCTGTATGGTTATGACGTAAGCAATTTTAAGGAACGTATTTATATCCTGCATATTTTTCAATTGACTTTTTCAAGTCAGCAACATAGGAGGGAAGTCTATAAGATTATTGAGGACTGGCCCAATTACAGTAAGTATTTACCTGAGGATATTCACCAATTTGATTGGAGAAACTTTCAGCAGGAATATCGTGATTATATTGATCTTTCCAAGTTATTGCAGTTAGTTCCGGGCATTGGTGCAATAACCGGCGCTTATGTTAACCACCGTTTGACCAATAAATTGGGAGTAACAGCGATGAATGCTTATCGGATGCGAATAAATAAATCGTTGGCTATTGATGGCAAGATGCTGAATTAAAAAGTGTCAGGTTGAAAAGTAAATGATATTTTTCAAGAAGCTCCAAAGATGTTGTATCCGGCTGATTCTCAAAATGAATATAGCTATAGAAGAGACTCCATCGCCGTCTGTCTTCAGCTGACGATATAAATTAGAATAAATGAAAAGAGCTGTCTCATCAGGTTAAACCAGGACGGGACAGCTCTTTCACTATTGAATTGATCAAGAAAAAATCTTAAAACTCTGCATTTTTAGGTGTACGAGGGAAGGCAATTACGTCACGGATGTTTGTCATTCCTGTAGTAAATAATACCAAACGCTCAAATCCTAAACCAAAGCCTGCGTGCTCAGCACTACCGAATCTACGTGTATCTAAATACCACCATAATTCTTCTGCAGGTATACCCATATCTTTCATGCGGGCTGTGAGTTTATCTAAACGCTCTTCACGTTGAGAACCTCCAACTAGCTCGCCAATTCCAGGAACCAATATATCCATTGCTCTTACCGTTTTACCGTCTTCATTTAAGCGCATGTAGAACGACTTAATGTCTTTAGGATAATCAGTAAGAATTACCGGTTTTTTGAAATGCTTTTCTACCAGGTAACGCTCATGCTCCGATTGAAGATCTGCTCCCCATTCTTCTATGATGTACTGGAATTTTTTGTTTTTATTTTGTTTAGAGTTCTTCAGAATATCGATCGCTTCTGTATAAGTAATACGCTCGAAATCGTTGTTGGTAACAAACTCTAATTTTTCGATCAAACCTAATTCGCTACGTTCGTTTTGAGGTTTTTGTTTTTCCTCTTCAGCCAAACGTTGTCCAAGGAATTCTAAATCTTCACGGTTGTTTTTAAGTACATAGCCAATAACATATTTAATGAACTCTTCTGCAAGGTTCATGTTATCAACTAAATCATAAAACGCCATTTCAGGCTCAATCATCCAAAACTCCGCTAAGTGGCGGGTAGTATTTGAATTTTCTGCACGGAAAGTAGGACCGAAAGTGTAGATTTCTCCGAATGCCATAGCGGCTAATTCTCCCTCTAACTGACCAGAAACGGTTAAATTGGTCGCGCGTCCAAAGAAATCTTGTTTATAATCGATTTCTCCTTCTTCGTTGCGTGGTGGATTTCCAATATCAAAAGTAGTTACTTTGAACATTTCACCAGCTCCTTCGGCGTCTGAAGCCGTTAGGATAGGAGTGTGCATGTACACAAATCCTTTTTGGTTAAAGAATTCATGAACAGCAAATGCTAAAGCATGACGTACACGAAAAACTGCACCAAAAGTATTAGTACGGAAACGTAAGTGGGCATTTTCACGTAAAAACTCCAGGCTGTGTTTTTTAGGTTGGATAGGATATTCTTCCGGATCACAATCACCTAAAATTTCAATACTCTTTACCTTAACCTCTACCTTTTGGCCTTTGCCAAGCGATTCAATTAATTCGCCAGTAACAGAAACAGCCGCACCGGTGGTAATGCGTTTCAGCAACGATTCATCGGTATTATTAAAATCAACAACAGCTTGTATATTATTAATAGTCGACCCGTCATTGAGCGCGATGAATTGGTTGTTGCGGAAAGTGCGCACCCAACCTTTGATAGTCACCTCCGATCCAAAAGCTGTGGATTCAAGGACTTCTTTGATGCGTGTTCTTTTTACCATTGTAAATTTATATGTAAATAGTTAATGGTTAATAGTTCATTGATCATAGCAATATGCTATATCTATTAACCAGCAACAGCAGTTATAGCTTTTACTATAACTGCTGTTAAATATTTATTGAAGTTATAGCCATAGTATTGCAACTATGAACTATTAACCATGATCTATGAACTGTTACGCTAAAACCTTAGTAACAAGTTCAGCAGCGTCTTTTAATTGAATAGCCGAATAAACCTTCAATCCAGATTCGTCGATTAATTTTTTAGCTTCAACAGCGTTAGTTCCTTGTAAACGAACAATGATTGGAACCGGAATATTGCCAATGTTTTGATAAGCGTCAATAACACCTTGAGCAACACGGTCGCAACGAACGATACCACCGAAAATGTTGATAAGGATCGCTTTAACGTTAGGGTCTTTCAAAATGATATGAAAAGCCGCTTCAACAGTTTTAGCAGAAGCAGTACCACCTACGTCAAGGAAGTTAGCAGGCTCACCACCAGCTAATTTGATGATATCCATAGTAGCCATTGCTAAACCAGCTCCGTTAACCATACAACCCACGTTACCATCTAATTTAACGTAGTTAAGGCTAGATTTACCAGCTTCCACTTCAGTAGGATCTTCTTCTGATTCATCACGCATAGCAGCGATATCAGCATGACGGTACAATGCGTTCTCGTCAAGATTTACTTTAGCGTCAACAGCTAAGATTTTATTATCAGAGGTTTTAAGAACAGGGTTGATCTCAAACATTGATGAATCTGTTGCCTCGTAAGCTTTATATAAAGCAGCAACAAACTTAACCATGTCTTTGTGAGCATCACCGCTTAAACCTAAGTTGAAAGCAATTTTACGAGCTTGGAAACCTTGTAAACCTACTTTAGGATCGATTTCTTCTTTGAAGATTTTCTCAGGCGTGTGTTCAGCCACTTCTTCGATATCCATACCACCTTCGGTAGAATACATGATGATGTTACGACCTTTAGCGCGATCTAACAAAACACTCATGTAAAACTCTGAGGTTTTGCTTTCGCCAGGGTAATAAACATCCTGCGCAATTAACACCTTATTTACTTTTTTACCCTGAGGACCGGTTTGAGGAGTAATCAACTGCATTCCGATAATTTGTTCAGACAGTGATTTAACATCATCTAGCGATTTAGCCAACTTAACACCTCCGCCTTTACCGCGGCCTCCGGCATGGATTTGGGCTTTAACAACCCACCAGCCTGTACCGGTTTCGGCTTGTAATTGTTTTGCTGCTTCAACGGCTTGTTCAGGAGTATCGGCTACGATGCCTTCCTGAATTCGAACTCCAAAACTCTTCAGAATGGATTTCCCCTGGTATTCGTGAATGTTCATTTGCGGATAAATTTTCTTTTTTCGGAAATAGCGCAACAAAACGGCGCTTTTCTTATTGTGCCGTAAAAGTAGTATTTATAGCTAAGTTTTAAAACCTGTGATTGAATTTTTAAGGCTATTTTTACTATTAAAATATACACACGCTCAGTGTATTGGTGAAGTGCTATTTGTAATTGTTTGTTAAATAGGAAGATAGATGCTTTAAATCAGTTTTTTATTCAGTTAAATTGATAAGGAACCGCTTTTATAAACAAGCCTTTCATAGCCTTTAATATTTTCATAAGACCATTGAATATCTAGTTTTTTCCCTTTATACGCCTGAGGATTTGCTTTCAGTTTTTTAATCAACTCATCTGCTTTTATAATATGAAGAATTACTTTGTAACTGTTAGCATCAGCCTTTCCCAAAATAAGGTATTCATTGTTTCCTGATTTTTTAATCTCCATGAAAGGTAAATCAAACACTCCGCTACAGTCAATGGCATTTTTTAGAAAATCAGCTTTTGCTGCAAAACCTAATGTATCTGCAACAAATGGCGTAAATGGTTTCTCAGTCAGTTTACTTTCTAAATTGCTTTTTCGCTCTTCTGCTTTAATTACTTTGAGATCGTTTAAATAAACCTTTGCTTCCGTAAATTGGTTATTGCTTCCCATTGAAGTTTTTTCAGCTAGTTCAGCAAACACAGGTTTATCATTTTCCAAGAAAACATTCAGACGTCTGTATCCAACCTCCCCACTGTGACCTTCTTCAAATAATGCTACTTGCTTATTGTCCTTGTAATAAACACTAACATCAAAGGTATAATCGCCCAAACTATATTGTAAGCTTCTTTTGTAATTGAGTGTTGGAATCGCTGATTTGATGGAAGCAACATATTTATCTATGGCTGAAGTGACAGCTTTATCATCTATTGCTTTTACTTGTACGGAATCCATTGGAGTGGTTTTATCTTTTTTCTTTTGTTCTCCTGTACAAGCGATTGCTAGTAGTGCCAAACTTGTTAAAATGATCAGTTTTTTCATAAAACTAAGGTGTTGTGCACTTAAAAATACTTATTTCCTTATATAAAAAGGCAAGTATTTAGTGGATTCATGAATGTAATTGTAATCAGAATTTTGTCATTTTGTACTAAACTTATTGCATTTATCTATGTATTCTCGTGCAACATTTTACATAAAATTGAGTCTGTATGCCACAGGGCTTTATGACTTTTTATTCACATTTATCAGGTGTTAATTCTTTTGTTTTAGCATTTCGCAGCTTAAACATTGCTTCATTTCTTTTTTGTAAGCTATATGTGTGCCTTTTTTTAATTATAGGTTTAACAAGTAGGGTGTATTCGCAAAAAACGTTGTCGCCTGGTGATATACCTAAAAAAACGCTTCAGGCGTTGAGAGTTGAAAAAGCACCAAGAATTGATGGCGTTTTGGACGAAGAAATTTGGCTCAGAGCCATACCGGCTACTGATTTTATTCAAACACAGCCTACTGAAAATACTAAAGCTTCCTTTGCTACCGAAGTTCGTATTGCCTATGATAATACAGCGATTTACATTGCAGCCTTGATGCATGATCCATCACCAGATAGTATCCTTCATGAGTTTACTAAAAGAGATGAAAATGGCAATGCTGATGAAGTTTATTTTTCGTTTGATACTTATTTTAATCAGCAGAATGCGGTAACATTTGGTGTTTCTGCGGCCGGAATACAGATAGATGAGCGAATTGGGACCTCAAGCGCTACCAATAATAATAATAACACGGGAAGGGTGTTTGATGTTGTTTGGGACAGTTATGTAAAGATTAATGATAAAGGCTGGGTGGCCGAATTACGGATTCCTTATTCAGCATTGCGCTTTCCTAAAAGTAAAGACCAGAAATGGGGCTTGGAGATTCAGCGTAATATTCGTCGTACGCGTGAACAGGATTTATGGCAGTACATTCCTCAGAATACACAAAACAGTATACCTTATTATGGAATTCTGGAAGGGATCACTGATGTTGAACCTCCGCTTCGTTTATCTTTTACTCCTTATCTGGGAACTACATTCAGCCATTTTCCACTAAATACTGCTGGTAAAAATAACCTGAGTAAGTCTTATAATGCAGGAATGGATTTTAAGTTGGGCTTAAATGAAAACTTTACGTTGGATGCAACATTAGCCCCTGATTTCGGACAAGTTGCTTCGGATAATAGGATATTAAATTTATCAGCGTTTGAAACGGAGTTTGCCGAACAACGACCTTTTTTTAAGGAAGGGATGGAGTTGTTTACGCTTGGCGGGTTATTTTATCCGCGAAGGATTGGAGCCCAACCGCGTAAGTTTTATGAAGTGGATGATATGGAAGATAATGAAGGGGTAAGAATCATTGAAAATCCGGCTCAATCGCAAATGTTAAATGCAACCAAGATATCTGGTCGTACTCAGAAAGGATTGGGAATAGGTTTGTTTAACGCAATTACCAATTCAATGTATGCGGTGGTGGAAGATAATAAAGGAAACAGAAAGGAAATCAGAACCGAACCATTGACCAATTATAATATCATTGCAATTGATCAGACGTTGCCTCATAATTCGTCGGTTAGTTTTATTAATACAAATGTTAATCGTTTTGATGTTCGTGATGATGCTAATGTTACTGGTTTAGGCTTTAAGCTGGGTACAAAAAGTAATAAATACCAGATCGATGGTTTTGGGGCCTACAGTCATAAAACATTGCCTGATGATAGTATTAGCAATGGTTATCGGTATGCTGTAAATGTGGCTAAGATTTCAGGTAATTTTAAATTTAGACTTACCCAACTGGTTGAAAGTGATAAATACAATCCGAACGACTTGGGGCTTTTATTTAGTGCCAATGAGTTTACGCATTCATTTTTTACTTCCTATGAACAGTTTAAGCCTAAAAATAAGAATGTGCAAAACTGGGGCTTATACAGTTTTAATCAATATTCAAACACGTACAAAACAAAGGAGTTTCAATACTTTCTGACTAATCTTGAATATGACATTCTGTTTAAAAGTCGGTTCTTCTCGTTTTTCTTTGTTGAATACAAATCTGATTTTAATGATTTTTATGAGGCACGCACTCCGGGAAGAGTTTATAAAGGTCCGGGTTATATAGGTGGAATTGTCGGAATATCAACAGATTATCGTAAGCGTTTGGCTGCTGATGCAAGAATTGCTTATTTCGATACGCACGAATTTGATATGCCTTATTATGAATTTAAGCTATTTCCTCGCTTTCGTTTTAATGATCATTTATCAGTGTTTTATGAATTTATTTACAGTGATGATTATAGCAGGGGATATGCAGGTAAAAGCGATGATGAACAATCAATCTATTTTGGTGATCGGAAAATTTATACTTATACCAATGCTTTAACCGGACAATACGTATTTAATCAGAATATGTCCCTTAATCTGAAAGCTCGTCATTATTGGTCGACTGTCAATTATTTGAAGTTCTTCGATTTAACTAATGATGGTTACATAACGCCTAATCAAAGTGGTTATTCTACCGATAATCAAAATGTAAATTTCTTTAACATTGACATGGTTTATACCTGGCGTTTTGCTCCGGGTAGTGATGTGGTATTGGTTTATAAACAAGCAATTGAGAAAAATGATGCGATACAGTCGACTAGTTTTTTCAGGAACTTTGGAAATGTAATGAGAGCTGATAAATTGAATACGGTAAGCTTAAAAGTACTTTATTTTCTCGATTACCAGAGCTTAAAGAAAAAACATAAAGTCAAAGCCTGATCGTTTGTCGAATGTCATTTTTTCGATTGAAACTTCATTGCTACAGTTTCTGTGATTAATATTGCGGCAAACTGTTGCAATCATGATTAAAAAATACGGACAAAGCCTGATCGGTCGATTCAGAGCAATTGCTTTCTTAGAAGGAGTTTCATTCCTGTTATTGATGTTTATCGCAATGCCAATTAAATACCTTTTGGATTACCCGCAAGTAGTTAAAGTTTGCGGTTGGTTCCATGGATTATTATTTATTGCTTATATTTTACTATTGATTCAAGTAGTTATTGAATATCAATGGAAATTCGGGCGTTCGTTTTGGGCATTCATTGCTTCATTATTGCCATTTGGCACGTTTGTATTAGATCACAAAGTGCTAAGCAAGGAGCATGAGTTAGTTCAGAGATCATAGTTGATAGTTGATAGTTGATAGTTCATGGTTCATAGTTCATAGTTCATGGTTCATAGTTCATAGAGAGGTCCATAGTCCATAGACCATAGACCATAGTTTTAGATAGCTAAAGAAATTATACTTTTTACTAATAAGTTAATTTATAATGGCAAATGTTCTATACGCTATAGACCCTGAACTATCAACTATGAACCAGTTTACGCAAATGCTATTGACTATGGACCATGGTCTAAAAAAACTATGAACTATCAACTATGAACCATCCGCTATGATTTTTTAACTAAATTTGGCATATGCTAAAAGCGCAAAATCTTCATAAATCTTACGGAAAGTTAGAGATATTAAAAGGCGTTGATCTTCATGTAAAAACAGGAGAGGTTGTATCAATTGTAGGGGCATCTGGTGCTGGTAAAAGTACATTACTGCATATTGTTGGTACACTTGATAATGCCGATAATGGTTCTTTAATTATTGATAACATTGATGTTTCAAAACTGAATTCAAGGAAAATCAGTGAATTTAGGAATCAAAAAATCGGTTTTATCTTCCAGTTTCATCACCTTTTACCAGAATTTACGGCACTTGAGAATGTGTGTATTCCGGCATTTATAGCCAAACAATCTCGCAAAGAAGCCGAAAAATATGCACATGAATTACTTGAATTACTAGGTTTAAGTCATCGCTTACAACATAAGCCAACGGAACTTTCAGGAGGAGAACAACAACGAGTGGCTGTTGCCCGTGCATTAATCAATAAGCCAGCTATTTTACTTGCTGACGAACCTTCCGGTAACCTTGATTCTGCAAATGCAAAAGAACTTCATCAGTTATTTTTTGATTTAAGGGATCGCTTTAACCAAACAATTGTAGTAGTAACACACAACGAAGAATTAGCCGGTATGGCCGACCGTGAGTTGCTAATGAAAGATGGGAAAATTGTTTATTCGCATGAAACAGTAATTGATCAATAAACTGTTATTTATTAATGCAAACCAACTTATTACTTACCGGGGCCTCATTGCCCCAAACAGAAAGATTTTATACGGTGCTTAATTCAGCACATAAGATATACCTTTCCGATTCATTAGCACTATCAGGAGATACATTTATACAAATCCCATTATCGGATGATGGGGCATTCGCTCATAAGATTCTGAAAATCTGTCTGGATCATGATATAAAAGTGGTTGTTCCTCAATTAAAACAAGAACTGGAAGCTTTAGCATCTGCTAAAACACTGTTTTCAGAATATGGAATAGCCGTCTTATGTCCATCAAAAAATATTCTTGACTTACTTAATGATAAATCCAGGTTGTACAATAGACTAGAGTCAGAGGGCTTTGCAGTTCCTGCTATTAGTAAGCTCGACAAGTTTGATTCTTTTGTTTCAACAATGCTAAAACTGGGATACCCATCAAAAAAGATTAAGGTAGAACCTATTTCGAAAAGATTGAATAGCGATTTTAGAATAGTTGATGATAGTGTTGATGCTTACAGTTCCCTATTTCCAAATTTGCAAAATCCGTTAATATCGTATACTCAATTGTCGAAATTGCTATCAGCTGATAACTTTCCTGAGTTATTATTATCAGTATGCATTGATGGTGCATTACAATCACAGATCGGTTATTATGAAAAGGGTACTTGCAAAACAAATACGTACGAAGATCCGGAGCCACTGAACATGATCTTAATGCAGTTGTCATCTTCCATTGCTGACGTTTTAAATTTAAATGGAAGTTATCAGTTAGATTTTGTTCAAACGGAGGCAGGTTTTTATTTTACCGATTTAAAATGGATGATGGAGGAGGAATACCTCTTAGTATCTATAAAGAATGAATTAGCACAATTGGATTAAGATGCAGCAGATTATTGATAAATATCCTTCTAAAACAACCTTTGTTTTCGATTTAGACAATACTATATTTCCTTCCAAAGATTATGACCTGCAGGTTTATTACCTGTTTGGTGAGTTTATGGAATACACCCAACCGGGAATACAGGAAGGCAAGCGAATTTTAAATTACCTGGCGCAAAAGCAGGGCACCACAGATCGTGCGGAGTTGATCGATGCAACCATTGATCACTTTGCTATGGATCCAATGTTCAAAGAGAATTTTGAACGATTGTTTCGTATTGCCCGAGTTCCTCTTAAGTTGTTAATGTACCAGCAAACACTGGAGTTTATGCAAACATTAGTAGCGGACCGCAAGCGATTGTTTATTCTTACTGCCGGTGATCCGGAGGAACAGCTAAATAAAATTAAGCAGATCGAATGGAATGGACTCGAAAAGTATTTAACAGTTTATTTTACCGAAGAATCGGAAGATAAATCAGTTAAAACAACGCTTGATAAATTATCGAAAGAATATAATTTAACCAATGACGAGATGCTGCTTGTTGGCAATGAGTCATTCAAGGTTAGCGGTATAGATCTGTTACTTGTAGGAGATCTGGTAAAAATTTAAAAATAGACCCTGCCGATTGAGCAGGGTTTATTTTTATTGTTTGAAATGATTTATAATCATTGTTTCTGATTCCTCTTCTGTATTTTCCTTTAGTTCAACCGTTACTTCAAGTACAGAATTTTCTTTATTTCTGGGTAAAACAGGAGCTGCTCCACTAATTCCTACGCCTAAACAAGCTATAATAATTAATAGTGATAGACCGACCAGCTTTAACCCTTTTTTAAGTTTTTGCATAAACTCAAAAGATTAAGCATTCTTATGGTTAGGATAATAAAATAAATAGCCGAAGGGCTAAAATAGGGGAGAGATTAAACTTCTGTTTCGTTCTTGAAGCTTTGAGGAATTGTTTTGATGTGGTTTAGATCGATTTTATTGGTTTCAATAATTAGGTTTTTAAAGGAAGCATGTTGTACCTTAACGAGGTTGTTGAACGAGAACAGGTTCATTAACTGTACTTTTCTGTTGGTTAAAGTGAATGAGTTTTTTGACCAATATGAATAATAGGCGCTTTTAAAGGAAAGAGTTCGTTTTAACTGAGGATTTGGAGCAACAATTAATTCGGTAGTTGTACCTGTAGAGGAAACGGAAGAAGAACCGACTGCAAAACCTTGAAAAGTAAATAAACTAAGTAAAAGGGTGATTGAAAATACCCATTGAAATAGTTTATTCTTAGACGGTTTGCGTTGATCCATCATTTTGGCGTTATATCTTACTAACTTTTATAATTCGAACGGGGCAAGCATTAGCTGCAATTTCTACCTGTTCAAAAACAAAATCATGCGGTAAACGAACGGTATGAAATCCCTTTTTATCTATGGAATGAAGCAAATTAGATTTTCCGTCTTTTTTCGACATGCGAAAATGCTCCGGATCCAATTCCGCACAATAATTACACCCGATACATTTTTCCCGCTGAAGAGTTACGATTACCATTCTTAATATTACGAGTTTCGGGTTGTGAGTTTCGGGTTATAAATTAATAAATCGTAACCCGAAACCCTCAACCCGAAATTTATAGCTATGCTTCTACTAACTTATATAATTTATCAGACTTACGGATTTTGAATTCAAGTGGTAATGTGATCTGGTCTCCTTTAACAGCTTGTTCCGCGAATACGTCATTTACCATTAATTTATCCACTTCAAACTCTTTAACACCTGTTGTAGGGCCGGTAATCAACATTTTATCGCCAATTTTGATATCAAATGCTTCCAGTTTAAACTGAGCGATACCTGCTTTGGTGAAGTAATGTTCTCCGGTTCCAACAAAGAGTTTCTTGCGGGTAGCATGTGACCCTGGATGATCTTTTGTCCACTCGCCTAATTCCTGACCCAAGTAGTAGCCGCTCCAGAAACCACGGTTATAAACGGTTGCCAAACACTCCATCCAGTCTTCAACTTTTTCTTTTGAATAAGTACCTTCTTTATAGGAATCGATTGCCTCACGGTAGCATTTAATGGTAGTGGCTACATAATCTGCAGCACGACCGCGACCTTCGATCTTTAACACACTAACGCCTGCGTCTAATACTTTATCAAGGAAATTGATGGTACATAAATCCTGTGGCGACATGATATATTCGTTGTCGATTTCTAATTGGATTCCATCTTCATCTGTAACCGTATATTTTTTACGACAGTTTTGGCGACAAGCGCCACGGTTAGCAGATGAGTTATGTGTATGTAAGCTTAGGTAACATTTACCTGAAACCGCCATGCATAAGGCTCCATGACCAAAAATTTCAATTTCGACCAATTTACCTGAAGGACCTTTAACTTGTTCCTTCTCAATTGCTTCGGTGATTTTTTTGATCTGATTAAGGCTCAGCTCACGACTCAATACAACTGTATCAGCAAATAAAGCGTAGAATTTTACCGTTTCAACATTGGTAACGTTTACCTGTGTTGAAATATGCACTTCCATACCAATGCTGCGTGCAAACGCAATAACAGCATGGTCGGCCGCAATAATAGCCGTAATATCATGTTTTTTGGCCTCAGACACAATGTTCTTAACCATGTTCATGTCATGGTCGTAAACAATTGTGTTAAGCGTAATATACGTTCGGATACCTTTGGGTTTACAACGTGCAACAATTTCAGGAATATCTTCTAAAACGAAGTTTATAGAAGATACAGCACGCATATTTAACTGTTCAACACCAAAATAAACAGAATCAGCACCATTGTCGATAGCAGCCTGCAGCGATTCAAAATTACCGGCTGGAGCCATCAGTTCTATATAACGGTTCATATTGTCAATTACAAAAATAAAGCTTGCAAAGATACCGTTTTTAGGGGAGAGTTCATAGGTGGTTTAGTCGGGAGTCTGTAGTTGGGAGTTCTGAGTCAGTTTTGGGCCATAGTTCATAGTTCTTGGATCATAGTTCATAGTTTTGAACCATAGTCGATAGTCCATAGATCATAGTTCTAGATGGCTAAAGAGATTATGTCCTTTACACGTTTTTACTAGTAGCGTAGATTCCATCACGCAAATGCTATAGACTATGGACCATGGTCTATGGACAAAAACACCGCTATGAACTATGATCCATGATCCATGAACTAAAAAAACTCAAGACTCAGAACTTTGGACTCAAGACTAAAAAAAAGCTACTTACTCTTAAAATCAACTCCTGGATTTGCTGTTTGTATTTGCTGCTGAATGCCTGTTGCCCAGCTAACAATTGCATCTTTCTGTTGTTGGGTAAGTTTCGCGTCTGTATGGATCCATAGATAGGAATCTAGTGGCATCCAACCTTCGTGTTGTGATTCGATTACTTCATCAAGCTTATGATTTGCCTTTTTTGGTGTATAAGTTGTAAACTCCGAAAAGTTTAGATGACGTTTTCCATCGTTCACATGTTTTTGGAGCCACCAACCCACCGGTTGAATATTTGTATACCAAGGATAATTAGTATTGTTACTATGGCAATCCATACAGGCAATGTCCAATGATTGCTGTACATCGGCTGGAACTGAATATTGGGTTGCTATTGAGTTTGTAGAAGGAGTTTCTGCCTTGTTTTTTGAAGGACGAATAAATTGGATGATCACTAATAACGCAAGTAAACCATACAGAATCTTTTTCTTCTTTGTCATGATTAGTTGTTAATTAAGGTGTAAAGCAAAGATGTTTAATTGCTTTTGAAGAATCAATTCAAATAACAAATGTCAACCATAGTTGATCACCGGAAAAACAATAACTTTGAAGCCTTAATAAAGACAGAGAAATGATTATTGACTTAATACAGAACGCCGACAGGTATGCTCATTTAGGAGAGTTATTTATAAAAGGGTTTGATTATCTACGGAAAACGGATTTTCAATCACTTGAAAATGGCAAATACGAAATAGAAGGAGATCGATTGTTTGCGATCGTAAATGAATACGATACAATTGATGCTGCTAATGAAAAAATGGAAGCTCATCGCAAGTACATCGATATTCAGTACTGGGTTTCGGGAGAAGAAAAAGTTGGTCATGATATTTTAAAAGACCAGCCATTATTTAAGGAGTACGATGAAGAAAATGATTTTCTTTTAGCAGCTCACCAACCCCAATATTTCACCTTGATGCAAGCCGGAATGTTTGCCGTTTACTTCCCAACAGATCTGCATATGCCTTGCCTTACAAATGAAAAAATAGGAAGAGTGAAGAAAGTGGTTTTAAAAGTAGCGGTGATCTAGATGCTTAGATTTATAGCAGTGTAAATACCGTATTCTTAGATTGATTTGGCTTTTAATGCTTTTATGTATAATTTTAAATTGCAGATCGTGTTAAAGCCAAATATTCCACATTCATTACAGTAAGAAAGTCTCATTTATTGTTCATTAACAATTGTATTGACTGTTTTTTATAAAATAGATTACGAGCCTTTTCTATAATATTTTCAAATCGACTATTTATTCTGTTAAATTTCCTTCCTGATTGGCGGAGGTACTATTTTTTCTTTATTGAGGCAACTATTTAATTAATCGTTCCGTATTATCATTTGAAGGGAAAGCCAGACCATATTTCATCAAAAGCACTTCATTATTATTACCTATCAATAATTCAAACCATTTAAGGTTGTGTACCATTTCATCACTTAGGCATTTTAAAGTAAACATCATTGTTTTTTATTATTAAAGCCAATAAAAATGAAAATCGCAACAAAGAAATTCATGAGTATCCAGAAGGGTATTAATGGACGGTATAATTTCTATTTACCAGGTTTCTTTATCGTTTTACTGTTTTTTATCATTGCAGACCTTGGCTGTCAGAAGGATGCTGCTCTATCGGATGCACCCCCTGATGCTACGGGTTACCAAGAGATTGATCTGGTTGCAGATACTACATGTAATTCTGCAATAATTGATGAGAACCTTAAGAATGCATGGGGAATTGCAATCGGGCCTACAGGTGCATTTTGGGTTGTTGCAAATCAAACAGGGCTTTCAACTATTTATGATAGAAATGGCGCGGAACTGTTGGCTCCTGTTACGATTCCGTTCAATGGTGTGCCTAATGGAGGCTCGCCTACAGGCGTTATTGTTAATACCACAACCGATTTTGTGATCCCTGCTAATCAGCAGGCAAGTAAATTTATTTTTGTGGCGGAAGATGGAACGGTTACAGCATGGAGCTCCGGAAGCTCCGCTTCAACAGTTGCAGATCGGTCGTCAGACGAAGCAGTGTATAAAGGCGTGGCAATGGCAAATGATGGCGGTCAAAATTTTCTGTATGCAGCTAACTTCAAGGGAGGCAGCATTGATGTATTTGACAAGTCATTCAATGAGGTAACAACTAAGCCATTTGTTGATCCAACAATTCCTGCCGGCTTCGCACCATTCAATATTCAAAACATTGGTGGTATGTTGTATGTAACGTATGCCAAACAATTAGGTCCAGATAATGAAGATGATGAGAGAGGTTTAGGTAACGGGTATGTAGATATTTTTAAGCCAGATGGTTCTTTTGTAAAACGATTTGCTTCTAATGGAACTTTGAATTCACCTTGGGGAATGGCGCTTGCTCCAGATGGTTTCGGACTAGGCCAGAACATGATTCTTATAGGAAACTTTGGAGATGGCAAAATCAATATCTATGATAGTAACGGATCTTATCAAGGTCAATTAAAAGATGGAAGTACGGTTATTGCTATTGATGGTTTATGGGAAATCATTTTTCCGAAGAATAATATTCCCGCCGGAGATCAAAATCAGCTTTTCTTTGCAGCTGGACCGGATGATGAACGACATGGGCTCTTCGGATATATAAAGATGAGATAATCAAATTGCAAAACCTCCTTAATAAAAATCAAGCGACTGCTGTGAGTTCATAGCGGTCGCTTGTGCTTTTTATTGTTTGATTATTAAACATCAATGTTAGTTATAGATGTCTTTCAATCAGGATTTATAGCTCATTTAAAATAGCTTCAAATTCATTAGGCGGAATGATTTTTGTTTTTTTATAATTATCAAGTATTAACAAATCATTGTCTCCAGTAATTAAATAATCAGCTTTTGATGAGTCACACAAAACAAGGAGAAAATTATCCTTTGCATCTCTACATACATCAATAGTTGTAGTAAGTACGTAAGACTCTCCAATTGTTGAAAGCAACTTTAATAGATCAGCAACTTTATTTGAAGGAAAATATTTTGAAAGTTTAGGACGAGATGTTACAATTAAAATTTCTTGCAAAAGTTGATCACATACAGCAAGAATAACCTTTCGTTCGACTAATAAATTTGCAAGAGAACTTAGTTTTTTACCAATTAGAAAGCTTATCCAAATATTTGTATCGATGACAACTCTAACTTCATTTTTCTTTGGCATATAAGTCTGTTCTAACAGCTTCTACTTCCTCATTAATCGTATCCTCATCTAATTCATTTGTATTAAAAGCCGTCAGGATAGTTGTCAATTGAGAGTTAATAGCTTCTTTTTCTAACTCTTTAGAAAGTTTGATCTTTTCTTTTATTGGTAATTGCCGAACCAAATCAAGTATTTGATTGAAATTAAGTGATATACTAAATGTTTCTGCTTTCATTATTCTCTTGCTATATCTCCAAATTTACTAAATAAATAACAATTGCTAAGACTCGTAATCTTAGCAATTATTATCCTTAAATTTCCTTATGCAACTCCCTCAACACTTCTCATATCCACCGGAACAACCCTTGAAATACCTTGTTCAACCATTGTAACACCGTAAATAATATCTGTACTTGCAATGGTACGTTTGTTATGGGAAACGATGATAAACTGTGACTGATCCGAGAATTTACGGATAATGTTGTTGAACTTATCAATATTGGTATCGTCCAAAGGAGCATCCACCTCGTCAAAAATGCAGAATGGAGCAGGTTTCAATAAGTATAGCGAGAACAGAATGGCTGTTGCTGTTAACGTTTTTTCACCACCCGAAAGCTGGTTGATTGTTAAAGGGCGTTTGCCTTTAGGACGGGCAATAATATCAATATCTGACTCTAATGGATCATTAGGGTCCACTAGCACCAAGTCACACGAATCTTCTTCATTAAATAATGAACGGAATACCTTCTGGAAGTTATCACGTATTTGTGTAAAAGCTTCAAAGAATTGTGTTTTGGCAGTTTCATCAATCTCACTGATGGTATCCATCAACGAGTTTTTAGCATCGATTAAATCCTGTTTCTGCGTTAAGATGAACAGGTAACGCTCATTCATTTCTGTATATGCTTCCATCGCCATAGGGTTGATAGCGCCGAAATTATCTAACTGATTTTTAACCTTATCAGTTTTTTGTTTCAACTCGTCTTCACCCTCTTCCGGTAACGGTTGTTCCATCAGATCATCGATCTCAATGTTAAACTCAACCGATAAACGTTCCTTTAACGCATTCATGTCGATCATTAAATGCGTTTTTTTCTCACGGAACTGATTGATGATGGTTTCAAGATTATCCTTTTTCCGACGAAGTTCATTCAGCAATGATTCTTGCTCATTGATCTTACCTTTCGATTTGTAATAATCTTCTTCCGCCTCGGCCAATGCTTTTTCGAGCTCTTCTTTTTGCTCGTACATAGCTAACAGGTTCTCATCACCTTCATCGGTGTTTTGCAGTAATTCAGCAATTTTAGCTTTAGCTTCCGCAAGTTCAGTATGATTTTTCTCGATACGTTCAGATGCAACCTTTGATTGACTGTTTTTGTATTCGATGTCTTTCAGAATTACAGAAAGCTTGTTTTGCTGCTGATGGAAAGCAATATTCTGATTATTGAAATTGCTTGAATATTTAGTTACACTTTCAGAAATGATGTTAAACTCATACTGAAGCGTATTTAACCTTTTTAATGTTTCCTCTTTTTGAACAGAAAGTTCTTCCACCTGCGGATTGATCTCTGCCAATTGTTTGCGGTAACTATTGATTTTTTGTTCAATGTCTTCTTTACGCAAGTTAGAATTGTTGATAAAGTTCTTGTGCTGTTCCTGACGAGCCTCAAGCGTTACCAATTCATTGTTTAATTTGTTGAGTTCTTGTCGCAATTGAGCGATCACCCCTGATTTAGTGCTGCCTTTTAAGCGCTGCACATCTTCAGTTAAAAAATCTGTTTTACCTTTTAGTTCCGCAATAAGTGCCTGCAGCTTGGTGATCTCTTTTTGTAAGACTTCAAGATTCTTAGCACGACCGATACGTTTACCTTCAAATAATCCAACCGATCCACCTGCCATGCTAAAACGGGTTTTAGCGTATTTTCCCGATTTACTCAATACAACAAACTCACTGGCTGAGTTGGCTTTTACCACATTTTCCTCATCTTTTTCAGCCATAAAAACATTGTTCAACAAGAAAGAACATAGCTTTTGATACTTTTCTTCTGATTCGATGATGGATAATGCCGTGATACAGTTTTCGGGAGTGGCTTTGTTGTCAGTTGCTTCATAATTAGCAAAAGCATCTAAAACGAAAAAATTAGCACGACCGCGAGCTGCATCACTCAATAATTTAATAGCCGCTAAAGCCTCGTTGTGGTTTTGCACCACATAGTAATTCATGTAAGGCTCCAGGTAATTCTCAATTGCTATACGATAATCCTCCTTACAGAAGAAAACATCCGATAGGAGAGGCGCATTTTTAGCCCAGCTGGCATTTTTGCGAAGAAATTTGATCGACTCAGGATAGCCTTCTAAATTGTCGACCAAACTCTTTGTTAAGTTATATTCATTTTGCTTCGCATCGAGTGTTCGACCTTCCTGTGAAATTTTATCTTTCGTTTGCTGTAATTCAGATTCAGTTTCAACGATTCTAGCCTGAAGGGCTTCTTCCTCGGCAATGGTTTTATTCAATTCATCCTCTTTACCCGCAAACGACTCTTGGGTGCGCTTAATGGCAGAATTAAACTCATCTAATTCCTGCTGTTTTAATTGCGCTTCACCTTCATTACGGTTCAATTCCTGTTGTAACGATTCAAATTGAATTTCCAGAATATCCCGCTCTTTCTCGATCTTATAGATATCATCTTGCAAACTTCTATTTTTGGTAGTAAGACTGTCGACTTGCGTTTTGAGTTCTGTTTGTTCAGTTTTTTTATCTTCTAACTCAAATTTGAGATCTTCTAAAATCCGTTGAATGGTTGTCAAGGTTTCTTGTTCAGTCGCCCTGTTATCTTCCAATTGTCGAAGGGTTTCTTTGGCTCCTTCCAACCAGTTTCTGTCATTTACCAGCTCCGCCGATAAGCGAGCTTCTTTTTCTTGTAAATATTTTAGCTGTTCGTTTTTTACCTTCTTCTCATTTTCATACTGGCGAATACCGTTTACATAATCGTTAGTAGCTTTTTGTTGGATAGAAAGGTTTTTCTCCTTAACCAACGTTTCCGCTTTTTCAGCTTGTAAATGAGCCTCAACTTTATCGCTTTCAGTTTGAAAACCAATACGCTGGTCATTATGACTCACTTCTTGTTTTTCAATCTCTTCCAAAGAAGACTTAAATGATTGAATGCGGAAAGTAGCTAATTGGGTACTGACTTCTTTATATTGATCTTTCAGTCGGTAATAACGTTCAGTTTTCTTCGCCTGCGTTTCTAATGTCTTAAGTTGTTTCTCAATCTCGAATAAAATATCTTCAACGCGATTAAGATCTGCTTCGGTATCTTTTAATTTATTGAATGTCTGTTTTTTCCGGATTTTGTATTTAGAAATACCAGAAGCTTCTTCAAATAATGCACGTCGTGAGCCTTCTTTGTTACTCAACATTTCCTCAATCATCTTTAATTCAATGATCGAATAAGAGTCAGGTCCGATACCTGTATCCAGGAACAGATCGGTAATATCCTTTAATCGACAGGCAACGTCATTCAAACGGTATTCACTTTCACCGGTTCTGTATAGTTTACGGGTAATAGTTACCGAACTAAAATCGGTAGGAAGAACATTCTTGGTATTGTCAAATGTTAGCGAAACTTCAGCAAGGTTACTTGGTTTTCTACTTTTCGATCCGTTAAAAATGATGTTTTCCATTTTATCAGATCGCAGATATTTTGCACTCTGCTCGCCCAAAACCCACCTGATAGAGTCAACAACATTCGACTTACCACAGCCGTTAGGCCCCACAATGGCGGTAACTCCTTCGTCGAAATTGATGGTGATCTTATCTCCGAAACTTTTAAAACCTCGTACCTCGAGCTTAGTTAACTTCATGTAAAATAATAGTAAATGGCTGATGTTTAGTGGCTAATGAAATAAATAGAGCTGTAGGAATGACATCATTCCTATCTAAACACTATTTACGTTTCACTGCTCTATTACTCATCAAAGTAATTTGCGAATTTAACAGAATGATTTTGCCTGTTCAAAGGGTTTAAATATATTTACTAATTAAATTTTAGCCCAATTTTTTTATACACATTACTGATGGATTCATTAAAGGAGTTTTTACCGTTTTTAGTTTTTGCAGCCATAGCTATCATTAAGGGAATAAGTGAAGCAAATAAGAATAAAAAGTCAGAGGCTCCTAAAAAACAAGTGAATCAGCAACCCCAACAACCTCAACGTCAAACTTGGTCTGTTCCGGCCGGACAAAATGAGCGTAAGCAAACAACAGGTTCTCCTTATGAAAAGGTGGGCCCGTCGCCAGCAAAAAAATCTCCGTTTGAAATTTTAATGGAAGAATTTATGGAGATCAAGCCTCAGCCAGAACAATCGGAGCCTCAATATAAACGTAACTATCAGGAACCTCGTTATGAAAAACCGGTAGTTAAAGTTGAAACAAACGAAACTAAACCTGCAAAAGTAATTGCGTCAGACCTTAAAAATGTTGAACAACTACCGGAGGAAGTAGTAAAGGCGAGGGCGGCTCATGCAAAACATGGTCATGGCTACGAACGAATCGGTATGTTTCAAGAAGAACATGAACATGAAGTAGAGTTTGATCTGCGTGATGCTGTTATTAAATCGGTTATTTTAGAACGTTATAGCTCCTAGTAATTATTCAAGTTTCTTATCAACTGTGTTTTCTTGACGTTTGCCAACGAAACACTATAATTAGGATCATTCCTTGATCCATAACTATTCATAGTTGAATAGATTTCATACTATAATGCCACTGCTTTTTTGAAATTTATTTATTTGTGATTAATCCAACGTGCTATTTTCCAAAGGCTGCTAAATGGTAATTCATTCTCTTCTCTCACCTCTTAAATAGTGTAATCAACAATATTTAGTGTAGTGTAAGGGTAATTGCTGATTAAGTTGTCGTATTCCTAAAAGGGAACAAACCAAGAAATGAATTAACTGGTTGTCATGTTATTTATGCACTACATCCTGTTTTATTGAATAATAATAGGAGGATTGGTTACTTCGGTCGTAATAACGGATTTGTTCAAAATTTACTTATTTATCATTAGCTCATTATGATTCAGAGAAATTATCAGGCACAAGTAACCACCATTGATTCGAAACAACGCGATAAAAGTTATTTTGAAGTACTAGAACCTCGCATATGGTCAAATTTTAATGCATTAATTGCTTATCCTATTGTATGTATTTATCACACCCTGCACCAACTTCTGTATAAAATCATTTATTTGTTAAGCATGTTGCCATTAGGTGTATTGAATGTGATTGAGCGGATTCTTTATTTCCTTGTTTTCAACGTATTCCATTACCGTAATAATATTGTATTACAAAACCTATCCCGTTCATTTCCTGAAAAATCATATGCCGAAATAAATGAAATCAGCAAAGGTTTTTATAAGTATTTTTTAACCCTGTTTATGGAAATGTTTAAAATGATATCCATTTCCGAAAAACAAATGTTAAAACAATTGCATGTAATTAACCCTCAATTGTTAGATGAATACAGTAGTCAGGGAAGAAATATCATCCTAATGTTAGGTCATTATGGAAATTGGGAAAGCCTTAATATTTTACCAAAATACTTTTCACTCGACTTTTATGCAGTATATAAACCGCTATCGAATAAGTTTTTTGATAATGTAATCAAACGCATGCGTTCACGTTTTGGAATGAAATTGCTTCCAATGGATCAGGCAGCACGTTTTATGTTGTTAAATAAAGAGCAATCAAATGCTTATATTCTGATTTCGGATCAATCTCCTACTGCAGAAGCGAAATACAGTTCAGTTTTTTTGAATCAACCTACTTATTTATTTACAGGAGTAGAAAGGCTGGCTAAGGCTATCAATGCAGTAGTTATTTATGCAGAGTTAAATAATACTAAAAAAGCACATTGCTGGGAGGTTTCCTTTTCTGTATTAACAGAAACTCCAATGGAAGAAGAATCATTTGGAATAACACAAAAGTTCACGAAACGCCTTGAGCAAACGATTAACAATAATCCTTCGTACTGGTTATGGTCGCACAAAAGGTGGAAACACAAACCCCAGTTATCATAAAGGGAGACTTACTTAGACGGATCAACGTTAGTATCAGCTTTATTAAGCATGTACTTTTACATTGATCCGGCTTATTACAAAAACTAATACTCCACAAACAGCAATAACCGACATCATGGGTATGGGAGTTCCATTATGTAATGCACTGATAGAAGCTGATGCTAGCACTCCAAAGAACATTTGCATAGCTCCCAATAGGGCTGAGGCAAAACCGGCATTTTTAATAAAAGGCGATAAGGCAATGGCAGAAGCATTTGGATTGATAAAACCATAACATCCTACAAAGAAAAATAGAATGATAAGTACCAGTATAAAATGAGCAGATAAAGAAACGGCTACGATAAGGGAAATGCCACAGGAAATCATTGCAATAGAAGCGGTTTTTATGATTTTTACTCCTTCAAACCATCTCAATAATAATCGGTTTAACTGGCTGCCTCCGATGATCCCAACTGCATTTAGTCCGAATAGAATTCCATAGTTTTCAGGTGAAATGTGATAAACATCCATGGCTAGGAAAGGGGAGCCTGAAATATAAGAAAATAAGCCTGCCGACATTAAGCTTCCCAATACACAAAATTTTAAGAAAACTGGATTCTTTAATACGAGGAAATATTCTTGCAGAATTGGGATAAGTTTGATCTGAATGGTCTTGTCTGCCGGCTTACTTTCGGGTAAGAAAATGATGACCATTATAAAAATGGCCAGTGAAATAGCTGCCATTGTTATAAAAATGGATTGCCAGCCACCCAGTTTTAGCATAAAACCACCAACTGTTGGTGCTATAATCGGAGCAATACCCATTACAAGCATCAACATTGAAAATACTTTTGCTGATTCAGTGAGCGGGAATATATCTCGCACCATGGCTCTCGAAACAACCATTCCGGCGCATGCTCCAAAGGCTTGTAAAAAACGCAATAATATTAATTGTTCAGCCGAATGTACCAGTAAACAACCCAATGAAGTAAGCATGTAAACCAGCATTCCTAATATCAATGGTTTTTTTCTTCCAAAACGATCAGTAAATGGACCGTAAATTAATTGCCCGATAGAGATTCCAATGAAGAAGCTTGTTAGTGAAAGCTGTATAGTTTCTATATTGCTGTTAAATGACTTTGCTAACGACGGGAACGCCGGTAGGTACATATCAATTGAGAACGGACCGATTGCTGTTAATAATCCAAGTGTTAAAACAACTAAGAATTCTTTGCGTTTAAATTGCATTTGTTATGAATGTTCTTTACAGAAGTGTGCAAAGGTAATTAATCAAAGCTCAGGTGATACAACAAATATTAATTCGTTAGCTTTAAAATAATATCAGAGAATGATATTAAACTATTGACATAATAACTAAGAATACCTTACAATTGAATAACAATTTTAAATTATGGAATACAGAAAATTAGGTAATTCGGGCTTGCAAGTAAGTGCACTATCTTTTGGAACCTGGCTAACCTTCGGAAAACAAATAGACGATAAAACGGCTGATTCATTATTAAGCGTAGCCTATGAAAATGGAGTTAACTTTTTTGACGGTGCAGAGACATATGCAAGAGGGAAAGCTGAAGAAGTTTTAGGTAAAATCTTAAAGTCTAAAGACTGGTCGAGGAGCTCTTATATTGTTTCGAGTAAAGTGTTTTTTGGTTGGGAAAAGGATCTTCCAAACCAAAGAGGTCTATCGAGAAAGCATATTTTTGAAGCCTGTGATGCAGCCTTAAAACGGTTTGGATTAGATTATCTTGATCTTTTTTTCTGTCACAGACCCGATAAAAATACGCCTATTGAAGAAACCGTTCAGGCGATGAATACTTTAATACAACAAGGTAAAATTTTGTATTGGGGAACATCAGAGTGGAGTGGGATAGAGATTGCATTGGCTCATTATTACGCCGCTAAAAATGGATTAATTGGTCCGTTAATGGAACAGCCTCAATACAATATGTTTGAAAGGGAGAAAATGGAGAAAGATTATCAACTGCTTTTCCGTGATTTTAAAATGGGAACAACGATCTGGTCGCCATTAGCTTCTGGATTATTATCTGGTAAATACAATAATGCCAGTCCGCAGGACACCCGGTTATTTATTGAAGGCATGGATTGGTTGAAGAACAGAACATTGGCAAAAGATCGCATTGAAAAAGCAAAACGCTTAGGTCAGCTTGCCGATAGATTAGAAATTCCAATGCCACTTTTAGGACTCGCATGGTGTCTGAAAAATCCAAATGTAAGTACAGTAATTCTGGGCGCTTCAAAAGTAGATCAGTTGAAGCAAAATCTTCAGGCTCTAGATGTTGTGCCGAGGCTAACAGATAAAGTGATGAACAGCATAGAAAATATATTACGTAATAAACCTGTATTGCCGGAGTATTAGATTTTTTGATGATTACACCGATTATAGTTTTGGATTACACCGATTATTTTGATGATTACACCGATTGAGGTTGGATTAATGGATAGCGCGTAGGGGATTACTACAAACAATAAAGCCTTCTTGCATTAACAAGAAGGCTTTAATTATATTTAGGATAATGTTAATCAGTCAAAGATCAATTAATCCAAAAATTATCAAGAATCCACTTAATCAATGAAATCACAGACCATCTGCGTAATCAAATAAAATCGGTGTAATCTCAAAATAATCAGTGTAATCCCCAAAAACTAATAATACCTCAAGCGAATAACACCTGAAATATGTTTAGCTAAGCGAATAACCTGACGAGTGTAACCGTACTCATTGTCATACCATACATAAAGAACAACCGATTTTCCATCTTTAGAAACGATGGTTGCAGGGCCGTCTACGATGGAAGCATGAGAATTGCCGATCATATCACTTGAAACTGATTCATCTGAAATAGAGAATTCAATTTGTTCTACTAATTCTCCGTGAAATGACTCATATTTCAAAGCATCGTTAATTTCGGCTTTGCTAACAGACTTCTCAAGAGTAAGATTAAGAATTGCCAACGAAACGTTAGGAGTTGGTACCCTAACTGCATTACCGGTTAACTTGCCAGCTAACTGCGGCAATACCTTTGCAACAGCTTTATCTGCTCCGGTTTCAGTGATAACCAAATTTAATGCAGCTGAACGTCCACGGCGAGATTTTTTATGATAGTTATCCAGTAAGTTCTGATCGTTAGTATAAGAGTGAACCGTTTCAATATGGCCCTTCTCAATACCAAATTTTTCACTTACGAGTTTCAATACCGGAACAATGGCATTAGTGGTACAGGAAGCTGCTGAAAAGATATTTTCCTGTCCGTTAAACTCCGCCTGGTTAACACCAAAAACAATGTTTGGAAGATCACCTTTTCCAGGTGCTGTTAGTAATACTTTATTGGTACCTTTAGCTTTCAGGTGTTTTCCTAAACCTTCACGGTCGCGAGCGATACCGGTATTATCGATGATTAAGGCATCATGAATATCATATTGCGTGTAATCAATTTCCGATGGATCTTTTGCCGCAATCATATTAATCGTTTGCCCGTTAATAATTAAGGCTTTATTTTCAAGATCTTCCACAATGGTTCCTGAAAAAGGACCGTGAACAGAATCGGAGCGTAACAATTCAGCACGTTTGATGATGTCTTCATCAGAATTGCTACGGGTAACAATTGCACGCAAGCGTAATTGTTCACCTTTTCCGGCTTGTAAAATCAACTCACGAGCGGCAATACGTCCGATACGGCCAAAACCATATAGCACTACATCCTTAGGTTTAAGATCGATTTTGTTTTTGCCGATGTGAGACGCAAGTTTTGCCTTAACAAAGCCACCCATGGTATCGAACCATTGCTTCTCTTCCAGCCATTCTTCAGCTAAACGACCCAAGTCGATTCTAGAAGGAGCCATCTCCACTTTTTCGATTTCTTTGGCTAACCCTAGTGTCTCGTCAATAGTGATAGGTTTTTGGGTAATTTCTTGTGCATACAAGTGACTTTTTAAAATTTCACTTGACCCCGTGTCGATAATGGGTTTACGGAAAATAACCAGCTCGATAGACTTATCGTACCATAGTTTTCCGACGATACTGCTAAGCTCGATTGCCTTTTTTTCTTTTTGAATCCAGGCGTTGAGCTCTGACTCATACTTATGCTTCATAATGCAAGGTAATATTGATTGATTGGTGCGTCAAAAATAAGAAAAGTCCTGATTGAACAATCAGGACTTTTCAATATAAATGCCAAATAATCTTTAACCTAAGTACGATTTCAAGATCTTGCTTCGTGATGTATGACGTAAACGTTGTAACGCCTTATCTTTAATTTGGCGAACACGCTCACGGGTCAAATTAAATTTCTCGCCAATCTCTTCTAACGAAAGAGGATGGTTTGAACCTAATCCAAAAAATAATACGATAATTTCACGTTCACGTTCAGTTAAGGTTGATAAAGCACGTTTAATTTCTTCTGAAAGAGACTCACTTATCAACATACTGTCGGTTGCAGCGGTATCGGTGTTCTCTAAAACGTCCAATAAGGTATTTTCTTCACCTTGAACGAAAGGAGCATCCATTGACACATGACGACCTGAGTTACTTAACGTATCCGAGATTTTATCCACGGTTGTTTCTAAGATATCGGCCAATTCTTCCGGAGAAGGCTCACGCTCGTATTCCTGTTCCAATTTTGAATATGCTTTGCTGATTTTGCTAAGCGAACCAACCTGGTTTAATGGCAAACGGACAATACGAGACTGCTCTGCAATAGCCTGCAGAATTGACTGACGAATCCACCATACGGCGTATGAAATGAATTTAAAACCCTTAGTTTCATCAAAACGTTTAGCCGCTTTAATAAGGCCTAAGTTACCTTCATTAATTAAATCGCCAAGAGTTAATCCCTGGTTTTGGTACTGCTTGGCAACAGACACCACAAAACGTAAGTTTGTTTTTGTTAGCCTTTCTAAGGCCGCTTGATCGCCTTCGCGAATTTTTTGGGCAAGTATTACCTCCTCTTCGGCGGTAATCAGATCAACTTTCCCGATCTCATGTAAATACTTGTCTAAAGATTGACTTTCACGGTTAGTGATAGATTGAGTGATCTTTAGTTGTCTCATTATGTGTCGTTAAGTGAATAAAAATGCTGATTTAGGCGTGGAAATCGCAATAAACAGTACATATCTTATACGACTGGGCGCAAAAAATGTTTTAAAAAAAGTTAAAAAAAATTAACGTAGAAGTTAAAGTCAGCAAACTTGATAAGGAATGTAAGAGTTGAGAGCGCATTTCCAATTTTTTGCAAAATGCTAAAATTATAGGTAAAAATCAAATATTTTTCAAATTATTTGGGGTTTGACAGAATTATAGTTGGTTTGGTTAATTTTTTATGATATAAAAAATGGTGAAAAATCTCGCTTAAACTCGGTTTTTAAGCCACTTTTGTATCAAAAATGATATAAATCATAAATGAAAAATATGCTCATTTAAAGATAAAGGCAAAGATAGTATTTAATTTTTAAGAAATAAATTTAATTATTCTTTTACTAAAGTTTTTTTGATGAAAGTGTTTTCGAGCTGTTTTTTTATGAAAAAGTAACAACCCGAAAACTATTTTCTTTATACTTCAGAAAGCATAAAAATATCTTTTACCCGAACACCTTTTTCTGTTTGCTGAAGTGTGCAGCATTCATTTACCGGATCATGCTCAAAGAATAAAATATAATCTTTTTCCGCAGCTTCATTTAAAAATGCTTTTTTTTCTTTTATTGTTTCCAATGGACGAGTATCATAACCCATTACATAAGGAATAGGCAAGTGTCCGGTGGATGGAAGTAAATCTGCACAAAAAACGATTGTTTTCCCTTTGTAACTTAGTTGAGGAAGCATCATCGCATCTGTATGTCCGTACATAAATCGTATGCTGAAATCTTTAATTAACTCCACTCCATCTGTATGTTCAATAAACTTCAGTTGTCCGCTTTCCTGGATTGGCAATATGTTTTCTTTTAAGAAAGAAGCTTTTTCACGATCGTTCGGGTATACGGCCCATTTCCAATGATCTTCATTGCTCCAAAAGGTTGCATTCTTAAAAGCTGGGATCAATTGGTCTCCATTTCGTTCAATAGCTCCGCCACAATGATCAAAATGAAGGTGAGTAAGAAAAACATCTGTAATATCATCTCTATGGAATCCAAGCGATTTTAAAGAAGAATCAAGCGTATCGTTTCCATGAAGATAGTAATGACTGAAGAACTTATCATCTTGTTTGTTTCCAATACCTGTGTCGACTAAAATTAGTCGATTTCCATCTTCAATTAATAAGGAACGCATTGCCCAGGTACAAAGGTTGTTTTCGTCGGCAGGATTGGTTCGTTGCCATATTGTTTTAGGAACCACACCAAACATTGCCCCGCCATCTAGTTTGAATAGTCCTGTATTGATAGTGTGTAATTTCATGTGGCTAAAGTAGGAGTTTAGGTTATTAGTTCATAGTTGATAGTTCTGAGTCCATAGTCCATAGTCGATGGTCCATAGTTGATAGATGGTTAATAGTTCATGGTTCATGGATCGTGGATCATGGTTTGGGTCCATAGTCCATTCATAGTTCATAGTTTTAAGTCGATAGTCTAGAGTGCCTACATAAAAGAAATAGGTTTTCACTTGTGAAAACCTATTTCTTCAATTTTATAAGAGACTATGGTCTATGGACCATGGACCATGGTCTAATTCTATGATCCGTGAACTATGATCTATGAACCAACAACGATCTATGAACCAGCAACATCTACAAATGAATCACTTCACCGTATGCATCAGCGGTGGCTTCCATTACGGCTTCGCTCATGGTAGGGTGAGGGTGAACTGCTTTTAATAATTCAAGTCCTGTGGTTTCTAATTTACGGGCAACAACCGCTTCTGCGATCATTTCAGTAACGTTGGTACCGATCATGTGGCAACCTAAGAATTCGCCATATTTAGCATCGAAGATTACTTTTACGAAACCGTCTTTAGCTCCTGCAGCACTTGCTTTACCAGAGGCAGAGAATGGGAATTTACCCACTTTGATTTCGTAACCGGCTTCTTTTGCTGCTTTTTCGGTTAAACCAACTGAAGCAATTTCAGGTGTACAGTAAGTACAGCCAGGGATATTACCATAGTTTAATGCTTCAGGATGATGACCTGCGATTTTTTCCACACAGATAATACCTTCTGCTGAAGCAACGTGTGCTAAAGCTTGACCAGGTACGATATCACCGATCGCATAAACTCCAGGTACATTAGTACGATAGAAATCATCAACAACAACACGTCCTTTATCAGTTTTTACACCAACTTCTTCCAGACCAATGTTCTCAATATTTGGAGTGATACCAACAGCAGAAAGAACAACTTCAGCCTCTAATACTTGCATGCCGGTAGCAGTTTTAACATTTACCTTGCAGATATCGCCTGATTTATCAACCGACTCAACAGAAGCATTTGTCATGATGTTGATTCCAGCTTTTTTGAAGCTACGCTCTAATCCTTTAGAGACATCTTCATCCTCAACAGGAACTATATTTGGTAAAAACTCAACAACAGTAACTTTAGTGCCAATTGAGTTATAGAAATAAGCAAATTCAACTCCAATTGCACCAGAACCAACCACTACTAATGATTTAGGTTGTTTCTCTAAATTCATCGCCTGACGGTAGCCAATGATTTTCTTACCATCCTGAGGAAGGTTAGGCAATTCGCGAGAACGTGCACCTGTAGCTAAAATGGTATGTTTAGCAGTGTATTCGGTGATTTTACCATCAGCCGATTTTACTTCTACTTTACCGCCTTTTTTAATTTTACCCCAACCGGTAATTACATCGATCTTGTTCTTTTTCATCAAGAACTGAATGCCTTTGCTCATACCATCAGCTACTCCACGACTACGTTTTATAATTGCAGAGAAATCAGCTTCGTGACCATTAACTTTTACGCCATAATCAGCAGCATGCTCAATATATTCAAATACCTGAGCGCTTTTTAATAAAGCTTTAGTAGGAATACAACCCCAGTTTAAGCAGATACCTCCGAGATTTTCAGATTCAACCACTGCAGTTTTTAAGCCTAATTGCGACGCTCTGATGGCAGTTACATAACCGCCTGGACCGCTACCGATTACAATTACATCGTAATTCATAGTTTATACAGAATTTATATGAATGTGTTTGTTTATTAGTAATTCCTTAAATAGGAAACCATACCGCATAATAACATTAATAGTTAAAAGCGGTTTTTTTAAGGCAGTGCAAATGTAATAAATGATTCAATATTTCAGCTAAACATTACATTTTGAAGTACTATGCATGCATTATTAACAACTGTGAAAAACTCAATGTTAATTTAACTAAAATTTAACACGCATTAATTATGAACATGTTATAATCCTTTCTACTTTTGCGCCCGAGAGAAGTAATGTTATTCATTTAAAAAATCTTTATGGGTTATCCTCTACAAAGCAAACTGCTAAAGGGAAGCATTTTAACAGCCATTTTCCTTTTAGTTTTCATTTTCAATTCATTTGCACAATCAGTAATTAAAGGGAAAGTTATTGATGATGCAACAAACGAGCCTCTTCCGGGCGTTACAATTTCAGTTAAAGGTTCTAACAAAGGAACAGCTACCAACATCGATGGATCTTTTACTTTAAAAGTGGCTTCGGGTACTCACACAATTGGTACCTCTTATGTTAGCTACACTCCTCAGGAATTTGATGTAACAATCGGTGACGGTGAGACAAAAGACTTGGGTGTTATTAAATTAGCTACCAACGCCATCTCAATGAAAGAGATCGTTGTTTCTTCAAACGTTGCGATCGACCGTAAAACTCCTGTAGCTGTATCCACAATCAAGGCTGAAGAAATTCAGAACAAAATCGGTAACAATGAGTTTCCTGAAGTACTGCGTTCAACTCCTTCTACTTATGTAACTAAAGGTGGTGGGGGATTTGGTGATTCTCGTATCAATGTGCGTGGTTTTTCTCAAGAAAACATGGCCGTTATGGTTAATGGTGTTCCTGTAAACGATATGGAGAATAGCCTTGTTTACTGGTCTAACTGGGCCGGTTTAAGTGATGTTGCAAGCAATGTTCAGTTACAACGTGGTTTAGGTGCTACCAAATTATCTGTTAGTGCTATTGGTGGTACAATGAACGTTGTTACCAAAGCTACTGAAATGAAAAAAGGCGGTTCTGTGGGTACTTCATTTGGTAATGATGGTTATATGAAATATAATCTATCATTATCTACGGGTAAACTTAAAAACGGATTAGCGTTCTCTTTTTTAGGTGCTTACACTCAAGGGGATGGGTATGTTGATGGAACTTCATTTACCGGATGGAACTATTTCGGTTCTATGGCATGGGAAATCAATAAAAAACATACTTTATCATTATCAGTAACTGGTGCCCCTCAACAACATAATCAACGTCCACGTTCTAATGATTATTCTACAAAAGCAATTTCTGTTCAGGACCCGGCTTTTCCAAACGATCCTAAAAAGAAAATCACAATTGATACACCAAGTCCTCAGTCAGTTGAGGCAATGGGTATTAAATATAATCAGAGCTGGGGTAAACGTAATGGTGAAGAATTCACAATTGCCAATAACTTTTACCACAAACCAATTGCATTTTTAAATCATTACTGGACTATCAGTCCTAAATTTGACCTTTCAACTGTAGCTTATGTTTCTGTTGGACGCGGTGGTGGAACTGGTGATTTAGGTGGTGGCATTAATAAAACACCTTTTTACAACTTGCAACGTACTGATGATCATTTAGTGCGTTTTGATGATATTTTCTCATATAACCAGGGTACTGTAGTAGATGGTTTCGCAGGTAACAAAACCTTAACTCCATGGGTTGCCACTGCCGATAATGGTGGAGCAAATTATGCGGGTAAACAAGTTGCTTCTTCTGCTGACGGTTTAATTCGTCGTGCATCAATGAATGAGCATAACTGGTGGGGTTTTGTATCTAATTTAACTTATAAAGCAAGCACTGACTTTACCATTAATGGTGGTGTTGATTATCGTAACTATAAAGGTTTACATTACCGTAGTTTAGATAACTCATTAGGTGCGGATTATTGGTACGAAACTAAAGACGCTAATAATAAAAACAAATATGTTGCCGCTGGCGATAAAAACACTGCAATTGACTATAATAACAATGGTTATGTAGAGCAAATTGGTGGTTTTGCTTCAGTAGAGTATTCAGTAGAAAAACTTTCTGCATTTGTTACCGGAGCTGCATCAAATACTTCATACGAACGTGAAGATTTATTCCTTGCGGTTGGTGACCCAAATCGTATGACTCCTGCTAAAAATTATTTTGGTTATACTGCTAAAGGAGGTGCAAACTACCGTGTTAACGACGTGCATAATGTATTTGTTAACGTAGGTACTTTCTCACGTGCGCCGTTCTTTAATACAGTGTTTGCTGCTAACTCTAATAAACCAATTGATATCCTTGATATTAAGAATGAGAAAATTTACGCAGTTGAATTAGGATACGGTTTCCGTTCTAAATACATCAGTGCCAATGTTAACTTCTATAATACCCAATGGGATAATAAAACCATTGCAAAGACAAATCCAAACCTAACAGTTGCTGGAGTTTCTTACGGATTATCAAAAACTGTAACTACTGGTTTAAAAGCATTACACCAGGGTGTTGAGATCGACTTCTTTAGCAAACCTCTTGAAAAACTTGAGATCTCAGGTATGATTTCATTAGGTAATTGGGAATGGAAAAGTAATGGTGTATCGAACACTTATGATCAGAACAATAATATTGTTCCAACTATGGGTAATGTTATTGTTTATGTGGATAATGTTAAAGTTGGTGATGCTGCTCAAACTACAGGTTCATTAGGTGCTTCTTACGAAGTTATCAAAGGTTTAAAATTTAGAGTTGATGGATACTATGCTGATAATCTGTATGCGGCATTTGCTCCAAGTGACAGAAATAAGGTAACTGATATTGGACGTCAGGCTTGGAAACTACCATCTTATTTCTTAGCAGGAACAGGTTTATCATATTCAACTAAAATAAGTCACACTGCAGTTACTTTCCGTGGTCAGGTAGATAATATCTTTGATAAAGTATATATCGCTGAATCATATACTGATACTCCTTTCACTAACAGACAAGGTAGTTTTGAAATTGGTACAGGAGGTTCTTCTTCTAACCAAGTGAATATGGGCTTTGGCCGTACCTTCTCATTAGGTATGCAAGTTAAGTTCTAGTAAATTATTAATACATAAAATATTTGAAGCGCCACCGGATTTCCGGTGGCGCTTTTGCGTTTTAAGTAGGTGGTTTTTAACAAGAGGTTCACAAAAAGCATAACATTTTGTTAATGTATTTTTCTTAAATTCAAGTAAATGATTTGATAATAAAACAGTTATAGCTTAAATAATTACGCTCTCTATTATGAAAAAGTTTTTACTGTATGCTTCTTTAAAAGGGATAGTATGGGTCATGCTATCCCTTATTTTTTTACCACCTTCTGTAATGGCCCAGGTTACAACAGCTTCTATAAATGGCCGTATTACCGATGATCAGGGGCCAATGCCTGGGGTAACTGTTATAGCTGTTCACAAGCCCACCGGAACAAAATATGCCACCGGAACACGTGAAGACGGGCGCTTTAATTTTCCAAATATTAAGGTTGGTGGGCCCTATACCATTTCAACAACATTTGTTGGCTATAGGGACGAAAGCGTAACTGGAATAAATCTCGCACTCGGACAAAACTATACAGTCAATTTTAAGCTTGAAACTTCTTCTACTGAATTGGAGGAGGTGGTAATCAGTGGTAAACAAGATAAAACTTTTAATTCTTCTCGTACGGGTGCATCGACCAGTATTTCTAAAGAACAATTGGAGGATCTTCCAAGCTTAAATCGATCATTTCAGGACTTTACCCGACTTAGCCCGCAATCGGCTAAAGGGATGAATTTTGCCGGAAGAAATTCTTTATTTAATTCGTTAACTATTGACGGATCTGTATTTAATAATCCTTATGGATTAACCGATTTGCCGGGTGGACAAACCAATGCACAACCAATCAGTTTGGATGCCTTAGATCAGGTGCAGGTTAATTTGGCGCCATACGATGTTCGCTTAGGTGGTTTTACCGGAGCTGGAATTAATGCAGTAACCAAAAGTGGGACAAATGAGGTATCGGTTTCTGTGTATGTTTTTCGTAAAAGCGATAAACTAACCGGCGCAAGAGTAGGGGATGTAACCGTTCCTAATCAAGAGTTTGCTTTTTTACAATCGGGAGCATGGGTTGGAGGTGCTATTGTTCCTAATAAACTTTTCTTTTTTCTAAATGGTGAGCTTGAGCGTCAGAAATCTCCTGGTTCAACTTATTTTGCCAATCGGGGAACTCCTGGAGACGGAGTTTCGAGAGTTTCGGCATCCGACCTTGATCTGGTGAAGTCTACGCTTATGAATAATTTTGGCTATGACCCTGGGGTATATGAGCTTTATACTAATGAACAAAACAATGACAAGTTTACTGTCAAATTAGATTGGAACATCAACGACAAAAACAAACTCAGTGTTCGTTATAATTACCTGAAATCATTCAGGGATATTAATACAAGTGGTTCTAATGCACGGGGTACTTCTCCGCAACGCGGACCGACGGCTACTTCGTTGCCATTTTCAAATATGCGTTACCGACAATATAATAACATTAACTCGGTAGTGTTAGAGTTAAATAGCAGATTTGGCTCTAAAGCGTCAAACAACCTGACTATCGGTTATACAGCTTTTCGAGATTACCGAAATATCTTTGGAGATCCTTTTCCGGTAGTTGATATTGAGGATGGAAACGGAGCTAATTATATTTCATTAGGGGCTGAACCTTTTACCGGTTTAAATAAACTGAATCAGGACATTTACCAGTTTTCAGACAATTTTACCTATTACATGGGTAAACACACACTTACGTTCGGGACTGCCAACGAGTTTTATAAATTTTCGAATGGGTTCGCCCAGTTTTTCTATGGTCAGTTTAGGTATGCAAATATGACTGATTTTGTAAATGCCATGAACGGAACAGGTGGAAATCCCCTATTATATCAATTAACTTATTCAGCAGTTGCAGGGAATCCTACACCAACAGCCGACTTAAAATCAGTTAATTTGTCTTTTTACGCACAAGATGAATTTCAGATCAAAAACAACTTTAAGCTAACTTATGGCATCAGGGTTGATATTCCGTTTTATCCAACTGATCTACCCTCAAATAATGTAGTAACTGAACTAACATTTAGAAACGGAGAAAAATTAAATACTTCGACCTTGCCTAAAACCCAAGTGTTATGGTCGCCACGGGTAGGATTTAATTGGGATGTAAGGGAAGATCAATCACTGCAAGTAAGGGGAGGAACGGGTATTTTTACCGGAAAAATTCCTTTTGTATGGGCCGTAAATCAGGCTGGAAATAATGGTTTGTTGTTCGGACAAGAATTTTCGAATAACCCGGCTAATCGTCCTTTCAACCCGGACGTTACAGCTTATATTCCGGCAAATCCGTCTACACCATCAACATTTGCAATCAATGTAAATAGTCCAGACTTAAAAATGCCGCAAGTTTGGCGTTCTAATTTGGCAGCAGATATTCGATTACCCAAGGATCTTGTGTTAACCCTTGAAGGAATTTATACAAAAGACATTAATGCAGTTTATCATCGTGATGCCAATCTTGTAAACGCGACAGGAAAACTTGCAGGTGTAGATAATCGGGATCAGTTTCCCGGAGGAAATGCCAATAGGATTAATGCACAGATTACCAATGCGATTGTATTGGATAATACTTCAGAAGGCTGGTCTTATGCATTAAGTGTCCAACTTCAAAGAACTTTTAAATTTGGACTCGACTTTATGCTGGCCTATACTTATTCACAGGCAAAAGATGTAACCTCTAGTCCAGGATCACAGGCAGCTTCGGCCTATAATGGTAACCAAGTGGTCAACGATCCTAATAACCCGGTTTTATCCTATACCAGTTTTATGCTTGAACATAAAGTGGTAGGATCATTAAGCTATAACTTCAAGATATTTAAAATTGCTCCGACAACACTTTCATTGATTTACGAAGGTGCAGCTTATGCCGATCAGTTCAATAATACCCGGATTTCCTATGCTTATTCAGGTAATGTGAACAGAGATGGAAGTACTGGAAGTAATGACCTTATGTTCATTCCACGCGATCAAAATGATATAATTTTGATAACCGAAAATGCCACAGACACCAGAACTCCAGAGCAAATTTGGGATCAACTAAATGCATACATTACGCAAGATGAATATTTAAACAGTAGGAGAGGTCAGTATGCAGAACGTAATGGAGGTAAATATCCATGGGCCAATCGTTTTGATTTGCGCTTCACTCAGCAGATTTTTACTGAATGGGAAGCTCCCAAAAGTCGTTTTGAATTTACACTGGATATCATCAATATCGGAAACCTGATTAGTCGCGATTGGGGTGTAACCAAAATAATTAATACCGCTACACCAGTAGTTTTGCGTGACTTTAGCGGACCTAACGGCCAACCAAGGTTCACCTTTCCCTCTAGGCTTGCAGGAACTTCAACCTTTAGTAATAACACTTTCACAGATTCACGGTGGAGAATGCAGCTAGGGTTCAGGTATACGTTTAATTAACTATTAGCTTTTAGCTGTTAGTTCATAGTCCAGAGTCTGGAATTATGTTAAGTGGCAAAAGCAACCAGTCGTTTTGCCTAAAGCTATCAGTCATTTAGTACAAGCTAAACACAAGACTTAAGACTCTGGACTTTGGACTTAAGACTAATAGCTAACCGCTAAAGGCTAACAGCCAATAGCTAAACTGGAATATTTATTGTAATACTTTGAAATGTAGATTATTAGTGTTAATTTCTCATAACAAAAAACGGAGGTAAACATGAACATAGTTCAAAAAGCTGAGCATTGGGGTGATACCCATCATACCGTTTGGCTCGATGTAATCAGAATTGTATTAGGTATATTCATTTTTGTAAAAGGTGTAACTTTTGTAGGTAATATACAACCATTGCAAGAGCTAATGAGTACGCGGTTTCATTATGTTCCCGTGTTTATTGTTCACTATATAGCATTTGCACACCTGGTAGGTGGTATTTTAATCGCTTGCGGGTTATTAACACGTGTTGCCATTGCTTTTCAGTTACCGGTTTTATTCGGAGCTGTTTTTTTTGTCAATATGGCTCAAGGCTTTGATGCATTAAACTCTGAGCTTTGGTTGTCCATTATTGTTTTGTGTTTATTGATATTCTTCTTTGTATACGGATCAGGTCCTTTATCTGTAGATGAATACATGAAAAAGCACATTAAATTACCCGAAGACTATTAAATACTTATAAAGATAATTTAAAGTAAGCTGCCCGAAAAATCGAGGCAGCTTTTTTGTTTTATAGCAAAATCAAAATATTGTATTCAATTAATGTAACAATTTAATCATAAGTTCAATCAACATTTTTTATTCTCTTAATTTTCACCTTTAGAAATTAATCTTTATATGAAGTTTAAAAAAGTTTTACTTATTGCTTTAGCCATTATCGGGTTTACGAATGCGGTTAAGGCTGATGAAGGAATGTGGCTTCCAATGCTGATCAATAAGAATTATGATCAGATGAAACGTCAGGGTTTCAAATTAACGCCACAAGATATCTATGATATTAACAAAGGTAGCTTAAAAGATGCTATCGTTTGGTTTGGTGGTTTTTGTACTGGTGAAATCGTATCAGAAAAAGGATTAGTATTAACCAATCACCACTGCGGATACGATGTAATTGCCTCAAAAAGTACTCCACAGGATAATATTCTTGATAATGGTTTCTGGGCAAAAAATACAGCTGAAGAAAAACCTGCTGAAGGGTTATTTGTATCTATCCTGGTTCGTATGGAAGATGTAACTGCTCAGGTAAATGCTGCAACAAAAGGCCTGGAAGGCGCTGAAAAAGCGGCTAAATATGCTGAAATAAGTAAAGAGATTGTTGCTAAAGCTACATCAGGAACAGGTTACGAAGCATTTGTTCGTGATATGTTTAAAGGCAACCAATACTTCGTTTTTGTAACGGAGAAATATTCAGATATTCGTTTGGTTGGAACTCCTCCTCAATCAGTAGGTAAATATGGTGGCGACACCGATAACTGGATCTGGCCACGTCATACCGGCGATTTCTCTATGTTCCGTATTTACGCTGGTAAAGACAATAAGCCAGCTGCTTATGCCAAAGATAATGTTCCATTTACTCCTAAACGTTCATTAGCAGTTTCTTTAAAAGGTGTTAAGGAAGGTGACTTTAGTATGGTATTCGGTTATCCGGGACGTACTAACCGTTATGAAAACTCTTATGGGATTAAATTGGCAGTAGAAAAAGTAAATCCTGCAATTGTTAAACTTCGTGATATCCGTTTGAAATCATGGAAAGAGCAGATGGAGAAAAGCGACAGCGTACGTTTATTATTATCATCTGAGTATGCAAACATTGCCAACTACTGGAAGTACTTTATTGGTCAAACAGAGCAGTTGAAACACTTAAAAGTTTATGACTATAAAAAAGGTGAAGAAGCTAAGTTCCAGTCGTGGTCAGCAAGTAAGCCTGAGTATTCATCTATTTTAGCTGATTATGGAAAAGCATATGACGCTTATACTCCATACGCATTATATCCGATTTATTTATCGCAAGGTATTTTTGGAGCTACCGCAGTTTCATTTGCACGCTCATTTATGCCAGTTGAAGCAGGCTTAAAAGCAGGGAAAGTAGATGCTGTTGCGCCAATGAAAGAGCATGCAGAAGAATTCTTTAAATCATTCAATTTACCTTCAGATAAAAAGATTTTAGCAGGAACCTTATTGGCATTCTATAATGATATTCCTAAAGATCAGCATCCGGCTTTAATTGGTGAAATTTTAGCTAAATACGGCGCCGACGATCCTGAAGCTGCATTCAAAAAATACAGTGATGATGTGTATGCAAATTCTATGTTTGCTTCTAAAGCTAAAACAGAAGCATTTTTGGCTGCTCCAGAATTAGGTAAATTACAAAATGATCCTGCATATCAATATGTAACTGCATTTATTTCGAACTACCGTGAGAAATTTATGAAAAATGTGGATGCATTTAATGCTACTAATGGTGCTTTGGGTCAGAAGTATGTTAAAGGCATAATGGAGATGAACCCAGGTAAATTAATGTACCCTGACGCCAATTCTACTATGCGTTTAACTTATGGTAACATTAAGGCTTATGCACCAAAGGACGCTGTTAAATACGATTATGAAACTACAATCGACGGAGTAATTGAAAAATATGTTCCTAAAGATTCGGAGTTTGATTTACCAGCTAATTATTTAGAGCTGTATAAGAAAAAAGATTTTGGACAGTATGCCAACGAAAAAGGACAATTAATTGTAGGCTTTATCAGTAATAATGATATTACCGGTGGTAACTCAGGAAGTCCGGTGTTAAACGGCAACGGAGAACTTATTGGTTTAGCATTTGATGGTAACTGGGAAGCTATGTCTGGAGATATTGTTTTTGACCAAAAATATAAGCGTACCATTTGTGCAGACATTCGTTACGTGTTATGGTGTGTGGATAAATTAGGTAATGCTCCGCACATTGTAAAAGAAATGAAAATTGTTAAATAATTTCTTAAAAAGAAATTAAAAAAAGGCCTCAAAATTGAGGCCTTTTTTATTGACTAAACTTCAAGAATTAACGAAAATTTCTTAACTTATATTCAATAAAATAGTATACAATCTTACTTATTTGTTCATATTAATTTTAGCTCTCTTATCATGAAAACGCTTAAACTTACTCTACTTTTAGCATTATGTCCTGTAATGCTGTATGCACAAAATTATATGTATAAAAAGGCTGCTCCTGTAAAAATAGGAATAATGGGAGGGTATAATCTATCTCGAATTACCAATAGTCAGGATAACTATACAATTGAGAATTATTCGGGATATTCGTTTGGGGCGTCTGCACTTTGGCAAAATTGGGAACAACTTGGCTTAAGAGGGGATCTGGTATTTTCACGACAGGGTTATGGATATAATGAAAATGGAACAAAAGCTGGTTATCTAATTAGTAGCTATGCATATTTAAGTCCTGCGGCTAATTTTAAACCAGTTCCATGGGGAAGCTTTTTTGCAGGGATACAAATGGGCATGTTAATTAAAGCCAACTGTGGCTGCGGAAATACCGATTATCAATCGACCATTACACAGCATTTTAACCGATTTGATTACGGACTTAATGCAGGTATTGAGTTTACTCCCAAAGCGATTGCTGATGGCTTTATTATGGGGTTAAAGTATTATATGGGATTGAGTGATATTGTCAAAAGTAATAACACACAAAATGAGGAGGGTGTTCCCATTTTATTACCAAATTTCTCAACGCGCAATTCAGTTATGAATTTTTACCTGGGATATCGGTTTTGATAATTATGGGTTTCGGGTTTCGGGTTGCGTGTTACGGGTTACGAGTTTTGAGTTTCGAGTTCTGGATGAAGGATAAAAAAGTAGGGGTTACAAGAATTTGTCTTGTAACCCCTTTTTATCCTAATTTGATAATTAACAAATATTATTCCGAGTACTCTATCCCATAACTCACAACCCGTAACCCATAATCCGTAACTCGTAACCCGCAACTCGTAATCAGTAACTCGAAACCCGCAATTAATTACTCATAAATAAACTCGCCAAATTCTGAGCGAATGGTGACTTTTTTACTTTCTGAGGACTCAACTCGTCCTACAATTTGAGCATCAATATTGAATTCTTTACTAATGGCAATAATATCGGCTGCGATTTCTTCTGGAACGTATAATTCCATACGATGACCCATGTTAAATACTTTGTACATTTCTTTCCAATCAGTACCAGACTGCTCGTGGATTAATTTGAACAAAGGAGGAACAGGGAATAAGTTATCTTTAATTACATGTACATTATCGATAAAGTGCAATACTTTAGTTTGTGCACCACCGCTGCAATGCACCATGCCGTTGATTTGTTTGCGATACTTTTCTAAAATGCGTTTGATTACCGGAGCATAGGTACGAGTTGGTGATAACACCAATTTACCCGCATCAATTTTATCGAAACCCTCAACCTCAACTTTATCCGTCAGATTTTTTTGCCCTGAGAATACTAAATCAAAAGGAACAGCGTGATCATAGCTTTCAGGGAATTTTTCGGCAATGGCTTTATTAAAAACATCATGACGGGCAGATGTTAAACCATTACTACCCATACCGCCATTATACTCAGTTTCGTAAGTGGTTTTACCGTAAGAAGCCAGACCTACAATAACATCACCTGCTGTAATGCGATCATTTGAAATCACATCTTCACGCTTCATACGGCAAGTAACCGTTGAATCCACAATGATTGTCCTTACTAAATCCCCAACATCGGCAGTTTCACCTCCTGTAGAATAAATACTGATGCCGTGCTCACGTAATTCAGCCAAAATTTCTTCTGTTCCGTTAATGATTGCAGCAATAACTTCACCTGGAATAAGGTTTTTATTTCTTCCAATAGTAGAAGATAATAGAATATTATCCACTGCACCAACACAAAGAAGGTCGTCAAGATTCATGATAATAGCATCCTGTGCAATACCTTTCCACACACTAATGTCTCCCGTTTCTTTCCAGTAAACATAAGCCAATGAAGATTTTGTCCCTGCTCCATCAGCATGCATAATGTTGCAGTATTCGTCGTCACCCCCGAGCATATCAGGGATAATTTTACAGAAAGCTTTTGGGAAAATTCCTTTGTCAATATTTTGAATAGCGGCGTGAACATCTTCCTTTGAAGCTGATACACCTCTTAAGTTATAGCGGGCATCTGTTTGCATGCACAAAGATAGAATTTTTTGATCAAGAGTGATTTCATTTAGCTAAATGTGGATTTTTGAATTCCTTAAACTCAAAATATGACTGATCGTTCATTCATTAATTTTTATTCTTTGAACCTCAATGTATTATGCATGCATTGCATTGTAAAAGTTTTGTAATATATAGCTAAAACAGGAATTTAGGGACTTTGATTAATAATAAGCCATTTATTATTAGTATTTTAAAGCAAATCAAATCAATTTAGGAATGAAGAAAATTTTACTATCGACCCTGTTACTGGGAGCCATGTGTACAGGGGCTTATGCACAAAACGGAGATGTAGTACCTAAAGAGGGTAGAGGTTGGTATATTAAAGGCGGGGCAAGTTATTTCTTTAGTATTACCCCTGGTGAGTATCCAAATGTAGGAGAGTACCAACCATATTCAACAAAAGGTAATTTAGTTAATCCAGCAACAGGCGCTCGTGATACAACCTATATGAAAAACCTAACGGGCTCTTTTGGGGAAGGAGTTCGCGGTGGTATTTCAGGTGGTTATATGTTTAATAAGACCTTCGGTATTGAGGTCGATGTGAACTACTTTAAAAGCATTAAAAACTTAATGTCTGCAGATCAGGTTTCTGCTGGGGGTAATGTTATAGCCTCACGCACATCAAATGGTTATGTACAGGCATTAACTATTGCTCCGAGCTTGGTATTCGCGCTTCCTATTGAAGGGAAATTTAAACCATACACTCGTTTTGGCTTTGTAGTTCCGGTTTGGGGTAGATTAATGATTGAATCAAGCGGGGTTAAACCAGGCAAGATTTTAGATCCAACAAGCCCTCTCTATCTACAGGATATTAGAACTGAAGTTACTAGAACTGAAAAAATCAACCCTAAACCAACCGTTGGTTTCCAAGGTGCTTTAGGTTTCAACTATGCTATTATGCCTAAGTTTGGTATTTATGCAGAAGCTGAATACCGTAACATTCCGGTGGGTAGTAAAGACAAAGAAATTACTGAGTATTCGCAGGTAACCAAATTGGCTGCAAATGGTACAGTGATTCAAACAAAAGGGCTGAGTGACTTAAAAACTGCAGAGCGTTATACTAACTATCAGACAGAATTAGGTCCAACATCTAATAACCATATCACCAATAAAACAAGCTTTGATAATAATAAACCAATGGATGATAATAAATCATATATCAACATTGGCGGATTGGGAATTAGCGTTGGTGTTAAATACAATTTCTAAAAACAGCAATCGTGTCAATATAGAAATGCCTCCGGAATCCCGGAGGCTTTCTTTTTTCAATACGTTTTATACATTTTATAGTCATGATTACTACTTTTATCTATAAAATTCGATAGAAAATACGCTAAGATATGACCGTTAAAGAAATCCTTTCCCAGCTTGAAGCACTAAGTAATGAAAAGGTGCGTGCTCACAATGTTAAATATGGTGCCGGAGATAATCAGTTTGGGGTGAAGATGGGAGACATCAGAACATTGGCCAATAAAATTAAAATCAACCATCCATTAGCTTTAGCACTTTGGGATACCGGAAATATTGAAGCAAGATTATTGGCAACACTTATTATCAAACCAACCGATCTGACCAATGATGTTATTGAGCAAATGGTAAAGTCTGAAAGATTTTCGCAGGTTGCAGATTGGTTATATTCTTATGTAATTAAAAATTATCCTGATAAGGAGACGTTACGACAAAAATGGATGTCGACAGATGATATAATGGCTGCACGTGCCGGTTGGAGTCTTACCAGTGGGCGGGTGGCAAGAAATCCGGATGGGCTTGACCTTTCTTCATTATTAGATCGTATTGAAAAAGAAATGCCACTTGCAGCACCTGAAGTACAATGGACAATGAACTCGACGCTGGCAACTATTGGGATTAATTTCCCAGAACATCGCAAGCGGGCAATAGAAATTGGAGAACGGTTAGGTGTTTATCGGGATTACCCTGTTTCAAAGGGATGTACATCTCCTTTTGCACCTATTTGGATTAATGAAATGGTCGGCAGGCAAGAAAAAAGCAAGAAATAAGCTTACCTGTTGATGCGATATCAGCAGGGCAGACGTTTTATCCCGTTTTAAATAAAGAATGGCCTCCGGATTCCGGAGGCCATTTCTTTGGAATATCGCCTTGTCTTTTTAGCTAATTATTTGATAAATAATAACTCACGGAATTTAGGTAATGGCCATTGAGCATCATCAATAATTAACTCTAATTTATCAACGTGGTAACGGATAGTTTCGAAGTAAGATTTTACTTTTTCATCATACGCGATAGCCATTTCACGAGCATCAGTTAAAATGTTAGCTTTTTTACGTTCTTCAATCATCTCGTAAACAGCTTTCTTAATTGTTGATACGCGCTCAGAGATTTCCGTAATGATCTCTAATTGACTTTGAGAAAGAGCACCATTCATACCTAAGTCTTTCAAACCTCTAACGTTTTCGATCAATTTAGTTTGATAATTTAACGCTGCAGGAATGATCTGGCTGGTAACTAAGTCGCCCATGATACGTGCTTCGATCTGAATTTTCTTCGTATAGTTTTCTAAGAAAATTTCATGACGCGCATGTAACTCACGCTCAGAGAAAATATGTTGTTTTTCGTATAATTCAACTGTTTTTTCAGCAGTTAATACGTCTAACGCTTTAGGAGTAGTTTTGATATTCGATAAACCACGTACAGCTGCTTCTTGTGCCCATTCATCGCTGTAACCATTACCTTCAAAACGAATGTTTTTAGATTCTTTGATGTACTGGCGAATGATCTTCATGATCGCAACATCTTTTTTCTCGCCCTTTTTAACCAATTTATCTACATCTTGTTTAAAGATGGTTAATTGCTCAGCAACGATTGCATTTAATACAGTCATCGGTGCTGCAGAGTTTGCAGACGAACCTACCGCGCGGAACTCAAATTTGTTACCTGTAAATGCGAATGGAGAAGTACGGTTACGGTCAGTGTTATCCAATAAGATTTGAGGAATTTTAGGGATATTTAAACCTAAAGCACCTGAAAGATCTTTTTTCTTACGGTTAACAACGTGTGATGATTCGATTTCATCTAATACCTCATTTAATTGCTCACCTAAGAAGATAGAGATAATTGCAGGAGGAGCTTCATTAGCACCTAAACGGTGATCGTTGTTTACAGAAGCAATTGATGAACGTAATAAATCTGCGTGGTTATAAACAGCTTTAACGGTATTAACAAAGAATGTTAAGAACATTAAGTTGTTTTTAGGAGTTTTACCCGGCGCCAATAAATTTTTACCGGTATTGGTAATTAACGACCAGTTATTGTGCTTACCTGAACCGTTAACACCTGCAAATGGTTTTTCGTGTAATAAAACTTTTAATTTATGACGACGAGCAACTTTATCCATCAAATCCATCAACAACTGGTTGTGGTCAATCGCTAAGTTGATTTCTTCATAAATAGGAGCACACTCAAACTGGCCTGGAGCAACCTCGTTGTGACGAGTTTTTAAAGGAATACCTAATTTCAAAGCTTCAGTTTCGAAATCTAACATAAACGCGTAAACACGCTCAGGGATTGAACCGAAATAATGGTCTTCTAGCTGTTGGTTACGAGCAGACTCGTGCCCAAATAAAGTACGACCGGTAGCAACTAAGTCAGGACGCGCAAAGAACAGATCTTCATCAACCACAAAATACTCTTGCTCAATACCTAATGATGCGTTAACCTTAGTTACCGCTTTGTCGAAATACTGACAAACAGCAGTAGCTGCTTTATCTAATGAGTTTAGTGCTTTTAATAAAGGGGCTTTAAAGTCAAGCGCCTCACCTGTATAAGATACAAAAACGGTTGGGATACATAAAGTTAAACCAGAACCGCTAGACATAATGAATGCAGGAGAAGAAGGATCCCATGCAGTATAACCGCGCGCTTCAAAAGTTGAACGGATACCACCGTTAGGGAATGATGATGCATCAGGTTCTTGTTGAACTAACGCATCGCCGCTAAATTTTTCGATAGCTTTACCATCAGACGTAGGCTCAAAGAATGAATCGTGTTTTTCGGCAGTTGTACCGGTTAAAGGCTGGAACCAGTGAGTATAGTGAGTAACACCTTTACCCATCGACCATGATTTTAATCCTGCAGCAATTTGCTCTGCCATAGTTCTGTCAACCGGAATACCCAATTCAATAGAACTCATTACACTTTGATAAGCTTCTTTTGAAAGGAATTCTTTCATTTTATTCTTATCAAAAACATTTGAACCGTAAAAATCTGAGATTTTGGTTGAAGGTGGAGTTACCTTAACCGTTGGTCTGCTCATTGCAGCTTCTAAAGCTTTGAAACGAAGTAGCGACATCCTTTTTAATTTTTGAAGTTAAATTTTGTGGTTTTCTAAGACAAAAATAGTTTATGAAATGGTTTTTGCAAGAAATTTTTAGATATTTTTTGAATTTTTTGATAAAAAAATGAATAAATACTGTTTTTGCGATAATTTTTTCGATGAAAATTGGCCTTTTGTAGACTTTAGTGTGGTTTTTTGGATGTGGGTGTAAACTGATCTGTTTTTTATTTTTAGCGTGAATTTATTGTTGAATAGTTAAAATATTACTTTTTTGTTGATGTACTTTATAATAAAATGAATATAAAATTGAAAATTATAAATAATTAGATGTGTTTTATTTCAAAAAATTAAACTCTACTTAAGTTTAAAAAGAGAAATTGGGTAGATAGTTTAGGTAATAGTTTTAAAATTATTTGTCTAAATTTTAAAGAATGTTGAAGAGATCGATAAGTGTTTTGATAAACTAGTTCATTTGTTTTTTTCCTAAATAGAAATACAACCCAATAGGTAAGGCGAAAATCTGGAAGAGGAAAATTATTGATGAAAGAGTTCCATGAGTTGAATGCAGGTTTTCATAAATGAAAAGCTGTAAACCCAACGGTCCGTTTGAAAAAATTACGATTGTTATCACATTCCATCCGAAATGCAGCGCAAAAGGAAGATACAATGACTTGGTTTTTGCAAATGCATAAGCAAAGGCCAGCCCGGCTATGCCTGTCATTATAAATACAATGATTAGTTGAAAAGGATTACCAAACGCCCCCATGGTAAACCAATGATAAACTCCAAAACAAGCAGCAGATAATAAACAAGCTTTGTGAATGCCTATTTTCTTAATAGCTATATAAAGTAATGCACCTCTGAAAATCAATTCTTCGAACAAAACAGATTTGAAAACCCACCATAATGCTGTTAGGAATTGAAGAAAAGTATATTCAACATTTAATCGCCAACTGTTATTTAAGGTATATGCCCTTAGTAAATGATAGGTAATGCCAATACCTGCTGCCATCAAAATACCAAAAGCTAAATCCTTAAGTCGTGATTTTGTAGGCATTAACCCGAGTATTGATAGATTTTTCCGCTCGTAGATCCAGAGTATTAACCATGAAATTATAAGTTCGACTACTATACCAATCATTGTATAACAGAGGTGAAAATGTGAAACTTAAAATAGAGGTATTTGATTGATGATCAAAATACTTCAAAGAATATTATATTAAACAATAGATAATGCTACCAAAGGCTAAAAACACATCATTACCTCTCCATTTATTTATTGTATTGACTTTATAATGAAGAAAAATAGTATTGTTTCTGTTATGAAAACTTCATTTTATCACCTTTTAGCGAATGAAAGGTAATGTGTAGTATTATTGTGCAGTTAACCTGACTTTTTCTTCATTTATAGCACACCTAAATTTAGGTTTATTATGTTATCTAAATTTATTAGTAGATGAAACGTTTTAATATCCATACCACATTAACGGGATTGCTAAGTGCAGGTATAATAAGCTTAACGTGTGAAGCAAAGTTTAATAATGGAAACGAGCTTGCTCTTCCAGGGTCACAATCTATTATTAAGTCAATAAGTTCCGGTACCAAAGTGCTTATTATAGGCATTGACGGATGCCACCTGGATGCTTTAAATGCAGGCAATAATCCTAATATTATAAGCCTGATGACTAACAACTTTTACAATCTCAATGCATTTACTTCTGCTCCAACATTTAACAGTAAAGAATGGTCAACATTGTTAAACGACCTTATTAATCTAAAATATAATAACCATTATTCAGATACCTACTATTTTGATTATTCCAATTTCATAAAAAATGCTGAAGCACAAAATTCATCATTAAGAACTATTTCAATTGCACATTGGGATGCAATTAATAACATTGTACTTGATGGTGTGGATATTGAAAAATCGCCAACAAACGATGTTGATGTGAAAAATGAAGCAGTAAACGCTTTGGTAAAAGATAACCCGGATATTCTTTTTGCTTATTTTGATGATGTAGATCATGCTGGGCATTCTACTGGATTTGGACCTGGGAACCCTCATTATATGTCGGCACTTAGTAAGGTGGATGGATATGTGGGTGAAATTTTAACAGCACTCCATAATCGTCCTGATTATACTAATGAAGACTGGTTGATTATTGTTACCAGAAGCAAGAAATAACCTAACATTAAAAGCCCATTAAGAAATAAGGGTGATAGTAACTTTTGAACCTAACAATGTAAATTTTCCTTCTGCATACTCCTCTCTTATACATGGTAATAAAGATAAAACCGGTTTAAACCCAAAGGAAATACCTGAATATGCAGTATGATTGCTCTCTGCTATTTAAATCAGGTGTAGAGTTATGAATAACATAAAATCATTAATTGAATCATAATACTCAAATGATTAGGATTCTATCTCCATCGGTAATATAATTTCAATACAATCAGGATTTTTATACTTGGAGGAGCTCCCGATAGTAACCTGCTCAAATAAATTGATTAATCCGTTGTAGTTACCATCTTCTTCAGCTACATCATCTCCTCTCAATTGTAGTTTATTATATAATTTAATTAAACCCAAAACAACATATTTCAGATCGATTAGGCCTTTTTTTGAGAAAAAAATACAAAGTGTAGTATTGTTGTGCAGTCATAATTTAATGACACTGTATTATTGAGCATATAATTTAGCGGCACTAAACAACCAATATATTACTAAATTATGAAACCTTTAAACTTAAAAATCCGTACCGCTTTCCTGGGTATGTTAAGTGCGAGCATATTATTTGTTTCGTGTGAAAAATCACAATTAGTTAGTGGTGATTCTGATACTAATTTAAAAACCGAAGCAGGTACTGGTACTAAAAAGGTATTAGTTATCGGTATTGATGGATGTAGACAGGATGTAATGATGTCTTCCAATACACCTAACCTGCACAGTCTTTTAACCAATGCCGTTTATAGTTTGGATGCGTTAACGTTATCTCCGTCGTGGAGCGGCAATGGCTGGTCTACGCTTTTAACGGGGGTAAATCACCTGAAGCACGGTATTACCGGTAATGATTTTACCATTCCGCACGACTTTGTAACCTATCCTAACTTCTTAAAACGTGCAGAAACTTATGATTCGTCATTAAGAACCATGTCAATCGTTCATTGGGGTCCGATTAATGATTATATCATGGAAAACATCGATGTGGAAAGAACCTTTTCCACAGATTTAGCAGTGAAAAATGACGTGGTAAATACCTTAAACACCGATAATCCGGATATTTTATTTGTGCATTTTGATGATGTGGATCACGCCGGACATACCTATGGGTTTAGTTCTACCGTTTCGCAATATGTGAGTGCCATCAATCAAACAGACATTTATGTAGGTGAAATTTTAACTGCTTTACGCAACCGTCCGAATTATGCCAATGAAGATTGGTTAATCATTGTATCTCCGGATCATGGAGGTTCGGATACCAACCACTCAGGGGTTAATTATGAAGACAGAAATATTTTCTCCATCTATCACAATAAAAACTTTGCCGCCAATAAGATAGAAGCAAAAACACTTGTTTCGCAATCAACGATCAATGCAAACATCGTAAATTATAATTCGAAGAGAGTTTACGCTGCAGTTTCAAATACTGCCTATAATTTTGGCACCAGTCAGGATTTTACAATTGAATGCCGCATAAAAACAACATCATTTAGTGGAGATCCGTCTATTGTTTCCAATAAAGACTGGGCTTCAGGCAATAATAAGGGTTTTGTCATTGCTGCAAAAGGAGATTCATGGAAAGTGAATATCGGCGACGGATCTAACCGTGCAGATTTTGAGGGAGGTTATCCGATTACCGACGGTAACTGGCATCATATTGCAGTTACTTTTACCAGAAATGGAACGATGAAAGCCTACCAGGATGGAATGTATCTTGGAGAAACTTCTATAGCTAACGTACAGGACATTACTTCAGGCTTGCCTTTGGTAATCGGTCAGGACGGAACCAAAGCCTATTCTGATTATGTAAACGGTCAGATTTCAGAGGTTCGTGTTTGGAACTATGCACTTGATTCAGCTACTGTGATAAATAACTCTTGTTCATTTGTAACCGCCAGTCACCCTAACTACAGTAATTTAATTGGTTACTGGAAAGGGTTGAATGATGTGAACAAAACAATGATTGACAGTAGTCCATTTGCTCGGACTATGACCCTTTCGGGCACTATCAACAGAACCAATACCAATTCATCTTTAAAATGTTATGTAGCGCATATTGTACCTTATATGGTTGATTATGCATATTCTGCATTAACATGGTTAGGTGTTCCTATCTCTCCCTCGTGGAACTTAGATGGGCGTTCATGGATTCCAACACAACAATAATAATTATTAACCTTTAAAATAAGTAAACCAAGAGTTGTTTAGTGGGAGAGACTATCTTTAAAAGATAGTCTCTTTTATTTGGTATCAATTTAATGGGAGTGCAAGCATACGACATTACCCGATAGACAGATCAACCCGAAAAGTTGGAGGAATAGAATTGTATACTCAAAATTTATGACTCTTAAATAATTTAAATTACCGGAGGAGAATAACCTTAATAGGTATACATCAATCTAATACCGAGCCCCTGATGGGGCGAAACTAATGCTCTTTAAGTTTCACTCCATCCGGAGTTAACTTTTCTAATCTTTTATTTCTATTAAGGCTAGACTTCTCCAAAGTTCTCTCTTTAATGATGAAATTATTTCCTTTTGTCCCTCGGCTTTTCCGCTTGATCCGATAAGACCTCCAAACCGGTTGTTTTGGATAAAGCTAATTAAATCATCCTCATAGATCCATTCAATGATAGTTGCTTTACATCAACCACACCTTACTATTGTTATACGCAAACTACATCATCTCCACTCTACTTGTTTATTGTATACAATTTATGATAAAGTTCAAAAGGTATAATATCATAGTAAAGCACTCCCTATATGCCGGTATTTGATGTTTTGGTGTATGAAAAAAGAAATGTGTAGTAGTATTGTGCAGGTAAGTTTACTTGTACTGTATTATTGAGGTCATAATTTAGCAGCACTAAACAACCAATTGTTATTATGAAATCATTCAACTTAAAAATCCATACCGCTTTCTTGGGTATGTTGAGTGCGAGCATACTCTTTGTTTCGTGCGAGAAATCACAATTAGTTAGTGGTGATTCTGATGCTAATTTGAAAACCGAAGCCGGTACTGGTACTAAAAAGGTATTGGTTATCGGTATTGATGGATGCAGACAGGATGTAATGATGTCTGCCAATACACCTAACCTGCACAGTCTTTTAACCAATGCCGTTTATAGTTTGGATGCATTAACCTTATCTCCATCGTGGAGCGGCAATGGCTGGTCTACGCTTTTAACGGGGGTAAATCACCTGAAGCACGGTATTACCGGTAATGATTTTACCATTCCGCACGACTTTGTAACCTATCCTAACTTCTTAAAACGTGCCGAAAGTTATAATTCGTCATTAAGAACCATGTCAATCGTTCATTGGGGTCCGATTAATGATTACATCATGGAAAATATCGATGTGGAAAGAACCTTTTCCACAGATTTAGCAGTGAAAAATAATGTGGTAAGCACCTTAAACACCGATAATCCGGATATTTTATTTGTGCATTTTGACGATGTGGATCACGCAGGACATACCTATGGGTTTAGTTCTACCGTTTCGCAATATGTGAGTGCCATCAATCAAACAGACATTTACGTAGGTGAAATTTTAACTGCTTTACGCAACCGTCCGAATTATGCCAATGAAGATTGGTTAATCATTGTATCTCCGGATCATGGAGGTTCGGATACCAACCACACAGGGGTTAATTATGAAGACAGAAATATTTTCTCCATCTATCACAATAAAAACTTTGCCGCCAATAAGATAGAAGCAAAAACACTTGTTTCGCAATCAACGATCAATGCAAACATCGTAAATTATAATTCGAAGAAAGTTTACGCTGCTGTTTCAAATGCTGCCTATAATTTTGGTACCAGTCAGAATTTTACAATTGAATGCCGCATAAAAACAACGTCATTTAGTGGAGATCCGTCTATTGTATCGAATAAAAACTGGGCTTCGGGCAATAATAAGGGTTTTGTCATTGCTGCCAAAGGAAATTCATGGAAAGTGAATATCGGTGACGGATCTAACCGTGCAGATTTTGAGGGAGGTTATCCGATTAACGATGGTAACTGGCACCATATTGCAGTTACTTTTACCAGAAATGGAACGATGAAAGCCTACCAGGATGGAATGTATCTTGGAGAAACTTCTATAGCTAACGTACAGGATATTAATTCAGGCCTACCTTTGGTAATCGGTCAGGACGGAACCAAAGCCTATTCTAATTATGTAAACGGTCAGATTTCAGAGGTTCGTGTTTGGAACTATGCACTTGATTCATCCACAATTATAAATAACTCTTGTTCATTTGTAACCACCAGCCATCCTAAATACAGTAATTTAATTGGTTACTGGAAAGGGTTGAATGATGCGAACAAAACAATGATTGATAGTAGTCCCTTTGCCCGAAACATGACCCTTTCGGGCACTATCAACAGAACCAATACCAATTCATCTTTAAAATGTTATGTAGCGCATATTGTGCCTTATATGGTTGATTATGCTTACTCTGCATTAACATGGTTAGGTGTTCCTATCTCTCCCTCGTGGAACTTAGACGGGCGTTCATGGATTCCAACACAACAATAATTACTAAATATTCAACCAATTTATTATGAAAAAGTTAGTTAACACTTTTAAACTATTTGTGGTAGTGTTCTTATTTACAGGATTTTTTTCTTGTAAAAAAGATGCTCCTTCAGTTGATAAAGCTGAAGGAACTTCAAGTGCCGAAAAGGAAACTCAGGCTACTTCTGCTTCCATTCTTAAGGATTTGTTTCGCAATTCATACAGAGTTTATGAAATGCAGCGAAATGCCAAAGGTATTTACCGCGATTCTAAGCTATTTAATGGGACAGACTATCATCCTGCTTCTGTAGCAAATATTGGAGTGGGGTTGGTATCATTATGTATTGCTGACAAGATGGGCTGGACTACCACTGCCAGTCAACAGGTAATCACTACACTTCGTACATTACTGGGTTATGATAGTACTTTTAATTTAGATAGAAATGCAGCAGGTTTTCCTCGTCATTTTGTGGATATGAATACCGGTGCCCAAGCCTGGAATTCAGAGTACAGCACGATTGATGCTGCAATTATGGTAGATGGAGCCTTGTTCTGTAAAAAATATTTCAGTACCAATACTACCATTGCCAACCTTGCTGACTCGTTGTATAAGTCTATTAATTGGTCAAAAGCAATTGCTAATCCGACAACAGGTAAAATGTATTTATCATTAGATGCAAATGGCAATGGAATTGGTACCACTTCGGTTTATAATGAATATATGCTGGTTGCTCATTTAGCTTACAAAGCAGAAAACGGAGCAGGAGGAAATGCAACCACCTTATGGAATAATTTTTTTGCAAATACAGCAAATTTACCAAAATCAAACTATTGGGGAAATGAAACATTAACCGACTATCCGGGATCTTTTTTATCAAGTTTTATTCCTCAATTCTGCTATTATTTGTGTAATCCATACTCTGCAAGCAGTCAGTACATGGGTTATATGAATAGCTCAATGTTGGCCGATAAGAAATGGTGGACATTTACACCTGGCCTCGCAACCTACAACTGGGGACTTGGCGCTGGCACTGGGCCTTCCGGATACCATGCAGATCGTATCAATGATAATGCTGATAAAGTAGTGTCTCCGCATATTGTTAGTGGTTTCATTCCTATCAATTCAACAGCTGATGATAACCTTGTTAGTATGTATAATGCCAATAAGGGGGTTTATACGCTACCTGGATCATCCTACAAAATTCTTTGGAGATATAGTGTAACCAACACATCATGGAAAGCTACTGAAGTGCAAGGAATTGATTTTTCATCTATGCTTTTTGGATTAGCATCATTGTCAAATAATTGCGGAACAACGTTTTTTACTCAAAATAATAATTACTCTTTCCCAGTGTATGCATTTAATCCTATTTAGAAGTAGGTATAGTTGATAAGGTAAGACTTAAAAGTGATAAGTCTGTTTTTCTAATGATTATGGAGCATGGTTCCTTCGGCCTCCCCCGATTGAATCGTGTTCCATTTGATGTATATAATACTATTTGTGTTTTGTACATTAAAAATTTATTTTGAAAAATGATTTAGATCAATAACTTAGCGAAGTTTTAATTTAATATGAAAAGGTTGAACCCGACATTTTTCATAATAAATTCTTTTATGATTACCGAGAACAATCAGAATTTAAGGATTGTCCTCAATTAAAGAATTTATTTATCAGCAGATCTTCCCACTCTCTGCCTGATTAATAATCACAACCATATTTATAACCAAAATGATTAAAGTAACTTTTAAGAAGCACAGCCTTTCTTTTATTCTTTCCCTATTTTTCATTAGCAGCTTTCAAAGTTTAGCTTCCGACATAAAAAATGTAGGAGTTCCTTTTGTAGAAAATTATTCCAAAAACATTTACATGGCTGGTAATCAAAACTGGTCAGTAGTAAGGGATAATAATGGTGTGATGTATTATGGTAATTCAGAAGGATTATTAAGTTATGATGGGCGTTCCTGGCAGTTATACAAAATGCCAAATAAAGTTATTGTTCGTAGTGTGGCAACCGATAATAAAGGAAAAGTTTATGCGGGAGGGTATGGCGAATTTGGCTACTGGTCTTATGCTGATAACGGCAAATTTCAATTTACATCCCTTAACAAGGAAATAGCGAAAGCACATCCGTTAGAGAGTGAGATTTGGAAAATTTATATAGAAAAAGATAAAGTAATCTTCCAGTCGTTCGATTGCGTATACATTTATCAAAATGGAAAAGTTACTGCGATTGATGTGCAGGAGCCTTTTTTATTTCTTTTAAAAGCAGGGAGCCGTTATTTTATCGAAATTTTAGGTAAAGGGTTATATGAACTAAAAAACTCAAAACTTGAATTTATTCCAGGAAGTGAGTCTCTTGCAAATACTGAAGTTTTATCAGTATTACCTTATAATAATAATTTTCTGATTGGTACATCGAAACATGGCCTTTATGTTTATGATGGAAATTCAATCCGGCCATGGAATACAATAGCTAGTGATTTTTTAAAGACCTACCAGTTAAATAATGGTGTACCATTATTTGGAAAATACCTTGTTTACGGAACAATTTTAAATGGGTTAATAATCACTGATTATGCAGGAAATATTATACAACATATTAATAAAACAAGCGGTCTCCAGAATAATACCATATTAAATTTATACTTAGATCAGCACCAAAACTTATGGACCGGATTAGATAATGGAATAGATCGGATTGAGCTAAACTCTCCCTTATACTATTATTTTGATAAGTCGGGCAGATTCGGAACGGTTTATTCAAGCATTATTCATCAGGATAAAGTCTATATAGGTACTAATCAAGGATTGTTTTACAGTGATTGGCCAACCAACCCAAAGGAGTTTCATTCGTTTAATTTCAAATTTGTTCCAAATTCACAAGGACAGGTTTGGGATCTGTCGTTAATTGATGATCAATTAATTAGTGGCACTAACGAAGGGTCTTATCTCGTAAATAATAGCACTATTCGTAAAATATCAGATATTAACGGTGGATGGGTAATAAAAAAGGTGGTTGATCATCCTGATTACCTAATGCAAGGGACCTATTTAGGAGTAGCTATTTATAAAAAAGATGAAAGGGGTAATTGGATGTTCTCTCATCTTTTGAAGAATTTTAATGAGCCCGCACGATACATTGAGCAAGATGAAAAAGGTATGTTGTGGATTGCTCATGCCTATAAAGGGGTTTACAGAGCAGTATTATCACCGGATCTTAAGTTGGCAACTGCTGTTAATTATTACGATGTTAATAGCGGATTACCACATACTAATAACATAAACCTCTTTAAATTCGAAGGGCGCATTATTTTTTCTACCGATAATGGATTTTATCTATTTGATGATTTTTCAAACAAATTTAAACCTTATAAAGAGTTAAATACATCGTTAGGCACATTTGCTTATTCAAACAAAGTTATTAAGGCAGAAGAAAAACAGTACTGGTTTATTAATCATGGTAAAATCGCTTTTGTTGATTTAAGTACATCCGGAAAGGTAATTGTTGATTCTAATAAGTTTAGCACCTTGAACGGACGAATGGTGCAGTACTATGAAAATATTAACCGGATCAATAAATCACTTTATTTAATTAGTGTGGATGATGGATTTGTTCTTTACAATGAAGATAACACGGCAGATTCAAAGTATAAGGAACTGCCAAAAGTGTTAATCAGAAAGATTGATAATGCGAATGATCATATCACAACCATTGCTGAAGGTGATGCTACTATTAAAGAAATAACGCTTCCATATAGTAAGAATAACATCAGGATTTCCTTTTCACTCCCCTATTATGAAAAAAGTTTAATTCAGTTTCAATATTTTCTGGAAGGTTATTCCGGACAATGGTCGGAGTGGAGCACGCAAACACAAAAGGATTTTACTAATCTGTCTTCCGGGGATTATGAATTTATGGTAAGGGCTCGAATTAACGGAAATCTGGTAACTAAAATAACAACTTTTAAATTCAATGTTTCACCTCCCTGGTATTCAAGCATATGGGCATGGATTATCTATTTTATGTTAGCTGTTGCCGGTGTAGTTCAATTCCGTAGGATATATTTTAAAAAGTTGGAACGTGCACGTCTTGCAATTCAGCATCAGTTAGAAAAAGAGCAGGAAGAATACATAAAGTATGAAGCTATTATAAGCGAACGAAAAATTAGCGAGATGCACAAGGAACAACTTGAAGCCGACCTTGCAAGTAAAAACCGGGAAATGGCAAATACAGCAATGAATATTGTATACAAAAATGAATTGCTGGAAAAAATAAAAGAAGAAATACTAAATCTCACTGATTCATCAGGCAAAAAACTATCAAGCAGCCAGTTGAAAAAGATACAAAAAGTTATAGATGAAGGAATGAGTGACGACCGGGACTGGAATATATTTGAAAGCAGCTTTAATGAAGCACATGGTAACTTCTTTAAAAAACTTAAAACCAATTACTGTGGACTAGTGCCCAATGACCTTAAATTGTGTGCTTATTTACGGATGAATATGAGTAGTAAAGAGGTGGCTTCCTTGTTGAATATAACAGTTAGAGGAGTCGAAATCAGGAGATATCGTTTAAGAAAAAAATTGAATCTGCCACATGATAAAAATCTCACGGAGTTTCTATTGGAGCTCTAAAAAAATAACTACATCACAACCTCTCATTTTGGCTCAAGAAATGGTTTGAATTAAACTTTTGTAGCGAGTTTGTATTTTTTAGGATAAGACCATAAAACGTTCTTTAGTGAAAAAAAAGGCTTTTTTTGATCTGTTCATGATGAGTTTAAATAGCATAAAGATGTAGCGATGTAGAAACAAAAAATTAGGAATCAATGGTCTTCATCATTCATATTTGGACATAGAAAATAAAAATAACTTAAAAGCCTGAAAATAGTTAAATATAGAATTAATGATAGTAAAATCTTCTATAATGATCACACTAAAGTACATGATGATAGCCTTTTATATATGTTTATTTGCTTTTACAACAGGTTGTAAAAACAATGAAGTACCTGGGCCTAAGCAAACAGATACTTCTTTGTCGTTCACGGTTAATAATGTTTATAACGGAACCCTAAAATATACAGGACTAAATACTTCACCTACAGTTAAGGTTAACTTTACGGAAGCTATGGATGTTAATAGTACGGCGGGCGGTATTGGACTATCTGGTTCATCGGGGGTAAACATCCCATTGTCGTTTCAATGGCAAAACGATAATAAAACACTAACAATTAAACCACAAAACAATCTATCAGCTTTCACAAACTATAGCCTTTCCATAAAAAGTGAGTTGAAGTCTTCCTCCGGAGGAAAAATACTAAATCCGGTTTCTATTCAACTATCTGTTGGTGTTGATAGTACAGATAAGTTTCAGCGCATTACCGACGATGAGTTGTTAACGCTTGTTCAGGAAAAAACTTTTAAGTATTTCTATGATTTCGGACATCCTACAAGCGGTTTAGCACGAGAAAGAAACAGTTCAGGTGATTTAGTTACTTCCGGAGGTTCGGGTTTTGGAGTGATGGCATTGATTGTTGGGGTACACAGAAATTTTATAACCAGAGCCCAAGGTTTAGCCCGCATGCAAAAGATCGTCGATTTTCTGAAAAATAAAGCCGAGCGTTTTCATGGAGCTTATCCCCACTGGTTAAATGGAAATACGGGGGCAATTATTCCTTTTAGTAGTAAAGATAATGGTGCAGATCTGGTAGAAACCTCTTTTTTAATGCAAGGCTTAATCACCGCTCGTCAGTATTTTAACGGAACTGATGCGCAGGAAACCGCTTTACGAAATGATATTAATAGTATTTATAATGAGGTAGAATGGAGTTGGTTTAGAAAGAATAACAGTAATGTGCTGTACTGGCATTGGAGTCCTACGTTTGATTGGGATATGAATTTACCGATTGGAGGTTGGGATGAGGCCTTGATCACTTATGTAATGGCAGCATCATCACCAACTTATCCGATCCCGAAAATAGTGTATGATAATGGCTGGGCGCATAATGGAAGTATTAAAAATGGTAGTACATACTATTGAACAGTACTTCCGTTAGGATCTGCCAATGGTGGACCGCTATTTTTTGAACATTATTCATTTTTGGGAATAAATCCTAACAGCTTAGTTGATACCTATGCCAATTATGAAACACAGACAAAAGCCCACAGCCTAATCAATTATAAATACTGTGTAGCTAATCCGCAAGGACATTATGGATACAGTACCGATTGTTGGGGACTAACTGCCAGCGACATTCCAAACGGATATACAGCCAGTTCGCCTAATAACGATGTTGGAGTAATTGCACCTACGGCTGCGTTATCATCTTTTCCGTACACGCCAAATGAATCGATGAGGGCATTAAAATTTTTCTATTACAAGTTAGGTGATAAAATCTGGAAAGATTATGGTTTTGTAGACGCATTTTCATTAAAAGATCCATGGTTCGCCACCTCAACGTTGGCAATTGACCAGGGGCCGATAATCATCATGATTGAAAACTACCGTAGCCAATTGTTATGGAACTTATTCATGAGTGCGCCTGAGGTTAAAACAGGACTAACTAATTTAGGTTTCCAGAGTCCACATATGTAAGTTACTTTTCTTCATACGACAGGTCATAGTGTAAACTATTGACAGGCAAATCCCCCGGAAAGGAACTGACAGAGCCTTTACCGGGCTTTGCCTTTATATAGGTTTTTAGTTGAATAGACTTGTTTATAGCAGTTTATTTTTTTTAGCTAACTCTTCACTCGAATGATCAAGGTTGTTCGTAGGAATAATCAAAGGATCTTGATTCTTTAAGGAAATAGTTAAAAGGTTTGATTCTAGTCTATTGAAGAAATTTACATTTATTTTTACACCTGAAATATATTCCCAAGTGATCAATCCTATATTTTTATAATATAATCCCTCTTTGCTAATGATCAGAACAGGTTTGTTTTGATTTCGGTTGAGGGTATAAATTAGTATAACAAAATAAACGAAAAATAACACCCCCAATACAGCAAGTAGTGCAATAAGCTGATCTGAAACGTATCCATAAAACAGGAAAAATAGAATCATAATAGAGGGATAAGTATAATAGACTGAATATTAATAATTGGGTAGATTTCAATGGGAGTAAGTTCTTTCATCGAGTCGAATTTTTCATGGAATAGTGCAGCAATATGCAAATTTCAATGTAATCGATAGATGAAAAGGCTTAAAACATTCTGTTTTTTCGTAAATTACATTTCTTACTACTAATTGCTCTCGTTATGAAACCAATTTGGAATGGAATGATATCCTTTGGATTAGTGAGTATTCCCATCGGATTAGAGCCTGCAACTCAGAAAACTGGTCCCGAATTGCACATGCTTGATAAGGCAGACCATGAACGCATAAAAACTAAAAAGGTTAACGAAAACACAGGTAAAGAAGTGACAGAGGCAAACATTGTAAAAGGGTTCATGTACAATGGTGATTATGTTATTCTTGAAGACGAAGACTTTGAAGAAGCTGCCCCGGAAAAAACCAAACTTATTGAAATAGAGAATTTTATTGATCTTAAAGAAGTTGATCCCATCTATTTTGACACACCTTATTATGCACATCCCGAAAAACGAGGAATTAAAGCTTATACACTTTTGCGTTCTGTTTTAAGCAAAAGCAATAAAGCAGGTGTAGGAAAATTTGTGCTTAGAACAAAGGAATATGTTTGTCTGCTCCGTGCCATGGAAAATGTTATTGTGGTACAAACCCTGTTATTTCCTGAAGAAGTAAGAACAACAGAAGAATTAAACCTGGATGAAGAAAAAATATCAAAAGACGAATTAGAATTGGCCATTGATTACATCGCTGAAAATACCGAAAAATTCGATGTGTCTAAATATCACAATACCTATTACAAAGCATTATTCGACCGAATTAATGAAAAAGCAAAAGGTAAAGCTCCGAAACGAGGTAAGGTTATCGAAATGAAACCGGCTGCTAAAAAGAATGATGATTTGGTTTCTCAACTGATCAATAGTTTAAATACGAAGAAGAAAAGTAGGAGTAAGGAGGTGAATTAGAGAGGGGGTGTTTTTTGAGATTTCTGTCTGCATTTATATTTCAAATCTGTCTATTATTTAATTTGTATATCCGATAGTAAGCTTAGGTTGTTCTTAGTTTGCTTTGCTTATTTTTGAGTTAATTAAAATCTCGAAAATGAAGAAAGTGCTTTGCTGGGAAAATTTTAAAACCTACATCAAAATCAAATCAACAAGCGAAATATTATTTACAAGGCATTTTATGTTTCTGTCATTGTTGTTTGGTTTGTTGAGTTGTAATAATGTATCCCAAAAGGATATGGAAATGTCTTTAAGATTAAGTGTCAGGAGCAAATATTTACTTCAAAAAAATGATTTAGATAGTGCTGCAATAGTAATTGAGCAAGCATTGGATTTAGATCCTCAAAACTATATCGCATATAATAACAGAGCTTTTTTAAAGCTTAAAGAGAATAAAATATCTAATGAAATAATTAGTGATTATAAAAAGGCTCTGGAAATAAATCCCAATTATGATATTGCTATTTATTCATTAGCAAACTATTACTTTGACATAGAAGATTATCAAAATACAATCGAAGGTATAGATCAGCTAATGAAATTACCAATAAAAGAGTTGGATTCTAATCTTATTAAACATGCTTATTTTATTAAAGGGCAATCACATGAAACACTTGCCCAATATGATAAGGCGATTGAAACTTTTCTAAAAATTTTGCTACACGACCCTAGTGATGCTAATGCACATAAATCATTAGCCGATTGCTATTTTTATGATCATAAGATTTTTGAAGCAATAGGAGAGTATACTAAAGCAATTGAAATTGATAGTAATCTCTATCAGGCATATTTAGGCAGGGCCAGCTGTTTTGAAAATTGTTATCCGGAAATAACAGATCTTGCGATCAAGGATTACAATGAAGCTTTAAATATTAATCCGAATCTGAAGGATTATTATTTCACTAACTCTCCTTTACTTCAAAGTGCAAGAAAAAGAATTGGAGTTAAAGTAGATACCAAATACACTGCGCATGATCAATACATGATTATAAATTCTATTATTGAAAAGCAATGGAGCCAGCAGATGTTAATTGATAAAACGACAGCGATTCTTTTGAAACTTAAAACAAACTCCAATGTATCAATTAATTATATTAACGAATTAAAAGAATTGGTAAAGCTTGCTAAACTTGAAAATACGAGAAGTATAACCAAACTTCAAAGAGTAATAGAAATGGATACATCCATTAATTACAAAGCCAAAACATTAAATTATGAGAAGCTTTTTCAGAAAATTTTAGAAAATGAGTATAACCAATTGGAGGTAATATTGTTGTCAGATTTGGGTAATAAATTCGAAAAATCAGCCACATTGTTCAAGGGCAAATTTTCTGAACTCAAACAAGCAGAATTTCAATTTAATGAAGCTGCTAAGGAGTTTAAAAAGAAATATATTCTTAACTGAACGGATTTTAGCACTTGCCCAAAATAAAAACGCCTTTAGATATACATCTAAAGGCGTTTTTTGTACACCCATCAGGATTCGAACCTGAGACCGACGGTTTAGAAAACCGTTGCTCTATCCAGCTGAGCTATGGGTGCAGCTTTCTAAAAGCGAGTGCAAATTAAGTAATTTATCTGTTCAAAAACAAACTATTTTCTGCGTCTGTAAAGCTATGTGGCTAAAAGTCAGAAATAAAAAATGTTTTTTAGTTAATATGCTTTCCTGTTTTTGCCTCTAAAATCTTTATTTAAACATAATTTCATTGTTTCAGCGATCATCCTTCCTGAAAAAATCGATCAATTCGTCTTGACCAATCTCTGTATCCGGATTAAAGTTAGTGGATTCCATGTAGTTAATAATCGACTGATAGAGCTGTAGAGCTTCTGGCTTATCTTTTAATTGATTGAGCTGCGACATACAAACCAAAAGCTTCCCTTTACCAACCTTAAACTCGAAAATGAGACCTAACTTATGATTTCGTTCTAAATTGTCGATAACCTGAACAATAGACCTGTACGATGTTGGTGTTTGGTCCAATATAAAAGAGTTACTTGCTTTAATGATCGAAAACCATTGCCAGTTAGTATGAAAATCAGTGGGGAATGAATTAAATAGTGGATGTTTAGGATTGGTTAATAATCCTAATGTGCCCGGTGATACAGGTTTCTTTACAGATTCACTTATACTTTTAAACATTCCATAATTCCAAAATTCAGGTGGAAAAAGTCCGGCAATACTCTTTGACTTAACATCTTTCGTTTTAGGAAACAGCAAAACCTTGCTTCCGTTTTGTAAATCAGAAAGTATGGTTTCTGTTAGTTTTTCTGTAATTACCACATCTCTAGGAGTGCTTGGCTCTGTGGTAGTATAAACCCAAATTGGATAAGAGTTACTATAAGAGGTTCCCGCTATAGCGATAGAAACAATTAGTTTCTCAGCTTTTTTGATAGGGGAGAGATCAAATTGTAGTTGTCCGATGGAGGTAATGTCTCCATTAGTCAATGATAAGTTTGAAAATGAACCTTTTTGCCTTACAGTTCCATTTTGATCTTTTAGTTCCCAATCTAAAACTGATTTTATCAAATGCTTAGAATAATTGGCCACTAAAACCTGGGCATTAAATTTTTCTTTATTGGTCCAGCAATACTTCGGAAATTCCAGTAATAAAACAGCATCATTACATGATTGCAACCACGCATCTTTACTAACCACATTTTTGCTATCCATAAAAGCATCCAGTATTCCGACAAGAGCTGTTCCTTGGCCCGGAAAATCCTGTAAGTCTAATAATTGAAATCCGGCTAAACCTTTGGTTCGGATAGCCGCTTCCATTTCAGCCTTATAACAAAGCGCAGCCCATGCACCTGATGCTTTTTGAAAAGCTTTGTTCTGATCAAGCATTCCTGCTTTGGCTAAACGTTGACGAAAAACTTCAAGGTTCAACGGTTTGAGAACACCGGTGTATTTTCGGATCTCATCATAGTCGGGGTAAATCTGGTATTGGCCAATTTCATGACTAACCAACGGCATCTTCATATGGGTAACTGCAAAACCAAAATCGACATTGGTAGAAGGCGTTTTAGTATTCAATAATCCACCATCTCTTGCATCTGCAAAGCTGTGTGTCAATCTCGTATGGGCTAAAGTAGTATCGCCTGAATCAGGTACCCGTGCACCGACAAAGAAATCTGAACAGGCACGTGGTGGAGCATAACCTATGTTATTGTTTGAGCCCATCGCATACAATAACCGATTATCGTATGTCTTTAGCGCTACTATGTTCTTTTCAACCCGATCATGTCCACTCCAGATCTCGTTTCCGGGAGAGAACATCACAAAAGACGGATGATTACCATAAGCCTTTAACATGGCAAGTCCTTCTTCTTTTAACATAGTGGCAACTGAATCCGTTTCTAAACCTCCCCAAAAAGGAAGCTCAGCTTGAATGTATATGCCAACATTATCGGCTGCAATAAAAGCAGCTTCGGGCGGACAAAAAGAGTGGAACCGGTAATGATTAATGCCATAAGATTTGGCAATTTTATATACGCGTTCCCATTCCTCCACATTCATCGGTTGATAACCTGTTAATGGAAATACGCCGGCCTCGTGCTTACCCCTTAAAAAGGTTTTACGTCCATTGATTTCAAATTGAGTTCCTTTGGCAATAAACTTTCTCATTCCAAAATTGACCGTTTGGGCATCTTTCAACTTGTCGTTAGAAATGATAGCTGTTAATGAATATACTGGCGTTTCGTATTCATCCCACAAACTACAATCGTTGCCTAAAGTGTATTCGAGATTCAGTACTGGCACCACCGTTTTTGTAATCCGTTGCGACTGTAATGTTTTGGTCTTTCCGTTAACGGTTTTCTCAACAATTAAATCAATATCAATGTTTTTAAGGTTTAGTTGGTTGATGATTTCCAGTTTAATATCGATTTTCTTTTTATCGATATCCGGATAAACCTGAAGATTGTTGATATAGGTTTTTGGAGAAGCTTCTAAAATGAGCTTGCCAATGATGCCATTCCAGTTTGTTTGTGTGTCGTCTGAATAAATGTGAACATTTCCATATGGAGTAAGTTTCAAACTATTATCAATACGAATGGTGATGTAATGCGCTCCGGGTGTAAGGTATTTAGATAGATCTAAGTACTGAGGAGATTGCAATAATTTAGAACCGCCTATAAGGGTGCTGTCAACCCAAACTTGAGTAGATTTTGTCCGCTCTAGAAAAAGTTGTAGGTGTTTATCCCGAAAGCTTTCAGGAATCACCACTTTCTTGCGATACCACGCCGCACCTTCATATTTATAGATTCTATTCAAATGCATGGTGGTGGTATCTTTGTTAAGAAAGCCTTTCTTATTTAAATCAGTTGTGCCGGGTAAGTTTATGGAGTCCTGTAAATCAGTTAAAAACCATTTTTCCTTAACCCCTAAGTCGGCGGTATCGGTAACAAATTGCCATTGGCCTGCTAAATCAATGTATTCTCTGGTAATTTTCTTTTCCGATTTACAGGAGAAGAGCGCAATTAAGACTAAAATCAGGTATGTATGTTTCATTTACAAAAAATGGTTTGTTGGGTGCAACAGCAGTTGTAGCAATACACTAGGAGAGTGAATATCTGTACTTTGGGCTAATTGGACAATATTCTGCTAAGAAAACATGTATAAAGGATAAATAAGTATCACTGCAAATTTGTTGGTGTTGGCACCGTTAGCAAGAACTAATTCTTTATTCGTATAGTAGTTTAAACTAAAGGAGGTGATTACTGCTTATAGACTATCTGTAGAATTAAAAGTTTTTCTCATGAAGAGAATCACGTAACACTTGCTATTTTTGCAAAACTATAAGTAACAGTACACCTCTGCTAACAAAGCATACTTTTGAAATTATTTTGCAGGTAACACCATTTATGAAAACGAAGATCTTATTAGTTACGCTTTTGCTGATCAGCAATTTTTCTTTCGCTCAAACCATAAACAATAACTGGCCACAAGGGAAATTTAAATTAAACATAAGTAACCTCAACTATACTACTTACCTATCCGCTAAGAACACTTTTTGGATGCAAATGACAGATAAAAAGGGTGGTTTTAACTTCTTTACGGTAGGCAGTTACAAGGTGAAAAATGACACTGTTTTATTTTACCTGGATAAAAGTGCTTATCCGCTTAAGGCATTATATAAGAAAAATACTTCAACTACAAACAATACCAAAACGATAGTTATCACGATTGACAGTTTGAATTATATAAGTTCAAATGATTTTAAAATAGCAACCGGAAACTCGTTTAAGAAAGATCAGCTTGTTGATTTTACCGATTCGATAAGCATCGAGGAAGGAACAAAGAAAAAATCCATAAAAGTTAAATTGCCTGTTGGCGATTCATTATATGTAACCCATAGCAGGTATCCATCATCACAATTAACAGTGTTTGCGCTGCCAAAAAATGTGCAGCAAATCCGTCTAAAATTTAATGATGTGTATTTCAGTAATAGCGATGTGGTAACTTGTGTAAAGGGAGAAAACGCTAATGAGCTGATTATGATCGAGCATAGAAAGCCGTTTTTGAGTTTCTTTTATGTTGGAAATGTAAGTAATGAAGAGGATAAATTATTAATAGCTCAAAAAGATATTCCGGATAACGGATTTGATTTCTTACCTCGTAGCAGGGTCTATACAGATACTTCCGTAGTTAAAAAATCAGATTACGATTATGATACCGAAGAGTATGTGAAAAAGGATACCATAAAGATTTATACCAATTTTGAAGAAGCACAACGTTTAGCCAAAGAGCAGAATAAATTTTTGGTATTGTATTGTGAAAAGGTTGCATCCAAAGAAGATAGCTATTATTCATTTCAGCAATTTATTAAGGAGGCTAACACCGAATCTTACATTAAAACAGATTATTTCAATAAAAACTTCGTCTTATACAATGTTCCGGAGAGTGATTTGAAACGTTTAAAAGGTTATGGTGTAAAATCTTATCCGGGAACGGTTATTTTGGCTCCTACAGGACAATTGTTGTATTATAGTTATGGAAAATCCTTTTATGAACTTCAAAGTAATTTTACCTATTCAAGCTACCTGTTTGCTGAAAAACTTTGGTTAGTGTATAACAAATCGGTATTAATGCCGCAGTTACAAAAGGAACCCGACAATACGAAATTGCAGGAAGCGTACTTAAACAATATTCCTGATTATTATGGCTTTTATGATGACGCTGTGAGTGTGAGCGATTATGAAAAGTCTAAAGATAAATTTGAGTCTTCGATGGATTACTCAATTGATGGCTCATTTGTTTTAAAATCATTGAATAAGCTCGTAATAGGATATTCATTAGGAAAAGCCGATACAACCAACGCTAAATTAATCCTCAAAGTGCTGGGATATTTAGCAAATTCAAAATCCATGAATGCTGATGACTTTATCTATTCAATGGATGCTGCAGGAATACCTCAGTTTACGCCTGCATTTGACTATCTGATTCGAAATTATAATGGGTTATCAGCTTATACATACACTGATAACGATTACTATAAACAGCCTAAAACGCTGTATGTATTGTTGAGTAAATTGATAAATGCGGATAAATACAATGAAGTTGACCGCGAAAAAGGAATAATTGCCCAGCAAATATTTATTGAAGCATTACCCCAGGTGATTCATTATGAGGTTCCGTTGCTTATACGTAAAGAGATTTATTACGCCTATGATAAATTGCTGAGCAACGAAGCGATCGGTTTATTGGATAAGTATGCTGCTACATTTGGTGCGAAGAAGGATGTTTTAAGCTATGCTAAATCATTGTTCAAACAGTTGGTCGCTGATTCAATCAGTTATGATTATGTTAACAGTACGTCAACTACTTATTCATATTCGTCAAGTGATGATAAGGCGAGTGATGCTGCCTTCATTTATCAAACAGCCGATTTATTAAATAGTGCTGCATGGAAATGTTATCAGTTTAGCACTGATGATGGAACGTTAACCAAAGCGCTTAATTGGTCGGTTTTAAGCGTTGAGCTGGAAGCTGAAAATCCTTATTTTATTGATACTCGAGCGCATTTATTATACCGTTTGGCACACAAAGAACAAGCTATTGAGCAGCAACAGAAAGCTGTAAATATTATCAAGGCTAAAAAGGGAGATCAAACAGTTACGGATAAGCAAATCTTAATAGATCTGCGAAAAATGATTGCCGGAACACTCTCAACAGATTCAGAGAATAGTAGTGCTGATAATCATTATCGAATAGATCCGCCAAAAGTGGAAAACCTAGTCGCGAGTGAGGTTTATGAAAAAGTGGAGGTAGCACCAGTTTATGAAGGAGGAGAGAAGGCAATGAAGGCATTTATTAATGATCAACTCAATTATCCTATTAAAGCATTAAATGCACATGTTAGTGGAACTGTTTTCATAAGTTTTGTTATCACCAGTGATGGATCAATTGCCAATATTAATGTAGATAAAAGTTTAGGTTATGGGTGTGATGAAGAAGCGACAAGATTAGTTAAAAGCATGGCTATTTGGGAGCCTGGGAAAATGCATGGTAAACCCGTAAATGTTAAATATACATTGCCGGTTAAATTTGAGCTGCCTAACTAATTAACTCATGTTGCCAGTTCAATAAGATGTCCCTATAGAGATTATAGATAGGTAGCATCACGCGCTGTGCGATTTAAAAAAAAGACTAATAGTGCAACAAACATAGTTTGATGAATTATTTTCTTCCTCCGCTTTCAGCGGGACTCACTTTTTTCATGTAGTGTTTAGTTTCAAAAGGTATTCAAGAATGCTTCGCATGTTTTTCTTCAGCAAAAAAAAGTAAACAAAAAATGCTCTCGGCTCAGCCGAGACTGCGTACAGTTCTCCGAAAATTAGTGCAAGTATTTAAACCATTTCTTCCGAACTGTACGAGGCGATTTTGGCTTATATGATAATTTATGCTTTAAGTTCACAAATGTGAAATCAAATCGCACAACATGTCTTTACTCCGATGGAGTATTCGCTTAATAACTGGCAACTTGAGTTAATTAAAATAAGTTATAATGTGGAAAGATGTTTATCAATTGAATAATTTTATAAATTTACTTTCAGACACTATATATGAATAAAAAAAACGATAAATCAGGGATTAAAAAGCTGTTTTTTGCATTAATTATAATAGTAACATGCGTATCCTGCGTGAAGGATAAAAACGGTTGGGATAAAACAACTGAAACATCTTTTAAAATAAACTGTAAAAAGGCAATGTTAGCCAACAGTTCAATGACGGATGAGCAGGCGGAATTTATAACTGATTGTTTAGTTGAAAAGATAAAACAAAACAATATTAAGGCTGTTGATGTTGAAAAAGCTGAAAATCAGCAGTTGATTTTACAGTTTGGAAAAGAGTGTAGTGAAAGCTGGAATAAGAGGCAACAAAAGTAATCAGGATTATAACCAACTTAACATATGTATAAAAAAGTTTTACCAGTTTTTGTAGCAGTTTCTCTTCTGATTGCTTCGTGCGGTAATAAGGCTGAAAATACCAATACGAAAGGAACCGCTCCCATAAAGACAAATACCTTGGCTTCAACAGCAACGGCGTCAGTAGGAGTAAATCCTGCACATGGTCAGCCTGGTCATCGTTGTGATATTCCTGTCGGTGCGCCATTAAATGCTCCTGCAGGACAATCGGTTTCGATACCTAAAATGTCGACTGTACCTCAGAATGTAAGTGCAGCCATTCAGAATAAAGGTATGACAACAACACCGACTGCAAAGCCAGTTGTTCAACCTGTGAGTGCACCGGTAGTTAGTTCAACTCCGGTTACGGTTAACACTACAACAGCTGCTGTACCAGCAACAACGACAAAGAAGGGGATGAACCCGCCACATGGGCAACCAGGCCATAGATGTGATATTGCGGTGGGGGCACCTTTAAATTCTGCGTCGGCTAAAACTCAAGTTACTACAACAACAGCAGCTGCCCCAAAAGCACAGCCTGTTGCAGCAACAACTGAACTTCAAAAGAATAGTGACGGAGTGCCATTGAATCCAGCGCACGGACAACCGGGTCACAGATGTGACATTGCGGTTGGAGCTCCTTTAACTCCAAAAAAATAAAATATACAACCCCGACTATTGTAAGTCGGGGTTTGTTTTCTGTTTGCTTTCGTAAATAGCAACACTTTTCTCCAATTAACTTTCCCTACACGTATTCTTTTTATATCTTTGCGCTTTCATTTCAAAACCACTGTTACATTGGAACATCTGGAATTAACCACTGTTGAAACCGCAAAAGACTTAGGGCTTTTGCCTGAAGAATTCGAAAAAATCAAGGAAATTTTAGGACGCACGCCTAACTTTAACGAGCTGAGTATATTCTCAGTGATGTGGAGTGAGCACTGTTCGTACAAAAATTCAATTGTTTGGTTAAAAACTTTACCTAAAGAAGGCCCTCGTATGTTGGCCAAAGCTGGTGAAGAAAATGCCGGATTGGTTGATATTGGCGATGGCTTGGCTTGCTGTTTTAAAATTGAATCACATAACCACCCTTCGGCGCTTGAGCCTTATCAAGGTGCTGCTACCGGAGTAGGAGGTATTAATCGCGATATCTTCACCATGGGTGCCCGTCCGGTTGCTCAATTAAACTCTTTACGTTTTGGTGATATTAACCTTGACCGTACTAAATGGTTAGTTAAAGGAGTAGTTAAAGGTATTGGTGATTACGGAAATGCTTTCGGTATCCCAACTGTTGGCGGTGAAGTTTTCTTTGACGAAAGTTTCAACGTAAACCCATTGGTTAACGCAATGTCGGCTGGTATCGTTAAAGTTGGTGAAACTGTTTCAGCTACTTCATACGGTGTTGGTAACCCCGTTTACATTGTAGGTTCGGCAACAGGAAAAGACGGAATTCACGGAGCTGCTTTCGCTTCAAAAGATATTACTGAGGACTCAGTAAACGATTTGCCTTCTGTTCAGGTAGGTGATCCATTTCAGGAAAAATTATTATTAGAAGCTACGCTTGAGGTAATTCAATCGGGTGCAGTTATTGGTATGCAAGATATGGGTGCGGCAGGCATTATCTGTTCAAACTCAGAAATGTCGGCAAAAGGCGAACATGGTATGCGTATCAATCTTGACAAGGTTCCAACCCGTCAGGAAAATATGAAGCCTTGGGAAATCCTTCTTTCAGAATCACAAGAGCGTATGCTAATTGTGGTTGAAAAAGGGAAAGAGGCGATCGTTGAAAAAATCTTCGATAAATGGGATTTAAATTGCGCTGTTATTGGCGAAGTTACTGAGGGTAACCGTTTGCAATATTACATGCACGATGTTTTAGTTGCTGACGTTCCTGCAGAAGACTTAGTATTAGGTGGAGGTGCTCCGGTTTATCACCGTGAATACCGCGAACCTGCTTACATGGTTGAGCATAAAGCTTTCAAAATTGAAGATGTTAAAGAGCCTTCAAATCTGAAAGAAGTTGCTGATCACTTGATTTCTCATCCAAATATTGCTTCTAAGCGTTGGGTTTACAACCAATATGATTCAATGGTTGGTACATTGAATATGACAACTAACCGTCCAAGTGATGCAGGTGTGGTTGATGTTCGTGGTACTGATAAAGCATTGGCATTAACGGTTGATTGTAACTCACGTTATGTATACGCTGATCCTGAAGAAGGATGTGCTATTGCAGTGGCTGAGGCTGCCCGTAACATTATTTGTGCAGGTGGTGAGCCTGTGGCAATTACTAACTGTTTGAACTTTGGTAACCCTTATATTCCTGAAGTTTACTGGCAGTTTGTTAGCGCCATTAAAGGTATGAGTAAAGCTTGTACGAAGTTTGAAACTCCTGTAACTGGTGGTAACGTAAGTTTCTATAACCAATCGAGCGATGAAGGACCTGTGTTCCCAACGCCAACTATTGGTATGTTAGGTGTTTTAGACGACAAGAAAACATTAATGACCAGCGATTTCAAAAATGAAGGCGACTTCGTTTATTTGATCGGTGAATCACAAAATGATATTGCTGCTTCTCAATACCTTGCTTCTTATCATAATGTAGATAAATATCCAGCTCCTTATTTTAATTTGGAGAAAGAATATGACATGCATCAGGCTATTAAAGGTTTAATTAAAGATGGATTTATTGAGTCTGCTCATGATGTGGCAGATGGAGGTTTATTCATTGCTTTATTTGAATCAGCGATGTACAGAGGATTCGGTTTCGAAATTGAATCAGATGATAGCGTTCGTAAAGATGCTTTCTTGTTTGGTGAGGCTCAGGGTCGTGTGGTAGTTTCAGTTAAGGCTGAATTACAAGAACAATTCATTGAGTTTATGTCGACAAGTGGTGTTGAGTTTAGTTTATTAGGAACTGTTACCGAATCTCCTGAAATGTTTATCGATGGTGACTCATTCGGAAAAGTGCCTTCAGCTAAAAATGTATACGACAATGTATTACATGGTTATTTAGGTGCATAACCTAATACACTAGTTTGAAAATATTATAGAGCCTCGTTTATCGGGGCTTTTTAGTTTGACCTCCCCCTAAATCCCTCTCCTGGAGGAGAGAGATTTAGGGGGAGGTGTCGGTTGTCTAGTTCCTCTCTTGCATGGGGTTGGAGGGATACTGAGTTTTATTACAGAATCTTTTTAAAATCACCACACAATTAATAATGTTTATCCTTAAAAGGTATTTTGGAGACAGCAGCTGTTGTTTAATTTTGTGAATAAGAAAATCAAATAATGATCAAGAGGTTAATTCTCATTCTATTACTAATAACTTCGATAAAAATTACTGTTTCAGCTCAAAGTTGGGATGGAGTAAAACTTCAAAACGGAGATCTGTTGTTTGAAGACCTGGATTGTGGTCCGTTATGTGATGCAATTGAAGAGGTTACGCAGAGTTATGGGGGACATCGTTTTTCTCACATTGGTTTAGTTTATTTAAAAGCTGATTCTGCCTATATTATTGAAGCAATAGGAGCTAAGGTGCAGTTAACCCCAATTGATAAGTTTACTGGCCGTACGAGTCATAAAATCTATGTTGGAAGGGTTAGGAAAGCTTATAAGAAAATAGCAAATGAGGCGGTTGCTTTTTCTTTAAGCAAACTGAATGTGCCGTATGATGATGAGTTTATATATGATAACGGCAAATACTATTGTTCCGAATTAATTTATGATGCATTTATGAATGCTAATAAGAATAAGCCGTTCTTTAAATTGGAGCCAATGACATTCAAACAACCTGGCACAGCAGAGTTTTATCCGGCATGGGTTGCCTATTATAAAGAACTAAGTGTAGACATACCTGAAGCTAAACCGGGAATTAACCCGGGAGGAATTTCGCGTTCAGAAAAAATAGAGATTTGTAACCCATAACTTCTATTCATGTCAAAAGCTTATTTTGAGTTTAAACAATTTAAAGTCTACCATGATAAGTGTGCCATGAAGGTTGGTACAGACGGGCTTTTACTGGGCACACTGACTGATTGTAGCAAGGCTGCGCAGATACTTGATATAGGAGCAGGAACGGGCCTTATTGCGTTGATATTAGCGCAACGAAGTGATGCAATTATTGATGCGATTGAAATAGATGACGATGCATCGGAGCAGGCTAAAAGTAACTTTGATTTTTCCCCTTGGAGTGATCGGTTAACATGTTTTCATTCGTCTGTTTTTGATTTTACAACTGAAAAGAAATATGATGTTATTGTTTCCAATCCTCCGTATTTTATTAATTCTCTAAAGTCTAATTTACATAAAAAACAAACGGCCCGGCACATTGATGAAGATTTCTTTCCTAAATTAAGCTTGAAAATCAGTGAGTTGCTAAATGATAATGGCTCGTGTTGGATTGTATTGCCCGTTAACGAAATGCATCAATTTACAAAGCATGCTAAATCTGCCGGTTTACAGCCATCAAAATTAATTCATATTCATTCCTTTGATCATTCTCCGGAAAAGAGAAGGATTGTCGCCTTTAGAAAAGAAAAAAACGAGGTAATATTTGAGAAATTTGTGATATATGAATCACAGGGAACACATTCACATCAATATATCAGCATCGCAAAAGACTTTTTGACTATATTCTAACAGTACCTCACCAATGAAAAAAATAGGCTTATTATCCGATACTCACAGTTACATTGATGATGCACTTTTTGAGCATTTTAAAGATGTTGATGAAATTTGGCATGCCGGTGATGTTGGTGTCCCTGAAGTTTTGGATAAGCTCAAAGCTTTTAAGCCTGTAAGGGGAGTTTGGGGTAATATTGACGGACAAGTGATAAGGGCTGAATTGCCCTACATCAACCGGTTTAAATGTGAAGAAGTTAATGTGATGATGATCCATATTGGTGGATATCCGGGGAAGTACAATCCTAAGGTTAAACCTGAATTATTAAAAGAATCAATTGATCTGTTCATCTGCGGTCACTCACATATACTTAAAGTAATGCCCGACAAGCAATATGGTTTTCTTCATATGAACCCGGGCGCATATGGAAAAGAAGGGTTTCACCAGGTACGGACTTTGTTGCGTTTTTCGATTTCTGATAAACGAATCCATGATTTAGAAGTAATAGAGCTCAAAAGGTGGTAAAAAACGCAAAAACTTTTAAAACACGCATTTTTTGCATGTTTTTACACTTTTCTGTTCACACTTTCCATTTTAGTATACTTTCCTAACTTACTTTGTGTTTTTTTTATAAAAAATAGGTGTATTTGCTACACTAAGAACGTTTTTTGGCCTTCTTGCAATTTTTTGATGCATAATATTTGCCTTACTTTCGGGGTACCATTTCAATAAACTTTATGACCAATGTAATGACGCTGGGGCAGTTCATCATTGAACGCCAGGCTGAATTTCCTTATGCGAAGGGAGAGCTTTCACGATTACTTCGCGATATTGGCATTGCTGCCAAGATTGTGAACAGGGAAGTGAACAAAGCAGGACTTGTAGATATTTTAGGTGAAGCCGGAACAATGAACGTGCAAGGCGAAGCTGTTAAAAAATTGGATGTCTATGCTAATGAACAATTCATTTCTGCTTTAAAAAGTGGCGGAGAATGCTGTCTCATCGCATCGGAGGAAAATGAAGATGTAATACAGATTGATGGAGAAGTTTCACGTAATGCACGTTATGTGGTTGCCATTGATCCCTTAGACGGATCTTCGAATATTGATGTAAACGTTGCGGTAGGTACTATCTTTTCGATTTATCGCAGGAAAACAGAAAGTGGTCCGTGTACTAAGATCGATGTTCTGCAAAAAGGTACTGAACAGGTAGCTGCAGGATATATAATTTATGGTTCATCAACCATGTTGGTGTATACCACTGGGCATGGCGTAAACGGATTTACACTTGATCCTTCAATTGGTGAGTTCTGCTTTTCGCATCCAAATATGGTGTTCCCTAAAACTGGTAAAATGTATTCCTTGAATGAAGGTAATTACGTTCATTTCCCTGAAGGAGTTAAGAAATACTTGAAATATTGCCAGGCAGAAGATAAAGAAACTAATAGACCATACACTTCGCGTTATATTGGCTCAATGGTAGCAGATATTCACCGTAATATGATTAAAGGGGGCATATTTATTTACCCTACCACTGCTAGTTCGCCAAAAGGTAAATTGCGTTTGGTGTATGAATGTAATCCTTTAGCTTTTATAGTTGAGCAAGCAGGTGGACGTGCAACCAACGGGTTTAAACGCATCATGGATCTTCAGGTAAATGAGGTGCATCAACGCACTCCGATCTTTATCGGTTCGGAAGAGATGGTTAAAAAAGCGGAAGAATTTATGAAGGAGTTCTCTCCTGAATTAAAGGAAGTATTGGAAGCCGTTGAAGCTTAAAACGATTATAACAGCCAATCGATTCAATATAAAAGAAAATCCCGTCCCGGTTTAACCGAGACGGGATTTTCTTTTATTGGTATAAAGCCCGCACTTATTTTGCAATTACATAGTTATGAGGTTCGGTTTTGCTTTGTTTAAAGTAAAGCAGTATTCCTATTATAACAAAAGGAATGCTTAACCATTGACCCATATTAAGCGACATTCCCTTTTCAAAGTCTACCTGTTCAGCTTTTAAGAATTCAATGAAAAATCTGAAGGCAAACAGTAAAACAAGGAAGAAAGAGAAGATAATTCCATCTTTCATTTGGGTTACATGTTTGTAATAATACCACAATAAGAAAGCAAACAATGCAATACAGAAGAATGCTTCATACAACTGTGTTGGATGACGAGGTAATGCATTCGGTCCATCAGAGGTTACAAATCTGAAGGCCCAGGGAACGTCGGTTACTTTTCCATAAATTTCGGAGTTGAATAAATTACCGAAACGGATACAGGCTCCTCCCAATGCTACTACTATTACGATACGGTCGAGTATCCACAAATAGGGTAATTTCGATACATTCTTTGAGAATAGGTATAACCCAAATAATATACCAATAGCCGCACCATGACTAGCTAAACCACCTTTCCAAACCATCAAAATTTCTAATGGGTGACTTAGGTAATACTCAGGCTCATAGAAGAGACAATGTCCTAAACGAGCACCAATTACAGTAGAAACTACCATGTACATGGTTAACTTATCTAAAACTTCCTCCTTTACACCTTCTTTTCTAAAGATTTTTTGCATGATGAAATAGCCGATGGCAAATCCTGAAGCAAATAGTAATCCGTACCATCTTAAAACAACAGGTCCTAACGAAAATATTTCGCGGCTAACATCCCAGGTTATGTAATTAAGCATCTAATCGTTTTTTTTTAATTCGGCCTAAAATATAAAAAAATAGAGAGAGGTAAATTATTTTCATTAGTTGAAAGCGAATTTATAACACAGTGTTTTTAATTGTGAATCAAAGGTTAGCAGTTAGTTATTTAAAACTTAAGCAATAAGACCCTATTCGTGTCTGACGGATAGGATTAGTGCTCGCGGTAATTTTTCCGTTACGGCCAACCTATTTTCAAATTGCTGCATTAAATTGGTGTATGAAAAAGCTTTCCTTTATTTTATTGTTTGTTGCAGTTTCAACTGGCTGTTTTGCACAGCAGGTTAAACCAATAAAGTTTTCTCAGCTTCAAAACAGGTATTCTTCCGTTAATGATACTACTTACATTATTAATTTTTGGGCTACATGGTGTGCACCCTGCATAAAGGAACTTCCAAATTTTGTTCAACTGCAAGAGCAATACCGCACAGATAAACTTAAAGTGATATTAGTGAGCATGGATTTTAAGTCAAAGCTCGAATCAAGTGTTCAGCCTTTTGTTAAACGAAATAAAATACCATTAGAGGTTTTGCTGTTGGATGAAAAAGATCAGGGAGCAGTGATTGATGAAGTGGATAAAAGCTGGTCGGGCGCATTGCCAGGAACATTAATTATTAATGCCAAAAACGACTATCGCAAGTTTTACGAGCGCGATTTCAATTTTGATGAGCTTAAAGATGCTTATTTGTTAACTAAAAAATAAAAACCATGAAACGATTATTGATCATTGCAGCCTTGGCTTTATTTAGCACAGCTGTTTTTGCCCAGGGATATAAGGTGGGTGATAAGGCTACCGATTTTAAACTGAAAAATGTAAATGGGAAACAGGTATCAATGGCTGATTATAAATCGGCAAAGGGATACATTGTTGTATTTACCTGTAATCATTGTCCGTACGCAAAGGCCTATGAAAACAGGATTATTGCTTTAGATAAAAAATATGCAGTTAAAGGTTATCCGGTAATTGCTATTAACCCTAATGATCCGGTTGCTTATCCTGAGGATTCTTTCGATAACATGAAGAAACGCTCAACCGAAAAGAAATATTCGTTTCCGTATTTAATTGATGAAAGTCAGAATGTGGCTAAAGCCTACGGAGCTACTAAAACCCCTCATGTATTTATATTACAAAAGACTTCGGCAGGGGATATGGTGGAATATATTGGTGCAATTGACAATGATACAGAAGGAAACGATGATAGCAAGATTAAATATGTAGAGAATGCCGTTGATGCATTATTGCAGAATAAAAAGCCTGAAACTACTTTAACCAAAGCAGTTGGCTGTAGCATTAAATGGAAATCTATATAATTCTCTTAACATCAGTTATTGACTGCAGGTCATTAATTTAAAAAATTCTATCTTTGGGTCCCGGAAATTTATCCGGGATTTTTATTTAAATATCCTTTGCGCATTTCTTATCTGCTGTCATGAATTTAAACCTGAAAAGACCTATTGCATTTTTTGATCTTGAGACTACCGGTGTTAATGTTGCATCTGATCGTATAGTGGAAATTGCAATACTAAAGGTGCTTCCTAACGGAACAATCGAAACCAAAACCCGCCGTGTTAACCCTGAAATGCCCATTCCACTTGAATCTTCATTAATTCATGGCATTTATGAGGAGGATATAAAGAATGAGCCTACTTTTAAACAAATGGCTAAAAGTATAGCTCAATTTCTTGAAAACGCTGATCTGGGAGGGTATAACTCTAATAAATTTGATGTACCGTTGTTAATGGAAGAGTTTTTAAGAGCAGGAGTGGAGTTTGATATTGAAGGACGTAAACTTGTAGATGTTCAAAATATCTTCCATCAGATGGAACAACGTACCTTAAAGGCTGCTTATAAATTCTACTGTGGTAAAGAGATCGAAAATCATCATTCGGCCGAAGCAGATATAAAAGCAACGTATGAAGTGCTTCTTGCTCAATTAGATAAATACGATGGTGTAGAATATGAAGATAAATCAGGTAATAAATCTACGCCAATAGTAAACGATGTAGAAGCTCTACATAAATTCACCTACGTTCGTGATGTTGTCGACTTTGCGGGTAGAATGATTTACAACGAGCAAGGTGTCGAAGTATTCAACTTCGGTAAGCACAAAGGAAAAGCTGTTGAAGAGGTGTTTTCTTTTGAACCAACTTATTACGATTGGATGATGAATGGTGATTTTCCACTATATACTAAGAAGAAGTTAACAGAAATCCGTTTAAGGAGTGCGTTTAAGAAGAGATAGTTTAGTCTGAAGTCGAGAGTCGTGAGTATCGAGTACATAGTTATGGGTCATGGGTTAGTCCACAGACCATAGTCGATAGTCCATAGTAATGTTGTAGGAAACTGCATATTTCTATGGACTGTTTTGTTTAATATAAATTAATTGAATAAATCATTACTCGAGATTCTGGACTATGAACTATGGTCTATTGACCTCCTTCACTAATTAGGCAAGCGATTAAAAATATTCATAATCAGTTCCTCATTGATCGGTTTGATATAGAACCCAGATACGGCGCTATATTGGCGGGCTTTTATTTTATCTTCTTCCTGAATGGAGGAAGTGATCAAAAAAATGGGTATATCTTTGTTGATCCACGGACTAAGTTTTTGGAATTCATCCAGAAAGCTCCAGCCATCCATAACAGGCATATTGATATCCAGCATAATCAGGTCGGGAAGATGAGAAACATCGCCTGAAAAGCTTTTCAGGTGTTCCAAAGCGCTATTTGCATCCGCAAAAATTTGCGTATTACGTGCTAACGACCTCGCTTTAGCGTAAGTTTTGATGATAAATTGGCAAATTCTATCGTCGTCTATTATGCATAGATTTTCAATGATTTTCATGGTAATTGAAGATGAGCGTAAATTTGATTCCGTAAATTGGATTGCTTTCTGCAAATATTTTACCACCCATTGCTTCGATATGTTTACGGGTTAAGAATAATCCTACTCCCTTGGCGTCTTTATGCTTATGAAATGTCTTGTGAAGTCCAAATAAATTACGATTGTTTTGTTCAAGGTTGATGCCTAATCCATTGTCAATGAACTCCATAATTTCTTGTTCATTAGATATATATGTTCTTACTGTGACGGACAGTTTTCGCTCAGGAGAACGATATTTCATCGAATTAGAAAGCAAATTTTGCAAAATGCTTTTCATGTAAGATTTGGAATAGTAGATTTCCTTTAGTTTAAAATCTGTTTGTAGGTCGAAGTCCAGATCACATTTTTTTCCTGTTAAGCTCAGTACAACTGAGCTAAATACTTCTTCAAAATTTACCTTATCTTTTCTTACATCCGAACGCTCTTTAATATCTAAGGCAGCTCCGATAGTATTTATAGTATCTAAAAGACTATACGTTAAGTTTTGATACTGTTCGGAAAAAACGCCAATTTCTTTTTTATCTTTTACAACTCCTGATTTATAAAGTTCAATTAATCCGATCATGCTCCCAACTGGTGCACGCAAATTATGTGAAATTAAATTGGCAAATTCTTTTAACTGCTCGTTCTGAAATTTTAGCTTATTAATTAGCGATTCATTATACTTTAGTTCGTCTTCTAATTGTTTTATTGCCGTCATCCGCAGATTAATATTTTTTGCGATAACGAAGAAGTACTCCACCTCATTATTTTCATCTCGTTTTGCTTGTGCAGATAGTTCAACCCAAATTCTTGATCCGTTTTTGTGAATATATTGCTTTTCATAAGTGAAACAATTAAAATCGCCCTGAAGCATTTTGCGATAATATCTGCGCGTAATTTCTCGGGATTCGGGGGCCGAAAATTCATCCCAAAAAACACCAACCAGCTCTGATCGCTTATATCCCAACATATTGGCAAATTGCTTATTCATTTCAAGAATATATCCTTGTCGTGAAATAAATGAAATTCCGATAAGTGGAGTGGCAAATAGCGTATTTAGTTTATTTTCTTCCCAAACAGCTTGAATAAATGGGGTTCCGTCCGACTTCATGTTACTATTTTGGTAAATAGTAATGTACTGAAAATTAGCGAATAATAAGATTTTTATTTGTATACATTTGTTGGATAATGAACGAATGTTGCTCAGGATTCGTTCATCAGAAAACGGATATTTCGGTTTAAACCTTCGAATTTGGTTCGCTTAACAGCTGATTTTTTAAATAGTGATTTAAATACCTCGTTGGTTATTTCCTGCCAATCGGTTTTCTTTAGTTTCAACAGATCAGGGTGAGGATTAAAAGATGGTTCATTGTGCACTATTGAAAACCTGTTCCATGGGCAAACATCCTGGCAAACATCACAACCGAACATCCAATTATCCATTTTGCTTTTAAACGCAGTGGGAATCTCGTTTTTTAACTCAATAGTAAGGTAAGAAATGCACTTACTACCGTCAACAATATAGGAAGAGGTAATTGCCTGAGTTGGACAAGCATCGATACAGCGTGTGCATTCGCCGCAATGATCGGCAACAGGGTGATCGTATTTTAATTCAAGATCGATTACCAATTCAGCTAAAAAGAAGAAAGATCCTCTTTTCTTACTTAAAATATTACTGTGTTTACCCATCCAACCTAACCCTGCACGTTGTGCCCATGCTTTATCCATAATAGGAGCCGAATCAACAAAAGCACGACCATTAACGTCTCCGATATTTTCCCGGATGAAATGTAAGAGTTCCTTTAATTTGTCTTTGATAACAAAATGGTAATCGGTTCCATAGGCATATTTAGAGATTTTAGGAGCTTGAAAATCCTCTGGTACCTCATCAGTGTAATAATTTAAGGCTAATGAAATAACCGATTTAGCCCCATCAACTAATTTTCTCGGATCAAGCCGCATATCGAAATAGTTTTCCATATACTTCATTTCTCCGTTATTATTATTCATTAACCACTTTTCAAGCCGAGGTGCTTCATTTTCCAAAAAGGTTGCTTGCGCAATGCCACAATGCAAAAAGCCAAGTCGTAGGGCCTCAGCTTTAATTAATTGGGTGTTTTTTTCGATTAGTGCCATTTTAGAAACAGACCTCAAAAATACACAATTATAAATGGTTCTACTTAATTGCATTAGAGGTAATAATATTGCCTTATAACTAATTAGTATTAGTATTAATTCATTGATAATGAGAGATATTGTTTCTAAATTAGACTGATATCCTTAATAAGTAACATGAAAAAAACGCTCTACAAAATCATTTTATGTGCATTACTATTTACAGCAATTACCTCTTGCAACAGTGATGACACTGCAAAGATCAACCCTAAACTTACCACTATTATCTTAGTAAGGCACGCCGAACAGCTTAACCTGGATCCCGATAGCCCGTTAGCTCCCAAGGGTGTTCAAAGAGCAAAGGATCTGGCTGCTTTATTATCGAGCACATCTATAGATGCTGTGTATACAACCCCGCTCCCCAGAAGTCTGAGTACGGTTCAACCTGTATGTACGCAAAAAAGCTTAATACCCATCACTTATTCACGAGGAGAGTATTTAATGGCATTGCAACAAATAATTAGCAATTATCAGGGTAAAACAGTCCTGATTTGTGGCCATCCGGAAACCGTTCCGGCAATGTTAAACTTGTTGATTGGTGAAGAGAAATATGCTCAATCGGCAGATAACGATTACAACCATATTTATTATTCGATTACAGAACGTTTGGGTAAATCGGAAGTTTTGGTTAAAACCTACGGGGAAGAATAATATTAATCAGCCTCTTTAGCTCAGCTGGTAGAGCAATTCATTCGTAACGAATAGGTCGCAGGTTCGAATCCCGTAAGAGGCTCGGGGAACCATATAATTTAATTAAACCATATAAGACATATAAGGAAATATAAGTACTAATCGGTGAGCCTTTAAAAGTTACTTCAATAGAAAATGTATTACATTACACCTTATATTCTCTTATATACCTTATATGGTTTAAAATATTTGAACCATATAAGACATATAAGGAAATATAAGTACTAACCGGTTAATCTTTAAAAAATTACTTCGATAGAAAGGTATTACGTTATACCTTATATTCTCTTATATGCCTTATATGGTTTTAAATAATATTCTTCTGAACTATATAAGACATAATGAAATACAAGCACTAATCGGTGAACCTTTAAAAATTACTTCGATAGAAAGGTATTGCGTTATACCTTATATTCTCTTATATGCCTTATATGGTTTTAAATAATTAGTACGATTTAAAAGGCCTCATTTAAGGAAATATAGAACCCTGTCGATCGCTTTTCTCCTGCATTTTTGCTTCCCACACCATAGTCAAAGCGAAGAGTCATCCTAGAAGTCGGTTCGAACATATAACGGAAACCACCCCCATAGTTTGGTTTAAAATCTCCAAAGTTAAAATCACCACTTTCAAACACTAATCCCGTTCCTAAGAAGCCCGCAAAGCTTAACCTTGATAACGAAAACCAGCCCTGATCTTTTCGTTTCCCCCAGGGGCGATACCTGAACTCCCCCTGTAAAACCATCATGTTTTCATCGCGATATCGGCCCACATAATACCCACGCATATTGGTGTCACCCCCAATGTAGGGCAGGTAGTAAAATGGAGCAGTACTTCCTCTTGTAGTTTGATATAAAAATTGTGCTCCTGCAACTTTCGTTTTGTCAATTGAGTAAAATTGTCTTGCGTCAAGATTGATCATACTAAACTTATAACCACTAACACCTAAGCTTGTCCATCCAACTAATTGTATAAAAGTACCTTTCGTAGATGAATTTTCAACATCGCGCGTGTCATAGGCACCACCATAACCAATCAATAAACTATTGCCAGCATCTTTTCCATAATAATCACCTGTTGTATAAATACCGGTAGAGTCATCGTCAACAAAAGTGTCATTCTGATACCATAGACCCATACCAGCGTACAGTTTATCAATAATTTTATGTTTCGCCAGCATCATAAACCGATAACGGGTAGAAGTGATTAGATCTTTATCAGCCTCTTTAGTATCGTTTCCAAGTCCATAGAAATAAATTGGATAATTAGTATAACTTCCAACTCCTGTGAGATTCCACATGTTGTTTTTCGTCCAAACGCTTCCCTGCAAAATCAATTGCGTTTGTTTTTTGACTGTCCACATGTTGAAACTATACAAATAAGAGCTCCGGGTAGTTTTGACATCAGGATACAGGTAGAACGTATAAATAACTCCAAAACCATATTGGAAGCCAGTTTCGGGCGCATTGCCAATTACTGGAAAAGGAACAAGTTGCCTGGGAATTTTTGCAGGAACGCTATCTGTTGCCGTAGAATCGAGAGTTTGACCTACCGCATTGAAAATAAAAATGATAAGAAATAATACTGATAGTAAGAAACGCATCATTAGATTAATGTTACTATAAGATAGTACTTTTTATCCAAATGATAACAATTTGCAAGCTTGACGGGGGAATATTTTGGAAACAAAAAAGACTGTTTTTGAAACAGTCTTTTAATATTACATAGTAAGAATACTTTCGTTCCTAACCTTTTTCTGCAGTTCGATAATGCCTCCGATCAATGCTTCCGGACGGGGAGGGCAACCCTGTACGTATACATCCACGGGAATAATACGATCGACACCCTTTACAACATGATAACCATGCTCCCAATAAGGGCCGCCGCAATTTGAACAAGAACCCATTGAAATAACATATCGGGGTTCCGGCATTTGTTCATACAAACGTTTAATACGTTCAGCCATTTTAAAAGTAACAGTTCCGGCAACGATCATCACATCCGATTGACGTGGAGAAGGGCGTGGAAATACACCTAAACGATCTAAATCATAATTGGCAGCCATAGAACCCATCATTTCAATCGCACAGCAAGCCAAACCAAAGCTCATTGGCCAAAGAGAGGATAACCTTGCCCAGCTCAATAAATCATCGAGTTTGGTGATCACCACACCATTACTTTCTACATTTTTAATCAATTGATCCATGATAAGAATACTATATGCTGATTATTGATCTTCTGTATTAGTTGTTGAATTATCTTCTTCTTTCTTAACCATTGTAGGTTTAAAACGCGGTTTGTAGGCAGAAGGTTTTGAAGTTTCCTCAGAAACTGGATTTTCCGTAGCAGGAACATTGTTAGTAGTTGCTTCTGAAACAGAAGTTGAGGATTCACCGTTGTTGATATCTTCTGTTTTTTGAGCCATTCGAGGTTTAAACTTTGGAACATACGCTTGTTTAACGGGTTCTCCAGCTTTTATCTCTTGGGGTTCACTTACTGATTCGATATTTTCCGCTCTATTTGCCTCCGTCGTATTCGCCGAAGCCATACGAGGTTTAAATTTAGGCACGTAGGCTTGTTTAACCGTTTCTTCCTGTTTATTTTCTTGTATTTCGTTTGATGCTTCCGGTTTTTCTTCTGCTTTTATCTCATTTGTTGAAGCAGAAGTGAGTTTTGGTTTAAACTTAGGGACATATGCAGGTTTTGCTTCACTTGTTTCTTCTGTTGAAGCAGTTTTTGATGCTTGGGTAGCCTCTGTAACTTGAGGTTTAAAACGTGGTTTATAAGCAGGTTTCTCTCCGGCATTTTCAGCAGTTTTTTCTACTGTTCCTTGATCAGAAGATGTCGTTTCTGCAGGAGTAGTTTTAGGTTTGAATTTTGGTTGATAAGCTGGTTTAGCTTGTGTTTCAGTTTCAGTAGCGTTTACGGATTCTGCAACAGTTGACTGTTCTGTATTTTCCGTTACCGTTTTAGGTGCATACTGTCTGCGTTCCGACTTTTCAACCGATAAAGTTTCTTTTTTATCTTCAGGTATTGGCACCTGAACAAATGCACGTACCCGATAATTTTCGAGGTTTAACTGTTGATATAATGATGAAGGAATTTTGGTATCGACAACAGGAATTACCGGTTGTGGTTTCACCCAGTTTAAGTCGCCTTTCTTCCAAACGTACACAAGTCCAACCAATAAGATACTAATGAAAATGGTCATCTCAAAAAAGCTTAACCAACCCCAACTTGGTACAGCGGCAATCAATTCTTTATTACCAAAAACTGTTGACCAAGGGAATAAGAATATCAATTCAACATCAAACAATAAAAACACCAAAGCAATTACATAAAATCGCATGTTAAATTGAATCCACGATGATCCCATGGGCTCTTCACCGCATTCATAGGTGGTCAGTTTCTCAAAATTTGGTTTCTTAGGGCTGATGATCTTCGACATCAACAGCGTAACCAATACGAAAGCCGTTCCTAAAACAAGGAACAACAATATCGATCCGAATGCTGATATTTGCGTGCTTTGCTGCATAAGAACAAAGTTAACAGAAGATATTAGATTTGCGGCAGTAGATTTAACAAAACCATTATTACAAGATCCTTTTATATTTATTAGTATTTATGTCGGGAAATTCGGCTTCAACATATAAAGATTTAGATGCAATTGTCTTAGGAGCCGGCGCTTGCGGGTTGATGTGTGCCGTTCAGGCTGGCTATTTAGGTAAAAAAGTACTGGTCTTAGAAAAAAATGATAAACCGGGAGCCAAGATTTTGATTTCGGGTGGGGGACGCTGTAATTACACGAATTTATACGCTTCTCATCAGAATTTTATTTCTGAAAATGAGCATTTTAGTAAATCGGCATTTGCACAATGGACGGTTCAGGATACCATCAGTTTTTTTGAAACCTATGGGATAAGTGGACAAGAAAAAACATTGGGCCAACTATTTCCGACAACTAACAAAGCAAAGGACATTATTAAGGTGTTTACAGATATATGTGAGGACTTTGGTCAGTCAATTCGTTGTAATTCGGAAGTTCAGAAAGTAATCTCTGTTGAGAATGGCTTCGAGGTTACTTTTAAGGATTCGGTTACCGGAAACGAGCACCAAGTGTATGCTCCAAATGTGGTGGTTGCTACCGGTGGACTCCCTATTGCAAAAATGGGGGCAACTGATTTTGCATTACGTTTGGCCAGACAATTTGGTTTAAATCTTACATCAACTGCTCCGGCATTAGTTCCCTTAACGGTTACCGGAAAAGATCATGATTGGTACGAACAGTTATCTGGAACAAGTATTTTCAGCCGGGTGAGTAATCATAAGATAAGTTTTGATGAGAATATTTTATTTACGCATTGGGGTTTAAGCGGACCTGCAATTCTTCAGATATCGTCGTACTGGCGCCCGGGCGAAAAAATAACAATTGATCTACTACCGGATAGCAATATTGTAGACCTAATCGAAGAAGAACGAAATCATTCCGGAAAGAAACTTTTGGCTTCATTCCTGGAAAAATTCTATTCGAAGAAGTTTGTAGAAGCCATGAAAAAATACCTTCCGGTTGATAAAAATCTAGCTTCACTCAGCAAGGACGACCTTCTTTCTATTGAAGAGCTTATTCATCAGTTTTCTGTTAAACCAGCAGGAGATAAGGGATACGATAAAGCTGAAGTAATGCGTGGGGGTATTGATACCTCCGAGCTTTCATCCAAAACACTTGAAGCTAAAAAAGTTCCCGGATTGTTTTTTGGAGGTGAATGTGTGGATGTAACCGGATGGCTGGGAGGTTATAATTTTCAATGGGCATGGGCCTCCGGATTTGTAATTGCTCAAAATATTTAAAGTACAGGTTCAACGCTGTAGCCTCTTTTACGTAATAACGCGATTACTCCTTGCGGACCACCTAAATGGCCAATGCCTACAGCAAAAAATGTAGGTTTTTCAGCTACGATTTTTACAATTTTAGCTACCCATCTTTTGTTTCGGCTGTTGATCAATATTTCATTATCTCTGGCAGTTGATGCAAATTCTCCTTCGGTACTTAACTGATAAATTTTATCCGGATCATGTGCTTTATAAGCATCGATTAATTGTTGGAAATAAATCTTGTAGCTAGCATATTCCTTTACAGATTTGAGTAATTCATCTGCTTGTTGTTTTACCGGCATCAATTCTAAAATATTCATTTGCTCTTTAACCGTTTCAAGACCTAAAACTTCTTTTTGTTGTTCTTTAGCCATCTTAACAAAATTCATTTCATAAGACTCCGTTTTGCAACCATTCATCATTTTAATAATTATCATTGATGAAAGTAAAACAGGTTTTGTAGTATTAAAGAAATTAAGGCTTATCCCTAACGAGTCTTTGAAAAAAGAGTTAACTACTTGGTAATCGGCAGTATCCATTATGTCGGATAATGATTGTCCGTTTGACATGGCCATCTGTTCCTGCATTTCTGTCATCATATTTGGATCGTCCATATCGAGTTCCAGGTAAACTTGTTCGGTTTGCTCAAAGGAGTGATTCAACGAGTCGGGGTGCTGATAATCGTTTTCACAGATCAGGTGAATTGTTCCAAAAAGGTAAGATGGAGCTTTTAAATTTTTACCACTGATTTTCCATAAAAGTGATGAATTACCTTGCGCAAAAAGTGATGTGCTTTGTGTGAAAGATATAATCGCAATCAGTGCACTAATAATTAATCGTCTTATTAACATGGAAACAGGATAGTTTAAATAATATCAGAAAGCAAAATTATTCTGTTTAGATTTAACCAGCGAATATTTAAACAGTTTTTAACCGAATGATATTTCCGACGTCAGCATCCTACATTAATATTCATACACATCATAAACCAAAAGAGCCTGCGGAGTGGGTATTGCGAAATGCTTTTCATTGTTTAACGCCGGAAAGTATTCAGCAGCTAAATTATGCGGTTTCAGTGGGAGCTCATCCCTGGTTTTTGGAAAACATTGAATGGGATGCTTATTTCTTTCGCTTACATTCTTATTTGCAACAGCTGAATGTATTGGCTTTAGGGGAGATTGGGCTTGACAGGGCCATAAAAACACCTCTGGAAATTCAGCATAAATATTTAAAGTCGCAATTAAGCTTCGCTGAAAAGTTTAAGAAACCGGTGATTATTCATGCAGTAAGAACCTATACCGAATTTATTCCTTACTTAAAGGAATTTTCAGTGCCTTTTATTTTTCATCATTTTAGCGGAAATCAATACGAAGCTGAACAGCTTTTAAAATATAATGCTTATTTATCTTTTGGGAAAACAGTACTATTAAGGCAAAAAAAAAGTATAGAAATACTGAAAAATATGCCTGCGGATCGTTTTTTTCTTGAGACGGATACAATGAGTGCTTCGGTCTCAGCTATTTACCAACAGGTTGCTGAAATAAAGAATATGAAAGAGATAGACTTAAAAGAGAATGTTTTTCATAATTTTGCGGCCGTTTTTGGAATAATTAGTTGATCCTGATTAACTATCGGGTCGGTGTAATCATTCGATAATCATCGAAATCAAAAGAAAAAATGGAAGTACCTTATTGGATGAGCCGCACCAATTTGTTGTTGGGCGAAGAAAAAATTGAAAAATTAGTTAACTCTCACGTTTTGGTTGTTGGCTTAGGAGGTGTTGGTGGTATTTGTGCAGAAATGATTGCACGTGCCGGCGTAGGTAAAATGACCATTGTTGACGCTGATACTGTCGATCCAAGCAACAGAAATCGTCAGATTCCTGCTACCAAAAGCACTGAAGGTAAATTAAAAGCCGAAGTGTTAGCTGATCGTATCAGGGATATTAATCCTGAAATCGATCTTACCGTTTTATGCGAATATTTGAGAGATGAACGGATGTTTGAAGTACTGGATAGTAATAACTTTGATTACGCAGTAGACTGTATTGATACACTCGCACCTAAATTGTTTTTCATTAAAGGATGCAAAGAACGTGGTTTGCCATTAATCAGCTCAATGGGGGCAGGAGGAAAGGTTGATCCAACACGAGTGAGGGTTGTTGATCTTTTTGATACCTACAACTGTACACTGTCAAAACATGTTCGTAAACGCCTGCGTCAAATGGGAGTTAAGGAAGATATAAAAGTAGTTTGGTCGCCGGAAGATATTGATCCAACTCGTGTAGTACCAATGCAGGGAACAAATAAAAGTTCAATTATAGGTACTATTTCCTATATGCCAGCCGTTTTTGGTTGCACAGTAGCATCTGTAGTGATAAGAGATTTGTATAACCGCTAAGTCGCCGAGACACAAAGTTTAACAATAACTTAGCTTCTCTGCGTCTTTGCAGCAAAATTAGAAACTATGCCTACACTTATTAAAAAACCTTCGGTAATAGAAGCCGCCGGAAATAAACCTAAGATCATTAAAGAGTTTATCGGCCGCGTTAATTCTGAAACTTCAGCGTTAAGCATTGCAAAGATGGAAAGTCCTTCAGGTTGGGTTGAGCCAGGACAAACGCCAGATTTTGATGAATATACGCTGGTATTAAAAGGGATGATTCGTATAACTACTAAAACAGAAGTTATTGATCTGAATGAAGGAGAAGCGATCATTACTCATAAAGGTGAATGGGTACAATACAGCACTCCCGGACCTATCGGTGCAGAGTATATTGCTGTTTGTTTGCCTGCATTTTCAATAGATACTGTTCACAGAGACGAATAATAACTCTCACGCAAAGCCGTAAGACTGCTAAGATTTCTTAGCGACTTTGTGGCTTTACGGTTTTTTTGAGGTCTGTATCTACTTATACTCAAAATAAATTCTTAGCAACTTTGCGGCTTTGCGAAAAATACAATTCTTATATTCGCCGTAAATCATTTTTTAAGGTCTTATGAAGAAGATATTAATAGCTGTGGCACTGCTTGTTTCAACACAAGTGATGGCACAGACTCGTTTAACGCCTGAAACATTGATGAAGTTTGGGCGAGTTGCTGAGCCACGGGTTTCTCCTGATGGCAAAAAAGTGGTCTACAATGTCAGAAATATGGATATTGCTGCAAACAAAGGCAATTCAGATATTTTCATTGTAGATATCAACGGTCAGAATGCTACTGCGATTGCTAATGAAGTAGGGGATGAGGCAAGCGCTAAATGGCGTCCTGATGGTAAAAAGATCGGTTATTTGAAAGACGGGCAGGTTTGGGAAATGAATCCTGATGGTACCGGAAAAGTTCAGGTAACAGATGTTAAAGATGGTATTTCAGGATTCGGATATTCTCCTAAAATGAGTTATATCTGGTTCCTTGCTGATGTTAAATTAGATAAAAATCCTGCCGAAATCTACCCTGATCTTCCAAAAGTAGAAGGGGCACGTATCATTGATGGTTTATTTTACCGTCACTGGACTGCTTGGCATGATTATGCATACAGTCATGTTTTTATTGCGAACTATGCTGATGGTAAAGTAAGCAATATCAAAGACATTATGTCAAATGAGCGTTTTGATGCTCCTTTGCAACCTAATGGCGGTGAAGAACAATTTGCATTTAGTCCGGATGATAAAAAGATCGCTTATACCTGCCGTAAGTTAAACGGTACTTCAGAGGCGGTTAGTACTAACTCAGATATTTATGTTTATGACGTTACTGCCGGTACTACCGAAAATATAAGTGAGTTTAACAAAGGCTATGATACTAATCCGCGTTTCGCTCCGGATGGAAAGAAAATGCTTTGGTTGAGTATGGAACGCGATGGTTACGAAGCCGACAAAAACCGTATTTTGGTTTATGACATTGCTGCAAAAACTCATAATGACGTTACCAAACATTTTGATAATAGCGTAGGTAAAGCAGAGTGGGATATGGACAGCCAGCGTATCTTTTTCTTAGCTGGTATTCAGGCTACGGAGCAGATCATGATGTTTGATCCAAAACTGCGTTCAATGAGTCAGGTAGTTCCTTTAACGGATGTGGTTGCTGATATTACCGACTTCGATTTTACGTATGTAAACAAGAAACCTGTAATGGTTGCTGCTATGATGAATATCTCTTTACCTACCGAAGTATTTACGCTGGAAGTAGGGAAGAAGCAGTTAACTCAAATTACACAGGTAAACACACAGTTGCTTTCAACTTTAAAAATGGGTAAGGTGGAGAAACGTATGGTGAAAACCACCGACGGTAAAGATATGTTGGTATGGGTTATTCTTCCTCCTGATTTTGACCCTAATAAAAAGTATCCGGTGTTATTGTATTGTCAGGGCGGTCCGCAAAGTACTGTTAGTCAGTTTTTCTCTTATCGTTGGAATTTTCAGTTGATGGCTGCTAATGATTATGTGATCGTTGCTCCTAACCGTCGCGGTTTACCATCATTTGGTCAGGCTTGGAATGAAGAAATCTCTGGTGATTGGGGTGGACAATGCATGCGCGATTATTTAAGTGCTATTGATGAGGTTTCAAAAGAGTCTTATGTAAATAAAGATCGTTTGGGTGCTGTTGGAGCAAGTTTTGGTGGTTATTCGGTTTATTGGTTAGCTGGCCACCATGAGAAACGCTTTAAAGCATTTATTTCGCATTGTGGTGTGTTTGACTTAGAGTCAATGTACGGAACTACGGAAGAAACATGGTTCCCTAATTTTGATTTAGGTGGGCCTTATTGGAAAAATCCTGATTCATACCAGAAGTTTTCTCCTCATAAGTTTGTTCAAAATTGGGATACTCCAATTCTGGTTATTCATAATGAGAAAGATTTTCGTGTTCCACTTGGACAAGGGATGGAGGCGTTTTCTGCTGCTCAGTTACAAAATATTCCGAGCCGTTTCTTGTACTTCCCTGACGAAGGTCACTGGATCACCAAACCGCAAAATAGCATTCTTTGGAATCGCATTTTCTTCGATTGGTTAGATAAATACCTGAAAAAATAATACAGAAAACTCCGGGCAGCACGTCCGGAGTTTTTCTTTTATTGAAACCTGATGTTTTAGATGCAATTGTTTTACTACCTATACAGTTAGTTGATTTTTTTTACCCCATTGTTTGAAGAGATTTTTTACCCCTAACCCCTAAAGGGGAATTCTGACAGTGCTGGCGTTGTTGCTTTATAACTAATTCGGAACTTGTTGATTTAATGTTTTTCCGCTGTTTTTAATAAAGAGAGGAATCTTATCGACTACTATAATCCGATTTACAGAGAAAATCCCCCTTTAGGGGGTAGGGGGTATATTACTTAGCAATCAAAATATTCACCCCTAAGCCTACAAGAATACATAATGAAAAACTGATTAAAGTGCCAATTAAAACATATTCAGTTTGTTTACGGGCTTTATTAGGATCAGGGTCTTTATCACTGAAACGAAGAATTGATTTTGCAGCTATTAAAAAACCGATGCTGCCTAATTGTTGAGTTAATACGAATGTTAGTATCAGAATACGTTCAAAAATGCCAATCCATTTTCCTGCATTTTCCAGGCTTGTCGGATCTTCACCTAGTTTATCTCTCCAATATTTGGTAGCCATGCTAATAATAATTCCCATTGGCCAGATTACCAAAATATAAGCAGTAATGATCAATTGGATCTTAAGGTCGGTAAAGCTGTGGACGATGAAATTCCAAAAATTACCCCAGCTGTTAATAAGTGTAAGCCAGACGAACAATAAAACGATTAAATGGCTTACCTGATCGATTATAAAAAGAAGGAGGGTTTGATTTAGTTGGCGGATTTTCCATAAGTCAATAAGAAGATGACTAAAGGCGATTAAGAGAGATAATCCAAAACCTGCAAATGAAAAGGAGCCAATTGCAATCCAAGAGGTTAAAAAGCAAATTCCGGTATGAAAATACAAGTACTTTGATTTTCCCTTATTTACTAGCTTATCGTCCACCCATTTTTTAGGTTGAAATATAAAGTCGGTCAACAGATGAGCAATGATCAGGCGGATGAGTATTACGCCTTCTGCAGATGTGAAAAATTCATGCATTGTTTTTGAGCTTTAAATTTATGAGTTGTTGATAACGTTTAATAATCAATTGAAAATCGTCCCAATGAGCCAATTGGAGTCGCTTGTTAACAGATGCCTGACTAATGCCCAGTTTGTCAGCAGTTTCTGTTTGGTTTAAACCATTCATACGTTCCCATACTGCCTCTGATTGTTGTTGTGTCCAACCTTTTACCAGTAAATCCAACATTCGGCAATGTACCTCTAGTTCGTCATTTATTTGTTCCCATGGACCACGGAATAATAAATAATGAGTAGTTTTTTGTTCCAGTAGTTGCCCTGAGTTTCTAAATGCTTCACCATCACATTCATCAATATTATCGGTTAATAAACTAACCTCCCCTAAACCAATTGCAACCCTTGCATCAACTTGTTTTTCAAACTTCATTTTAATTAATAACCGGATTAGAATAGCCGTTTCTAACGCTTTTTCTGGCACTGATGTAATTCCCTGAAAACTGTCTCCTCTCAAAATTTTATAGGCAGGCAGTGATTTATCAGTGAATAATTTACCAGCCTCCTTTAAAGTTGAAAGTAATAATTTTCGCTGCTCAACAGCTAAACTACTTGAATTTACAATGTCTCCTGTTAATACTGAATAGATCATTATAGATTATTTGTTCTATAAAACATAAATATAGAATAAATAGTTTATAATTCACAAATTAAATTATAGACCAATTGAACTATAAAATAAATATATAGATTATTTGTTCTATAATTAGCATTTATTGAATTGATAATGAAATTAAACAAAACAAGTTGTTAGTTAATCGTTAGTAAGTAATGTTTGCATAAATGACAAAATAATTGAACTTTTATAACTATAAATAAGGTTATATGAAAAGAAATTATATTGTTTGCTCCGCACTGATTTTTACGGCTCTAACTACAGGAGCACAGGCGCAAACACAAGAGAGAAAGTTCATAGATAAGGCCAACATGGACACTCTTACCAAACCAAGCGACAATTTTTATGAGTATGCAAATGGAGGTTGGCTCAAAAACAACCCGATTCCTTCCACAGAAACCCGTTGGGGTACTTTTAATCAGTTAATTAGAAACACCAATGATGTATTAAAAAAGCTATTGGAAGAAGCTGCTGCAAAAAATGCAGCGTATGGCAGTAACAGTCAGTTAGCAGGAGATTTTTATGCAAGTGGCATGGATACCCTTGAGATTGAAAGTCTGGGCATTTCTCCAATATCGAATGAGTTAGCTACCATTACGGCTATTTCCAGTCAGAAGGATTTGGTAAGTGCTATCACTGCTTTCCATAAAAGCGGATATGCTCCGGGTTATAATTTTGTTATTTATCAAGACGATAAAAATAGTTCACAGGTAATATCACAATTATCACAGGGCGGTTTAGGATTGCCCGACCGCGAGTATTATTTCAATACGGATGAGCGCAGTGTAAAGATTCGTGCTGAATATGTAAAACACCTGGTAAATATGTTTAAAATACTAGGAGATGATAATAAAACAGCGAATAAAAATGCAGATGCGGTAATGAGGCTTGAGACTGCTTTGGCAGAGGTTTCAATGACTAAAGTAGAGCAACGTGATCCAAACAAGATCTATCGTAAAATGACTGTTAAAGATCTAAATGCTTTAACACCGATGACCGATTGGAAGGAAATTCTTAAAGATTACACCGGTAAAGACATCACAGAAGTTTTGGTTCGTCAGCCTAATTTCCTTAAAGAATTAGACAAACAATTTATTGCAACTCCATTGAATGAATGGAAAGCCTATTTGCGTTGGAATATTATCCGAACTGCAGCCCCTTACTTAAGTAATAAGGCTGTAGTCGAAAACTTTAATTTCTACGGAAAAGTACTTACGGGTCAGAAAGTATTGAAGCCACGTGAAAACAGGGTTGCCATAGAAATAGATCAGAACTTAGGTGAGGTTTTAGGCCGAATTTATGTAAACAATCATTTTAGACCAGAAGCAAAAGCTCGTATGATCGAGTTGATCAATAATTTATCAACCACCTACGAAGAGCGAATCAAACGTTTGGATTGGATGAGTGATGCTACCAAAGAAAAGGCACTGATTAAACTGCATGCCATTATACGGAAAATCGGTTATCCTGATAAATGGAGAGATTATTCACAGGTACATATCAGCCGCACTGCTTATTATGGTAATGTAGTTGAATGCCGGAAATTTGATTTCCAAACCATGATCGACAAATTAGGAAAGCCTGTTGATAAAACTGAGTGGTTAATGACTACTCCAACTATTAATGCTTACTATAATCCAACAGTAAACGAGATTGTTTTCCCTGCAGGAATTTTGCAGTTCCCATTCTTTGATTTCAATGCTGATGATGCCGTAAATTATGGAGGAATAGGAGCAGCAATCGGTCATGAAATGACGCATGGTTTTGACGATGAAGGTCGCCAGTATGATGCTGAAGGTAATTTAAAAGACTGGTGGACCAATGATGATGCAGAACGTTTTAAAGCACATGCTTTTAGAGTTGAAGAGCAGTATAGTGCTTATACAGTTTTAAATGGCACCATGCATGTAAATGGTAAACTTACTTTGGGTGAAAATCTTGCTGATTTAGGAGGACTTAATATTGCCTATGAAGCCTTCAAGAAAACACCGCAAGGAAAAAATAATGAATTAATTGACGGATTTACACCGGATCAGCGTTTCTTCCTTTCATGGGCGCAAGTTTGGAGGGCCAATATCAGAGATGAAGCTCAAGCTCAGCGCATTGTTACAGACCCTCATTCACCTGGAAAATACCGTTGTAACGGTCCAGTAAGCAATATGCCAGAGTTCTATAAGGCATTTAATGTGAAAGAAGGCGACCCAATGTGGAGAGCAACCGGCGACAGAGCTAAAGTTTGGTAGGAAGTAAATAAAGAATAAATGCAACGCAAAGCCGTAAAGACGCAAAGAGAATCCATAATTAACTTTGCGACTTTGCGGCTTTGCGTGCTTTTGACCTCTGTAATAGAACTTTTATTACATTAGTTTCTAAATTAGAATGAGGTTTATAAATTAGTTTCCATAAAAAAAGTTATATGAAGAAAAGAACTGTTTTTATTAATGCATTTGTTTTAAGCATACTGGCCACAACAGTATCTGCTCAAAACAGAACCCAATTCCTGGATCCCAAAAATATGGATCTTTCAGTTAAACCTGGCGACAATTTTTATAAGTATGCCAATGGTACCTGGTTAAAAAATACACCAATACCTGCTTCTGAAACTCGTTGGGGCAGTTTTAACCAGTTGCAGGAGTTTAATTACAATGCACTTTACAAGTTGCTAACAGATGCAGCAGGAGCTAAGAATCCTGCAAAAGGAAGTAATGTCCAGAAGGTAGGCGATTTCTATCTCAGCGGTATGGATTCTGCTGCTATTGAAAAGAAAGGTTTCGATCCGATTAAAGCTGATCTAAAGCGCATCGATGCGCTTACGGATACTAAAAGTGTTATAAACGAAATCATTCATTTAGCTAATAATGGCAGTGGAATGTTATTTGGCATTTTTGCATCACAGGATGCCAAAAAAAGCACCGACGTTGTTCCGCATTTGGGTAACAGCGGATTAGGATTGCCTGATCGTGATTATTACTTAAAAGAGGATGATCGTTCTAAAAAGATCCGGGAGGAGTATGTAAAGCATGTTAGTAATATGTTTCAGTTAATCGGCGACACTGAAAGTGGTGCCATTGCAAAGGCTGATAAAATTATGCAAATGGAAACCGCATTAGCAAAAGCTACGCTCTCACGTGTGGAAATGCGTGATCCTAACAAACGTTATAATAAGCTTTCATATGCTGATTTAAATGCAATTTGCCCTGTAGTCAACTGGAAAGAAACCGCAACTTCAATGGGAATTACCGGTTATGATACCCTGATTGTTGCTCAACCTAATTTCTACAAAGAGGTTAATACTCAGCTTACCAATACATCTATTGATACATGGAAGGCTTACATGAAATGGAATATCGTTCGTAATGCTGCTCAATATTTAAGCAGCAAGTTTGTAAAAGAGAATTTTAACTTTTACAGCACTGTATTGCAAGGACAAAAATCACCTAAACCGCGTTGGAAAAATGTGTTGAATGTGATTGATGGAAATGTAGGGGAGTTACTAGGTCAAATGTATGTAGATCAATACTTCAAACCGGAAGCGAAAGCTCGCATGTTGAGTTTAATCGATAATATGTCAAATACTTTTGCTGATCGTATTCAACGATTAGATTGGATGAGTGATGAGACTAAAAAACAAGCCTTGTTTAAACTAAGAGCATTTACCCGTAAGATTGGTTATCCGGATAAATGGAAAGACTACACGTCAATAACCATAACTCCTGATAATTACATGGCGAATGTTCGCGCTTGTGCAAAATGGGCTCGTCAGGAAAATCTGAAAAAATTAGGCAAACCTGTAGATAAAACAGAGTGGGGTATGACACCGCCGACTGTGAACGCTTATTACAGACCAACAAATAATGAAATTGTATTCCCTGCTGGTATCCTTCAGTTTCCTTTCTTCGATTTTGGTGCCGATGATGCGATCAACTATGGTGGTATTGGTGCTGTAATTGGTCATGAAATGACGCATGGATTTGATGACTCGGGAAGTAAGTTTGATGCGGAAGGAAACCTTAAAAACTGGTGGACTCCTCAAGATGCTGAACAATTTAAGAAACGTACGCAAATGGTAGTGGACCAATATAATGGGTATACTGTTATTAACGGAACCATGCATGTAAACGGTCAGCTTACCTTAGGTGAAAACCTTGCCGACCTTGGTGGTCTTAATATTGCTTACGAAGCCTTTAAGAAAACTCCGGAAGGGAAAAGCTCTACTAAAACTGACGGATTTACCCCAGATCAACGATTCTTCCTTTCATGGGCCCAGGTTTGGAGAGCGAATATTACTGATGAGGCACAAGCTCAACGTATCTTAACTGATCCGCATTCGCCTGGTGAATATCGTTGTAATGGACCAATCTCTAACATGCCTGAATTCTATGAAGCTTTTGATGTAAAAGAAGGCGATAAATTATGGAAACCTGAGGCAGACAGAGCTAAGGTTTGGTAAAAAGAAAATAAAGAGTCGCGCAAAATCGCAAGGACGCAAAGATTAATAAAACGAGCTTTGCATCTATGCGACTTTGCGTGATTTATTACTATCTTTATTCTTGTATTACCTTTAGGTCGCACTCTCTTCTTGTGACTCATAGAAAGATATTAGTATCTTATTCAAAAATCAACATAAAAATAGTTATGAAAACAAAAATGCTTCTTTTGGCAGCTTGTAGCTTCGTTTTAGCTTCATGTGGTGGTGGTAATAAACCACAAAATACAGAAAGTGCTGATACTGCGGCGCATGATCATATGCATGATACTACAGTTGCTAAAACGGATACAACAGCAATAAAAGAAGGACAAGAAGTGTTCTTCGTTAATTTAAAAGACGGTCAAACGGTTAAAAATCCGGTTAAAGTAGAGATGGGAGTAAAAGGGATGACCGTTGAACCAATTGGTGCTATAAACCCTGATAAAGGACACCACCACATTATTATTGATGGTAGTTTTGAGCCAGCCGGAACTACCGTACCTGCAGACTCAACTCATATCCATTTTGGTAAGGGACAAACAGAGACTGAAGTAACCTTAACTCCAGGAAAACATACCTTAACATTGCAGTTTGCAGATGGTATGCACACGTCTTACGGTCAGCGAATGAGTAAAACGATCACGGTAGAAGTGAAGTAAAACGATAGTTTACATAAAAAGCCAGGGCTGATTTCACATAGAAATCAGCCCTGGCTTTTAAAATTTTATCGACGCTTAATAAGGTAAACCTAATAAGAAGCCAATTGTAAAGTTTGCATCCCAGTCGAATACAAAGGTATCACAACCTGTAGCATCTTCAATTGCCTTGTAAATGTTAATACCACATTTTACTTTTTGCTTATCTGAACTATAGGAAGCAGGAGCATTAAGTACAGTATATCTTTCTTCACCCTGACGAATTTGTTTAGCCAATTCAAAAGGAACTCCACCGATAATAAAGCATACGTCTTTATTGCCTTTTGGAAGATTGCTTAATTTCTGTTTTACTTCTTGATAAACCGCATCATCCTTAAGGTCTTTCTCATAGTATTTTGCACCAGGAGCCTCTAATGATTTTAAATTAGATCCTTCATACCATGAAATTTTAGTATTTCCTGAACCAATATCGGTTACAAATGAGTTGTTTTCATACGATGGTGGCTGAACAGATTTTAATGCCAACTGACCTTCTTGTTCTGCTGTTACCAGGTTAACAACATATCCCATTTTTTTCAATTCGGTTACAATAAGAGCCGTTTTAGGTTCTTTTTGTGCTCCTGAAGAAATTACAAAATGCATGTTCTTGCTAGTAACACCACGATCAAACATGCTTGCTAAGTATTTCTTTAAGCCACCGCGTATATCTTCGGTAGTCGCCAAGCCTTCATAAGCTAATGATTGTCCGAAATCTTTGGTAACAATTTCCCAACGTTTTTCTTTATCGATATTGATGACAAAAGAGTTAAATCCTGTAGCTCCAACTTCAACCACACCTTTTAACTTACCATTAACAGGTTTTTCCGGTTCGTAAGCAAAAGTACGGTGCTCAGCAGCAGTTGCATTTGATGGGTCACTTGCATTACCCTTAGCAGTTGTAGTTGCAACACTATCACTTGCAGCAGCGGAAGGAGAGGTTAAGACTCCTTTATTTGATGCAAACCAAATTATTGCGATAATTGGAATGGCAATTATAATAGCTTTAATTGGCCAACGTAAGCGGCTCCAGGTTGATTCGTTTGTTGACATAGTCTTATTTTATAGAATGTTATGTTTGAATTTATTAATCAAGGATAGAGAAACCTTTGTCTACTTTTTGTTCAGGTTTTAATTCATAATTCGCATCAGCAATATTGCTTACATTCAGCATTTTGAGGTTGCGCTCGTCCACTTTCTGAATGAAATTATTTAACTCCTCTTGTGTTGGAGTTCCGCCAACGGTAACAGAATTATTTTGATCCAGAAACTCTAAGTTAGAACGGATATCTGCAATGTTTTGGCTAATGGCCATAGTTGCGGCTCCCATTGCTTCCTGGAAAACCCAAGAGTCTTTAATGTTAAAAACTTCGGCAAGACCATCAGTGGCGTTTTTCATTTTATTGGTAGCCTCCATCTTCTTCTGAATAATGCTGATACTGCTATCTAATGTGCTTACATAAATGCGGGCAGCACTTTCATTATCCTTAAGAACTTCTAAAACCTTAGCAAACTGATTAGCATATTGCGCATAGCTTCTTGCGTTTAACTCTTCAGCTTCACCTTCTTTTCCTACCAAAAATGCCTTAGTGCGAGTTTCTTTTGCGTCGCGTTTAAAAGCATTTGATTTTTCCGTATCATGTGACGCATCAGCTTGTTGCGCTTTTTCATCTAATTCAGCAGATTGATTCGTAAAGCGTTTTGCCAGGTCATATTTTTGCTGAGCTGTTGTCTGCGCATTTTCACCACTTTGAATCATATCAATACGAACTCCATCAACAGAGGCAATTTTAGCTTTTACACGTTTTAAGGTGTCTTTAGCATCAATTAACAACAACTGTAAAGATTCAATAGGATTGCCACGTACGATGGCTTTTTCTCCTTTAAACAATAAAACAGTTCCTAAGCGGTGAAGCACGCTGATAATGCGTGGCATTAACAACAAAAGAACAATCAGGATAATAGAGAAAATTACCAGTAAAATACTCATTTGAGCATAATGCAACATCACAGGTAAATACTTTAAAAATGCTAAAGCCCCGCCAATAATTAGTGCCCAAAAGAAAATAGTGCTGATTGTTTTCTTAGCTTCCGGTGTTTTTAATTGAGCTGGTAGCTTATCGCCCAATACCTGAAAAATAGGTAATTGATTTTTGAGTTCTGCAGGAATAGTCTGCAGACTTGTAGGTGTGTTCATAGTTGGTTATTAGCTTAAAATTCCTTTTCAACGATAGTTATAATAGATTGCATTTGCTGCAATATAGTATTAATGGTTGTTTTGCCGATAGCCATTTTTTGATCTATATCTTTCAATTTCGGCTCATAATCAGCATCTATTTTGGATAACTCCTCTTTTGTTGACGCTAATTTTTCCTGTAAGTCTTTTAACTGAGCTTCTATGTCGCTTACCTTAGCGGACAGATTTTGACGCTTAGTTTGTTTTTCCTCTTCTAGTTGCTGTTTTTCAGTTTGTTTACTATTCAACTCACTGTCAATGGCTTTTGCCAACTCATCTTTGTAATAATTACCGGAAGTAATTATTTTCTCTTTCGTAAGAGATTTATCGACGTATTTTAACGTGTTGAACGTTGCTTTAAGAGAAGATGCTGTGGGTTCCCCATTCTCCTTAGTTGCATTCCAAAGCTCTAAAAAATCGCAACCTGGTTGGTTAAGTGATTCGAGTAACTTGTACACTTTTTCCTTCATACGCTCATCTGGAGACAAGGATGAAGATTCCATAGTTGCTGGAATTGTAACAGCAGGAGAGTTGCTTTTAGGTTGTTCAGATGTACTAGAAGCAGTTGTTTCGCTTACACTCTCATCTTTAAACAGGATCTTTTTTATGCCACCAAAAAAGCCATCTGATTCGCTCATAAAATAGAAATTAGGTATTGACTGAAGCAAATATATAAATTTTATGCGCTCCTCAATTTATACACTTTTTATGCCTCTTCTTTAAAGAATAGTTTGTAGAAATTCAGGCCGGTGGCATCATCAAAACCCTTCTCAATCATATCGGCTCTGCCATGAATGTACACATGGAAATTCTTATCCAGTTTTAAAATGCTCTTAAATATCTTGGCTTGTTTCTTAAAGGCCTGAGACGAAATATCAAAAGAATCTGGCAACGACATTTCATGGTTCGTTTCAAATTGTTGCTTAAATTCTTTGAACGATTCAATAACGGCGGGTTGTAAAATTACTTCCTCCGTAAATTCATCAAAGTCAAATTTCTCTTTTTCTTTAAAATAATTCGCAGATTTATTCAACAGATCGATCTGGTCGGCACGACTAACATCAAAATCTTCAGTCAGTTTTTTATTGATAAATGCTGAACACAGATCAACATAGTTCTCCGTTTGCAGATAAGTATCCTCGCGACGTTTAACTTTTAAAAAATCATCCTTCCAGTAAACTGCTTCGTTTTGTTTGCTCTGTGCATCAATAATACTAATCCGGTAGCCGTCTTCCTTTTCTATATTAAAGATCAGACAGCCTTTATCAAGTTTACTGATATTGATACCGTCTTCGTAATTGACCTCATAATTTTCATTGTGCAAATAAACCTTCAGATAAGTTTCGCGGGTTTCAGATTTGAAGATACCGATAGCTTCAACTTCTTCGCCATCAATCAAACACTTATCAAAATAAGCAAGGTATAACTCACCACCCTTTATTTTGGGATGCATGGAGTTATCATACAAATGCTGAGCAATATGGATGGATTGCTCCTGAAAAGTGCTTTTATCTTCAAAAATTCTGGATGCACAAACAAAGATTTCATTCAATGGCAATTCGATTGAATGAAATAAATGGTAATACTCTGAGTTATTAGCAAACGGATGAATAAAATAATTAAGCAATAGCTTGCCTATCTCTTCATTGCTAAGATCAATAGGTGATTTTGAAAACACTAATGGCTCATCTTTACCTGCGTTTCCTACTTTATGAATGGTTAAATACTGAAGATCTTTAACATCAGCAACATGTATCATCTGGTAATTTTTTTACTGCGAGTTGCGAAGATGCAAAGAAAATTTAGGTTTACTGCAAGTAAATTAGAAAAGGAGTTCTGTTAATAACAGCTAATTATTACTTATGGATTTCTTGAAAAAACAATAAAATCTGTTATGGGTAATGGCTCAATAACACCTTTTAATGAATCAATTATTTGTCCGCGGTGATAACTTGAATGATTAATTAAGTGAGTTAAAATATCGAACATCGGCGTATCATACTGCTCACCCTTAGATGTTTGATAATGAAAAGGAACATTTAGATCATCTTCCTGGATCGTTAGGAAGAAATGTCGCCATTCTTCACTGTTTTGATTATATAAACTCTCGCTTTGTTCAAGATCATATAATTCCCAGAATTTATTAGTAGTAGTTTTCTTTACAATTCGGTGAAGCCATTCGCGCTGAGAAATTAATAAGTGGGCTAATAACAGTAAAGATCGTTCGGGAGGGTTGCTAATTTGTTTAAGAGTGTTGATTACACGGCCATTGGCCCAGTTTTCATATTCATACAAACGCTGAAAATGTGATTTCATGAGCATTTTTGTTAAGGTGATGTAAAATTAACAAAGTATTAAACTAATACAACCACCACTCCGCTTTTACACCAATATAGTGTCCCCAGCTTTTATTTCCAATTTGTTGTAAATAGGGAGAATACAAATTGTTTTTTGCGAACTCGTTGTATTTAGCAATTGTATAAACCAACCTGAAATGAGGGCGTGCCCAAGGATCACGTTTAGCGGTTGGAACTAATGTGGGTATAATGCCGAACTTTACCATTTGAGCCGCATCCTGATTACCATCTTTTCTGGATGCAAAGGCAACTTCATTCATCAGGTGGAACCAGTCTGTTAAATAGACAAATGTGCGTACACCAACTGCAAAATCAGTTTTACGGTTAAAAACTTGTCGTCCGAGATAATCTGGAGAAGTATTTAAGCTATCAGATGCCCCTCTGCTTTTCGTATAAATGCCATAGCCATTAATACTAAACTTATTACTCATGTTCAGCAGAAAATGCTCAACAAACGTTATTGAATTAGCTTCACTAAATTTATTCGTTACGAGATTAGGAGCGCCATAAGTTAACCATGTTTTAGTTCCTCCACCATCACCGCCATTGGCGATTCCTTGCCCATATCTTACCGAAAACTGGTTAAAAGATCCCGGTAAAGTAGTATTCAAATCGATAATATGCTTAGCGCCCAAAACCCAACCATTATCGGCGGGATAATTAAAAGGAGTTGTTTGATCATCTAAAGTTGCATCAGCTAGTTGGTGATATTCAGCCAAGATTTTGAGCATGTTTTTATCGTTTAGCTTAAACTGTTGTTCACCAATTAACAATGTTCGTTGCCGCAATCCGAGGGTTGGGGTTCCATTAACAATATTTAAATAGAAATAGGGAGGAAGGGAACTTGTTGTGTCTACAGAACCTGGAAAAAGGACAGTGAAAGATGTTTTTTTCCATGTGACCCCAAATCCGGTCGAAGAATGATCATCGAAATAAAAGTAATCAGCAATGTGTATATCATTAGAACGCCATAATCTGGCTCCAATCCAAGCCGACCAGTTGCTGCCCATAATATTGGTGACTTCGGCATAAATTTCTGGTAGAGAAAATGTTATGCCGCCAAAGCTTTTACTGGTTACATTGCCAAGAAATTGCCCTTGAGTAGTGTACAAAGCTAAGCGGGTTTGAATGTTTATATTGGTCTTCTTTTCATCAATTGCAGGAGTAAAATGCAATGCAGCAATCATTTCTAAATAATCTTGTTCCTCCATCCGCCCTCCAATACTTCCCATCCCGTTCAAGTTCAGCGAGCGACCTAGGCTACCTTTTATAGCGGGAGCAAACCCAACGCCAACTCTGCCATAACCACCAAATGAAAATAATTTATTATTAACAGTTTGTGATAAACCTGTTTGTATAAAGTAGAAAAATATAAAGAGGGAGCAGATAAAGTGTTTATGCATTGTAGAGAGCATTTACTTTAAATATAACTATTTGTAAAACAGGATAAAAGAGTTTTGGAGAAGAAAAATATGTAAATGACTGGAAAATAAAAACGGTATTTCTGTGCAGAAATACCGTTTTACTAAAGTGAATAGAAAATTATTTTATTTCATTCAGGTTTTTGATCATCTGATAGTAAAAAGCGATTGCTCCTTTATAATCTTTAACCGCAATCCGCTCATTCACATCATGGTAACCTACTAATTTTGACGGTACATACCGATAGATATTATCAGTAATATCAGCATAGTATCTTGAATCGGTAACAGCGATCAATAAAAACGGACTAACTGGAATATCCGGATTTAACTGTTTATTGGTTTTTGCAATGGCAAGAAATCCTTTGGCTTGCGACGAAGATATTTTAGAAGGATTTGCCTGCGATTCTGTACGAGGAGTAATTTTTACTCTTGGATCATTCACCGCTTTTTTTACATGCTCTAAAACTGTTTCAGGTGTTTCTCCCGGTAATATCCTGAAGTTTATGGTAGCGGTGGCTACAGTCGGTAAAACGTTGTCTTTAAAACCACTCTTTAAAATAGTAGGGGCAATAGTTGTATGGAACTGGGCCGCTCCGCGGTCGGTTTTTTCATATTCTTTCTGGATCAATGGTTTAGTGATCCATTTGTTTGCAAAGACAGCTTTTAAAAATCCCGGCATTTCCGGACCTAAGTATTCAACTAATTCTAATGTAGGAGTGGTAAATGAGCTCTTAAACGGATTAGTTCTGATTTTGGTAATGGTGGATGTTAAAATATCGATTGCTGTTTCTTTTCCCGGAGCAGAAGAGTGGCCTCCGCTTGCGTTAACTTCCAAATCAATAGTTAAATAGCCTTTTTCAGCCGTTCCAACAAGGGCGATTGATTTGTCAGGAATAATACCATCAATAATTAAACCTCCTTCGTCCATTACAAATTCGGCCTTAACACCACGACTTTTCAATAAAGCAGCAATCTTAGAGGCACCTTCCTTTCCACTGATTTCCTCATCATGTCCGAAAGCTAAATAAATCGTTTGTTCCGGTTGAAATCCTTCTGAAACCAATTTCTCAATAGCCTCCATAACGGTGATTACGGTAATTTTATCATCTACAGAACCGCGTCCCCAAATTGTATCTTGCTTAATTTCTCCGCCAAAAGGATCTGCTTTCCATTTTCCCAATGAAGCTTCTTCCACAGGAACCACATCCATGTGTCCCATTAATACAACCGGCTTTAGCGAGGGGTTTTTGCCAGGCCAGGTATAAAGCAGGCTATATTTACTGATAACCTCGCGTTTGAGCGTTTTATTGAGGTTAGGATAGGTAGTTTCCATGAATTTCAGGTTGGCACTAAACTGAGTAGTATCTACTTGAGACGTATCTTCAAACGATACTGTTTTAATGCGAATGGCATTTTGGAAATTAATAACAGATTGCTGTCCAATTTCAATAGGTTTAATTGCTGCTACCTGTGGTTGTTTTGATTTAAAAGTAAGCGTGTTAAATACAAATATGCCAATGAATACTACTAGCAAGAGCAATACAAAGAATAGAATTTTTTTTATCATGGATTAAGTTAATTACTGAGTTGTTGTTATTGGTAAATTGTTGATGTTTCACAGATACGCTCCATATAGCTGGTCATAAAAATGCCATTTGGGTCCATTTGAGCTCTAATTTTATGAAAATCATTCCATTTAGGATAAAGGTGCTCAAAATCTTTGCTTGTACGCGTATGCATTTTGCCCCAATGCGGCCTTCCTCCAGCTGCTGTGCAGATATCCTCCATTACTTTAAAATAGTCCTTGTAAGGATTTAGTTTATAAACATGAAAAGCAATATAAGCTGAATCTCGTTCATACGCCGGACTTAACCAGATGTCGTCTCCTTTTACGAAGCGATTTTCTGTTGGGAAGTGAACATCAAACTTATTTTTTTCAAAAGCTTTTTGTACATCTCTTTTCACTTCTTTAAATGCTTCGATAGGGATATTATATTCCATTTCATGGAATTTTACCAATCTCGGTAGTGCGTACACTTTATGGCTCCAATTTATTTTATGACTTGTTGAAACAGCTTTCGCGGAGATCTGGGCTATGGTTTTACTGGATTTTGGAAACCAATTAGTCAATTTTGACAAAGCACCAAAGGCATGGTTTTCCAACAGCATGTCGGTCATGTAATTGGCTGTTCCATAATCTTTAGCAGGAAGATCGGTTACATTGCTGAATTTAGTTTGAACAATGTTAGTATGCGGAAACCAATAAAACTCAAAATTTCGATGCGCTCTATTGTAGCGATTATAGTTTTCTAAAACATCATCCAGCGATTCTTTAGCAGAAGTGAACTCCAGTTTGTAAGCGGGTAAAGCCTTAAATGTTAACTCTGTAATGATTCCTAGCGTTCCTAGTCCAATCTGAGCAGCTTTAAAAATGTCAGCATTTTCTGTTGCTGAACAGGTAATAATATCACCCTTGCCATTGATAAAACGAATAGCGGTTAATTGAGTTGATAAATTGCCAAAAGCAGTACCTGTTCCATGAGTACCTGTTGAAATCGCTCCAGCTAATGACTGCACATCAATATCACCTAAATTTTCTTGAGCTAAACCCTGCTCAAAAAGTAGAGCACCAAACTCCTTGATCTTCGTTCCGGCTTTAACACGAACCCGCATATTGACTTTGTCAACCTCAATTAGGCCTCTAAACTTATCCAGACTTAAAATATAATCATTGGTTTCAATCAAGTGCGAAAATGAATGACCAGAACCTACAACTCTTATCTTTTTGCCCTGTTCATTGGCCATATGCACAATGCTGATGATTTCATCTTCATTTTCCGGAAATAAAACTTCAATAGGAGAGCACTGTACACTTCCACTCCAGTTACTCCAGTTAACGGTTTTCATATGATATTTTGGTTTTAGGTTGATCAAGTCTATTTATCTCGAACTAAATCTCACGTACCACATCTCAAATCCCATATCTATTATAAGAAACACATTCCTTCACCTCTATAAGTCTTCTCAACGCTTACAATTTCTCCATTCGAAATCAGGTAAAGCTCGTTAAATCGTTCACATAATTCACCTGCTTTGCTATGTCTGAAAAACACAGGATCACCAATTGATAATTCTTCTTTCAAATCAATCAAAGGAGTTTGAACTTCGCCTGCACCTTCATTTTGTGTAAGTTTTAATCCTTCAGGAAGATAGGGTAGCGGTTGTTTTTCATTTCCTGTTCCACCTGAAGCAATATAACCACCTCCCAAGCAAGTTGCCAATCCCTTTTTGGGAATTCGTACTACTTCAACCGCAAAACATGCTGCGGGCTTATGTTTAAAGAGGGTGTAATTATCGAAAAGATGAGAATTGAAAAATCCGGAGCCAATGGTTACTTCAGTAACTGCATTTTCTTCGCGTGTACTTTCCAAACTTCCGGTGCCACCTCCATTTACCAGCTTTAGCTCAATTCCAAGATTTTTTATTTTTTCGATGCTTTCTTTCCTTCGTTTGCATAATTCATGAATGGACGACTTTTTTAGTTGACGGACAAAAAAACTTTTTAGTTTTTGTTCCTTTTGTGCATCAACTAATCCTGCAATTTGAGCCTCATAACCCATTAAACCAATAATAGATATGTATTCATAATTGAATGATTGCTTTACAATGTTTTCAACCGCTAATGAGGTCCTTAAGTTAGAGCGCCAAACGCCAAAATGTAAACCGGGAAAATCAGACGACATGTCAACATCAATACAAACTGGCATCTTAACGGAGAGCTTTAGTCCAATTGCATTAATCCTTTTCAAATGCTCTTCATCATCGATCATTAGGTAAATAATCTTACCATTTTTGATCTCATTACCTAACGCTTCAATTTGTTGGATGTCTGAAGTAGGGTAACCAATTAATAAATTGTCATAACCTAAGTCACTTAACCATAGCGCCTCTTCTGCAGAATAGCACATGACTCCTTCAAATTGTTTATCAGTTTCAAAGATCCTGTCAATGATTGTCCGGCACCTGATCGATTTAGAAGCTATTCTTATTTTCTTACTTCCAGCTCTGTTTTTCAAGTCCCTGATGTTCTCATCCAAAAGATCAAGGTCGACAAAGGCAAATGGCTTTGTGGTGTTTTTAAAGATTTCCTTGTAATAGTTGTAACTATATTTGTTATGCATACATTGCAATTGGTTGCCTAACATAAGAAATTGTTTTTAGAAAAATATTATCCTGTCTAACTGTATCTCTTTCATCTTCATTTATAAAAAAAATAGGTAACCGTTTGGTTTTGTATTTTAAAATTCGTTATATTTATGTAATCGAATGGTTACATATTAAAATTACTGTTATGCGAAGAGATGTTTTTCAGGCAATAGCTGATCCCACAAGACGAGAGATTGTTAATTTACTCGCCGAACAAACATTAAATCTTAATGCCATCGTTGAAAATTTTAAGGTGAGTCGCCCGGCGATCTCTAAGCATATCAAAATTTTAGCAGAGTGTGGTTTGGTTGAAATAAAGCAGCAGGGGAGAGAACGTTTTTGCATGGTTAATTTGCAAAAGCTCCAGGAGGTTGCCGAATGGACTGAAAGATATAAATCATTCTGGATTGATAAATTAAATCGTTTGGACGATCTTTTTCCAAATGAAAAAACTAATAAACTATAATCCTAACTATTAAAAAGTATTGTTATGAAACCAGCACCTATTGTTTTAGAAAAGGTTTATGATGCTCCTGTTTCAAAAGTATGGGAAGCGATAACCGATAAAGACAAAATGAAGCTTTGGTATTTTGATTTGGAGGAGTTTAAACCTGAAGTGGGATTTGAATTTCAATTTTATGGTGGGACCGAGGAGAAAAGATACCTTCATTTATGTAAAGTAAAAGAGGTGATTACCGGAAAGAAGATTGCTTATTCATGGAGGTATGATGGGTATGAAGGTGATTCGTTGGTTTCTTTTGAGTTATTCGATGAAAACAGTAAAACAAGATTAAAGCTTACTCATGAAGGTTTGGAAACGTTCCCTGTTGCCAAAGATCCAAATTTGGCCAGAGAAAATTTTATGGGAGGTTGGACTTATTTTGTGGAGACAGGTTTGAAAGATTACCTGGAGAAAGATTTATACTTTATCGATACCTCCTTCAAAATTGCTGCGCCTGAGTCAAAAGTTTGGGATGTGCTTTTGAAACCCGAGTATGCAAAACAATGGGGTAATGAATTTTCGGAAGGTGCGTATGTTGAATCTGAATATAAATTGAATGACCTGGTTGTTTGGTACGATAAAACCGGAACGCCAGGAACAAAAGGGATTGTTACATCTGTATCTCCTCAAAAACACATTAAAATTGAATTTTACGACGATATAAATAGTAGACCGGACGATAAACCCGGGCAGTATTATGAGGATTATAAACTCTATCCCGAAAATGGACAAACGGTGTTTGCATTCAGAGCAGGAGCATTACCGAAAAAAGATTATGAAATGATTGCTCCACTTTGGGAAAAAGCAGCTAAAAAGATTAAGGAGTTGGCAGAGAGTAATTAAAAAACAAATCTCTTTAAGGGTAAAGGTCTAAAATTAGAATAGATCATATTAACTGGTGTTTTCGGATATCGATCCTTTTGTCCATCAAGTGAACTTGGAGCTAGGCAGTCCTATTGAATTGACCATTTGTGCGATTTGATTTTACATTTGTAAATGTAAAGCATAAATTATCATATAAACAAAAATCGCCTTGTACAGTTCGGAAGAGATGATTTAAGTATTGGCACCAACCGCAGGAGAACTGTACGAAGTCTCGGCTCAGCCGAGAGCATTTTTTGCTTACTTTTTTTGCTGAAGAAAAACATGCAAGGCATTCTTGAGTACCATTAAAGTAAAACACTGCATGAAAAAAGTAAGTCCCGCTGAAGGCGACGGTAGAAAATAATTTACCAAATCGTGTTTTTTGCGCTATTAGGTCTTTTTAGAGCCCAATTGAATCAGTCAACAATTATACTAAGCAAAAGTCCCGGATAAACCGGGACGTTGCTAGTAAGCTATGAGAAAATTGGTTGATGAATGATTGTACGCAGCACTTTCAGTTCATCAACTTATAATATCTCATTTTTATATAGCCGATTGTTGTGCCTTGATGAATTTTTTCAAAGTACTCGCCATCTGACGACCGCTGTTTATTGCAGTTACAATCAGGTTTGCACCTTCAACCATGTCTCCGGCAGCCCATATCTGAGCATCTGAAGTACGGTAGTTTTCAATTTTTACGTTTCCGCGTTTATCTTTCTCTAAGCCTAAGTATTCAACTAAACCTTCGTGAATAGTATGCTCAAAACCCAAAGAAATCAGCAGTAGATCGCATGGGATATCATATTTATCACCCGAAATCTCATAATTACGCTGACCCGATTTAATTTCACCTTCCGGCCAAAGAATATTTTGTAGTTCTAGCGCTTCGATTTTATCACCACCTTTCACAGCAGTTGTTAATGCAGAGAAAATTCGTTCACAACCTTCTGCTTGAGAAGAAGAGGTAGCGAAAGTTTTTGGCCAAAGTGGCCAAGGGTTAGTTTCGTAACGCTCTTCAGGCAATGCCTTGTGAATTTGAATTTGCGTAACACTTTTAGCTCCCTGACGAATCGATGTTCCGATACAGTCTGAACCGGTATCACCTCCACCTAATATTACCACGTGTTTATCTTTTGCGCTGATCTTAACTTCAGGATGTAGTTGATCACCGTGGTTTTCTTTATTCTGTTGAGAAAGGAACTCCATCGCAAAGTAAATCCCTTTTTTGTCGGCTCCTTCGATATTACCTAAACCGCGAGGTTTTTCAGCGCCGCAACATAAACAGATATAATCAAACTCTGCCTTAAGTTCATCGATGGAAATAGTTACGCCCACATGTGCATTCGTCTTGAAGGTAATACCTTCTTCTTCCATTAATGCAACACGACGATCGATTACCCATTTCTCCAGTTTGAAGTCAGGAATCCCGTAACGTAGCAGTCCGCCTAAGCGATCATTTTTTTCAAAAACAGTTACAGAGTGACCAACCAAATTTAACTGCTGTGCGGCTGATAATCCGGCTGGGCCAGAACCTATAACGGCAATTTTTACACCTGTACGGTAAGGAACATTGTTAGGCTTAACCCAACCTTCAGCAAACGCTTTTTCGATAATCGAAAGCTCAATTTGCTTAATACTGATTGGCTTTTCAACAAGCGATGCGGTACAAGCAGGTTCACAAGGGGCCGGACAAACTCTTCCTGTAAACTCAGGAAAGTTATTAGTGCTCATTAATGTTCCGTAAGCATTTTTCCACTGACCTTTGTACACGAAATCGTTAAACTCTGGTATCAGGTTTGAAACCGGACATCCCCAGTTACAAAACGGAATACCGCATCCCATACAGCGGGCAGCCTGAGTTTTTACTCGTTGTTCACTTTGTGGCTTCTCAAATTCATTATAGTGTTGAACGCGCTCGGTAACCGGCGCCTTCTGCATATCTTCTCTTGGATATTCAATAAATCCTGTAGGTTTTCCCATGTCTTTAGTGTTCTGTGTCATCCTGAGGCACGAAGGATCTGTTTGTTTTTTGCATTGTTGTTACAGATGCTTCCTGCGTCAGCATGACAAGTTTTGGATTACTTCTTCTCAATTATGCTTGCGGTGTAAACACTGCAGCTGCCTGACTGAAAATTGCCGCTTGGTTCTTTGTCCTGTCTAGTTGTACCTGTATTTTGCGGTATTCGAATGGAATAACCATCACAAAGTCTTCCACACGACGAGCCCAGTTATTCAGTATAACTTTTGCTTTAGGGCTTCCGGTATACTCGTAATGCTCTTTGATCAGGTCATAAAGCTCCTGTTGACGGGCTTCATCCGTAACTTTTTCAACGGCAACCATACTTAGGTTACAATTTTTCTTAAAGGTTTTATCCTGATCAAAAACATAAGCGATACCACCGCTCATTCCTGCCGCAAAGTTTTTACCTGTAGAACCTAGCACGGTTACAATTCCTCCGGTCATGTATTCACAACCGTGGTCTCCTAAACCTTCAACAACAGCTTTAGCTCCTGAGTTACGAACCGCAAAACGCTGGCCGGCCATACCCGAGAAGAATGCCTTACCTGAAGTAGCACCGTATAAACAAGTGTTTCCAACAATTACATTCTTGTGAGGTTCTAATGATGATTTTTGAGGAGGACTAACAATGATTTTGCCTCCCGACAACCCTTTACCAACGTAATCGTTCGCGTCGCCTCTAAGATTTAGCGTTAATCCACTTGGAATAAAGGCACCGAAACTTTGTCCTGCTGTTCCTGTTAAATTCAGCACAACGTGATCTTCCGGTAAACCTTTCGAACCATGACGAAGGGTAATTTCACTACCCAGCATAGTTCCGAAAGTCCGGTATACATTATAGATCTTTTTCTGAATTGTTATAGATTCTTTGCCGTCTAATGCTGATCTTACTTCTTCAATCAGTTCATTGTCAATAGCTTCGCCAATTGCATGGACTTGTTTTTTAACGTTTCTGTAAACGTTATCTGCCGAAGCAGGTTTTACAAACAACGGACTGAAGTCTAATCCTTGTGCTTTATAATGATTTACGGCTTTATGAGTTTTTAAGCGTTGAACCTGTCCGATCATTTCTTCAAACTTACGGTATCCGAGTTTTGCCATGATCTGACGAACTTCTTCGGCTACAAACAATAAGTAATTCTGAACATATTCAGGTTTGCCATGATATTTACTGCGTAAGTATTTATCCTGAGTTGCAATACCAACCGGACATGTATTCATGTGACATTTACGCATCATAATACAACCTGTGGCAATTAATACTGAAGTAGCGAAACCAAATTCTTCAGCACCAAGTAAAGCACCAATTACCACGTCGCGACCAGTTTTTAATTGTCCATCAACTTGTAAGCGTACTTGTCCGCGAAGTTTGTTTAACACTAAGGTCTGTTGTGCTTCCGCTAAACCAAGTTCCCAAGGCATACCTGCGTGTTTAATAGAGGTAGCCGGAGATGCTCCTGTACCACCATCATAACCCGCAATGGTAATAGAATCAGCCAAAGCTTTTGCCACACCCGCAGCTACGGTACCTACACCTGTTGATGAAACCAGCTTAACACTGATGTCGGCCCAACGATTAGCATTTTTAAGGTCGAAGATCAATTGTGATAAATCTTCGATTGAATAAATATCGTGGTGCGGAGGAGGAGAGATCAACGATACTCCGGGAATTGTATGACGAAGTTTGGCAATATAATTATCTACCTTATAACCTGGTAATTGTCCGCCTTCGCCTGGTTTTGCACCCTGAGCCATTTTAATCTGTAACTCATCTGCATTTACCAGGTAATTTGAAGTTACCCCAAAACGACCAGAAGCAACTTGTTTAATAGCTGAGCGGCGCAAGTTTCCGTTTGCGTCTGGCTTAAAGCGGACTTCATCTTCACCACCTTCGCCTGTATTACTTTTTCCACCAATATTATTCATCGCGATCGCCAATGTTTCGTGCGCCTCACGTGAAATAGAACCAATAGACATTGCTCCGGTGGTAAAGCGCTTTACAATATCTTTTGCCGGCTCAACTTCATCTATCGAAACCGGAGGTAATTCGCTTTCGTCAATATCAAATAAGCCACGTAGGAAACTTAATTCCTCGGTACGGTCATTTACAAGCTTAGAAAACTTTGAATAGGTTTCCGGGTCGTTTTTCCATGCAGCCTGTTGCAGTAAGTGAACAGTTTCAGGGTTGTAAGCATGGTATTCGCCTTGTTGGCGCCAGTGATACTCTCCACCTGTAGAGAGCTTGTCAAAATAGTGCTTTTCAACTTTGTATGCATTTTCGTGACGGGTTTTTAATTCTTGCTCTAATTGTTCGATTCCCACACCCCCGATTACAGAGAAGGTGCCCTCAAAATAATTATCAATTACATTTTGATTAATACCGATAGCTTCAAAGATCTGCCCGCCCTGGTAACTCACTAATGTAGAGATACCCATTTTAGCCATGATCTTTAATAAGCCTTTTTTGAGAGCGCTTATATAGTTTTTATGGGCTTTACTTTCGTTGATACCTTTTTCTAACTGGCCGCTCATTTCCATGTCGGTCAATGATTCAAAAGCCAGGTAAGGGTTAACTCCACCTGCACCAAATGCAAGCAGAAGCGCTAAATGATGTACCTCACGAACCTCACCACTTTCAACAACGATCCCTATTTTACCGCGTTTGTTCGTACGGATAAGGTAATGGTGAACAGCTGAAACTGCCAACAAAGTTGGAATAGGAGCATTCTGACGTGAATGACATCTGTCGGAAAGGATAACTAAACGATATCCCTGGTCAACAATATTTTCTACTTTTTTGCATAGTTCCTCAAGAGCTTGCGCTAATGATTGCTCATAGATTGGGTAGCAAACATTTAAAACTTTAGAGCGGAAGCCTGCAGTTTTTAACTGTTTTAATTGCTCTAATTCGTCATTGGTAAATACCGGTTGACTAATTTCAAGCATTTTACAGTTAATCGGGCTGTCTTCCAGAATGTTGTTAGCGCCACCAATTTCAATACGAAGTGACATTACCAAATCCTCGCGAATAGAATCGATAGGAGGGTTGGTAACCTGTGCAAAACGTTGTTTAAAGTAGTTATACAATAACTTCGGACGTTCAGAGAGAACGGCTAACGGAGTATCATTACCCATGGAGTAAGTAGCTTCCTGACCCTCATCGGCCATTGGCTTCATCAGCATGTGTAATTCTTCGTACGTATAACCAAATACACGTTGCGCCAAACGTAAATTCTCATGATTAGGCTGGTTTACGTGTGCAGGTGCAGGAAGGTCTTTCAAGCGAATACGATGCTCATCGATCCATTGTTTATACGGAGCTTTTTCAGAAACGCGTTTTTTGATCGCCTTATCATCAAAGATATCACCTGTTGTCGTATCGATCAATAACATACGGCCCGAACCCAAATTGCCTTTGCGTTTGATCTTATCTTCAGGAATTGGTAATACGCCACTTTCTGAAGCCATGATGAAATAACCATCATACGTTTCAGTAAAACGAACCGGACGTAAACCGTTTCTGTCTAAACAAGCACCTACTTGTAAACCATTGGTAAACATCATCGCTGCCGGTCCATCCCAAGGTTCAAGGATGGAATTGGCATATTCATAAAAACCTCTTAAGTCAGGATGAAGTTGGTCATCATTTTCCCAGGCTTGAGGCATCATCAACATCATGGCATGATCCATATCACGACCACATTGAATTAATAACTCCAAATAGTTATCAAAAGATGCCGAGTCTGAATTGCCTTTTTGTATGGTAGGGAACAATCGATCAAGGTCGTTTCCGAATAAACTTGATTCAAGATTTTTCTCACGTGATTTCGCCCAGTTAACATTTCCCTGCAGTGTATTAATCTCACCATTATGCGCAACATAGCGGAACGGCTGAGCTAAACTCCATGTAGGGAAGGTATTGGTTGAATAGCGCTGGTGCACCAATGCCAATGAACTTTCAAAAGCTTCATCTTGGAAATCGGGGAAATAATCTTCAAGCTGCCATGCATTGAACATACCTTTGTAAACAATAACACGAGAAGAAAGACTTGTTATATAAAAGAATTTCTTTTGTTCTATAGAGCTGTCGATGATCTTTTTCTCAATCTGACGACGGATCAGGTAAAGCTTACGTTCAAAAGCATCAGAGTCTGCTTCGTTACGTTGAACAAAAAACTGGAAAATTGTCGGTTCTAAATGCAGCAGATTTTTAGATAAGCAGGAGTTTAAACAAGGAACCAGTCGCCAACCTAAGAAAACTTCTTTTTCTTCAGCAACGGTTTCCTCAATAATTTTTTTGCAAGCGGCGGCATCTTGCTCATCGCGAGGAAGAAAAGTCATACCTACAGCATACTCTTCTTCATCAGGAATAGCGAAATCGGCACCTGCTAAAATCTTTTTAAAGAAAGCGTGAGGTAATTGAGTTAAAATACCAGCACCATCACCTGCATATGGATCTTCACCTGAAGCTCCGCGATGCTGAAGGTTTTTTAAAATCTGTAAACCGTTGTATACAATTTCATGAGAACGCTCTCCGTTCTTTTGCACAATACATCCAACTCCGCAAGCATCCTTCTCATGAGCCGGGTCGTATAATCCCTGCTTCTCTGGTAATCCGTGGTTGATCATTATGGGTTCTCCTAACTTACTTTTCTAAATCTTGTCCGAGAACTCCAAAAGGTTATTGTAAAATTGGTTTCTAAAAATAGCAATGATTGTTATTATTTCAAAATAATATCTTAAAAATTATTTAATTTTCAAATTATACTATCAAAATAAGAGTATTTATTAATTGATACCAAGTAAAATAGCATTTGTATTGATAAAATTAAAATTTTAGAATTAAGTTCTGAAATATAAAACTAATTCAAAATAAATGGTTGAGTTTTATATTTCAGAAGAATTAAATTTTATTTAATATTTATTATTCTGAAATTTCAGTGTGTAAAATATACACTATTGGTTAAAAATCAAAATTTGAAATAATACTAAATGAATAAAAAAATGATATTTTTCATGAAAACATAACCGAAGTATCTTTTATGATTAATAATAAAAAACAATAATTTTCATTGATTATCAGTTTGTTAATTGTTTTATTTTACCGTTTTCAAGATTATATATGCCTCCAAAAATCTGAGTTTCCTTTTTATTAAACTTTTCCTTTAGTATTGGTTCTGATGTCCTAATTTGATTAATAGCAAATTTTACATTAGCCTCCACTGCATCTTCTGTAATATTTTTTGATTGTGCCTTATTTTTTATAGCAGCCTGTATTTCCGGTTCATTCTTTAATCCTTCTATAATTGAATGTATATGACCTGGAACTGGATGTCCATTATCTTCACCAAGCATAGCTTTAACTGCTCCACAGTTTGTATGTCCCATTACATAAATTGTTTTTACATTAAGGTGTTCAACAGCATATTCAATACTCCCTAATTCATAGTCATGCAATACATTACCAGCAGTTCTGATAATAAATAAATCTCCAAGTCCCTGATCAAAAACAATTTCAGGTGAAACACGGGAATCGGAACATGAAACGATAATGGCAAACGGTTTTTGTGTGTCTTTGATTTCTTTTACTCTCAAAAGTGTCTGATTTTTATGAATGCTCTTTCCGTTAATAAATCGTTCATTACCTGATATTAAACGCTCAATATCCGTCTGTTGATCATTGTTTGAAAGTGTGCCTTTGGTGCAACTGGCTAATAATAAGCACAATAAAAAAAGTTTGATGATTTTTGATTTCATGTTATAATAATTGATGAGGGACTACTTATACCCTGATTAATGGAATATTTCGGGCAGAGTTATTCTATTATTAATTGAAGTCAAATGATAAAGATCAGGATTTTGCCTGACAGTAGCTAATGTTTTAACTGAGGGCCTATTAGATCGAAATGGTTTTTCGAAAGATGCAGAGGGAGAGAGAAAATAGATTAAATACAGTACGGTTATCCACTGGGCGATAACCGTACTAATGCTATTATTTTTTGAATTTGGCAGAAACAACCAAGTCTTTGCTTCCAGCTGTATATTTATAAAATCCTTCGCCAGATTTTGCTCCCTTGTAACCGGCAGTTACCATGTTAACTAATAATGGACACGGAGCATATTTAGGATTGCCAAAGCCATCATACAACACATTCAAGATCGATAGGCATACATCTAAACCAATAAAGTCGGCTAGTTGTAACGGTCCCATTGGATGTGCCATACCTAATTTCATCACTGTATCAATTTCTTCAACGCCTGCAACTCCTTCATATAGTGAATAAATGGCTTCATTGATCATTGGCATTAAAATGCGGTTAGCTACAAACCCCGGATAATCGTTTACCTCTGTAGGTGTTTTTCCGAGTTTTTTAGAAAGTTCCATTGTTAGTGCAGCAACCTCATCACTGGTAGCATATCCTCTGATTACTTCAACCAATTTCATAATAGGAACCGGATTCATAAAATGCATACCGATAACTTTATCAGCTTTGCTGGTAACAGCAGCTATTTTAGTAATAGATATAGAAGAGGTATTGGTTGCAAGAATGGTTTCGGGTGAAGTGAATGCATCAAGATCTTTAAAGATTTTCAACTTAAGATCTACATTTTCTGTAGCAGCCTCAACTACTAAATCTACATTTGCAACACCTGTTTTCATGTCTGTGAAACTGGTAATGTTTGTTAGTGTATTTTGCTTATCGCTTTCGGTTATTGAGCCTTTTGCAACCTGGCGATCTAAGTTTTTAGTAATGGTGGCAATACCGCGGTCAAGTGCTTCCTGAGAGATATCAACCAAAGCCACTTTAAAGCCAAATTGAGCAAAAGTGTGCGCAATACCATTTCCCATGGTTCCGGAACCAATTATTGCAACGTTTTGAATATTAGTCATATAGGTTATTGATTGTTTTAGAAATATATTCTAAATGATTGTTGAAATAGGATAAATAAAAATCAGAAGGTAAATTTGGTAAAATTTAAGGAAATTATGATTAGTAAAAACATGGAAAACATGCTCAATGAGCAAATTAATAAAGAACTTTTTTCTGCCAATTTATACCTTTCTATTTGTTCTTATTTCCAGGATCAGGATCTTGATGGTTTTGCTAACTTCTTCCGTATTCAATCTAAAGAAGAATTGTTTCATGCCAGCAAGCAATTTGATTATGTGCATGATGTTGGTGGCAAAGTAACCATAAAGGCTGTTGATGCTCCAGAAACGGAGTTTAACTCTACCATTCATGCATTTGAAGTAACATTGGCGCATGAGAAAAAGGTTACTGCTAGTATTAATGAGCTGGTAAAACAAGCTTTGGCAGAAAGCGATTACGCTACTCACAACTTTTTACAATGGTTTATTGCCGAGCAAGTGGAGGAAGAATCGTTGGTAAATAATCTCTTGAGTAAACTTCGTATGATCGGTGACAATAGCTCAGCATTATATCTTTTAAATGCAGAACTAGCTCAACGTACATTTGTTGAACCTGCTAAATAAATAGCCTAATTATATTCGTTCATGCTGACAAATGGGTTTGTCAGCATGATAATTTTTCTGAAATTATTCCTTTCCTTTTTTTCTTATTATTTTCAAATAATCTATTTTACTAACTTCATTATTAGTAACTTAGATTTTAGTTTTGCCATATACCATACCAAACGTAAACTTTTCATTATTCCTCTTCTGATAATTTCAATGCAATTTCAATTAACCTAAAAAAGGAGGTTGTTATGATTTCTGAAACTGTTATTCAGGACTTTAAGCAAGGCTTGAGAGGAGCGCTTATTGCTCCGTCAGATCCCACTTATGATACTGCCAGAAAAGTATATAACGGAATGATTGATAAGAAGCCTGCTTTGATTGTTAAATGCGCTGATGTGTCGGATGTAATGAGTGCTGTTAATTTTGCCAGGGAACATAATTTATTGTTGGCAGTTAGGGGAGGAGGTCATAATGGTGGAGGTTTAGGTATTTGTGATGGGGGGATGGTCATCGATCTGTCAATGATAAAATATACCAGGGTTGACCCTGTAAAGAAAATTGCTGTTGTTGGTGGTGGATGTACATGGGGGGATGTGGATCACGCGACTCATGCATTTGGTATGGCTACGCCAAGCGGCATTATTTCAACAACTGGAGTTGGAGGTCTTACGTTAGGAGGCGGGTTAGGTCACCTTACCCGTAAATACGGACTTTCAATTGATAATTTGTTGGCGGTAGATGTGGTTTTAGCTGATGGAGAATTTGTTACTGCTGATAAGGATAATAATAGTGAGTTATTTTGGGCCATTAGAGGTGGTGGTGGCAATTTTGGTGTGGTAACTTCATTTACCTTTAAGTTGCACCCAGTAGATATGGTTTATGCCGGTCCAATCTTATGGGAAATGGAAAAGGCGGAGAAAGTGATGAAATGGTACAGAGAGTTTATTACCTCTGCTCCGGATGATATTAATGGCTTTTTTGCTTTTCTGACGGTTCCACCGGGACCTCCATTCCCTGCGCATCTGCATATGAAGAAAATGTGTGGCGTTGTGTGGGCCTATACAGGTCCGTTAGATATGGCCGAGAATGTTTTTAAACCTATTAGAGCATTTGAAAAACCCGCATTAGATTTAGTAGGTTCGCTTCCGCAACCTGTTTTACAAAGTATGTTTGATGCTTTATATGTGCCTGGTTACCAATGGTACTGGCGGGCAGATTTCGTTAAAGAATTAAGTGATGCAGCTATAGAACAGCATCTTAAATTCGGACCTGAAATGCCTACTATGCATTCGACTATGCACCTGTATCCAATTAACGGAGCTGCTAGCCGAATTGGAAATTCGGATACTGCATGGAGTTATAGAGATTCCGTTTGGGCAGAAGTTATTGTTGGTGTAGATCCCGATCCTGCAAATAAGGATAAAATAACGGAATGGACGAAAAAATATTGGGAGGCGCTGCATCCATTCTCTGCTGGTGGTGCTTATGTTAATTTTTTAATGGATGAAGGAGAAGAACGGGTAAAGGCAACTTATAAGGAAAATTATGAACGATTGGTTGCAGTTAAGAATAAATACGATCCTGAAAACCTGTTCAGGGTAAATCAAAATATAAAACCCAGTGTCAAAGAGCGAAAACCCATCGCTTTATAACTTAAAGGGCTCCAGAATCTGGAGCCCTTTAAATTTTATCTGTTTTCTGCTTTTGCTGTATTAGCAGGTTTGTTTAACTTCTCGTCAATGTATTCAATCACTTTGTTATATAAGTGAATTCTGTCTTTACCATTAACATTGTGTTCATGACCCGGGTAAACAAAGTAATCTACCGGAACACCGTTTTCAATACATTTTTTAATAAAATCCTGGCTATGTTGCCAAACAACTACCGGATCCATTGTGCCATGAATCAATAGCAAATCGCCTTTCAGGTTTTTAGCTTTATCCAATAATGAAGTTTGTGCAAATCCTTCGGCATTAGTTTGGGGAGTATCCATATATCTCTCTGTGTACATGATCTCATAATAACTCCAATCGATAACCGGACCACCGGCAACACCCACTTTAAATACATCAGGATATTGAGTCATTAAACTGGTTGTCATAAAACCACCATAACTCCATCCATGTACAGCCATTTTATCAGCATTTACATAAGGCAACGATTTCAGGTAGTTAACACCAACCAATTGGTCTTTCATTTCATTTTGCCCTAAGTGACGGAATGTTGCCTGCTCAAATGCTTGTCCACGATTTTTACTTCCACGACCATCAACAGTAAATACAATGTAGCCTTTGTTCGCAAGGTAATACATCCAATAAGATGCACCTGTAGTCCAAGTGTTAGTCACCATCTGTACATTCGGGCCGTTATAAACATACACAACAACCGGGTATTTTTTACTGGCATCAAAATCGAAAGGTTTAATCATTCTTCCATATAATAAGGAGCCATCGTCTGCTTTTAAACGAACTAATTCATTAGATCCGAATTTATATTCAGTTAACGGATTTTTAGCGTTCAGCAATGTTGTTGAAGTCTTTCCGTCTATTGAGAACAAATTAACTTTTTGAGGAATAATAGGACTGCTGAATGGATCAAGAATGAATTTTGCATCCGATGATAAAATTGCCTGATCATGGAAACCGTTTTCTTTACTTAATTTAATGGCATCAAACTCACCTTTTTTATTGGCTTTTTTTGTCAAATCAACCATATAAACCTGCATGTCGATGCTATCCGCATTGTTTCCGGTGAAGAATAGTTTGCTTTCTGTAGCATCAACACCTAAATACTTGCGAACAATGACTTTGCCCGTATTGATGTGTTTGATAAGCTTACCATTAAAGTCATATTGATAAAATTGGTTATATCCTTTGTTTTCACTTCGCCACAAAAATGAGTTTTTCAGGTTGATGGCTTCGTGTTCAGGGTGTACGTATTTAGGATGCGTTTCAGTAAATAGTGTTTTTACAAATTTTCCGGAAACAGCGTCATATTCATTGTATTTCAGTTCATTCTGATCGCGGTTTACTACAGCGATATAGATTGATTTTTCATCATTGCTCCAATGAATATTTGTTAAGTATTGTTCTTTGGGTTCGCCGGTTTGCAAGTAAATAGTTTTTCCAGTTGAAGGACTATAAACACCAAGTGTTACCTCATGGCTTTTCATTCCGGCCATTGGATATTTTATATTCTCTAATTTTGCAGGACGAACATCTGTATTTACCAGTGGGTAATCCGTTACCATTGTAGCATCTTCGCGATAAAATGCTAATAAACTTCCTTTTGGCGACCAGAAGGTACCTTTAGAAATACCAAACTCCTCACGGTGGGTACTTTTTCCATTTTTAATACCCCATTGTGTATCGTTGGTAACTTGCGTTTCCTTACCATCTATACTAACAAAAAGGTTGTCGCCTTTAGTGTAGGCAACTTTGTTTGTTGTTGGCTCAATATCAAGGTTTTCGCCCTCTTTGTTAAATGTAGTTAATGTTTTGGCAGATTTTGATTGTATGTCAAACAGGAATAATTTGCCTTCTGCTGAAAAACGGATATGGTTTGCATCAACCCAAGTAAATTGAGGCCAACCTCTTAATTGAGTACTTGTTGCAGCAGAAACATCCTCAATTGATAATGCGGTGTTAACTGTTGTATTGGTAACAGAACCAATCATCAGGCTTTTACCATTAATGTAAGAATAACTGTTGGTTCCGGTTATCCATTGCAGACCACGTAAACGCTCTTCTCCAAATTTGCTGAAACGCCCTAAAATGGCATCCTGCAAAGTGACTTCCTTTGTTTGTGCAAAACTTACCGATGTCCCTGTTGTAAATAACAAGGCGATGGCAATAAATCTGTGCTTAATATTCATTAATAAAGTGATTATGCTTTGGGCCAAAAATATTCATTATCTGAACTTTACAGCAGGTAATTGAAGTTTAAGCCTGTATTTTTTTTGTGACGGAATAAATACCTGATTCTAAAATGAATAGGTGCGTTAAATGGAGAGAAAATTTCCTATACCAATTATAATCGATCGGTCAATTTCGGGAATATCAGGTATTCTGCCAAGACACGCTAATTTAGAATGATTCAGTATGTAGTCTTCTGAATCATGATCTTCGTTTCCATTAAAGATCAGTCCTTTAATTGGTATATTTCTGTTTTTTAAACTCTCAATGGATAGAAGTGTATGATTAATACTACCTAAATAATTCCTTGAAACAAGAATAACTTCAGCCTCAAGTTTTTCAATCAAATCTATTATTAATGCTTTATCATTTAATGGTACCATCAAACCTCCGGCGCCTTCAATAATCAATTGATTGTTAGTTTCAGGAAGGATGAATTTTTCAAGTTGAATAGTCACATTATCGATTCTGGCTGATTTATGAGGAGAAAACGGCTGACTTAGTCGATACGTTTCAGGATGAAAAACAGTTTTTGAATTACTGATCAGCGATTGAATAGTAATCGTGTCAGACTGGTGCAAATCTCCCGACTGGATCGGCTTCCAGTAGTCTGCATTTAATTTTTCTACAATAATCGCTGAAATAAGAGTTTTACCAACCCCGGTTCCAATTCCGGTTATAAAGAGAGGTTTCTTCATCTATCCAATTATTAATTTAAACAGAAACCCCACGCCAAAAAGCGCAGGGTTCTTAATTTTTTGAGAGATGTAATGTATAAGTTTATTCAATAACTTCTTCCTTTATTTCAATTATTTTACCATCATAAATAACATTTATTACGTTGTAATCATCGTCGAATACAACAAAGTCGGCAGCAAAACCAGCTGATATTTGTCCCAGGTGATGCTCCATAGCAATCACTTTAGCAGGATAAGCTGTGGCCATTTTTAATGCCTCTGCTACATCAATATCTGCCTTTTCAACGCAATTTTTTACAGCCCTCATCATGGTTAATGATGATCCGGCTAATGTACCACCTGGATTAACAAATTTTCCGGTATCCGCCTGGTAAATGTAATCACCTTCCAGGTTCTCAACCACGGCATCCGTAATGATAAATAGACGGTCCTGCAATATTTTTTTACTAATTCTGATAGCCGCATAGTCGCAATGAAAACCATCCGGAATAATGCTCGAATATACATCACTAGCATCATAAATGGCTCCAACCATGCCCGGAGATCTGTGCTGAAATGTCGACATAGCATTGAAAAGATGAGTGCAGGCCTTTACTCCTTTATTAAACACATCTTTAGCTTGCTCATAAGTAGCATTACTATGCCCTGCAGAAATAACAATGCCCAGGTCATTCAGCAAGTCGATACACTCTTCAGTGAGTTGCTCAGGAGCGATGGTGATCATTTTCACAACGCCTTCAGCATCCTTCAATAACTCTTTAAGCTTATCTAAGGTAAGTTCCTGAACATACTGCTCAAGATGAGCCCCTTTCTTTTCCGCATTAATAAAAGGTCCTTCTAAATGAAGACCCAATAATCCGGATCCTCCTGCTTCAAGATACTCTTTGGTTGCTTTAATACATTTTTTAACAGTTTCGGGTGAACTCGTAGGAATTGTGATCATAAACCGGGTAGTTCCAACCCGTTGAAAACTCTCGTTGATCTTATACAGCGCTTCAACTGTTGATTCAACTGAAAATAAAGTGTTTCCGCCTCCGTAAACCTGCAGATCAATAAATCCGGGGGCCACGTTAAATCCGTTTAGATCGATGCATTTAATTTCAGCAGGCAGATCATTTTCGTCGATAATATCAACTATTGTACTTTCATCAATTAAAATAGCCTTGCGATGCTCAATGCTTTTTCCTGTGTAAATGGTAGAATTTGTTAACGCATACATACTAAAAGGTTTGGTTTATTTATTGGGATAAATAGAGCAAATAGAATTCTGATTACCAACTACCAATAGTTATATTTTATAAATATTGATTGATTTCTTTAGCCAATTCATTAATTTCTTCGACCGAATTATATAAATGTAAACAAACTCGTAATCGTTCGGCTCCTTCAGCCACGGCAGGAGAGCGTACAGCACCCAAACTAAAGCCTTTATTCTTTAAATAGGCGCCTGCTCGCATTACTTCTTCGTTACCTGTTATTACAATGGATTGGATAGATGTATTGCTCCTGATTAAATTGATGTCTTTCCGTAAGCGGTATTTAAATAGATCGATTTTATGGATCAAATGCTTTTGCAATTCGGGGTGTTGATTCAGGTAATCATAAGCAACTTTGATGCTTGCTAAAGTATGAAAAGGAGCCGCTGTGGTAAAAATGAAACTTCTTGAAGTATTAATTAAATAATCTCTTAGGTTTTTTGATCCTAATATTACAGCCCCATGTGAACCTATGGCTTTGCCAAAGGTGTGGATACGTGCAAATATTTTATCCTCAAGTCCTAATGAAGAGACTAAACCTTTACCATTTTCTCCTAAAACGCCAGCACTGTGTGCTTCATCAATTATAATATTGGCATTATACTTCTCTGCCAAAGTAACAATTCCTAACAAATCAGGAGAGTCGCCATCCATTGAGTAAACGCTTTCAATGCCTATAAAAATTCTTCCTTTAGCAACTTTTAATTTCTTCTCCAGGCTATCAAGGTCATTATGCCTGAACTTAAAACGGTTTGCATAGCTCAATCTAGATCCATCAATTATACATGCATGAATTTTTTCATCCAGAATGATAGTATCACCTTTTTGGGGTATGCTTGAAAAGAAACCGAGATTGGCATCATAACCCGAGTTATATAATAATCCGGCTTCTGCCTTATGAAATTGGGCAAGTCGATCTTCCAATGCTTCAGCATAGGCTGTATTTCCGGAGATAAGACGAGATCCGGTAGAACCAATAAGGGAATGTGGGTGGTTGTCAAGTTCAGTAGCAAGTAGGTGTTTGAGTTCTGTTGAGCGCGATAAACCTAAATAATCATTGGATGAAAAATCAATCAGGTTATCCTCAGTTTTTAATTGTCTGAACGCATGAGTTTCTTTTAAATGACCGATACGATCATCTAAATATTTTTCAATAGAAGGCATGTGTGTGTTTGGTTTTGTGGATGACAAATATAAAGCTTTGGGATATATCCTTTCAATAAATCAGAAAAAAGAAAAGCATCTGATTGATACCAGATGCTTTTCTTTTTCAGCATTAATAATTAATGGCTATATTATAATTATATTGAATCTTTCTTACTCTTATCCCAGCCACCTTTTCGCTGCTGCATGCGTTCTTTCATTTTCTTTTCGCGTTCAGCTTTTAAAGTCATATAATCAGCCATTTGTTTTTCTGTTAACACTCCTTTATAAGCAGTTTCTTTATCTTCTTCAATTTTTTTTGCTCCTTTAAAAGCTTCGGCTCTATCGCCTTCACTTTGAGCACGCAATTCATCCATGTTCTTAGCAGAGGTCAAATTGATCTCTTGGATCTTCTTTTGCTGGTCTTCCGATAAACTTAGCTTTTTAGATAATTGTTGTGTTTGCATTGAAGCACGCTCTTCAGCTGTGCGTTGAACCCTCTGTTGTGCATTGGCTGCTACAGACGATATTACTGTGGCTGCCATTATAAGAATCAGTTTTTTCATGTTATTTGCTGTTTTCTTACTTTGAATAAAAGAAAGCAAAATGGTTTAAACAGTAAAAACAATTCTTACAAAGACGAATGGTAAGGGTTTATAAGTGAATAGATCTCCGTATCGTAAAATTTACCTTCAAAATAGAAGTTGTCCTTGTGAAAAGCCTCCTTTGTAAACCCAGTTTTCTCTAAAAGCTTTCCAGAAGCAATATTTTCAGGGTCAATATGGGCTTCAATCGAATGGAAGTTAAGTTGCTTGAAACCATATTCAATTGTGGCCTCTGTGGCTTCCTTTATAATTCCTTTACCCCAATAATCAGCATGTAGCATATAACCGATTTCTGCGCGATGATGTTCCTTGATGATGCGCCAAAAACCTACAGAACCTATAAAAATATCGGGTGCATCTTTTAGAGTAATAGCCCAAGTGATACCTTCATTATTCTTAAAAGAATTAAGAATCGTATCAATCCATGTTTTTGCATCATTAACAGTTTTAGCACGCGGTCTTTTGATGAATCGCATAATAGCCTCGTTGCTTCTGAGCTCAAAAACTTTATCAGCATCTGTATGGCTAAATTGTCGCAAAATTAATTGAGTAGTATTAATAACAGGAAATTCCTGAAAGTTTATGTCCAACATTCTAACGGTAGATATTAAAATTAGGGTTAATCGTTTGTCTTTAATTTGATAACGGTTTTTTGTAGTTGTTCCACCATTTCAGTCAATTTTTCTAATGAAGGTTCAACCGAAGGGGTAGGAAAGGAGGTACTTATAAATGCCTTAGCTTTCCAAACTTCAAGAACATCTTCCGCCTGAATGCTGTATGTTTCGTAAATCTTATTATCAGAGGCAAGCATCAGTCGTTTGTTTTCTTTTATTTTATTGGTAACTCTCTTATAAACAATACCCTCGTCTTTACTCAGAACTACGTATGTTTCGCCTGATTTAATATCGTTGAAATTTTCCACATACTCACCCACTACAATAGTTCCAGGTTCAAGCGGTAACATAGAATCACCTTTTAGCTCAAATGCCCTGAATGTACCACCTTTTAAAAAAGGAAGATGAAATTTTGGAAGTTCAGCGACGTATTGAGGATCTGCGTAACCATTCATATATCCTGCACTTGCTTTTGCCGGTACAAGCTCAATGTTTTCATTGGAATCACTATCGACCGTAATACTTAATATGCGTAATCCTCCCGTCGGATTATTCTTTTCTTCTTCTGATGCTTTTTCTTTTTTAGCGAACCATTTATCATTTATACGTTCCCCGATAAATTCATCTACAGAAATGCTAAATAAGTTAGCCATTTTGATGAGTAGTTCAGTTTTCGGTTCTGCACGGTCTTCTTCATAAGCACCTATAACTGCGCGTTTAACATTAAGATTATCAGCTAATTGTTGTTGTGTAAGGTTTTGTTTCTTACGTAAGTATTTTAGATTTTGAGAAATGATACCCATAAAATATTTTGCGAAAAATTTTATAATACTAAATATAATAGCATATATTTGCTAATAAAGTTAGTGACTATTTTTGAAATAGCAAGAATAAAATTTAAAAATGCACCGAGCAATCTTACATATGGACCTTGATACGTTCTTCGTTTCGGTAGAACGATTAAAAAATCCACAGTTAGTGGGGAAGCCGGTTATTGTTGGAGGCCGGGAGAGAGGAGTTGTTGCAGCCTGTAGTTATGAAGCCAGAAAATTCGGCGTTCATTCTGCAATGGCATCTGTTAAGGCCCGTAAACTTTGTCCGCAGGCCATTTGGTTAAAAGGGGATGGGGCTTCTTATAGCTATTATTCTAATAAAGTTACGCAAATCATTGCGGATGCAGTTCCTGTATTCGAAAAGGCCTCTGTGGATGAATTTTATATCGACCTCACAGGCATGGATCGTTTTTTCGATGTATATGAGTACGCAACCAAATTGCGATCGAAAATAATTAATGAAACTGGCCTTCCTATTTCAATGGCGCTTTCTACTAGTAAAACCGTATCTAAAATCGCTACCGATGAAGCAAAGCCGTGTGGGCAATTATTTATTGAAGAAGGAAAAGAAAAAGAATTTCTTGCTCCTTTAGCTATAAATAAATTGCCCATGGTGGGTGATAATACCTACGCCTTTCTTGTTAAAAGAGGAATAAAGACAGTTGGAGATTTGGCTGCTGTTCCTGTGGAGATATTGGAAAATTTGCTGGGCAAACACGGGACTTCATTATGGGAAAAAGCTAACGGTATCTGTAATCGCCAGGTTGAGTCATCATATAGTCGTAAATCTATTTCACAGGAAACAACATTTTTTGATGACGTTAGCGACAAGGAGCATCTTTTAGGTGTTTTGTCTGCTATGACGGAAAAATTATGTTATAAAATCCGAAGTACTAACATGGTAAGTTCATGCGTTGCCATTAAATTTCGTTATCCAGATTTTACTACACATACTCAACAACTCGCAATAGACCCGACTAACTCCGATACAATTATTTCAGAAGCTGTTAGAAAGCTTTTTTATTTGATTCATAGAAATGAGAAACTGCGCTTGATAGGCGTTCGTCTGGGCAATCTTTCTAATGAAAAATCGCAGCTAAATTTATTTGGCAATGCTGAAAAAGAACTTCAGAAGTTAAAGGCAATTGATTCGATAAGAAATAAATACGGATGGAAATCGGTGGTAAACGCCTCTTCAGCAACTGATTTCCGATAAAAAGATTTTAGAATAATTAAACTTTATAATCATGGCAACATTCAACCGCTCAAATGTTCATCAATTAGTTGAAAAGCGTTACATCTATTTTATGACTGACAGAAACCGTTCTGCTATAACAATTGGTATTTCCAATGATTTAATACATACAATAAATGCTTATCGCAATTCTCCATCTATGTTTTTTGATTATTCAACCAGTCATATGCGGTTGGTGTATTTTGAAGAATTTACCAATGAAACACTATTACATAAGCGTTACGAATTTTTAAAGATGCTCACAAAAGCACAGAAAGAGAAGCTGATAAGGTCAGTTAATGCGGATTGGGTTGATCTGTCAATAGGGGTAGATTTTGAGGAAATCTTAGATATTAATTATTCGTTAAGAAAAATAAAAATTAATATAGCTGCATGTTAATAGCTTGCTTTTTAGAGCTGTATGGGCATTAATTGATGAAGAACGACAATATTGTATGCTTTTTGATACTAATCAATTGGCTTTGTATTAATATTAATCATATTTTTGCAGAATTCTGTTAGTGTTTCATTACTTGACAACGTAAAAGCGTCTCTAATTATGGCTAAAAAGCACACCGACCATTTCAGCTGCATCACCTGTCAGTATCGTAAGGATTCTGTTTTTTGTGGGTTACGGGAAAACGAACTGGCTAAAATTGACTCACATAAAGGTCATATTACTTATAACAAAGGTGAAGAGATTTTTATTGAAGGAGACCGTCCACACGGTATCTACTGTATTCATGGTGGCAAAGTAAAACTATCTAAACATGGTGAATTTGGGAAGGAACAAATTGTTCGTTTCGCAAAAGAAAGTGATGTTATAGGCTACAGGGCGTTGCTTGGTAATGAAATGTATGATTGTTCAGCGGTTGCACTTGAGCAAACAGAAGTTTGTTTTGTTCCTAAGTCTGACTTCTTCGAAATATTTGATAATAGTGCATCGTTATCAGGTAACATGGTTAAGCTTCTTACGCTTGATTTAAAACGAGCTGAGAACAAACTTACCGATATTGCACAGAAACCGGTTCGCGAACGTATTGCAGAAACTATCTTGGTTTTGAAAGAAACGTTTGGAGAAGATATAGAAACCGGTTGTATTAAAGTTGTTTTAAGTAGAGAGGAAATTGCTAATATGGCAGGTACTGCTACCGAAACAGCTATTCGATTATTATCTGAACTCAAAACTGACGCGTTAATTGAGTTCGTTGGCAAAAAAATTAAAATCGTTAATAAAAAAGAACTGCTTCGAAGAGCAAATCTTTATAATTAATAATGCATGACTTTTGTCATGTTTTTCTTAAATTTTCGGGATTAATTTTGTCCTGACCTGGACTGTGTTCCGGGTTCTAATTAACCGGGCACATGCAATTAACCGATATTAATACTACTTGCTTTCACTGCGGACTTGAGTGTGAAGAGGAAACCGTCCTTTTTCAACAGAAAACTTTTTGCTGTAATGGCTGTAAAGTTGTGTACGAGATCTTATCAGAAAATGAATTGTGTGATTATTATGATATTTCTCAAACACCAGGGGTTTCACAGCGTTTAAAAAGTTCAGCTTCCCAAAAGTTTTCTGTTCTTGACACACCTGATATTAAGCATAAATTAATCCGCTTTACCGATGGAGAACAGACGCATATTGTATTTTTCCTCCCTCAAATTCATTGTAGCTCATGTATTTGGTTATTAGAAAATTTAAATAGAATCAATCCCGCAGTAATTAGTTCACGAGTTGACTTTACTACAAAGGAAATTACCGTTGTTTATAAGGAAGAAAAGATAACCCTTAAAGAAATAGCCGAGATTCTTACCAGTGTAGGCTATGAACCTTATCTCAACCTAAATGATGTTACTAATAAAAAGCCTGAATCAACTGACAGGGGATTGATTTATAAACTTGGAATTGCAGGTTTTTGCTTTGGTAATATTATGATGCTCAGTTTTCCTGAGTATTTTTCAGATGGGACTGTTGATATTCAGCTTCAGAAATTATTCAGTACCCTTAATCTGATCTTAGCACTACCTGTATTTTTTTATAGCGCATCTGTGTTTTATAAATCAGCATGGGCAGGTTTGAAAAAGAAATTCCTCAATATTGATGCTCCGATTGTACTAGCAATCTGGATTACCTTTGCTCGTAGTGTTTATGAGATTTTGAGTGGCACTGGTGCCGGATACCTTGATTCAATGGCAGGAATTGTATTTTTCATGCTCATTGGTCGTTATCTTCAGGACAGAACTTATAAGAAGTTATCTTTTGAACGCGATTACAGATCCTATTTTCCAATTGCTGTAACAGTAAAAAGAGATAAAGACAAAGAGGTAAATATCCCTGTAACCGATTTAAAAGTAGGAGACAGGATGATTGTCAGAAATAATGAATTAATCCCTGCCGATTCAATACTATTTTATGGCGATGCTAATATCGATTACAGTTTTGTTACCGGTGAGTCTGCTCCAATAAAAAAATCAACTGGTGAAATTATCTATGCCGGTGGAAAGCAAAAGGGAAGCTCAATTGAAATGGAAGTAGTTAAGGAAGTTTCCAATAGTTATTTAACTGAACTATGGAACAAGGATGTTTTCAGAAGTTATGAAGATAAAAAGCTTTCATTTATTCATAAATTAAGCCAGTATTTTACATTAATATTATTCTCCATTGCAGCAATCACTGCAGTCTATTGGGGCTTCAATGATCAATCACGAATTTTAAATGCAGTATCAGCTATATTGATCATTGCTTGTCCGTGTGCATTGCTGTTATCTGCCACATTTACCAACGGAAATGTTTTGCGCATTTTTGGTCAGAACGGACTTTACCTGAAGAATGCAACCGTCATAGAAATGATTGCGGAAGCAGATTCTATAGTTTTTGATAAAACTGGAACCATAACCCAAAATGGGGCAATGAAAGTTAGTTTCAGTGGAAATCCATTGTCGGATGAACAAGAAGTAATTATTCGTTCATTATCGGTTCAGTCTACACATCCCTATAGCAAAGCTATTACTTATTACCTTCCAAAATCAAAGTTGTTGAAGGTTCATAATTTAAAGGAAACTGCAGGATTAGGCCTTGAGGGTGATATAGATGGGAATTTGGTAAAACTTGGATCTGCCTTATTTACAGGAGCCATTGACACTTCTGGCATTAATACGGGTAAGGTGTACGTAACAATCAATGAACAAGTGGTTGGTTGTTTTACCATTACTAATAAGTATCGCGAAGGAATGGAAAAATTAATCCATAATTTGGATAAAAGCTATGAGCTTTCAGTTATTTCCGGCGATAATGATGCTGAGCAACCATATCTCGAAAAGCTGTTTATAGGTGAAAGCACATTGCTATTTAATCAAACACCTGAAGGCAAATTAAAATACATAAATGATTTACGAACCAAGCATAAAAAGGTGATGATGGTAGGGGATGGATTGAATGATGCGGGAGCGTTAAGGCAAAGTAATATTGGCATTGCTGTTTCCGATGAAGTCAATAATTTTTCTCCTGCTTGTGATGCGATCTTAGATGGAACTCAGTTAAATAGACTGGGAACATTTATAAGATATGCAAAAGCTGGAAAAGCAATTGTGGTTGCTAGCTTTATCATATCAATTTTATACAATTTCGTAGGATTATCTTTTGCTGTTCAGGGAATCTTATCACCTGTTATTGCTGCTATTCTAATGCCTGCAAGTTCCCTCACTATCATCTTGTTTACAATGGGCACCAGTAGTTTTATTGCCAAGTTATGGGGAATGCGATAAGTGAAAAATAAAGTTATTATTAACTATTTATTTGGTAAATTAAGTGGTTAATGGTAACGCGATAATGTATTTATTGAAATGCATTAGTTGTGCTTTTAAATACTTTAAAAGCCAATTTATTGTTTTTTATGTCTAAAAAAACATGACGGATATCATGTTTTTTTAGACATATCAATGGTACTTTTGTGACTTTCAATTGACAATATGAGTGCAATAATAATACTCCTGATCATAAGCCTCTTTGTTGCAGGCGGTTTTCTGTTTGCTTTTATATGGTCTGTAAAAAGTGGTCAGTTTGACGATGACTACACACCCTCTGTCCGAATTCTTTTTGATTCCAAAGAATCTTCTGAAGAAGAAAATAACTAATAAAAACTATACGAAACATTAACTACTTACTTAATTTATATGGAAATTGAAAAGTTCTCCTATGACAACCGGATAGTTAAGCAATTTGCAAATGCTACTATTTTTTGGGGAATAGTAGGAATGACCGCTGGTCTGTATGCTGCTTTACAATTAGTATTTCCGGTACTTAATCTCGGGCAATACTTTGAGTATGCAACTTTCGGCCGTTTACGTCCGGTACATACAAATGCTGTTATTTTTGCATTTGTTGGTAACGGTATCTTCATGGGCGTTTATTACTCGTTGCAACGACTTTGTAAAGCCCGCATGTTTAGCGATACGCTAAGTAAAATTCATTTTTGGGTTTGGCAATTAATCATTGTTGCTGCGGCAGTTACCCTTCTTCTTGGATACACTACAGGAAAAGAGTACGCAGAGCTTGAATGGCCTATCGACATTGCAATTACTTTGATCTGGGTTGTATTTGGTATCAACATGTTTGGAACCATTATTAAACGCAGAGAAAAGCATATTTATGTGGCGATTTGGTTCTACATCGCAACTTTGGTAACGGTTGCAGTTCTGCACATCGTTAACTCTGTTGAGATTCCAGTATCTGCATTTAAAAGTTATTCATGGTATGCAGGGGTACAGGATGCTTTAGTTCAGTGGTGGTACGGACATAATGCTGTTGCATTTTTCCTTACAACACCATATTTAGGTTTGATGTATTATTTCTTACCTAAAGCGGCTAACAGACCTGTTTACTCTTACAAACTATCTATTGTACACTTTTGGGCCCTTATTTTTATCTATATCTGGGCTGGCCCTCACCACTTATTATATACGGCTTTGCCTGACTGGGCTCAATCATTAGGCGTAGTATTCTCCGTTATGCTGATTGCTCCATCATGGGGTGGTATGTTAAACGGTTTATTAACATTACGTGGTGCTTGGGATAAAGTACGTGAAGAACCTGTTCTTAAGTTCATGGTTGTTGCTTTAACTGCTTACGGTATGGCAACTTTTGAAGGTCCGATGCTTTCTCTTAAAAACGTAAATGCAATCAGTCACTTTACAGATTGGACAGTTGCTCACGTTCACGTTGGGGCATTAGGTTGGAATGGCTTTTTAACATTCTCTGTATTATACTGGTTATTCCCTAAGTTGTTCAAAACTCAACTATACTCTAAAAAATTAGCGAACTGGCACTTCTGGATTGGTACTTTAGGTATTATCTTCTATGCGGTTCCATTATATTGGGCTGGGTTCTTACAGGCTTCAATGTGGAAAGAGTTTACTGCAGAGGGTGTATTGAAATATGCTAACTTCTTAGAAACGGTAAAAGAGATCATTCCAATGTACGCTACTCGTGCATTAGGCGGTGTGCTATATTTAGCAGGTGTTATAATAATGACTTATAACCTTATTAAAACAGCAAAATCCGGTTCTTTTGTAGCCGAGGAAGCAGCAGAAGCGCCTGCATTAGCTAAACATGAGGCACATGAGCATGAGCACTGGCACCGTGTACTTGAACGTAAACCTATGTTAATGTTGGTAGGTAGCCTTGTTGTAATTCTTATCGGAGGTTTAGTTGAAATGATTCCTACCTTCCTGATTAAATCAAATGTGCCTACAATTTCAAGTGTAAAACCTTATACACCACTTGAGCTTCAAGGTCGTGATATTTATTTGCGCGAAGGTTGTTATAACTGTCACTCGCAAATGATTCGTCCTTTCCGTGATGAAACGGTGCGATATGGTGAGTACTCAAAAGCAGGTGAGTTTGTGTATGACCATCCATTCCAATGGGGATCAAAACGTACCGGACCAGATTTACATCGTATTGGTGGTAAATATCCTGATTCATGGCACTATAATCACATGATGGATCCTTCATCAATGGCTCCAGGTTCAATTATGCCTCAATATCCTTCGTTACTTGACAAGCAGTTAGATATTTCATCAACACCTGCTAAGATCAGAGCAATGCAGACATTAGGAGTTCCTTATCCTGCAGGTTATGATCAAAAAGCAAATGATGATTTACATAAACAAGCTGGCGAAATAACAGAACGATTGAAAAAGGATGGTATTGAAACCAAGAGTGATCGTGAAATTATTGCCCTTATTGCTTATCTGCAACGCATGGGAACAGATATTAAAGCTGAAGGTAAAGTAGCTGAAACTAAATAATAACAAAGATGAAATTTATCAACTATCTCGAATCTATATCGGGTGTGGGTGTTTACCCAATGATTTCATTCATGATCTTCTTCATATTTTTTATCGGTTTGGGAGTATATGTTTTTAAAACTCCCAAACGATATATAGATGAAGTGAGCAATATCCCTCTAGATGGGACAGACATCAATTAATTAGAAACACTTAAAACAGTTTGAGAATGAGATTCCGAACTTTTAACATACATTCAAAAATTAAACCAATTCTGGTTTTATTACTTTTCTTGTTTGCAAGTAATGCTGTATTTGCAACACAAGAATTAGGGCAGTTTGGATCAGGAGCTGGAACTCCTGCACCAAGTACCTCTGGTGGTACAGGTTCTTCAGATTTAATGTTCTACTCATTGGTAGCAGCTATTGTAGTAGAGTTATTGGCTATTTTAATTCTTGCCTTTGCAGTCTTAAGACTAATAAAAGTATTCTATGGAATAAGTAGCAAACAACTTAAAGCTGCAGGGGTTGAAGTTGAAGCAGAAGCGAAACCAAAAGCAAAATGGTTCTCTTTTGAACGATTAAATAAATCAGTTCCTATTGAGAGAGAAGGTGACTTGTTGATGGACCATGATTACGATGGTATCCATGAACTGGATAACAAAATGCCACCTTGGTTTTTATGGTTATTCAGAGTTACAATTTTCTTTGCTATTGTATATCTGGGTGTATATCATATTTTCAAATCAAGTCCATTACAATTAGATGAATACAAGAATGAACTTGCTGTAGCAGATAAGCAATTAGAAGCGGTTCGTAAAAATGCAGCTAATCAGATAGATGAAAATAGTGTTACAGTAATTTCTGACGGTGCTCAAATTAAAGCTGGTGAAACAATCTTTACATCTAACTGTGTTGCTTGTCATGGTGCAAAAGGAGAAGGAGGAGTAGGCCCTAATTTAACGGATGATTATTGGTTGCATGGCGGTGGTGTAAAACACATTTTCAAGACAATTAAGTATGGTGTTCCAGAAAAAGGTATGAAAGCGTGGGAACAGGATTTGTCACCATCTCAAATTCAAGAAGTGGCAAGCTATATCCTGACACTGCATGGTACGAATCCTCCTAATGCAAAGGAAAAACAAGGAGAGTTGTACAAGGATGAAGCAGCCGCTAAACCAGCAGACTCAGTACAGTCAACTGCAAAAACTGATTCATTGAAAACCACCAAAATGTAATAACATAAAAAATAAATAATGTCGATAGAAAACAATCAGAATGAAGAGGCCGAAAGTTTTAGGGATCATTTAGCAACTGTAGATGAAACCGGCAAGCGAAAGTGGATATATGTTCAGGAACCTAAAGGGAAACTGTATAACTATCGAACTATTCTGAGTGTTTTCTATTTGATTGTACTTTTTGCCCTTCCATTTCTTAAGGTCAATGGGCACCCGCTTTTTCTATTCAATGTTCTTGAACGTAAGTTCATCCTATTTGGTGTTACATTCTGGCCACAGGATTTTTTCATCTTTGGCGTTGGAATGATTACCTTTTTGGTCTTTATTGTATTATTCACAGTTATTTTTGGCCGTGTTTTTTGTGGTTGGGCTTGTCCGCAAACCATTTTTATGGAAATGGTATTTCGTAGAATTGAGTATTGGATTGAGGGTAATAATAATCAACAAAGAGTACTGAATAACGGGCCATGGACTAACAAGAAGATTTTCAAAAAGACACTTAAGCATACTATCTTTTTTGCAATTTCCTTTTTAATTGCCAATATATTTCTTTCCTACATTATTGGTATAGACGAGCTGATAAAGATTATCAGTGAACCGGTAAATTTGCACATGACCGGCTTTATCGCTATCCTGGCATTCTCCTTTGTTTTTTATGGTGTATTCGCCTATATGCGTGAGCAAGTTTGTATTGCCATTTGTCCATATGGACGTTTGCAAGGAGTTTTGTTAGACAAAGATTCTGTTGTGGTTGCCTATGATAGAGTGAGAGGTGAAGATCGCGGGAAATTTAGGAAAAATGAAACGAGAACTATTGGCGATTGTATTGATTGTTACCAATGTGTGAAAGTTTGTCCAACTGGAATAGATATCAGAAATGGTACCCAGTTAGAATGTGTTAACTGTACAGCGTGTATAGATGCTTGTGACCATATGATGGACAATGTCGGGTTACCTCGTGGATTAATTCGTTTTGCATCTGAAAACAATATCACCAAAAAAGAGAAATTTTCGATAACACCACGTATAAAAGCTTACTCCGCTGTTTTGGTGCTGTTGATTGGCGCAATGGTGTTTATGCTCGTAACACGTAAGGATTTAAATGCTACTGTTACAAGGGTAGGCGGAATGCTTTATCAAAAGCAGGATAACAATAGGGTAAGTAATCTATATAATATCAAGTTACTGAATAAAACTCAGCATAATTTGCCAATTGTATTAAAAGTAGAAAATGCAAATGCTGAAGTTAGGGTTGTTGGTAAAGAGTTGTTAGCAATAAGTGAAAATACGGCTAACGGTACATTTTTTATTATTTTACCTAAAAAAGAGATAAACGCACGAAAAACCGAACTTCAGATCGGCGTTTATAGTGGTGAAAAGAAAATTGAAACGGTTAAAACCTCATTTATGGGGCCATTAAGTGAGTAAAATAATTATATCATGAAACTAGGTTGGGGAACAATTACCGCTTTATTCTACTGTTCATTTGTAGTGTTTATGTTAGGTTTGGTATACCTGGCAATGCGGGAGAAATTTGAATTGGTAACGCCTAACTACTATGCTGAAGAATTAAAGTATCAGCATAAGATTGATGCTGCAAAAAATGCCAATCAGCTAAGCGAAATGACTGATATTCAAATTGTCAATAAATCCGTTACAATTAATTTACCAAAGGAGTTTGATGGAAAGGTTGTTACCGGGCAAATTTATTTTTTCCGTCCTTCAGACGGAACCAAAGATTTAAAAGTTGAACTTAAGCCTGATGATTCAGGCAAACAAGTGATTACCAATAGCTCATTTATTAAGGGCTTATACAAAATAAAATTGGATTGGAAATGTGATGGGAAGGATTATTTTCTTGAACAGAATATATTTTTTCAATAGAAAGTATCTTTAATCTGACTAATGTTAGAAGCGTTCATATTTGGATTTATAGGAAGTTTTCATTGCATAGGAATGTGCGGACCTATTGCTATGGCCTTACCCATCAGCTCCAATTCATTACCGAAACGTATTGCCTCAATCTTTGTATATAATTTCGGACGAGTAATTACCTATGCAGTTATCGGATTGGTCTTTGGGCTAATTGGCTTAGGATTTAAGCTTGCCGGCTTTCAACAAAGTTTATCCATTGCGTTAGGTTGTCTGATACTTTTAATTGCACTTGCACCTCATTTAAAGATCAACCGTTTCTCAACGGATAGTTTCTTGTCAAAACCAATCTCATTTATACGAAGATCTATTTCGAAATTATTTAATCAGCATAGCCTTGGTGCATTATTAACGATAGGGTTGCTAAATGGACTATTACCTTGTGGTTTTGTTTATTTAGGCATCATTTGGACCACCTCTTTAGGCAGCTCAATTGATGGGATGTTATTTATGGTATTCTTTGGATTGGGCACAATTCCTGCAATGTTAGGCATAAGCTTAATGACAGGTTTCATAAGCATTAATTTTAGAAATAAAATCAAAAAAGCAATTCCTGTATTAATGGTTTTAATGGGAATTTTACTGATTGTTCGCGGCATGGATCTTGGAATTCCTTATTTAAGTCCACATATTCAAAATCTACAGGCAGAAATGCCTTCTGATTGTCATTAAAACAAAAAGCTCCGAATGTTCGGAGCTTTTTTGTTTTAATGCTTACTTGGGCAATAGAACTGTATCTATTACATGTATGACTCCATTTTTTTGGAAAACATCTGCTTGAGTAACCCATGACACATCACCCTTTTCATCTTTTAACTCAATTCTTTTCATATCGTTGCTCATCATAGCTGTTAATGTTTCACCATTTACAGTTTTCAAGGTGGTTTTTCCTCCACCTGTTTTTATAGCTTGCATTAATGCATTTGAATCCATTTTACCTGGCACAACATGATAAGTTAATACTTTGGTCAAAGTTTCTTTGTTTTCAGGTTTTAATAGATTGTCGACTGTGCCCATTGGCAACTTTTCGAAAGCTTCATTGGTAGGAGCAAAGACGGTAAAAGGTCCTTTTCCCTTTATGGTCTCAACCAAGCCAGCAGCTTTTACAGCAGCAACTAAAGTAGTGTGATCTTTAGATTTCATGGCATTATCTACAATATCCTTTGTTGGATACATTGCAGCACCACCAACCATCGGGTAATTTTGAGCTTTAGACATTACAACACTTCCTATTGTTAATGCTAATACAAGAATCATTTTTTTCATTTTGAGTTGATTATAAGTTTCATGATTCCGATTAATGGGCCCGTAGTTAACCGAATTCTACCTTAATTACGAAACTTATTCAACGCTGGATTTTTAATTTTTCAAAAATAATTAAGTACTAAAAAAGGCGTTAATTTCAATTAACGCCTTTTAAGTTTTTATTTTTCAAGTGAAATTATTCTTTAACCATTCCTTGTATTGGTAAACCAACACAACCGTTTGGTTCCTGAATATCCAATAATGCGGCCAATGTTGCCGAAATATCTACAATTTCAGTACGTTGCGTGGTATATTTTGGTTGAATCTTCCAGCCATACCATAACAATGGAACATGTGTATCATTTGTATATATACTTCCATGAGTTGTTCCCATCATTGAGCTACCTGACATCCAGTTTGGCTTTTTCATGACGTAAACATCGCCTGATCGTTTAACGTTCATACCATTTTTTATTTTTCCAAGTTGATAGTCAGGAACAAGGTTAGCACTCAAGTTATGCAGATCAACAACATTTGCAACTCCTTCCAATTGCATGATGAAAGCCTTCGTAAGTTCAAATACTGTTTCATATTTAACGCCTTTGCTTGCTAATAAATCATTGTTGAAATAGATTTGATCGTTAATTGCATACTCAATCCATTTACCCTCACCTAATTTCTCTTTTAAGTGAGTATCCAAGGCTTTACCAATTTTTCTATCGTCTTGCATACCGGCCGGAATATTAACACTTTGATTGAATGCAGCAATGTTAGCAACTCCATGATCTGCAGTTAAGAAAACCAGCACATTGTCTTTTCCTAAATAACTGTCTAAATAAGTTAAAAGCTGTTCAATGTCTCGGTCTAAACGAATGTAAGTGTCTTCAGCTTCAATTGAGTTAGGACCGAATGAATGCCCAACGTAATCAGTTGATGAAAAACTTACGGCAAGGAAATCAGTGAATTTACCTTTTCCTAATTGTTCGTTTTTAAGGGCATCTATTGCGAAATCTTTAGTAATGGTATTACCTCCTGGACTGGTTCTTAAAACCTCGTAATTGGCTATTTTATGAGGAAAAACCGGAGCTTCTTCTCCAGGTAATGAACGTTCATAGGGTTGATTATCCGAAGTACTTTCAGTGTAGTCTGAAAGAGGCAATAGGGGAGTCCATGGTTGTTTTAAATATTGATCTGCCGGGCGTTTATCGTTTACTGTTTTAACCCAACTTGGAAGCTCTTTCATATAATAGGTACTGGTAATCCAATTTCCGCTTGCTGAATCAAACCAATAAGATGCATTAGCTGTATGTCCTGCAGGCAAAATTGAACCGCGATCTTTTTGTGATATACCGATTACTCTTGAACCAAAATTTGTTGCCAGACGCAATTGATCAGTAATAGTTGTTACTAACAAATTACGTGGTGACATCAAACCTGCTTTTGAGGTACTGCCAACAGTGGAAACTGTTGTGTCTTCAGCGCAATACATAGACTTTTTTGAGTCACGGTCATACCAATCGTTTCCTGCAATTCCATTAATTGCCGGAACACTCCCTGTATAAATAGAAGCATGCCCCGGGCCTGTGTAAGTTGGAACATAACTATAATGGTTATTTTTGCAGTTATAACCTTCTTGCATTAATCGTTTAAATCCACCTTTTGAATATTTGTCGTAATAGCGATATAAATAATCAAAACGCATTTGGTCAACTACTATTCCTACAATAAGTTTAGGTTTTTCAGGAGTTTGTTTTACATTTTTTTGCGCAAATGAAGTAAAACTGGAAGCCACAAACAGAATCATGGCTATAGGGAAGTACTTATTCATTAATTAAGTTGTGTTGTTAAAGATTAATGAGCTGGTAACTCTTAAATAACTGTTTCTTTCAAAAATAGAAAAGATCGCCTCTTTAAAGGCAATCTTTTCCATTAAATATTCTTTAACAATGTAAAAATATTAGTAAGCTTAACTAGCTGCTCTAATTATCATCACACTATTATTACCAGCCACCGCCAGAAATAAACAATCCGAAATAAGGTTTAGGATTGTAACGTTGAAATGGAATTGCATAATAAGGTTCAATTACAGCATAACCAAATAAGTTGATACGAAGCGTAATACCCGAACTAACGATTGGCGAAGCAGTTCCAGGAACATGTTGCCAAGAAAATTGAACATCCTGTCCTTTAGACCATGCTAAACCTCCATCAACAAAGAAGGCAAGATCTGAAAATAGAAATCCTGATTTTATTTTTGATAACTTTTCAGGGCCTGTTAATGGGAAGCGAACCTCAAAATTGGCTACTGCCATATGATCACCCAATAAGTCGTTTGGATCAACACCTGTTTTACCATCCGGACTAAAGTTATCATATAATGAATTGCTGTTGTAGCCTCTAATTAATTGGTCATAACCCAGGTATACCGGATATAATGCTCTTAAATCTTCTGTTTTGCCGTAACGACCGTAATACATTCCGCGGAATGCTACTGTCCATGGTTTAAAATATAAATACCTTCTATAATCAACGGTTGCTGAAGTGAAGTTATAGGTACCCATTGTTTGGCCAATCTGGAATCTGAAACGCTGCCCTTTAACAGGAGCTGTTAATCCAAATTGCGAATTATCGCCAACATATGCACCTTGTACTGTTACCAGGTCAAACGGTGTAAAGCCTAGGGCTTTTGAATCCATTTTGGTTCTGTTCTGACCTAAATAGTATCCCGTTGCAGCATCATAATAATCACTGAATTTATCTATTCGATAACTGTAGTGGTTAAAACTTGTATTTAATTCCCAGCGCAAAGTTTGAGAAATAGGGTAGTAGGTATATAAGGCTAACTCTTCAACAAAAGTGCGTTGCTTATAGAAAGGATATTCAACTATTGTTTCAGAAGCATCCGTGTAACTCGGATTACCGTAGTATGCACTAAAATATGGTGTGTGCGAAACCCCTACACCCCAGTTTACTCTTCCTGCACGATTAAGGTAAGTTACTCCACCACCAATATCATAAATTTCACCGTTTACCTGAGCAACTGCATATAACTGGTTCCTATCCAAGATATCACCAAATAAGAAACCAATACCTCCTGCCACACCCGTTCCATATTGCGAATTATAGCCAACACCAACACCGCTTTGAGCAACAGTTACCAAGCTAAATTTAGGACGGTACGGTGCTTTTAAATAATCGGCGTCTTTATAAGGAATACTAATGTTTTCCAGGTTTTTAGATAAAACGCTTTCCTTCGGTAAGTCGAAAGGAGGGAGTAAGGAGGCTGTAAAATCGGTTACCTGAGGGTCTACCTTAAATTTAGGGAATTCATCTGCGGCAGCTTTATATAAGTTATAGTCACCGTGACGGAAAAGACAATAAGCAATTAAATCATTTTTACCACTTACACTAAATGCAGGAGCATCTTCAGTAATACCACTGATACCTGTAAAGTATTTAGTAAGCTTATTAATTTCTTTTGTATCTATATTGTACTCGTATAAGTTTCTTAAACCATCAGCATTAGAAAGGAAGAACACCTTTTTATCATTTGCTGAAAATTGGGCATTGAAATTATTAGCACCAGGGAAAAAGTTTAACACTTCAACGATTCCTGTTTCTACATTTAATAAACAAATTTTATAAGAGCCGAATTTAAGTTTAGCCAACTCTGTATCAGAACCTCTGTCTGATGAGAAAACGATAGTTTTTCCATCGTGAGACCAGCTTCCATGGAACTCAGAATAATAATCGTTGGTTAATCGTCTGACTTTTTTGTTTTGAATATTATAAATGAAAAGATCTGATTTACCCTCGATCATAGCGGTAATCAGCATTTTCTGTCCATCAGGAGACCATGAAGGGTTTGAGAAATAAGGCAATGAATGAATCTTGATCTCTTCGAGCGTTCTTCCTGAACGAACATCAACAATAACAAGGACGCTCTTTCCTTTAATCATAACAATGTAGGCATATTTAGTGCCGTCAGGCGACCATGTTCCGGCATCCTGAATGTAGTTATAATCATCTACGTGTAGTTTTTCCGCTTGTGATGATAATTTTCTAATTACACGACCGGTTCTAACATCAGCAAGAAAAAGATCAATTGAAAAAAGGTTTTTTTCACTGAAGAAGGTTACAAAATTACCATCAGGGCTTAAAACAGGGGAGATGTTCATTTCCCCTAAATCTTCCTGACGTATAAGTTTTTTACCCACCAATGCAATTGTATCTTGCATAAATGGCTTATAATTTTCTATTGTTCGTGTTTTCCACATGTTCGACATTACCTTTTCTTCGTATCCTAAGGTACTGTCGACCGCCATTTGATAACCAAACTTGGCGGTGTTAACAAATAATGGTTTTACAACGGTGTCGCCCCAAACACCCGCAACATACGCCCAAAATGCTTGTCCGTAACGGTATGGGAAATATTTATTAGTGGTTGTTAAATCTCGTAGGCTAGGAAAATCTTTACTTACTACCGCATCCCGCATCCACATTGCTGTATGTGAATCCTTTCTTCCTAAAGAAAGGTACTCCGCCATACCCTCAACCATCCATAACGGTAAATTTTGGATATTATAAAGACTTAATGAGTCGGCAGTTTTTAAGATATCATATTGAAAAGCATGCACCAACTCATGGCCTAATACGTGGTCTGTTTGGGAGTTTGCTTCAAAGAAAGGCATGAACACACGGCCACGATAACCTTCAGTAACACCACCTGTTCCCTGACCAATGTTTTCACTTGAAAGCGTGGTTTGAGAAAAATCCGAGTGATTGTTATAGATCATGATCGGATTTTTATTATCAAATCGATGTTCCAATACATTACGATGACGGTAATACCAACGTTCACTTAAATCAGCGAACTTGCGAATCACGGTGTCATTTTCCATGTAGTTATAAATGTCGAAATGGGGAGTCTTTAAAAGTTTGAATTTAAACTTTTCATACTGCACCTTGTTTCTTCCAAAATATTGAGCTTTTGATGTATAGCCGGTAGAGAGTAGAATTAACGAAACTATTAGCGTTAATAACCGTTGAGTGTAGCGACGATGCATGTTTGGAACGTTAAATATTATCACAAAAAAGTTTAAACTGTGAGTTAAGTTGTTATTAGATAAATCTTTTGACTCACGGTTTAAACATATATACGAAAAAAAAAGCTAAAATGAAACTTAAAAGCCTGTAATAATACTGTCTGGTAATGTTTCATAGTCAGTATCAACACTATCTGTGCCAGATGTGGTGTCTCTTCTTGGTACTGAAGTTGGACAATAGTATTTTGTAGCTATTTTAACGGTTGGTTTTGGAAATTTACCCATAGTTATACCTAGGGAAGGATCGCCATATATTTTCTCCATGTATTTTCCGAAAATTGGAAGCGCTGTTTTTGAGCCTTCACCATAGGCACTTGACATAAAGTGTATATTTCTGTCTTCACATCCAACCCATGTTCCGGTAATTAAATCTTTTGTCACACCCATGTACCAACCATCTGAATAATTAGAGGTGGTTCCGGTTTTGCCGCCAATTTCATTGCCTTTTTTAAACAGGTCATATTCCCATAAAGCCTGAGATGTTCCTCCAGGCTCTTGAATACCACCTTGAAGCATGTAAATCATTAACCAGGCAGTTTCTTCGCTTAAAACACGTTTCAACTCAGGTTTAAATTCTTTAATCAGCTTTCCTTCTTTGTTATATATTTTGGTGACTAATAGCGGTTTAGCATACATACCTTTATTTAGAAATACTCCATATGCTGTAATCATCTCAAATAATGAAACATCATTAGATCCTAATCCAACGGAAGGGACTGATTTTAACGGGCTTTCAATCCCGCATTTATGGGCATATTTTACAACATTGTCCCATCCGACTTTTTCGGTTAGCTGAGCGGTTACTGAATTGCAAGAGCGACCCATTGCCCATCGTAAAGTCATATCATAACCAGTAAAATGCCAGTCTGCATTTTTTGGTGACCAACTTTTCTTTTCACCGTTTTCGACATAATTAATGGTAACAGATTGATCCTTAATTTTATCACAAGGAGACCAACCATTATCCAAAGCCGTTAAGTAAACAAATGGTTTGAATGTTGAACCTGCTTGACGTTTAGCTTGAATTACGTGATCAAATTTGAAATGATCAAAATCAATACCTCCAACCCATGCTCTAATGTGCGAAGTTGAAGGCTCAAAAGTCATTAAGCCAGTTTGTAAGATCTGCGAGTAGTAACGCATAGAGTCCACTGTAGAGAAAGTAGTATCACGATCACCTTTCCAGGTGAATACGGTCATTCTTTTTTTCTGGTTAATAGCCTCATTGATCGAATCGATATTTCCTTTATATTTTTTGGTTAAGGCTTTATATACAGGCAATCGTTCTACCATGGTTTCCAGGTAATTCGGAATTTCGTTTCCTTCTTCATCAGTCCATGGGTTCTGACTTTGCCAGTAACCATAAAATCTGCGTTGCAGATAAGCCATTCGGTCAGACACCGCTTCTTCTGCATATTTTTGCATGCGTGAATCAATGGTGGTATAGATTTTTAAACCATCAGCATAAATATCATAATCGTTTTCTTTTGCCCAATCTTTGATCCAGTTAGCTACAGCGTTCCGGATATAGGAATCTTTCTCTTGCTTATTATCTTCTTTATAGCTTAAATCCAAGAAAATAGGTTGAGTTGACAATCTCAAATACTCATCCTTCGGCAAATGATTGTATTTATTCATTTGAGAAAGAACAACATTTCTTCTTTCTTTTGATTTTTCAGCATTGGTTATCGGATTATAAGTTGACGTAGCTTTTAACATACCAACTAATACCGCAGACTCTTCTGTAGTTAGCTCATTAACTTGTTTGTTAAAATATTTATTAGCCGCCACTTTAATTCCGAATGAATTATTACCGAAAGGGACTGTATTCAAGTACAAGGTTAATATTTCATCCTTTGAGTAAACCATTTCCAGTTTAACTGCTGTTAACCACTCTTTTGTTTTGTAAATAACAGTCTTTATAAAAGGTATATGGGTTAGCAAACCAAAAGAACGCTCTCTTCGGGTTTGATAAAGGTTTTTAGATAATTGTTGCGTGATGGTACTGGCTCCGCGTTTGTCTCCGCTTAAAGTTGAAAATATACTTGAGAATAAAGAACGGATGTCAATGCCGGAATGCTGGTAGAACCGCGCATCTTCTGTATCAATAAGGGCGTTTTTTAAGTTTGGTGGTAAGTCTTTAAACTCTACAGGTGTGCGATTTTCGGTGTAATAACGACCAATTAACACACTGTCGGCCGTATATAATTCTGAAGCTGTTGCTAATGGCGGATTCTTTAAATCGCTGAAACCAGGTGAATATCCAAACAACCACAGAAAATTAAGATCAACTGCTGCAAAGAATAAAATAATGAAGGTAAATAAATATATGAGAGCTTTGATAAACTTATTTTTGGGTAGAAAACTGTTAATTTTCTTAAAGAAATTCCTGATTGAAGATATAATCTTGTTGAACATCAGATGGTTAAATTTAATTGATTTGTCTTACAAAGTAAGGCTTTCTTTTTTTTTACAAAAATTAATTTTTAATACTAAAATGAGGTATTAATGCCCTACAAGTAATCAGTTAATTTACTAAAAAGTCTTCTATTTATCAGCGTGTATTTTCAGGATAGCTGTTCCTTTGAGTAGTAACTGTCTTAACCCGAATGGTTCGGATTGTTCTACTAATAATTATTCTATTGTTTCTGGGATTGTTTATAAATAGTGACCAGTTGTTAATGTATTTTTACGTTTCAAACAGTAAATAGAAAACATCATTTTCATGGATTTTGGTCGCGTTGATAATATTGATAGTATAGATTTTACACTTCCTCCTGATCATTTAATGACAACGGAAGTTTTGCAGAAATCTGATAAGAGAACTCCAAAAATTTTTGTTGGTTGCGCGAAATGGGGACGACCGGATTGGGTAGGTAAGATCTATCCGAAGGGAACTAAGGAGGCTTCTTTTCTAAAAGAATATGTTAAGCACTTTAATTCCATTGAATTAAACGCGACTTTTTATCGAATATTTGATAAGAATGTTGTAGAAAAATGGCAGGAAACAGCGCCGGATGGCTTTAAATTTTCTCCGAAATTTTTTCAAACGATAAGTCATATAAAACGACTAAAGGACGTAGACGAGCTAACAAAGGCTTATTACGAAAGTATTGAGATATTGGGTGATAAGCTTGGAAGTTGTTTTTTGCAGTTGCCCGAAAATTTTGGACCTAAACATTATGCATCCATAGAATTTTACCTTAAAAACCTAAGAAAGGATGTTCCTGTGTTTTTAGAACTGCGAAGCAAGGATTGGTTCAAATCGTCGACAGAAAGTAACGAAGCTTTTGAATTCTTCAGGGAACAAAGAATAGGAATGGTGATTACGGATGCAGCGGGTAGGAGAGATTGTGTTCATCAGCATCTTACAACTCCTGAGGCTTTTATTCGTTTTGTTGGAAATAGTTTGCATCCAACCGATTATCAACGTATTGATGAATGGGTTCAACGAATTAAAAGGTGGTTGGATCAGGGCTTACAGACGCTCCATTTTTTCATGCATCAACATGAAGAATTCTACTCACCAGAGTTATGTGTATACTTAATTAAGGCATTAAATAAAGAATGTGGTTTAACGTTAACGGTTCCGGTTTTAGCGTATGAAAAACAAAAAGACATTTCTAGTACTTTATTCTAAGAAATGTAACAGTTTTATGCTATAAAATCCGGTGTTGACTTAAATACGTTCATTAACTCAAAATATATGTTATGAATTATTCATTTTCTAGTTTTCGAAAAGTAAGTCTTTTGAGTTTATGTACGCTGTTATTTAGTCTAAGTGCATGTGCGCAAAAGCAAGAGACAAAAAAAGTTAAACCTTTAGCCTCAAATAATGTTTCAAATAGTATGAATGATAATCCAAATAAAACAATCGATACCGTAATCTTTGGTGCTGGTTGCTTTTGGTGTGTTGAAGCTGTGTTCCAGCAATTAAAAGGTGTTAAATCGGTTACATCTGGATATATGGGAGGACAAACACAAGATCCTACTTACAAGCAAGTTTGTACCGGAATGACAGGACATGCTGAAGTTGCTCAAATTGTTTATGATCCACAAATAATTTCTTACACGGAACTGCTGGAAGCGTTTTGGAGCAGTCATGACCCAACCACTTTAAACCGTCAGGGAGCGGACAGAGGAACACAATATCGATCGGTTATTTTCTATGAAAATGATTATCAGAAAGATTTAGCTGAGAAATACAAAAAAGAATTAGATGCATCGGGTGCTTTTCAGAATCCAATTGTGACTGAGATTAGTCCTATTTCTACCTTCTACAAAGCTGAAAATTATCACCAAAATTATTACAATCAGAATAGTGAGGAACCTTATTGTCAGATTGTAATTGCTCCTAAATTGGAGAAGTTTAAGAAAGTGTTTCAGGATAAGTTGAAGCAGTAGTATAGTTGATGGTTCATAGTGCTATACCATGAACTATGATCTATGATCCATTTCACTTCACCAACTCAAAAACAAGAAATTGCGTTTTTTGATAGGTGGCAAAGTTGTTATCAGATACCAATACAATAGTTTTGTGTCCGTTTGGAAGTTTAGGGCCAAAGGTGATGCCTTCTACATTATCGATGCTTGTGGGTAATGAGGCCAGATCATATGTTAGCTTCTTGGTTACTGGGGTAAATTGTTTGTTCGTTAACGCATTTATGTCTTTTACATTTGTTGCATTGTTTAAATCTACCTCATAAATACGCACTGAATTTGAAGGGATTGCACCAACTGCAAACGAGCGTTCCATCACATACAACTTAGTTTCACTGATTGCTAAAATCTCGTCAACGCCATTTACCTTAAAATCAGTAGATATTAATGGAGCCGCATGTACTTTGTCAAGTTTATAAGCATATTGTGCCACAACCTCTTTTGTAGCCCTGTTGATTTTAGTAATTCGGATCCATGACTGAGTTTCTTTTACATCAGCTCTTGGCCCATCCTGGTATAAAGGCTCTTCATTAGTTATGAAAATGAATTTTTCGTCCTGACTTAAAGTTACTCCCTCTAATGAACCATTTTGGCGCATTCCATAATCTGTTTTATACATTTTATAGATGGTTGGGATCGGATAATCTTTAATAAAAGACCCATCTTTATTCATTTCCATTAAGAATGGATCAATATAAATAGAATCACCTTTAGCAGTAACTTTTCGCTCACCTTCGCTTGTCCAAAGTAATGTTTGGGTTGAATTAACATAACGAATAGCTTCCGGATCAGGAACCTTCGTTTCATCCTGGGTTTTATTTGGGAACAATGTGCCGTCTTCCTGTTTTAAATAATTAACAGCATTAATACGGACACTATCAAATGAATTTGGTTGAAAATAAAGTTTAGCTGAATAAAATCGAGCAGGTTCTTTATCAGAACGATCGTCACAAATAATATAATACAGATCATTTGTGGCATCGTAATCAATACCGGATAAGCCACCAACAGTTGTGTTATTAAACTCCAGATCATTAGGGAGAATATATTCACCAATAAACCGCCAACTTTTTGCCAATGTAGTGTCCTTAAGAGTCTGATCGTTAACGTACATACTTTTGCGGCAAGAAACGATTATAAAAGATAGAGTGATCAGAACAAAGGATAGAACGTTAGTTTTGGATATTTTCATCACAAGAAAAATGTAGCACTAATAATTGGAATCAAAGGTACAAAGAGGAACTGATTACTTTAGTTATTGAAGTAATAAAACAAAAAAGCTATTAAAATGAACAACGGTTCATTTGTTGAAAAGAAACATTATTTTAGCTGTCACTAATGAAGCAATATTTATGACAGAATATTCAAAACCGATAACAATCCGCTGGGCTGATCTAGATCCTAATTTCCACGTTCGACATTCAGTTTATTATGATTTTGGGGCACAGATCCGTGTCGATTTTTTGGCCGATAATGGTGTGACTCCAAAATTGATGATTGAAAAACATTTCGGACCTGTTTTATTTAGGGAAGAAGCTGTTTTTAGGAAGGAAATAAGATCAGGTGATAAGCTTACTATTAACGTAAAACTACAAAAACTTAGGGAAGACCATTCTCGGTTTACAATGATCCATGAGATAAAGAGAGAAGATGGAACCTTGTGTGCTAAAATTACTGTAGACGGTGCCTGGATGGATACCCATCTTCGCAAGTTAACTGCACCTCCTGAAGAAGTTGTTCAAATGACGGATGCCATGCCTAAGGCAGAGGATTTTGAGTGGATGTAACGATTCAAAAAATCCAGCCTCGGCTCAGCCCGAGACTGGATTTTTCTTTTTTATTGAATCTTAAATGAATCCTGATCTTTTAAGAAAGGGAATGCTCTTCTCACAAACTCTAACGTTTCACCAGATAATTCAATTGTGAAAATATCTTCATCATGAGCCTTATGATATAGTATTGCACCGTCCGGAGCAATGATCATACTATCTCCGCTATGATATATTTCATTGCCATCATTTCCTACGCGATTTAAACCAACTACAAAGCATTGGTTTTCAATTGCACGGGCAGGCAATAATGTTTTCCAATGCAAAGATCTGCGTTCAGGCCAATTGGCCACATTGATATATAGATCATAAGGCCTATCTTTTTCATTCCTTGCCCAAACTGGGAAACGCAAATCATAACAAACCATCGGGCAGATTGTCCAACCGTTCAATTCAACCATTAATCGACTGCTTCCAGCAGCATAAGTATCATCCTCCTTTCCAAGTCCAAACAAGTGGCGTTTGTCATAGGTTTCAAAACTACCATCAGGACGCATCCAAATCAAGCGGTTATAAAAGCGGTTTTGATCTTCCACTATAATACTTCCGGTAATAACAGCATTCATATGTCCAGCCATTTCAGCCATCCAGCGGACCGTTTTTCCTTTCGTCTGTTCAGCGAGCATAGCCGCATTCATGGTAAACCCAGTACTGAACATCTCAGGCAGAACAATCAAATCTGTTTCTTCCTTAATGGATAACATTTTCTGCCCAAGCATTGAAAGATTAGCATCAATGTTTTCCCAATAAAGAACTGTTTGTATAATAGTGATGGTAAGGTTATTTTTCATTTTTTTTGATGATTACACTGATTATTGGGATGATTACACCGATTTCTTTTTTGTTGCTTGGATTACACTGATTGATTTGATGATTACACCGATTCAATTAATAAGAAATCCATCAATTTAATTCAATGATCTGTGTAATCATTAAATATTGGTGTAATCCCAAAAAATCATATTTTAATTAATCGTTCGATAGCTCTGTCTAATGTTTCTTCTTTTTTAGCAAAGCAGAAACGAATAACTTTATTATCCGTTCCGCTGGTATAGAATACGGAGGTTGGAATAGTTGCTACTCCAAACTCTTTGGTAATGCGCACTGCAAAATCGTAGTCGCCCTCATTCGAGATTTTATTGTAATGAGCTGTTTGAAAATAGGAGCCACCGACTGTCAATAAATTAAATCTTGTCGCCTTCATTAAGCTTGCGAAATAATTACGTTTTTGTTGATACATTTCTTTTACTTCAAGATAGTTATTAGGATTGGCCATAAAATCAGCAATGGCATACTGAATAGGAGTGATGCAAGTGTAAATTGCAAACTGCTGTAATTTCCTTATTTCTGCCATTAAATAAGCCGGACCCAATAGATAGCCTAATCGCCAACCAGTTGTATGAAACGTTTTTCCAAAAGAAGATACGATCAAACTGCGTTCGGCTAGCTCAGGATATTTGGCCATGCTATGATGTTCTTTTCCATCAAAAACAATGTGTTCATACACCTCATCACTTAAAATAAGAATATCAGTATCTTTAGTAATGTTGATCAGTTCATCAATATCATCCTTACTTAAAATAGTTCCGGTAGGATTGTGAGGTGTGTTGATCATGATCATACGCGTTTTGTGCGAGATCAGTTTTTTAACATTATCCCAATTGATCTTATAATCTGGTGGCGTTAATTCTATCGGACGAGGAATACCCCCATGAACGCGAATATTTGGCGAATAACAATCGTAAGCAGGTTCAAAAATGATGACCTCATCACCATCTCTGATCAATGCTTCTATTGCAGCATAAATGGCTTGTGTGCCTCCTGCGGTAATTGTGATTTCTGTATCCGGACTATAAGTTCGCCCAGTTAATGAAGCAGTCATTTCAGCAATGCGCTCACGCAGTGGCAATATACCAGCAGTTGGTGCATATTGATTCATTCCTTTCTTCATGTATTCGTTTACCAAACTGATAAGCTGCGGTGACGTAGGGAAATCAGGAAAGCCCTGAGCAAGATTTATCGCGTTGTATTCATTGGCTAAACCCGTCATAACCGGGAAAATAGAAGTGCCGGCATTGGGTAATTTAGAGTTAACAGCTATCATAAATTGGCAATGGTTAGGAATAAATTATTTCCAAAAACTATATTTACAGTTTGGTATTGTAGCTATGGGTTATAAATAATCAATAAAGAGTTGTGTTACTTAACTTGCTACAATAAACAAGGCCCTAAAACTATAATTTTAGTATGAAAAAAGGTATTCTTTTAATTATTTGTGCTGTATTTTTACTTGGATGCGATTCAAGTTCCAATAAATCAGGCAAAAGAAAAATTGCATTTATTGATGCATTTGAAGATGCAACACTAGCCCAGGCAAAACAGGGGTTTTATGATGCATTAAAACAAGGTGGGTTTGAAGACAAAAAGAATATTGAAATCATCTATAGCAATGCGCAAAACAATATTCCGACATTAATTCAAAGCATAAATTATGCTGTTAGTCAGAAAGTTGAGTTAATGGCAACCAATGCAACGCTGCCAACTATCACCGCTGCACAACGTCAAAAGAATGTGCCAATTTTTATGATGGTTTCATCAAGTCCAAAAATGGCAGGTTTAACAGATTCAAGAGGCTTACCTCCGTCAAACTTGTTCGGAATTTATGAAGAGTTGAATTACATAGACACCTCTGTAGCCATCATTAAAACATTAAAGCCATCTGTAAAAAGACTAGCAGCCATTTATAGTCAGTCCGAACCACAATCAGTTGATGCATATAACCGTATTGTAGCACAGGCAAAAGCATCGGGCATGGAATTGATCGCTTTACCTGTTAGCAGCTCGGCCGAAACACAATTGGTTGTTGAATCATTGCTGACTAAAAAAGTGGATGCATTTTTTGCGTTGCCGGATAACAGTGTATTTGCTTCGTTTGAGACAATAGTTAGGAGCTGTGATAAAGCTGGAGTGCCAATTTTTACAAGCGAAGCAGGACTGGTAAAACGCGGCGCAGTTGCGGCTTTTGGCGCTGATCTTTACCAATGGGGATTTCAAGCTGGTGAACAAGCTGTTAAGTATTTAAAAGATCCACACACTAAATCTTTAAAGCCCGAAATTGTTAAAGTGCGTAAAAGAGTTTATAATCCGCAGGTTGCTGCAAAATATGGAATTAAAGTAGGAGAGGGATTTGAAGTAGTTAAATAACATTAATTCATGTACTAGACATTAACCTAATTGCCGTTTGTTAAAGCAAGCGGCAATTCTTTTGAAAACCATAACAGATAATTCGCAATTCCCCCTTTACTTTGCCGTTTTAACACCCCTCGAAATAGTTCCTTTCTTAACAATTTAGCCTTAACAAATTTTAGTTAACAATTTAAAATAAACGCTATGAAAAAGGACAAATTAATTTTCTGGATCGCAACTGGTTTCATCTTTTTATTCGATGCTTTAATGCCAGCTCTTACTTCTCACACGGAGATCGCAAAAGAAGGAATTAGACATTTAGGTTACCCAGATTACTTCCGAATTCAATTAACAGTTTTTAAAGTTATGGGTGGATTGTTGTTGGTATTACCATCAATTCCTTCAAGGGTTAAAGAATGGGTTTATGCCGGCTTTGGCATTTCATTAATTTCTGCATGTGTTGGACATTGGGTGGTTGATGGATTCGGTTTTCAAACAGTTTTCCCAATAATTGTATTAGGTGTTTTAGCTGTTTCTTACATTTACTATCATAAACTCAATGAAAAACAAATTCATCCATCTTTTCAGTATAAATAAAAACCTTTAATTCAATCTAAAACAAAATTAAATGAATATTTTACTAAGTATTTTGGGTGTTCTTGCTGCAGTAATTGTTTTGCTGCTGATTATAGCTTTGTTTTCAAAGAAAAGCTATACTGTAGAACGAGAAATCATTATAAACCGACCCAATGAAGAGGTTTTCAGTTACATTAAACACCTAAAGAATCAGGATAATTATAGTAAATGGGTAATGACAGACCCTGACATGAAAAAGACATTTACCGGTAATGACGGTAGCATAGGCTTTGTTTATGCCTGGGAAGAGAATAAAAAGGCAGGGAAAGGTGAGCAGGAAATTATGGGTATAAAGCCCAACGAACGCATTGATGTAGAAGTACGTTTTGAAAAGCCTTTTGCAGGTATTGCAAGTGTGCCATTTAGTACTGAAAGAGTTTCTGAGTACCAAACCAGACTTCGTTGGGGCATGACAAGCCAAATGAATTACCCGATGAACCTCATGTTATTATTGATGAATGTAGATAAAATGCTTGGTAACGATATGCAGCAGAGTTTGGTAAAATTGAAGGGTATTTTAGAAGCCTAGTCGCTTTTTATTATTAATGAACAATTTTTTTGCTCCCTAGAAACAAAACTTTTAGATTGTGTTTAGCCCTTAATAGGGCTATTTCACAATGTAAACAATACATTGTACTAACTTGAATTAATGAGTTATTATGGTATTAGTAGCGAGTTATACGATAAAATAAATCAAAAAAAGCCTAATAGTGCAATAAATGCAGTTTGATGAATTATTTTCTCCCGCCGCTGTCAGCGGGACTCACTTTTTTTCTTCAGCAAAAAAAAGTAAGCAAAAAATGCCGTCGCTGCGTACAGTTCTCCGACAGTTAGTGCGAGTATTTAAATCATCTCTTCCGAACTGTACGAGGCGATTTTGACTTATATGATAATTTATGCTTTAAATTCACATATGTGAAATCAAATCGCACAACGGGTATTAGTAATACTACAATTTTACCAAGCACAGCATTTATTAACCCTCCAACAGATTGTGTAATAGCATCAAATAGAGTGTTTAATGTTCCAAGAGAACAGACCAGAATTTCAGTTGGTGGTAACATTTGATGAAGTAGGGGATAAAACAAAAGTAGTTTTCCAAATGATTTTTAATACTCCAAATGAATGCAATAAAGTAAAGGTTATTGCTATTGATGCCAATGAAGAAAACTTCGATAAATTAGAAGAGGAATTAAAGAAAATGGTTTAACATTCAACGATGAGTTTTAATTTCGCATAAGTTGGAGTATATTCCGGTTTAGCAATTACCATTTTATAAATGACATTTTACATAACTGCCTTATTATTGGGTTTAAGTCTCTCTGCCATCGCCATGGGGATTTTTATTTCCATGAAGATCTTTAACATACCTGACATTACAACCGATGGAAGTTATACACTTGGGGCTGTTATTACAGCAATTTGCTTGAGTAACGGCTATTCGATTATTGTTACTTATTTATTGGCCGTTGCCGGAGGTGCATTGGCCGGAAGCATTTCAGGGTTTATTCATACCCGTTTAAAAGTAAATGCTTTATTAGCTGGAATATTAGTTATGACAGCTTTATATTCTATCAACCTTAGCATATTAGGCCGCTCTAACTTACCATTATTATCTGTTAGCAACATTTTTCAGGTTTTTTCATTTAGTGCTGATATGGATATCAACAGTTTTATAGTGCTATTGATCATCATTGGTATTTTATGGTGTGGATTATCATTATTGCTGAAAACTGATTTTGGATTAGCCATGCGAGCAACAGGAAATAGTGAGGCAATGATCCGGGCGTTAGGCGTAAATACTAACCGAATGAAAATTATTGGCTTAGCGATTTCCAATGGATTAGTGGCAACGGCAGGTTTCTTGGTAGCTCAATACCAGGGTTTTGCCGATATTAATATGGGAATAGGTATTGTAATTGTGGGCCTAGGCTCTGTAATGATAGGTGAAACGTTAAACAATTGGCTAGCTATCCGGAGTGTATGGTTGCAAGTTTTATTGGTTGTTATGGGAGCAGTGGTATTTCAACTGGTATTAGCCTTTACGTTATCGTTGGGTGTTGATCCAAACTTGCTAAAATTGTTTACAGCAGTTTTTGTATTGATAATTGTAAGTATTCCTCAACTCCGACTCCGCAAAGAATAATGATAAACGTAAATAATGTTTCCAAGAGCTTTAATAAAGGTAACGCAAATGAAGTTAAAGCGTTAACGAATGTTGATTTAGCTATAAACGCTGGAGAGTATGTGGTAGTAGTTGGCGCCAATGGTTCAGGTAAATCTACCTTTTTGAATTTAATTGCAGGGAGTACTTTACCTACAGAAGGGAAAATTATACTGCAAAATAATGATGTGACTAACCTTAAGGAATACGAGCGGAGTAAATGGATTTCCCGCGTGTTTCAAAATCCATTAATAGGTACAGCTCCTGATCTGACTATTCTAACAAATTTCAGGTTGGCCTCACTGCGAACTCAGTCGAAGAAGCTGATAATAGGAACGGATAAGCAATTTGCAGAAAGGGTTAAGGAAAAGATTTCAATATTGAAAATGGGCTTGGAAAACAAGTTAGACCAGCCTATGGGAAGTCTTTCCGGCGGACAACGTCAGGCTTTAACATTGTTAATGAGTGTGATGGATGAAGCTAAAATATTGCTTTTAGATGAACCTACTGCTGCGCTCGATCCCAGATCGGCCAATTTAATAATGACTACTGCCGACAAGCTCATCAAAGAATACGGTCTTACGGCTTTGTTGGTAACACATAATCTGAAAGATGCTCATACTTACGGAAACCGGATTTTACAATTTGCAGAAGGGAGAATTATCAGAGATGTTCCAACTCAGGAAAAACAGCAATTGGAACTGAATGATTTATTTAACTGGTTTGAGTAGACCTCATCCCCGGCCCTTCTCCTCAAGGAGAAGGGTTGGGGATGAGGTAAATTATTTCTTATAATCAAACTTAAACTTGCTTAAATCAGGTAATTGTTTCTTCGTACGGTTTACTTCATAATCATAGATCAGTCGCCCCAAATTACCCATAAAAGGATAGCAAATAGTTTCATATTCATATTTGCTATCATTAAAAATGCCGTCAGCATTGCTGAAAACTACTGCCGAAAGCATAAACTCAACCTTTTTATCAAAATCTACGATATAAGCATTGTCGATCAGATAGCCATAGGAATCACCAATCTTATTAAAGATACGGATATTAGCAGGTATATTATCAGTTTTATCACCAAACATCAAAAATTTAACAATAGAAGGTTTGTATTCCTTAGCATTGCTATAATCAGGATGTTTGCTTTCCGCAGGCAGCATTGACATGTATTTGTACAGAAAGTTATAATCGTCATTCGTAAGGTTAAAACGCTGTGATGAGGGAACCGTTTCAGGAAACATTAGTGTGCGAAGCAATTTTTGTTGCTCTTCTAACGGATAACAATTTTTTAGTCCGAAGTTAAACGGTTTATAGATAATCGAATCTTTTGAATTCATATAGCCAATTCCCCTCATGATCGGCTTCAAACCCTTGAAATAATCCGTTTCATTATAAATCTGCGGCTGGCTATAAACGATTTTTTTTTCATTATAAAACTGAATGGGATTGGTATAGCGAGCGGTAATGGTATCGTCACCAACAATGTACCTGGTTAATATTCTTACATCATTAAACCCTTTTTGCTTTAAGGTTTCGTTAATGTACTGCTGACCTAAAAACTCATATAAGCGGTTATATCCATCATTGTCGCTTACCAACAAAATCTTCTTAATATACTGTCCAATTGAAGGCAAGGAATTTACAGCAGAAGTATCAGTGCTCACGGCAATTTGTTTACGAGATGCACTATCAATCTTTAATGGAGTTTCCTTTGTTAATCCTTTAATATTAAGATTGTTTATTTTCTCTAGTGAAAGTAATGATAAAGGTAGTTTTACAGTACTTGCAGGGAAAAAGTAACGGTTCCGATCTACATTATAAGTATAAGTGGTAAATGAAGGTTTATTATTCTTATCTCGGTCTATCTGAGTATAAACAATCTGAACCTCATGTTTAGTTGAGTCATTTAAAATTATATTAAACAATTCCGGTTTTGACTTTAACAGTTCCTCTATTAAATTTTCTTTTTGTTGTGCATTTGCATAATTGAGACAGCATAAAGTGATAATAGTTAACCAAATAAGTTTTTTCATATAATGGGTTTAAGCAAACCTCAATTTCAATTTTTGCAATTAATAAATCAAGTCCTAATTTTACATCGCATTTGGTCTCCGGTTTTTGTCCGGAGTTAAAAGGGAATCAGGTGAAAATCCTGAACAGGCCCGCTGCTGTAAGCTCAGTTAAGCATTCTATGTTTAGCTATGTCCGTCAACCTAACGCCACTGTTGCAGAGATAACTCTTAAAAATGGGAAGGCGACGGAAAAGAGTAAGTCAGAAGACCTGCCAAAGCATTCAATTTATTCATGGCTTTCGGGGACCAAAGCTTGAATGTGAATACTCTTTTTTGACGTATTTTCATTTGTCTTCCTTGTTGGTTATGAGTTTTTTATTAACCTCATAAACTATCAAAAATTGAAAAAAACCTTTACACTTTTTGCCTTAACGGTTACAACCTCATTAGTAGCCTATTCACAAGAGAAAAAATTAGCTCTTGATGAAGTTACTGTAACGGCTACGAAATTTGCGAAGAAGCAATCAGAAACAGGAAAAGTAGTTTCTGTTATTAGCCGTGAAGAATTAGAACGAAGCTCAGGGAAAAGTATTTTGGATATCCTGAACATTCAGCCTTCATTAAATTTTAACAATGCTAACGGAAACAGAGGTGGCAATATTTCTACTTATCTACGTGGTTCGCAAACTGGTAATACGCTTATCCTTATTGACGGAATTCCCGTAAATGACCCTTCACAAATCACCAATGATTATGATTTGAATTTGATTGCTGTAGATATGATTGATCATATTGAAATATTAAAAGGAGGTCATTCAACATTATATGGTTCTGATGCAGTTGCGGGAGTAATCAACATCATCACAAAAAAAGGCGGTGCTAAGCCTTTTAATATAAACGCATTAGTTACAGCAGGTAGTTATAAGGATTTTAAAGAAAGTCTGGGCATATCCGGTTCTTTATCCCGCGTCGATTATAATTTTTCGGTAACTCATGAATATTTAAAAGGCTTTTCGGCGGCGAAAGACACGGTGAAGAAACACCTATCAGACGAACAAAAGTTTGATGATGATCATTTCAAATTGCAATCATTAAATTTCAATATGGGTATTAAGGCCACTGAAAATTTGATGATCAGACCATTTGTGCGTTATAGCAAAACAAATATGGCTGTTGACTATGGTGCTTTTACAGATGATAGAGATTATACAGGTGAATCATCAGATCTTAGTGCAGGTTTTAGCAGTAATCTGAAAATAAAGTCATCAGATCTGTTCTTGAATTATAATTACAGTGATGTTAAACGATCATTTTTAAATGATTCAATCGCAGGCCCCAAAGAATACAGCTCTAATGATACCAAAGGACTGGCCCATAATGTTGATCTTTATGGAAGATTCCTTTTAGTAGACCATTTGGAGTTGCTAACTGGAGGCAGTTTTCGATACGCTAACACAAATCAGGCAAATAATAGTATAAGTCAGTACGGTGTTTATAAGACTGAATTAAATAGTGATTCAGCCAAAAATTCATTAAGCAGCCTTTATGCCTCGGTATTTCTAAAAGATATCAAAGGTTTTAACCTTGAGTTAGGGGGGCGTTTTAACTATCACAGTATTTATGGTAATAATTTTACCTATACAATTAATCCATCGTTAATTATTGAAGAGAATACAAAAGTTTTTGTCAACATTTCTTCAGCATTTAAAATTCCAACATTATACCAATTATACGCACCGGTATATGGTAATCCGAATTTGAATCCGGAAAAAGTACAAACATTTGAAGCCGGGTTTCAAACTGTTTTCGCTGACGGCAAAGCGAAACTAGGTTTAAATGCATTTAAACGTAAGGGTAAGGATGTAATAGCATTCACAACTAAATACGTAAATTATAATAAGCAGGACGATCAAGGAATGGAAGTTGAAGGTGAGGTTGAAGTAATCAAGGATTTGAGCGTCAAAGCTTCTTATGCACTGGTTTATGGCAAAGTAACTACGGCAACCAGTTCTTTTAATAACCTTTACCGAATGCCAAGAAACTCCTTCATTTTTAATGCAGGCTATAAGGTAACCGATAATTTATTTATCTCGACCAATCTGAAAGTTGTTGGTCAACGAGTGGATCCATATTTTGATACCAATACTTTTCAGTCGGTTAATTTAACATTGGATAAGTACTTCTTATTGGATGCTTATGCAGAATATAAATTCAAGATGTTTAAGGTATTTGTTGACTTTAGAAACATCACAAACGAACAATACACGGAAATTACAGGCTATAATACCCGTGGATTTAATCTGAATGGAGGTCTTTCTTTTACGTTGTAATTTAGATGGGAGATATGAGATTTGAGATTCGAGACTTTTTGAATTTAATAAGTAACGTCTTAGAAATTGATGAGATTCTGAAGATAGGATTGAGATGTAAGACTTTCAAATCGTTAAGCAGGTCCAAAATCTCAAATCCCATATCTCAAATCTAACATCTCACATCTCAAATCTAACTCAAATATGAAAGCAGCAATGTTTTGGAGTGGAGGCAAAGACTCTTCATTTGCTTTGTACAAAGTTTTAAAGGAGACTGAAACGGAGGTTGCTTTCCTGGTCACTACCATTAATGAGGAGTATAGGCGAATATCAATGCATGGAATTCGTGAAAATCTTCTGGATGCCCAGGTTGCAAGCATTGGTATTCCTTTAAAGAAAATGCTTGTACCTAAGGAATGTACCAATGAGCTTTATGAAGAGAATCTGCTACAGGTATTTGCCGAATTAAAAAAAGAAGGTGTTGAGGCAATTATTTATGGAGATATTTTCCTCGAAGATTTAAAAGTATACCGTGAAAAGTTACTGGAAAAAGCCGGATTGACAGGCTTGTTTCCACTCTGGAAAGAAGATACTGCGTTATTGGTTAATGAATTTATTGCGCTTGGTTTTAAATCCATTTTATGTTGTGTGAAATCTGATTTGCTGGCAAAAGAGTTCGCCGGAAAATTGATAACGGAAGAGCTGATTAATCAACTGCCTGCTGATGTAGACTCTTGTGGCGAAAATGGAGAATTTCATAGTTTTTGTTATGCCGGACCTATATTTAAACAGGAGATTAAGGTAGAAATCGGTGAAACGGTTTTTAAACCTTATGAGGTAAAAACGGCACAAGATTTATTTCAGCATGGATTTTGGTTTACAGATTTATTGGTACATCAGTAATCAATATCTTAAATTGCTGAAGATTTAAAAGATATCGATGAAAAAGCTAGTCATACTTACAGGAGCTGGAATTAGTGCAGAAAGTGGTTTGAAAACCTTCAGAGATAGTGATGGACTATGGGAAGGGTATGATATAAACGAAGTTGCTACGCCTGAAGGCTGGCGTCGTAATCCTGAATTAGTGCAGGATTTTTATAATATGCGACGTAAGGCTGTTGTTGAAGCTCAACCCAATGCCGCACATTATGCTTTAGCCGATCTTGAGAAATATTTTGAGGTAGTTATAATAACGCAAAATATTGATAACCTGCATGAAAAAGCCGGATCGACCAATGTATTGCATTTGCATGGTATCATTACTAAATCACAGAGTAGTTTAGATCCAAACCTTACCTATGATATTCAGGGTTATGAAATCAAGATGGGGGAGAAGTGCGAAAAAGGTTCTCAGCTTCGTCCACATGTAGTTTGGTTTGGTGAAGCTGTTCCAATGATTGATCCGGCTGCAAAACATTGTTCAAAAGCCGATTATTTTGCAGTTATCGGAACATCATTACAAGTTTACCCGGCTGCTGGCTTAATGAATTTTGTCCCTTTTAAAATACCAAAGTTCTTGGTTGATCCCAATGCTCCCGATGTGAAAAATGGAGTAACCATAATTAATGAGAAAGCCAGTATAGGAGTTCCATTAATGGCGGAGCAGTTATTGAGTTTACTTAAGTAGAAAAGCAAACTCAAAGGTGCATTTAAAAAACGTACCTTTGTATTTTTACAGGAGAGACAAATGGAGAATAATACAGAGGTTTACGAGTTGTTTTTTGACCGTTTGAGAGCAAGTTTAGAAAAAGATTCCTTCTCAAAATTAACCTTAGCCAAAACAATTGGCAATACAGATTTACTCAATATTTATGTAAAACCTGTACAATTAAAGCAGGGACTTAAGCTTTCTCTTACCTATCACTATAAAACTCAGGATAAGGTGGAGAATTTAGATATTGAAAATGCAATTTCTGTTCTTGAAACCTATATAAATAATCCCTTTTTATCTGCGATCTTATTTACTACGGAAGCCGATATTGCTTTGAAACTGAATAAAAAGCGTATTCCTTCAATCATAGAAACGAAACCAACTTTTAAGCAATCGGCAAGTCAAATGCATGATGAAGCTAAAGTTCGTCTGGTTGATGCAAAGGATGCTAAGTATTTGTTTTATTTAGGAGTAACGGATGAAAAAGGAGAAGTGATTAAATCAATGGCGGATAAATACCGTCAGATCAATAAATATATTGAGATCATTGAGAGCCTTGTTAAAAATGCGAAAGTTTCAACAGATAATTTTTTAGCAATCGATATGGGGTCAGGCAAAGGCTATCTGACTTTTGCTCTTTATGATTATTTGGTAAACAAACTGGGTATTAAAGCTAAAGTGACTGGAATTGAATTGCGGGAAGATTTAGTGACACTTTGTAATTCAATCGCTAAACAATGTGGTTTTGATGGGTTAACATTTGTTTCTGAACGCATTGAGAATGTAAAAATAGATCATATTGATTTGTTGATAGCATTGCATGCGTGTGATACAGCAACAGATGATGCATTATTTAAGGGAATCAGTGCCGGTGCTCAACTTATCGTTTGTGCTCCTTGTTGTCACAAACAAATTCGCAAGCAAATTAATTGCTCAACTGAATTAAGTGCTGTATTAAAACATGGTATTTTTGAAGAGCGTCAGGCAGAGATGATTACCGATGGCTTACGTTCATTATTATTGGAGAGTCAGGGTTATAAATCAAAGGTTTTTGAATTTATTTCAAATGAGCACACCCGTAAAAACGTCATGATCGTTGGAACAAAAACGAAAGAAAAGAATGAACGGGAGACAATAAAGCAGCAGATTGATCAGCTTAAAGCCGCGTACGGAATTAAGGAGCAGCAATTAGAGCAACTATTGTCGGCAAATGGGGTTTTATAATTAAAGAGTTTCAATAAAATAAAAAAGGTCATCTTGGTTAAAACCGAGATGACCTTTTTTATTCAGTTCTTTTTATAAAGATTATCTTGTTGCTAAAACAGGATATTTTCTTTCTAATAAATAATATCCACCGAAGAAAACAACGTTGAAAAATGCAGTTCCTGCTAATGTATTCCAGAAGAAAGGAATAGCAGCTACATAACATTCTATTAAACCAGCACCGCTTTTAGGGTATAAGGTCGTTCCATACCATACAAAGAAGTTACTCACAACAAAGAATAACACAGATGCCGCAACAGTTGCAACGGCAACACTTTTAATACCTACGTTATTACGCATTAAAAATCCGATGATCACAATACCAACAAAGCTGATGTAAACAGAAGGAATAAATCCATATGGAATGAATAGATCGCTGATAAACATGGCAACCAACGGTAAAACGATTGCTAAACGTTTATCACTGTACATAGCACCTCCAAACAATGCTAATGAACCAATTGCTGTAAAGTTAGGCGGATGAGGTAAAAAGCGGGTTATTGCTGCTGCAATTATAATAAGAGTTACCACCGCAAAGCGTGGGTTAATTAGTTTATTTTCCATATTCAAAAATAAAAAAATATATAAATAGTTGTGACTTATCTGTTAAGATTAAACGATTGATTCTTTATAATTATTTAAATTTATAGTCTTCTATAGTTGTTCTAGTTGATCTGCAAAATCATTATTCATTTGTTTGAATCTTTCCATTACTGTGGTTAGAAAAGTTTCATTTAGCATTTTCTTAACATCTTCCAGTCCGAAGATAAGATCCATTTCGGCCACCTTATAAGTTTGTTCCAGGTTTCCCTTTTCAAATTTTAGTATGAATTTCTGGTTCATAGCTAAAATACTGAGTTTAAAGCCCGGGAAGCTTATTTCTTCAATTACTCTCATGTCGTCAAAGCTATAAAATAAAAAAGAATCAAAAGGATAAAGGCTGACATAAATCACCTTTCCCTTTTGATTCTCTTATGTTTTAATCTACAGAAATGTTATTTCCAAAGTTTTTCAGGATAAACACCCTGAGCAATCAGTTTTTTAAGTTCATTGCTAACAAACTCTTTATCTTCTGTATAAGTAACACCAAACCAGGTTCCATCATTTTCGAATACTTTAACAACTGCCGATTTATCATCGATCATTTGTTGTACAGGAAGAGGGATAAAGTATTCTGATTTAGGATCTTGAGCATTTTCATTCAAGAAATCCACGAAACGATCTTTAAAACGTTTGAATACATCAGGAGTAAAGCCCCAGAAATTCATGGATACAACTGTATTATCAGGTAATATCCCTTTACCGGTTTTATCATCGTACTCAACTTCTCCGCTACCATTGCGCTGAATTTTTGTACGCTCAATAACTTCAGATAAGTTTCCGTTTGCATCTACCTGGCAGCAGCCTCGAGATACCGAACCAAAGTCTGATAACGTATTTCCTAATACGTAACCAACCATTGAATATTGACCTTCTTTTAGATCTGTAGAAAGGTAATCACCTAAAATTTTATAGGCCTCAGGTCCATAATAATCATCAGCATTAATTACAGCGAAAGGAGTTTGAATATTAGCAGCCGCAGCAATAACGGCATGACCGGTACCCCAAGGTTTAGCACGCTCAATACCTGCAGGAATTACATCCGAAGGCTCTTCTAAACGCTGAATGGCATACTCAACTTCAACACCTGCATTTTTTAGCTTCTGATCAAAAAGATCACGAACATCTTTTTCAATTTCTTCGCGAACGATAAAAACAACTTTTCCAAAGCCTGCTTTAACAGCATCATATAAAGAATAGTCCATTAAGCATTCTCCGTTAGGACCAAATTTGTCAATCTGTTTTACACCTCCGTAACGGCTGCCCATACCAGCTGCTAAAACTAATAATGTAGGTTTCATTTGATAAATATTGTTTCTTTAATGTTAAAAGTTAGATAGAGATAAATTTAAATAATTCAGTTAATAGCCATTTTTAAGCCAAAACGCCGTAAATATCAACATTTAAATTTAAAATTATTATAAAATAATTGATTGTTAATTTAATGGACAAATGCAATAATTGTGCTATTGGTTATATTGTAGATTAAGTATTTTTTAAATTTTGTTAAATAAATTGTTTTAAATATGAAAAATCTTAATTACGTTAGCTTACTTAATAACAAAAACCAATAGATATTTTCAAAATGTCAGACTCTTCAACCTCAACCTTAGCACCTCAACGTGATACACAACCAGTATCTCGTGGCCTATTTTCCCCGATTGTCATAATTGGTGTTCTGTTCTTTATGTTCGGCTTTGTAACATGGCTTAACGGAACACTTATCCAATTTTTTGACTTAGTAGGAGAACAAGCCTTATTAATTCCGTTTGCTTTTTTCATTGCTTATTTTGTTTTAGCATTACCATCCTCTTACATTTTGAAGGTAACAGGCTATAAAAATGGAATGGCTTTAGGATTGTTCATTATGGCAATTGGGTGTTCCTTATTTATTCCGGCTGCAACTACACGCACGTTTGGATTATTCTTAACAGGATTATTTATTCAAGCCTCAGGAATGGCGTTATTACAAACAGCCTGTAATCCATACGTAAGTATTTTAGGTCCCATTGAAAGCGCGGCTAATCGCATTAGCATTATGGGTATTTGCAATAAGTTAGCAGGTATTTTTACTATTTTTCTGGGAGCAGTTATTCTTAAAAATGCTACAAAAATTGAGGAACAATTAAAAGTAACAACAGATGCTGTATTGAAAAATACCATGTTACAAGAACTGGCATCACGTCTAATCATTACATACATCGTTCTAACTATCGTGTTGGTGGTACTGGCCATTGCAATCAAAATGTCTTCACTGCCCGAAATAACGATGGAAGAAGATGAAGCAGATAACAGCACTGTAGCTTCAAGATCGTCAATATTTCAGTATCCACATGTTTGGTTAGGTTTCATCTGCATTTTTGTATATGTAGGAGCCGAGGTAATGGCAGGCGATGTAATTGGGTTGTATGGCAAATCCTCTAATATTCCGTTAGAAGTAACTAAATTTTTTACGCCTGCAACTTTGGTAGCGATGTTAGTAGGTTATATTGTAGGTATTATCACAATTCCTAAATACATATCTCAAGATAAGGCATTGCGAATTTGTGCGATCTTAGGTGCTGTATTTACGGTAGGTGCCTATTTTGCAAGTGGCTATATGGCTATTGCAATGATTGTTTTGCTTGGATTAGCCAATTCATTAATGTGGCCGGCTATATTTCCGCTCGGAATTGATGGTTTAGGGAAGTTTACGAAAGTAGGGGCTGCCATTCTAATCATGGGTATTGCAGGTGGCGCTATAATTCCATTGATATATGGAGGTTTGTATAATCCTAAAGCTATCTTTAGTTTCCTGTATTCACCTTCAATTGACTATAAGCTGGCATTTTTGATTTGTACATTCCCATGTTACCTGTATATTTTATACTATGCGGTTGCGGGACATAAGGTTAAAAATCCAAAATATTTATAATAAATATCATAATTTATAGGGCTTTAACGCCCTATTTTTACCCTGCATTTAGTGTATAAAATACACTAAATGAAAAATTAAACTTCCTACTATTCAAGCGTGTAACAGAGGGAAGTATAATTATCTTTTGAAATTTGAAAATAGTAATTAGATTAGCCAACTGAACTTTTGAAAACAATAGTATCGGCGAAATTTTTAATTAACTTGACGCTGTTTCAAAAGTTTAAAGCTCCCATTAAAATGCTGAAATCAACCAACTGCTTACATGGGAATTTTACGACCAATTGCACAAACACAAAAATTCAATAAACTTGATTGACTTATAACATTATAGTACAGAAAATTCAAAAACCAATTGGGGGCAATTCATCCCCTTAGCTAGCGTTTTCTTCTTTTGGGGATTTGTAGCCGCAAGTAATGATATCTTAATCCCTGTTTTCAAAAAAGCATTTGATTTAACACAAGGAGAAAGCCAATTAGTAGCTTTCGCTTTCTATGTAGCCTATACCGTTGGTTCTCTAATTTATATGGGAATTTCAGTTTTAATAAAAGAAGACTTAGTAAACAAAATAGGGTACAAGAATGGATTGTCGGTTGGATTAGTTATTTCAGCTTTGGGTACACTGTTATTTTATCCGGCTGCGAATACAGGATCATTTGCCTTGATGTTGTCAGGACTTTTTATAGTAGGGCTGGGATTTTCGCTACAACAAACAGTAGCAAATCCACTAGCAATTGCTTTAGGGCCAATTAAAACTGGTTCACAACGTTTAACACTGGCTGGTGGTATCAACAATTTCGGAACCACAATTGGTCCGTTAATTGTAAGTTTTGCCATTTTTGGTTCCAATGCCAATGAGAACACTACTGCCAGTATTGAAAGTGTAAAAATCCCTTATCTTGTGTTAGGACTTGCATTTTTAGTAGTGGGGATTTTATTAAAATTCTCATCATTACCTGAGAGACCAGAACTGGTTGAAGAAGATGATTCTCATGATAAAATAATTGTAAAAAAATCGGCTTTACAATACCCTCAATTAGTTATGGGAATGATTGCCATATTTTTATATGTTGGAGTTGAAGTGTCTACAGCTAGTAATTTACCTGCTTATATGGAAACGGAATTAGGGTTTTTGACCAAAGATGTAGCTCCCTACATTTCTTTATATTGGGCAAGTTTAATGATTGGTCGATGGACTGGGGCAGTTGAAGCCTTTACTGAGAATATGAGCCTCTTAAAAATATTGCGTTTTGTTGCCCCTTACTTTGCTTTTGCAGTGTTTTTGGCCGTAAATGCTATAGCTAAGCATGACTTAACTCCTTTTTATATATATGCATTAGTGATTTTGGTATTAATTGGAGCAGATATGGCAAGTAAAGGAAATCCTTCTAGAATGTTATTAATTTTTTCTTGTTTAGGTATTTTAGCTATTGGCATTGGTATGGTAACTACTGGAATGGTCAGTGTTTATGCATTTACTAGCGTTGGTTTATTTTGCAGTACTCTTTGGCCTTGTATCTTTACCTTGGCAGTAAGTGGACTAGGTAAACACACAAGTCAAGGAAGTAGTTTCCTTATCATGATGATTATGGGAGGTGGTTTTGTTAGTGTATTCCAAGGTAAAATCGCCGAAATTATCGGAATCCAAAGCAGTTACATTGTTGGTGTTATTTGCTTTTCTTATTTAGCGTTTTATGCTTGGAAAGTAAGCAAAATTTTAAAAGCACACGGTATTAATTTCGAATCTAAAGCTGCTGCAGCTCACTAATTAGGTATTATAACATAAAAAAACAGAGAAGGCTGATCAAAATTGATCAGCCTTCTCTGTTTTTTATGTTTCTTGTTAATTAAAACAAACGCTTAATGATTTGAACAATTAATGAAAGTACAATACTAACAAGGATCATTGTAGTTATTGGAAAATAAAACCTCACATTTCCTTTTTCAAAACGAATATCACCTGGTAAATTACCTATCCAATGAAGTTTATCATAAAAGAAATAGATAATTATACCGATCAATAGGATGATTAAACCAATTCCAATTATAATCTTTCCGGTCTCACTGTTCATTGTTAGTTTTGATTTGAGATGTGAGATATGGGATATGAGATATGAGATAAAACTAATAGGCTAATCTAAATCCTTCCATCTTGTTATCTCGAATCTTATATTTCGATGAGAGATTACTAATAGTTTATTTTCCATTTAATTATCTCAAATCTCAAATCTAAATATCTCAAATCTATTTAACACCTAATTCAGTTAAAATGAAATCGGCTTTATCCACTTTCTGGGCAACCCATAATACATAACGAATATCAACACCAATTGAACGGCTATAACTTTCGTTCCAAGCAAAGTCGTTAATTGTTGCACTGTATGCACGATCAAAGTTTACACCGATAAGATTACCGTTTGCATCCATGATCGGACTACCTGAGTTACCTCCGGTGGTATCCATGTTATATAATAAGGCAACCGGTACGTCATCAGCTTTAGGATTCTTGAACATTCCAAAATCTTTTTTCTGATATAGTTCACGAATTACATCCGGATATTTAAACTCCGGATTTCCGGTAGCTCCTTTTTCAATTATTCCTTTAATACCTGTAAAAGGTGAATAATAAGTTGCATCAACAGGGGTGTAACCACGTACATAACCGTAGGTTAAGCGTAATGTACTATTGGCATCAGGAATAAAATCCTTTTTCTTATACAATTCTTTAACAGTAACATAATCGCCCATGAGCTTATTAAGTGTTCCTTCACGTTTTTGCTTGATTGGATCAAGAACAGCCGTTTGTTCGTTAACTTGATTAACGAAACTCATAATAGGTTCATCAAAGGCTAATAATTCTTTTTCAGTACTGCTGTTTAAAAGTTTTGCAGTGAACTCAGAATCTTTTAATGATGTGGTTAAAATGTGGTTAGTTGCTTCTTTGGCACTGGTTTCAATTCCTGTGTCCATTAATAGTAAACGTTGAACAGCATCAACTCTTTGTTCTTGAGGGAGCTTAAATCCATCTAACATCATTCTGTTAAATATCTTTTTATCTGACTCCAATACAAAGCTGTCGTATAAGCCATCAACAACTTTTTTAAAGCGCTCTTTATTTTGCTGGAAATATAGCGTCTTATTTGGAGCAGCTTCAGTTTGTTTTTTTAGAATACTTAATGCATTTGCAATTCCTAACAAGTTAGTACTGCTATAAAGCTCAGATAACCATAAGTCGCGCTGTGCATCTGCAAACACATCTTTGTACAGATTGTCAATGTTTTGTAATAGAGATCCGTATTGTTGGCTTAACTTAGGATCTCCGTTGATGAACTTTTGCATGTCATCATCTTCCGCACGTTTTTGCTCCACCAAACCAATTGAACGTAACCCTTGAAGTTTACCCTGATAATTTTTCAAGCGGTTTGCATTTCTTTTGATACGCGTAGCTTGTTTTAGTTGCAAACCAACATTTCCTGTGCTGGCTTCTTCCATCGACTGGTTTTCAAAAGTATACAGATCAGAAATGTAGGGTAGAAGGTATTTTTCCTGGTATTCAAGATACTGAGCCGGACGGTGACGGAATGTTCGTCCTGGGTATCCTAAAATGAAAACAAAGTCGTTTTCGTTTACACCTTTGGGATTTACTTTTAAGAACTTCTTAGGTTTATATGGTACGTTATCTTTTGAATAAGCAGCAGATGAACCATCTTTTCCAACATAAGCTCTTACAAACGAGAAATCGCCGGTGTGGCGTGGCCATACCCAGTTATCTGTTTCACCACCAAACTCACCAACCGAACGTTGAGGAATATATACAAGACGAATGTCTTTTATGGTTTTATACTTGAATAATACATATGATTTACCCATGAACATTTCTGAAACCTGGGCTTTTATTGTTTTATCCTGAGCTTCAGCTTCACGCTCTAATTCGGTACTTTTATTCTGTATGATACGAATACGTTCTGCAGGATCGTTGGTTGCAGCTGCAGCGTTTAATATCTTCGTAGAAACATCTTCATAAGAATCAGTAATTCTTACTGTTAAACCTTTTGCTTCAATTTCCTGCTCACGTGTTTTAGCAACAAAACCGTTTTCAAGGTAATTATGTTCAGGGGTACTGGCTAATTGTACTGCACTGAAGGCACAATGGTGATTAGTTATGATTAAACCTTCGTTTGAAACAAATGAACCGCTACAACCGCTTATTTGTACCAAAGCATCAATAAGGCTAAGACCGTTGGGGTTATAAATGTCGGATTGGTTGATCTTCAGACCTGCTTTTTTAAGGTCGAGTTTTTTAATCTCACTCAATGGATACATCCCTTCATCAGGCGGATTTACACTTACTGGCGGAGTAAATGCCGATGAAATAACAAGACTTACTCCCAAAGGAATGCTTAATAAATATTTCTTCATGTGCTTACTGAAAATTATAACGGGACTAAGGTACACATAAAATGAAAAAGCCCCACCGGGGTGGCGGGTGCTTTTCCAACAATTAAACCAAACCAAAAACCAAAAAAATCTTTATTTACATAACATTACGTACCACATACTTGTTGTACAGTAAGCGCTTTTTTACAAAGTTTCTTATAGTTATTATACATTCTATAAAAACTATGCCAACAATTAAATAGCTATTAAGAATAATTTTATATTCGCAATGTGTACGAAAAACTGCACGATTTCTGTTTACTATTTTAAACGTAAGATCTAAAAAAAATGGCTGAAGACCTCAAAATCATCGATTCTACCGACAAAAAGCAACAATATGAATCTCTGGTACCGCAGCTTAAAGGACTGTTAAGTGGCGAAGATGATCTTATTGCGAACCTGGCTAATGTCGCTGCGGCGTTAAAACAGGCGTTTAATTTTTTCTGGGTCGGATTTTACCTTGTTAAAGATAATGAATTGGTATTAGGGCCTTTTCAGGGTCCAATTGCTTGTACCAGAATTGGTTTCGGAAAAGGAGTGTGTGGTACATCATGGAAACAACAAGAAATTATTATTGTTGATAATGTTGAAGAATTTCCGGGTCACATCGCTTGTAGTTCACTTTCTAAGTCAGAAATTGTTGTTCCTGTACTGAAAAATGGAATTGTTGTAGCGGTTTTAGACATTGATAGTGATGAGCTGGCTCAGTTCGATGAAACCGATGCTACTTATCTTGAACAGATCGTTAGCTTGCTGAAGTTTTAACTTCTTTACTAAGAATTTGTTGCCTTGGAATTAGTAAACGGAATACGAAAAAAACTCGCTGAAGATTTTTATTTGCGTGATGATGTAGTACAAATCAGTCGCGACCTCTTAGGAAAATACTTGTATACAAAAATAAACGGTGTTGTAACAGGAGGGATGATTACTGAAACGGAGGCCTACCGTGCACCGCTTGACAGAGCTAGTCATGCTTATAATCTCCGACGTACTGCACGTACAGAAACAATGTTCATGCACGGCGGTACTTCGTATGTTTACCTGTGCTATGGAATCCATTCGCTTTTTAATGTGGTTACCAATTACAAGGATATACCTCATGCAGTGCTTATACGATCTATTGAGCCTACTGATGGTATTAACGTTCAGCTCGAAAGAAGAAAATTGAAAAAAGTGGAACCTCGTCTATCTTCGGGACCCGGAGCATTAGCGCAGGCTCTTGATATCACCAGAAAACAAAATGCATTAAGTCTCGATTCAGACGAAATATGGATCGAAAACAATGATGTTTTAATTGATCCGGGAAATATTACGGCAACAACAAGGATAGGAGTGGATTATGCTGGAGAAGATGCAAAATTACCTTGGCGTTTTTACATTACTGATAATATATTTGTCAGTAAGAAAATAAAAGCTGCTAAATTGTAGTGATAATATAGAAAACGCTTTACCAAGGCGTTTTTGATTTTTAAATACCAATCATAACCTAAACGATGAATTTTGAAAACACATTGAGTTTTGCCCAAAATTTGGATCAGCTAGATACATTACATTCATTTCGCAACGAATTCTTAATTCCAAAACATAACGGAAAAGATATTATCTACCTGTGTGGTAATTCTTTAGGTCTTCAACCTAAATCAACCAAAACGCAAATTGAATCCCTATTGAATCAATGGGAGAATTTTGCAGTAGAAGGTTGGTTTACTAAAGGAGTTGAGTGGTTGCATTTTCATGAAGAAATGCAGCAATCTCTAGCTAAAATCTGTGGCGCTAAACCTGTTGAGGTTACTCCAATGAATAACCTTACAGTTAACCTTCATTTAATGATGGTTAGTTTTTACCGTCCGACAAAGCAACGATATAAAATTCTGATGGAAGCCAGGGCTTTCCCTTCTGATCAGTATGCAATTGATAGTCAGGTTCAGTTTCACGGGTTTAATCCTGAGGACGCAATTATTGAAATGGAGCCTCGTGCTGGCGAATCGCTTTTAAGAACGGAAGATATTTTAGCTACAATTGATCAACATAAGGGTGAACTGGCTTTGGTATTAATGGGTGGTATTAATTACCTGACAGGACAGTTGTTTGATATGGAAGTAATCACCAAGCATGCAAAACAATATTCTATTACAGTAGGGTTTGATTTGGCACATGCAATGGGTAATGTTCCTTTAAAACTGCATGACTGGGGTGTTGATTTTGCCATGTGGTGTTCTTACAAGTATATGAATTCGAGTCCGGGAGGAATTAGCGGCATTTTTGTTCACGAAAATAATTTCAATAATAAAGAACTGCATCGTTTTGCCGGTTGGTGGGGTTATGAAAAGGATACCCGCTTTTTAATGACACGAAAGTTTAAACCGGAGAGTGGGGCAGAAGGGTGGCAGGTTAGTACCTCGCAAATGTTATTGCTTGCTGCTCACAAGGCGTCTTTAGCTCTATTTGATCGTGCAGGTTTTGACAACTTACGTGCTAAAAGCGAATTGTTAACGGCTTACCTTGAATTTATTATTGACCAGGTTAATGCTAAGGCTGGTAAAATTCTGTATGAAATTGTAACTCCTCGCGATAAGAAACAACGCGGGTGTCAGCTATCGATCATTGCTCATCATCCTGTGCCTAAAAAGGTTTTCGAAAAGTTAGTTGAAAATGGTGTTATTGGCGACTGGCGTGAACCAAATGTGATGCGTTTTGCTCCGGTGCCGCTGTACAATACTTTTGAAGATGTGTATCGCTTCGGAGAGCTACTGCTTACTGTATAAGATTTAGATTAAACCATATAAGGCATATAAGGAATATATAAGGCTATTTCGCTTAGCTTTCGTGATATTTTATTAAACCATATAAGACATATAAGGAATATATAAGGCTATTTCGCTTAGCGTTCGTGATATTTTATTTAACTATATAAGACATATAAGAAACATATAAGGCTATTTCGCTTAGCGTTCGTGATATTTTATTTAACCATATAAGACATATAAGAAACATATAAGACTATTTCGCTTAGCGTTCGTGATATTTTATTTAACCATATAAGACATATAAGGATATATAAGGCTATTTCGCTTAGCGTTCGTGATATTTTATTTAAACCATATAAGACATATGAGAAAATATAAGATAAACGACACGATACTTAAATGACCTTATATGTCTTATATGGTTTTAATAGATAAGATAAACGACGCGATACTTAAATGACCTTATATGCCTTATATGGTTTAAATAGATAAGTTAAACGATGCGATACTTAAATGACCTTATATGTCTTATATGGTTTAAATAGATAAGATAAACGACGCGATACTTAAATGACCTTATATGTCCTTATATGGTTTAAATAGATAAGTTAAACGATGCGATACTTAAATGACCTTATATGTCTTATATGGTTTAAATAGATAAGATAAACGACGCGATACTTAAATGACCTTAAATGTCTTATATGGTTTAAAATAAAAAATTATACGGTTATTCCATTGTCACTTGCAAACCACTCAGCAAACGATGTTGGAGTTTCGTGAAGCTTTAATGAATAGAGTTTAACATTATCCGGCAATCTCTTCATGATCCGGTTGGCAAAATCGGCAAGCATATTTTCGCAGGTAGGTTGGTAATCTGTTAAAAGAACACGTTCCATATGCTCCATAAGCTGACCCGCCAATTTAATATGAGGTGAATTTTTGTTAAGCACAGTCGCATGATCAAAAATATCAACAATCTCAGTTTTAACGATCTTTTTCAGATCACCGAAATCCATCACCATCCCGTTTTTTACATGCGTTGCATCATTAATTGCATCTCCAACCACTGTTACATATAATTCATAACTATGGCCATGCACGTTTCTGCATTTACCGTCGTACCCGTATAAAGCATGAGCGGTTTCAAAGTTGAAATATTTGGTAATTCTTATTCTCGCCATTCTTTTTTAATAATTCGCAAAGATAAGCATTTTAAAAAAGGGGTGGCATGACAATAGTTATTTGAAATTAAGTAGGCCGTTATTTCTCAAGTAATATTGATTATATTTAAGAAAAACAAATTTCCATATGTATACCTACGATACCATGGTTGAAGCCCTAAACGGTTTGAAAACAAGAGGCTACACACTCAATTTCAATATCAGACAGGATCACTTAGCATGTGAGGATCACGATTTATACTGGCACCCTGAAGAATTTGAAATCGTTGAAGTACACAGGTTTGAAGGAATGACCAATCCTGATGACCAATCGATACTTTATGCAATTGAATCAACCGACGGACAAAAAGGTGTATTTGTAAGTGCTTATGGTGTATACTCAGATCCTGTTTCTGATGAACTTATGAAAAAAATACATCTTAGTCATTAATTGTTGGTTTCAAATTATTCATGCTAATATTGTATTGTTTAAGCAAGAACAATAATTAGTAAATGAAAATCGCTTTCCATCCGATCTATGCACATCCATTACCCGAAGGGCATAGATTTCCAATGATTAAATACGAGTTAATACCTGAACAGTTATTACATGAAGGAACTATCACACATGAAAATCTGTTTAGTCCAGCATTTGTGCCTGAAGAAATTATTCTTTTGACCCATAAGCATGAATATTGGAACAAGCTTAAAACCCTAACCCTTTCGCCCCAGGAAGAACGCCGGACCGGGTTTCCTTTGTCGCAACAGCTGATTGATAGGGAAATAACTATAGCGCAGGGAACAATCGACTGTTGTTATTATGCGCTGAATGACGGAGTTGCGTTAAATGTAGCAGGAGGAACTCATCATGCATTTACTGATAAAGGAGAAGGTTTTTGTTTGTTAAACGATATTGCAATAGCAGCCAACTACTTATTGAAAAAGAAGATCGCATCGAAAATATTGGTCGTAGATCTTGATGTACACCAAGGGAACGGAACAGCAGAAATATTTCAGGATAATAAAGCGGTTTTTACTTTTTCAATGCACGGGAAAACTAATTGGCCTTATAAAAAGGAACGTTCAGACCTGGATATTGAATTGCCCGATAATACCGATGATCAGCTTTATCTTGGATTACTGAAAGAAACTTTAACTCATTTGATCAAAAAGGAAAAACCTGATTTTATATTTTACCAATCAGGAGTAGATATTCTCGAATCTGATAAATTAGGAAAACTTTCTGTTAGCAAGACAGGTTGTAAAGAACGTGATCGTTTTGTTTTTGAACAGTGCAAACAGAATACGATTCCGGTTACAGTTAGCATGGGAGGTGGTTATTCTCCGCGAGTAGCGGATATTGTGGATGCCCATTGCAATACTTTCCGACTGGTGAAGGATATGTTTTTTTAGCTATTAGCTACTAGCATTTGGCCATTAGCTTTTAATAGTTAACTGCTAAAGTAAAATGGCTGTTGTTTGTTTGGAACGGCCGTTTTATTTTGCTTAATGAGGCATAAAATGACTTTCTTTTGTATCTGCAGGTATTGATGAAGGGTTATTTTCCAGTTTTCTGGTTAAGTAATTGAAACGCAGAAACAATAAGATAGCAGCTATTCCCAATCCAATTAATAAAGCCCACCAAACACCGCTAACACCTACATTTAATTTAAAACCTAATACATAACCAACAGGTAAGCCAATTACCCAATAGGCCATCAAGGTAATGGCTGTAGGAATTTTTACGTCACCCATTCCTCTTAATATACCTAACCCAACAACTTGAGCTCCATCAAATAACTGGAACAAGCCAGCTATAATTAATAGTCCGGCAGCTGTGTTGATCACATGCTGATCTTTAATGTATAACGACGGCAAGAAATGGTTGAAAAGTGTAAATACAATTCCGCAAAAGATCATAAAAGCAATGATCATGTGGTAGCTTGCAATTGCAGAAAAACGCAACTGTTTATAATCTCTTTGTCCGAAGTAATTTCCGGTTTTAATTGCTGCAGCAGAGGATATACCACTTGCCATCATAAACGTTAACGACGCCATACTCAAAGCAATTTGGTGTGCCGCTAATTCTTCGGCCCCCAACCAACCAATCATAATTGCAGCACCGCTAAAGGCACCCACTTCAAATATGTATTGCATGGATACAGGAATTCCAATACCAAGGATCTTTTTGCTGATACTTTTTGTGATGTCTCCAAATTTAAATCCTTTCAAATATTCTTTGAACCTTGGAGAACGAAAAACATAAAAACTCATGGCAATGGCCATTAATACACGATCTGTTAATGTTGCAATACCAACCCCAACAACACCCATTGGTTTAATTCCAAATAAACCAAAAACAAGTACAATTCCGACAATGATGTTTACCAGGTTACCCCAAATGGTAATACTCATCGCTTGTTTGGTAAAGCCCAAGCCCTCCGTAAATTGCTTAAAAGTAAGGAATATCATTAATGGGATGATCGAAAAGCCAAGCAGACCCAAAAATGGTTTAGCTTGTGTAACAACATCAACAGGTTGATTCAGGTGCTGAATCATAAATAATCCGAAAAAGATAATTCCGAATAGCAGTAAGCCTGCTATAATGTTGATGATAAAACTACTTGAAAGTAATTTACCACAAGCGGCAAAGTTTTTTCTGCCGTTTTCCTGGGCAATTAAGGGCGTTAATCCGTATGAAATACCAATTCCGGTAACCATAAACAAGGTAAATAAGCTATTCCCTAAAGCTACTGCAGCTAAAGAAACATCACTTCCTGTTTTTTGTCCGATAATAATACTGTCGGCAATGGCAACGGCAACATGGCCCAATTGTGATATTACAACAGGGTAGGCAAGTAAGAAATTACTTTTATATTGATCTCTATATTTTGAGTAAAGTTGTTTCATATCAGAAAATAAGATATTAGAGCAAAGAATAAACTTCTCAGTTATTGAATTATTAGCAAAGACTAAGATTGATTGTTCCCGCGAATGGGACAGGAATCGATAGCTAAGGCGAACTGGTTACAAATATAAGCAACAGATTTTACTTAATGAAAATCAGCTAGCTGTATAGAATTCGGTTTTTTCTGTTGTATGTACCCTGATAACGCCCATCAATACCAGGTTTACTAATATTCGCGAAGCAGATCGCTTGGAGATATTGAGCATTTTTCGATATTCCGGCAAGGTGATCCGATCATTTTGAGATAAGTATTCTAGTAACGCTTTTTCTTTTGGAGAATACTCCAGTAACACATTTTCACCTTTGGCTTCTTTGCGCAAAACATCAACAACAATCTTGCTGGCTAACACACTGTGATCTTTAACTCTGATGTAGACCCACCATTTATTATCTTCACCTAAGGCATAATGAGGTTTGATGTCACTTTCTTCAATTTCAACAGTCAATACGATTTTACCATCAAAAAAAATCTCTTCAAAGATGGGATCTAATTGAGGACGGCAATAAAATTGAGCCGCCTTGGTGATCATGTAACGTTCTTCGTCTTCAGACTTAACTCCTTTGATTGTGCCGTCGTCAGCTACACCAATTAATAATTTGCCGCCTCGATTGTTTGCAAATGAAACCATCGTTTTAGCAATTTTTTCACAGCTTGTAATAGTCTTTTTAAAATCTAACGTAACACTTTCTCCCTCAAGGATCAGTCTTTTAAGGTTCATGGCGATAAACGGTATTAAAAACCTGCTTTCGAATGCTCATCCGGCTGAATTCTCCGCATCCACACATTGGTATAGATCATTGCACAAAGTTCACCTTTTTTGTTTCTGGCCTCTACAGGATAAGCCTTTTCAAATTTACCAATGGTGGTAAGAGCGTCTTCAGCCTCTCTTACATCTTCTTCAGTTAAGCTAAATATAAGAGTTAGATCTGTACTTCCCGGTTTTTTGTATTGAATTTCTGCACTTTTTAACCAACCGATTACTTTAAAGCTTTTATGTCGAAATAATTGCCAAAACATAATTGAATAAAAAGGATCGGCTGCGCTAAAAATGGTGCCTCCAAATATGGTTCCGTTATAGTTTTTATTCAGAAGGCTCTTGTTGATCTTAACTTCAATTGATTTGAAATCTTTAGAAATATGTTTTACCCAAATACGCTGAAAAAATAATGGAGGGTAAAAGCGCATTAACCACTTTAGCGAATTGTTTGATAGTTTCATTGAAAGGTTTAGCAATTAGTTAACATAACCGGTAAATACAAACTATTTCAATTAATTAGCTGAAAAGAAATAAAGTATTTACCGGCTATCAGTTTAATCCCTAAACTACAATTTTGAACCAGTTAAACAATTAGTCCATGAAAAAATATTATGCATACATTAGATCTACTATTTTTTCGCGGGCAGTTTCATCTAACTTAATATGTAAACCATTGGCTTTATATCTGTTAAGATTATCTACGATTTTATCTTTTTGCAGTTCATCTATTTGTGCTTCTTGCAGTCGAATTGGTGTTCCGATGCTTGTAAAGAATTCTTCCAGTTTATGTATGAACTCATAAGCTGCCAATGCTTCATTTTCTTCATTAACATCAAACACATATTTTGCAAGGAATGCCAAGCGCGACTGTAAGTATCTTTGGTTATATTTCATCCACGCAGGGAACACAATCGATAATCCGGCTCCATGGGCAATATCAAATAATGCGCTTAAAGAGTGTTCAATTGCATGACATGCCCAATCTCCATTTTGTTTTCCTAAGGCAAGTGTCCCATTAAGAGCATTGGTTGCCAGCCACATAATGTTTCCACGGCTGTCATAGTCGGTCGGGTCATTGTAAACAATTTTGCCGTATTTTATGGCTAGCCTGATGATCGAAGCTATAGTATGATCTGAAAGCGGAGCATCACCTTGTCCGAAAAATGTTTCCAGGCAATGCGCAATTAAATCGGCCACGCCATAACTTGTGTAGGATTGAGGTACAGAAAAGGTGAGAACAGGATCCAGAAACGAAACTTTAGGGTATAGCAATTCATGGCCGAATCCACGTTTCGACTCTTCTGCATTATTTTGTAAAACGGTAAAAGGATTCATTTCTGTACCTGTTGCCGCCAATGTTAAAACAGCAATAATTGGTAGTGCTTTTTCTGGTTTTGTTTTATGAAGGTAAAAATCCCAAACTGAGTGGTTTACATAATAGCCCATTGCCACAGCTTTAGCACTGTCAATGACAGAACCACCTCCAACTGCAATGATCATTTCTGCCTGAAATTCTTTTGCAAGAGAAACAGCTTCATCTGCGTTATTATACAATGGATTAGATTTAATTCCTTCATACGTTACATAGGATATTCCGGCGGCATCAAGATGGGTACTAATTCTGTCGTATAAACCACTCGACTTTACTGATCCTTTTCCGATAAGAATTAACGCTTTTTTTCCATAGTGAATACTTTCTTTTCCAACCTGATCAACAACATCTTTTCCGAAAACTAATTTGGTTGGGTTTTGATAAGTGAAATTTTCCATGTTCATTTATATTTTGTTATTCTACTACAATTTAAATTTTAGTATTGTTTGTATTTTTATTTAAAATATTTTTAATATGTATTTCCTACTTTTAAAAATATTTTATTAATTAGCTCTTGTTAACAATCAACCAACAACTAATTTTATATATGCAAGCAAGTGAACCAATTTATCAAATGGAAGAAAAGAAGCCAGCTCTAAGTCGAAACGTTGTACTGCTGATCATTGTTGCAGCATTAGGGTATTTCGTCGACATTTATGACCTCATTTTATTCTCCGTTATCCGTATTAAAAGTTTAAATGGATTAGGTATTACCGATCCTGATCAGTTGTCCTCAATTGGATCGTTTCTTATTAATTGCCAGATGATTGGCATGTTAACAGGAGGTATTTTGTGGGGGATTTTGGGTGATAAAAAAGGTCGCCTATGGGTGTTATTTGGTTCAATTATTACATATTCAATTGCCAATATCGCTAACGGATTTGTTACCAATGTAGATCAGTATGCGATACTTCGTTTTATTGCCGGAGTAGGTTTAGCAGGAGAGTTAGGAGCAGGAGTTACCCTGATTACTGAAACTATGAGCAAGGAAAATCGTGGCTATGGCACCATGCTGATTGCCGGAATCGGTTTATTTGGGGCCGTTGTGGCAGCACAGGTTGGCGATCATTTTTCATGGCAAACATCCTACATTGTGGGAGGAGTGATGGGACTTGTCTTGTTATTGATGCGTGTGGGCGTTGTGGAATCAGGAATGTTCCACAAAGTGAAGAATGAAGAAGTGGCAAGAGGGAACTTTTTTATGCTGTTTACTTCTTGGGGCAGGTTTAAGCGATTTATCAACTCCATACTCATTGCAGTTCCGGTATGGTTTGTAATTGGTGTGGTAGTAACGTTCGCCAACGATTTTGGAGTACAGATGGGTGCCACCGAAACGTTGAGCCCTGGTAAGGGTATTATGTATGCATATACAGGTATTGCTATCGGCGATTTATTGTGCGGCTCATTAAGTCAGGTATTTAAAACACGCAAAAAGATTGTTTTTATCTTTTTAACAGCCACTTTAGCAGCTGTATTAACCTTCTTATTCTCACGTAATTTCGATGCTCAGTATTTCCACATTATGTGTTTTATAATGGGTCTGGCTACCGGTTATTGGGTGGTATTCGTAACAATGGGAGCAGAGCAGTTCGGAACCAATATCAGAGCCACTGTGGCAACCACCATTCCCAATTTTGTTAGAGGATCACTTGTACCAGTACTTATCTTCTTCAATTTCCTAAAACCTCATTTTGGTATCATTAACAGTGGATTAATTGTTGGTATTTCAACCATTACTTTAGCTTATATCGCTTTGTATAATCTTGATGAAACCTATGGTAAGGATTTGGATTATATAGAGGAAAAATAGTTTTTTGGTTCATGGTTCATAGATCATTGTTCATAGGGAGAATCAAGTCATTATTCTAAAACTATGATCCTTAATTAATGAACCATGAACTTTTATTAATGTTTATAGGTCTAAATTATGGTAAATTATTCATGAACTATGAACCATGAACTATCAACTATGGATTAAAGACTCAGTACTCCCGACTCCCGACTCCAGACTATTTTTCCTATTTTTACCCCATGATCACAAAAGAGCTTATTGCCGATTGGTTTAAAGGTTTGCAGGATGATATTTGTCAGAAATTAGAAGCTGCAGATGGAACAGGGAAATTTCAGGAAGAAAATTGGGTAAGAGAAGAAGGCGGCGGCGGAAGAAGCCGGGTTTTACAGAACGGAACTGTTTTGGAAAAAGGTGGCGTTATGTTTTCTGCTGTTCATGGTGATTTGCCTGAAGCTATCCAGCGTTCTTTCAAGGTAGAAAAAACCACTTTTTTTGCTACTGGTGTTTCGATCGTTATTCATCCTAATCATCCTTTGGTACCGATCATTCATATGAATGTAAGGTATTTTGAAACTCCTGAGGCTGGATTAAAATGGTTTGGAGGAGGAATCGATCTTACTCCACACTATGTAAATGAAAATGATGCCCGTTTCTTTCATCAAGCATTAAAAGGCACGTGTGATCAGTTTCATCATGATTATTACACCCAATTTAAACATTGGGCCGATGATTATTTCTTTATCAAACATCGAAATGAAACAAGAGGCGTTGGTGGAATATTTTTTGACCGTTTAGGCGAATCAGAGCATTTTACCCTGGCTGATCGTTGGGAATTCGTTAAATCGGTTGGTGAAACATTCGCTAAAGTTTATGTTCCATTAATTGAAAGAAATAAAGATCGTCCATTTACTGAAGAACAGAAAAACTGGCAGTTACTACGCAGAAGCCGTTATGTTGAATTTAATCTGGTTTATGATGCGGGAACAAAGTTTGGTTTAGAAACTAACGGACGCATTGAATCTATTTTAATGAGCATGCCGCCACAAGCAAACTGGGCGTATAATTATCAACCTGTTGCAAACAGTGATGAAGCTCAAACTTTAAGTTTACTGAAAAAAGGTATTAACTGGGTATAAAATATGTTTTAAGTCCTCCTTTCCGGGGGACTTATTTTTTGCTCTTTTTTTGGGAATTCTGTTCAAAATTATCGTAAAAGGCGAATGTGAATGCCTTACTGTCTAAATCCTTTACCAATTTTTCAATTTCTCCCCTAAATGTATACTTAGCAAGCTATAGGCAAGATATTGCTTACTGATTTACTTTGATCATTTCCGCTGACAAAATAACCTCTTGTTCTTTTCAGTGTTTCAAAAAGCCATTTCTTTTCATGAACATAAGATTGTTTTTATGTGCAATTGACTTTAAATCCAAATCTGTTTGTATTTGGCTTGGGAGAAAACCACTGAAAATGTGGATAAAATAAATAACAGATAATCAGCGTTTTTATAATAGTTTATTTAGATTGATAAGTATAATTATTTTATTTACAGGTAGTTATATTTATTGTTTTTTTGCAGCTGGTTTTTTGTTGCTTTTTGAAAATGAGAAACTGTTCATTTTCAGGAATTGACTTAACATTTACCCCAAATTTTGTTAAATTCGCAAGCATTCTAAATTTTTCGAATCATCAACCATCAATAAATGGCAGAAGAGAATAACGAACAGACGAACGGAAGTAAAATCATTCCAATTAATATTGAAGAGGAAATGAAGTCTGCCTACATCGATTATTCGATGTCGGTAATTGTTTCCAGAGCATTACCTGATGTTCGTGACGGATTAAAACCAGTTCACAGACGTGTTTTATACGGTATGCTCGATTTAGGAGTTGGTAGCAACAAAGCTCACAAAAAATCAGCTCGTATTGTAGGAGAGGTGTTAGGTAAGTATCACCCGCATGGTGACGGATCTGTGTACGATGCGATGGTACGTATGGCTCAGGATTGGTCACTACGCTATCCATTTGTTGACGGACAAGGAAACTTTGGTTCGGTTGACGGTGATGATCCGGCGGCAATGCGTTATACAGAGGTTCGTATGCGCCGAATTGCGGAGGAAATGCTTGCCGATATCAATAAAGATACAATTGATTTCCAACTAAACTTCGATGACTCATTGGAAGAACCAACTGTTCTTCCTGCAAAAATCCCTAATCTTTTAGTAAACGGAGCTTCAGGTATTGCTGTTGGTATGGCAACCAATATGGCTCCTCATAATCTTTCGGAAGTAATTGACGCAACTATTGCCTATATCGATAACCGCGACATTACAATTGATGAGATGATGAAATTTGTTAAAGGCCCAGATTTTCCTACCGGAGCAACCATTTATGGTTTTGAAGGTATCAGAGATGCTTTTAACACTGGAAGAGGCAGGGTGGTAATGCGTGCCAATGCGGAAATTGAGACACTTGACAATGGCCGTGAGCGTATCATTGTAAGTGCAATTCCTTATCAGATCAATAAAGCGATGATGATCGAACGCACCGCTGAATTGGTTAACGAAAAGAAAATTGAAGGTATTTCCGAGATCAGAGATGAGTCTGATCGTCAGGGTATGCGCATTGTTTACGAAGTTAAACGTGATGCAAATGCCAATATCGTACTGAATAATCTTTACAAATATACTGCGCTGCAAACTTCATTTAGTATCAACAACATCGCTCTTGTAAAAGGCCGTCCGATGATGTTGAATCTTAAAGACCTGATCCACTATTTTGTGGAACATCGTCATGAAGTAATTATCCGCCGTACCAAATTTGAATTATCAGAAGCTGAAAAACGAGCTCATATTCTGGAAGGTTTATTGATCGCCTTAGATCATTTAGACGAAGTAATCTCATTGATCCGTAACTCTCCGACTCCTGAAGAGGCTCGTGTTGGATTGATGGAGAAATTCGGCTTAAGTGATATTCAGGCTCGTGCAATCCTTGATATGACGCTTCGTCGTTTAACAGGTCTGGAGCGTGATAAAATCAAAGATGAATATGCTGAATTAATGCAAACAATCGAACGCTTAAAAGCAATTTTAGCTGATGAAGGTTTACGTATGGGCATCATCAAAGATGAACTGACAGAGATGAAGGACAAGTACGGTGATGAGCGTAAAACTCAGATCGTACATGCCGAAGGTGAAATTGATATTGAATCATTAATTGAGAATGAAGATGTAGTTATTACTATTTCTCATGCCGGTTATATCAAACGCACTAAACTGACCGAATACCGTAAACAGGCTAGAGGTGGTAGAGGTTCAATGGGTGGAAGTACCCGTGAAGAGGACTTTATAGAGCACTTGTTCATCGCTCAAACACATAATTATATGTTGTTCTTTACTGAAAAAGGACGTTGTTTCTGGCTGAAAGTTTATGGAATTCCTGAGGGAAGCCGTACATCCAAAGGCAGGGCAATGCAAAATCTGATTCAGATTGAGAGTGATGATAAGGTTAAAGCATTTATCACGGTTAAAACGCTTAATGATCCTGCTTACCTGGAAAGCAATTACATCATGATGTGTACCAAACAGGGAACCATCAAGAAAACTACGCTGGAAGCTTATTCTCGTCCGCGTGTAACAGGTATTAACGCCATTACAGTGAACGAAGGTGATCAATTATTAGAAGCTCGTTTAACTACGGGTAACTCTGAAATATTGATGGCATTAAAATCAGGAAGAGCTATTCGTTTCAACGAAAGTACTGTTCGTCCAATGGGTCGTACAGCGGCAGGTGTAAGAGGTGTTACTTTATCAGGTGTAGATGATGAGGTGGTTGGCATGATTGCTGTTGAAGATAGTGAAACGAATATTTTAGTGGTTTCTGAGAAAGGTTATGGTAAACGCTCTGATATTGAAGAGTATCGTGTTACTAACCGCGGTGGTAAAGGTGTGAAAACCATAAATGTTACCGAAAAAACCGGTCAGTTGATCGCTATTAAAGATGTAAAAGAATCTGATGATTTGATGATTATCAACAAATCGGGGATTACTATACGCATTGGTGTGGATGAGTTACGTGTTATGGGACGTGCAACGCAGGGTGTGCGCCTAATAAAACTTAACGAGGATGATGAGATCGCTTCAGTAGCAAAAATTGAAGATGCAGGTGAGGATGCAGAAATTGATGAAACAGGAAATGCAACCGATAGTGCAAATGAATCGTCATCAGAAGAAAAGGAAAATTAATTATTACGATAAATAGTAAAATTCTGAAATGAAAAAAATCTTGTTATCAGGATTGTTTTTAGCAGCCGCTGTCGTTGCTAAAGCACAAAATGCAGAAGTTGATAATGCCGAGAAGATGGTAATGATCGGTCAATATGCGAAAGCGAAAGAATCAATCGATAAGGCTGCTGCAAATCCTAAAACTGCTAACCAGGCTAAAACTTTATTCTTAAAAGGTAAAATTTACGGTGCAATTGCATTAGATACAGCTCAAAAGAACCTTGATTATGATCCGGTAGCTATTGCTTATGAGTCTTTGAATAAAGCAAAAGAACTGGACGTTAAAAAGCAATTGGATGAGAATGAAATGAAGAATGCATACTTCAATATTTATGCTGCGAGCTATAACAAAGGTATCGCTGCAAACAATAAAGAAGATTATCAAACTGCATTAAAAGAGTTCAAATTCGCTTCACAGGTTAATCCTCAGGATACTTCATTGTACTTAAATATTGGTATCATGGCTGAAAAGCTAAAGGATAACAATGAGGCTAAAGCTGCTTATCAAAAGTTAGCGGATATGGACTACAATAAAGAGCCATACATCTATCACCAGTTAGCAGAAATCTATAAAGCTGCCGGCGACAAAAATGCTGTTGTAGCTACATTGGATAAAGGACGTAAGATTTTCCCTACTGATAATACATTAATGATTGACGAAATCAACTTTTATTTAGGTGAAGGTAAATCAGATGTTATCGTAGATAAGTTAAATAAAGCTATTGCTAGTGACCCAACGAATAAAACGTTATACTTTACGTTAGGCGTAACTTACGAAAATGCTAAGAAAATGGATGAAGCAACAGCTGCTTACAAAAAAGCTTTAGAAATTGATCCTAACTATTTTGACGCTAACTATAACTTAGGTGCTTTATATTACAATGAAGCTGCTGAGATCATCAAAAAAGCAAATCAATTACCTGCTAGCAAAGTTAAAGAATACGATGCTGAGCGTGCTAAATTCCAGAAAAAAGCTACAGAGGCTCTTCCTTATTTAGAGAAAGCTTACGAAATCAATCCTAAAGATCGTAACGTAATCATTTCTTTAAAAGAGGTTTACGCTCGTACTAACCAAAAAGAAAAATATGCTAAAGTTGATGCTGCATTAAAGGCATTAGAATAAGCATAAACGCATAAAACAAAAAACGCACGGTGTTTAACATCGTGCGTTTTTTTATATGTTTAGTGCCAGTGGACCATAGACCATAGTCCATGGTACTTGTAAAACTTATTAGAGTTTTTAATCTTCAGTTCTGAGAACTAAAATTGATAGTCAATAATCTAAGACTTTACAAATCAGATAAACAGCAAAGTAGTTAAAAATAACTTCGCATCTTTGCAACTTTGCATGCCTTACCTTCTAGTCTTAAACTTTACAAATAACCATGGTCTATGGACTATGGACCAAAATAAAGTCAAAACTGGCAACTATAACAATATCCCTTTTAAAATAGCTGATGCAACTGTAAAGTAAATTACCAAACCCGTAACATCAACTAATGTGGCCACAAATGGGGCAGAAGATGTTGCGGGGTCAAAGCCAAGTCGGCGAAGCATAAATGGAAGCATTGAGCCTGATAGGCTTCCCCACAGTACAACTCCGATCAGTGATAATCCTACAACCAACCCAATGAGGAGAAAATGGTCGCCATATAAACCCGGAATAATCAATTCGGCAACGCCGATTCTGATAAAGCCAATCACTCCTAAAATTGATCCCAATAAAATACCGGAAATGATCTCCTTGCGCATTACTTTCCACCATTGGCTTAATGTTACTTCTCCAAGTGCCAGGGAGCGGATAATAAGAGTTGCTGCTTGCGAGCCAGAATTACCGCCACTCGAAATAATCAGAGGAACGAACAAGGCTAAAACTACTGCTTTCTCAATTTCATGTTCAAAATAACTCATAGCAGTTGCTGTTAGCATTTCACCCACAAATAGGATGACAAGCCAACCTGCCCGTTTTTTTATCATCTCCCATAAAGGAGTATCAAGGTAAGGCGCTTCAAGAGCCTCCAAACCACCAAATTTCTGAATATCTTCGGTATCTTCTTCCTCAACAATATCCAGCATATCATCAACCGTTACAATACCGATCAATATATTATCTGAATTAACAACAGGTAGTGATACACGGTCATATTGTTTAAATACTTCAATAGCTGCTTCTTTATCATCATTTGCATGTAGATAAACAAAGTTGCCATCCATTAGCTCATTTACTTTTGTATCTAACGGAGCAAGCAAAATATCATTGATGCGTATTTCATCGATTAACCTGCCGGTACCATCGATAACATATAATATACCTAATGATTCGGTTAAATGCCCGTAGCGGCGAATATGATCCAAAACTCGTTCTACCGTCCAATACTCCTTAACGGAAATATAGTTTGGAAGCATCAATCTACCAACTGTGTTTTCGGGGTACCCTAATAGCGTACTTGCAACACGGCGTTCTTCAGGACTTAAAAGTTCGAGTAATTGTTTTACTACCGGACCTGGTAATTCTTCGAAAAGGGCAGTACGATCATCAGCCCACATTTCATTTAAAATGTCGGCAACACGTTCCTGGCCTAAGCCTTTCATTAAATCCTTTTGGATTTTAATGTCGAGGTATTCGAATGTATTGGATGCTAAATCGCGGGGAAGTACTCTGAAAACAATAGCACGATCATCAAGCGGAATATCTTCAAACAACTCAGCTAGCTCACTCGGGTGCCAGTCTTTGATAATTTTTCGTAATGCAAAAAACTTTTTTTGCTCAATCAGTTCTAAAATTTCCTGGATTTGAGTTGTCTCGATCATGTTTTCCGTTGATGAATTATTCTACATTGGTGTTAATTTTTTTATTGACGCAAAAGTAGATTTTTCTACGAAAGAAACAGCAATAAAACGCAAAAAAGAGACCATTTTTGCGTATTTATTTTACTTCGGAAATGCAAGGAAATGTTAATAAATGCAAAGAGAATTTATACAGCTTGAGGATACTTTCGAAACCAACTCAGAACCTTCATCTGTATTACCCCTAAGATGGCTTCCCTGAATATTTTGGGGCTCATTTTAGATGTTCCAGCTGTTCGATCGGTAAAAATAATTGGAACTTCAACCAATTTGAATCCATGTTTAACAGCAGTAAACTTCATCTCAATCTGGAACGCGTACCCAATGAACTTGATTTTTTCCAAGTCAATCGTTTCAAGAACCTTTCTGTGATAACATTTAAAACCTGCAGTATAATCATGAATTTCTACACCTGTAATGTACCTGCAATAACGTGATGCAAAATACGACATTAATACTCTGCCCATTGGCCAGTTGACCACATTAACACCAGTAATGTATCTTGATCCAACTGCCAGGTCAGCACCATCAACACAAGCCTGACGCAAGCGAATCAAGTCTTCAGGATTATGTGAGAAATCACAATCCATTTCAAATATAAACTCATAATGGCGTTGCAACGACCATTTAAAACCATGAATGTAGGCAGTACCTAAACCTAATTTTCCTTTTCTTTCTTGTAAGAAAAGTTGCGTGGGAAATTCTTTTTGTAATTCTTTTACAATAGTAGCAGTTCCGTCTGGTGAACCATCGTCGATAATTAATACATGAAATGCGTAATTTAATGAGAAAACTTTTCTGATCATTTTCTCAACATTTTCTTTCTCGTTGTATGTCGGTATTATGACGATGCTATCTGACACTGTTATTTTATTTGGAATGCGAATATAGCTTAAGAAACGCTAATAAATGAAGTTGAACTAATATTTTACGAATTCCTCAAAAAAGAAAAGCTTCCTGATTTCAGGAAACTTTTCTTAAATAGTATGAAAAATAGCAGGATAATTATCTTATTCCGTGCATCATTTTTTTCAGTTTTGGAGTTAATGCAAATAATAATACAGAAGCAACACCACAAAGAATAACGAATACCATAAAGAATTCGAATAAGTTATGGATTTCAAAACCTGCAAAAACAGGATTTACATGGTTAATGTTATTTGCAGTTAAAAATTTCAATTGTTCAGCCGTTGGTGTTACTGTTTTATCCAAAACGGCTTGCAAATCAATACCAGCTTCTTTAGCCTTTAAAAATTTATCACCAGTAGCCGGTAAGATAGAACCTAATGTTCCTGCTAGAGCATAACCCGAAGCATTAGATAAGAAGAATACACCAAATAATAAAGAAGCGAAACGTTTTGGCGCTAATTTACCTACTAAAGATAAACCGATAGGCGATAAACAAAGCTCTCCAAAGGTTTGAATCAGGTATAAAAGGATTAACCATTTAATAGCTAACAAACCAGAGTATCCTAAATCTTTAACATTAAAGGCAATGATAAAATAACTTAGGGCAATTAAGAATAGACCAATTGCTTGTTTAAAAGGAGAGATTGGCTCTTTTCCAGCAGTTCTTAATTTATCCCAAAGCATACTGAATGGAACAGCAAATGCAACAACAAAAATTCCGTTGAAAATCTGAACCATTGATGGAGGCATCGACCATCCAAAAAAGTTACGGTCTGTTTGGTTATTGGCAATAAATGTTAATGATGAACCAGCCTGTTCAAAGGCTGCCCAGAAGAAAATAACAAAGAAAGAAACGATGTAGATAACCAAAACACGGTCTCTCTCGATTTTTGTTAATGATTTGTCGGATAAAATTAAGCCAGCAAGAGTTAAACCACTTCCATAAATGATTGAATAAATTATGTTCTGACCAAATAATTTATGGAAAATAAAGGATAATGCAATGAAAGCAATTACTGAAACAGTTAAAGCGGTAGAAGTAAAGTGAGCTTTTTGGGCTTCGCCTTCAGCAAAGTCTGAGGCTGTGTTGTGTTTAGGTAAGCCACCGATAGGTCTTCCTTCAGGAGTTTTTACATATTTATCTTTCAAGAAGTAGAAAGAAACAGTACCAATCACCATAGCCGCTGAAGCCGCTAAGAAGCCCCATTTGAATGCAAAAATATCACGATTACCAGCTGCATCAACAACGTCGCCTAACATAGGGCAGATAAACTGACCTAAGAAAGCACCCACATTGATACCCATATAGAAAATGGTAAATGCAGTATCTAATTTATTTTTCTCTTGAGCAGGGTATAAGCTACCAACCATTGAAGAGATATTTGGTTTGAAGAAACCATTACCGAAAATAATGACACCTAAAGCAACATATAATAAGATTTTTGCCAGGCCTAAATTTGTATCAAAAGTACTTGCACTAAAGAATAATAAGAGCTGCCCGATAGCCATCAAGCTTCCTCCAAGCATAATACAGTACCTGTTTCCCAGGAATCTGTCAGAAATAAAGCCCCCTAGCATTGGAGTCAGGTAACACAAGCCTAAGAATCCCCCATAAATTAATGATGAAGTTTCCTCACTCATCATCAAAGAATGAACGATAAATAAGGTTAAAAGGGTTCTCATTCCGTAGAAGTTGAAGCGCTCCCACATCTCGGTCCCGAATAATACCCAAAGACCTTTTGGATGTTTAGAGCTTGCTTTTAGAGCATCCTGCTCTTGTGCAAGTGTTTGATTTTGATTCATTTTGTGTGTAAAAATGTGCTACTATTATAATGATTGCTATATAGTTAACTTGTTAGTAATTAGCAAGTTTATTACTTATTTAATTCCTCTTTCTTTCATAATAGTGTTAAGCCATTTTAACAGCGCGAAACCAATAAGTGCCGATACCATTAATAAGGCGAAATTAACCCAGAAGAAATTAGCTTTATGATCATATGTATCCCACATAGAAGCTAATACACCTGATAATTTATTACCAATTGAGGTTGATAAGAACCAACCGCCCATCATTAATGAGGTAATCCGGGTAGGACTTAATTTTGATACTAGAGAAAGTCCCATCGGACTTAAGAAAAGTTCTCCAATTGTAATGATTCCATAACCACCCATTAACCATAAAACAGACACTTTCTCAGCCCCATTATTTCCGGCGTATACAGCAGCAACCATGGCTAATACCGAAAGAGCTGAAATGAACATACCAAACATAATTTTAGTTGCTGTTGAAGGTTCTTGATTGCGTTTACGTAACCAGGTGAAAAAAGCAACCACCAATGGCGTTAAAATAATAACCCATCCAGGGTTGATTGATTGACTAAGGTTTGTAGCCCAAAGTTCAACTGTAGTTCCTTCAGAAGGAAGTTGATTTGGTGTTACGTTTCTGAAGTATAATGGGTAATTAAATTCTTTTATAGGTTGACCATTTACTTTTTGTAAACGGAATGCTTCATCGTATAAGGCAACTGAATCTTTTTTGTAGGTAACTGTTTGTGATAAACTTAAGGAAGTAAAAGCTTTTTCAGCGATAGGAGTGGAAACGTGTCGGTCGGTATATCTGTCGGCCCAGGTATTTAATGCGCTACCATTTTGTTTGAAAACGGCCCAAAATAGAATTACTACTGCAAAAACCGTTAATAATGCTGCTATCGGTCGTCGTTCTTCCTTAGAAGCTTGCATGAATAAAGATCCATAGAAATAAACGACCGGAATACAAGCGAAAATAAAAGCGTCTGTACTGTTAGTGCCAATTAATGGATGTCCTAATAATGCTTGCGGTACAATCCAGCCAATAACTCCAGCTACAATTGACGGTAAAAGAATCAAGTAAATAATTTTCGAAAAAGGCATATCGCCATCCTGAACTCCTTTTTTAACATCAAATGCTTTGTAATGACGTAATCCTGATATGAACACCAATACACCTATGAACATACCAATACCGGCTGCAATAAATGCATATTCCCAGCCTAGCATAATATATAATGCAGCACCGAAGAAGTTACAGATAAAGGCACCAATGTTGATACCCATGTAAAAGATATTGTAACCCTCATCTTTTCTGGTTTCAAATTGCGGAGTTGAGTAGATATTTCCTAATAAGGTTGAGATATTGGGCTTAAAAAATCCGTTACCCACAATTACCAATGTCATTGATACATAAAGCATGGTAAGATCATGAATAGCCATTGTACAATAGCCTATTCCCATTAAAATACCACCAATAATGATTGATTTTGCATAACCTAAGTAACGATCGGCAATCAAACCTCCAAGAAAAGGAGTTAGAAAGACTAATGCGATAAAGGTTCCGTATAAATCAGCAGATTCTGCTTCTGTCATTGCGAAACCGGCTTTTACATCTTTAAGGTAGAGGGTGAAAATTCCTATCATTAAATAGTATCCGAATCGTTCCCACATTTCCGATAAAAAAAGAAAAGGAAGTCCTTTAGGGTGTTTCGCCTTGGTTGTTGACATTATGAGGTTTTAATTTTGGTTTTAAATAGCCTTTATTTTATTCGTTTATTTGATTGGTTTAGGGGACAAAGATTTTCCCAAAGCCGCTAAAGTAAAAATATTTTTCTGTTATGGAAACGTTTGCAAGCTAATTAATATGGTTTAACCTAAATAAGCTAATGTTAACTATTGATAATCAAATTGTTGTTAAGTTTATTCAACGCCACTTAAATCTATTTTGAAAGGTAAAAATGTCGTTAGAAATGAGAAAAGCCTGCAATATTGCAGGCTTTTTTTTGTTAGATCGATTCATAGCTTATAAATTCTTAAGAATAAAGTCCATCATCATGGTTTGTAACTGTAAGCGATATCTTACCCCGTGATGCTCATTCGGATAATAGAAGCTATCAAACTGCTTATTTTTTTTGATCAGGCTAAGTGCCATTTCAGCCGAGTTTTGGAAATGCACATTGTCATCAAACGTTCCATGAATGAGCAGAAATTTACCTTTTAAATTTTCTGCATAATGAATAGGAGAGTTATCATCATAACCCGAAGCGTTTTCTTGTGGTGTACGTAAGAAACGTTCGGTATAAATACTGTCATAATACCTCCATGAAGTAACCGGAGCACCGGCAATCGCCATTTTGAATACATCAGCACCACGAGTAATAGCTAAAGAGGCCATATATCCTCCAAAACTCCAACCATAGTATCCAATGCGAGAAGCATCCACATAAGATTGAGTTCTTAACCACTTTGCAGCATCAATCTGATCTTGTATTTCGTATTTTCCTAATTGTAAATAAGTTACCTTCTTAAAATCAGCACCGCGACCTCCAGTACCTCTGTTATCCATACAGAAAACGATGTAACCTTTATCAGCTAATGTTTGGAACCAGATATCACCGCCATTCCAAGAATCTAAAACTTGCTGACTACCTGGACCGCCATAAGCGTACATAAACACAGGATATTTCTTCGTTGCATCAAAATTTGAAGGTTTGATGATCCATGCATTCAATTTTAAACCATCAGGCATTGGTACTTCAATAAATTCTTTAGGTTGATAAACAAAGCCAGAAAGTTTCTCTTTTAACTTTTTATTTTCTTCCAACACCCTTAGTTGTTTTCCGTTTTTGTCATTTAAACTAAATACGGCAGGGGTGTTTGCATTACTATACGAATTGATAAAATAAGAGAAATCAGTACTAAAAGTGGCATTATTTGTACCTTCAATTGAGGTGATTTTTTTCTTTCCTGTACCGTCTATTTTGATTGCATAGATATCACGCTTAGCCGGAGCTGTTTCTGTCGACTGGTAATAAATGGTTTTTGATTGCTCATCTATACCATATAATGAAATAACCTCCCAGTTCCCTTTAGTGACCTGTCGAATTAGTTTTCCGGTCATGTCATACAAATAAATATGACGGAAACCATCTTGTTCGCTAGTTAATAGGAATGATTTATTGTCGGCCAAAAACGTCAAATCATCATTTACATCAATATAACGTTTGTCATTGTCAGTTAAAACAACCTTTGTTGCACCTGTTTGCGCATTCGCAAATAAGTACTCTAATTTATCTTGATGACGATTCATGCGGAACACACACAAGGTGTTTGCATCGTTTGTCCATTTAATACGTGGGATGTATTGATCTTTTTCTGCACCAACATCAACAGTGGTTGTTGAACCGGTGGTAAGATCATAAACATGAATACTTACGATCGAATTCTTTTCTCCCGCTTTGGGATATTTGTAACGATATTCTTCAGGGTACAAGCCATTATAAACAGGAATGCTTATTTCAGGAACCTCCGTCTCATCAAATTTGTAATAAGCTATTTTTTTGCCATCAGGTGACCAAAAAAAGGCTCTGGCAAATTCGAATTCCTCTTCATAAACCCAATCAGTACCCCCGTTAATGATTTTGTTTTTTACACCATCCGTTGTGATTTTTTTCTCCTCACCACTGTTAAGGTCTTTGATGAAAATATTGTTGTCTCTAACAAAAGCGATTTTTGAAGCATCGGGAGCAAAGTCAGCATATTTCTGCTTACCAGTTTCAGATACAGCAGTTAGTGACTTTGATTTACGATCATAAACAAAATTGTTGACAAGGAAAGAACGACGGTATACTTGCTCCGTTTCAGTTGCAACCAACACTTTGCTTTCATCATTACTGAACGCATAATCGTCCATTTTAAGACTCTTTCCTTTAAAAAGTAGGCTACTATTTTTTAGAATAGTGTCTTTTACCGATCCGCTTAAATAATCATACTTAAGCACATACACATCTTCCTTACTCTTATCAGCTAACTGCGACGAATAATGTTTACCATCATTCATGGATTTTAAGCCAAATACACCTCCGGCAATAAAACTGCGTTTGGTATATATGTCATCTAACGTAATCGGCTTCTTTTGTCCTATCGCCAATGCAGGCAATAGCAACAAAACAATGGGTAATAAATTTTTCTTCATCAATTTATGGATTAGTATTTTTTATCTTTTTTCGCTGGCTGATTTTGAGGTAATGCCAGTTTTTTAGGATCGTTAAATAACTCGTCGCTGATAGACGGATCGTTTGTGAGGTTTAGATTCGACATAAATACCCAACTTCCATTTTCATATTTTAAACCATCGTAGGAAAGATCAGGTCCATAAAATTCATAGAAACCTTCTTTCGCAGGCTGACTTGGTATCAGGTGATCAAATACGATCCATTTTTTTGATGGAAGATACTTAAGCATCATTGATAAACTTCTCCCATATTCAAACACCATCCGGTTGGCAATTTTACCTTTTTCTAATTTAAAAACAGGAGCACCCATCTTTACTTTATCATTTTCGAAAGTAATAGGTTCAATAATGCGCATGCTGGTTTTAGGATCATTCGCTTTCCATCCCAATAATAAATAAGGATCGGTTGGTTTTACCGGTGGAATAATTTCATAATACTGTGCACCTACCCAGTATTCATTAGTAGTTATCGTATCGCGAATATTTTTTATGGCAGGCGAATAATCTTTTAGCGGAAACAACTCCAATTTTTGAGGATTATTCATTTGAATTGCTCCATAAAAACGAGATGTGCCATCTTCTTCAGCAAAGGCCCAGCTAAAAATTCTGAACTTATTTAAAGGATCTTTTACAATTGAGATTGTTTTCAGCGAATCGAAAGGATAATTATATGAACCTGGAAGTTTGAGTGCCTGAACGAGTGTTTTAATAAATGTATAGGTCGAGTTTCTTCGTTCTACATCACTTTCACCGTTAATAACTTGTGCATCAATCTTTTTCAGTGTCGCTTCGTATTGCTTTAACTGAACTTCGGTTTTGTTTTGAGCTACTGCCGTGGAGAAAGCTAAAACTAATCCGAGCAAAATGATTTGGGCCTTTTTCATTTTTCTGATCAAAATAAGCTTCAAATATAATTATTGAAAGAAATTATGCTTTTGAAGTTTGATTTGTCACAAAAATGATAGAATAATAAGAGCCGGTAAATTACCAGCTCTTATTATTTTAATTGGATGTTATTTCTTAGCAGGTGAGGCCGACGAGTGTATCACCCCATCGGATACCATTTTTGTTACGATAATGTTTGCAAATTCGGTAGCTGCTTTGTCAATATTATCCGGATTTAATGTTTCCGATTGACCTGACCAAACTAATTTTTCAGTATTTACATCATATAAATTAGTTTCTAGATAATAGGTTTTGTCGGTTGTATAATAGCCTGGATCATACATAGCAGGACCCATTCCTCCATAATATCCCCAGAAATTACCATAATAACCTCCTGGAGCATAAGCTGTTGTTCCTGGTACATAACGGGTTTCTGAATCCTTGTTTACCAAAGCCACTGAAATAATAGCGTCGCAACCAGCTTCTTTGAATTTCTGAAGTAATTGTTCCCTGTCCAACGCTTTATCTTTTGTCATATCAGGAGGGAATACGTTAGTGCTTTCGGTTACTTTGGCTCCTGTATTCGTTAATGAGGTAGCCATTTTATCTTCAATGGTTTTTTTGTAAGCAAGATTTTTTCCTAAAGCTACAATGAAAAGATTCTTGTAAGTTTTAGCTTCTGCATCCTTATCTTTCCATGTTGCGGTAACTTTTGTGGCGGGAGAACAAGCTGAAAACAATAATGCGGTAGAGATGAATAGCGTCAAACACCTTGTGCCAACACTTGAGAGAACGTAATTTTTAATCATAATCAGTTAAAAATAGACAAGAGACATTTTTGTGATTTTTTTCGTCGAATTGTTTGAAATACAGGCGAATTGCAAGCCTTAATTAAATATATAGAAAATACTTTAAAGATTAATATTAGTTTATAATTTAATTCCAGAGTTTGAAAAACTACTTTTTGAAAGATTGACCGCTATTCTGTATTAAAATTAGCCTTGTTAAGTTGCTGATAATTAATAGAAAGTTATATTTAGTAATAAATTATTTTGAGGAGGTCTCCTAATTCAATTCTAAATTTTTGACCTGAACATTTTTGACCCTCTGCTGTTATTAATAATTCAGATATTATTTATATTAATAAACTATGAAACTTGTTGAACTTAGTTTACCACAACCCGATACTTTTCCAATAAAAGGCAAGCTTACATTTGCGCCATTCCTGGAGTTTCTTAAAGAAAAGGTGGCGACTGTTAGTTCTATTGAAAGAAAAGTTTATAGTGAAATTATTGATAGAATTGAATCTTGTCCGGATTTATTAGATACCTCAATTGACTCTTTAAAAGATAAAGAAGAGTTGATTAGCTTAATTAAACTGTCATTAATGCCGCTTGCAGCAAACGAAGAGACGCAATTGATGGCATTAAGTTCTCCTTTTCCACCTACGCTTTTCTATTATACTGACGCATTTGAGAAAACTTTTTTGAATGCGGATGGACATTTAAAAGATTTAACAGTTGATCCTTTCGGAAGCCCGGAAAGAGATCTTCGATTTGTTTATAAGATCATTTTTGATAAATGCTATAACCTTCGTGTTGGAATAGGGGGTATGTTTATGCAAAAATGGGTTGAAGGGGAACAAAACAGTATCAAGTATTTAAAGGTAAACCTCGATAATAGGTTTATTAAAGTTGACGTAGATGGAGAACTCCCTGATATCAGTGCTTACTTGGTCGACCTACAAAATACCGGTTTTTCTAATTTCGATTTACTTAAAACCATATTGCCCCTGGAGAAATTTACGTTGTCGGGCTTTACCATATTAACGGTTGAAGATGCGACTTCAGAAGAAGCATTATCTATCATCAAAAATGCCGTATTGAATATGCATACCCAGGAATCGGAATTGACCATGTCGCAGGTGGAAGATGGCCTAAAGACATTGTTAGGTAACCGTAAGTTATGCATTGGTATCATGCCTTTTTTAAAGGTGAATGACCAGGTAATTATTGATGAGGAAATTAAATCTGAGCATATTTTGATAAATACAATGGAGGTATGTCCTAATCATATAAGCTACAGGGATTCAGCAAGGTTCTTTGAAGAAAAAAAAGAACCCTTATTTATCCCGGTTGTTGATGAGCAGGCCGTTGCTCAGTACCCTTATCTTAAAACGTTGCTTGATAAAAGAATTCATAGTTACCTGGCGATTCCCATCTATAATAATGGCAAACCTTTAGGCGTGTTAGAAATTGGTGCTCCAGATGCCGGCTTTCTGACTACAGAAGTGATGCATTCTGTAAAACAGGCTACACCAATTATTAAAGAGTTGTTTTTCTATATGGTGGAGCGTTTTAAAGCCAGGATGGATAAGTTAATTAAGAAGAAATTTACCTCTTTGCAGCCGGCTGTTGAATGGAAATTCAATGAAGTGGCATGGGAATATCTTAAAAACAAATCTGCAATTGAAGCTCCCGTTCCTGATATTATTTTTGATAATGTTTACCCATTGTATGGGGCGATAGATGTCAGAAACTCGTCTATAGAACGAAACATTGCCATTCGTAAAGATATTTTGAACCAAATTGCCGAAACGGAAGATTTACTGGACCTGTTTAGCTTAAAAGTTAAATTGCCATTATTGGAGAAGTTGCTGTTTAAATGTAATCAATTTCGGGAGTTAACGGCCAGGCAACTCAGTACTGAGGATGAAGTGCGGATCAATGATTTCTTTAGAGCAGACATAGCTGATTTTTTTGAGTACATTTTAAAGGTAGATACTACTTACTTACCTCATATTGAAGAATACGAAGAAGCAACGGATGAACTAACAGGAAAATTCCACTTGCATCAGCGAGAATATGAGGCAGGACTTGCAAAGATTAATGGAGTGATCAATACCTATCTGGATAAAGAGAAAGAAGAAGTACAGCAGATCTATCCGCATTATTTTGAAAAATACAGAACCGATGGGGTTGAATATAACATCTATATCGGCCAATCGATTGTACCTAAAAAGCCATTTGATTCAGTTTATCTGAAGAATCTTCAGTTATGGCAATTAACTTCGATGGTTGAGATTGCCCGGTTAACTAAAAATATTTTGCCTGATTTGGATATTCCACTGCAGACAACGCATTTGATCCTTGCCTATCGACAACCTATATCAATTAGCTTTAGAAAAGATGAAAGAAGATTTGATGTAGAAGGTTCTTATAACATCAGGTATGAGATCATGAAAAAGCGAATTGATAAAGCATTGATCAAAGATACCAAGGAACGTTTTACCAAGGAGGATCATATTTCGATTGTCTACTCTAATGCAAAGCAAGCGGATGAATACCTGCAGTATATTGAATTCCTCCAGAACAAAGGCATGTTAGCGCCTGAGGTTGAAAATGTTGAACTGGAGGAACTACAAGGTGTTAGCGGTTTAAATGGTTTGCGCGTAAGGGTTCTTTATAATCAAGACTAAAATCTGAAACCCAGGGTTACATAAGGAAGGTTTTCTTCCCTTGAATGCCCGAAAATAGCAGTTACCACCAGCATGTTAACCGGCGAGAGGTAAATGCCTCCGCCAATACCGTTATGCCATTTCGATGAGTTTTCGCCTTCTATCCATACACGTCCAATATCTTTATAACCTATAATGCCAAGACTACCGGGAAATAGGTAGGTCCTAAAATCCAAAAGTTTATACCTGAATTCGAAATTGTTATATAAAAAGCTGGTGCCAGCAAACCGATTTTTACGGAATCCCATTAAATGGGTTCCTCCAATATAGTGATGCTGGAAAAAGGATGGATTTCCTCCTGTAAAGCCACCTCCAACTCGGTCGGCAATTACCAAACGTGCTGGTAGATGAAAGCTCATAAACAAACTCAAATCACTTCTTAATTGTGTGAAATCATTGCTCTCCTTATTTAAGCCATAGATAGATTTAAAGCTGGTTTTCCAGTAAATACCACGGCTCGGTAAAACTATATGGTCTCTGGTATCTATAATCGCATCCATTTGAATGCCTGTATAAAATTTGGTACTGAAAAGATTGGGTTCGTCCAGTTTGTTTAACGCAGGATCAGCAATAAAACGCCCTTCGTTATCGCTTTCATCCATTTTAAAATATTGAAAAGATGGGCCGATATCGAACTTTATTTTACTTCCTAATTTGAATTGGAATGCGGGATTTAAGTTAAATACATTATATCTACTTCGATAAAATGTAATCGTTTCATTTGCTGAATCATAAATGGTTTCATTTCCTAAACCAAAGAAGTTTTCAGTATTTTTCGGACCGAGTGTTTCTGCATCGATCACTAAACCCGTTTTTCCGAATACCTCATTAAACTGAGCATGGTATTTAAAGTAAAATGCTTTGGTAGATAAGGAATGCCCTAAAACGATACGTTGACGTGATGCCTCCGGTTTCTTCAAATAAGCATAGTTAACCAATGTTAATGCGGCTCCGATAATAACACCATCATCAAGGTTGTAACCGGCTATTAAAGAGGGTATTTGCTGATTGTATTTAAAATCCCGACTCACATAAGTGTTTCCTTCATCTTTTGACGATAACTTAAGCTTGACATTACTTTCAACTTCCAGGTTATTTTTTTCCTGTTGATGATCGTATATAAAGATTTTTCCGGGTGATCCCGTATTGGAAGCAACCTTAAACGTATCTATATCTCCTCCGCCAATTACCTTTATTTTTATAGGGGATGAATTATCTCCACTAATGTCAAAAACATCTGAGCCTTTTTCTCCAAATAATCGAATTTCTTTAGTTACCGATGGATTAAACTCCCGCTGATAAATCTCTTTTTTGATTTGCTGATCTTTAGCAATTTTGTGAATACTTACCGCTACCTTGCCACTATCTAATCGTTTAATAGCGAATAATTCCTGATTATTAGAGGTTGACACATCTACTTGATTGGAAAGGTATTTATAGAAAATAAGTGCGTTTTGCACTAATATATCCCGTCGGCTTTTTAAGCTTGAGGCGATGGTGTTAACCGTTTCGCGAGGGAGTTCAGGAGGGAAGCCTTTCATTGCGGCATCAATAACACTATCTGTAAGCGATTCTGCTACTTCCATTGAAATTTTCTTCCAGTCTTTTTCTTCCAGTTCGTTTAAGAAATCTCGATCGAAAAATTTAGCTCCCATCATAAATCCATTCACATTTTTGATTTTTGGCCCAAAACCCTGGAACATCGGTAACAACCACGGAGCAGAAACCATTTTGGGTAAAACACCCTGATTTACAAAGAAAGCCTGATCTCTGTCGCGCGGAATGGGGTAGAACCTTTTTCCTTTCCCTTTTTCTACATAAGCCCAACGCCACTGGTCTTCATGACGGTCCCAATCACCAATTACAAGATCAAATAACCGAGCCCGCAAAACAGCTTTCTGGTCAACTGAATTATCGTTATCCTTTTTCAACGCCTTTACCATTTTAGGTGTTGTTAGTGTTTTACCTGGCATTACAGGTTCGCGTTGTTCTAGCAGACACAACGTATTGGCAAAGTCTTTCCGGTATTGGCCTAAAAAAGGATCGTCGGGAACAAAAACAATTTGAGGTTTTGCATGCGGTATGTTTAAGGCAGTTGCCATTGTGCTGATCACCAATGGAGCGTAAGGCATAGCTGCAGAAATTTGATCTTGTAAAACTTCACGGGCAACCGTTTCTCTTAATTCTGCGGGTAAAGCCATTTCGGGTGATTTTCTGATGGTTCTTAATGCCCACTCTAAACCAGCCGTATCCGCCAATCGCAACGATTTAGTTTGATGTCCGCCACCTTGTTCCAATATTTTAAAACCTCCACCTTCTTTCCGGAGGTTTATAATTTTAGTGTTAACAGGGAGATTCCAGATCTTACGATAATTTTCACCTAGAATAAATCGTTTAAAACTGCCGGCTTCTTCATAACGACTATCCGCTACTACAACAGTACTATCTGGATAATTAACAATAGAGTCGGTTGTAACGGTTGATTGTATTACGTCTTTTAATTGATAAACATTCGACGCAAAAGCTTGCTTATCTTCCGCTTTATCATTTACCGTATAATACTGAACATTCAATTCACCGTTTGCGGTTTGCTCCAAAACGGCATAACCATGCCCCGGATTAACAAACAGTGCATTCCTGCCTTCACGAACCCTGCTTTCATTATAACCTGAACCACTAACAATGTAAGTTTTAGCGTCTTCCTTTATCAATTGCAAGTCATGGTCGTGCCCTGAAACAAATACCAATTGCTTATAATCCTTCAGTGTTTCCTCTACACTAGTTACCATTTTTTTGTATTTCGGATGTGGCAAGTCTTGAATATTGCCAAAAACAGAACGAGAAATAGGGTAGATAGAGCCAATAATAGGCAAGGGTATGTACAGGTTTTTGTTGAGATCTGTAAAAGGAAAAATGTGTTGCTTGATGGTATAGTAGCCGCCATGAATCCCATTACTTCTGAAAGGGTGATGCATGGCAATGATAATCGCTTTGTCGCGGTTTTTATAAGCCAGTTCACTTAGTTTGGCGAGTACTTCGTCGGCTGTTTTACAGATACAATCAGAGGTTAAACCGGGTTTGTCATACGGATGAAGCCACCATTGTGTATCCAACACTAACATCACCAGTTTGTCACTTAAAATAACCTCTTCGGGACCCGGACAACCATCTTTGGGTAATAGTCTTATGTTAGGTGATTTTAAACTATCCAACCATTCCTGTTGATTTAAAATGCGTTGGTAACCAGGAGGCCTTCCTTGCGCCCAGTCGTGATTTCCGGGAATGAAAATTACTTTCGACTGCTTATGAAGTCCAACCACCGATTGATATTTTAATATTTCTACAGCTTCGTGATAATTTGGATGATCTTCATCATACATTCCTCTTTCATAAACGTTATCACCCAGATAAACCAAAGTGGTAGTAGAGTCGCTCAGTGAAAAACGTTTTGTTGCAGCATCAACCACCGGATTTCGTCCGTTAATTAATCCACCTGCATCACCAATTAATATCACACGGTGAACAACTTGCTGGGCACTTGCCGCTGCCGACAGCAAAAGAAAGCCTAAGAGAAATATAGATTTTAAAAGTTTGCAATGAGTTGATCTCATAAATTAAGGCTTGTAGGAAAACTTGTAAATATTGGCAAAACTGTTCTTCGCTTCGTTAGAAATGTAGAGATCTCCGTTACTGCTAAACGCAATTCCTTCAGGCTGCTTAAACAGCTTTGGATCGAGTTTGTACACCGATTCGATTTTGCCTTTTAAATCCGTGATGATTAATCGTTTTTGTTGATGAGAGAGGATATAGAGTTGGCCGGTTACCGGATGAATCTCAGCTGCTGAAGGTTGGAACTGTGCCCCTTTTTTTTCTTTCTTTTTTCCCGTGGGTTCACTTAAATCATCCGTAATTGTAATTTGAAAAACGGGAGACCTGTTAAATTGATGAGTAGCAAGGTCGAAGCTAAAGGCAGATACCACACCGTCATCATTACTACATTTTTTACAGATAATGACAAGGTTGTTGGACGATTTATCATGATACAAGCTTTCAAATTCATAGCCTGTTTTTTCAGGAAAATCATATTCTGTATGTGTGAATTTATGGTCGCTGGTATCTCTTAGCTGGTAAATTGCTCCATTGCTCTTTAACACATACCAAACACCATTAACATTGCAGATATCTTCATAATCGCCCGATTTACCAAACTTAACACCTTCGTCTGCTTTTTTGGTTTGAAGATCAATAGTGAAAAGATAACCTTCTTCATCATTAATGGCTGCCAGTTTCTTTCCGTCAGGGTAAAATGCGATACCTGATATTTCATCTAACAATTCGTTAAATGTTATTTTATCATCAGGCTGTACAAGATTATAACCTTTGGGCGAAGCGTTTTTTTGTGCTTTAGAGTCTGGATTACAGGCAAATGTTAAGACTGTTATTGCCAGTCCGGTGATTAAAAAGTAAAATTTTATCATATTTTAATATAAGATAAAAACACGAAATTTAGTTTAACTTGTTATAGTAGAAAATAACCAATAATTTATGACTACATATCCGGAATTACTTACCGAAATAGAAAAGTACGTGAGATCACTTTACGCTTCTCATGATAGTGAACAACTTACTTACCACAATTTGCAACATACACTTGATGTAGTAAAAGCATCTGAGCAAATAGGTGCCCATTACCAACTAAACCTTCACGACCTGTTTATTGTTTTATCGGCGGCATGGTTACATGATATTGGTTATTTATACACAACACCTGCTTTACATGTTCCTGAAAGTGCTGTACAGGCAGAAAAATACCTTAAAAATCTACATGTTGAAGATGATATTATTGAACAAATAAAAGGTTGTATTCTGGCTACACAATTACCTCAAAAACCGAAAAATTTATTAGAAGAAATCGTTTGCGACGCCGATCTTTTTCATCTGGGTACAGCTGATTATGATGAAAAAAGTAAAAGCCTGCGAGCAGAGTTGGAGTTAATCACCAACAAAAAGCTCAAGGGCAGTCAATGGCGTGAGAATTCCATTTTTTTTCTCGAATCACACCAATATAATACAGATTTCGCCCGCACACTTTTAGCACAAGGCTTGAAAGGAAATGTTAATAAGCTGAAAGAAAAACAAAAGGAAAAGGAAGCTGAAAAAATGAATGAGTCGTTTGTTCAGGAAACATTACCGCTTGCTGAAGGAAAGAAAGAAAAGAAACAAAAAGATAAAGAGGAGGATAAGCCGGGTAGGGGAATTGAAACAATGTTTAGAACCACCTCTACAAATCACTTGCGATTGAGCGAGATGGCCGATAGTAAAGCAAATATTATGATTTCTGTCAACTCAATTATTGTTTCCATTGTCATTTCAGTTTTATTAAGACGCTTGGAAGATAACCCTCATTTTATTCTTCCGACCATTTTATTTGTTGCTTCGAGTTTGTTTACCATTGTGTTTGCCATTTTAGCCACGCGCCCGACAGTAACCTCTGGAATGTTTTCGAAAGACGATATTGAAAACAAACGCGCCAACTTATTGTATTTTGGTAATTTCTATAGAATGAGCTTAAAAGATTACGAATGGGGAATACAGGAAGTAATGAAAGATAAAGACTTTTTATATGGAAGTATGACCCGTGATATTTATAACCTTGGATTGGTATTAGGTCGTAAATATAAAATGCTACGGATAGCCTATAATATATTCATGTTTGGTTTTGTGATCTCAGTTCTTTCATTTGCTATTGCGGCATTTTTCTTTGCAAAAGACTAAATAGTTATGACGCCTGTTTTTTTCGACAGAGATTTAAGTTGGTTATTATTTAATTACAGGGTTTTGCAAGAAGCCCAGGCAACAGAGGTTCCGGTTTACGAACGGATAAAATTCCTTTCCATCTATTCTTCCAACCTTGATGAGTTTTTTAGGGTTAGAATGCCGGTTTTATTGGCTACAGCCAATATTGAATTACCGGATGTTGTTGATCAAATCGTTACGAATGACCTGCTAAAGCAAGTTCAGTTAACAGTAAGCAAACAACAGCAGGAGTTTGGGGCCACATTGATCCACTCAATTATTCCCGAATTAAAAAAACATCATGTGTTTTTTAATTATGGAAAGAATATTCCTGATGAATATCGTGATTACACAAGGGATTATTTCTTTACCCGTATCCTGTCATTTTTGCATCCCGTTTTTTTGAACGGAAAAAGTGATTTTTTACTGGAAAATAATTGCATTTACTTCGCTCTGCTATTAAAATCGAAAGGAGTAGAAAACTCCGGTAATCAATATGCGTTAGTAAACATACCGTCTACTCATTTACCCCGGTTCGTTTCGGTTAGATCTTCGGTCGATTTTCAGTTGTTCTTTATAGATGATATCATCCGGGATAACTTCCAGGTAATTTTTCCGGATCATGAGGTGTTGGAATGTTGCAGTATTAAGATTACCCGAAATGCCGAGCTGAATATCATTGATGAATTTAGTCCGGATATAGCTGAGTTACTCCAAAACGAAATTGAAAAGCGTGACTTTGGAGTTCCTACACGTTTTCTGTATGAAGAAGGCATATCGGAAACCTTGCTAAATTACCTTCAGCACTTTTGTGCATTATCGCCTAATGAAATGTTTGCGGGAGGGCGATATCATAATCTGAAAGACCTTGCGAACTTACCCAACCCTATAGGGAAACAGCTGGAATATGAGACGTGGCCTGCTCAGCATCATCCCGAACTTAAAAACATTGACTCTATTTTTACAGCCATTGATAAAGCGGATCAACTTATTCATCTTCCTTATCAATCCTACGATTACATTTTACGCTTTTTTAATGAAGCTGCAATTGATCCGAGTACCGAAGAACTATTTGTGACGCTTTATCGTATTGCAGCTGATTCCTATATCGCCAATGCATTGATAGGCGCAGCTAAAAACGGAAAAAAAGTAACAGTTTTTGTGGAGTTGAAGGCTCGTTTTGATGAAGCGAATAATATTCGTTGGGCCAAGAAAATGAAAGCTGCAGGCGTTAAGATTGTCTATAGCATTCCGGGTTTAAAAGTACATGCAAAAATTGCTTTGGTACATAAAAAGTCTGGGTTGAAACATAGTTACTATGGATTATTGGCTACTGGAAATTTTAATGAAGCTACTGCTCGCTTTTATTGCGATCAGGTACTAATGACGACAAATAAGGACATCACTAAGGAACTTGATTTATTGTTTGCCTACCTGCAATCGAGAGAGCAGCCATCATCCTATAACTTTTTAAAATTTGAGCATTTGTTGGTGGCTCAGTTTAATTTACAACAACGTTTTGAGCTTTTGATCGATCGCGAAATTGAGCATGTGAAGCAAGGACGAAAGGGACGGATTGTCATCAAACTGAACAACCTGCAAGAGCGAAATATGATCGTAAAGTTGTATGAAGCCAGCTGTGCAGGGGTGAAGATCGACCTAATCATCAGAAGTATTTGTTGCCTTGTTCCGGGTATAACTGATCTAAGTGAAAATATTAGCATCACAAGAATTGTAGATCGTTACCTGGAACACTCGCGAATATTTTATTTTGCTAATAATGGAGAAGATGAATTGTTTATGGGATCAGCCGATTGGATGAACCGTAACCTGCATAGTAGGATAGAGGTGTGTTTTCCTGTACTGGCAGTAAATCCAAAAGAGCAGGTAAAACAGGTACTAAAGCTGCAGCTGAAAGGTAATAGTAAGGCTGTGGTGTTGGGAGAAGATAATACAACAGAACGGTTGCATCACAAAGCAGAAGAACGTCATCAATCGCAAGCGGAAATATATGATTATGTAAAGCTATTAAAGAAAAGTTCTTAAAGAACACACCCCTTGCTCCTCATGAGAGAGGTTAGGGGGTGTGTAATTATTAATTTAGTTACGCTAAGTTTTCAATAACGATAGCAGATGCACCTCCACCGCCATTACAAATACCAGCTACACCAATTTTACCTTTTTGTTGTTGTAAAACCGACATTAATGTAACAACAATACGTGCACCAGACATGCCAATAGGGTGACCCAAGGCAACGGCACCACCGTTTACGTTTACTTTCGAAGGATCGATCGCTAATTCGCGGTTGTTTGCCACTGAAACCACTGCAAAAGCTTCGTTGATCTCAAAAGCATCCACAGACTTAATGTCAATATTAGCTTTTGCTAAAGCACGAGGAATCGCTTTTGCCGGAGCAGTTGTAAACCATTCAGGCGCTTGTTGAGCATCTGCAAAAGAAATAATGCGTGCCAATGGTTTTATGCCTAACTCTTTTGCTTTATCAGCACTCATTAATACAACAGCAGCAGCGCCATCGTTAATGCTTGAAGCGTTAGCAGCTGTAACGGTACCTTCTTTTTTGAAAACAGGACGTAAGCCTGGAATCTTGTCGAATTTAACGGCTTTAGGCTCCTCATCTTCACTGATTACAACAACTCCGCCTTTTCCCTCAATTTCCACAGGAACGATTTCCTCTTTAAATAAACCTTTTTCTTGTGCAGCTAATGCACGTTTATAAGATTCGATGGCAAAATTATCTTGATCTTCACGGGTAATATTACAGTCTGTCGCACAAAGTTCGGCAGCGCTACCCATATGATAATCATTATATACATCCCATAATCCGTCTTTAATTAAGCCATCAACTACTTGTTGATTTCCTAAACGGTAGCCCTGACGAGCTTTATCTAAGTAATAAGGAGCATTACTCATGCTTTCCATACCACCGGCAACCACAATGTCATTATCACCGTTCATGATCGATTGTGCAGCAAGCATAATTGCTTTTGTCCCTGATGCACAAACTTTGTTCACAGAAGTAGCCGGAATAAATGGTAAACCTGCAAATTTTACAGCTTGGGTAGCAGGAGCTTGCCCTACGTTTGCAGATAATACATTGCCCATAAATACTTCCTGAATAAGTTCAGGTTTAACGCCTGAGCGTTCAACGGCAGCTTTTACGGCAATGGCACCTAATTTGGTGGCAGATAATGAAGATAAACTGCCTCCCATACTGCCTATCGGGGTACGAGCGACAGAAACAATTACAACTTCTTTCATGCTAAATATATAAGGTTTTATTGATTGCTATTGGCTTGCAATTTAGGCAATTTTATATTATGTATAATGAAAACACTTGGGTGCCTAATGCTGTTTTTTCAAAAGGCAGAATTTTATTTTTATTGAAGTTAAGATTAGGCTGATAGGGAGGGTTAATTAAATTCTGTTGCTGGTAGCCGGTTTATAAGGTAAATGTTTACATTATTGTATTAATTTGTATTTTGATCAACATCATATAGATATACAGCGTGATTATTAACAGTAAAATATTAAGGTTCTTTAGAGTAAAGTATGCTGATACTTACCATATTATTATGTTGCTTTCGTGCATAATGGTGGTGGTGCTGATACTTCCAAAGGAAAAACGTTTTAAATACGAGTATGAAAAAGGTAAGGTTTGGATGCACTCAGATTTGGTTTCGCCTTTCAATTTTGCCATTGAGAAAACACCTAAAGAAATAACTGCTGATAAAAAGGACGCAATAGATGCTGTTTTGCCTGTTTATAAGTTTGCCGACAGGATAACTGCCATTGAGCAGGAGGCTTTTAAGATTGATTTTGACACCAAATGGAAAGCTAAGTTTCAGGGAAATAACAGTCGTTCGAAAAATTTTAAAGCAGGTATTGATTTAATTGATGAATTCTATAAAAAAGGGATCATCGAACTGAATAATCATTATCAAAAGAAGAAAAATGCAGATTATTACCTCACCATTGTACAGAATAATGTAGCAACCAATGTTAATTCATCTGCATTATATACTCCTTCACGCGCATTGGATTATGCGAAGGCCAAGTTAAACAAAGCGAATGATGATATTGAACAGGGCTTCCTGTTGGATATTATACAGGATCATGTGCAACCTAATGTGATCTTCGACGAAAATCTTACCCAAAAATTGGAGCGTGAATCAGAGGAAAGTGTGTCTTTGTATAAAGGGATGGTACAAAAAGGGGAGCTTATTGTTGCGAAAAACGATGTGGTAACGGATGATGTTTATAAGAAGATCGAATCGCTGCGAAAAGAATATGAACAAACCGGTTTGTTTTCCGGAAAAAGAGAGATCGTTGCCTTGGGACAAGTAATTGTAGTAGGTATTTCACTTTCCCTGTTGATCATTTTCCTTTATTTATTCCGTAAAGATATTTACAACGATTACCGTCAGCTTTCGCTGATACTGATCATTGTTACAGGAATGCTTGTAGCTTTATCATGGGCCATAAAAATTGAATTACCAAGCATCTATTATATACCTTATTGTATTGTACCGATTATTATCAGGTTGTTGTTTGATGCGCGCCTTGCATTAAATATTCACATTTTGGTGGTATTAATAGCAGGCTTCTTCGTCCCGAATGGATTTGAGTTTACTTTTTTCCAAATCACTGCAGGTATGACGGCCATTTACAGTATTCAAAACCTGTTACGGAGATCACAATATCTTGTATCAGCTTTCTTAATCTTGTTAACCTACCTGGTTTGTTTTGCTGGGGTTTCATTTATTCATGAGGGGAATTTTTCTAAAGTTGAATGGATACATGTGGCGCCATTTGTGTTGAGCGTACTGCTTTCATTGCTGGCCTATCCAATGATCTATTTGTTTGAAAAGCTATTCGGTGTTACCTCAGATATTACGTTGATGGAGCTTTCGAATACGAACAATCCTTTATTACGCGAATTAGCATTTAAAGCACCTGGAACCTTCCAGCACTCGATGCAGGTGGCTAATCTGGCAGAAGCGGCTATTTATAAGATAGGAGGCAACGCATTGTTAGTGAGGACAGGTGCATTGTATCACGATATTGGTAAAATGCGTGCACCTAACTATTTTATAGAGAACCAGAAAAAAACTGGAAATCCACATGATGAGCTTACTTATGAAGAAAGTGCCCGTATCATTATCCGACATGTTACCGATGGGGTAGAGATAGCCCAAAAGAACCGCATACCCGACGCTGTGATTGATTTTATTCGTACTCACCATGGTAATACAAGAGTCGATTATTTTTATCAGTCGTTTCTTAAGAATTTCCCTGACCGCATTTTTGATGAGCAGGTATTCCGTTATCCCGGTCCGATTCCATTTTCAAAGGAAACCGGAGTGTTGATGCTGGCTGATTCGGTGGAGGCCGCCTCAAGAACACTTAAAGATCCGGATGCCCGCAGTATTGATATATTGGTAGAGAAAATTATTAACTACAAACTGGAGCAACAACAGCTAATAAATACTGATATTACCCTAAAAGATATTGAAACAATTAAGCAAATCTTCAAACAAATGCTCATGAGTATCTATCACGTGAGGGTAGAATACCAGTCGGCAGGCATAAAATTGCCCGAAAAAGAGGCATTAGAATCATAAATTGAAAAATAATGAAAAAATAATTGGCTGAAAGTGAGGCTGTGAGCTCTATAGGCCGAAAATAATTGGAAAAAGTTTTTGCATCGAAGTTCTTATTTCTATATTTGCATTCCCGTTACGAAACGGAGTTCTTAAATAAGTTTTCAAAAGCAGGTGAGGTGCCTGAGAGGCCGAAAGGAACGGTTTGCTAAACCGTCGTACGCCAAAAGTGTACCGAGGGTTCGAATCCCTCCCTCACCGCTTAAAATTTTCGGGGTGTAGCGTAGCCCGGTATCGCGCCACATTTGGGATGTGGAGGTCGTAGGTTCGAATCCTGCCACCCCGACGAAAATTTAAGAACAAAAGTTAGTAACGCCTCGGGGTGTAGCGTAGCCCGGTATCGCGCCACATTTGGGATGTGGAGGTCGTAGGTTCGAATCCTGCCACCCCGACCACAAGCTTAACAAGCAAAGTCAAAACCCTCTAAATTATATGATTTAGAGGGTTTTTTCTTTTTCTCCTATCATCTAAAATCAAAACAAATCAAATTTCTGGTGAGCTATTGGTGAGTTGATTTATGTTTAATAAATTGATTAAATAATGTACTTAAATTGTTGAAAATCAATTTATTAGCATACGAAAATCAGTGAGTTAAATCGGAACAGGAACAAAAGTTGTGGAGTTTAGGCTAAAAGCTGATTTTTGTGGATCAAAAAAAGAATAATGCACGATTCCTTTCAAGCCCTTCTTCACTTGGTTATTCCCGAAGGTGTTTCAGATTATTTCAAACTGGTTGACCATAAAACGCAGGCCAACTCCATTCATATTTACCTGGAAGAACTCAATAGTATTCCCCTGGAGTACCAGTCCAACCGGCTGCAATCCAAAGGTTTTTTCGATGAAGTGATTTTACAGGATTTTCCCCTCCGTGGCCGGGAGGTGTTCTTGCACGTGAAGCGTCGCCGATGGCTGAATTTAGATAGCAACAAAGTGGTTTTCCGTAACTGGGAGGTGGTGGCCAAGGGAACGCGAATCACCCAGGATTTTGCCGCTTTTTTAAAAGCTATCAGCCGATACCAAGGCACATAGCCTGCAAACGATCGGTTCATTTTACGGCATTAGCGGTAAAAAACTGCAACGCTATTATCGGGATAAGCTTAGTGACTACTCCCTTTGGGAACATAAAGTTAATGCTCGCAAGGGACTTGTTTTTGAACAGAATATGGGACCTTTTCTATCGATTGATGAAACCTCGCTCTCTCACGGAGAGCTCTATACGGTGGTGACCAACAAACAGGCAAAAGGGAAGGCAGGAACTTTAGTGGCCATTATGGAAGGCACTAAATCGGAAACGATCATCCCTTTGTTGCAAAAGCTATCGCCGAAACAACGCAATAAGGTACAGGAAATAACCCTAGACCTGGCGGGCAACATGAGCCTGATTGCCAAGAAGTGTTTTCCCAATGCCACCCGGGTGATCGATCGGTTTCATGTGCAGCAGTTGGCCACAGAAGCCTTGCAGGAGATAAGAATTAAATACCGCTGGCAAGCAATCGATGCAGAAAATCAAGCAATAGAAGATGCTAAAACAGCCCAAGTAACCTACTGCCCTCCGGTTCTCTCCAATGGAGAAACGCTCAAGCAACTGTTGGCCAGAAGCAGGTACCTCTTGTATAAAAAAGAGGATAACTGGACTGTCGAACAGGCCCAGAGGGCCGACCTGTTATTTGAACGATACCCCGATCTAAGAAAAGCCTATGAACTCACTCAAAAACTATCTTGGATCTTTAGTACTACCACAGATAAATTATATGCTTTTGTAAGATTGGCCAAATGGAACGAACTGGTGGAACAATCGGGATTCAAGTCGTTCAATACCCTCTCCAGAACAATTATTAATCACCACCAACACATACTCAACTACTTCGGACAACAAAAGTACCAATGCTTCGGCCGAATCGTTCAATGCCAAGATCAAAGCGTTCAGAGCTCAATACAGAGGGGTGGGAAATGTGAATTTTTTCCTTTTCAGGCTGGCTAAATTATATGCTTAGTCCACAGATTTTGGACCTGATCCGTTAAATCGCCTTTTAAAGCGAATTGTTTCATTTTAATGTGATTTGTTACATTATCCTCTTTAAATAGCAAGCCTCATCCTTTCAATAAGTATTCTCTGCCCAAGCTATCTTCAGATCAGACGTTTCAGTTTACATCGGATTAATTAATACGAACGGAATGTTCTGTTCCTCAAGAATTAATCGCACTGCAATAGGAGAGTAGAACAGCTGATTGATAATATAAATATGGTAACATGATCAAAAACATGTTTCATCAGCAATACTAATAACACCTTTGTTTTCAAGCAATCAAAATCATTATGAAGGTTAAATATCTTAAAAAAATAAAGATCTAATCTTCAAAGGTGCTTAAACAGAAAACATCTGGAAATTAGCTCTGAATACCTATGAAACTATTGTAAGCTCTTATTTTAATTAATAATACATGAAATACTCTACTCTACTTTTGATTATACTGCTATGCGCAGTTTTTTCACAAAACCTATCAGCATCTGTAAAAGAATACAGTACCAGTGTCACGACTGATACCATCAAAGAAAGGACTTTGTTAAGTACGAGGTTATATTCCCTCGAGAAGGTGATCAGTCTGCAACAGGAGAATAAAGAATTAAGCAGAAAAGTAAGCTGAAAGTGATTCTTATGAAAAGGTTAATTATTCTTTTAATGGTTGCGGGAGCAACTATAAGGACTGTTTACGGCCAAAAATCTCCAGGAGTATTGCCCCCTTCTCCAGTAACAGCTGAATTTACCAAATACATTACTCATCCGGTGAATATGTATAATGGTCTTGCCGATGTTTCCATCCCATTGTACACGATTCAGCTTAAAGGAGGTCTTAGCATTCCTATAAGTCTTTCTTATCACGGCTCAGGCATTAAAGTGGGCCAGGAACGGGGACAGGTGGGACAGGGTTGGGTGGTAAATCCCGGTTACCGTATCTCCCGCACGATGTATGGTTATGCTGATGAGCGGGAAACGATGCCGGACGATTTCAGTGATGCCATTAGCCGGTTAAATGCCGGAGCCGAACTGGATAAATACGTGGCCCGTTTTATGCCACCCAATGAGAGCGACCGACCGAGTTGCAGTTACGACATGCAATTGGACGGAGAATATGATCAGTTCAGTTACTCGCTACCGGCAGAATCCGGTAGTTTTATCATCAAGGACCGCAAGAAAAAACTGGTTCAAAACCTGGATGAAAGTTCATTGCTACAAACCACCTATTCCCTAGGTACAAGCATCAATAACTTTGCCCCAGGCATCTTGGGTTTTAAACTGACAGACGATGCAGGTAACCGCTATCATTTCGGTGAGTACATGTCGTTAAAGGGTAACTATGTATGTGAAACGACTTCTTCACAATACAACCTTAGAGTAAACACCGCTTGGGCGCTGACCGATATTGTCTCTCCTTTGCAGGAGAACGTTCACTTTGATTATTCCCAAATTAATGTAGGCGGTTGGAATCCTCGGGCCAGAAATCTAACTATTGCAGAGGTAGTAAATGGTTGGGGGGATGATCATTTATATTCATTTTTAAATGAAAATAATGAAGGAGTTGACGGCTCCTACATATCTTTTGCCATAGACCAAATCACCAGTCCGAATGAGACCGTAAAGATTTCACATACAAATGGATCTATTGCTTCGATTTCCATTTATAACAAAAGCAATGAGCTGTATAAAAGCATACAGTTTTATTCCAACTCAGGCCTGTTGGACTCCCTCAGCATTCACGATCAACTGAATAAGAAGGTGGAAATGTATAGATTCAACTATTACAAAGACCAGCTTCCCCAGGGTGCTCTTTTTGTAGCCGATCAGTGGGGATATTATCTTCAGGCATCCAACTCCAACAATGTATATCACAAGCAATTCGAAGATGACCAAATGTGGTTGCTATTCCGTGACGGAGGCCCTAACGGATGGGTCACGATGAGAAGTCTTCTTACCGGAACTCAACGAGATGATTTATATACTGGTTATCCTCCAACGATGTATGCATTAAAAAGTATTACCTATCCTACAGGGGGAATGACGCAATATACCTATGAGTCCAACCGATACTGTGATGATAGGGACAAAAATGGGGGAGGGTTACGTATTAAACAGATAAAAAGTACCGATGGTGTCACAGGTCAGTCCATCATTCGGGATTATGTATACGGTGTTGATGAAAGCGGTAGTGGGACTGCAACCTTATTATTAAGGCACCATCATTTTGCCAGTCAAGCACCTTTGATTCAATTGTTTTGCACATTATGGAGTGCTCAACAGGTGGTAAGCTACACCAGCAACGTACAAGGAGATATCGACCCAGGAGGCTTTATTTCCAGCCCGGTTGTTTATCCCCAAGTTGCTGAATATATCAGTTCCACAACTGAAGGAAATACAGCTGGTAAGACTATTTACAACTATGACCTAGGGTACCAGTTCAGTACCAATAGTTATGCAGTGGCTGACCGTGGGATGTCAGGCAAATACTTTGATTACCCGCACTATACCAGCCGTTACCGGTATTGGGATAAGCCCAAACTAAGCAGTCAGCTGGAATACCGAAGGACAGCATCAGGTGCTTATGAAAAGATAAAGGAAACAGTACTAAGTTATGAGAGTTTCTTCAATGTTTTTAGCGGCTTAAAGGTGCGCCCTTATGCCCGGTTGAAGGATGCTTATTACATTGAGGGGCAACCTTACTACAACGATATCGCATCATTTTTTCGTTTCGGCGAATATACCCTTGAAAGCGGTGCTAAGCAGTTAAAGGAGAAGAAGGAAACTCTCTATAGTTCTGCAGGGACAACAACTACTACTACCAGCTATAGCTATAACAGCCGTGGCCAGCTATCGGTGCAAACCGAACAGACTAGCAATTATGAACCGTTAAAAACCTACTACCGTTATCCACAAGAAGTGGTGAGTCAGGTTGATAGCCTTGCCAGTGCTGTAAGCTGTCCTATAGGCTTTATGGTTCGATCAAATATGATCGGAAAGCCTTTGGAAACCCAGCAGACCATTACCATCTCTGGTCAGGAAAAAGTTCTCTCTGCCAGTTTTACCGGATACAAAGGCTGGCAAATTAACAGAACCGGTACACCTGAGTACACCGTCCTTCCCTACAAGGAATATACATCAGTGTTGGAGCAGCCTCTGTTAAAGAGCAGTTACGTACCACTAAAAGCAAACCTTAGTAACAACACAGAAACTCTGGTATACGATCCGTGTCTCGAAGCAAAGCTAACGTTTGATGAGTACAATTCTTATGGAAACCTCAGTCAGTATACCGTTACTAACGGGACAACGGTTAGCTACTTATGGGATTATGCTAATCAGTTCCCGGTGGCACAGGGCATCAATGCACCGTTGCAAACAATAGCGCATACAAGTTTTGAAGCTGAGGGGAAAGGTAATATGAGTTTTAACCAGGGACGTATCTCCACAGACCTGAGCGCTCCTATTGGCACTAAATGTTATACATTAAGTACAACGGCATCCGATTACATTACAAGAGCTGGTTTAACGACCAGCCAGACTTACCTACTTTCTTACTGGGTCAAACAGGGGGTATCTCTTACCATTTCCGGAGGCACCTTAGGCACGCCGGTAAGTACCCAATCGCTAAATAACTGGACCCGTTACGAGCGTACCCTTACTAACGCTACTTCAGTTAGTTTCTACGGATCCGGGCTGATCGATGACATTAAACTCTATCCGGCAGGAGCCCACATGAGCAGCTACAGTTACAAGCCATTAGTAGGTATGACAAGTTCTACCGACATCAAGGGTCAAACGATGTATTATGAGTATGATGATTATCACCGCTTAAAATGCACCAAGGATCAGGATGGTAATATCATTAAAGTCTTAGACTATAATTATAAACATTAAGACAAGTAATGAGTATTACAAAGATTGGTTGTTTTTTAAACTAATATTTCTATGAAATTCAAATATTTAGTGAATCGTTTTTCATTATTACTTATAAGTATACTGCTTTGTTTTAATGGGTTTTCAAAGACTTTAAGCGGCAATTCAAAAGGAAAGGCTATCGGTTATATTATTGGGCAGAGTGAGGTATTTGACGGGCTTGTTTATAATTATTATGTCTCAGATGGTGCTTCGTTTTATTTTTTCAATGTAGAAAACGGTGAAATCGTTGCAAATCATAGTAGCTGGATAGAGGTAAAGTGGAACTGTGGAGCTACCTCGGGAAGAGTGACAGCATATGATGAGTATTACATCGAGTCTGCCTGTTTAGATGTGGTTATTGGTTCAGGCTTAACAGCAGGAACAATTAGCGGGAACCAAACGATTTGTTCGGGTTCTAGTCCAACACCCTTCACTCAAACATCTCCTTCTGGAGGGGATGGCATTTATACCTATCAGTGGCAGAGTTCGTCGAACGGTAGCACCTGGACAAATATCTCCGGAGCTACTGCGGCAACCTATTCAGCACCGACCCTGACAGCCACAACCTATTATCGCAGAAACGTAACCAACGGTTGTTATGGGACTGTTTCCAGCAGCGCAATCATGGTAACGGTGCTGCAGCAACAAACTTCACAGGATCAGAACTACATCTTAACCCATACTATTCGTAGATCGGGAGTTACCGACCCGACTTTGGTTTCTGGATTATCTGTAGAGGATGTTAACCAACAGGTTCAATACTTTGATGGCCTTGGTCGTCCATTGCAGGTCGTTACAGTACAGGGAAGTCCGAAAAAGCGCGACTTGGTGCAACCGATGGAATATGATGCTTTTGGTAGGGAGACAAAGACGTACCTTCCTTATGTTTCGCCAGATTGTCCCACAAGCGCTTATCGAAGCAATGCCTTAACAGCCGGACAAGGTGTGTGGGCACATTATAAGCTTACCACCCAATCCGTTGATACCACCAGTTTTCCGTTTTCGGAAACCATGCTGGAAGCTTCACCTTTAAACCGAGCGACTGAACAAGGTGCTCCGGGTAAAGCTTTCCGGGTGCTGAAAGATGCAATCGGAGGCAGCACCTTACTAGGTAATACTATAAAGACCGAATACGGCACCAATACAGCCACAGAAGCCAAACGGTGGACGGTTACCACTAATGGTGCTACCGGAACGACTAACTACGGAGTTGGTCAGCTACACAAGATAACGCTGATGGATGAAAATTGGAAAATAGCTAATGGTCAGGTTGGAAAGATGGAAGAGTTCAAGGATAAGCTAGGCAGGGTAGTATTAAAGCGTATCTATAACAAAAATCCGCAGGGAACAATTGAGACATTGTCAACTTATTATGCATATGACGATTTCGGTAACCTTCGCTACGTACTTCCTCCGGCAGTAACGGTAAGCAGCTTTGTCGAAACTGATGCTCAGTTCAAAGATCTGATGTATGGTTACCATTATGATGGTCGTAAGCGGGTAGTAGAGAAGAAGATTCCGGGAAAGGACTGGGAATACCTAGTGTACAACAAACTTGATCAATTGGTACTAACCCAAGATGGCAACCAACGGGCAGCAAAAGAATGGACTTATACTAAGTACGATGCGATAGGCAGGGTTACCAATACAGGTAAGTACGTGCATGCAACCGTAGTAACCCAAAGCCAGATGGTTGCAGCAGTGAATGCCGTCGCCACTTTATGGGAAAGCCGTCCCATCGGAAATGACTATACCAATGTAGCCTTCCCAACCAGTGGCGTAACACAACTGTATACGGTTAATTATTATGATGATTACTCGTTTCCTCAGGCGAGTATCTATCCGTATCAAACTGATACCTTAAACACCAAAAGTGATATGGTTCGCGGCCTGTTAACCGGTACGAAGGTAAATGTATTGGGTAGCGCCGATTTCCTCTGGACGGTGAATTATTACGATAAGGACGGTCGGGTGATCCAGCAACATAACCAGAATTATGTGGGTGGTAAAGATGTGATCAATACCAAGTACAGTTTTGTAGGTCAGCCGCTTGTGGTAAAACGGGTGCATACCGGGCGCAACGGCAATGCTGTTACCCTAATCAACTGGTATGAATACGATCACATGGGCCGTAAGAAACGCACCTTGCAAAAGGTCAACAGCGAACAGCGGATTATCCTTGCGGCCTATGACTACAATGAATTGGGCCAGCAGGTGGCTAAAAAGCTTAATTCCCGTAACAATGGCAATACGTACACGCAGACGGTTAAATACAATTACAACATCCGCGGCTGGCTGACTAAGATCAACGACCCGGCTGCAATGGGAACCGATAAGTTCGGCCTGACTTTAAAGTACGACAACGGAACAGATCCGCAGTACAACGGCAATATCTCGGGGATAGACTGGAAAGGAGCTAAGGTGAACCTGCTACAAAGTTATGCCTTTAGCTATGACAAGCTGAATCGTCTGATGAATGCCCAAAGTACAGCTGGAGGTAGTTATAATGAGCGAATCGATGGTTATGATTTAATGGGAAATATTCAAAAACTGAGCCGCAGGTCTATTGTCAATTCTGTTAGTACAGTGATTGATTCACTGACTTACACCTATAGCGGTAATCGTTTAACAGCAGTAGAGGATAAAGGAACCTCCGCAGCTGGGTTTGTGAACGGTAAAACCCAACCGAAAGAATATTTCTACGATGTTAACGGCAATATGACCCGGGACTATAATGCAGGACTGGATACGATCCTGTATAATTACCTGAATCTGCCAACCCTGATTAAGAAAGGTGCCCAAACGATTCGGTATGTGTATGATGCCGGAGGACTGAAGCTGCGAAGAATATCGGGAGGAACCATTGATTCATTGGAGTATGATAACGGTATCCAATATAGCGGCGGGTCGATTGATTTTCTGCAAACTGAAGAAGGCATGGCTTACCGGAACGGTACGAGTCCATATATCTACCGGTATAATTTGACAGACCACCTGGGTAATGTACGGGTAACGGTCAATGAAGATGGTTCGGTACTTCAAGAAGACAGTTATTATGCTTTCGGTATGCGGATGAGCCTAACAAACAATTCGATGCCATCTCCTCAAAACCGATATCTTTACAATGGGAAGGAAGAACAGGATGTAACCAATTGGCTGGATTATGGTGCTCGCTTCTATGATCCGACTTTAGGCAGGTGGAATGTGGTAGATCCACTGGCAGAATTGTCAAAAAGAAATAGTCCCTATATTTATGGCAAAAATAATCCACTTCGGTTTATAGATCCGGATGGAATGGCTGACAAGGATGTATTTGGAAGAAATAAATATGATGAAAATGGTATATACATCCCGCCTACAGATAGAGGGTCCGTTTCGGAGGGTATTAGCCAACAACAACAATCAACTGAAGGCTCATCAAATACATCTCAAACTAATAATGATAGGGAAAAGAAGAAAAATGAAAAGAATAAAGAAGATGCTCCATCTAGTAGCACAGGCGAGCAAGTAGAAGAAAAAGTAAAGGAAATTACTAATGATGTAGCGAGCTCATTTGTTCTTTTGGGAACCACTTTGTATTCAATAGTTGGAAATCAAATAGTAGTTGTTTGGAACGAAGGGCCCCATGAAGGTTTGGCTTACAATAGAAAATATTATAGTAGAGTCCCTTATAGACTAGTTGATTGGAAACTAGTTCCAACTAAAAATCCTGGAACTACGAGTTCAACAACTGAAAATGATATTGAATTGTTAAAATCATCTTCAAATGTACTTTTAACATTTATACCAGTTAAATCACCTTTTGTAACTGAGATACCTTTTGTAAATAAAGCAATCAATAAAGTTGTAGATTATGGTACAAAAAAAGCAATTAAAGTATCAAGAGATAAAGCATTAGAACAAATTAAATAAGAAAACTATGGATACTATCATTGAATTTTTAATCTATTATCTATTAAGTTATCCTGGTGCATTAATAAGATCTTTCTTTGTAAAAAAAAGTTTTAAAGATTTATTAGATGAGTCAATTACTTTTAATGCCGGGGTTTCAATTTTGTTGGCAGTTATTGTTTTGCTAGCATATTATTTTTTTAATTAATTCCACATTCGGCTAAGGTGTGTTACGAATGCAAGTACTGCAGCTACAGAGCAATGCCACCCGCTCGCACGCGTTTGCAACGCGTGCGAAATACTGTCAAGGGTTGCCTAATCGTTGTCGTAAGTCTTAACGTGGATACTTACAACTATAACCGAGGAACTTGACCCCGATGAATACGTGATAAAACTTAACAAAACCACCTGTAAAAGAGTGGTTTTGTTGCAGCAGCCCGTTGTTGAAGGTGTTAACCGATAGCGTCACTTTCAACAACTAATGAAACAGAAAACTCCGTCTGGCCAATGGCACTAACAATCCAATAAAAGAAAGCAACAAAACCATTCGGAAGGATGGTTTTGTTGCTTATTGACTTGGAATAAATTTTTCAGTTTTGCTTCACAATATTCACTCATTTGCCGCTTTTCGAAAGCTATTATAAAAATGGTAAAAAAAGTTAGAAGGTAATTTTAAAAATGGAAAAATCATTGGAGTAATCAAATTGTATGATTTCGATGGAGTTATTATTACAGAAGAAAATAATTGATGTCAACTTTGAAATGATTTTTTAACTACTTTTGACCAAAGTTTTGATTTTACGAGTTATTAGTGAGTTGAGTTATTTTAACTTGCTATAAGTATTTGATAGATATGTAGTTGTGTTGGTGTTAGGTCATCCTGCCACCCCGACCACAAGCTTAACAAGCAAAGTCAAAACCCTCTAAATTATATGATTTAGAGGGTTTTTTCTTTTTCTCCTATCATCTAAAATCAAAACAAATTGTAAGCTTCCCTGAACTTTTGGGATCAACTTTTTGAACGCTGGGTTATTTTAGTAGTTGTTTTGGATCATTATTTCTATCTGATTTATGCACTATGATATTTTTTAAAAAACCATACTTTCAATAGGTCTGCTGTAATGATATATACTGCAACAATCAATAACATGGCTCCCAGATTAATCATTGGCAATGGTGTCAAACCAATGTCATTTGAAAAGGGTAAATAAGTAAGCCCGATTGTGAGTATTAAAGCTATAGTGCTAAAAATAAAAAGATACTTGCCCGGTCTGCTTTTGAAAAAGTTTTTGTGTGTCCGGATGATGAAAACAATAAAAAGCTCTGAAAGAACTGATTCAATAAACCAACCGGTTTGAAATTCAGATTCTTTAACCTTCATTAAATAGTAAAGTATCAAAAAGGTAACAAGGTCGAATAATGAACTATGAACACCAAAAACAATCATATAATTACGAATGAGTTTCAGGTTCCATTTACCTGGTTTTTCCAATTGTTCTTTATCTACGTTGTCTGTTGTAACTGTCAAGAATGGAAAGTCAGTAAGAAAATTTGTTAAGAGTATTTGCTTGGGAAGCATGGGTAGAAATGGCAAGACCAAAGAAGCGGCAGCAACGCTGCACATATTACCAAAAGTAGAGCCCGTGCTGATGAATAAATATTTCATTGTGTTGGCAAAGGTTTTTCTTCCTTCTTTAATGCCATCGACCAATACCATCAAATCTTTTTCCATAAGCACAAAGTCGGCTGCTTCTCTGGCTACATCTACAGCATTCTCAACTGATATTCCTACATCGGTTGCGCTTATTGCTGATACGTCATTGATGCCATCGCCCATATAAGCGACTGTATAAGTTTGTTTGAGAGCCAAGATGATTCGTTCTTTTTGTTGTGGTTCTACTTCAGCGAAAATATGGGTTCTCTTTACCAGTTGTTTTAATGCTTCGGGACTGGTATTGAAAAGTTCTTTACCAGTCATGATTACAGGATTTTTAATTCCAATATTAATGGCAATGGATTCGGCTACATTTTTATTATCGCCTGTAATTATTTTTAAACCAACTTTGAGTTTGTGCAGTTCGTTAATTGTTTCTTCAATACCTGATTTCACCGGGTCATTCATCAGAATAAAACCGGCAAAAATCATATCTGTTTCAAGGTCTTTTGATATGTTGATTGTATCAATATTTCTGTAACAAATGCCAATGGCTCGCAAACCATTGATGCCAAATTGTTCAAACTTTTTTTCTAGCTCTTGTCTGTATGCTGAGATATCTTCAACACTTTCATTACTCAATTTAATTTTTGAGCAGATGTTTAGTATTTGTAAAAAAGCTCCTTTGCTGATGAGTAATTTCTCTTTTTCATTGCTTATGGCAATGCTCAGTCTTTTTCGGATGAAATCATAAGGAACTTCGCCGATTTTCTGTGAAAAAAAAATTGTATCGAGTTTCAGTTGTTTTAACGCTTTATCAATAGGGTTGGAATATCCTGTTTCTAAAGAAGCATTCCAAAAAGCCAGTTGCTTTACAAATTCGCTTTCTTGTCCTAGTCCATCTATCAAGCCTGCTATCTTGATAGCTCCTTCTGTTATCGTGCCTGTTTTGTCGGTGCATAATAAATTTACTTCTCCAAGGTTTTGGATAGAATTCAGTTTCTTTACAATCACCTTTTTCTCCAATAATCTCTTTGCTCCGGCACTCATGGCAATAGTAGTAATGGCTGGTAATAATTCAGGAGCCATTCCCACTGCCAACGCTAATGCAAACAGTGCTGATTCGATTATACCTTTATGATTTAATAAATTTACAACAAGAATAAATAGGGCTAATGTTAAGGTGATTTTCATCAGGAAAAAACCAAAATCTTTTATGCCTTTCTCAAATGTGGTTTCAATAGTTTTTGATGCACTTAATGCAATGCTCCCAAATATGGTGTTTCCACCAGTTTGAATGACCAATGCTTTTGCATGACCACTTACGATATTAGTTCCCTCCCAAAGGCAGTTTGTTCTTTTAGCAAGCACTGTTAGTTCATCCAATACACATGCTTCTTTTCTTGATGGATAGGATTCACCTGTTAAGCTGGATTCGTTGGCATGGAGTTCATTCGCTTCCATAATGAGGCAGTCGGCTGGCAGCATATCACCTGCATTTAGAATAATTACATCGCCCTTCACTATTTGAGTTGATATAATTTCCTGTGTCAGTCCATCTCGCAATACAGTCGCTTTTAAGGAAATTAAGGATTGAAGTTTTTCAACTACTTTCCCTGCATTTCTTTCTTGAAAAAAACTGAGCAATCCGGTTGATAAAACAATGAAGAAGATAATAAATACATCGGATGTATCGCCAAGGAATGCCGATATAATAACTGCTCCAATAAGTAAGAGCATAAGTGGACTTTTAAATTGGCTTGCAAAAAGTAAAATATCTTTTTTGAAAATTGATTTACTTTTAGGATGAAGTCCTTTTTCAAGTAGGATTTTGTCGGCTGTAACTTGTGATAATCCTTGCTCTGAACTATTTAATTGCTGTAGCCAATAGTTGGTGTCGAATTGCCAAAATCTATTTTCTGTTGTTTGCATAAGGTATTTTTTTATTGTTGTTTGTGAGTCACCTTGATGCTTAAAAAATATTTGAATTGTTCTATCGGTCAATTACTGCTAACGGGTAGGTTGTTGCTATTGCAGGTTTCAGAGCGCTTCACTATCCACCATTGCAAAACCAGAAAGCGCCGCACTTGAAATGGCCACAAGCCGATGTTGAACTAAACCTTCGGTAGTTATAATTACCGCAAGATTTAAGGTTTGCGAAAGTATTAAACAGTTATTAACATGACAATAAAAGAATCCTGAAGCATTACAGGAAGACACCAAGCTTAATCGCACCCCAAGTGATGTTTCCAGAGTTGATTTAAATTTGATAGGAGTAATCATCGGCTTCAGAAATTATTAAATTTAATTTGATGATAAAGTCTCTCTGCATCTTCAAGCCTGCATAATTCAGTTCCTGCATTTAAAGTGGCAGCAGTTCCGCAGGAAACGCCATATTGTACTGCTGACAAAAGATCCATTCCTCTTGATAAACTCAGTACGATTCCCGCAACCATACTGTCACCGGCACCTACAGTACTTTTTCGCTTAACCGCAGGAGGAATAATCGTTTTTGCTATATCTCCCGTTATCAATCTAGCTCCGGCAGCTCCCATTGACACTACAACAATTTCGCATTTTCTTTTTTTTATTAGTTGCCTAGCTGCATCATCCAGCATATCAGTATCTAACTCTTCCTTGCCCACTAAAGCACTTATTTCGCCCAGATTGGGTTTTAAAAGATAAACTCCTTCATTAACAGCGTGATTTAATGCATCGCCGGATGTATCTACGATTAATTTCGCTTTTTTTTGTTTTGAAATTTTTGCGATTTGAGCATATACATCCAATGGAACTCCCGGAGGCAGACTTCCACTGGCCACAATAAATTCCAGGTCTTTAAACTGATCTAGAGCCTTTAAGCAAGCGGTCCATTCATCTTCAGAAAGTGGTGAGCCAGGCATTCCAAATCGGTATTGTTGATTGGTACTAAGATCATTGATGATGATGTTTTCTCTGGTCTCGCATTTAGCTTCAATTATAACAGATGTGATGGACTCATCTGATAGTAATTTATTAAAGTATTTGCCTGTATATCCTCCTGAAGGGAAAATTGCTGTAGCTTCTCCTTTCAGTTTTTTAATTGCTCTCGACACATTAATGCCGCCTCCACCAGGCTCTAGTTTCAAATCATTACATTGTAATTTCTTTTCAGGTACAAGGGAACTTACAGTCGCACTTTTGTCGATGCAGGGACTAAAGGTGATCGTTACAATTGATGACATGGATTTATTGTTAGTTCTTGATACTAATTATTATGATTTACCTGCTAAGGAGAATATTCAAAGCTTTCCAGTCCTTAATATGTTCACTTAGTAATTTCAGAATTGCAAGTAGCGGAAGTGACAGAACCATTCCGGATGCTCCCCATAAAATACCGCCTATAATAATTGCAATGATTGACGCCCAGGTATTAATATTCAATTGAGCTCCAACAACCATAGGGAAGATTAGGTTGGCCTCCAGGTATTGTACAAAACCGAAAACAGCAATTACTCCTAAAGGATACCAAAGAGAATCGGTACTTAACCATGCCACTGAAATAGGTAGTAATGAACTGACTATAATTCCAACATAGGGTATTATTGTCATAATTGCAGTTAGTATTCCAAACAGAATAGCATGCTCAATCCCCAGCAATAGCAAGCCAAGACTATTGAGTACACCTACAATAATGTAAACTACAATCATCCCTTTTACATAATTGAAATAAGTTTTGATCGTTTTTTCTAAAATAGAATGAAGGTCGGCTTTATATCTTTTCCCAACCAATTCTTCAAGAGCACCCACAAATGTTTTTACTTATATTAAAAATGAAATTTGAAAGCCAGTTGTTTTGGGTATCAATTGTTACTTTCCAATTTTCGTTGAGCCAAAGGCTAATATCAGAAAGTAAAAGTTCGACCTTCCCGATCAGTGAAGGCAGATCATTTTGAAAAGTTCTTGCTTCCAAAATCAGTATCCAGATGAGTAAGCCTGAGGCACTGAATAAAATCAACATTGAAATGCTGATTGCAAATGTTTTAGTACACTTTTTATTCTCTAACCATCTGCAAACAGGATAAAGAATAATGGCTATTAAGAGGCCAAAAAAAAGTGGAATAAATAAGGTCTTACCAAAATAAAGTACAAGAGTGCTTAGTACAGTTATTTGAAGATAACGCAATATAGTAGCTGATATTACCGACATACTTTAGTAAAGCTGTTTGTTTAAAGTATTCTGCTATATGTAGTTAAATAAGTAATTGTTTACTCCATGACCTTGCCTTAAAAGCGAGAATAATTAATATGAATCCGATTGTGACAGAATAGGCGGCTATTAACCAAATTAATGCTAAGGCTCCCGCTCCCGGATTTACAATCACCCAAAGTCCAAACAACATCGAAATGATTCCGTTTAAAGCAAGCCAGGCTTCATTTTCTATTTCCTTTCTTAATCTTATGGCTGCTATTAGCTCGAGTATTCCGTTGAACAGTGCCCTAAATCCCATAAAAATAACAAGGTATACTGCTGATAAAGCAGGGTAGATTAATGTCAGTATTCCAACCGCCATACTGACAATTCCTATAACAAGCATAAAATTCCAATTTTCAGAAGTCTTTTTATGCTGAAGCGAGACCGCTATAGCTGAGATCCCATCGGCAATTGCATAAATCGCAAACAAAATTAGAAGTGATATTAAGGTAATGCCTGACAGGCTGAAGGCTATAATGCCAAAAATGATACTTAAAATCCCTCTGATTAACAACGACCACCAGGTTCGGTTCAGAAACGTTTTCATAATAAGTACTTAGGGTAATTCTTATAATTTACAAGTAAATAAACTTTATTGCAAACCTACTTTGCGCTATATGCGTGAGAAGGTAGGTACAGATTATTAAGTGAATTCAGGTCGTGCATTAAAAGCGGTTTAAATTGCTTCTTTTCTTTTCTTATTTTTTTGCTCACTGATTTTAAAAAATCGGCTTCAGTATCACTTAACTTTTCATAATGACGAGGCTGCAATAAATCAATGGCAGTTGTCAGATCATCATAATATTCAAGATCAAGAGCAGCCTTTTCAATCTCTTTAAGTTTAGCTTGGGAGCAGATTTTTACAGGAAACCCATTGCCAAGCTTTTGGTTGAATATGAAAATATTGTATAAAATGTCTCGAAGATTCTTCCTCAAAAGTATCAGGTTATCTTCTTGTTCTTTGTTTTCAAGCAATAGTTTAATTTTTGCTACTTTATCCTGAATGAAATTTTCAATTGTTGTCTGATGAATACTCTTAGGTAAGTGCTCATGCAATTCCTCTTTTGCATCAGGCAATGGATTTTTGTGAATAGCCTGATGTAGTTTCAACTTCCAATTGTTAAGCTCTTCTGTTAGTTGATTAGGGTAGTTCTTAATTTCATTTGCTGAAAGGTTAATGTTCTTAATTTTGTGTTCAAGCCATTGCAAATCCCGAACGATTCCTAAATAACCATAAACAGTTTTCATTTCATTAGGAAGTTTTAATGTAGAATCATTGGCCGATTCAATGTTTACAATGCGTAAAAAGGCCCTTAATTGCTTAAATTCTTTCCATAAGCTATAAACATTTTCTGATTCGGGTTCATCAATCAGTTTATCAAAGAGTTTCCTGAAATCCCTGAAATAAAAATTTAATATATGTACTATTTCATCTTTGTTCATTGTTATTTATGTGCTATAAAAACAGGAGTTTTATAATTCATAATAATTTCAGAGATAAAACTCCTTCTAAAGAATTCCGACAAACCCGACCTACCGAATGCACCTGCTATCAGTAAGGGATTTTTCTGACCTGCAAGCCATGACATAAATTCATATTTCGCATTTGCTCCGAATTTGAATAGGGTAAGGTCTTTGAAATGTCTTGCTGCCAACTCCTCAATATACACCTGGTCAGGTATTGAATCATTACCCAGATAGATAAGTGCTGTTTTTTTCTGGCGCCATTCCGGAAACAGGTACGAATATTGTTTAATTGCGTATACAGATGCTTCTGTGCCATCGTAGGTTAAAATTATACTCGAAGGAAAATGAAATTTCTCCTCAGGAACTAATATTATAGGGCATTCCGTATCCCGTAACACCGATCGCATATATTCATTTGGTTGTTCTCCTCCTACATTTTTGTAAAACAAATCACTACTAATAATAACCAGATCGGCAAACCGGCTTTCTTTATTTATTTCACTTAAGGCATAAGCTCCTAATCCGTTATGTATTCTAAAATCAATACCGTTATTTAAACAAAGCGCCTCAAAGCGTTTAATGCTTATTTTTGCTCTTTGCTCGTCGTCTTCTCCTAATCCCCAATCAGTAAAAACCAGTCCACCTCCAAAACCATATTGAAAAGCGGTTGCATAATCCCTGTTGCTCAAAAAAACACCGGTCAACAAAACAGGGTTCATGCTGTTCATATGACAGGCAAAATCAAATGCAGCCTCTGAGAAGTTGGATCCATCAAAAATCAACACTATCTTTTTCATGATAAATTTATTTTTTGATTCAATTAATTATTATTCTGAAGCATTAATTCAGCTTCAGCATTATTAATGTTTTTAATTCCTGTTAATAGTGCATCTGGATTAAATGAAATACTACTGATACCCCGTTCAACGAGAAATCGGGTAAACTCTGGATAATCACTTGGAGCTTGTCCGCATAGACCGATTTTTTTGCCCAAAGCATTTGCTTTGTCGATTGCCATTGTGATCATTTGTTTTACAGCAGGATGTTGTTCATTAAAAAGTGGAGCGATCAGTGCGGTATCCCTATCGATGCCTAGAACAAGTTGAGTAAGATCATTTGACCCGATCGAAAAACCGTCAAAAACTCTTGCAAAGTTCTCGGCATCTAATACATTGCTGGGTATTTCGGCCATAACATAGATTTTTAAGCGATTTTCATTGCGTTTTAATCCAAAGGATTGCATCAAAGCAACAACTTTTTCACCTTCTTCAGCGGTACGGCAAAACGGAATCATTATTTTCACATTTTCCAGGCCCATTTCCTCTCTAACCATTTTTAGGGCCTTACATTCCAAACGAAATCCTTCCTTATACAGATCGCTGTAATATCGTGATGCACCTCTGAAACCAATCATCGGATTTTCTTCTTTGGGCTCAAAGTCAACACCTCCAATCAAATTAGCATACTCATTAGTTTTAAAATCACTTGTTCTAACGATTACTTCTTTTGGATAAAAGGCTGCAGCAATGGTGGCAATGCTTTCAGTAAGCTTTTCTATGAAATAGCTTTCTTTATCGGCATAATTATGAGTAAGTGTTTCAATTCTTTCTTTTACATTTTCATCCTTTAACTCATTGAATTTAACCAGTGCCATTGGATGAATTTGTATAGAATTAGCTATTATAAACTCAAGTCTCATTAATCCAACACCATCATTTGGATAAAAGGAAAGTTTAAACGCTTTTTCAGGGTCTCCTACAATCATCATCACATCTGTAGTTTTAGGCATTGTAACGGATGACAGATCGATTATTTTCGTCTCAAATGGAATTTTTCCAGCATATACAAATCCGGTTTTACCTTCGCTGCAAGAAACTGTTATCAGGTCGCCATCTTTAATTTTATCTGTAGCGTTACCTGTTCCTACAATAGCAGGAACACCCAGTTCTCTGGCTACAATTGAGGCATGGCTTGTGCGTCCTCCTTTATTGGTAATAATGGCCGCAGTCTTTTTTAAAACTGGATCCCAGTCGGGGCTCGTAATATCCGTTACAACTATATCCCCATCCTTTAATCGGTCACTTTCATTGGTTGATTTTAATACTCGGGCTGTTCCAGTAGCGATTTTGCTTCCAATCGCTACTCCTTCAATAACTGTCTTGCCTTTACCGTTAAGCTTAAATTCTATAATTTGTTGGTGATCAGCTTGAGAATGTACAGTTTCAGGCCTTGCCTGAGTAATGAATAACTCATTTGTCAGGCCATCTTTGGCCCATTCTATATCCATTGGCCGTTGGTAATGTTCCTCTATTTTATAGGCCCATTTAGCCAGCTTGTGAACCTCATTATCTGTTAAAACAAACTGGTCCCGTTTTGCTAAGGGGGTGTCGGTGTTGATGATTGTTGAATTTTCCGATTCATCATAAATCATGGTTTTTGCTTTTTCTCCTAATCTTTTTTGAATAATGGCTTTCTTGCCTTTCAGTAAAGTAGGTTTAAAAACAAAATATTCATCAGGCGTTACAGTTCCTTGTACTATGTTTTCTCCAAGTCCCCAAACTCCTGATATATGGATCAGCTCACGAAAACCAGATTCAGGATCCAATGTAAACCCTATACCGGAACATGCCATATCCGAGCGAACCATTTTTTGTACACCTACAGACAGTAGCACACTATGGTGCGCAAAGTCTTTATCTATTCTATATTTTATAGCCCTATCTGTATACAGGGATGCAAAGCATTGCTGTACTGCATTTAAAAGCGCTTGCTCCCCTCTGATATTAAGATAGGATTCATGTTGTCCAGCAAAGCTTGCCGATGGTAAATCTTCCGCCGTGGCACTACTCCGTACAGCAACCTCAATTTGTGATGCTCCCGATAGGTGATGATATGCTTCAACTATTGCCTGAGCGATTGCAGGAGGTAGCTTTCCTTTTAAGAAGAGTTGCCGGGCTTCTGATCCGGTTTCTTTAAGATTGGAGAATGATTGTTTGTCTAGCTGTTGCATTACAGTCTGCAGTGGCAGTTGTAACTGGTTATACTCAATAAAAGTACGAAACGCGTCAGCTGTTACAGCAAAACCGTCAGGCACATTTATTCCACGTGGAGTAAGATGTATAATCAGTTCACCCAATGATGCATTTTTACCTCCAACTAACGCAATATCATTTAGTGTGATATCCTTAAATTGTTTAATGAAAGTAACCATAGTAATACGTTGTTTACTATAAAGTTAACCTCATTGTGGTTCTGCTTTTATGAGCAATATCAGGTAAATGGTTGATTTATATCAAGCAGCGATAATTATGCAGAAACAAGTTTCTATTTTGTTCAATTTATATCCTGATTTCTATCACAAGGATACTTGATTATTGTCATGCTAATTGATCTGGTAGGATGGTAAATTTAGTTTATATGTGATAAAAATTAAGACTATGATAGGTGAGCTAAATGATGATCAAATATTCGAGGTACTTAGAAGTCAGACCATAGGGCGTATTGGCTGCCATGTGGATGAAACAACGTATATAGTTCCGGTAAGTTATGTTTTTGACGGAACGTATATTTATGCACATTCAAAGGAAGGCATGAAAATTAAAATGATGCGCCAAAATCCACAGGTGTGCTTTGAAGTGGAGGAGGTGGAGAGCGCAGCAAGCTGGAGATCTGTAATTGCATGGGGAGAATATGAAGAGCTCCATAACAATGAAGACCGTAATGCTGCAATGCAATTACTGATAAAGCATTTTTTGCCTTCGATTCAGAATGAATCGATATTGCTTTCTCATGGTTTGGGAACCTATAAAGTAGCGGTCGTTTACCGGATTCGCTTAGATAAGAAAGTGGGTAGGTTTGAAAAACACTAAACTTACATTAATAATTATATGATGCATTTTTCTTAATTTGATAGGTGTTTACTATATACATTTCTAAAAATTAATGAAAATTGAGAATAACTTATATAGTACAAGAAACGAGAATCGTCAATTTGAGGCTCTTTTTGATTTTGCAGCAATTGGAATTGTATTGATTAATGAAACCGGTGAAATTATAAACTTTAACAGGCAAGCTGAATTACAGTTTGGTTATAAAAAAGAAGAGGTGATAGGCTGTCCTGTTGAATTGCTGATTCCGATAAAATTTCATCAAAACCACTCCAAATTCAGGGATGATTTTTATAAAAATCCGCAGAACAGACCAATGGGTAGCGGCCGGGATTTATATGCACAACGGAAGGATGGAAATGAGTTTCCGGTAGAAGTAAGTCTGAGCTATTACAATACCAATGGTGATATGAATGTGGTTGCTTTTATTATTGATATAACCGTACGGAAAGGAAACGAAGCAATTGTTTTAAAGCAAAAAGAAGAGCTGGAATCTTTTAATGATAGAATTCAGCAAATGAATTCAGAGTTAGAACAAAAGATTGAAGACCGTACAAAAATGTTAAAAGAGACACTTGCTGAACTTGAAAAATCAAAAAATGAGGTTAGTGATGCCTTGGAAAGAGAAAAGGAACTTAGCGATTTAAAATCACGGTTTGTAACCATGGCTTCTCATGAGTTCAGAACACCCTTAAGTACCATTTTATCATCTGCATCATTGATTGAGCATTATAACGAAAGTGATGAAAGTGAGAAGAGGCTAAAACATATACAACGCATTAAAAGTGGAGTTACCGCTTTAAAAAGCATTCTTGAAGATTTTTTATCACTGGGAAAGTTAGAAGAGGGTTCTGTTCAAGCCAAACCGGAGTTGGTGGATGCTGAATTCCTTATCATCGAAATGGAGTCGGTAATACAAGATATGCAGCAACTGGTAAAATTGGGACAAACAATAGTTTATTCGTGCAACCTTACTGGAAAAGTATTTATTGATTGTTCGCTTTTTAAAAATATTGCCGTTAACCTAATCTCTAATTCGATTAAATTCTCTTCTGAAAATTCAGTTATAGAAGTTGCCTGCTCAAATACCAGCCAATATTTTATTTTTAAGGTGAAAGATAACGGAATTGGAATTTCAGAAGAAGACCAGAAACATTTGTTCGAACGTTTTTTCAGAGCTAAAAATGCTATTAATGTGCAAGGTACTGGGTTAGGTTTACACATTATTGCTAAATACCTCGAAATGATGAACGGCAGTATTGAAATAAAAAGTGAGCTTAATAAAGGCTCAGATTTTACTGTTAAAATTCCACAGGTCAACCATGAATAAAGAAGTCAAAATTTTGTTAATTGAAGATAACCAGGAAGTAAGAGAAAATACTGCTGAGATTCTTGAATTGTCAAATTATAGCGTGTTAACTGCCGATAACGGCAAAACCGGAGTTGAACTGGCATTAAAGGAGATTCCTGATCTTATTATTTGTGATATCATGATGCCTGTATTAGACGGATATGGTGTACTGCATCTAATTAGTAAACATGATGAAACGGCTGGTATTCCTTTTATCTTTTTATCGGCTAAGTCGGAGAAATTTGATTTCAGAAAAGGTATGGAGTTGGGAGCAGATGATTATTTAACCAAACCTTTTGATGAGCATGATTTGCTTAAAGCAGTTGACATGCGTTTAAAGAAATCTCATTTGACTAAAAAGGAATATACTAACGATGAGAAAGGATTATCCGATTTTTTTAAGACTGTAAATGGTGTGGAAGGTTTTCAGTTTACAGATCAGGATTATGAACATTTTTGGTATAAGAAAAAGCAATTATTATACATGGATGGCCATCGACCGCTTAATATTTTTTTTCTTATTAAGGGAAAAATTAAAACATACAAAATAAGTGAGGATGGGAAAGAACTTATAACAGGAATGTACGGTCCCGGCGATTTTTTGGGATATACCGCAATCTTAGAAGAAAGCTTTTACATGGAAAATGCTGAAATAATTGAAGATTCGGAACTCATTCACATTCCTCAAAAGGATTTTCTGCAATTGATAAATACGAATAACCAGATAGCACGACAGTTTATTAAACTTTTAACTCGTAATGTATTGGAGAAGGAAGAACAACTCTTAACGCTTGCTTATAATTCTCTTCGCAAAAGGGTTGCTAATGGGTTATTGCAGGTTGCCGAAAAATTTAAGGACTTAGAGAACGACAAGTTAAAGATCGATTTGTCAAGGGAAAACTTGGCTCATATTATTGGTACTGCAACTGAATCACTTATCAGGACATTAAGCGATTTTAAGAATGAAAAGTTAATCGATATCAATGATGGAAGGATCATTATCCTGGAGAAGGAAAAGCTGAAAAAATTATTGTTTTGAGCTGATTACAATCAGGCTGAACCAATCACCTCACTACTTTCTTTAATTACATTTTGAAACCTTGTTTTACTGATGCCAATTGATGAGAGAATGGTATGGTCAGCACAAATTTCTTTACACAGTATGATGCCATTTTCCAGTAATTTCATTTTTTCAACTGCTGATAATGTCGTTAAACAAGTAATTGGGTAAAGAGATTTGCTGTCTATGCTTTCTCGGATGCTTTTTTCTGCCGGATAATCCCAGCTGATTAGCTTTAATCCCATGCATTCCCCATATTTTATAGCATCAAGCGAGAATTTTGTATTGGTAACCACCCATCCCTGGTCAAATGTTATTGTTTTATTATTCAACGGAATAGCTTGATTTATCAGATCATTAAATCTTGAATTGATATAAAGTGGAATTTTTACATCACACATATAACCAACCTGGTTATGGAACTTACATTCGAGCATGTAATAATGATCGTCTTTACTCGCAATTATATCGATCTCATGGTTAATGCAATGTCCGTGCGCAATGACATTTAAAAATGTGCTGTATCCCTGATGTTTTAATATTTCTGCATAAAACTTTTCAAAAGGAAAACCGGAAGGTCCCAGCTGCATAATAGCTCTTTTTAAGTTATACTTTGCAGCAATTGCATGCGGTTGTTTTTTTAACAGCTGAAAGGCTATTGAATAGATCTCTTTAGTACTTATTCCATCATATAGCTTGTTTTTTATATTATCAATAATAGCGCTTATTGCTACATCTGTGGCTCCAGCCCGACTCAGCGACTGTTCAAGTTTCCATTCCGAAAACGGAGCTTTCTCTCCGGAGGCTTTTGTTATAATGATAGACATAAATATATAATGGAATGTACTTAGGTAAAGTTAATGTTATTGGTTTACCAACAGTACCAGAATCAAAAACACTGTGCGGCTTATTTGATTTGCCGATTGATCATTCATTGTCAATCCTGTTTTCTTCAATTCTATCATCTAATGATTTATGTTTAATGGCATCTGCACTTAACTGAAAACCCTCATAATTTTGGCGAGACAATGTCCAATCGTCTGTTAATGATGTTTCGATCCATAGGTTACCCGATTTACGGAATATTTGAGCCGACAACCCTAGTTTTTCCCAAAAATCTTTTTCTACCATTGCAACAGTCCGATCTTCGCTTATATCAATTGTATTTGAATTGCCATTTGCTAAATAGTTAATTAATAAATCTTTTGAATCTATCTGATCCGATTTAGGCGAGGCTTTTTTTGTTTCATGCTGATGCCGGAAGAACTCGACTTTCAAATACGAGTATTCCTTGTTAAAATTACGTTGCAGGTCCGTTACAGTTGCATTGTTATCAATTCTTAAAGTAGTCATGGTCATATAGTTCTTAAATGAAAATAGTAGTTTACGTAGACAGATTAAGGGATTCTTGTTCAATATTATCGTTCTCTGTACCAAGATCAGGATGAAGTTCATGAGGCCCTTTTTGCTGTAAAGCCCAGCAATTAATATTTTTGAATATAGTTACCGCAATATTATTAAGGGCTTCTTTGGTAGCAAAAGCCTGATGCGGAGTGATGAGTACATTAGAATAACTCAATAGTTTTTTAAGCAAGGGATCATTAACCTTTTTTTCTGAATGATCATAAAAGAACACGTCCTTTTCATGTTCATATACGTCAGCCCCATAATATCCAATTTTACCTTTTTCTATACCTTCAATAATATCTTGTGTATTAACTATGCCGCCACGTGCCGTATTTATAATCATTACCCCCTGGCGCATAAAGTCAATCATTTCTTTGTTGATCAGGTATTCTGTTCGTTCGTTTAATGGTAGGTGTAAAGTGATAATATCTGAGTTTTTACATAGTGTTTTTAAATCAGCATAATGCAGCTGATATTTCGATATTAGCTGTTCATTCCTGATCTTATCATAGCCAATCAGGTTGCAGTCAAAACCACTTAAAATTTGGGTTACAGCACTTCCGATTTTTCCGGTGCCAACAATTCCTACCGTTTTGTGATGTAACGTTGAACCTAACAGATTATCAATTTTAAAGTTGTATCGCTGAGTTTGTTGATAAGCCAACGTAAGTTTCCTGATTAGTGCAAGCATCAAACCTATTGCGTGCTCAGCAATACTAAAAGGGGAGTAGTCAGGAACATTTGCAACAGTTATTCCTAATGCTGCTGCTTTTTTAAGATCGACATGGTCAAAACCTGTGGCTCTAACGGCGATGTATTTTATATTATACTCTTTTAGTTTAACAAGAACCGGGGCAGAAGCATCATCGCCTGTAAAAATGCAAACCACACCAGCTCCCTTTGCAAGATGGACTGTATTGAGTGATAATGACTCTGTAACCATCACTAATTCTAATGAGGTAGTATTTGCGCTGATCAAATACTTCTTCTCAAATTCTCTGGTGCTGAAGACTATAACTTTCATGACCATAAAATTTATGTTTATAGTATAAAGTTATGTTGATATACACACTGTAGTTATGAGTTTAATCAAAGGGATGAATGATTTTCATCAACTTAGTAGCCATGTATACATGAAAGGGTAGGTGAGACATTCTTTAGGGTGGATCATCAGAATATCATTGTGTCAATATTGAATACATACTTTAACAATTCATCGAGTGTATAAATGTCAACTGATGAAGGAATCAGCCACAAGACTAATAATAATAATAGACGGGGGAAAATGTGTTCAAGATCAACAATTGTTTGCATAACACTAAATGCCAAGGTCACCAGTAAGATGTCAATACTTAGTAAAGATAATGCAATGCCTCTGAAGAGTCCGAGTATCAATAGTATCCCACCTATACATTCAGAAATACTTGTTGCATAAGCACTGAAGGATAGTATCCACTTAGGGTAGTTTTTACCTGCTAATTGTTCTCCAAAAAAATCAGCAACATGTTTGCTGCCTACCTTGAATAATCTGGAGTATCCCTGGCTGACAAATATAATTCCGAGAAAAAGTCTTGTTACAAGTGCTGCTATTGAAAATCCTATATGATAAGTTTCCATAATACTAAGCATTTATGTTTTTACCGAAGAATTTCTATTCTTAAGAGTAGCTTTTATATCTTCCATTAGTTCTACCTGTGTCTTTTGAATGTCAAACAGTGTTTGCATTTGTTCAACAATTAAAAGGTCGAGTTTTTGATGAAGGTTTCTGATTTCTATTTCAGCTTTTAAATTAATCAGGTAATCGTTTTGTGCACGCTGCCGGTCTTTTTCTTCTTTCCGGTTCTGGCTCATCATAATAACAGGAGCTTGTAATGCTGCCAGACATGATAAAAGCAGGTTCAGTAAAATGAAGGGATACGGAGTAAATGGGCGGCTTAACGCCTCCTCATGCATCGAATCCAGGACAAGTTGATTAAGTTTCTGTAAATGCTTATTTTCTGTTTCTAAAAGTTCTTCTAGTTTTTTTTCCTGTATTTTTTTTTGTCATTGACGAGTTGGCTATTTATTGTGTGCAATGAATAAAGGTGCCTTTATTTCACTCATTAATACATCCGCCATACTTTGATTAAAAAACATTGAGACAGGGTTTCTCCGGTAAGCGCCACATGTTACTAAAGTAATTTCTTCATCACTTTCAAGATTTAGTACAATTTCTGTTTCCGGTAAACCGGTTAAGACTGTATAATTAGCATCCGGAAAGTGTCGTTTCATAAACTCTTTAACTAATCGGCCATCCGGTATATGAAGTGATTCCTTACGTGATTTAACAGTAATAACCTTTGTATCGAGGGACTTTAAAGATGGAAGCAGGTAGCTGAGCATCTTTATTGCATAAACCGAAGAAGGTTTTCCATCATATAGTAGTACCAATTTTTCAATCGGCTTAAATTTGTTGGGAACTAATAAAACAGGACATTGTACATCACTTAACAAGTCAGTAATAAAATGAGTAGGAAGAGGTTCTGTTTTGTTTGAAAAGGTTTCATTAAAGTTGATGATCATAATGTCGGCAAAAACACTTTCGTGCAACAGGTCTCGAATTGAAAAGTTATAATCATGATGTACGCTATGATTAATTCCCGAATGCTGGCATGCCTTTTCCAATTTTTCAATTGAAAGCTGTTTAGTTACCTGGTCAGCTTCATCCAACTCTTTTAGTTTTTCTATAGGAGTGCCTTTCTTTACAACCGTTTCATATACATTGTATCCTCGCCTGGTAAAATCATCAAGAAATACACCTACTAGGTGAGCTGATTCTTGCTTGCTAAGGAATATAGAATATTCCAAAGTACTTTCAGAGAATCTGAGACAATCAAAAGCAGCGATGATCTTTTTCATGATTTGTTAATTAAAAATGAGTGATAAAGATGGGTAAATTGACACCCCTGATAAGCAAATCGGCTTTACTTGGTTGAAACAGGTATGATAACGAATTTCGTCCATAAGCACCCATGACCACTAATGCATTACTTTTGTCAAACAAATACCTGAAAATTTCATTTTTAGCACTTCCACTGACGTATGTAAATGTTATATTAATATAATAAGATTTTAACCAATTGGTTATCTTATCCTTTTCATCAAAGTCCCAGTCGTACTTAGGGTGTACTTTCAGTAAAGCGACGTGTAGTTCATTTGACATTCAAATTTGTAGGGAGTACCTCATTAATCGCTGCCTCAAAAGTGAATGTTCACCTCTGATAGTCCTTATAATAATGTCTTTCTTTTTTGAGTGTTCTTAAAGCGTAAAACAAAAAGTCAAGAGATATCCATACCATAAACCAACCAGTTGGCTCTAGCAGCAATTTTATAGACAGAGGGAATGAATAAGCACCTTCAAAGCTGATATAAGTGTTCACTGCCATAATTGCTAGGCCTACATTACTCCATTGTGTAATTTTTTAGTGAAGTCATTGGTATGTTTGTATAATAGAATCAAACCCATTTTTTTGACAATCCTTTGATTGATGAATTCAGAATCAATCGAATGACCTATTAAGTCACCCACCTTTAAGTTTTCTACATGCTTTAGCTTATTTAATTATCCTACAGGTTCTTTTAATGTTGGTTGGAATGGAAAATAGTTTGGTTCAGGTGGTCTTCTAAATTTAACTTCACTTGGGCCACCATCAATAATTAGGTGTCCTTTAGGATCATTATATCCGGAGGCAACAACAGTATTATCCTCAAAAACTAAAACAATTTCTTCTTTATATTCAATACGATGTTCGAATAACTGTTTTTTATGAGACGAATTATATGAAATTGTATCTTTATCTAAGGTTATTCTCATTCCATCAACTATGAATGTATCATTCATAGTTTCAATATTTAATGTTTGATATCCATCAAATGCCTCTAAATAAACATAAAATTCAAATATATTATGTTGCTGTATTTCCGAAATAGATTCATCTGGGAAACGAAGACCAATATGAATTAGCTGTCCAGCACGAATATGGGAATTTCTATGTTCTGAAGTTGCCGAATAAAACTTACCATTAATCAAGTATATCACAACTGTAATTCTTAAGATGTTATTCCCTTCCCACGAATGCTTTTTTGAAGTATGTGGAATCCCGAATGTTAAGTAAGCAGCTTTTAGTTTAGTCATAAAAAAATAATTAGCATTGATTTTAAATTTAATCAAATTAACTGATATTCAGCAATTTATTAATTATATCAAAGGTTAATCATAAAAAAATAAATGATTAACTTTTAATAAAACTACAGATGCCCTATGGAAATAATATTAGAGACTTAAATTGAAGAAGATTACCATTGGTTTCATAGATATAAAGGCCGATTGTTTACTTAACGATCGGCCTTTTTAATTTATTTGCTATTTTATTACTTCAATAGTCAACCAAAACGTCAAACTTTTTCTCATTTAGGCTATGATCGAACCAATCACATGTCTATTAATTGATGATGATCCAGAAGAGTTAGGAATCATTAAGTTTGCTAGATCTGTAAGCTTTCCTGAACTTGGGCTAATTTAAAAGTAGAATTCTCCCTCTCATTGACTTAATAACTGTTGAATGTGTTGTCATTATGCATGAACAACATGTCATTTTAACGAATGCTTATAATGAGATTAAAGATATTAGGGAATATTAAGCAATGAACTGATTTTCATTAATACTCCAACCAAAGTAGGTTAAACCTACATCATCCTAAATAAGCTTTGGCAAGATTTTCCTTAATTACTGATGGGTTACCCACTTCTTTTAAATTCTTCGAAAATACTCTTAAGGCATTCTTATTCATTACTTAGTTGAGTCGTTTGATGAGACTGTGATAGTTGGCAAAATATAGGATAAAACAGCTAACATTGGATCTGTAACGATTTTAATTGCAATATAGGAAATACACTATTAAAAGTATTTAAGCCCTGTAATGACATCGGTGATTAACACCGGTGCTTTTTTAGTAATTTGAGATTAATTATAGAAAATGAAAAAATTTAAACAACAGATTTCATTATTAATTAACAATGAATATGGCCTTCCGTATATTGAAGACTCCACTTTGCTGCTTTGCAATCGCATTATCGTGCTAGAAAAATAGAGGGAGACAAAATGAGTAAAAATACATTATCAACCTTCTGAAAATCTAAAGAAACTTTATGGATGTACTACAACTTATAACCCTGCTCTTACTTGTAAGTGCAGGGATTTCCTATATCAACCAGCGCTTTATCAAGCTTCCGGGAACCATAGGCATAGTGGCAATTTCCGTAGTGATTTCTGTAATTATTGTAATTGTCGGTAAAACAAATAACGAACTCGCGGCTAAGATCAGAGAGGCATCGGACAGCATGAATTTTTCAAGTATCCTGCTTGATGTAATGCTTGGTTTCCTACTTTTTGCCAGTGCATTGCATTTTGATTACCAAAAATTAAGGAAACAGCAATGGCCCGTTTTTGCTTTAAGCACTTTAGGAGTTCTGCTTTCAACGTTTTTGTTTGGGATATTCTTATATTACCTTGCAGGTTTGTTTGGCATCAACCTCCCACTGATCTATTGTTTTATTTTTGGAGCTCTGATCTCTCCGACTGACCCCATAGCTGTGGGATCAATTCTAAAACGCTCTAAAATCTCGGAAAAGCTGTCAACTGTTATTGCCGGGGAATCCCTTTTTAATGATGCAGTTGGATTGCTTGTGTTTATACTCCTACTGGAACTGGTGCAGAAACCTGGTGTAGTTATTAGTTTCAATACCATAGCAGGGCTGATTATCCATGAAGTTTTGGGTGGAATCGTTATTGGGCTTGCCATTGGATATGTTGGGTATATGCTGATTAAATCAATTAAAGATTTTCAGACCATTTTGCTTATATCCATAGCCCTAGTATTAGGCATTTCAATGCTTGCAGGTTATTTTCATGCTTCTGTACCGCTTGTAGCCGTAACAGCGGGCCTTATCATAGGCAACAACAGCTTTCATGAAGATAAAGTATCAGATGATTTCCTCCTGAGAATCTGGAAACTTATAGATGAAGTACTCAATACCATCCTCTTTGTCATGATTGGCCTGCAGATGGTAGCCATGCCTTTTTTAAGGGAATACTGGCTGCTAAGCCTTTTTGCAATTATGATAATCCTTATTGCCAGAATTATAAGTGTATCGTTACCGGCACTCTTCCTGCTAGGGAAAGTTAATTTCAATAACTTATTTATACTTAGTTGGGCAGGCCTGCGTGGTGGTATTTCTATTGCAATGGCATTATCATTGCCAGATTCGCCTTATAAGGAAGGTATACTTTCCGGTTGTTACTTTATAGTATTATTTTCTATAATTGTACAAGGATTGTCTTTAAACAAACTAATTACCGTTTTAAAAGATCGTGAAGCTTAGGCTCATGATCCTATTATGAATTTCATCAAACTAAGGCTGTTCTTAGGGCAGTCATTACCTCATTTTCAGAACTAATATGACGATCTTAAAGCACATTTTGGATAAAAACATCTCTTAAAAAATACAAAAAACCGCTTCGCTTCTCAACTTGGCGGTCATTTTGATTAGATAATTGGTTATTCCTTACTTGCTTCTTGGTTAATATAACCTTCTGCAATTTTAGTTAAAGTAATGTTGGTAGCTTTTTCATTTTCAAGGGTCTCATTCAAAAGTTTCACTACTTCAGTATGTCCCATGTTTGCTGCAAACGCTTTAAGAGTTCCATAAGTGGCAATTTCATAATGTTCTACTTTTTGTGCTGCTAATATTAAACCAGCATCTCTTACCATTGTTCCACTATCTGTGTCGCTTAAAATACTTTCTGCTTCAGAAACAAGACCTTCCATTGCATCACATTTTTTGCCACTTGCTTTTTCACCTAATAAGTCAAAAACTTGTTCTAATCTGGAAATATGATCCATGGTTTCTTGTGAATGCTTATCAAATGCTGTTGCCAATATCGATGAGGTGGATGCTTTTTTCATTTTAGGAAGGGCTTTCACTAAATGCTTCTCGGCCCAGTAAATATCCTTTAGTTCGTCTATGAAAAATTGATGAAATTCTGACTTGCTCATATCATGAGTCATCTTGTCAACTTTATTCATTCCCAACTTTTTTGATGAAGATTTACTTCTTTCTTGTGTCGTTGTCATAATTGATTGATTTTAAGTTTGTTGAATATAGTCAATCTAAAAGCATGCCTCTTTTGGAATATGCCTTCTAAGGCTATTTCCTTAATTCAACATCCTTGGAACAGGAATTAATTGCCCATGATGATCTCTTTTAGGTACTTTAATTCCATTAATTCTTTGAAATAAAAAGCCCTGATCATCAACTAATCATTGATCAGGGCAACATCTACCTATGAAGTCCTGGGAGAACTTATTATCATTTAAACCTGTTTATTCATGATTTGGTTGCATCAATTTCAAATTTGGAATGTAAACATGAGCCGATTTATCTTAATTAATGGGCTCATGTTTTACTGATGTAATGAATACTTTTACGTAATTTGAAAAAGTCTTTAATCGTATTTCTCTCCTTTTCTTCTTGTATTAAACGAACCTTAATTCATCTAAATCACCCACTGAAAATACCTTGTTTTTCTTTACTTTATTTGTGATTTCTTCTAAAATTGCATTTGAAAAATCATTAATTTGCTGAGGGATTTCCATTTGAACTATTTCATAAAAGTATTTAATTATTAAATCAGCTAACGTTTCATCATCGTTAGCATCTTTGATTAAATAATACCAAATCTGTTTTTTGATAAATGCTCTTCTTTAGCTGCTTTCGGATGTTCCTCAATCCATATATGGCAGTAAAACAAGGAAATATGTTCATTTCAAAACTATTATTAGCTGTAGAATTTTAGTATAGCCTGTAAGACTTTTTGCTAAAGGAATTTAAATTAGACATCTCCTTTTTAAGGCTTTGCTTAAATGAAGTTAAATCATCAATCCTATTGTTTTTGTACATTTATATGAATTCATTAAAATGAAGATAAATATTAATACTCAGTGAAAATTCACATCAAAAATATGGTATGTATACGCTGTAAAATGATATTGAAAGCCGAATTGGAAAAGCTGGGTTTGAATTATTCTCAATTGGAATTAGGTGAAGTTGAAATTAAGGGGAGCATTACTGAAGAACAACTAAAACAGCTCGACAAAGGGTTGCGAAAATATGAGCTGGAGTTGATGGATGATAAGAGGAGTATACTCATTGAGAAAATTAAAAGTTTAATTATCGAACTTGTTCATTACACCGATGAACAATTGAAAATAAACCTATCTGACTACCTAAGCGAAAAACTTAATCACGATTATACCTATTTAGCTAACCTTTTCTCTGAAGTGCAAGGTATCACCATTGAAAAATTCTTTATAATCCATCGTATTGAACGGGTAAAAGAATTATTGGTGTATGATGAACTGAGTTTGACAGAAATTTCATATAAACTGCATTTTAGTAGCGTTTCCCACCTTTCTAACCAATTTAAAAGAATCACCGGATTAACTCCTTCCTATTTTAAACAATTAAAACATAAAAGACGGGGCATAGTAGGTCTCGATAATGTGTGAATTATGTAATTATTAGATTTAGTTATGTAACGTTCCCGCTGGTTTATAGTGATACATTTATTCTGTAATTGTTAAACTACTATTAAAATAAAAATCATGGAAGAAACCAAATCATCAGGAACGTTCGGACAAGGAAAATGGTCTGAACAAAAAACTAAGCTTATTGCAAAGTTTCCTGTTTTAACAGATGCCGATGTTCACTACGAACAGGGTAATAGAGGAGAAATGTTGAGAAAGATTGAAACCAAATTGGGTAAAACCAAAGAGGAATTAGATTTAATTATTCAACAACTATAATTTCTATTTAATATGATAATGAGTCGAAAATCTTTTGGCTCATTATTCTTTTGAGATTTTAAAGCTATTTCTTAAACACTACAAAGGTATATTGAGTTAGAGGCATAGGCAATAGCGGGTTCAATGAATGTTTTTTAACAACTTATTTAATAAGATGAAAAAGTTAATTATGTCCTTAATTATAATAGGTTTTATAGCGGGATTGAGTGTTTTGGCCTTTGGCCGAGAGGGTTTATTAAAAATAATTGAGCCCCGGGACGTTCGGGTTTTAGCTAATAATGTAGATTCTTTAGACTATGCACAGTTTAAGAAAGATGCCCAGGAAAAAATTCAGAGTAATGATAAAGATATTGCCGATTTAAAAGCAAAAATGAAATCAAAAGCTAAAGAAGGCAATGCCAAGGCAAGTAGCCGATACAGTAAAAAAATTGAAGATCTGGAAGCTAAAAACGATGATCTGCGCCAGCGAATCACCGATTACAAATATAATAACAGTGATTGGTCGTCATTTAAGCAAAAGTTCGATCATGACATGTATGAATTAAGCAAAGCATTTAAAGGACTTACTTCCAAAAAGTAAACAAGCCCAAGGTTCACCATCATATAAAAGGGTGAACCTTTTATTATTATTAATTATTAATTATTGAATTACGTAAGGAGGGAAGCGAGGTTATTGAAAAATCAAAAGCACTTTATTGTTGAAATAATATAGTGGGGGTAAGCAAAATAATCGTTAAAAAGTCGATAGGCCATGTTAGTTAAACTTGCACTTGCCCAATATTACCAATGCTACAAACGGACGCTTTAAAATGATATAATAGGCACAATCTTTGGATTACAACAATATGCAAGGTGTAGGAGCTTTATAAGTGATCTTGAAATGGACAAGCTATTTGCGTATATTTTATTATGATGCAACTTAAGAATAACAGAAGTCGGCCTATAATTTTTTTTGCTTACATATTCTTTTGCTCATTTCCTCTCGTAGTACAAGCTGTTAACGATGCTTGGGGACTCACAAATTTTTCTTTTTACAATGACACACTTACTTCCGATTCGGGAAATAAAATGAGTTTTACCATAGATTCACTAAGATATAGCAATTCGGGAGATACACTGATTAAAATATTGAAGAATGCAGCCTATGATGTTCTAAGTGAAAGACCATATCGGCCATATCATGGTAGGGTGATTCGTGATGTTATTATCCTTCAGGTGAACGTTTTTAACAAAGACACAAAGGAAAATCGTCAACAACATAATAGCATTCTAAAACTGCAACATCTTCTGGACTTTTTGCACGTAAACACCAAAACCAAGGTTATCAAGGAAGGATTGTTTTTCAGCAAGAACGATACAGTGAGTCCATATCTTATGGCATATAACGCGTATTACCTGCGTAATTTACCCTTCTTCCAGGCAGCAGAAATTTCTATTAAACCTCTTTCACATACTAAGGACTCTGTCGATGTAGTAATCATTACTCAGGATGCTTTTGAATTCGGAGCAAGCTTTGCCAACTCAAAGGTGACACTATACAATGTCAATTTTCTGGGAGGAGGTCAGCGAGTTGACGTGGCAATGAGTATTGACAAGCATCGTAAACCTACTGTAGGAACGGCTGCTTCATATGCCAAATATAATGTGTTGGGGAGTTTTGTGGATGCAGCCATTGGCTATACCACATTAAACGACGCAGCTCCTATTGATACTGGGGTTTATGAAACTTCTTTATTTATGCATATGGACAGGCAACTCTATAAACCTACCGTGAGGATAGGTGGTGGCTTAACCATGTCATACAATTACTCCATAGATGTTGACTCCCGATCGGCTGGTTCTTATCGAAACTATGCCTACAAATATTTTGATGTTTGGGGAGCCTGGGCATTTAATGTGCAGCAACTGCTTAAAATAGGTTTTGAGAATCGTACTCGCAAAGCGATATCATTAAGGTATAGCCTTATTGATTTTAGTCGCCAACCACAGCAGCAGATTTACCGTCTAGATCCCGTTTATAACAATCGCCAATATGTAATCGGACAATACAACTTTTTCCTACAAAGCTATTTCAAAACACGTTATGTGTATGGATTTGGCCGAATAGAAGATATTCCAAGCGGCTACAATCTGGCACTAACAACAGGTGTGGAAAGATGGATTAACAGGGAACGGATTTATACAGGAGCACAATTTGAACGCTCAAAGATATTTACCAAGGGCAATTTTATGGTAACAACCATTGGCCTGGGCGGTTTTTTCAGAAATGGGTTTGAAGATGTGGTGATGGAGTTTAAAAATGATTATTACACTAAACTTTACTCCCTTAGTCGATGGAAGCTTCGTTACATGGTCGGTTTAAACTATATGATCGGAATAAATCCCCATTTTAATAAGTCGATTAACCTGAACACTGAAAAGGGCATCATAGGCTATGATTCTGAGTTGCTACATGGGTATCAGCGTATTAAGCTTACAGGTGAAGCTAATTGCTATGCTCCATTTCAGTTATTGGGGTTTAAATTTAATTTTTTTACAGTTGCCCAGGTAGCGCAGCTTGGAGACAATGATGAACTCCTTTTCGGAAACCGGCTGTACTCCGTGCTGGGAACCGGTGTACGCATTAGAAATGAAAGTCTCGCGTTTCGTACCTTAGAAATAGGGGCTTATCTCTACCCTGGAGGCCCTTCAGATATGGAAAAAACCGGTATTCAGATCAGAGGCATCCCGAATATACGATTCAGAACTACGCCCATTCAGCGTCCTGAATTTATACGCTTTGAATAAACCCGCAAGAATATAAATTCACGACTATGAATGATGGATGTGGGTTCATGATGGCTCTAAAAAAAATCACATTCAAAAAATAAGATTTGTAAAAGACTAAAAGTAAAATGAAAAAGCTTGAATAAAACAAATTTCGCCACAATCATCTATTTGAATGATACATAATTATGGCATGACCTTTAACCTGATTCCTCCTGAGATTATTCGTCATTTAATACTTGGCAAAGAGTTCAGATGGCGGATATCTTTTAGTTTAATCGGACGGATGTTATAAACTGAAAAAATAGTTATTCAAAGATGTTCTTATGCATTTGCGAGTTGCAGATTAAATTTCCGATATTATAGAAAAGAAATACCTACGATCATGTTGTCTATTACATCACTTGTTTATTTTATCATATTGACTTTATATGTATTACTAATTATTACAGTAATAATTAAAATAGTAATGGATAATAAAACTCCTGCCAAATCATTAGGGTATCTTCTTATTGTTGTGTTAATACCAGTTGCTGGGGTTATTATCTACCTATTTTTTGGGTTGAATTTCCGTAAGAAAAAACTCTATACAAAAAAAATTGAGCAGGATGAAGCGATGTTTTCAGCAACAAAGCAGCAGAAGGTTCTTGATTCAGAAAGTTTTTTGAAAAAAAACAAAGACCTATTAAAAGGTAAAGAACCCATTGTTAAATTCTTATTAAATAAGGTTTTATCTCCACTTTATCCGGTAGAAAAGATAAAGCTGCTAATTAATGGGAATGAGAAGTTTGAAATGCTGTTAGCTGAATTAGAACAAGCCAAAAACCATATCCATTTGGAATATTACATTTATGAGGATGATGTGATTGGAAATAGGATTAAAGATATTCTTATACGTAAAATTAAAGAAGGTGTAAGAGTTCGATTTATTTACGATGCTTTTGGTAGTCATGCAATTAAAAAGCAATTAGAGAAAGAATTACAGGAAGCTGGCATTGAAATTTATCCATTTTATAGTATTAAATTTTTTCTTTTATCCAATCGGATCTATTATCGTAACCACCGTAAAATCATTGTCATTGACGGAAATATAGGATTTGTTGGCGGTATAAATGTAGGGGATCGCTATCTTAATAATGGAAAGCCTAAGGAGCTTTTTTGGCGCGATACCCATTTGATGATGATGGGAGGTGCAGTAGCAGGCCTTCAATCAACATTTATTGCTGATTGGAATTTTTGCAGTGGAAGTAAATTAAAGATAACGAAAGAATTATTTCCTCATATGAAGGACTGTCAGTATGATGCTTTGGTACAAATAGCTGTCAGCGGGCCCGATTCACCAATTGCAAATATTATGTTTTCTTATTTTGCAGCTATTAATTCTGCCCTCGAAAAGTTATATATTACAACTCCTTATTTTATTCCTAATGAAAGTATTTTGGACGCTATTAAGCGCTCGGCTCTTAGTGGAGTAGATGTACGTTTATTGGTTCCTGGTGAAGGGGATTCGAAATTTGTGAACGCAGCATCTTGTTCATATTATGAAGAACTATTGAGTACAGGTGTAAGAATATTCCGATACCAAAAAGGCTTTGTTCATGCTAAAACAATAACTGTAGATGATAATTTATCTATAATTGGAACCGCAAATATGGATATAAGAAGCTTCCATTTGAACTTTGAAGTGAATGCCATGGTTTATGATAAAAGATTAAATCAGGAACTGAATACAGCATTTATAAATGATATTAAACAGAGTAAAGAGCTTAAGTTAGATGTTTGGAGCAAACGAAATCAACTGAAAAAGTTTGGTGATGCATCAGCGAGGTTAGTTTCATCACTTTTATAAAAAAATACCAATTTCAAAAATAAATGACTGTTGAAGGTTGTTAAATAAGATTCCCAACGCAAAAATCTTTAATTTATTGGTGCCTTTTAACTCATAATCTTTTAAGAATACGCATAATAACCGAGTCGTTGATTTTTATATATTGACAAATCATGTTGATATGGTTATTGGTAGTAAGATAGTAACGCCGCAAAGATTGTATTAGCAACTGATTGACTCTGAGGATATCAAAAAAATCCGGGCCTATTTTCAAAACCTTTAATTCATCCTTCTTTAAACAATATATAGTTCCTTGTCACCAGGTCTGGGCAGGTAGATTTGCTTGCTCATTACCAGTTTTACCAGGTAGGCCGCCTTCTGTTGTTTAATTGATTTTCTTTGAGTTTGCGGTAAGCCTGTCGGTCTATCCCAAACAAATGTTCAGCCAGATCAATCGTCCTTCAAAAATAATCTCTTTTTAAACGCAAAGAATCGTTGTGTGTTGATAATGTGTGAATTATGTAACTATTATATTTAGTTATGTAACGTTCCCGTTGGTTTATAGTGGTACATTTATTCTATAATTGTTAAACTACTATTAAGATAAAAATCATGGAAGAAACCAAATCATCAGGAACGTTCGGACAAAGAAAATGGTCTGAACAAAAAACTAAGCTTATTGCAAAGTTTCCTGTTTTAACAGATGCCGATGTTCATTACGAACTGGGGAATAGAGAAAAAATGTTAAGAAAAATTGAAACCAAATTGGGTAAAACCAAAGAGGAATTAAATTTAATTATTCAACAACTATAATTTCTATTTAATATGATAATGGGTCAATATCTTTTGGCTCATTATTCTTTTGAGATTTTAAAGCTATTTCTTAAATGCTAGAAAGGTATATTAAGATGAGATTTAATTAATAGCAAACGGCTTATGTGCAGTGAGTAAAGGAGAACAGAAAATGGACAGAGGTGAAGTTGAAAAATCAAAAGCACTCATCATTGTTGAAATAATAGAGTACTTATCGAATGCGGTTGTAAGCAAAACAATCATCAAAAAGTCGACCGGCAATATTAGTGTACTTTCATTTGATACCGGCGAAATGTTAACTGAAAAAATTTCTCCATTTGATACGTTTGCTCAAATAATAGAAGGCAATGCGGAAGTAATTATTGATGGTAAGTTGAACTTATTAACGACAGGGCAATCGATCATTATACCTGCACACTCACCCAATAGTATAAAAGCAAATGAGCGCTTTAAAATGATAGTAACGGTTATAAAAAGCGGATATGAGTAAATGAAAATAAAAATAAATGTGTTAAACAGGATTAGCAAATTTAAAAATTAAAATCATGGGAAATTTATTGTATATACTGGCTGTACTATTGATAATAGGATGGCTAATTGGTTTTTTTGCTTTTCATGCAAGTGGTCTCATTCACATACTGTTAGTTATTGCTTTAGTTGCAATAATTATAAGGGTCTTGAAGGGCAGAACTGTCGTTTGATTATGAATTAATTCTGTAGAAGAATTATAATGGAAGTTCAAGGCAGAAGATGATCAGATGAAGAAACTGCACCCGTTAGTATTAGATTAGTAAATGGCGCCATCAAAGAAAATAAAACTCCAGCATCCTCCGGAGGAGCTCTTTTCCAAGAGGGCGAGAACTTTCTGATAAGGTAGTACAATTTGGTGGTAGCTGGAAGTTTATTATTCTATTTGGAATTGTGCTGGTTGGCTGGATTTTATATAATGTTTTTACCAGGAGGAAATAAAAGAAAACAATGAATACACTCTCTTTAAATAAAAGTTTGATGCAAGACATAATTACTGCATTAGTTGAGATGGAAGAACTTTGTCCTGAATTGTATTTGTTTATAGATGAAACACCTCAATTAATTAGTGATAGTGATATAACCGAAAACGGACCTAGCATTATTGCTTTGCAAGAATATTTGCAAACATTAAAGTGTCAATTAGTAAAAGCCGGCAACACTTCAAAATTAATTTATAATGCATGAATTTGTACGGCGAAAGAAAAAGAATATAACTGTTGGCTAAGTATGAATGTTCTGTTAAACACGGAATAATACCAGTTAAACAGCTTGGTAAAACCAGACTGGATATGGACTTCCCATAAACGAATCCTACGACCCCGACAGAAAACAAAAAGCTCAATTATGCAAATGGTTGAGACATAGTCATCGTTGCCGACGACGATTAATTGCCTCGTAAACTGTTCTTTGTAAGGTTACTTTCAGGTTTAATCAGCGCATTCCTTTTACCAAATGGCCCAATTTTTCCAGTGCTTGTTTTACGCTTTCGTTCCATATTGATCCGTAGTTTAATCGCAGACAGTTTTGAAACTGATTTTGAAGTGTAAAAATCCTGCCAGGTGCAATACTTATTCTATGACGTAACGCTTTGTCATATAAAACAGAAGTATCTTTTTTTTTATCCATTTCAAGCCATAAAGTGAATCCTCCCTGGGGACGATTGACTTTTGTGTTTTTTGGAAAATTTTCACCTATCGTTCGTATAAAATTTAAACAGTTCCCCTGAAGTGTGCGACGCATGCTACGCAGATGGTTCTCATATCGACCATTTTCCAGGAAATTTGCAATTACTTCCTGGGTAATCGATGTGGAAGAAATAGCGTGTGTTAGTTTTAATTGAATAACCTGTTCCTTAAATTTTCCGGGAGCTACCCAACCAACCCTATAACCTGGTGCTAATGTTTTAGACATCGATCCACACCATAAAACTATTCCCTCTGAATCAAATGCTTTACATGGTTTTGGACGAGCTGTACCAAAATAGAGATCTCCATAAAGATCATCTTCAATCAGGGGTATGCCTTGCTCTGTGAGCATGCGCACAACTGCAATTTTGTTTTCCTCAGGCATACAGCTGCCTAATGGATTACTGAAATTACTGACCAATACGCACGCATTTATTTTAGGTAACACTTTTTTCAAAGCATCTGGTTCTATACCTGTTATGGGGTGGGTTGGTAACTCCATTATTTTCAACCCAAGACTTTTAGCAAGTTGCAGGATTCCGAAATATGCTGGGCTTTCTACTGCTATGGTATCACCATGTTTAGTAGTAGCCATCAGGCAATAAAAGAGTGCATTGATAGCCCCCGAAGTACTAACAATATCTTCTGCTGTTAAACCTCCTTCCCAAGCAAATGCCCAGCGAGCAATGTTCTTGCGCAGTTTTAGGTTTCCTTGCGTGTCTTCATATGCTGTACCACTCCCTTGAAGCGAACGCATTGCATTTACAAGCTCCTTGTTCAATTTTGCAACGGGCAACAATCGTTCATCAGGTATACCGACAGATAGATTAATCATAGAAGGGTCGACTAATGAATCATGGACTTTCTTAATTAAGGCTTCAGTGTCCAACAACCCGGCTAAAGGACTTGGTTGACTTATCGTAGGTATTGTTAATCTGTACTGACATGAATTGCTAACAAAGAAGCCCGATTTTGGTCTTGATTCAATCATACCTTTTCGTTCCAGCTCCAAGTATGCTTGTATTGATGTATTCATGCTAACCCCATACTCAGTGCAAATAGTGCGTAGTGAAGGCAATTTTTCGCCAATTTTCCATCCACCGCTTCTTATTTGTTTTTCTAACGTAAAGGCTATTCTCACATACAATGGTTCTTTATCCATAACTAATTATCTGTACTCATCAAAATTAATAAAACTGTATCTGTACTCATGTTTATGTATTAATTAATTTTGTACTAATGAAAAAATAAAAACTAATATTTATTAAACTTGATGAAGATGAATATTCTAGCTAAAGAAAATTACTATAAGGCCATACCTTATCTCGCAGAGATAACCATCAATAATTTGTTTGCCCAATCTGTGATTGAACAAAAAATAGCAGGGAAAGTCTATGTTGATGATAGCGAAAATCCCAAGACGTTTTATGTAATTCATCCTTATGGAATGACGCTTCTTTTTGGGGAAAGTGGGAATACGAGATTTAATAAAAGCTTTCGGGATTATGCCTTAAACAAGGATAACAATAGAGATATCTATGAATGGATGCAAGCCTTTCCTGATACATGGCATATTGAATTAAAGGAACTCTTCGAAGGACATCTGATTAAGTCGGATGAAATGAACGGATGCTTTGACAAGGGAATAGTGGAACTTAATACAAGGGTCAATTTTAAATTCGATAAGAGTCTATATCTAAATAGAAAGAAAACTAGCCTTTATTCAGGTGTAAAAATTATAAGAACAGATCGGCAGATTTTAAGAGCAATGAAAGGGAGTGTTGTTCCTGAATATTTTTGGGAAAGTGAAGATGATTTTTTGGAAAAAGGTATCGGGTTTAGTCTTTTACATCAGGGGGAATTAGCATCAACAGCTTTTTCAGCACTAATTCATCATGACAAACTGGAATTAGGTATTGAAACAGTAGCTGAATTTAGGGGAATGGGGTTCGCTGAACAAAGTTGTTCAGCATTGATCGATTATTGTATAAAAAATCAGTTAGAGCCAGTTTGGGCTTGTCGACTAGAAAACGTCGGTTCCTATAAGTTAGCTCAAAAACTCGGTTTTGTCCCATCTGCAATGATTCCCTATTATAGATTGGGTAGATGATCAAATAGGTATAATTAACATTAATAGGGGGTAAATTAGGAGAAAATTCTCTTTATAGAAATGTATCCCCAAAAACTACAGAATGTTTTTCTGAGGAATATTTCAAAATTGAGTTAAAGGTTGGTAGCTTCTCAACATTATTTTGTAAGTTTCTTCCCCAAAAACACATTAGCTACCATAAAAATAGTTAGTTGTGATGATCTCAAAAGATTGCATAAATAAATCAACATATGAAAAATAAGGAATGTCATAAATTAAAAACAGTAATGAAAAACCTTTTTACTTTGCTTATTAGTCTTTCACTGTTAGTGTCTTGTTCTCAAACAAAGACAGACAATCTGCAATGGTACGAAGATCAGGTCATTGAACAAGTGATAGCAGATTCTGACTCCACATACATCATACAAATAGGAATGATGGCACAAGCATTTCATTTAGATAAACAAAATGAAAACTTTGAAAGCAATCTGAATCTGTTGCAGGAGAGTCTTTCAAACAAAAGAAAGATAACTATTGGAGTGGAAAAAGGCTCAGCGAAAATTATAAGCGTTAAAAAATAGTAATGGGGCTAAACTATCTAATAATAATAATAGTATCCTGATGTAGATTAAACTGTTTTTTAAATCAACATGTTCATAAAATAAAAGACTTAAGCATAATACCTACGATTGCCGCCATGGCAATAATGTATGGTTCTTGAATTTTCTTTAAATAAATTAACAGTACTACCGTAACAGCAGCAATTAATGCAGTTGGAATATCAATTATAGATCGACTTGCAATTACAAGAACAGCACCTACTAATGCCCCTATAACAGCGGCAGTAATTCCGTCGACAAAAGCTTTAATGCTTTTATTCTTGGCAATTCTTTTAAAGTACGGAGCTGGAATAATTGTAAATAAATAGCAGGGAAGAAATGTAGCTAAAGCTGCCACAATAGCACCAGGTAGTCCTGCTACTAAATAACCAATAAATCCAACGGTAATTACTACAGGTCCGGGAGTGATCATTGCCACAGCAACGGCATCAACAAACTGTTGTTCAGTTAACCATTTGTATTCAGTAACCACCCCTCCGTGTAAAAAGGGAACAATTGCAAGTCCGCTACCAAATACAAATGCTCCGGCTTTGGTAAAAAACCATGCAATTTTACCTAAAATACTCCAATCAACTTTTTCAACACTGAAGACGACTAAGAAAACCGAGTTAACAACAACAGGTTTCTTTATCCATTTAGGAGGTGCTTTCACCATCATATAAATAAGTCCGGCTGTAATAAATAACATAACTTCTTCAGATTGAGTAATTACGGTAATAATTGCAGCAATGAGGTAGAATAGCCATAGCAGCCAATTTTCCTTAATTGCTTCAACTTTAAATTTACCAACTGATTTAATGGTGAGTTTATAAGCACTCATGGCAATAATACCAATGACAGCCGCGCCAACTCCATAAAACACGGCCTGTATCCAAGGTATACCTCCAAACATTTTGTAAGCAATACCCAACAGTACAACCATAATAAAAGAAGGAAGAACAAAAGCAATTCCGATAAGTGTAGCTCCCCCAATACCATAATGGACAAAGCCCAGGTAAATTCCTAACTGTGCGGCCAAAGGCCCGGGAGCTAATTGGGCCAATGCCAACCCTTCTTTGTATTCCTCTTCAGAAATCCATTTCCGTTTTTCTACCAGATCACGGTGCATGTAACCCGCTAATGCAACAGGGCCGCCAAAACCTGCATAGCCCAGGTAAAGAAAATACTTAACTAATTGCCAGAGCGAATAAGTCGGTTTCGTAGTTGTTAAAGATTCGGATTCCATGTGTGTTTTTCGTTTTGAACAAATTTGGCCCAGGAATAAAGAGCGTCATAAACTTTCATTCCCAATTGTAACATGTCATAATCGTTATGAATATTGTAGGAGAGTCCCGCGGAAATAGCCCAAAGTCCAGCTGCTTGCGGTGCCAGGTCGAACCTGTCGGTATCGGCTCCTCGAACAATTAGTGCAAGTTGTAGTAATGCTGTGTCAGTAAGATTGTATTTTTTGATGATGTAGTCAAAGGTGCACTCCTCACCATAATGAGAATATTCCGCTCCTGGTATATCGTAAGGAATTGCCTTGAATTCGGCTGCTTTATCAAACACCTCTTCCTTGGCAACATAAATGAACTCCGCATCCTTATCCACAAAATTCTTAATGAGCCAGGGACAGGCAATCCTGTCTATCTTTGGCCGTTCACGGGTTATCCATTTCATAGCACAACATATTAGCTATCCAAAGTTCTTTAACCCTTTGCTAAAAAAATAGAATCCCTTTAACCTTTTGTATTTATTTTACTTTTTACAATACTTTTTTTGTAGTCAGAAGGGTTTTGACCAGTGTGTTTTTTGAAAATACGGGTAAAATGACTTTGATCAGAGAAACCTGTTAAATAGGCAATTTGGGATAAGGAATGATTACCCGACTCAAGGAGTTTAATGGCCTTTTCAATACGAAGTTTTCGGATATAATCACCAAAAGTTAGGTCATCAAAATGTTTTGAAAATTCGCGTGATAAATAGGCAGGATGTACATTTAACTCTTTTGAAACCCCCTTCAGGCTTAAACTTAAATTAATATCAATCTGATCCTGAATGATTTCTTTCAATTCAATTACCCAATCCGGTATCTTTTTTTGAGACCCCTTTTTTTGATGAAGATATTTGTTGTAAATTTCTAACAATAGATATTCAACAGGGTTTTGCGTGTGTTTTTCATTTTGATGGTATTTTGCCCAGCTGTACAATGCATCATAAATGAGCATGCCTTTTTCAAGCAGTTCATAATCATCTTTTGTGTTATGAGCAAGGCCGGCAGAAATGGCCCATAAGCCCGAAGCCTGACTGGCTAAATGATGGGCATCCGTATCGGCTCCACGAACAATGGGAGCCATCACTTGTAATGATGGGTCTTTGAGCTTATACTTTTCCAGGAAATAGTCAAATGTACATTTATCATTATAATGAGTAAACTCTACATCCGGTACGTCAAATGGAATTGCATTTAGTTCTTGCGATCTTGCGATCACCTCCTTAAAAGGAACATATATAAATTCCGCTTCGTTGTCGATGAATCTTTTGATAAGCCATGGACAGGCAATGCGGTCAATTTTGGGTCGTTCACGGGTGATCCATTTCATATGCTATTAACTGGAAAATTACATTATAGGAACGTTAGGCTACTGAATAGTTTCTTCAACTTAAAACTAAATATTTTAATTTTTTTTTGATAAAAACCTATAATTGTTAAAAATGCAAGATTTTAAAAAAAAACAGAAATTGGAGCAGTAGCCTATTTTCGCCATTTGTCGTTAATGACCTAGCTATGTGGCTTGATCAGTGGGAAATGACAGGAAATACTCCAGATGGGCATCCGATTAAAATGACAGCCCATACATCTTGCGTAATGAAAAGAAATGAGATTGGAGATTGTTGTGGATTGTTGATAATCCTTTTGGATCTGCGATACTCAATGCTGTACTTGATAAAGGTTTTTACCAAATGATTGTCCCTTCAGGGCGATAATAAGCTTATAAGCAAAATCAAAACCCTCTGAATTATATATTTAGAGGGTTTTTTATTTGTTCTACCATTTTTCCCGTTTGTCTGAAAGTCAGATTGATTAAATCGACTTGTCTCATTTCTAAGTAGTAGAACGTAGTTTTTCAAGTCAGAAGTTCTACGGATAAATAGCTTTTGACTTGGAAATACCTTTGATGGCAGAAATATGCTGTAAAATTTAGCGTCTATAATTTCCACAGCTATTTATAAAAGGGCACATGCTATGAAAATAGTTAGCCTCAAAATCCCATTTATCAATACTAAAACGTGATATGAGAATATACTTACTTTTTTTTTGCTGCCTTTTACAATTTGGAGCAGTGGCACAAAAAGTCACTAATTATGATTTTACGGCATCACAAGGAACTTTTGAGCAGATAAACGGCACTACCATGCCTTATTCTCAAACAAATCCCTTTAATCCCGGAGATGATGATAATTTTAATAAGATACCCATAGGCTTTACCTTTCATTATTGTGGACAGCCTTACACTGCTTTAGCAGCCAATACCAATGGCGTAATTGTTCTAACCGAAGGAACTGTGGTAACTGGATACAATTCTAATTCAAATGGATTTTCCAATGGATATTCTTACTCATTATTAGCTCCCTTATGGGATGATTTAAGACTTAATGATCCGTCTGATTTTTCTTACCAAACAACAGGAACAGCAGGTAATCGTGTTTTAACCCTCCAATATTTAAATGTAAGATGGGGCAATGGCGCTCCTGCACCTGTTATTTCTTTCCAGGTAAAATTGTATGAGGCAGATGGACATATAGAGTTTTTGTACCGCGGAGAAACAGGTGCTATCCATAATTCGGGAGTTGGATACCTGGGGGCAACTATAGGGATTGTTCTAGCCAGCCAACCTATTGCAAATTCGGTTGGGGGATTTCTGTCTCTATCAAATAGCTCTTCTGCTCCAACAATTAGCTCTACGGTTTCAACGAATTCGATTAACACCAAGCCGGCTGATGGTCAGGTTTACACTTTTACTCCAACTATTACAGGTGTCCCCAATGCGCCTGTTAGTTTAACCTTTCCAGGTCGTACCTTCAATACGATAACACTTAACTGGATTGATAATTCCAGTAATGAAACATTGTTTAAAGTTCGCAGATCAACTGATGGGATTAATTTTGTGGATATTGCCTATATTCAATCAACCACAACAACTACCACAGGCGATTCTTATAGTTATACTGCAACAGGATTAAATACATCTGCAAAATATTATTTTCAGGTTGTAGCGGCTAATGAAGGTGCTGCACCTTCAGCGGCTCTGAGTAGAAGTTATTATACAGATGGAGTTCCGCTAACACCCGAGCCATTTACCTCCGGATCTACTGATGTGTGTGCTCCTCAAGATGGATTAGTTTACGAAGTAGGAGAATCGATTAATGCAACAGCCTATGACTGGAGTTATACCGGTTCGGGTGTTGGCCTTGTTCCAAATGGAAAAACCATTACACTTCTTTTTACAGAATTTGCTACTTCCGGTTTTTTGAGTGCGACTGGTCGAAATACTCATGGAAATTCAAGCAGCCAATCATTGTTTATTAATGTAAAAAATTTCCCTATTACTATCAATCTTCAACCACGAGATCTGACCGTTTGTGAAAAAACTGATGCGAAATTTTCTGTAGCTGCAACTGGTAATAATTTAACCTATCAATGGCAAAAATCTGATATCAATGGACAATCATGGACAGATCTTTCTGATGCAGGTAATTATTCTGGGGTGAATACTGCTGAATTAACCAGAACTAACGCTGATTTTCAAGAAAATGGAATACAATATCGCTGTGCTATCAAATCGGGTTGCAGGACAGTAAATAGTTCAAGTGCAGTTTTAACTGTCATGGAATTACCTCATCAGCATAACTTTGTTATTAGTCAAAATGAAGTGATTCAGGGACAAACGAATGTTCTGTACAGAGTTGCAGATAGTCCGGATGACGGTATAGCTCAACCCGGAATAGCCTATCAATGGGAGTATTCAGGAACTGGGGTTACTATTAACGGGTCGGGAGATGCGGTATCATTAGATTTTTCTAATACAGCAACAAGTGGAGTATTAACTTTAAAAACCACCAATTGGTGCATGCTAGTAGGACCTGCTACATCTCTTAATATTACAGTAAAACCTTTAAAACAACCACAATCTATTACCTTTAATCCGTTTCCTGCTGTTACCTATGGATCTGCTCCGGTTTTAGCAGAAGCTACAGCCAGTTCGGGTTTACCTGTAACGTATGAAAGTTCCAATCTTTCAATAGCAGTAGTAGAAGGTGATAAAATTAAAATTTTAAGTGCCGGATGGGTTACAATTACAGCCAAACAAGATGGCAACGATCTATTTTCTCCAGCTCCCAATGTTCAACAGCTTTTAAAAGTAGATAAAGCCACACTTCTTGTTAAGGCTGATGATAAGCAAAGAACCTATGGGCAGAATAATCCTGGCCTAACATTTAGCTACAGCGGTTTCGTAAATGGCGATGATCCTTCAAAATTAAGCACCTGGCCAACTGCTAGCACTACTGCAGACTTAAACAGCCCGGCAGGATCATTCCTCATTACAGTTAATGGAGGCCAGTCATGGTTGTATGACTTCGTTTATCAGGATGGTACCTTAACCATAAACAAAGCTCAATTAACTGTAATAGCACATGATCAGCATAAAATATACGGACAACAAAACCCGGCTTTAATAGTCGATTATACAGGTTTTGTAAATGGAGATGACCAATCTGCAGTTACAACCCTTCCGGTTATAACTACCACAGCAACTGCTTCCAGTGCTGTAGGAACTTATCCGATTTCTGTTAACGGAGCAACCGCTTCAAACTATGATTTCAGTTATCAGCAAGGAAGCTTAGTTATAAGTAAGGCCCAATTAACCGTAAAAGCTGAAGATAAACAGAAAATTTATGGTCAGACAAATCCGGCTTTGACGATTTCTTACACCGGATTTGTAAACGGTGATGATGCATCTACTTTTTCAACACCAGCAACCGCCACAACACTTGCAACCAAAGAAAGTGCAGTGGGTACATATACTATTACTGCTGGCGGCGCTGCATCTGCTAATTATAGTTTCATCTATCAGGATGGAGTCATAACAGTTGGCAAGGCAGCTTTAACCATTACTGCAAATAATGCGACAAAAAATGCTGGCGCTGCCAATCCTTCTTTTACTGCAAGTTATAATGGTTTCGTTAATGGTGAAACTAATACAGTGCTTACTGCGCAACCATTAATTAGTACAAGTGCGACAACTGCTTCTCCTGCCGGAAATTATCCAATTATTCCAAGTGGAGCTTCAGCTGAAAATTATACGATCTCCTATGTTAATGGAACATTAACGATCAATTCATTTGTTCCGAATGCAGCGCCTACATTAGACCCGATTGCAGACCAGACAATCTGTGGTACTACTAATTTGCAATCAATTTTGTTAAGTGGAATAAGTGCAGGTCCGGAGGGTAATCAAACTATTACTTTACATGTTTCATCAGACAAAGATCTATTTGACCAGTTGAGCATTAGTGGTACAGGTCCGACAGCTACACTTAACTATCGTGTAAAACCAGAGCAGGGCGACATTGCAACTATTACGGTAACAGTAAAAGATAATGGAGGAGTTGATAATGGAGGAGTGGATCAGTTAACCAGAACATTTAAACTAACTGTAAATCCTTTGCCATGGCTCTCTATTACCACCAAAAATGGAGTAAAGATTTCCAAGGGAGATATTATTGAGCTTACAGCTGCTGGCACTGCCACCCAATACAAATGGGATGATGCTGAGGATATTATTGATGGAAGAAATTCAGCTACGTTAACTGTTCGTCCAATGAAGACTACTACCTATACAGTTAAAGGATTTAATTACAGAGGTTGTTATGTGGAAGAAAAAATCACTATTGAAGTAATCGATAACCCAATGCTTGACGCCACAAATGTAATTACACCTAATGGAGATGGTCATAATGATAAATGGTTAGTTAAAAACATTGAGAGTTACCCCAATAGTGTGGTAAAGATATTTGATAAGGCAGGTAGAATACTCTATACTAAAACCGGGTACGCCAATGATTGGGATGGAACCTTAAACGGAGCTCCTTTACATGAAGACACTTATTACTATGTGGTAGATCTGGGTAACGGAACAACGTTGCATAAAGGATACATTACTGTTATTCGTGATTAATAAGTTTTATCCATAGTAGAGTTAACAAATTTTAGAATGAAATCATCGATTCAAAAATATACAAATAAAAAGCTGTTGCTAATATTATTGCTGGTTGCAGGGACTGTTTTTCCGGTTCTTGCACAGCGAAATTTTGTGCCTGCACAATACTATTTTAATCAATATTTGGGAAATGCTGCCATGGCAGGTATTGATTCAAGTCTGAATATTACACTTACTTACAGTAAACAATATGATGATATGCCAGATGCTCCGGTAAATAAGCTGTTAAGTGCTGATTATTATCTAGGGAAACGAGTAGGTGTAGGTGTTAATATAATCAACCAAAAATCAGGTTTGTTAAATGAAACCCGGATTGCAGCATCGTTTGCCTACCATTTGCCTTTGAATGATCGTGGGCAATTATTACATTTTGGTTTATCGGCTGCCGTTGAATATAACAATTTGCTCTTTAATGAAGTTAACGGAGATCAATACGACCCCTCATTATTGAACTACAACTCACGGGGAGCCCCTATGGATGGCGATTTTGGAATTGCCTTTACAAGTGACAAACTCAATATTCAAGCAGCAGTCCCTACCATCAGGAACTTCATTGTGAAGGATATTTACAAAACCGTAGACAGAGCAACCTTTTATTCAGCAGCATCCTATAAAATTGCGTTGGGGGAAGAATTTAATAGCCTGGAGCCAAAAATTTCCTACACCATGGTAAAGGGAAATAATGACATTTGGGATGCCGGACTCGATTTTAAATGTGCTCATAACCTGGCGAGCATACAAGCGATTTACCATTCAACAAAAAGCTTTACTGTTGGACTGGGTATTAATCTACAATCACGCATTCAAATGTTGGCAATGTATACCACTGAAGCCAATGCCATTAGAAAATATACAGATGGAAACTTGTCTTTGAATTTGAAGATTGCTTTATTTCAAAGAAAATCTATTTAGTACAAAGTTTTAGGAATTAAAGTAGCCGGAGGAAATAAAAATAGCTTATGCAACCTGCATAAGCTATTTTTATTTCCCTTTTGACAACCATTGCCGGGAAAGTTGTCCAGGTCCCTCCGTCGAAAATTAACTGAAGTTCAACTTCAATAATGTTAATAGTGCTTTACGGAAAATAGCAAAGCACAATCCGGTTTAATGAAGATGATTTATCAAACCGTCATATGGATGAACATCATTTAGAATATTTTATATCTACTGTATTGATAACGCCATTAAATTTAAAGGGAGCTTTTTCATAATAAGCCAGCGACACAGGCGAGCCCAGGTCGCACCCGATATCCAAACAATCATTTGCAGTAAACGCTAAGGTGATCAGGGTAGGAATTTCTCCTCTTGCAACTTCCTTTCCATTTGCTGTAATAATGATATCTGCTGCGTGGAGTCCCTTATTGACAGTACTGGGTTTGGGCTTAAATGCAATTTCAATAGTTGTTTTGCCTTTCGGAAGCTTTGTTTTGCTGCTTATCATTGTACGTTTTATTTCAAACAAGTTGTATTCGTAATTAAGTACTCCATTTTCCAGGTAACAGGTTAGCCCACCTGAAAACGCACCTAACGCAAACAATACACCGGAAGCATTTTCGGAAATATCTGCATCAACGGTAATAGTATGGGGTCTCGACCCGATCTTAGGTGCAGAAAATTCAGGAATGCGAGTCGTAGAGCCAACATAACGAAAAGAAGAGGCTGGATTCTGAATGGCATCTTCCGGATGGTATAATACCCATAATCCACCGCCAATGGGAAGATTTTTATTTTCGGCTGATTGCATGTCAAAGAGTTCTTTCAGTCCGGCTAATTTTTGAGGCATTTTTTCAGCAAGGTTGTTGGCCTGGCTAAAGTCCTCCTCCAGGTTATACAATTCCCATTTATCTTTATCCGGTGTCCAAGTGGCAAGTCCAGGGCTAACGGTAAGCCAAGGAATTCTTGGCCCGAATGTGCAGGCAAACCAGCCATCACTATAAATGCCTCTGCTGCCCATAACGTCAAAAAATTGCATTGGCTTTTGTGTTTTTGCATTTCCGTCATTAAATGAATACATCAGGCTCACACCATCTATCGGATCTTGAGCAAATCCATTTACCGTGGCGGGTGGTGTTATATTGAGTACCTGGTAGATCGTTGGAGCGATGTCATTCACATGCGAAAACTGTGTATGCGGAGTTTTATTTGCCTTAATTTTTTGCGGCCATGAAATTGCTAATGGCTGTCGGGTACCTCCAAAGTAGGCGCCTTGCAATTTAGTGCCTTTGAAGGGTGTACTTCCGGCCCAGGCCCATCCGGCATGATACATATTATCGGCTTTAGGCGTACCAAGTACATTAAGTCCGCCTAATTCATTTGCCGCCTTTATATGATCCTCTATCTTGGTGGGTATTTGATTTTGTGCCAGCAGTTCACTGATACTGCCCATTTGTCCTTCGGCACTTGAACCATTGTCACCCCATATATAAAAAATTAGCGTATTTTCCCTTAATCCTAATTTTTCCAGCACATCTACAATACGTCCGGCATCATGGTCGGCCTGTTCTGCAAAACCTGCGAATACCTCCATTAAACGGCGTTGAAAAGGTTTTTCAGATTCTGGTATACTTTCCCAGGAAGCCATGGTAGAGTCCCTTGGAGTAAGTACTGTATTCGATGGAATCCAACCCATTGCTTTTTGGCGGGCAAAAGTTCTTTCGCGATATCTATCCCATCCATCATCAAATTTCCCTTTGTATTTATCTGCCCATTTTGCAAGTGTATGATGCGGGCCATGAGCTGCACCGGTAGCCCAATACATAAAGAACGGCTTTTGAGGCTCAAGGGCCTGGTGATTGTTTATCCATTCAATAGCATTGTCAGCAAGATCATCAGATAGGTGATAACCTTCTTCAGGTGTTTTGGGTAATGTTACATAGGTGGTGTTTTTTACAAGAGTAGGCTCATATTGGGAAGCTTCTCCGGCAAGAAATCCATAAAAATATTCAAAGCCATATCCGGTGGGCCAATAGTCAAACGGGCCGGCTTTTGTGGTATGCGATGCAGGAGTATTATGCCATTTGCCAAATGCAGCGGTGCTGTAACCGTAATTCTTTAGTATCTCCGCAACAGTAGCCGAAGTTTTTGGAATAGTTCCACTAAAACCATCGAAATCATTGCTTAATTCCGTGATTTGTCCATTACCAACCCGTGTATGATTTCTACCTGTTAGTAATGAGGCACGTGTTGGCGAGCACATAGAAGTAGAATGAAACCTGTTGTAGGATATGCCTGTACTGGCAATCTTACTAAGTGTCGGCGTATGAATTTCTCCTCCATAAGTATCAGGCAGGCCGGGCCCAACGTCATCAATTAAAATGATAACAATATTAGGTGCATTCTTCGGCAAATGATTTGATTCAACTCTGCGCTTATGCACTGATTCTTGTAACGTTCTGCCGGCAACAGAAGCACTTGGTGTAGGAGGAAATGGTAATACATCTTGTGCAACACTAAATGATAAGTTGCATAGAAGTAGTAAGAGCAGTAAATTTAGTTTTTTCATATGCGGTAATTTGCTTTTTAGGAACATTTTTTCGCTTTCGCTATATCGCCAGGCCCCTAACTTTTATCGAAGAACGTGACGTGATATGTTTTCATTTGCTTCAATGTATTGGGTGAATCACAGGATTGCGGCAAGGATAGATGGATAGGTTATGATGTAAAAACTGACCTGTAATGATTCTTTAATATAATAAATTAATTCTATTAAACTGATAAGATAGTTTTATTTGCGCCTATACAAGAAATTTTGTAATTGATTAGCTTTATTTAATTCAATAGAGTCTAGCCCGATAGAATCATTAAAAGCAATCACTAAGATTAGTTTTCGGATAATTCCTGCTTTTAAAAATACAGTTTGGCTAATGAATGATATTGTATACAACTCGTAAAATTGTAAGTATTTAATCAGTTGGTGATTAAATATGTTCAGTGAGGGATTTTTGTGCTGATTAAGGTGTTCTATTTGCTTTCATTTTTTATTTCCTTAAAATTGTGACCGCATAAATCTGTTGTATTAAGTATAATGAATAGTTGGAATGAGTTTAGGAATGGAAGTAAAGAGGCGTTTATCCTTTTATACAAGGCTCATTACAAGTATTTATGTGCCTACGGGAGCAGGTTTTCTACTGATGATGAATTAGTGGAAGAATGTGTACAACAGCTCTTTTATGAGCTATGGGACAATAGGGAAAAGCAGAAAGAAGTTCAATTTGTTAAGACCTATCTGCAAACTTATCTACGAAGGAAAATAGTTAGAGAACTTGCAAAGCTAGAAAAATCGGAATCTTTGCATAGTGATAAGTTTACTGAATTAGAACGCGAACGATCGTTTGAAGAAATCCTAATTAACCGACAAGAGTCTGAAAGTGTTAAGCTAAAACTTGAAAAGGCTTTCAATAAACTTTCTCCTACGCAAGTTGAGCTAATTCGTTTAAGATTTTATGAAAATTTAAGCAATGATGAAATCGCTCAGCTTACGGGGCTTTCACATAGCATTATATACAACCAAATTTCACGTGCTTTAAAAATTATCAAAAAGCAATTTATCACCGTTACCATAATTACCACCCTGGGTATACTGTTTCTAATTATTACAATAATGAAATTATTGTAAATCAGTTATAAATAGTTGATTTCGTCAATTTTATTGTCCTCAGTTCAGTTTAAAAAGATTTAATCGGCAAAGAACAACACAATCGGTTTATTGCTGATTGCTAAAGCTTTTTTGCGAAGCTGAATTATTTTTTAAAATAATTTGATAGAAAATGAATGTTAACTGCACTAATATCATATAGCGTTTAAAAACTAGCATTAAGAGAATGAATTATAATAGTTATAAAGCAGAAGATTTTGCTGTAGATGAGTCGTTTATAAGCTATTATCATCAATCGAGTCAAGAGCATGTGGCGTTCTGGGAGTCTTGGATTGTTGAACATCCTGAAAAGGTTAATGAAATAAAGCAGGCTTTTAAGTTAATTGAACTGTTAACCTGGCATGGATCTGAAATCAAGTTTCAGCGTAACCTGGAGAAGCTTAAAACTCACATTGGTTTTGAAGATACTTCTCTAAGTCAGGTACAACTAACGCAGTCGATCGAAAAGAAGCTAAATTGGACAGTTAGTTGGTTCTCAATGACGGGAGTAGCGGCAACAATTATAATCTTACTGGGCATTGGATTTGGTATTTACCGATATCAACATACAAGGGAAATAAATAATACAATTTCTGTTCAAGCAGTTGATATAGCTCCGGGAGGGAATAAGGCAACACTTACGCTAGCTGATGGAAGAAAGATCAATTTAAATGAAGCTGTAAATGGAACACTTGCTGAGCAGGCAGGAATTAAAATTACAAAAACTGAGGATGGAATGCTTGTTTACTCAGTAAATAAGCAAGATGTAAATAACGCTCAATTAACAGTAGAGCATAATATTATTCAAACTCCGAAAGGAGGCCAATATCAGGTAAACTTATCAGATGGTACAAAAGTCTGGTTAAATGCTGCGTCTTCTATTCGTTATCCAAACCTATTTAAAGGCAAGGAAAGGAAAGTTGAGATAACTGGTGAAGCCTATTTTGAAGTAGCGAAAAATGCCAAAATGCCTTTCAAAGTATTGGTTAATAATCAATCAGAGGTGGTGGTGTTAGGAACCCATTTTAACATTAACGGTTATTTAGATGAAGAAACAGTAAGAACAACTTTAATAGAGGGATCTGTTCGCGTTTCTTCGCTTTCTCCAACAATTAAATCACACCAAACAACAATTCTAAAACCTGGCCAACAATCCCAAATTAATAAAGTAAGCGGAGATATTAACGTAGCACCTGCTGATATTGAAGAGGCTGTGGCTTGGAAAAATGGGGATTTTATTTTCAAGAAACAGCCTTTAACTCAAATTTTGAAAGCGATAAGCAGATGGTATTCAGTTGAAATTGAATACGAGACAAACCAATTATCTCAACAAACATTCAGTGGGGTTATTTCGAGGTCGAAAAATCTTTCTGCAGTGCTTGAAATCCTTGAATCCACTGATCAGATTAGTTTTAAAATAGAAGGAAACAAAATTAAAGTGAAGAATAAATAAAAGTTATCCAATCCACCTAAACAAATTTAAATATGAAGAAAGTTTACACAAGAGATCCCTAAACATCATTGCCGTTCCTCGGCATTTTCTAAGGCTTTAATTACTTATTATGTATATCAGGAGTGTTTGAAAAGTACATTCAGGTTATAATAAGGTCGAGAATGCGCCAACATTCCCGACCATAAGTTTAGGCCTATTCATTAATCAAACCCAAGTACTGTTGGGTATTGTAACACAATTTATTAATGAACAACTGTGAGGTGCTGTTAATTGTACAACTGTGCACTTCACAAAATAAAAACCTACCCAAATTTATGAATTTTTACTCAAGTAGCTTATACAAGCCACAAGCTCGTATAAACAAATTTTTATTGGTTATGAAACTAACCTTCTTGCTATTAATTACTTCAATTCTTCAAATAAGTGCAAGCAGTTACGGTCAGAATGTAACTATCCATGAAACAAATGCACCATTGGTAAAGGTCTTTAAAGAAATAAGGAAGCAAACTGGCTATGATTTCTTTTACAGTGACTTTGTTATTGAAAGGACTAAAAATGTAACAGTAAATCTAAGTCAAGTAACAATTAAAGAGGCTTTAGATGCATGTTTTGAGAATCAGGTGGTTACTTATTCAGTAACTAATAAAGTGGTAACTATTAAGCCTAAAGAAGACAGAAGTGTTATTGAGGTTTCTACTAAAGAATCAACTTTAGTAAAGCTAAAAGGAACAGTAATGGATGAAAAAGGATCGCCAATTCCTGGTGCAACCATAATTATTAAAGGCACAACCAAGGGAACGCAAACAGATGTTAATGGTGCGTTTTCAATTAATGCTAACAAGGGTGATATACTGGTCTTTTCGTTTATTGGATATAAAAAGAAAGAAGTAACTGTTCAACGGGAGGAAACATTGAACATTATCCTTATTGAAGATATGGCCAACTTAGACCAAGTAGTTGTGGTAGGTTATGGTGAAACTCGCAAGAAGGATATAACCGGCTCAGTAGCTTCTATTAAAGCTGAAGCCATTCAGAATATGAATTCACCCAACTTTGATGTCGCTATGGTTGGTCAGGCACCTGGGGTTTATGTAGTAAAAACAAATGGTGCTCCGGGAGCAGACGCTTCTATCAGAATAAGAGGGGGGACATCAGTTTTAGGTATAAATGAACCTTTATATGTAATTGATGGACTGCCGATTCAAATTGGAGGTGGCTTAGGTGGAGAAGCATATGCAAGCAGTCGCACCATACAACTTTCTCCTTTATCTTCTATCAATCCTGATGATATTGAAAGTATCGATATTCTGAAGGATGCCTCGGCAACAGCAATTTATGGTTCACGTGCAGCAAATGGCGTTGTAATTATTACAACCAAAAGAGGAAAGAGCGGACAAACACCATCGCTTAGTTTTTCATATTCAGGCATATTTGAAGATTTTACCAACCGCTATAAGATGCTAAATACTGAGCAGTATATAGCAGTTGTAAATAAAGCATATGCCAATAATAATGAAGCACTTCCTGAAGGTTTTAAGCCTAATCCGAAAGTTTATACAAACTGGCAAGATAAAGTAACACAAGTGAGCCGATCAGAAAGCTGGAACTTAAGTTTAAATGGGGGAACGCCAAACAGCAAAACTATTTATTCTTTTTCTGCAGGTTTGAGTGATCAAAAAGGTGTTATTATGGCTTCAGGTTTTAAGCGCTATAACTTAGGTACTAATCTTGAAACCAACGTGTTTGACCAATTAAAAATTGGAACCAACTTAAAATATAGTCAATCATCGAGTAAAGGGAATGGAAATAGTTACTATACTGATATTGTAAATTATCGTCCGGATATTCCTATTTATGATGAAAAAGGAAATTATGCATTTCCATTTGAAAGTACGTCAAGCAACCCTTATGCTCAATTAATGCAAATTGCCGGGTCGGGAAATAAGAACTTGTTAGCTTCTTTTTATGGGGAGTATGAGATTTTAAACGGACTTAAGCTGAGATCGTCGCTATCTTATAATATTGGTGACGGATCCTATGAACGGTACACCCCAAGTTGGGACCCTTTTGAAATAGAAAATAACAGAACTGGTTCACGTACAGATAATTTGAATTCGTTTAATTCAAGAATATTTGATAACACGTTAACTTATAACAAGTTCTATGGTAAGCATTATTTAAATGCTGTTGCAGGTGTTTCTTTTACGCAAGATAAAAGCAGCTTTACCAAAATCAGTTCAACAGATTTTCCTAATGATGATGTTTTAAATAATATTGGGTCAGCTGAAAATATTATTCAGAATTTAAGTGGAGGAAGTATCAGTGGTTTAGAATCCTACTTTTTGCGTGGAAATTACAATTATGGAGGAAAGTATTATGTAACATTCACAGGTAGAGCCGATAAATCGACAAAATTCGGACCTGATAATCAATGGGGTGTTTTCCCGTCTGCGGCATTGGCATGGAGGATTTCGGAAGAAAGCTTCCTGAAGAAATACAACTTCATTAACGATGTTAAATTAAGAATTTCAGCCGGTCGTACGGGATCAGCCAATTTTGGAGACTTTTTATATTCAACCTATTTTACTACCGGTGGCAGTTTTTACAATGGTGCAGGAGGGGTAATTCCTAACAACGTTCCCAATCCGGGCATTAAATGGGAAACAACTGAGCAATTAGACGCAGGGTTAGATTTCAGTTTGTTTGCCAACAAACTACGCGGTTCGGTTACCTATTACAATAAATTAACCAAAGACTTGATTCTTAGTGTTGCTGTTCCTTATGAAACAGGGGCTGCTAATCAATTTGCAAATATTGGTGACGTGCTAAACAAGGGTATAGAAATACAATTAGGCACAGATATCATCAGTAGCAAGAACTTTACCTGGAGTACTGATTTTAACATTAGTTTTAATCAAAACGTGTTAAAGAAACTTAATGGAGGAACACTGCCTAACGGAATGCCTTTACGTGAAAATGAGCCTTTATCTTACTTCTATGGATATAAAACGGCAGGATTGTTCCAAACTCAAGGTGAAATTGATGCCTTGAATGCGGCCTCTCCAACAAAGATTTACCAGGCTTCAAAAACAGGCCCTGGAGACATTAAGTTTGTTGATGTTAATAATGATGGACAGGTTACGGACGCTGACTTGGTAAAATTAGGGAATGCAGAACCTGATTTCTTTGGCGGATGGAATCATTCTCTTCGTTACAAAAGAATTAGTCTATCGGCTTTATTCAATTATAGTGTAGGAAACGTATTGTACAATTCAAGTCAAGCCGGTTTATCAATCTTTAATAGCTACCGTAGCAACTATACAACAGAGATCCTAAATGCCTGGACTCCGGAGAATCCAAATACAGATGTGCCGAGAGTTGTGGCGAAAAATCCTAATCAAAATGGAAGGATTTCTGACCGTTATGTAAGTTCAGCTTCATTTTTCAGACTGAAAAATATCCATTTAAGTTATTTATTAAATGCTCCGTGGTTAAGTAAAGCACATCTGAATAGTGTTCGTGTATTTGCCGCAGCAACCAATTTATTTACTATTACCGGATACAATGGATTGGATCCTGAAGTAAATACCGGTCCGGCTAATCCGATTACCCAAGGATTTGATGGAGGAAGTTACCCTCAAACCCATAGCTTTTCTTTCGGTGTAAGTGCAGTTTTTTAACAGTTTAATCTTAAAACGAACTTTAATTAGTAATCATTTAATTGAATAATTAATGGTTGCTTTTTGGATAGTTAAAACTTTGAAATATGAATAAAATTCTTAAAAAATATATTGTAGTTGTATTTGGCTTTAGCACATTAGCTGGATGTAATTTAGTAAATGTAACAGATATTGAACCGGTTAATCAGTTGTCAGACGATCAGGCGATTACTAATATTTCTTCAGCCGAAAAAGTGCTTACTGGTGCTTATGGGCAGGTGAGGGGAGGCTTAGAGTTAATTATCTATACTCCTGGAAGTACTGGTCAACTAGGTTTAACCTTTGTAGGGGTTGGAGATAATAGTTTCGTTAACAATTCTGTATCGCCAGAGGATAAAACCCTATCGTCCATCTATATTCGTTTGTATAAAATCATCAATATAACCAATCATATTATTGAAAAAACAGAGAAGCTTGATGTTGAAAATCCACGGAAAGCGGAAATTATTGGTGAAGCTAAGTTCCTTCGCGCATTATCACATTTCTATCTTTTGAGGTTATGGGGACAATTCTATAATATGGATTCCGGATATGGCATTATTAAACGTGACAAACCTGTGGCCGATGCGGTCTCAGTACCTAGAAATACAGTAAAGGAATGTTATGATTTGATATTTAGTGATTTGGACTACGCCATTGAGCATGCACCTGAGTTTACAAAAGCTGTTTACGCTTCAAAAACAACGGCCATGGCCTTGAAAGCTAAGGTTTTGTTATATGCCAAAAAATATCAGGAAATAAGTGATTTAACCCGGGCTGTTATTGCTTCAGGGAAAGTGAAGTTGGAACCTATTTTCGCTGATGTGTTTAAACTCAAATACAATTCAACCGAGGTATTGTTTGCCACTCCATTTGACGATAAGAAAGAACGTAACAATAAACCATTTATGTTTCGATCTTCCTATTTACTGTCAGATTATTACAAAAATATAATGACAACTGATACTCGTAAATCAGCGGCTATTACCTCAAGCGGTCGAAATGGTAAGTTTTTAGGAGCAACAATAGATAATAAACCTTTGCCTGCGGATACAGAATACTTTTTACGATTAGCAGAGGTATACCTGATTCAGGCGGAAGCTTTAGTTCGTAGTGGGAGCAGTTTTGTTGAAGCTCGTAGTGCCATAAATGCAGTTCGTAAAAGAGCAGGAATGCCTGATATTACTGTGGATACTAAGGCTGAATTATTGGAGGCTATCCGCATGGAAAAAATTTATGAACTAGGTGCCGAAAGTGGTGAAGAATGGTTTGATATGATCCGTTATGCAATAGAAGGCGATATTAATATTGAATTAGTAAAATCTACAATTAAAAGTGAAGCTCAATATATTATGCCTATACCTATTAATACCATTCGAACTTCACAAGGTTTAATTAAACAGAATCCTGGTTACTAATCCATCTAAAAATGCAGAAGTCGATTATAACAGTTTTTTTGATAGGTTTTTCATTTATTAAAGCTTATGCTCAGAATGAAAACAAAGGAATTAAGTTCTTTCAAGGAACAGTAAAGGAAACCTTTGCTAAGGCCAAGCAGGAAAACAAACTAATTTTTGTTGATTGTTACACCTCTTGGTGTGGACCTTGTAAATGGATGGAGAAATACGTGTTTACAAACGATACGGCAGCAAGCTATTACAATAAAACGTTTGTAAACTATAAGCTTGATATGGAAAAAGGTGAGGGCATTGATTTTCGCAAACAATACGGCGTTAATTCGTTCCCTACTTATTTATTTCTTGATGCGAACGGAAAATTAGTACACAAAGCTGCAGGAAGAATGCCAACAACAGAGTTTGTTTCCATTGCGCAGAAAACCTCCGATCCAAAAGAAACCTCAAGTTCCCTTGAATCCAGATATAATAATGGTGATAAGAGTGCAGGCTTTTTATTCAAATACATTACTAGTTTAAAAAACAGTAATAGAGAAAAAGCTTTATTGGTTTACAAGGAACTCGTGGCTCAAACAGCTGACAAAAATCTTTTAACAGATGAAGGTTGGGAATTAATTAAGCTATATCCATTGGATGAGGAAAGCCGTCTTTATAAGTTTTTAATGGCCAATAAAACTCATTTTGTAAGTAAGTATGGAAGTGATGAGGTAGATAAAATTCAGAAAACAGCTGTAGAAAGAGCTTTAAATGCTGCAATTTATAAGAATGATAAAGATTCTTTTTTCAAACGACTTGATACTTATCGTCAGGATAAAAATGCAGATGAAAGTACTGCTGCTGAAATGGAATTAATGTACTATTTATATAGTAAAGATTATCCGTCGTTTATAAAGCAGGCCAGCCAATACAGTCAGACTGTTCTGAAAAAAAATGATGCTAAGCTTAGTTTCGTTGCGCGTTACTGTTTAAATTCTACAGAAGAAACGGAAGCTTTACAACAAGCTTGTGCAATGGCGCACCAGGCAACGGAATTAAATGGCAAAGAGTTTAGTAACTATTCTACCTATGCAGAGTTATGTTACAAGTTGAATAATAAAAATGAAGCATTAAGAGCTGCTCAAATTTCTTTACAAGTGTTAGGCGACGAAAATCCTAAAGCTAAAAAGAGGGTTGAATTATTAATTGAAAAAATTCAAGCCATGTAGAGTAAAATTGGTAGTAAATTTTGTGTTTAGGGTTTGAAAAGTGAGAGCTTTTCAAACCCTGTTTTATTAATGCACCAATACTCGATACTTAATAGTGTATAGGGTAATAAAGATCAATGGCAAAATAAAACAAAATACTCCATCCGGTTGATAACTTATTGCAGGTAAGAAAAAACTTTAAACGATTCAAGTAGCTTTCTCTATCTCCATTAATTCTATATAAATATTAAAAATGTAGAATATTGGAGAAGATTTTTACTCAACTTCTAAAGCTAAATACAGCTCACATCCAAATCTGTTTACTTATTAAACACCCAGCATAAAATGTTACCTTATTTTATTCAAAAGAATAGGATTGGCATAGTTTAAGCTGACTGATTATCAAATATTTATATTTCATAAAGTGCCCTTCTTAATGTTTATGATTTGTAAATTAGTTTGATATTTCATAATGCAATTGTATACCTTAATCAGAAACCGCGATGAAATCTATTGGATTAGTTATGTTGCTTGGGTCAATACTAGGTATTGCATCCTGTAGTAAGAATTCAGATAATCCTAGTATTCCTGAAACTAAAACAGAAACCCTTCCTAATTCCATTATTACCGACCGAACTTTAGAAACAGGCACTAATTATTTAATTGATGGTCAGCTGTATGTAAAAAACAATGCTGTCTTAACTATTCCTGCCGGTACAACAATATCCTTCGTCAAACATGATGAACCAAGTAGTAAAGGAACGATGGTGATCACACAGGGAGCTAAATTAGTAGTTAATGGCACGAGTAATAACCCGGTGGTATTTACTTCTGCAGAAGTAAACAAAGCCCCAGGCGATTGGGGGGCTGTAATTATATTGGGGAAAGCACCTGTTAACATCGGTACTGGGAATGTAGAAGGACTGGCAGTTTCAGCTGATACGAAATATGGGGGTTCTATTTCAGATGATAACTCCGGCACTATTAAGTATTTAAGACTTGAATATTGTGGCGGTATAAATCCTGATGCAGAAGAGGAATGGGCAATAGACAAAGCAAGTGGCTTAAGTTTGCATAGCGTGGGTTCTGCAACCACAATAGATTACGTGATGGTAGCTCATTCAAGAGATGACGGATTTCAATTTGTTGGAGGTACGGTAAATGCTACTCATCTTGTAGCCTATAATAATGGTGATGATGATTTTGATTTTGATTATGGATTTACAGGCAAGATGCAGTATATAATTTCTTACCGGACTGAACTTGCATCTGAGCATGCCCTGAGAGCAAATGGATTAGAGAGTTATAATGATGCGGTGCCCACTGCAAATGCTCCATTGACGCGCCCAATTATTTCTAATATGACCATTATTGGTCCACAAGGAAGTGAAACTACTAAAACCAGTCTCAACCAAGGGGTTTATATACGTAAAGGAACCAGATTTGTTTTTCAGAATTCTATTATAGCTGAGTATCCGCAGGGTGGTTTAATGACTTGTCCAAGAACGCGCCCTCCACTATTGAATAATAAAGGCTCTGAGTTCAAACATAACTTAGTACAAAGTGACAATGCAGACAGGGCTTTTAGTTATGACACAGGATCAGACCCAGCAGGATTTACTGGTATTATAGCAGATCCGGGGACTAGGGATTTTGCTTTAAATAATGTAAATCAAAATGGGTTGATTGAAGTATCAGGTGATTTGAAATTAGCCAATATGTACGGTGCAAATGGCCCTGATCTTACTCTCCAGGCCAGTTCTCCTGCCATGACGGGAGCTAATTTTGACGGTCCTAATTTTACCGGCTTCTTTACAGTGGTAACTTACAGAGGAGCGGTGGGTACTACTAACTGGGCTTCACCAAGTAATTGGGCTGTATGGAAGTAATAAAAATAACCCGTTGTGCGATTTGATTTCACATATGTGAATTTAAAGCATAAATTATCATAATAAGCCAAAATCGCCTCGTACAGTTCGGAAGAGATGATTTAAATACTCGCACCAACTGTCGGAGTACTGTACGCAGTCTCGGTTGAGCAGAGAGCATTTTTTGTTTACTTTTTTACTGAGGAAAAACATGCGAAGCATTCTTGAATACCTTTAAAATAAAACACTGCATGAAAAAAGTGAGTCTCGCTGAAAGCGGCGGAAGAAAATAATTCATCAAACTGTGTTTATTGCACTATTAGGCTTTTTTTCGACATTTAGATGTTGAAAGTCTTAGCGGAAGCGAGAGTCTAATTCCCTATGCAAACTAAATAATCAAAAATTACACAATCGTTTGCATTGCGATTAAATAGGCGATAAGTTGACTTTGGGTTACAGAGGCTTTTAAAGTCATGTAACATTCAATTAGATTTGATATTACTTATAAACATAAGTAGTTCAATACAATTTGCTTTTTACTTGATACAATACCTTTGAAACAATCATTAACACATGGATTTCAACAGGGTGTAGCTTCCAGAGTAAGAAGTTTTTTAAAGTCAACTTAAACCAAGATATGAAAAGATTAATGCTGGTGTGCTTATTGGCCTATGCGCAAATTGCGTTTGCTCAGAATGCAATTAAAACCTCAGTTGCTCAAACTTCATTAAGTAAAACAAAAGGATCTTTTGTTTTAGGAACAAACGAATTTTTACTCAATGGGAAACCGTTTTTAATTAGGGCCGGCGAAATTCATTTTCCACGTATTCCCAGAGAATATTGGGATCATCGCATTAAGCTTTGTAAAGCAATGGGAATGAACACCATTTGTATTTACCTCTTTTGGAATTTTCATGAGCAAAAACCTGATCAATTTGATTTTACAGGCCAAAAGGATGTGGCCGCTTTTGTTAAGCTTGTTCAGGCCAATGGGATGTATTGCATTGTGAGGCCCGGCCCGTACGCATGTGCTGAATGGGATATGGGAGGACTGCCTTGGTGGCTGCTTAAAAAGCCTGATTTAAAAGTAAGAACCTTGGAGGATCGTTATTTTATGGAACGTTCGGCCAAGTACTTAAAGGAAGTTGGAAAGCAATTGGCTCTGTTGCAAATTCAAAATGGTGGCAACATTATAATGGTACAAGTTGAAAATGAGTATGCCGCTTTCGGTAATAGCGCTGAATACATGGATGCCAATAGAAAAAACCTTAAGGATGCTGGTTTTAATAAGGTGCAACTAATGCGTTGTGATTGGTCTTCCACGTTCAACTCTTATATAACAGATCCTGAAGTTGCTATAACGCTTAATTTTGGAGCGGGCTCAGATGTAGATAAACAATTCAAAGGCTTTCAAGAAAAGCATCCGACGGCCCCATTAATGTGCAGTGAGTACTGGACAGGCTGGTTCGATCATTGGGGGCGACCACATGAAACCCGCTCAATTAACAGTTTTATAGGGAGTTTGAAAGATATGATGGATAGGAAAATATCTTTCAGCTTGTATATGGCGCATGGGGGTACAACTTTTGGACAATGGGGTGGAGCTAACTCTCCTCCTTATTCGGCAATGGTTGCTTCTTATGATTATAATGCCCCTATTGGTGAACAAGGCAATACAACTGAAAAATTTTTTGCCGTTCGTAACCTGTTAAAAAACTACCTGAATCCGGGTGAAAAATTAGGTGATATTCCTGCCCCAATTCCAGTTATCACTATACCTAAAATCACTTTTGAAGAGGCTGCTCCATTGTTTGATAATTTACCGCCAGGTAAAGCGTCCGAAATTATAAAGCCAATGGAGATGTTTGACCAAGGTTGGGGAAGAATAAATTACAGAACGAACTTAACCGCGTCTACTACTCCACGAAAACTGATAATTACCGAGGTGCACGATTGGGCTCAGGTGTTTATTAATGGAAAATTAGTTGGTAAACTAGATCGTAGAAGGGCCGATAGCACCATCGAAATTCCCGCTACAAAGGCTGGTGCGGTTCTGGATATTTTGGTGGAAGCAACCGGAAGGGTAAATTTTGGAGAAGCGGTTATAGACAGAAAAGGTATTACAGAAAAAGTTGAAATTTCAGATGGGAGCACTGTTCAAGAGCTTAAGAATTGGACAGTTTATAATTTCCCGGTTGATTATCAGTTTCAAGCCAACGCAAAATTTGTAAAGCAAAAGGTAAATGGGCCGGCATGGTATAGAGCCAAGTTTAACCTTAATCAAACGGGCGATACATACATTGACTTAAGCACTTGGGGCAAAGGAATGATTTGGGTAAATGGTTATAATATCGGGCGTTTCTGGAAAATTGGCCCTCAACAAACTTTTCTTATGCCAGGAGTTTGGCTAAAAAGGGGGATGAATGAAATTATTATTCTTGATTTGGAAAGACCCACAGACGCTACTGTTCAAGGTTTAAAAGAGCCAATTCTTGATAAAATCAATCCTGATGCTTCTTTACTGAACAGAAAAGAAGGACAAAATTTAGTTTTAACCAATGAGAAACCTGTTCTAGCAGGAAGCTTTGATGCTGCTATTAGCTGGAAAACGGTAAGCTTTACAACTGCTAAGGGCAGATATTTCTGTTTTGAAGCGTTAAGCTCTCAGGAAAATGACAATTTCACTTCAATGGCAGAATTACAATTATTGGGTAGGGATGGAAAACCTATTTCAACACAAAAATGGAAAGTAATTTATGCCGATAGTGAGGAAGTAACTGCTGCAAATAATGCTGCTGATAAGGTTTTCGACAATCAGGAATCAACTATATGGCATACCCAATATATTGGTAAGCAAAGCAACACGAAGCAACCTCATCAGTTAGTGATTGATTTGGGTAAGGAGGAAGAAATTACGGGTTTGAGATACCTGCCGCGTTCCGATAAAAAGAAAGGTGGTATGATTAAAGATTATAAGGTGTACCTGAAATCAGCTAGGTTCAATTTTTAAACTCAAAAGACCTATACTTAGTGGTAGATGAAGTTAACCTTATAGTGGTTAAAGACATAAGTGAAAAATAGGTTTCTCATAAGGTCACGATTTCTAAAATATGTAAATCTCGTTGTGGCATAAGTCATAGCGGGATTTTTTTGTACACAAAAAAGCAAGGTGAAAAGTGCCATTTGAGATTGCAAATGGCAATTAGTGCTTTATCCAGCCTCCCTGACTGAAGTAGTTATTAATCAGTGATTTTGAAATAAAAAAAGTTTATTCTATGTTAGTAGTATAGTATAGAATAGAATAACCAATTTTAACTCAATTTATATGAAAACAAAAACTACACAAAAACTGCTTTTGCTGTGGATGTTTGTTTGTGGAGTACAGATTATTTCAATAGCTACGGCATTTGGACAATCCGGATCTCTTCAAGCAGCATTGACAGTAAAAGGAAAAATTATTGATGAAAAAGGGGTAGAATTACCCGGAGCATCTGTAACAATTAAAGGAACTAGTAAAGGAACATCTTCAGATGCTTCCGGAAACTACTCCATTGTTGTTTCAACAGGTCAAACGTTGATTTTTTCATTTACAGGTTATGTTAGCAAAGAAATAACCGTTGGCAACAATACCGAAATCAATATTCAACTTAAGGCTGATTCCAAAGCTTTGGATGAAGTTGTAGTAGTCGGTTATGGAACAAAGAAAAAAGTAACCGTAACCGGTTCCGTTGCCACCGTTAAAGGCAGCGAGATTAAGCAAAGTCCATCGGCCAATCTTTCCAATTCATTAGCTGGTAGAGCTCCGGGGGTTATTGCATCAAATCGTTCAGGCGAGCCGGGAAATGATTTTTCAAATATTCTAATTCGTGGTAAAGGAACGTTAAACGACAATAGTCCTTTGGTGGTAATTGACGGCGTTGCTAACAGAGGTTCTTTTGAACGTTTAAATCCTGATGATATTGAGAGTATCTCTATTCTAAAAGATGCATCAGCGGCTATTTATGGTGCTCAGGCTGCCAATGGCGTTATTTTAATTACCACAAAAAAAGGTAAATCTGGTAAACCTGTTGTTACCTATACCGGAAGTTATGGAACAACGCAACCTACAAGATTGCCCAACCCGGTAAATGCCGGACAATATGCTACCTATATTAATGAGGTAAACGATAGATATGGTAAACCTCACCAGTATACTGATGCTGATATTGAGAAATATTACAACGGAAGCGATCCTGTAAATTATCCTAATACCAATTGGTATGATGCCGTTATAAAAGAAAATTCCCCTCAAGCCCGACACGCTCTTTCTGTAAGCGGAGGTGGTGAAAAAACCGACTTTTTCTTATCAGGAGAATACCTGAAACAAGAAGGTATTTATAGAGAATCGTCAACAGATTATAATCAATACAATCTGAGAACTAATATCAATACGCAAGTTCTGCCAATTTTAAATGTGGCATTAAATCTTTCGGGTCGTATTGAAGACAGAAACTTTTCTAATTATACCAGCAATAATATTTTTGCTGAGGTATTATCTGCTTACCCAACATTACCCGCCTATTATCCAAATGGACTTCCCGGACCAGGTTTAGCTGGAGGCAAAAATCCGGTTTTGATGGCTTCCGGAGCAACCGGATATAATTACACTACTGATTATAACCTTCTGTCTGATTTATCTTTCGATTTAAAATTACCGTTTGTAACTGAAGGTTTATATGTTGCCGGTTTAGCTGCTTATGATTTTAGGTTCAGAAATGAGAAAATATTCAAAGACAATTGGGATGCTTATCGCTATAACAGCACTACCAATGATTATGAGAATGTTCGCAGTTCGGAAGGGCCAATCAACTTAAGATCTGATTACAGAAATTATCAGATGAAAACCTATAATTTCAAAGTAGGTTATAACCGAGTATTTGGTCAGCATGATGTAAGTGCATTTGTGGCCTATGAACAAAGTGATAGTTATAATGAAGGAGTTTTTGCCTATAGAACCGGGTATTTAAGTAATAAAATCGATCAAATTTTTATCGGCGGTGATAAGGATAAAGACAATGGCGGAAATGCTGCTCAAACCGCTCGTCAGAATATATTTGGTCGTTTAAGCTATAACTACAAGCAAAAATACTTGATCGACTTTGTGTTACGCCATGATGGATCTTACATCTTTCCAAAAGACAAACGTTGGGGAACATTCCCTGGGGTTTCTGCAGCTTGGAGAGTATCGGAAGAGCCTTTTTTTAAGGATAATGTACGTTTCATCAGTCACCTAAAATTAAAAGCTTCATGGGCAGAACTCGGAAATGATAAAGTATTGCCTTATCAAAATATACAACAATATTATCTCGATGGGGGATATTACTTCGGAGCAACCAGTGAATTGGTTCAAGGATTATCAGCCGGAGTAACTCCAAACCCTAACATTACATGGGAAGTTGCCAAAACAAGTAATTTCGGATTTGAATCTTCTTTTTTTAATGGCCTTTTAACTGTTAATGCAGATTATTTCATTTCTAACCGCAATAATATCCTGGTAGCACGTAATGCATCAGTTCCTACAAGTACGGGATTGGATGGTAAGTTACCTGCAGAAAATATCGGAAGTGTTAGTAACCGTGGTATCGAATTGGAAGTGTCGCATCAACGTTCTGTAAATGAAAACTTCTCGTATAGTATTGGTGCTAATTACACGTATACAAAAAACGAAGTGAATTTTATGGACGAAGCCGCTAACGTTCCTGAATGGCAAAAAAGACAAGGTTTCCCAATAGACTCTTGGCTGGTTTATAAAAATGATGGCATTTATCGTACTCAAGCAGAAATTGATAATTCGGTCCATTTGCCCGGAACTCGTCCCGGTGATCTTCGTTACATCGATGTAAACGGTGATAAACAAATTACTGCTAATGATAGGATAAGAATTTATGAAGGAGCAACACCCAGAGGTATTTACGGTATTAATTTAGGTGTAAATTATAAGGGAATTGGGTTGAACATGTTGTGGCAAGGTCAAACAGATGCTAAACAATTGATCCTACCACAACAAGGTAATGCAATTACGCCTCCAACCTGGTTGTATGATGATAGATGGACTCCTGAAAATCCTAATGGATCTTATCCGGCATCTTTTGATCGTAATGATCCTATAAATAATCGTTATTCTGATTTTTGGTTACGCAATGCGGCATTTATTCGATTAAAAACAGTTGAGCTTTCTTATACTTTACCAAAAAGCCTAACTCAAAAGCTTCATCTGCAAAACGTTAGAGCATTTGTTAATGGCTTTAACCTGTTAACATTCAGCGATATCAAAGATTATGATCCGGAATTGAATAACGTTACGGGTAGTTATTATCCGCAAACCCGAATTATAAGCGCAGGAGCTAATATTTCCTTTTAATTACCAGTTCAAAATTTGATAAAATGAAAAACAAGATATATACCATTGTTTTGGCTTTAAGCTTTTTAGCAGGATTGAGCGCCTGTGAAAAAGATTTCCTTGATAGAAAGCCATTAGATACCTATTCAGAGTTGGATGTGTGGACGGATATAAATTTAGTCCAAACCTATGTTAACTCAAAGTACAGAGCATTTCCACATGTTTACAACTGGGACGTGGCAAGTGGAACAGGTTTATCTGCGGCAGCGGATGAAGGGTATTCTAAATTTAATTACGAAAATGTATTTAGTTGGAATAAGGGAACCATTACGCCAGACAATCTCTCTATGGATAGCTGGAGTACTAATTATGGTTACATAAGAGATTGTAATACCTTCTTTGAAAAGATAGGGGGAGTTAGTGGTGATGAAAACTTAAAGAAACGGTTAATCGGCGAAATGAAAATGATAAGAGCATGGTGCTATTTTGATCTGGTAACTCGTTTTGGGGGTGTTCCAATTATTACTAAATCTTACACGCTAACGGATACCGCCTATATGGTTAAGCGTAATACGTATGCTGAATGCATGAATTTTATAACTACCGAGCTGAATGAAACAATAGCGTTATTACCGGAGAGCTATAGTGGTATCGACGAAGGTCGAATTACCAAAGGTGCTGCTTTGGCATTAAAATCCAGAGCTTTATTGTATGCTGCCAGCCCTTTAAATAATCCGTCGAACGATAAAGCCAAATGGCAGGCAGCAGCTGATGCAGCCAAAGCTGTTATCGACTTAGCTGCACAAGGTGAGTATCAATTGTATCAAGGAAATGATTACAAACAAATTTTCCTTCAAAAGTTTAATTCGGAGATAATTTTATCGTTTGGAATGAACGGAACCAATTGGGAATCTGTCCTGGATATTTTTATTTGTCCTAATGGATACCATGGATGGTCGGTTTATGCTCCTTCACAAAACCTGGTTGATGCATTTCAGATGAGCAATGGTAAATCAATTACAGATCCGACATCAGGTTATAATCCATCGAAACCGTATGAAAACAGGGACCCACGTTTTTATGCCTCTGTTCTTTATAATGGTGCTGATTTTAAAGGCAGAAAAGCTGAATATTTTAAAGGAGGAATGGATAGCCCTCAAAGTCCGGTTGAAAATTGGAACGCCACACTTACAGGCTACAATTGGAGAAAATATGCTGATGAATCAAATGATTTAAATACAACAGGTAGTTCTCAAAACTGGATCATTTTCCGGTTAACAGAAATGTACCTCAATTATGCGGAGGCTCAAGTTGAACTTGGTAATGAGGCGGAGGCACTTCAGTATTTAAATCTAGTTCGAAACAGAAACAGTGTAAAAATGCCTGCTGTTGCAGCTACAGGAGATGCCTTGCAGGAAGCCATTCAATTAGAACGTGAGATTGAATTTTGTTTTGAAGGTCATCGTTTCTTTGATGTTCGCAGATGGAAAATAGCCATGCAAACAGAAAATAAACCGTTGCGTGCTGTTAACATTACCAAAAATACCGACGGAACATTTAATTACGAATATTATACATTACAACAACGCACCTTTAAAGAAGCTAATTATCTATTCCCGATACCTCAATATGAGCGGGAAAAGAATAAATTATTAACACAAAATCCATTGTACTAATAATTGTAAATTAAAGCTGAAAGCAGAATGAAGCTTTTAGTTTCATTCTGCTTTTATAATTACCTAGAGTTACTAAATTCACGATATACTTTTGAAATAGTTAAATGTTTCTATGTTTGTGAAGTAGATAGTATAAAATAGAATAGCATCCATTTATGAAAGAAGTATTTGATAAAATTCATGCATTAGAAGAACTTTCTGGTTATTCTAAACATGAGCGGCTGGTGCAGGGATTTATTAATGCAATTGATGAGAAACTATTACGACAGGGCGATTTGCTTCCTTCTGTTAACATCATGATTAAGGAAACCGGTTTTGCCCGTGAAACAATCGTAAAAGGATACAAAGAGTTAATCGATCGTGGCATTGTTGAATCTAAAAACAGAATGGGTTATTTTGTTTCAAGTGAAAATACCAATCAAAAGCTCACGGTGGCGCTTATTTTATATGCGTTTGATTCTGTACAGGAAACTTTCTACAACGCATTTAGAGCCGCGTTAACTACTGATGTTCATATTGACATCTATTTTCACAATCACAATATTGAAATATTCGAAACACTAATAAATAAGGTAGTTGGTAGGTATGGAATGTATGTGGTTGCACCTATGCCACACTCGAAAACCAGTGAAATTTTGAAAGTATTACCCCTGAATAAGCTGTTGATGATCGACCGATTTGAACAGTTAGAAGGAGATTTTTCCTATATCGTTCAAGAGTTTGAAAAATCAACTTATCAGGTATTGACGAAGCTAAATGATACAATAAAGCATTTTGATGAGCTTGTTTTCTTCTCGCGACCAGATTCTGATGCCCCAAAAGAAATTTTGGAATCATTTAAAAGATATGTTTCAGATAAGAAAATAGTCCATTCAGTAAAAACAAGATATGTAGCCGGATCTGTTGAAAAAGGGAAGGTCTATTTTTCAACGAACGACACACAGACATGGATGTTGTTGAAAGACTGCAAAGAACGTGGTTTCATTCTTGGAAAAGATGTAGGTGTTCTTTCCCAGGATGATGATCCGATTAAGGAGATTATCTGTGATGGTATCACTACTTACTCAACTGATTTTGTGCTGATGGCAAAGAAAGCAGCCAATTTTGTCTTAAGTCAAGAGAAAATTAAAGAGATAGTTCCTACAGTTTTGATCAGACGCAAATCGCTATAAATGTTACAAAGGTAAAATTTAATTGAAAACGCTTTTGTATTTATTAAATAGCATAGAATAGAATAGTATTTTAAATTTAAATCAACTTATGAAAACTATTATGAGAATGTTTTTGGCTTTGTTGTTATGTTTTGTCTTAAGCCAGGCAAATGGACAAAAGTTTGAAAACTTAGCAGAACGACCACCAATGGGCTGGAACAGCTGGAATAAGTTTGGCTGTGAGATCAATGAAAAAATTATAAAAGAAGTTGCCGATGCGATGACAAGCAATGGAATGAAAGCAGCAGGATATGAATATATAGTGATTGATGATTGCTGGCAAATAGGGAGGGATAGTTTAGGGAATATTTTAGCTGATCCAGACCGTTTCCCTTCAGGAATTAGTAGTTTGGTTGATTATGTACATGCAAATGGGTTAAAATTTGGTATTTACTCAGATGCCGGAACCGCAACTTGTCAGGGGCGACCAGGAAGCAGGGGTTATGAATTTCAGGATGCAAGAACCTATGCCAAGTGGAATGTGGATTATTTAAAATACGATTGGTGTTTTCATGGTAAACAAAATGCAGAAGCATCTTATACCTTAATGAGAGATGCAATTTATAAAGCAGGCCGACCAATGGTTTTAAGTATTTGCGAATGGGGAACTAATAAGCCTTGGGAGTGGGGTAAAAACGTTGGCCATCTATGGAGAACAACTGAAGATATTATTAATTGCTTTGATTGTAAGAATAATTGGGGAGGATTAGGTGTACTTCAGATCATTGATCTTCATACTGAAATTGGCGAGTATTCGGGTCCGGGTCATTGGAATGATCCTGATATGCTCGAAATCGGGAACGGTGTGTTAACGCCGGCTGAAGAACGATTGCATTTGAGTATGTGGGCTATGTTTTCGGCACCGCTAATGGCCGGCAATGATATTCGAAACATGTCGGCCGAAACACTTAAGCTTTTAACCAATAAAGAAGTATTGGAAATTGACCAGGATAAGCTTGGAATATCTGCTACCAGATGGATGAAATACGGTGACTTAGAAATTTGGTTTAAGCCTTTGAGTGATAATAATTACGCTTTTTGCTTTATCAACAGAAGCAATCAACCTATTACTATTAATCATGATTTAAAAACAACAATCAAGAAATTTAAGGTGGATGGTAATTACAAAGTGAGAGATGTATGGAAACACAAAGACGTAGGAACCACTAAAGAGAATGTTGTTGGAGTACTACCGGCACACGATGTAATCATGTTAAAACTTACCCAAATTTTTTTATAGATAAGGTTTTTGAATGACACTACTTAACCAATCTAAAATGACCAAACTGTTTAAGCTATGTTCCCTTTCAGTTGTCGTGTGTTTTTTGAGTAATTCCAGGATAACCGCACAAATTACTGAGAACAGATGGAGAATTGAACCTAACGGTAGCATTTACTGGAATATCGAAAAATCAAAACTTCCTCACACAGATCACATTGAAATGAGCGGGCAACAGGTTTCCGTTTGGTTAAACTATACCGTTGATACTACTGGCCGATTTCAATTGAGCAGAACATTGGTTTTTCCTTCCTTTCGCATGAAACCTAATGATACGCATGCCAGTTTCATGTACACAGTTAAAGATCAGGATTTACCAAGATTCTTTATCGATGGCAAACCGTTAAAGGAAGATATCATCAACGGACGTCATTTCAGCAATTTGCCTCAACAAACAACAGGTATCTATCAGTATGGAATTATGCAGATAGGTAGTAAGCTGAAAAAGGAGGGAACATTACTTCTTGAACGATATCTGTATCCATCTGTTGATAAGCCATTAGCAATTGAAACCTTTGTGTTTATTAATAAGGATTCAAAACCCGTTAAACTGGAAATGGAATATGCATTTCGCGAATTGAAAACTGATACTTCCCGTAGTGTAAATGGCCCGCATTCGTTTATTTGTAAAACAATCAATAATGGTCTTAAATGGGTTCAGCCGGGAGATTCAGTTTCTTTTTCAGTTGAATACCAGGCTGTAAAAAATGGATCAATAGAAAAACAGGTCAATGTGGAAGCCGAGAAGCTTGCCAGAAAAAACAGGGTTAAGGCATTAAGTTCTTTACTGCAACTGCAAACACCTGATATGCTTTTAAACACATCTTTTGCATTTGCAAAGTTAAGGGCGACTGAGAGTATTTTTTTAACGAAGGGCGGACCCATGCATGCACCTGGAGGTTTATCTTATTATGGTGCTATATGGGCCAATGACCAGGCAGAATATGTAAATCCATTCTTTGGTATGTTAGGTGATTCCCTGGCCAGCCAATCGGCCATAAATTCGTACCGATTGTTCGCCGGTTATATGAATCCATCGTATAAGCCAATTCCAAGTTCCATAGTAGCCGAAGGAGATGATTACTGGAATGGAGCCGGAGATAGGGGAGATCAGGCAATGATCGCGTATGGTGCAGCTCGTTTTGCGCTAACTTATGGCAAAAAAGAAACGGCGGAACAACTTTGGCCATTAATTGAATGGTGCTTGGAATATTGCGACCGTAAGAAAAACGCTGAAGGAGTAATTGCTTCTGATAGTGATGAACTCGAAGGACGTTTTCCGGCCGGAAAAGCAAATTTGTGCACAAGCACATTGTATTACGATGCGCTATTATCAGCAGCTTTACTGAGTACCTCCTTGCATCTTGATACTAAGATAGCATTGAATTATCGTAGCAAAGCTGAAACGCTAAAAAATGCTATTGAGAATTACTTTGGTGCTAAAGTAGAAGGATTTAATACCTACCGCTATTACAAGGAAAATGAGGTGCTGCGTTCATGGATTTGCTTGCCGTTAACCGTCGATATTTTGGATCGTAAAAAGGAAACCATTGATGCATTACGCTCCACTCGTTTATGGACTCCTGATGGATTAGCCACTCAAGCTGGAGATAAAACCTTTTGGGACCGATCAACATTGTATGCACTACGTGGTATGCTTGCTGCCGGGGAAACCGAAAAATCAATGGACTATTTAACATATTACTCGCAGCGACGGTTATTAGGAGAACATGTTCCTTATCCTGTTGAGGCTTTTCCGGAAGGGAATCAGCGTCATTTATCTGCAGAAAGCGGTCTTTATTGTCGCATTTATACCGAAGGTTTATTCGGAATTCGTCCTACTGGATTAAACCAATTTAAAATGACCCCACACTTACCTCAAAATTGGCCGTTTATGTCGCTAAAAAATATTCGAGCCTTTAATACAGTTTTTGATTTAACTGTTAAACGAAAAACAAAGGATGAGATTGAAATTGATGTGATCCAAAATGGTAAAAAGAAAGTGTATTTTATTAAATCAGGAGAAGACTTAACAATTACACTATAATAAAAAAGTCCCTTCTTTCGGTTTAACCGTTAGAAGGGACTTTTTACATTGGATTGAAATATAGTAGTTTACAGCTGCTGGTTGAGTAGACGAGTTTCAAAAACGGGGATCTCTATTGTTCTATTTGGGAGAGTTTTACAATTTGTTGCCCTAAAAGTATTTCGGGGTCTATTATTCGTTTCTTTGTTTTTAACGGCTGCTTATCAGTATCCTTAGCAAGCCAGTTATTATACATTTCATAAATATTTTCATTAGCGAGTTTTTCAATTTTTGATAGGAGATAAAAATCATCCTTATCAAAATCCTCTTTTGTTATTAATTGAGCATCGTAATAGTTTCTTATCAGGCTCTTCATAAATTGATTTGATTCGCTATTCTGTTTTCCATTGAAGTATTCTTCAACTAAATAAGTGTACTTTTCTTTGAACCATTTAGCATATTTTAAATCCTTCAGTACAATTCTGTTACTACTCAATGTTAATCCCTCTAAAAACCAGTTTATATCTTCTTTTGATATTAATTCTAATTTATAAAGGTCTCTTAAAGCATAATCAATTCTGTCGGCACATAGGCTGGGAAGAGGATATTCCAGAATGGTAAACTTTTCCAAATCCAGGAAAGTTTCAATACTTAAATTATGCTCAGTCAATAGGATTTTAATTTCTGAATGGGATACTACATCGCTATATATACGTTCGTGATAATTTTCATCATCAAGCTCCAGAACATAATCAATCAAATGAGAAAAAGCAGTATGTGAAATGTCGTGCAACAAACCTGCAATCTGCTCTTCGATACTGCCTCCAAGTTTCTTTATTAATATCATAACTCCGATTGAATGTTCAAACCGGGTATTATTGAGAGCAGAGTTAGCAATTATTATAGCTCCACCTTGATGTATGTTTTTTAAACGTTGAAAAGGTTTGGTATTTATTAACGATGATAACAGTTTCTCAATTTCTATTTCTCCGTAAATTGTATCTAGATATAACATTATAAAAATAGGTTGTAAAGCTAGGCTCAATTATAGGATTTTATTCCTTAAAAGACCGAAGGTTGAAACAGGCGTAGAAAAGAAGAAGTCAGGTGTAGTGTCACTAATAAGCAATGTCATTACCCTCTGAATTATATTGTTTTGCAAAGATTGTATGGATAATTAGCTGACTTACAGTTGATTAAATGGTATGTTAATTGTATACCGTTAGGTATCAATCACTATTAAGAAGAGCAGAATATTGTTAACTTACTTACTCCCTGCACCCCGCAGGGATTTTTTATAAATCTTGTTCAAAACGTTATCCAGTTCTATCTTCATCTTTAGTAGATATATGAAGAATATAACGTAAAATAAAATAGGCTACAAGTACGCCGAAAATACAGAACAATATTGTTGACATCAGAATAAATTAGTAATAGTTAACAAACAAATAAATGTATTCTTGTTCGGTTTACTTGTCCTATAACTTTTTTATAGTATAGGAAATACAATATACAAAAAAGTCGCATGAAGTAACCCCGACTTCAATAAATTTGCAAATTATTATCTCAGATAAATCCTATACCTTTTAACGGATCGAATCTTTACGTGAAGTATCTCGTTTTGTCGTATCTGGAGGAGGAACACTATCCGTTGAATTCATATTTGGATTGATATAGTTGGATGAATCATTGGGGTTGGTTTTATTCTCCCCCTTGTGAGATGAACAACCAATATAGGTTAAACAAGCTGCTACAGTTGCTATTACCAGAAAGTATCTTTTCATAATTAATTTATTGGTGTTTAATTGTTTTATGTAGTGAAAGAATTATGCCATTTAAGATTTGACTTATTTTACCTGTTTTTAGACCAAATATGTAGATATAGTTTCCTTAAATGAGGCGGATTTAGCAGAGAAATATTAAAATCTAACTGGTAAGATTTACTGTCCGGTCAAAAGTAAGTAAGAAAAAAAGACCCACATCGAGGATAGTGAGTCTTGTAAGTGATTAGTAAAATCAGTAGGTGAGTGTATTATATCCAAATGCATCAAATTTAGATTTTTGCATTTATCAACCTGTTGTCTGCATGTTTTCCCCGGTTATATTTCCGGTTTTAGATTTAGCTGGGGTTTCAGTTTCTTTCTCGCTAGTCTTACCTCCCATCAGATTTTGCATTAAATTTTCACCTAGTTTATCCACCAGCTCACGACCTTTTTCAGTATTAAGCAGCCTCCATATTACAACCCCTGTAGCTAATCCTGCTCCAAGTGTTATTAGTTGTTTTGTATTCATTATCTATTATTTTATGAAACGTTTTTATTCGGGTTTAAACTATTACAGATCTCTAACTTCAATTTGTTTAAGATCGTCTATAGCAGGTCCATTGATTACCACTCCTAAATTGGTAAATCTTGAACCATGACAAGGGCAATCAAATGTTTTCTCATCATCATTCCATTTTAATAAACATCCCAAATGCGGACAAATTGCATTAAATGCGTGAAGCTGACCGCTTAAGTCCCTGTAAACTGCAACTTTTAGAGCGTTATGATTAATAATTGCTCCTTTGTTAAAATCAAGTTCAATGGTTGAACTAATCTCGCTTTTATGCAAATAATCTGCATATTGGAATACCATATTACTGACTTCATGTAAGTAATCACTTACAACTTTCATGTTAATTCGGTTGGGTGAATATAAATCAGCCCACGGATTACTTTTTTCGTTAATCAAATCACTGATAAGAATGCCTGCAATAGTGCCATGAGTAATTCCATTTCCCGAATCTCCTGTTACAATATAGACGTTCGCACTATCTGGATTCTTTCCAATGAAACCCAAAAAGTCTAATGGTTCCATAACCTGACCTGACCATCTGAACTGAACATCTTCCAATTCAGGAAACCTTTGTTTAGTCCAATTTGCAAGGTTTATGTATCGCTCGTCGGCATCTTTTTTTTCTCTTTCGGGCTGTCCCGTCTTATGATCTTCGCCACCACATATTAATAGATCATAATTATCATCAAAATGCTGTAATCGTACATAATGGTAAGGGTGGGTGATCCACTCTGAATGCTGGTCGCCGGTATCCCACCATAAAGCATAAGGAAGTCTGCCTTTAGGGATTTTTTGCGAAATAACATAAGTTCGATAAGGAAACTGCTTAGTATGAATAGTAAATAGATTATTTATGGGCGTATTAGTGGCAACAACAATTTGGTTTGCTTTAATTTTGAAATTGTTAATCTCAATATAGTTACCGTCAATTTTACCTGCATGCGACTCAGTATAAATCTGGCCGCCATTTAATAAAATCGATTTACATAGACCCTGTAAGTACTTCATAGGATGAAATTGGCCCTGTGATGGAAATTTTAGACAAGGACCTTTTTCATAAGGGATACCAGGTACTTCATTTAACAATTCGGTTTTTATCCCCACGTTTAAGGTGGCCGTATGTTCATTCTGCAAACTTTCAATGGTATCCGTCGGATGAAGGAAAAGGTAGCCAGGAATCTCCATGAAATCGCAATCGATCTCTTCTGTTAAAATCGTTTTTTTATAAATTCGATTGCAGCTGTGTGACTTTCTGCAACTATTTGCGCACCTTCTTTTCCATGATATTTTTCAATATTGAAATAACGATCATCATATGCGTTGGAGATGTGTGCTGTTGTTCTGCCAGTTTCACCACTCCCGATATAACCATCTTCAATAACAATCACTTTCTTTCCCGATTTTATTAAGCAATAGGCAATCGATAGGCCGGCAATGCCTCCACCAATAATCACTACTTCCGTTTCCATAGAAGCCGAAACAGGTGTGAATTTTAATGGTGCAATTGATGAAATCCAGAAGGAGACATTCTTTCCGGATGTTAAATAATCATCACGACTTGCATTTGAACTATCCATATAATTTAATAGTATCCATTTAGGAGATACTTGGATAGTATAATCTAAAAGTATGCCTTGTTTGTAACTAATTATTTGATAAATAATTAGTTGTGCTGTGAAAATAGCTCTACTAATCGTTGATTATTTTAGAAAAACTGGAAGGTATTGCTCAATTTGTTAATAAACATGTTCAAGGAGTTGAATTTGATAGCTATTTTAAGAAGATCCTTTTGGATGTAATTTTGGAAAAAATAAGACCCACCAACTGTATAAACTTTGTGGGTCTTATTTTATTTATAAGCCGATTATTCTTTACTTGCTTTTTTATTAATATAACCTTCTGCTATTTTGGTTAAAGCTATATCTGTAGCTTTTTCATTTTCAAGTGTTTCGTTTAAAAGCTTAACAACATCATTGTGCCCCATGTTTGCCGCAAATGTTTTAAGCGTTCCATAAGTGGCAATTTCATAATGTTCTACCTTTTGTGCCGACAGAATTAAACCGGCATCCCTAACCATTGAACCACTTTCTGTATCACTTAATATACTTTCGGCTTCAGTAACCAGTCCTACCATGGCATCACATTTTTTACCGGTTGCTTTTTTTCCTAATAGTTCGAAAACTTTTTCCAGCCTGGTAATATGATCTGATGTTTCTTTACTATGTTTCTCAAAAGCAGTTGCCAGTTCTGGAGAGGTAGATGCCTTTTTCATTTTAGGAAGAGCTTTAGCCAGGTGTTTTTCAGCCCAATAAATATCCTTTAGCTCATCAATAAAAAATTGATGAAACTCAGATTTACTCATTTTATTCTCAGTTTTGCCTCCAATTTTACCAACAGCTTGTGCGGTTTTCATAGAAGATTTGCCTCTTACTTGTGTTGTTGCCATAATTAATTGATTTTAAGTTTGTTGTTATTATGTATCTAAAATTATGCCCTAGAGTAATTAGCGGCTTATTTAGAAAAAGCAGTATTAACAGATATTACTTTTCTGGTTGCTGACTTAACCTCAATAATTATAGAATTCTTTGTGCTGCATTTACCAATAAATAAGGGTTATTCTTTATAAATTTCACTCAGAATCTGAATTTTCTGATGGGCAATTTTTAAATAAGCCTGCTGCTCTTGTACAATTGCAATACATTCCAGTGATAGCATAAAGCAATCCTCATCATATGTACCGCGTTTTTCAGCCATTTCACAACATTCAAGTAGTTCTTTAATGCTTTTTCCAATAAAAAGAGTTCCGGCATCCAACCAAATCCTGTAGCCCTTGCTTGTGTTGGAATTATCGTAGTTGCATTCGCCCCCCCATCAGGTTAACATATTCAGTTAATTCTTCAGCAAAGTTGAAACTCTGGTTACTTAACTTGGCAAAAAGGGCTTTCAAGTTATCTTCATCCACTATTTCAGATGCCTTGTGATATCCTTCAGCTCTATCATAATTAATTTCCATTCAACTATTTAATAAAGAAATTTGCTGGTCATATATATATTCCATTTTTATTAATTCTTACACCAGTAAAAAGGAAAAATTAATGCCAGTAAATCCTGAAAATTATTTAAAAACGCGTGACAGTTGGGGTGTATATTACTCATAATCAATAATTTAATATATTTTAGTTGTTCCCCCATATGTGCAATAAATGCTACCAGATTGTATTGTAGAAAATATTAACCATTATCATATGCCGACTTATTTTATAAAAAAGAGGTTTGAATATTTTGATCGAAAAATTCAATTAAGATTCCGTTTCTATTAGGTATTCTTTAATAATCATCTTCAGTACAGTGACTTAGAAAAGCGTAGATTCTCTTACTTATTTTAGGGCTACATCAGTTGAGAAAAATTCACTATTGAATTATTGATTCCATATTTCTATGTATGAGTTGGCATTGTTTTTTGAATTAATCGATTAATTAAAGCAATAAGATTATGAACACGCAAGATTTTAGAGCAGGTATGGACAAGGATAATACGGGCTCTTCTCAAACCAATACCAACTCACAAGAAAATGTTGAAGAAAAAGGTTGGAACAATGTATTGCCTCCGGAAACAGAAAAACCATTAATGACTGATTATAGTATTTTTAAAGCAGGTAGTGACGATTTTCAAGAGCATCCTGTCTTTACTGCAGATCAAGAAAAAGAGGTTATGGAAAAATCTGAAGAAAAAGACAATTCATAAAAAACGGTGGCAATCTTTTTGAAAATAGCTAAGAACTGTTATTAAACCAACTAATTCTTACGCTATGCAAAAGCCATCAAAAAAAACCAGCCAATCAAGTACAGATAAAACTAAAGACCTGATACCTGATACAGAAAATGCTGAACAACAACAATTATCGACCAATCAGGGTACGCTGATTAATGATAATCAAAACTCATTAAAAGCAGGCAACAGAGGCCCTACTTTAATGGAAGATTTTATTTTCAGGGAAAAGATCATGCACTTTGATCATGAACGGATTCCTGAACGAATAGTGCATGCCCGAGGAGCCGGAGCTCATGGGCATTTTGAGCTTTATAAATCCATGAAGCAATATACTAAAGCGGCATTTTTAAATGATACCTCAAAGAAAACTCCGGTGTTTGTTCGTTTCTCCACTGTTGCTGGTTCAAGAGGTTCTACTGACCTGGCCAGGGACGTAAGAGGTTTTGCTGTTAAATTTTACACCGATGAAGGAAATTACGACTTGGTAGGTAATAATATGCCTGTTTTCTTTATACAGGATGCTATTAAGTTTCCGGATTTAATTCATGCCGCCAAAGGTGAACCCGATAATGAAATTCCTCAGGCTGCCACTGCACATGACACTTTTTGGGATTTTATTTCACTGATGCCTGAATCAATGCACATGATCATGTGGGCTATGAGCGACAGGGCTATACCACGAAGCTTTAGCCGTATGGAGGGTTTTGGTGTTCATACCTTTAGATTCATTAATGAGAACAAGGTTTCTACGTTTGTGAAATTTCACTGGAAGCCTTTATTAGGTGTTCACTCGGTGGCATGGGATGAGGCACAAAAAATTTCGGGAAAAGATCCGGATTTTCATCGCAGAGATTTGTGGGAAGCCATCGAAGAAGGGTTGTATCCCGAATGGGAGTTAGGGGTGCAATTAGTACCGGAAGAGAAGGAATTTGATTTCGGTTTCGACCTGTTAGATCCTACTAAAATTATTCCCGAAGAACTTGTGCCTGTTGAAATAATCGGAAAGCTTACGCTAACAAAAAATCCTGAAAATTTCTTTGCAGAAACGGAGCAAGTTGCTTTTCACCCGGGACATTTGGTGCCTGGTATTGATTTTACCAATGATCCTTTGTTGCAGGGACGCTTATTTTCCTATACTGATACCCAGTTGTCGCGTTTAGGCAGTGCAAATTTTCATGAGATTCCGATCAATCGACCCATTGCTCCGATTCACAATAATCAGCGCGACGGACATATGCGTCATATGATCAATTCAGGGAAAACCAGTTATCAACCCAACTCTATCCGTGGTGGTTGCCCATTTCAAACGACTATTCAACAGGGTGGTTTTGCCAGTCATGCTGAACACATAGATGCCCCTAAAATAAGAGATCGCAGTAAAAGCTTTTTCGATCATTTTAGCCAGGCTACCTTATTTTTTAATAGTCAATCGCAGCCCGAAAAGAATCATATTATTAAAGCGCTAAGGTTCGAACTGGGCAAAGTTGTTCTTAAGGATATTCAAAACCGAATGCTTGGGCTACTTTCATTAGTTAACTCAGAGCTGGCAAACGGCGTTGCAGAGGGTCTTGGCATGCCTGTACCTGAAAAACCGTTATATCCTATCAATGAAAGTATTCCTGCCGATATGGTTGTTGAAGATTATCAACCAATATCTGTTAATTCAGCTACCGACAAGTCGCAGGCTTTAAGTATGGAGTTTACGATTAAAAATACTATCAAAGGGCGTAAAATTGCTCTAATAGCAGGCAATGGTGTAGATGGCGTAGCATTAAATGCTATTAAAGAACGCCTTTCGGCAGAAAAGGCGCTGGTGAAAATAGTATCATCAAATCTAGGAACCATCAATACCAACGAAAACAACATAATTAAAGTTGATTTTAACTTTCTAACCACATCCTCTGTGCTGTTTGATGCTGCATTCGTATTCGATAATAGCAATCCTTCTTTTCTACATCAAACAGAGGTTCTTGAATTCATTAAGGAAGCTTACACGCACTGTAAACCCATTGCAATTCCATTCGGTTTAATAGATCGTCCGGAATTAACCAACATCAAAGTATTTGCAGAAGAAGATATGGGTGTCATCCTTATTAAAGACGGTGATACCAATGGGGTAGCAGATTCATTTATTGAAGCGGTTGCTAATCATCGTTTTTGGGAAAGGGAAACGTTTTAGTCTTGAGTTCGGAGTTTTTATTTAGTTCATGGTTCATGGATCATAGTTCATGGTTTTTTTAGTCTTGAGTCTTGAGTTCGGAGTTTCTTGCTTGGAATAATTACTCCCGACTCACGACTCGACTCACATTTTATTCATTTCTTTTATTACCTCTGCTTTTGTTTTATGAGCGGTTAATACCGGAATTGTTTTTACAGCGAAGTTTTGAATTTCAGCGTTGTTTGCATTTTTGCTTTTTTTCTCGAAAGCATCTATAGCATCTTCATGACATTTAACCATTTCTTTGATGTATTTTTTATCAAATTCTTTTCCTGTTACTGCAGCCAGTTCATTGTATGTCGACTGTTTATTATCTGTTAATGCAACTGGCAAGGTGACATTACTTTTTCCGGCAAGTGCTGATAACTGATCATTAGCCTTCATATGATCTGTTTCAATTGTTTTGGCTAATGTTTTTACTTCATTTGATGATGCATTTTTCTGAGCGAGCTTAGCAGCTTCTATTTCAAAAAGACCATCTCCATAAGCCATGGCCAGAAATTCGGCATCGTCTCTCATCGGACCACTCATGGTATTGTATGATGTATCTGTTGAAGTATGATCCCTCGTAACTGTATCTGTTGTCATGGTATCAAAGCCAGCTGAATCTGTACTATTTCTGTTGTTTTTGTCGCCCCGCTGCTGACAGGCAACATAGGCTAAGCTCACTGCTACAGTGGCTACCACCAATATTCTACTTTTCATCAGAAGTGATTTTTGGTTTTTAATTAAGTTTCTATTTAAACGTATAGATAGGCTGATAGTGAAACTATTATGCCATAATAATGTGTTAAAAGACTTAATGCTAACAGTTCATTCGAATTTTGGATAAATGGTTATTGGATGCTGATTTAGCTGATATATCTATCACAAGCTTTTACATTTTTAGGGTATCCTGATACCCTTTTTGTGTAGTTTAATCCTTTGTTTATCAGATGTTTACTTTTGGTATACGGTAAATTGAACGCTTCTTGTTATGGCATTATTTTTCTGCCTTGTAATAACATGAATGAACAAAACACAAATGATTATACCGGCAAGGCTGGAGTAAATCAACAAGGAAATCAAAACCAAAATCCTGAACAAAACAAACCTGAAACCAGACCCGAACAGGATCCAAGAAAAAACGACCCTACTCAACCTGAACGTCGGAACCCTGGACAAAATGATCCTACGAGGGAAGACCCTATCTGGAATGAACCTATAGGTGATAACGATACTGGTTTTAAAGAAAGTGATGATGAAGATTTTGCTGAACAAGATAATCCTCAGCAAAATGACGAGAGTGATGATTCTTAAAATGAAGAGTCTAAGGAATTGGTGTGTGTTTGTTATGCTTCCAAAACATTATTTTTTTACGCTCTCTTATGGCATCGGTAACTCATTAGTTCCGGTGCTTTTTTTTACAGAACACATTATTGCGTCATCATTTATTAACTGCCGATAGATAATTAGTTTACACATCATTGTGACATATCTTCCTTAATTTGTTGTTTACGCCCCATTATTTGATTTTAAGTGGTTGAACATCAGTTTAGTATCATCTATTTAATCAATAAAAAATCACTACTTATATACCAGCTCCTTTCTCAAAAGCTAAGTACTGTTAACTATTGACTAATAAATAATAATCCAGTGCATTTTCGTTGAATCATTTTCTCATATGTGAATAGTGTGGAATCGGTTGATGGTCTGGCCTTTGAATCATTTATGGTATCAATGAACCTTTAAACTTTTTATTATTATGAGAACTGAAAGAAATGAAAGACTTTATTCAAGAGGCCGGAGAAGTAATTATCAAGGTGGAGATCAAGGTCGACGTTATTCAGATGAAGGTCGCTATGGGTCAGACGTAGGCTACGATGAAGATGAATACGACGATGATTTTGAAGATGAGTATGATGATGAATATGAAGATGATTGGGATGATGAAGTCGATGATTTTGAAGGTGAATATGATGAAGACTGGGAAGAAGATGACGACTATAACGATGACAGAGGTCGCCGATCGTCAGGCAGAAGAAGTGGTTCAGGAGGCAGAGGATTTGCTTCCATGGATCGTGATGAGGTAAGACGTATTGCTTCAATGGGAGGCAGAGCCCGGAGAGATAGTAGTTCTGGTTCTGGTTCCGGACGAAGCAGCAGTGGTAGGGATGATGATCGTGGCAGCTCAAGAGGAGGCAGACAAGGAATGGGTCGGTCCTCAAGCAGCGGACGTGGCAGAGGCAGAAGGTCAGGCGGCCAAGGATTTGCATCTATGGATCGTGATGAAGTAAGACGCATTGCTTCCATGGGTGGTCGTGCATCTGTCCGTAGCAGAGGTTTATCTGGTGGTCGTAGCTTATCAGGAAGTCGCGGATATTCAAGCTACAGGTCACGTGATGATTCTGGAAGATACTCAGGTAGAGATGATGAAAGACGCGGTTCAAACCGTGGTTATTCTTCTTCATCTGGCAATGGACGCAGAAGTTTATCAGACAATGGACGTAGAAGTTCAGGCGGAGGCCGTGGGTTTGCTTCTATTGATCGTGATGAAGTACGCAGAATTGCCAGTATGGGTGGTCGTGCTTCGGGCGGAGGAAGAAGATCTTCATCAGGTTCTGGCCGATCTATTTCAAGCTCAGGTGGAAGAGGCAGAGACAGGAGTTCATCACGCTATTGATTTATGAATACTGAATTAGGCGCAGTACTAATCAATAAACCAACTGGCCGCCGTTGTTAACAACATAGTTCGACGGCCAGTTATTACTTTTTAAAACTTTTAACCCAAAATCATGGAAACAAAGTCAATCTCTGAAACAAACGCTGTAAATGATATTACAGGTGGTTCAATGGCAAACAAAGATCCATCAGCTACAAAAAGTTTAGCTAATAACCATAATTCACTCCGTGGACTGCTGGAGCACCAGCTAAACGATATTTACAGTGCAGAAATGCAACTAACGAAGGCATTGCCTGAAATGGCAAAAGCTTGCAACGATGAAGAACTACAAGATGCTTTTCTAGAACACTTAGACCAAACCAAAAAGCATGTAGAACGCCTTGAAAAGATCTTCATTAAATTGAGAATTGAAAAAACAGGCGAAAGTTGCAAGGCAATGGAAGGACTTATCCAGGAAAACAAGAAAATAATTTTAGAGTTTGAGGAAAGTCCTGTGCGAGATTCAGCTTTAATCATAGGTGCTCAAAAAGTAGAGCACTATGAAATTGCATCGTACGGTTCAGTAAGTGAACTGGCAGATGTTTTAGGTCTACATAAAGTCGCTGATCTGCTTGAACGCACCTTACAGGAAGAAGAGTTTACTGACAAATTATTAAGCGAAATCGCAATGGATATTAATGATGACGCTTATGAAACTGAAGAACAAAGTAGTAGATAATTGTTCTTTTTCCTGGTAAGAAAGCTTGTGAGTAGCGGTTTATTCATAAGCTTTCTTCTTTAAAGAATAATAAATGATGCTTACAAATAAATAGTATATGAAAACGATCTTATATTTTATAGCCCTAATCCTGATAATCGGGTGGTTGTTGGGATTAACCGTTTGGCATACAGGTAATATTATTCACGTTTTACTTGTACTGGCAATTATTTCATTCTTATTGACCTTTATACGGTCTAATACAAATGTTTAACTAAAAAAAATGGTATATAAAAAACAAAAAAATGGATAAGGAAAAGACAAAGAAAGAGCTGAAAAAACCGCAAAAACCAGCTAGTGCGAATCAGCCAACTGACAAGGCAATGACTAAAAAAGCCAGAGAGGCCGACCATAATTCAATGGAAGGCAAAACTCCTGGTACTAACACCAGAAAGGAGTGATTGAACCATGAGTGCTAGTCCGCTTGACCTGAATGTAAGCAATAATGCAGAAATAAAAGGTTTGCCCGATTTTTTAGTGCATCAATTGAAGGATATTCTATGGACTGAAAAATTCCTTAGAAGACAGATGTCTGAAATAAGGTCATATGTTACTTCTGCCCGATTAAGAATGGGCATTGAGAATCATATGAAAGAAATAGATAAGCAAATTTGGCGGCTGGAAGAAGTATTTCTTGTGATTAATGAACCCGTACAAATGCAGCCAAATGTGGGCTTGAAAGCCCTTGTACAGGATGCAATGAAAACTATTAAGGCTACAAAATTAGGTAGTATGGTTAGAGATGTGTGCATTATAAATTGTTTACAGAAAGTTGAACATTATGAAATTGCATCTTACGGAACGTTAAAAACATTAGCAATTGTATTGGGTCATCCACAAGCAGCAGATTTGCTGGAACAAACACTCAATGAAGAGAAAAATGCAGATGCCATTTTTTCAACTATTGCCGAAGTTTTTATTAATGAACAAGCAGCTGGTGAATAACCTAATTATTGGGAAAAAACAGGTGCTTTATTTAGTATTGGGTTCTTTTTTCAGAATTAAACTTTCAGAATTAAACATTTCTTCCAATTCAGAAGGTAATAGCGTAATTGTAAATGTTGTTCCCGTACCAACCTCACTTTCTACATGTATAGAGCCATAATGATTCAGAATCACGTTTTGTGTAGTGGTGAGCCCTAACCCGGTGCCACCATCTTTACCGTTCGTATAAAATGCTTCAAATAATTTATTTAAATTTTCTTTAGGTATCCCTTTACCATTGTCATTAATAGAGATGACTATTTTACCATTGTTGTTAGTATTAGTAATAAATATTTCACCGCCGTCTTTCTCTTCAATCGCTTCAATCCCATTTACGATAATGTTTAACAAAGCAACTTTTATTTTCTCCCCATCAAGGTATAAGTCGCCAACAGTTGTTAAATGACTTTTAATGTTTACGTTTTTATTTCGGGCAGAGTCTTCAGCCATTTTGATGGCATCGACAATTAACTCATTTAGATTGTTTTTCGCTAGGTTTAATTTAGAGAAGCGAGTGGAAGTAAGTAGCTCTGTTACCAGATTATTAATACGCATGCAATTTCGTTCAACAATCTCTATCAACATCATTGTTTCTGGATTTTTATTTTCTTCTCTCAACTCATTAATAGCAAAGTTTATGTTTGTTAACGGGTTTTTCACTTCATGCGCTATAATGCGGGCGATGCGTCCCATTGCTGCAAATTTTTCTTCTTCACGGCGTTCTTTTTCACGCAGGCTTATTTTAGTAACATCGTGAATAATAAATTGGTAACTATATTCATCCTGAACAATAAAACTAATCAGCCCAAGTATTTTTTTATCCATAGACTCAGTAAGGAAACTGCATACTTCGCCTTCCAGTTGGTTAGTAATAACCAATTCCCAAAAATGCAATTGTTCATTATCTTCTATAAGATGAATAATTTTCATCTTCAGTAATTCTTCTCTGCTTTGCTGAAATTTCTTAACAGCACAAGGGTTGGCATCAATTATTTTTCCTGATTGATTGGTTAATAGTATGATGTCACCTGATTTATCAAATATGTCTTTGTATTTTTTTTCTTTATTTTCAATGATCTTTAATTGATTATAACGTTCAATGCTGTACCTTATAGAACGTTCTAATGAATCTGGTGAAATTTCGTCTTTAATCAGATAATCGTAAGCACCGGCAAGCATTACTTCTTTATCAATGTTTAAATTTCCTTTTCCGGTAACTATAATAAATGGGGCATTAACATCATAAACTTTTGCAATATTCAGTATATCAATCCCTTTGTACTTTCCCAGCTTGTAATCCACTAAAAAAACATCAATTTCATCTTCAGAAAAAAAACTTAATGCCTCGTCATAATTGGATGCTCGTTTCACCTGGTACTTTTGATTAGGAATCTGATCCAAGTAGTGTTTTGTCAGCAAAAAATCATCATCATCATCATCTATTATTACTATTGTGATATAATTGGTCATTAGCTTTTGGGATTAAGGTTTAAATCATTTGCGTAGCCGGATTAAAAAGGTTTTCGGGTAAAAAGACTGTAAAAATGGCGCCACTTTTTGCAATTCCTTTCGCTTTAATAAAACCTTTGTGATTATCAGCAATCCTCTTACAAATGGCTAATCCAATACCAGTACCTGTATATTCATTCCGACCATGCAACCGATTAAAAATCATGAATATTTCTTTTTCATTTTGATCGTCAAAGCCTATTCCGTTATCTTTTATCTCTATTTGATAGTAAACAGCAGCGGTATGCGGTTTAAAATCAGTTATTAAGTTTCCTAAAATGGGCTGATACTGAATACTAATCTCAAGACTTCTTTCCGGTGAGGAGTATTTAAGGGAATTTGATAGTAAGTTAAGAAATAATTGATGCAATTGAAATTTAATTCCCCAAATAGTTGGTAATGAGGATACTGTAATTTGGGCGTTTTTCTCAATTATGATAAATTCTAAGTCTTTTAAAACGCTTTTTACAATTGTATTAAGGTTGATTTCTTCAAATAAAGAACTATCAACCTGAGAAAGACGCGAATAATTCAATAAATCTTCAATGAATTTCCTCATTCTTATGGAGGCATTAGAAATGATATCAAGGTAAACTCTACCATCATTGTCCAGTTTACCACCATGCTTTTTTAGTAATACCTCACTAAATGAGATGATTTTTCTTAATGGTTCCTGCAGATCATGAGATGCTACATAAGCAAATTGGTCAAGCTCATCATTTGTATGGTTAAGTTCCTGTATTTTAGACTCGAGTTCGGCCTTTAACAGGCTTAATTTAGATAGGGCTTCCTGTTTTGATTTTATTTCATTTTGTAAACCAAGATAGGCGAACACTGAAATAATTATACCCATCAATGAAGTGATTAAAATGATTGGTATCAACACCTCTGCATTATTGATATATTTTCGGTTACGTTCCTGAAGAATCTTCTTTTGTGTGTAAATAATAGATGAAAAATCCAGTTCAAGTGCATTCATTTGCTTATTACTTTCCATAAAACAAGCAGGTTGTTGAAAACATGCCGGATCTTTAATAATATTCTCCCAAAACTTAAACCTTCCGTTAATCTTAATTTCAAGAAGTTCAACACTTATATCATCAACTCCGTTTCTATTTATATCCGGAGTAATTTGTCTTAAAAGAGAAAAAGCTTTTTGATGTTGGTTGTCTAAAGTAGGGATAAGAAAAACTGTATTCTTACTAAGTGCATAGGCTCTGATATTTGATTCGGTTTCTTTCAAGCACAACCGTAAATCCTGAATGTGACTGATTACTTCCTGCGAACGATTAACCATTGTAACCTTTCTAAAGAAAGAAATGCAAATGATAAAGGAAAGCACTGATGTTACTACCAGCAGAAATATAGAAATCGAAAATCCAATTCTAATCTTAAATAATGTATTTAGCAGATTGAACATTCTATAACAAATAATTTAAATCACGACCAGATTTGTGTAATTATTTTCACAAATGTCACATATTCAGAAAAATACTCATTTTTCTTGTTAAGAAAGTCGTTTGGCACTTTATTTTCTTATACACTATAATCAACTAATAAATTCAATTTATATACCAATTACATGTTATGGAATCGAAAAAAAAACAAGGAGTTATAAAAAATAATAAAAGTCTGAATACCCCCCCACATGGCTCGCCGGTTAAAACAGGTACAACTAAAACTCCGTCATCACGAAAGAAACCTGATAAAGTAGAAGAAGATCCTAAAACGAAGGACGAAAACAAGCGCAAGGAAGTAAAAGATCAAATTCCGGTACAGGCCTCAACAGAAGTTGCGGCAGATAATCCGAAAGGAGATGACGATTATCGAAAGACAGATCCGGATAAAGAATTATTAATGTAATTAGGGTTAAGGAGTTCGGAGGGCGTTTCTTAATCGCTTGACAAGATCATGTCCATCGGTAATCCTACTTTTTTGCTGTTCTATTAGCATATTTATTGTTGTTCCCATTGTAAAGAGAATATTCTGTTCCACTTTCTTGTAATTTTCGAGCGCTATAGTTTCTCCAAATTCACAATCGCTCAGAATAGAATGATCATCATTACCGGAGAAGAGCGCTTTTACATTCATCCATGAACGGTAAAACTTCCCTGGCAAACTTGAACTGTCTACCGGCTTATTGTTAATTTTAATAAGCTGATCAGAAAGTTCATGAATGTTTTTGGTACTGTCTTCTGCCAGTCGCTGAAAGAGTGTTTTTAATTCTTCATTTTTAGTTAGTTTTTCGGCTTTTTCATACCCCGCAATACGGTCTTTATTTATTATTATTAAATCATTTAAAGCAGTAGCAACTTCTGAAAAATTTGTTAATTCCATACACCACATTTTAGCTAATTAGAACCCCAAAATTATGCCCTAATTAAAAGCTGAAAAATAGGTTGCAGGAATAGATGGAGGTGTAGTCTATTACTAATTTTTACTCAATTTGTGGAACAGTGTGAGTTTTATATACAACTATTTTAATATATTATCAAATACAGTGATGGTTTGTGAAACACCTTCAGTCAGGGCACTTGTTTCTTCGTTTTTGAAAAAATGTTTTTTATCTCATCTAATACTGCTGTGTTTTTCATAAATTAAGGTTTATTATGGAATATGAATGAAATTTTTACGTCACAGCATTTACTTCAATTGAAAAATGTAGCGAAATGTTCAATAATTTGCCAAAATCATGCAACCAATATCAAGTTGTTTTTTAATAGATGATGATCTGGATGATCAGGAGATATTTAAGTTAGCGATTAGTGATATTGAGTATCCTATTGTGTGCATGTTCGCACGAGATGGGGCAGAAGCTTTACAAAAACTGGAGTCATTAACTAAACTACCATCCATTGTATTTCTTGATATCAATATGCCCCGTATGAATGGAAAAATATTCCTGAAATTGTTTAAAGATGATCCTCGCTTTATGCATATTCCGGTAATCATCTATTCTACCTATTTTAACAAACGTATTGAGCAGGAAATGATAGAATTAGGGGCTGATGGTTATATTGAAAAACCTCCGTCTGTTAAAGATCTTACTCAAAAGCTGCAGAAAATATTTATCCGGATGCTACCTATTCATTATTAAATAATGGTAAAAAAATGGTAATCACAGTACCTTGGTTTACCACACTACTAACTTTAATAAATCCATGGTGATTATCTACAATTTTTTTGCAGATTGCTAACCCTATGCCTGTGCCTTTATAATCCAACGGGTGCAAACGCTGAAAAATGGTAAAGATCAGTGGTGCAAATTTTTGTTCGAAACCGATACCATTATCTTCAAAATCAAGTTTAAGATAACGTTGGTGTAGTAAGTCTTCATTTCCCATGGAAAGGCTCTTACCATCAACTATCGTTGATTTTATGTTGATATGCGTTGGAGGGTTTGAAAATTTAAGTCCATTTTCAATAATATTCATAAACAGTTGTTGCATCTGAAGCGGATCAGCCTTAATAGGAGGTATGATAGCTGATTTAATAACTGCTTTTTTTTCTTGAATCAAAACTTCCAGATTTTCAAGAGTTGCAGAAAGTAGCTGATTCAAGTCGACAAGTGTAAAACTCTCTTCGGGTCTCTCCAGTTGCGAATAATTAAGGATTGCTTTAATTAGATCAGACATTCTATTTGCAGAAACATCTATTTTTTGCAGGTACTTTTTGGTTGGTTCTGAAAGCTGTTCATTGTCCAAAATCAGGTTTGAAAAAACCCTGATTTTACGCAAAGGTTCTTGTAAATCATGCGAAGTGATATAGGCAAATTGTTCCAACTCATAATTTATCCGTTTAAGCATTAAGTTGCTTTGTGTAAGTGCTACGGTACGATCTTCAATTCGTTTTTCCAATTCTATTGCGGCATTTTTTAGCTTTTGTTCGGCCTCTTTTAGTTTAACTTCCGATCTCTTTAAAGCATCTATATTTGTGGCTGTTCCGTACCATTTTATCACTTCGTTATTTTCATTTAATTGAGGGAAAGCCCTGCTTAAATGCCACTTATACGACCCGTCAGCCATCCTCAGGCGATGTTCCGCTTCATAAGGTATTTTATTGTTCATCGCATTATTCCACCTCTGCCTGGTAAATTCAATATCCTCCTGGTGAACTATAGTTTCCCATTTATAATGTGCTGATTTTTCGGTATGGTTATATTCCTCAATCCTATTGTTATAATAATAAATATCACCTTGCTGATTAGCAATCCAAACCAACTGAGGCATTGCGTTTGAAAGCTGTTGAAGTTCTTTTTCACTTTTTATGATATTCTCTTTTATTAATGCCTCAGGAGTTACCTCATTGGCTAGAATTACTACGCCTATTATTTTTTCATCAATATTGCGGTTTGGTTGAAAGACCAGATTGTAATAAACATCTTTTATTTCATATTCAGTTTTGAGTCTTAATTTTATTTCGTGTCCGTAATAATGATTGCCTGTAGTAAAAACATAGTCAAGTTCTTTAGAAAAGTTTTTTCTGAACAGTTGGGTTAGAATAGGGAAGAATTTTTTGTGGTCATGCTTGTTCCAAGTCTTCAAAATCGTTTTGTTAGCAAATTCAACTTCCATTTCAGGGCCTGATAAAATGGCAATAGCCATTGGAGATTCAGAAATAAGCTCCCTGTAATGCTTTTCACTATCTTCAATTCTTTTGCGCGACAATACTAACTCTGTAATATCATCTGCCATAGCCATAAGACCAGAAATACTACCGTCTTCTTCGCGTAAAGGTTCATAAATGACTTTCAGGTAGAATAGAACTTGCTTGCCCTTCTGATTTTGTAGCAGGGGTACTTCATGCAGAATTACCCGTTCACCAGTTTGATAAGCTTTATTCATGAACTCCATAAAGCCCTGGCTTGCTGCTTCGGGGAAGATATTAAAAGCAGGTTTGTTAAGTACTTCAGCTTCTTTTTTCTGAAACATTTCCTGCATTCGCTCATTCATTAATTCAAAACGATGATCCTTGCCTTTTACAATGGCTATAGCGATAGGAGCCTGAATAAACAAGTTGCGTTGTTGTTCAAAAATGTGAGAACGATAACGGGTAATTCTTAACTGCGACTTTATACGTGCTATCAATTCTTGTGCAGAAAAAGGCTTAATCAGGTAATCATCAGCTCCCATTTCATACCCTTCAATCTTAGACTCTTCACCGGCTCTGGCAGTTAATAAAATAAATGGCACTGAAGCTGTAGCCGGATTATTTTTTAATTGATGCAGGAGTTCCACTCCATTCATTACCGGCATCATCACATCACTTAGGATAATATCAGGAAGATTCTTGCTAATTTTCTGTAGTGCATCTTTACCATTAATAGCAACGGAAACTTCATAATAGGGTAAAAGCAGATTAGTTATATAATTGCGCATATCGGCATTGTCGTCAATAACCAGTATCCGACCTTCGTTATTTTTACCAAGTTTTTGGTCTGTTTTTTTACTTTCGGTCAAACTAATCGCTTCTTTAAGATACATCTGTGAGCTGGCTGAATACTTACTTTTTGAAGGCGATTGTAATTGTTTTTTAGGAATATGTTCCATGCCTAAAGGAATACTGACGATAAAGGTCGAACCTTTACCGAAGGTACTCTCAACAGCAATAGTTCCGTGCATAATTGTTACCAATTCATGAACCAACGATAGACCAATGCCTGTACCTTCAACACTCCTTCCTTGTGAGTTGGTGTTCTTATAGAATCGCTTAAATATATCACCGATTTCAGCTGATTCAATTCCGATGCCGGTATCTTTTACCCTTAGAACGGCATACGGTTCTTCTTTTGAAAGTTCTATACTAATAGAACCTTTAAGAGTGTATTTAAAAGCATTTGATAGAAGGTTAAGCACAATTTTTTCCCACATTTCTGGGTCAACGTATACTTCTTCTTCCAGATCTGCACAATTTACATGATAGGATAAGCCGGCGCTTTCTATTATTGAACGAAAACTGCTGCTTAATTCCTTCGTAAATAAACATAATTTGATAGGTGAGTAGTGAACGGTAGTCCTTCTGGCTTCAATGCGACTGAAGTCTAAAAGAGTATTCACCAATTTTAGTAATCGTATACTGTTACGATGAACAGATGAAAGCTGGTCTTTAACCTGCTTAGAATCACTTAAACTATCATTCAGCAGGTTTTCAACCTGCCCCAAAATAAGTGTTAATGGGGTTCTGAACTCATGGCTGATATTGGTAAAAAAAGTTGTTTTTGATCTATCGATTTCGGTGAGTGCTTCTGTTTTTTTTCTTTCAGCTTCAAATTCGTTAATCTTTATTAGATTAATTTTAATAAGATCTGCCATCTGCTCAAATAGGTTGAAATATAATTCGTCCAATTTCCTATAAAGGCTTAAACCTATAGTAATTAAAATCTTATCACTTGTTGTCGGATTATTAAAGATAAACAGAATAATAGAGGAAGAAGGTTTCTCCCCAATAACGGATGTAAGTTTTGTGATAATTGATGCTGGTAAATGATGGATTTCAATTTCTTTATCCTTTTGATAGGTGTCTAAGGAGATAATTTCGTCAAAAGATAGAGATGAAAGGTTATGAGTTCCTTCTACATACTTTATTTCGTTGCCCACCTGACTATATAATGCTGCAAAGGGAAAGTCAAGCGGGTTGTTTCTGATGACTTCCAACGCGTTATTAAACATTTCATCTGTAGAAGTGTTATCAGTAATTTCCTGACTGAAATCTTTCAGAAAGCTTAACTGTCGCTCTGTTAATACACTAGCCGTAGTTTCCTGAACCGCAGTAAAAACTCCTGCAACTTGTCCGGTTTCATTATAAATCGGACTATAGGAAAAGGTATGGTAAGTTTCTTCCGGATAACCACTTCTTTCTAAAAATAAGCGCTGATTTTCTGACCAGGTTGCAACTCCAGTCTGCTGTACACCGATTAATAGGGGGCCAATTTCTTCCCAGATTTCACTCCAAACCATTTTACCGGGTTTACCCAATACCTCCGGATGTTTTATACCCAGCGTGCTTATATATGCATCATTGTACAGAAACAACAACTCTTTTCCCCACCAGATAATCATGGGAAAACGGGAGTTTAACATAATGCTACAAGCCGTTTTTAATTGCTGGGGCCAGGATTTAGGTTCTCCTAATCCAACTTCATCCCAGTTTTTCTCCCGAATTAAACGACTCATTTTATCATTGCCGGAAAGAAAATACATGGCGACAGGGTTAATGGTTAATGAATTTACAGAATTAGTAGTAATAAATCATGTATTCTCATTCAACGAAACATGGTGAAATTAGGAGAGGAACTGGGTCACGGAGCTTACTTTCGAAAACGTAAAAACTACTTTAATTCTATTTTGCTAAAATTCAGCTTTTTATTGCGCTCTTTTTTGTAAATTTAGATAATAAATTAAACCAACAGCGTTAACCAAAAACCTTGTTTTCCTATAGATTATGTCCTATTTATTGGGTTCTATATTATTAACAATACTGGTATGTATTATAGGTGCAGTATTCCTTTACGTTTTAGTTCGTTTTATTTTGAGTGATCGCTCTGAGGATGATATGACCGGATAAAATACCATGACTGAAACAGTTCGAATAGGAAACGCCCGTGATTGACGGAAGTATATGCATAACAAATTGAATGGCAACAGCTTAACCATTTGAGTGTCATTTATTGCAACTATAACGCAAAGTATTGTTACCGGTACAGCACTTGTAGTGGAAAATCGTGTATTGAAGAAAATTAACCCATTCTAACCGCATCACACCTTGTTATTCGATTTCTGCTCTTCATTGCGGGTACTTTCCAAATTGAACAGTAGTAAACAATTTCAATAGTTAAATTCTCTCGAAAGATTTTATAGTATATCATTTGGAAATTTTATAAACTATCTTAGATTTGTAATATGTTCAAACATATGCACAAAATACCTTTACTTGATCACGATAGTAAAATACCGTTGAATAAACAGGCTGAAGATGCGTTGAGATCGCTTATCCAGCATCCTGACTTTAGTAATGGCGCTTTATTTCCAAAGGAAACAGACCTTGCTCAGCGTTGGAGCATTTCAAGAAATACATTAAGGCAAGCGATCAACAACCTCGTAAAGGAAGGGCTGCTTGAAAGAAAGAAAAGATTAGGCACAAGGGTAACCAAGCAAAAGATTGCCACAAACCTCAATAATTGGATGAGTTTTACGCATGAAATGGAAAGCATGGGGCTGTCTTTTAAAAATCTGTTGCTAATAACTGAAATGAAGCCGGTAACGGATGAAGTAGCTCAGAGCCTTCAGATTCAAACAGAAACAGAAGTGATTTGCTTAAAGCGGGTTCGCAGTACAGATGAAAATCCTATGGTGTATTTCGAATCCTACTTTCATCCACGTATAGGGATTTCGGAGAATGAAAACTTTGAAAAGCCTTTGTACGAGTTATTGGATGAGAAGTACAACGTAATACCGGTTTATTCTCAGGAAGAAATTAAAGCCATTGCAGCTAGTGATAAAATTGCTGAGATACTTAAAATAAAAGAAGGCGAGCCATTATTGGAAAGAAAAAGGTTAGTTCTTGATGCCGGAAGGAAACCTATTGAGTATAACGTGTGCTATTACCGAAGTGACTGGTTTACCTATAGCATAGAAATCAAACGTTCAATTTAAACCATGGGAACTAGAAAATCTATCGGAGTTGATGTCGGCGGAAGTCATGTGTCAGCAAGTATTATTGATCTGCAAACTCCTGGTACGCCTCAGATAAAGAGAGCTACCATCAATGCGTTCGACGAGGCCAGTTCTATTTTACAAACCATTGGCAATACGATCAATCAAACCTTTGTTGAAATCGATGAAGAAACAATTGATTCAGTTGGTATAGCTTTCCCGGGGCCATTTGATTATCAAAAGGGAGTAAGCAACATTGCATTTGTAGGAGGAAAGTTTGAGTCAACCTTTGGAATACATGTGCAACAAGCCTTAAAAAGTAGTATCGCCCTCTCCAATGTACCATTTTATTTCGCCAATGATGCCCATTGTTTTGCCGTTGGTGCCCATCATCATTTACAATTAAGCTGCAAAAGATCTGTATTCCTAACATTAGGGACAGGTTTTGGCTCTGCATTTATGGAAGAAGACTGCTTGATTCATAATCATGTTGCGCTTCCGGCAATTGGAGCTTTTTATAACGAGCCTTTTTTAGATGCCATTGCCGACGATTATTTCTCCACACGTTGGTTTCTTAAAGAGTTTACAAATAGAACCGGACAAGAAATTCGGAGTGTAAAGGAATTAGCCGAAGCTAAGAATCAGGTTTCAGCGTCCATGTTTAATGACTTTGGTGCTAACCTGGGCGCTTTCTTATTTCCTTGGTTGAAAGAGTTCGAATGTGAAGTTCTTGTAATTGGCGGAAATATAAGTAATGCAAACGCTTTGTTTAATGAAACATTAAGATCCGAATTGCAGCAGCTTAAGCATTTGGATATTATTTATTGCAATCATACCGAAGAGAGCATTCTGACGGGTGCTGCACTTATAGCTGAAAAAAAGTGCATTGAAGAAAAATTAACTCATTCTATAAATCATCAAGAATTATCAATGGATTTCATTCCAACAGTACGAAAAACCACACAACCTATACTACCACTAACCAAATCTTCTCCATCTCATCAATCCTATAACATCTTTCCAACTTTTAGCACGCAACATACAGTCCAAACTGGTTATGATTCATTGGTGCAAAGTTTATTAGCCGAAAAGACGGTTATTATTGATGGTTTTGGTGGCATATTATGGGATTCATTCCGAATGAACATGCAGCAGTGTTTTAATGGCTATGGCAAAAAAGTATTATGGTATGATATTGATTCCAGCCTTAAAACTCCTGACGAAATAAACGAGATGATTGCCGGTAACTTAAATGGCGATGATCCGATATTTGGAAAAAAATATTTGGGCAGCTTGATTGATTTTTTTGATCAGAAAAAGCTAAGTCTGTTAACACCGGATCAACATGCAGATCTGTGTATTGTTTATGGAACAGGTGCTGCGTTAAGTAATTGGGAAGGTCCACTTGTTTATCTTGATGTTCCTAAAAATGAAATCCAGTATCGAATGCGTGCTCAAAGTATTACCAATCTTGGTTCAAAAGAAATACTTGAGAATTCGCAGACGTACAAGCGGTTCTATTTTGTCGACTGGCCCGTATTAAACAAACACAAGCACCAACTACTTTCTAAAGTTGATTATATAGTTGATGAGCAACGAATAAACGAAGTTACCTGGATGAGGGGTGATGACTTTAGGAGCACATTGGATGAAATGTTTCAACAACCTTTCAGGGCAAAACCTTGGTTTGAAGCAGGTGTGTGGGGTGGAAATTGGATGAAAGAAAAAATTGAAGGACTACCGCAGGAAGAAATAAATTACGCCTGGTCTTTTGAATTAATTACACCCGAAAATGGAATTGTGTTGGAAGGGGACAATCACTTGCTGGAGGTTTCTTTCGATTTCCTGTTATACCATAATAACCAAAAATTATTAGGAAAAGCCGCTAACCGATTTGGAACCGAATTTCCCATTCGTTTTGATTTTCTTGATACCTATGACGGCGGCAATCTTTCCATTCAGTGTCACCCCAGAACCCAATACATCCGCGAAAATTTTGGAGAGAATTTCACGCAAGATGAGACTTATTACATTTTGGATGGTGAGCCCGACGCCAAAGTTTATTTAGGTTTTCAGGATGATATTAACCCGGATCGTCTTAAACAAGCATTATTTGATGCTCAGCTTAATGGAGTTGAGTTGCCTGTAGAAAAGTATGTACAAAAGTTAGATGCACATAAACATGACTTATTCCTTATTCCTAACGGAACTATACATGCTTCTGGTAAAAACAATTTAGTGCTAGAGATTAGCAGCACACCGTACATTTTTACCTTTAAAATGTATGATTGGCTTCGGTTAGACCTTAATGGTAATCCACGTCCCATCAATATTGAACACGCATTTAACAATTTACACTTTGAATATAAGGGAGATTATGTGGCCTCCAACCTGATTTCTCACCCTAAAGTTGTAAAAGAATGGCCAGATGGAAGAATGGTTAAACTACCTACTCACTCCGAACATTTCTATGCCATTGACCGATATGAATTTGGTAATGAAACGATCATCAATACAGACGGGCAATGCCATTGTTGCATGCTGGTGGAAGGAGAAGAAATTGAAGTAATTGTAGCTGGAAAAACCACTGTTTTCAACTATGCTGAAACGTTTGTAATCCCTGCCTTTGTAAAAGAATATACCGTTCGGTATCAGAAGAATGGTAAAGCTTACTTGGTGGTCGCTTATGTAAAAAACGAATGTTGTACAAGTAATTAAAACAACAATGCAAAAAAACTCAACCTTAAACACACGCTTTCTTATCTTAATCACACTTACAGCAACGCTGGGCGGTTTTTTATTCGGTTTTGATACTGCTGTTATTTCAGGAACCATCGTCTTTGTTAAGCAGCAATACAATATGGATGCTTTAATGGAGGGATGGTATGTAAGTTCCGCTTTATTAGGTTCCATTGCCGGAGTTGCTATCAGTGGCAAAATGGGTGATCGACTGGGCCGTAAAAAGGTAATGCTTTTATCGGCATTTCTATTCGGTATTTCGGCTATTGGTTGCGCATTGGCTCCAAGTGCATTTTGGTTAATCGTTTTCAGATTATTAGGTGGTTTAGGGATTGGAGTGGCATCTGTTATTTGTCCAATGTATATCGCAGAATTGGCCCCTTCAAATGTTAGGGGTAAGCTGGTAACCTATTATCAATTGGCAATTACGATAGGAATTCTTGCTGCATACTTTTCTAATGCGATGATTCTATCTGTTGCACATAATAATGAAGTGATAGTTACGGGTTGGCTGCAATTAATTTTCCATCAGGAGTTTTGGAGAGGCATGTTTGCAGCCGGGATTATACCTGCGCTTCTTTTTCTGTTTATGATCGTATTTGTGCCGGAAAGCCCCAGATGGCTGGCTATGAAACAAAAAACAGCAGAAGCGCAACAGATTTTAACAAAAATCTTTGGCTCATCACAAGCTAATACAGAACTGACCGGGATTCTAAATTCAGTTGAAAATGCCGGTAATGCAAAAAACATATGGACTGCCTTTACTGGATACCTAAAGAAACCCATCATCATTGGTATACTGTTGGCAGCATTGTCGCAGTTTAGTGGTATCAACGCAATTATTTATTACGGTCCTTCCATTTTAGAAAAGGCGGGTTTTAAACTCAGTGAGGCCTTGGGCGGACAGGTAACCATTGGCGTTGTGAATATGTTGTTCACTTTTGTCGCTATCTATTTCATTGATAAAAAGGGTAGAAAGCCACTGTTGTTATGGGGAATAGGAGGGGCTGTTATATCACTGTTGCTAGCCGCGCTGTTATTTGCTTTAAACACAACAAGCTTTTTGGTATTAATACCTATCATCCTGTTCATTGCCTGCTTTGCCTTTTCTTTTGGCCCGGTTACCTGGGTGGTTATTAGCGAAATTTTTCCGACCAATGTTAGGGGCGGGGCCGTGGCTATTTCTACTATGAGCTTATGGGTTGCTAATTGGGTGGTAGGCCAATTCTTTCCGGTAATGTTACAAAGCACCGGAGCTTCCATTACCTTCCTTGTTTTCGCCTTATTTAGTGCTTATGCATTTGTGCTGTCTTGGAAAAAAATTCCTGAAACAAAAGGAAAGACATTGGAAGAAATTGAACATTTCTGGCAGAACGAAACCCATCAGGCAGCGTCGTTAGAGAAAAGTTAACAACATGATTGTCAGATATAAATTTTAAAGAATTATACAACGAAAAATCAATCCAGTTTATCAAATAAACCGCTATGAGAAAAGTCATTTTATCACTTTTTGTGATTGTCTTAACAGTTCGTTCTTATGCGCAATTAACCGTGCCCTATTTTGGAAAGATTGAGTGGATTAACGGTTATGCCAAAGAGATTAAAGGCGAAAATATAAATTATGATTCTGCATATCCCGAATATGCAACAACAGCCTTACTTACCCGATGTACCGATGGGAAAAAGGAAATAGTTTGGGAAACCGCTCCGGTTCCTCAAAAAATAAAGGGGAAGTATATTTATTTTAGTTGGGTAGCAGCGCATTCATCTGGAACCAGCGCTGGCACACGCTATTTCGATTTATACCTTAATGATGAAAAATTACTAACCTTTACCACGCAACCCGCACATCAAACTCCTGATTGGAAGTTTGTTGCGGCCGATAGTTCTGCGTTGGTTTTTCATCAAACCAAAAGAGATGGAGCTAGTGATGCTCACGGGTTGGCCTTTCTACGTTTGCCACTGAGCAAAGTTAAACCAGGAATGCCGGTGAAACTTAAAATTGTAGGGCAAGCAGAAAAAAGTAATGATTGGTACATGACCTTTAAATTCTCATTTGAAGAAAAGGCTGATGTATATCCCCGACCATTTTTGTTAAAAGACCAGCAACAAATCATTGCTTTAACCGCTTTGCATTTTGGCAAAGAAGAGCAATTGCATGTTAAAATCAATAATAAGGAACTACCTCCTTTTCGCCTCCAAAATGGCGTAAATAAATTTGATATTCCTGTAAATGCTGTACAAAAAGAAGATAGCGTAATGCTTCGTGTGGCTTTCGGAAGCAAAGTTTTGATTAACAAGTTTGTGCAACTTAAGCCTGTGAAATATCGTGTGCTGCATTTTATTCATCATTCTCATACCGATATAGGTTATTCTCATCTTCAGCCGGAGGTGTTGAAAATTCATTTAAAGAACATTGATGACGCATTACAGATGATAGAATCCACAAGAAATCTTCCCAAAGAGGCTCAGTTCAAGTGGAATATCGAATCTTTATGGGCGGTTGAAAATTATATGAAACAGGCTTCACCCTTACAAAAAGAGAAGTTTATCGCGGCTGTAAAGGAAGGAAGCATTTGCCTTTCTGCCTTGTATGCTAATATTCTTACCGGTCTTAGTCAGCCGGAAGAAATGTTTCATTATACTGATTATGCTGATAAACTGAGGAAAGAGTATGGGGTAACCATAAATAGTGCTATGATTTCGGATGTGCCGGGTTTTGCATGGACCACAGTAACAGCGCTGGCCAAAGGAGGTGTTCGGTATTTTTCAAGTGGCCCGAATTTTTTAGGTGAGAGTCACCCGTATTGGGGCGACCGGGCTGGACATTTTGTTAAAACCTGGGGTGATAAGCCCGTTTGGTGGGTTTCTCCTTCGGGTGATGAAAAGGTCTTATTCTGGACAGGAGCCAAAGGCTATTCATCGTGGCATGGAGTAGCTCCGGGAGGAGTATTTGAACGTGGCCCCGGAAAAATTGCTTCCTACCTGAATGAATTGGATAAGAATAATTATCCTTATGAAATGGTGCAGTGGCGCTATAATTGTGTTGCCGATAACGGTCCGATTGATACGGCTATTTCCCGCTTTGTAGATCAATGGAATAAGAAATATGCATCCCCAAAAATTGTGTTGAATACCACCGATAAATTGTTTGAAGAATTCGAGCAAAAGTATGGAACTCAACTTCAACAGGTAAAAGGTGATATTACGCCTTACTGGGAAGATGGTGCTGCTTCTACCGCAGCAGAGGAAGGGAAAAATCGGGTGAATAGTTTGCGCCTGCAGCAATTGACTACACTGTATGCTATGCTAAATCCCAGTCAATATAATCAGGAAAGGTTTTATGAGGCTTGGAAAAATGTAATCATGTTTCATGAACATACATGGGGAGCTCATAATAGTATTTCGCAACCAGATGTTTCTTTTGTAACCGAGCAATGGCGCATAAAAAAGCAATTTATGTTGGATGCTGATGAAGAAATTAATGGATTGGAAAAAGAGTTATTACAACCTTTCAGTAATATAAAATCGAAAAAAATAGCCGTTTTAAATACGTTATCCTGGAAACGCAGTGGGCCTGTTAAGTTATCTGCAGATGTAAGTGCAAAATCGGTTAAAGATGGTTCAGGTAAATTATTACCGCTCCAAAAATTAAAGGATGGTAGTTATGTCTTTATTGCGCAAGATGTGCCGCCTTTGGGAACCGCAATTTATGAACTAACAAATGCTGAAGCCCCTATTGCACCAACACCGTTTATTTTAACAGATAATTCCCTTTCGAACGGAAAAGTGAGCGTTCAATGGGATAAAACAAATGGCAGTTTGTTGAACCTGAATTTGGGTACTGACTTTAATTATGCCGGAGATTTTAGTAAGCAGGGATTAAACAGCTATTGGTATGTACCAGGTTTAAATCCGGCCGATGCAGAGACCAATGGCAGTGTGCAGTTGCAAGTTCTAGAAAACGGTCCGGTACTAAAAACGATTAGTCTGATTTCCGATGCTCCCGGAGCTAATAAACTGGAACGCAGAATGAACTTATACGCTGGAAGTCAAGAAGTGGCCATTGAAAATATAGTAGACAAAAAAGCTATTCGAAATAAAGAAGCCGTACATTTTGGATTTCCTTTTAATGAAACATTGTGTAAAACAATAATAGATGTGGGTTATGGTTCAATGCAATACATTACTGATCAGTTACCAGGCTCTAATATGGATTATTTGTACGGCCGTAGGTGGTTGGATGTAAACACTAGCGATAGAGGTGTACAATGGATGTTGCTTGAGGCGCCATTGGTTGAACCCGGCAACATGATTGATGAACGACTTGTAGTGCCACCTAGCCATAAAGAATGGAAAAAGGAAGGTAAACCAACCGCAACATGGTTCAGCTATGTAATGAATAACTACTGGCATACCAATTATAAAGCTGATCAGGAAGGGATAGCACGCTTTAGGTATGCATTAAGGCCACATGGCAAATTCAGTTATTCTGAAACAGAAAAAATGGGTTCGGAATTTACACAACCTTTAGTGGCATTGCCGGTAAATGAATCAATGGGTCTTAAAGGAGGATTATTTGCGCTCAGTAATAATCGCATAGTGGTTACCAGCATAACACCGCAGCAGGATGGTAGTTTCCTTATTCGACTTTACAATCCGGAATCTTCATCAGAGCAAACGAAAATTCAATGGCAAAATCTAAAGCCATCACAATTCATTAATACGAATACAGGAAAAACTTTTCAGCATAATGAAGCCATCTCGCTAAGCGGAATGGGGGTTTTAGAGCTAAGAACTATAAAGTAAATAGTGGTTGAATAATGAAGAGATAATAAATACAGCTGATAATTCAACCGGTAAGTAAGCAACGCATCCATTGCAATTAGGGCAATTGATGCGTTGCTTTTTGCATTGTAAAGGGTGTTAGTTAAATACCTCGAATTTATTAATGTAGTTGGTCATTGGTAAAAAAAAGTTCTATAATAGCAAAACCAAAACAAGTGCATCGCATTATCAGACAAGCCGCGAAACTGTAGAAATAAACAAAAGAATGAACGAATTAATTGCTTTTATAAATAATTTTCAAGAGCTAGATATAGAAACTGAAGAAGCCATCAAAAAGTACTTTGTTAAAGAAACCTTTAAGAAAAATGAATTTGTTGTGGAAGAAGGAAAGATATGTTCGAAAGTATGCTTTATTAAATCCGGATTAGTACGCAGATTCTATTTTGAGGACGGAGAAGATATAACCAAATGGATATATACCAACAATCAATTCATTATATCATTAAGTAGTTTTTTTGAGCAAAAACCTTCATTCGAATATTTTCAGGCTTGCGAAGAAACGGTCGTTTATTCATTGTCCTATTCGGATGAACAGATTTTATTGGAATACCCATTATTTTCAAAATTTCATATAAAACAACTTCGATTATACCTTTCTAAAATTAATGAGTTTCATCATTTGTATAAATTAATGAATGCTCAGGAAAAGTATTTGTATTTACTTCATTCATTTCCTCAAATTATACAAAAAGCAAAATTAAAGCATATTGCTTCCCTCATGGACATTAGTCAAGAAACTTTAAGCAGAATAAGAGCTTCAATTAATTGATTTTACATCAATAAAAATCACTTGTATTTTGTCAACTTTTGCCATCAGTTTAAACAAATGCAAAAGTGAAAAATACAGTAATCGGGAAAAAAGCTTTTATAGGTAAAAATGTACATATTGGCAATTTTACAACTATCGAAAATGATGTAGTCATTGGAGATAATACGTGGATTGGCAATAATGTTAATATTCTTGATGGCGCTAAAATCGGCGAAAATTGTCAGATACATTCCGGAGCTGTATTGTCAGGAATTCCGCAGGATTTAAAGTATAATGGCGAGGATACGACATTAGAAATCGGCAATAACAATATTATTCGAGAGTTTGTAACCATAAATAAAGGAACTATATCAAAACATAAGACCATTATAGGGGATAACAATTTGGTTATGGCCAATGCACATATTGGACATGATTGTGTAATAGGTGATAACACGATTATAGGATTTAGTGTTGGAATGGCTGGCGAAGTAATAGTGGGCAATTGGATTAATATAAGTGGATTAACAGCCATACATCAGTTTTCGGTTATTGGAGAGCATAGTATGATTAGCGGCATTAGTCGTGTTGTTAAAGATGTTCCTCCTTATGTAATGGCAGCTCGAGAACCATTGAGTTATGTGGGACTAAATACAATAGGTTTAAAAAGGAGAAAATTTGAGTCGGAGAAAATCAATGAGCTAAAAGAAATTTATCGAATTATTTTTCAGGAGAACAGGAACACTACACTTGCTTTAGGGTTAATAGAAAACAACTTCAAACCAACAAAAGAACGAGATATAATTATTCAATTTATAAAGCAATCTACAAGAGGAATTATAAAAGGGCGTGATGAATAAAATAGTAATAGCTAAAACAGTTATTCAACTTTTGGGGATGAGGAAATCTTCCAAATTCTTATTACAGGCTTTATAAGCAATGTAAACCTTCTGAATTATATGATTTAGAAGGTTCTTCATTTTTACCTACCTCTAAAATCAAAACAATCAAATTTCTGACGAGGATAAGTCAACTTATAAAGGGATTTTTTAACTAAAAGATTGATTAAAGTAAAAAGATAGTTTATCTTTGTTAGTGAATACTAACTAACTTAAAGTTTTAACGGAGCGTTTTTATGAACACATTTACGGAAAGACAGGTAGAGATTATGGAAGCAGCCTCTGTTCGAATTGATAAGTTTGGTATCCAAAGTTTAACTATCAAAAACCTTGCTTCCGATATTGGACTGTCGGAACCTGCTTTATATCGGCACTTTAATAGTAAAAATGACATTTTACTCGGGTTGTTGACCTATTTTATTGCTGAGATGAAAACCAGAATTGCCCTTGTCATTGCTAAACCTCATCAAACGGCAGGAGAGGAGTTAAGAGCGATATTTGACTCCCAGTTAAATACATTAATAAAAAAACCTGCTATTGTTAGCGTTATTTTCTCAGAAAGTATCTTTCATTTTGATGATGACTTGAGCAAAAAAGTAGCAGAAATTATGGAACTAATGCAAGGGCATATCAACCGCAATATCGAATCCGGACAAAAAGCCAGTAGTTATAGTAAGCTGATTAATGCTTCAACACTGACTACCATTATTTTAGGGAGTATACGACTAACGGTACTAAAATGGAAGCAGTCGGGACACAAGTCAGATCTGGTAAAAGAGGGAACAGAAGTATTAGCTGCAATATTGAAAATGATTGAAAACAATAAATAAACTACTAATTATGAATATGAAAAATGTACTCTTAATTGCTTTGAGCAGCCTTTTTATGCTAAGCTGCAATAATGGAACGAAAACGAAAGATACAGCAAATGAACAGGCTTCATCGCACAATCATGATTCAACTAGTCAATCTAATGCGCTGAAGATAGCACTTGATGGAGGGACAAAATGGATCGTTAATGAAGAAATGAAACCTTTTGTTTTAGCAGGTGAGGACCTGGTTAAACACTACCAATCAGAAAATAATACAGATTACAAATCGCTTGCAGAAAAACTGAAACTGCAAAATAACGGATTGATAAAAAGTTGTACAATGAGCGGTAAAAGTCATGATGAGTTACACAAATGGTTGCACCCACACCTGGAATTGGTAACTAAATTGGAAAAAGCAGAAAATGAAAAAGACTCCAATGCTATCATTTCTCAATTATTGGAATCCTATAAGACTTATCATGAGTATTTTCAATAAAAATAATTCATTACATATATAAAATTGCTGTTTGACTCTTAAGGAGAGGTTTTAGTCAGTCATATACCTGGGTAGTAAGTTGAAGAATACTCTTTTTGTGCTTTTAAAACCTATTTAATCTTAACTAATGAAGCTTTTTCAATTTATCTTATATGTCGCTGATCAAAATAGGAGTACCGATTTTTACCGTACACTTTTAGACCAAGAACCTTTATTGGAGGTACCCGGAATGACAGAGTTTGAATTGGCTCCATCCTTAAAACTGGGAATAATGCCAGAAAATGGTATTGCAAAAATTATAAGTGAAAAAGTGCCACATCCGGCAAACGGCAATGGAATCCCTCGTTGTGAAATCTATCTTGTGGTAGACGACCTTCTTCCTTATTATGAAAGAGCAAAACAATTAAATGCTATACTGGTAAGTGATATTTCGTTTAGAGATTGGGGACATAAGGCTTGTTATTTCGCCGATCCTGATGGCCATATTGTGGCATTCGCAGAAGAATTGTATTGAGGGATAATCTGGAAGCATAGATATGATATGAATCAAACGGGGACTACAACTACAATAAAGTATTGTTGAAGATTCTGCCAACCTAATGCAAGTAAAAAGCTCAATCATGAAAATGGTTGAGCTTTTTTGTTTTTTAGAGATTGTGAATAGTGGTTATTTGCAGGTATAATCTATTCTTTAACTATTGACAAATGTTAATAAGTTTAAATTTTTAAATTTTCTTATTTACTTAATAATTAACATTTTTGCTTTACAGTTTACCATTGTCTATGATAAATGATCAAATTTGATCTGCTAAGAATTCAATTAACTATTTCAATCTATATACGTTGAAAATAAAGATTCAATTCTTTTCTGGCCTTAATTTGCATTAGGGAAAATAACTATGAACTTTTTTAATTAATACATCTATCAATTATTTAATCTAAACAAATCAATCCCTTGGATGAGAATGAAAGCAACCAAATTTATAAGAACAGTTAAATTAATTATCGGAGTCACTATATTATTTATTAATTATAGTGTTAATGGACAAAATAACGAAAACCCTTTAGGGACATTGTTTAATAATATTCCTAATCCGCCCAATGTAGCGTCATTTGAAAAATTTACGAATATACCTATTACGTACGCTACGGGTATTCCACAGATAAACATTCCAATCTATCAGTATCAATCAAATAATGGTAATATTACTGTTAATGTTTCACTTGACTATCATGCAGGAGGAGTAAAGGTTGGAGAAAAATCAAGTAATATTGGCTTAGGTTGGTCTTTAAATACAGGAGGAGTGATAACCAGGACTGCTATGGGAAGAGATGATGATGTGGGAGGATATTGGTCTTTACCACTAATAGCAGACTATTATAATAATGTTCAATGTGATGTGGATTGTGAAAGTAATAAATTGTATAAATATAATAAAGGGCTTGAAGATTCTGAACCAGATGTTTTTTCATTTTCCTTTAATGGACGTAGCGGAAAGTTTGTTATAGGAAAGAACAATGAAGTGTTTCTCTTCCCTCAGCAAAATTTAGATATTCAATGTATTAAAAACGCAGGTGGAGTTATAAGTGGATTTAGTATTACCGATGAGAATGGAACAAAGTATTATTATTCTGAAAAAGACAATATTTCAGTTGATGCACGATTTACAACTAAATCATGGTATCTGACAAAAATAAGCTCAGTGCTCCAAACCGATTCAATTCTTTTTAAATATAAAAGGATAAGTCAATCATATGCCTTTGTTAAAGACCGTACAATATTTTTTGATTTCAATAATCAGAGGAGATCCGAAATTTTGTCAAAAATAAATGACAATAATAATTATGATTATACTTCAATGACCGTACCTGTTTTAGAGGAAATTGAATTTCCCAATGAAGTTACTGTAAAGGTATTATTTGCCGAAACGAATCGATGTGATATAAATGGCGATAAAGCGGTCTCATCTATTATGGTTAGATCTCAAGAAAATACGGTTTTTTATAATTTGATTCAGGATTATTTTCCTAAGAACTCTTTAACAGGTGAGTGCGGTACTAACACAGATGATCAAAAGGCATCTATCAGAATGATATTAAAAGAAGTTCGAAAGTCAACTAATAAAGGCTCTGAAAATCCTTATCAGTTTGAATATTATAATATTGATGAATTACCTTCTTCTCTTTCTCTTGCACAAGATCATTGGGGATATTATAACGGGGCAATAAATAATAAATCATTAGTGCCGAACTTATATGGGATGACAATGCCTAATGCTTTTAATATAGTAAATGCAGACAGAAGAGTTAATCCTGAATTTATTAGGTATGGATCCTTAAAGAAAATAATATACCCTACTGGTGGATATACAGAATTTGAATTAGAAGCTAATGATACTAAAATGGGTATTACAGTGCAAGAGAATCCAAATGCAGTCAAAAGATATGCAGGCGGATTAAGAGTAAAGAAAATTACCCAATATGATGGAGTAAATCATGCTAATGATTTAGTTAGAACTTATAATTATACGTATAGCGATGGCACATCTTCTGGAGTACTAATGGTACAACCAAATTATTCTGATGATTATAGTTATCAGGAGAATGGAAGTGGAAATTGTTTTGGCGAAACTAGTACTTCTATTACTGCTAATTTTACAATTATTAATAGTTCATCGATTTACAATTTAAGTACTTTTTTAGGAAGTCCAATATTTTATGAACAAGTTGAAGAAAATATAATAAATACAAGTAATCAATTGAATGGGAAAATTGAGAGACGATTTACATCTGTGAATGATTTATCAGCAATTAGCTTTCCTAGATTTATTCCTAATTTTCCATATAAACCGTTAGTCTTTCCCGATTGGAGTTTAGGATTATTAAAGAGCGAAACAATTTATAATTCTGAAGGTCAAAAAGTTAAAAAAATAGTCAATACATATAAACACTATGTAAACTCTATAAGTGATACAAAAAAAGAATATTTTAAAGGTGTTAAAGTTGCCTTGAAATCATATATGAAACAAGATCCAAGAGGTGGAGGCATTTGCATTTCCACAATTGATTTTCGAGTGCATACTTACTATCCGTTAACTGGTCGTGTAGAGAAAACTAGTGTAATTGATTCTAGCTTTACTAATCAAACTCCAATTACCACAGTTCAAAATTTTGATTATGAGAATGCTTTACATCAATTACCCACACGTATTACAAAAACAACAAGTAAAAATGAGTCAATAATAACTCAAAATAAATACCCACAAGATTTTGTTGATCTATCTAGCGGAGATGAATTAACAGATGGAATAAAAACACTTCTTAATAACCATGTCTACAATTCTCTGATTGAACAGAGTGTTTTTAATAAAGGTTTGACTAATGAGGAAAAGTTATTGTCATCGACATTTTTGCAATACAAATCTTCTTTGCCATTATTGGATAAATCATTTATAATTGACCTGGACAGACCATTAATAGATTTCCAGTCTTCCAAAACAATAGCAGGAAAAGTCATAAAAGATTTAAGGTACCAGGAAGCTGTTCATTATGAATTATACGACAGTAATGGAAATATAACTCAACAAAAAAAGAACAATGGAAGCCGAAGTAGTTTAATGTGGGACAAGAGATATTCCAATCCTGTTGTTATTGTAAATAATTCTCAATTGTCTGACGCAGATTATACAAGTTTTGAACCAGGGTTTAAAGGTAATTGGATTTACTCAGGTGAAGCTAATAAAGACACAATTGCCATTATGGGTGAATATTCTTTTAAGCTTAATGAGGCCAATATAGAAGGGCTTAGTAGGACTGGATTGGATATTAATAAAGTTTATGCAATATCCTATTGGTCAAGAAATCAAACACCTTTTTTTATTAACGGAATTATAGGTTCACCGGCTATTAAGAAAAATAGCAGAGGATGGAATTATTTTGAACATACAGTAACTGGTGTCAATAAAGTTAGTATTAAAGGTAATGGAGATATTGACGAGTTACGTTTGCATTCTTTTGATGCTCAAATGACTACTTTTTTCTATAAACCATTGTTAGGGATGATGTCAAATAACGATTCGAAAGGATTAATTAATTACTATCGTTACGATGAGTTATTCAGACTTCAAGCTATGAACAATCATCAAGGAGATTTGATCAAGTCTTTCTCTTATCATTATAAAGTAAATGAACCAGGAGTAGTTTTTTATAACACTAAAATTTCTCAATTTTTCACAAAAAATGATTGTGGGTCCAATTATACGGGATCAAGAATAGAATACAAAGTTTCAGAGGGCAAATATCAATCTTTTATTTCTCAGGAAGATGCTAACTCGCAAGCGTTAGCAGATATAGCAGCAAATGGACAGCAAAATGCAAATTACTTTGGAAGTTGTGATTGCTCTGGAATTTCTAGGAAAATAATTAATGGTAATTGTGAAATGGGAGTGAGGGTTGTTGTATCATCTGTTTATGATTCTTCGATAAAAAAATATAAGTGCACATATTATTTTTCATTCAGCGATGGCTCAAAAAGTGAAACTTTTGTTGATGAAAGTTTAAAGCCTTGTAGTTAAACATTTAACCTTTATTTATCTAAAATCATCTTGTAGTTGATTTCAAATAATGTTGTTTGAAATCAACCAAGGAACAAAGCAGAAATATCCTAAAAAAACAATGGATATCATTACCAAAACCCCAAACATTTACCTAAAAACGAATGATACAGCTTTTTAATAAAAGGATGCTACTGTTGGTGGTTTTCCTGAGCATAATTTGTGCAAGCGTATTTGCCCAGCAGGCTAGCGTGAGTTTATCCACTTATTCCGGACAGTCGGAAATTATGGCTACCCAAAGTGTTACTTTATTACCCGGAGTAAGCATTCCGTCAGGCAGTAATGTAAGGATTTACATCAGTGGAGCAGCTGCTTACTGTACACCTTTAGCTGCAGCACCGAGCACAAATCAGAATTACATTCTTACCAACACTATTAAAGTGCCGGGCATTATAGATGAAGCAGGTCTTGTCAACCGCAACACTTGTGAGATCAGCCAGACCATCCAATATTTTGACGGATTGGGTCGGCCGTTGCAAACGGTACAAACCAAGGGCAGTCCCTTGTTGAACGACATTGTCCAGCCGTTTGAGTACGATGCGTTTGGCAGGGAAGCTAAAAAGTATCTGCTATATGTAGGAGGCTCTAACGGAAGCTATAAGACCGATGCCTTAACTCCTGAGGCTGGAGTAAGCAAATTTTATAGCCTTACGAATCAGAATTATGCATCAACTGCTTACCCTTTCGCAGAAACCAAGTTTGAAGCCTCGCCTTTAAATCGAGTAGAACAACAAGGAGCAGTAGGAGAAGCCTGGCAGTTACTAAATGCTGGTATTAGCGAATCTGGGCATACGATAAAAACAGAATACGGCACCAATGTAGCCAATGAAGTAAAACTGTGGACGCTGAAAGCCGACGGAACCGGAGCTACTGCAACTTTCTATGAAGCCAATCAGTTGTATAAAACTACTCTTAAAGATGAAAACTGGATTGCGGCCGATGGAACAAAAGGTACAACAGAAGAGTTCAAGGACAAAGAGGGTAGAGTAGTACTTAAGCGCATCCTTGATGATGCAGGTACAGCATTATCAACTCAATATGTGTACGATGATTTTGGTAATCTACGGTACGTCATTCCTCCGGCAGTAACAGCCACTACCATCACGGAAAACGACGCCACCTTCAATGAACTGATCTATGCCTATCATTACGATGGTCGTCAGCGGATGGTGGAAAAGAAAATTCCTGCCAAAGGCTGGGAATTCATTGTGTACAACAAGCTGGATCAGGTGGTATTGACCCAGGATGCCGTTCAACGAGCTAAAGCGGCTGATGAATGGCTGTTTACCAAGTACGATGCATTGGGTAGAGTCATAATGACCGGTTTGTACAAAGACGGAGGTAATATTGCCGTGCTGACCAGCAATGTCAAGCGATTGGACCTGCAAACCCAGGTGGATGGCCAAGATCCAGCCAATTTATGGGAAACCCGCACGGCAGGCGATTATTCCAATAACAGTTTTCCAATATCTATTTCAGATACTTATACTGTTATCTATTACGATAACTATGCCTTTCCCGGTAATCCTTTTGGCGCGCCGACCGGAGGTCAAAGCCTGATGACCAGGAGCCTTTTGACGGGAACCAAGGTGAAAGTATTGGATGGCGGCAGTACCTATTTGTGGACGGTGAACTTCTACGATAATGAAGGCCGGGTGATTCAAAGCAAGAGCACCAATTACCTTTCAGGCCAGGATGTGGTGGATAACACCTATGATTTTCCGGGACAGCTTAAAATATCCAAGCGCATCCATACCGTTTCAGGCAAAGCACCGCTGGAGATCACCACTCGTTATGAGTATGATCACATGGGCAGACAAATCGATACTTATGAAAAGATCGGTAATGCGAGTGAAGTGTTACTGGCTTCCTACAAATACAATGAATTGGGTCAACAGATTAAAAAACAACTCCATTCGGAGAATAATGGAAGTTCATATTTGCAAGCAGTGGATTACGCCTATAACATTCGCGGTTGGTTGAAGAGCACTACTGCTCCGCAGTTTTCCATGAGCTTAAAGTACGATGATGCTACTGCAACAGCTTACAAGCAGTACAATGGCAATATTGGAGAGATGAACTACACGGGTCCCACCAGCGGAGTCAAAGGCTTCCAGTACAGTTATGATAAATTGAACCGTTTAACCAGTGCCGTTTCGACCAGTAACTTGCTGAATGAAAGCCTGACTTATGATGTAATGGGGAATATTCTGTCGCTGAACCGAACCGGAGCAGGTTATGGTAACACCACTTATGATTACGTAAAGAATGGTGTTAATAGTAACCAACTGCAAAGCACAGCGGGTAATATTGAATCTAACTACAGTTATGATGTAAACGGTAACCTACTTACCGATAGTAAGAAAGCAATTGCCTTAACCTATAATTATTTAAATCTGCCTAAAACAGTGGCTGTAAACGGAACCCCAAATGTTACGTATATTTACGACGCTGCAGGTAATAAACTACGTAAAACTATTATAGCGGAGGGAGGTCCAAAAAACACTGATTACGTAGCAGGTATTCAGTACAGGGATAATGGAACATTGGATTTTGTTCAGACTGAAGAAGGAAGAGCCATTTCAACAGGAGGTAGTTTTAAATATGAATATAATCTTTCCGACCATTTAGGAAATATAAGAGTATGTTTTGATAAAACAGGATTATTACAAGAAGATGAATATTATGCATTTGGGTTAAGAAAAAGTGTATTTAATGGATCAAGCAACTTATATTTATATAATGGTAAGGAATTACAAAGTGAGTTGGGTGAGTATGATTACGGCGCAAGGTTCTATAATCCGATATTAGGTAGGTGGAATGTAGTGGACCTGCTGGCAGAAAGTTATAACAATATATCTCCATATAATTATGTAGTTAATAATCCAATTAGTAATATCGATCCGGATGGAATGCGCGTAGTTGACAATGGAGATCGATACACAATTACAGGCGATGATGTATATTATTATTTGGGGGCTATTCAGCAGATTGCAGCGGGTAAAGGGAATAAAGCCAGCTTCAATAAGGCACTTTCAACTGCATCTCAACAGAATGAAGGAGAAGGGGGTAGTTTTGAGTATAACTTAGGGGGCGATGGAAATTATAGTAGCTCCATGCCGTTGCAACCAGATAATCGCAATTATCAAAGTAGCTGGCAATCCTTCAAGGATCAGATAAATTCTCAAAGAGATGCATTGATTGCATCAGAGTATTTTATTTATGGAAGCGTTGAGTTGTCAATGCTGTATATGGGAGGTGGTGGTGGATATTCGCGCACGTTATCAGCAGCAGGTATAAGAGAAAGTATTCCAGTTGCCGCTAAGACGGGAAGCACCGTAGCTAACCGCTTAGGACAATTAATGCATAAAGCATACAAAGCAGCAGATGTTTTGGAAGGAGTACGAATAAAAGAATTTAGGTTACCAAGTGGAAAACGCATAGATTTCATTGACTTCGAAAATAAAATTATTTATGAACTCAAACCCAATAATCCAAGAGCCATAAAGGAAGGATACAAGCAACTAGCAATGTATCTGCAAGAAGTGGAAAGCATTTACGGAAAAGGTTTCAAAACAATTTTAGATACATATTAAAATTAATATAATGGATTCAAAAATATTCAAAAAAACTGTTGCTAATTTTCTCATTGGAAAAGGTTTTTCGAAAAAAGGCAGTTATTATTATCTTTTTTTTAAAGATTTAGCAATTGTGGTTGGATTTCAAAAATCCAATTTTTCCAATGACTATTACATTAATATAGGATATGTTATTTCTGAACTAAATTCAAATCTTTTAACACCGAGAGATGTTGATGGGGATGTCAGAGCGAGATTTAGCGTGGAATTAGAAGGTAAAAAAGTTGATTCTTTTAACCTGGATAAGTTAACTGTTGATATGTTAATTAATGCCATAGACGAGAATATTAAACATTATGTTCTTGAAATTACTTCAATAGAAAAATTGAAGCTTCTTTTACAAGAAAATTCAATAATGTTATATCAAACTAAGTTGGCCGCAAAACAATTGTTAAAACTTGAATAAACGAGTTTCCGGAATATAGCATTATTAATGAATCGTACCCTTTGTTGTTGGCAGTCTTAGCCTAAGCGAGACTTTCAACAGCAAATAAAACCGAGGTCTCTGACCGGGATAAAGCATTAGCATTGAATCGTATAGTTGAGATAACGATTTTGTGCTTTTACCCAGTCAGAGACTTTATTGTATGTAATCTTAAGTGTCTCAGATTGAAACTACCAATTATATTTTAACCAAACGTTTTGGTCAAAGTAATTATTCTACCTCAGAATATAGAGATCAGAAAAGAGGAGATAAAGCTAATTTAATCTTAAGCATTATTTCAAATATAATTCATCTACTTAATTAATGATTATGAACAATTTGACAATTGTTACACTAGTTTTGGTAATACTGAGCGCAAGCTGTAAAAACAAGGATAGTGGTAAAAAATATTTTAATAAGGATGTTCAAAATAGTTATACCGAAAAACTAAATAGCTTTCCTAGATATTTAGTAAACTTTTTTCCATCTAAAATAGATGGGTTTATGGTATGTCTGAAACTAAAGATACCACCAATGAATGCATTTATTTTATGTATTATGATTTTAATAATAAAAAAAGTACTTCTATAGATTCTCTCTTCAGCTCCAAAGCAAAAGCAGTATATAATGCCATTGATACTAATATTATCTCAGTTAGAACTAAGTTACTGATTTGGGATGATCCCACTATGGAAATGTTTTACAATAATATTTTCATTAATGGTCGATATTATTATCCGGTTCCTTATTTTGAAAAAGACGATTATTCCAGCATTGGTATAAAGTCCGAAGATATTTATTCAAGTAAAACTCCTTGTGGTTTGACGAAGGATTTTACGATTTATGTATTGGATTCAAAACGAGGAAACTATTGGAAAGGTCTGAAGCCCTCGGAACATATGCCTAAAGATTGGAAAAATGGATTCTCAAAGGGGGTATGTGTTAATAATAAAAAGGGAATTGTTATTTATTGGTTTGTTATTTGGTAATTCTCTGTTCTTTGAAGAGTTAAGCATTAGCGTCACTTCAAAGTTTGAATAAAAAGAGGTTTTCAAACCTTTATAAAGACAAAACCCCAGTGTTGTTGAAAGTCTTAGCTAGTGAGACTTTCAACTTCAAATAAAGCGGAGGACTCCTATCTTTATTAATTGGTAAATTCAAAGAAAGACCTATTGGAGGAATCGGTGTTGGAGCAAGTATGGGAGGAAGTTTGGATCTGAATGCTGGAGGAACAGAAACAATGAATGTTGAAAATTTTGGAAAGAATACCGGTGGATACAGAATTGGGCAAGCAGGAATTATTCCTGATTTTGGTCAAATGAAAGGATACGGTTTTTCAGCAATGTATAGTTATGGAACTACTTGGGTATTTTAAGTAAATTTATAATGGAAATTAAATTGGAAAAAACCGATAAAATAATACTTTATAGTCTTTTTTCTATTCCAGCGATATTGCTCCTGATTTTTTTTGTCTGGTCAGTTAGTTCTAGCAAACCTGTGGAAGAGTTTAAAAAAGAAGATGATTTAAGAAAAGAATTTGTTGGTAGAGTAGATACTTTATACTTTGAAAAGCAAAATCATAATATTAAGATAGCGAAGTTAAGTAACGGATATAAATATCAGATTTTTAGAAGATGGGAAATTGAAATAGAAATAGGCGATTCTTTAGCAAAAGAAAAAGGATCTTTCTTTGTAAAAATTTATAAAAAAAATGGTCGTGTTATTACTTTAGATTATAGAGATACTTATTTAAAGAAGCAACCTATTCACCATTATTAAACGCAAAAAACATATCACGACGACGTGATTTTAGTTTGGTATACTGCAAAGAGTGGCTTTCCCTTGTTGTTGAAAGTCTTAGCCTAAGCGAGACTTTCAACAACAAAATAAAACAGAGGTCTCTGACCGGGATAAAGCATTTGCATTGAATCGTACATTTGAGATAACGATTTTGTGCTTTTACCCAGTCAGAGACTTTATTTATCTTTTCTGCAATCAATAAAACCATTATCAAATAGGATCTGCTGGTTTTATTCCTTCAGATACTTACAACCTTGTTGTTGAAAGTCTTAGCCCTAAGCGAAACTTTCAACTGACAGGAACCAAAGTAAAAGTATTGGATGGCGGCATACCTATTTGTGGACGGTGAACTTCTACGATAATGAAGGCCGGGTAATTCAAAGCAAGAGCACCAATTACCTTTCGGGCCAGGATGTGGTGGATAACACCTATGATTTTCCGGGACAGCTCCAACTATCCAAACGCACCCATACCGTTTCAGGGAAAGCACCGCTGGAGATCACCAGCCCTTATGAGTACGATCATATGGGTAGAAAGTTGAATACCTATGAGCAAATTGGAACAGGTAATACCGAGGTGTTACTAGCTTCCTACAAATACAATGAACTGGGCCAGCAGATTAAAAAACAACTGCATTCGGAGAACAATGGCGGCTCCTACCTGCAAGCAGTGGATTATGCCTACAACATCCGTGGCTGGTTAAAGAGCAGTACGGCTCCAAAGTTCTCCATGAGCTTAAAGTACGATGATGCTACTGCAACAGCTTACAAGCAGTACAATGGCAATATTGGAGAGATGAACTACACGGGTCCCACCAGCGGAGTCAAAGGCTTCCAGTACAGTTATGATAAATTGAACCGTTTAACCAGTGCCGTTTCTACCAGTAACTTGCTGAATGAAACCCTGACTTATGATGTAATGGGGAATATTTTGTCGCTGAACCGAACCGGAGCAGGTTATGGTAACACCACTTATGATTACGTAAAGAATGGCGTGAATGGCAATCAGCTGCAAAGCATAGCGGGTAATATTATAGCCAGCTATGGGTACGATGTAAACGGTAACTTGCTTACCGATAGTAAGAAAGGAATTACTTTAACCTATAATTACTTAAACCTGCCTAATACGGTGACTGGAACCCAAAATATCACCTATATTTACGATGCAGCGGGAAATAAACTGCGTAAGAGTGTTATAGTGGGGGGAGTTCCTAAAAACACCGACTATATAGCGGGTATTCAGTACAGGGATAATGGAACATTAGATTTTGTTCAGACTGAAGAAGGAAGAGCCATTTCAACAGGAGGTAGTTATAAATATGAATATAATCTTTCCGACCATTTAGGAAATGTAAGAGTAAGTTTTGATAAAACAGGATTGTTACAAGAGGATGAATACTATGCATTTGGGTTAAGAAAGAGTGTGTTTAACGGATCAAGTAACTTGTATTTATATAATGGTAAGGAATTACAAAGTGAGCTAAATCAATATGATTATGGGGCTCGGTTCTATGATCCGGTGTTGGGTAGGTGGAATGTTATCGATCCATTGGCCGAAAAAATGCGTAGGCATTCACCATATAACTATTGTTTTGATAATCCGATTCGCTTTATTGATCCAGATGGAAGGGCACCTTCTGGAGATTGGCCATTGTTGTCTGGCATTGTACAAAAAGCTAAGGAAGTAATAAGTAAAATTCCTACTATTAAATTAGAAGTTACACAGACGGTGGGTCCCCAGGTAGGATTTAAACTAGGAAAAGTAGCGGATGTTGATTTTAGTCCAGCGAGTATAAAAATTTCTTCAACAACAGTAAAATTGGAAAAAGGAAAATTAGGATCAGAAACAAAACATGGATTTGCAGAAACAAAAAATGGGGCAACAATAATGGATAAATCATCGGTTAAGAATACTGGAATAGAGATGGAGAATAAGATGGGATTAACAGTTGGTGGATTTGGAGGAGAGTTTGGACAATCCATGAAAATACTTAGCTTAGGGAACGACAATGAGTCTATGCAATACACAGATTATAAAAAATTTGTAAAAACGACAGGAACGGAAGGTGAACTTGGAGTTACGGTTTCGAAAGAAACAAGTAGGTATGGCACAGTTCAACGTAAGGTTGAGAGCGGGTTTACTGTCGGAGGGAAATTTATATATGGGGTTGAAATGAAATTAACAATGGAGCAAGTAAAATGAAAATAACCCTACAGAAAAATAAGTCCCTAATTAAGAAAGTATTAGTTCTTTTCATGGGGGCTGTTGCATTTGCATTAGTCACAAAGTTTATTATTAAATCTACGGAGCCGGATTTTTTAGATGTTTTATTGGAAGATTTCAAAAAAGATAGTTTACTAAACGACAAAATTGGAGGCTATCGATCTTATGAAGTTAACTACAATGATTACGAGGCCAAATCAGACTCTATGAATTTTAAAATTGTGATTTATGGCAAAAACAAGAAATATATCCATTATGGGAAAGCAATAAAAAATAAGAAAAAAAGCTGGATGTTGAAAAGTATAACAGATTCTATAATAGAATACTGATATAGTACTAAAGCACTGATCATTTGTTCTTTGCAGTGTTTAGTCTTGATACCAATCTGGACCACTTCAAAGTTCAAATGATTACTTGAGCATATAAGCTCCGCTAAAGCAAGAAGAATTTTAGTGTTAAAATAGGGGCGGATATCAAATTAATACGTAAAGAGCTGAATATGGAATATCTCAGTGGGCAGAATTACGTATTACGTTTTTTTTCGACAACTCGCCTTGTTGTTGAAAGTCTTAGCCTAGGCGAGACTTTCAACTGCAAATAAGTGTCTTGTCCTGAAATGAGTTTACACAAGAAGTAAACAAATGACAGCAAAAAAGAAAAGAGCAAGTCAACATTATTCCGAGGAATTCAAGCGCAGTGTGATAGAAGAGTATTTAAGCACTGGTAGTAGCAAGATGTCGTTGTTGAGAAAATATGACATCAGAATGAAGAGTGGGATTCAAAGATGGATGAAGCAATTAGGGTATTTGGATATTCATCAAAAAACAAGAGATTTGCCACCTTCTATTATTCCACCCTTGGCATTAAAAAAGACAGACAAACAGGAATCAGCCACCAATCAGGCATTAGAACAGCGCATCAAAGAGCTGGAACGCTTGCTGGAAGATGAACAGCTTCGCTCGGAGGCCTATGGGCGAATGATTGCTATTGCCGAACAGGAGTATAAGATTCCCATTCGAAAAAAGTCCAATACCAAGTAATCCATGAAATGAAAGACGATTACGCCAGGGTAAGCCTTGTGCGTTTATGTCGATTACTTGGCATTACCCCCGTCAGGCTTATTACCAGCATTGCTGGCAACAAGAAGCCTGCGGGATTGAAGAACGCCTTGTTTTGTCCACCATTTCAGCTATCCGTAAAGATCATCGTGTTATGGGAGGAAGAAAGCTGTATGAAAAATTACATCCCTTTTTGCTTGAGCATCAGATTAAAATGGGAAGAGATGCCCTGTTTGATCTTTTAGCAGCCAATGGCTTACTGGTAAAAAAGAAACGCAGGCGGTTTATGACCACTTTTTCAAATCACTGGCTAAGAAAATGGCCTAACCTTATTCGGAACCTGAACGTAAATCGTATTAATCAGCTATGGGTTAGCGATATCACGTATTTTAAAGTAGCAAACAGCTACGTATACATCAGTTTAATTACAGATGCGTATTCTCATAAAATAGTGGGTTATTCTAATAAGGCTAATCAACAAAATGTTATTGATAGAATACTAAGTATATATGAATAAATTATTTAAAGTAAGATTTCCAACAGGATATCAAATTAAGAATATTTTTGATGATAATATTGATATTCAAATTATAAAAATGGATGGAAAAGTTTTTTTTGCAACATTCTTTACATTAGATAATATCAATTCTTTAATGTTAAAAGAAAATATCGATTATTTCTGGGCAGATAGTATGGTAGTTGTAAGAGACTTAAGGAAAGAATCTATTCAAATAGCTATAAGTGAAATATTGAATAAAGGCAATGAAGGTATATTTTTTTCAGAAATAGGTACCATTGAATCCATTTATAGTTTTAAAGGGCTTAAAACTTATGATGAAGTGGTTGATATGTTATAGTCAAATCGAAGTATCATTTCGGACTTTAAATGAAACATTTCGTGGTTCGATGAGTTAAGCGTAGCTCTTCTGATTTCAAGTAACACCCTGTTGATTGAAGTCTTCTTTGGAGCCTTTAGTAGATAATGCATTTACCTCAAAAAAAGCATTTTGAGGAAGGAGTAAAATATGTAAAATAATAATCTGTTAAAAAACTTTCAAGTGTAAAATAGACTGCGATATAGCAGAATTATGACGAACAGAACCACATGCAAAGTGTGGTTCTGTTGTTTTATGTAATTATCATTAATCAAAAGTTTGAAATCTTTAATAATTCACTAATTGATCAGAATCAAGAAATTTCATGAAAATCTATCAAAAACTATCCCCTTAGAGGAGTAGAATGAGCAGGCAAGCATACTTGAAGATTAGAGATGAAAGCGGCTTAAATGCACTAAAATTCTCATTTTTACTCAAAAAGTAAACGGACATTTATAGTCTGATTTTTTCCCAATGTTGTTGAAAGTCTTAGCCTAAGCGAGACTTTCAACTGCAAATAAATTAGAGGTCTCTGACCGGGATAAAGCATTAGCATTGAATCGTATAGTTGAGATAACGATTTTGTGCTTTTACCCAGTCAGAGACTTTATTTATCTTTTCTGCAATCAATAAAACCATTATCAAATAGGATCTGCTGGTTTTATTCCTTCAGATACTTACAACCTTGTTGTTGAAAGTCTTAGCCCTAAGCGAAACTTTCAACTGACCGGAACCAAGGTAAAAGTATTGGATGGCGGCAGTACCTATTTATGGACAGTGAACTTCTACGATAATGAAGGCAGGGTGATTCAAAGCAAGAGCACCAATTACCTTTCAGGCCAGGATGTGGTGGAAAACACCTATGATTTTCCGGGACAGCTTAAAATATCTAAGCGCACCCATACCGTTTCAGGGAAAGCACCGCTGGAGATCACTACTCGTTATGAGTACGATCATATGGGCAGACGAATCGATGCCTATGAAAAGATCGGTAGTGGGAGCGAAGTGCTGTTAGCTTCCTACAAATACAATGAACTGGGCCAGCAGATCAAAAAACAACTGCATTCGGAAAACAATGGCAGCTCATACCTGCAAGCAGTGGATTATGCCTACAACATCCGTGGCTGGTTAAAGAGCAGTACGGCTCCAAAGTTCTCCATGAGCCTGAAATACGAGGATGCTACAACAGCCTACAAACAATACAATGGCAATATTGGGGAGATGAACTATACTGGGCCAAGCAGCGGAGCCAAAAGCTTCCAGTACAGTTACGATAAACTGAACCGTTTAACCAGCGCCGTTTCTACCAGTAACTTGCTGAATGAAAGCCTGACGTATGATGTAATGGGGAATATCCTATCCCTTAACCGGACAGGAACAGGTTATGGCAATACCACTTATGATTACGTAAAGAACGGCGTGAATGGCAATCAGCTGCAAAGCACAGCGGGCAATATTATAGCCAGCTATGGGTACGATGTAAACGGTAACCTACTTACCGATAGTAAGAAAGGAATTACCTTAACCTATAATTACTTAAACCTGCCTAATACGGTGGCAGTAAACGGAACCCCAAGTATTACGTATATTTACGACGCGACGGGACGCAAGCTTCGTCGGATTGAAGGAGGGAAGAATAATGATTATGTAGATGGCATACATTATGAGCAAAGTGGTACCTTAGCTTTCATTCAAACAGAAGAAGGCAGGGCCATCCCTAATGTAAGTTCTTATATTTATGAGTACAACCTGAGTGATCATTTGGGTAATGTAAGGGTGAGTTTGGATAAAGATCCCACTGGTATAGCACGAGTGATTCAGGAGGATGAATATTATGCATTTGGGTTGCGTAAAGGTATTACCAGCAGTTCCAATAACCGTTACCTGTACAATGGTAAAGAACTGCAGGAAGGTTTAAGTCAATATGATTACGGAGCCAGGTTCTATGATCCGGTGCTGGGTAGGTGGCATGTGATTGATCCGCTGGCAGACAAGATGCGCAGGCATTCGCCATACAATTACGCTTTTGACAATCCTATACGTTTTATTGATCCCGATGGGATGGCGCCAGCAGTTGGGGGACCAGGAGGACCATTTACACCAATTGGTAATGGTGATCAAATTGGATTGATACGAAATTCAACAGAAGGAGAAAGAGAGTTTTATCCAGTTGGAGCATCATTCAAGGACGCCTTACACTTTATTGCTACATCTTTAGGGATGAATGCTCTTGATAATGGAGTAGCAACAGTAACTTCCCCAGAAGCAAGCACAAGCGATAAAGTAATCGCTGTAGCAGAGGCTGTTGTTGCTGGAGCAGGATTGGAACAGCCGGGTGCAGGTAAAGGGACAAAGACATACCAAACTTATACAAAAGCATCCCCGATTCCGGGAGAGCCTCCATATGTTGGAAGAACAAGTGGAGAAGGAACTCCTTTAGAAAATATAGCTAAAAGAGACGTTAGTCATCACATGAATGAACAGGGGTTCGGTCCCGCTGAATTAGATATGTCATCAACTGATAAAAATGCAATACGAGGCCGAGAGCAACAACAGATAGATAATAGTGGCGGTGCTAAATCAAAAAAAGGAACATCTTCGAACGCCATCCAAGGGATTAGTGATAAAAACCCCAAAAAAGAAATCTATATGCAAGCGTTACAGAAGCTGTTAGGATTATAAGATATGAAAAAGCAAACTAGAACAATTGGTTCAATTGTAAAAATTGAACTTAATAACGGTTATCACACTTATGGAAGAGTTTTAAGTGATGCGTCTTTTGCGATTTATGATTGCAGAACTAATATTGAAATACAAGATCCTGAAATTATTGTACAAAAGCCTATTTTGTTTATTGTAGCAGTGTATGATTCTGCAGTTAAAAATGGAAGATGGTTAAAGGTGTTTAATTTGCCATTGGAAAAAGAATTGGAACGACTACCCTTTAAGTATATTCAGGATAAATTAGATCCTAATAAATTTCAAATTTATGATAATGGAAATATAAGACCTGCTTCAAAAGAGGAGTGTGTAGGTTTAGAGAGAGCAGCCGTTTGGGAGCCAGAACATGTGGAAGAACGAATTATTGATTATTATGAGGGAAGAAATAATAAATGGGTGGAGCTTTTCGCTCTGAAATAAAATCCCCTACTGGTATGCGTTTATAACGCACATGAAAAGCTACATAATAATACAACAAAAGCCATCCGTTAGGGGTGGCTCTTGTTGTATTATTGGGCGTAGGCTTTACGCGCTTTGGTATCCCTAAGAATGGTATCAATCAAAAAGAACAATTTGTCTTTTATAGCAGGGCTTAAGTTCTCAATCTCCTGCAAACACTGCACGATGTTTATTCCTTAGAGCAAAAAGGAGAATCGGCTTTAACTTATGTAAGGCCTGATGCATTAAATACAAAAAGTAATTTCAGTCAAAAACAAACAGGTAATTCTTATAAAGATTTTAGTCAAATTGAAACTACCAATTATATTTTAACCAAACCTTTTGGTCAAAGTAATTACTCTACCTCAGAATATAGAGATCAGAAAAGAGGAGATAAAGCTAATTTAATCTTAAGCATTATTTCAAATATAATTGAGCTATTTAATTAATGATTATGAACAAATTGACAATTGTTATACTAGTTTTGGTAATACTGAGCACAAGCTGTAAAAACAAGGATAGTGGTAAAAAATATTTTAATAAGGATGTTCAAAATAGTTATACCGAAAAACTAAATAGCTTTCCTAGATATTTAGTAAACTTTTTTCCATCTAAAATAGATGGGGTTTATGGTATGTCTGAAACTAAAGATACCACCAATGAATGCATTTATTTTATGTATTATGATTTTAATAATAAAAAAAGTACTTCTATAGATTCTATCTTCAAATCCAAAGCAAAAGCAGTATATAATGCCATTGATACTAATATTATCTCAGTTAGAACTAAGTTACTGATTTGGGATGATCCCACTATGGAAATGTTTTACAATAATATTTTCATTAATGGTCGATATTATTATCCGGTTCCTTATTTTGAAAAAGACGATTATTCCAGCATTGGTATAAAGTCCGAAGATATTTATTCAAGTAAAACACCTTGTGGTTTGACGAAGGATTTTACGATTTATATATTGGATTCAAAACAAGGAAGTTATTGGAAAGGTCTGAAGCCCTCGGAACATATGCCTAAAAATTGGAAAAATGGATTCTCAAAGGGGGTATGTGTTAATAATAAAAAGGGAATTGTTATTTATTGGTTTGTTATTTGGTAATTCTCTGTTCTTTGAAGAGTTAAGCATTAGCGTCACTTCAAAGTTTGAATAAAAAGAGGTTTTCAAACCTTTATAAAGACAAAACCCCAATGTTGTTGAAAGTCTTAGCCTAAGCGAGACTTTCAACTGCAAATAAAGCGGAGGACTCCTATCTTTATTAATTGGTAACTTCAAAGAAAGACCTATTGGAGGAATCGCCTTGTTGTTGAAAGTCTTAGCCTAAGCGAGACTTTCAACTGCAAATAACACAGAAGGCTTTGTCTGGCCGATGGCATAATTCTATCATTTTACAACTATAGATACGACAGTGCAAGAGATTATGCCGGACAATCAGTACGCCAAAAGTTGAGTTTTGAGAGTGAGCAGTTGGGTATAATACTTTTGACTGGACCGAGTCCGTTGGAGGCTATGAAATAATCAAGTATGTTAAAAAGGGGAAGAATAGTTATCGTTTTAATAAGTATATTATTTGGTTGTTCAGGATCAGATACAAAACTCCTTGAAAAATTAAAAAGCTCAGTAAATAACCATATTATCCTTTCGTCTAAGAATAGGTCTGGTTATTCAGTGTTGACATTAAGTAACATTGCTGATTTTGAATGGGATAAGTTTTATGTTTTTGATGAGTATGTTACTAGTGAAGAGATAAACGGTACTACTGGAATTCAATGGAATGGTTCGACCGTACCAAGTGGGCAAAGACGTTTATTTTTTATCAAAGAGAATGAAGTTGTTAAATATGTTGATTATAGACCTATAGACTTTCCTTTATTTATTTACGAATGTGAACCAAGCAAACAATATGTCTTTTATAAAAAGGATGATACATTTATTGTTTTCAAAAAGTGCAATAAGGATCATTGTATTTATGGTTTGGTTCCATATCGATGTAAAGAAGATTTTAAACGTTTTTACAAAAAGTAGGTTTCTGTGTTCTTTGAGGTATTCGTAGCGATGATCACTTCAAATTTACTAATGGAAGGGACTGTCTATAAGAGAGGACTAAGAAAAGGGTGTTGTTGAATGCATTAAAGCGTCACTTTCGAGTGAATATAAAACCGAGGACTCTGGCCGACAAAAAGCTCTAGACTAAGTCTAATGATTTTGTCAGTTAGAGACATTTTACCATTTGCAAGCTCCATACAAAAAGGCTGTTAAAGAATATAGCAACGCTAGTAATTTAGGGTTGAACGATATACAAATTAATGAACTGTCGATATTTAAACAGTTTTATAAAAAGCATAATGAGGTTATATAATTTATTTTTTTTCGAGTTTTTTAATTTTTTAAAAAATGTTGATTCAAATTGGAATTCGAATAATAGTGAGATAAAGTCTTTTCAGACAATTGCAATAATTTCGTTCTTGGAAACCATGAATATCGTGACACTTTTTCCAAGATTTCGAAACGATTATAGAATTTATTTATTAATTATGATTGGATTATTATCACTCAATTTATTTCTTTTTCTTAGAAGAAATAATTATATGGAAATTTATAAAACATATAGAAATAAAGGATTTACAGCTTCCAGTTTTTTAGTAATTGTTTATATAGCTATTACATTTTTTTTCGTTTTTAGATTTCACTCTTGAATTTATTGAATCATAAGCAGATATTCCTTATCAAAGAATGCTTAATCCTCCCCTTGTTGTTGAAAGTCTTAGCCTAAGCGAGACTTTCAACTGCAAATAAAACTGAGGTCTCTGACCGGGATAAAGCATTAGAATTGAATCATGTGTTTGAGAGATAACGATTCAATGTTTTACCTAGTCAGAGACCTTATTATATGTAGTTTTAAATGTGTTATGCTTAATACATAACCTCAACTTTATTTAACGATTACAAATAACAATGAGATTTGAACCATTTTGAAAAACTCCACTTGATCTCCTAATAGTTTTCATCCAAATAAAAATTCAATTCTCTTCAAATTGATATTTTTATCGCTATGAATATCCGACTTACCGAAGAACAGAAAGAATCATTAATAATTTACTAATTGATCTGCATCAATAAATTTCATGAAAAACTATCAAAAACTTTCCCTTTAGAGAAGTAGAATTAGCAGGAAAACATACGTGAAGATTAGAGATGAGAGTGGCTTAAATGCACTAAAATTCTCATTTTTACTCAAAAAGTAAACGGACATTTATAGTCTGATTATTCCATTCTTCCCCAATGCCTTACTTCACACAAACAGAATTCTTTAATTGCATTTATCTTAAGAAAAATTATTTTTGCAGGTGAATAGCTATCTATGAAAAAGCTGTGATACATCCAACTTAGAAGTTGAACCATAAACTCATGATATATTTATTTTAATGAATAAGCTTTACCAAACCAAAAAACTAAAAGCATTTACACTTACCGAAGTTTTAGTAGTACTTGTAATCGTAGGAATATTAGTCCTGCTGGCGTTACCAAATTTGTTGCCGTTAATAACCAAAGCCAAAAGTACCGAAGCTAAAGTCCAGCTGGAGCATTTATATACCCTTGAGAAGAATTATTTCTATGAACATTCAAAGTATTCAAATGACCTGAATGCTGTTTCTTTTGTACAGGAAAAATTATCGACAGAGGGAGATAAAGGACAGGCAAACTACCGTGTTGAAATAGTGGAGGCTAGTACAACTACATTTGTGGCAAGGGCTACTGCTGTTGTAGATTTTGATGGTGATGGGACGTTTAATGTGTGGGAAATCGATCAGGATAAAAACCTGCGCGAAGTAGTTCAGGACTAATGCATACCCTATTAAGTTGCAGTTTAATAATAACACTATTAATCATTGCTTATCAGGATTTTAAATCCAGAGAAGTGCATTGGTTCCTTTTTCCGTTGCTATTAATACTGTCTCTTAGTAAACTTTGGTACATTGATCAGCTTAAGGAAGTATTTTCTTTTCTTATAAATGTACTGATGGTGTTAGTGCAATTGTTGTTATTAACATTTTACTTTTCGGTTAAAGAAAAGAAACTGATAAATATTGCAGATAATTACCTTGGCTGGGGCGACATATTGTTTTTGTTTAACCTATGTTTTCTCCTGAGTCCGGTAAACTTTATATTGTTTTATCTTGTAAGCTTGCTGGCTACAATTATTTTTTTTTTGGTGTACAAGGTATTTGTTAATACTACCAAACCAATACCGTTAGCAGGATTGCAGGCAATAATTTTTACGATTGTCTATATAATAGATTTAAGCTCTCCAAACATCGACTTATTAAATGATTTTACAAGCCAGGAGGTGCTTAAAGGGTGGATAACATAGATGAAATAAGTTTTAGAACAGAGCAATTACAACTGATCAAACCTGATCAGGCCTGGCATTATAAAGTAATCCCCGAAACTTTAGCGGATAATACCGTTCATCTCTATATAGATGAAGGTTGTAATCAAACGGAAACCAAAGATGAACTGGAAATTCTATTGGGCAAAGATATCCGATTACAGCCTGTTAAGAGTGAACAAATAGGCAAATGGTTATCCAAATATTACGTACGCGAGCAAAAACAAGCCATAGTTGAATCCGAACACATTGCCGTTGGTTCAGAAGATTTTCTTATCAGTTTAATTCGTGAAGCTAAAAATCTTAAAAGTAGTGATATCCATATAGAGATATATGAGCATAAATGCAGGGTCAGGATACGTATTGACGGAATGATGATCGAACGGTATTCACTGAGTAAACAGGAATATCCGGCTCTGATCAACAAGATCAAAATTATGTCGAATCTTGATATTGCTGAAAAACGATTACCTCAGGATGGACGTATCAACTTTCATAAAAATCAAGATAAGTTTGACATTCGCGTATCTGTATTGCCCACACTGCATGGCGAAAAGGTCGTACTTCGTTTGTTAAGTACTGAAGCAACCAACATTGAGCTTTCTACGTTAGGTTTTTCCTCATTCGATCTGGAAAACTACCTGGAAGGAGTGAAGCGTCCAAATGGAATTCTGCTGATAAGCGGGCCAACAGGTTCCGGAAAAACCACTACTTTATACGCTACCCTGAAATTGCTGAATAAGGAAACGCGGAACGTCCTTACTATTGAAGATCCAATTGAGTATACACTTGAAGGAATAAACCAGGTACAGTTAAAAGAAAGCATAGGATTGAGTTTTGCTGCTGCTTTAAGGAATTTCTTGCGTCAGGATCCGGATGTGATTATGGTGGGTGAAATCAGGGATGTTGAAACCGCCAACATGGCTATCAGGGCAGCATTAACAGGGCACTTGGTGCTTTCTACCATCCATACTAATTCAGCTTGGGGTACAGTATCTCGTTTGATTGACATGGGAGTTCCACCTTTTTTAGTAGCTAATACCTTAAATACCTCGGTCGCTCAGCGATTACTTCGTTTGCTTTGTCCGCATTGTAAACAAAAACAACCTTTTTCTAACAATCTGTATCCGAAACAGTTTAAGGCCTTTAGAGAAGTGTCAGCTCATTACTTGTCTGTTGGTTGTGATAAGTGCTATTATACAGGTTATAAAGGACGGAAAGCTGTTTATGAAGTTATTCCGATCGATGCTGAGTTATCAAACAAAATTAAGAGCAATCGTTTAGATATCACTGAATCATTGAGTTCAAGAGGAGTAAAGTCTTTAGCAGAAAACGCCTTTGAGCTATTTGAAACAGGCGAAACAACCTTAGAAGAGATTTATCCATTATTATTCAATTTTTAGTCCAAACCAAATTGAGAAAGAATTTTACCCGTTTTGTTGTAAGTTGTATTTGTCTTTTAACGCTGATGACTTCCCTGTCATTTGCGCAGAATCAGGACCGATTCCAGGTAATTGAACAACGATTAAAAGAGATGAGTGCTGAAGTTCCGGGATTAAATGAGAAAGTTCAGTTATCAATTTCCGGAGCTACTATACAAGAGTTTTTAAGAGGACTTGCCGAGTCTAATAACTTAAACATTAATGTTGATCCTCAGTTAAATGCAAGGATTTATAACAATTTCAGGAATGAGAAAGCTATAAATGTTTTACTGTTCCTGGCCCGTGAGTATAATCTTGATTTTCGATTCGTTGGTTCTATTATATCTGTTGCGCCATTTCAGGCTCCTATACAAACACCTGTATATCGACCAAAGGAAATAAAGATTTCTTATGATGACGCTAGTAGCAACCTAAGGTTGGAACTGTCAAATGATAGTTTGGGAATGGTGGCTAAAAAGATCTCCGAAGTTTCCGGTAAAAGTGTGGTCGTTCCTTCAAATTTATTAGGTAAGCAGGTATCAATTTTTATAAATGCACCTTTCGAGAATGCCATTGAAAAGTTGGCTTATTCAAATACGCTGAAACTTACAAAAACTGCTGATAATGTTTTCTTGATTCAACCTTTAGGTGAAAACGAAGAGACTTATATTGATTCGGAAAATAAGATTGCTGTTAGAAAAGTTCGCATGCCCACTAATAATCCAAATGGTTTTCAAAACATGGGCGGACAAGGTGGTGGGCCTGTAAATGTTGAATTAGTAAAGAGTCCGGATGGAAGGCGTTTGCTCAATGTAGATGCAAAAAATGCATCAATCAATGAAATTGTCAAAACGGTTGCTGAAGAATACGGAATCAATTATTATTTGTTTTCTGACGTAAGAGGAACTACAACAACCCGCTTGCGTAATGTAGAGTTTGACCAGTTACTCGCCACCATCCTGATGGGTACAGATTACACGTTCAAAACAGAAAAAAACATCTACATGATTGGCGAACGTAAATTGGAAGGATTGAGAGTGATAAAGGTATTGCCATTGCAATATCGTTCGTTAGATACAGTTGAAGCAATGATTCCAATTGAATGGAAAAGAGGAGTGGAGATCAAGGAATTCAGGGAACAAAACACCTTGTTGTTGGCCGGATCGGGCCCCCAGATTCAGGAAATAGAATCATTTGTAAGGCAAATCGACAAGCTTGTCCCAATGGTGCTGATTGAAGTTACCATGGTGGATGTTCGTAAAGGAAAAACAGTAAAAACAGGTATTAAGGCCGGTGTGGCCGATAGCGTTGTCAGATCAGGAGGTACCGTGTTTCCAGGGTTAGATTACACTTTTGGAGCAAAATCGATCAATGATTTCTTAGGTAAAATAGGAAATAACAGCACCTTTAATATTGGTCGGGTAACTCCTAATTTCTACGTTAAATTGAGTGCTTTGGAGCAAAATGAAAATGTAGATGTACGATCGATGCCCAAGCTGGCAACCTTAAACGGACACGTGGCTAACTTAAGTATCGGAAGTACTCGTTACTATACCACAACTACTCAAAATGTAATGGGTTCATTAAATCCACAAACGGTGGTTACGCAAAATTTCACACCAGTTGAAGCTAATTTATCCATTAAAATTAGACCTATTGTTTCTGCGGATGAACAAGTAACATTGAGTATTAAGGTTGATATTTCTGACTTCCTCGGTAACCCTCCGGCGAATACCCCACCTCCATTAGCAACCAGTAAATTTGAATCCATTATCAGGGTAAAAAATGATGAAATGGTACTATTGGGTGGTTTGGAACGCACGGAAAAGACGGATTCGGGCTCAGGGGTGCCGATCTTATCTCGTATTCCAATTATAAAATGGTTGTTCAGTAGCAGGGAAAAAGGAACGAATAAGATCGTTTCCATTGTCTTTATTAAGCCAACTATCATTTACCAATAGTTATGCTTGAGGATTTAAAGTATAAGTTGTATTCGTTAAAACGAGTAATTGGTGCCGAACTGGTTATTCAGGCTGATGCTTCGTATAATATTCGGTTTACGGAGTTATCTATTAAGAATGATGTTGTTCAGTCGTCCAAAGGCCGGACAGACCTGACTTCAGTAAATCAGCTTAAAAATTCCATTGAGAATCAGGTGCCTGTTGTGTTGGTGTTAACTGGCAAAGGTATCATTCAAAAAAGAATTGAAGTTGTATCTTCTGAAAACGAGACCAAGCTTCAGCAAGTGTTCCCAAATGCCAGTTACAATGATTTCTACCTTGAAAGTTTTGAGAGTACACCCAATCATGAGTTTGTTTCAGTAATTCGAAAGGAGCAGGTTGACAAAATCATAACAGAATTTGCAACGGAGAAAGTTAGCTTAATTGGTATTCATTTGGGGCCTTTTATTATTAATTCAGTCCTTTCTCATTTAGCGGTTGGAACTGGAGAACTGGTTTTCGATAAGAATAAGTTTTCACTAAAAGATTCGCAGTTAATTTCTTATCAAAAACAAGATTCTCCTGAAAATACAGCTACTAAATCTAATGTTTTATTAAAAGGCTCAACTGTAAATGAACAATTATTGATTGCTTATGCGGCAGCTTTTGAAACATTGACCAATCCTGATTACCAGGGTGTTGATAATGACCAGCTTCAGTCCAATTTTAATGAAAACCTCGAAAAAATAAAATTCAAAATTAATGGTTGGGCAGCGCTTTTATTTTTCCTTCTGATTTTGCTCATAAATTTCTTTGTTTTTAGTCATTATAATTCGAAAAAGCAGTTATTAAGCAGTGATAGTATTACCATAACGGCGAAAGATTTGGATAAGTTGAAGGAGCAGGTTAAGGAAAAAGAAGAATTACTCAAAGATCAGGGAGGCGATTTTCCTTATAAGTATGCATACTTGGCTGATCATATTGCCTCAACCGTTCCATCATCTGTTCAATTGGATGAATTAACCATAAACCCTTTTGATGAACGTCGGTCGAAGGAACAAAAGCGTAAAATACTCGAGCAGGGAAAGGTAGTAATCAGAGGTACCGCCAATGATATTCAACCAGTTAATAATTGGGTTTTAAAACTTCAAGAGCTACCATTTATCCAGGAAGCTGTTGTCGTTAATTTTTTGTTTAATGACCAGGAACAAAACGGAGTTTTTGAAGTAAGCATTACATTAAAGCAATAACGATCAATGTTTAACACTATTCCATTTAAACAAAAGAACAAATACCTGAAATTCGGTTCGGTAATTTTATTGCTTTTTATATGGCAGTTTTCTATCAGAAATACAATAAACCTGCGAGCCGAAGTAAACACACAGCTGCAATTTAATAATCAAAATAGTGGGAATATTAGTCAGTATTATCAACTAAAAGACAGACTTCGAAAACTGAATAGTTTGTTGAATGCTGGGCAATCTGCCAATCAGACAAAAGGACAATTATCCACCATTAGTGACTTGGCGACGGAAGAAAAGGTTAAAGTGGTAGCGATTCCTTTTACCGGAGCGGACAGTACAAAGCGAATATTTGCTAAAACAGAGTTGCAAGGTGACTTTATTCACTTGCTCCGCTTTTTAGATAAATACGAGGCGGTAAGTAAATCAGGAATTTCTACAGTGTCATTCTTAAAGCCGCAAGTATTCAATGAATCAGAAAAGAAAACAGTAAAACTTATTTGTATGTAAGAATATAAGATCATCTACCAATAACCAACATCTGTCATACTTAACTAAATAATATTCATCAGAGTAATAAGTCATACTGATAGGCCTATGTCTATTGGTGTTGCTTTGTGTTCAGTCATTAAAAATCAACATAAGCCTTTTGTTTAAAATGAATCTATCAAAAATGAAAACATCGTAATCAAGAGAACATTATACCAAATAAACGAAACTGTAAATCTCAATAACATTAGTAATGAAAGTTAAAACTATTTTAAGTCTTCTGATAACATTTTTTGTAGCTAATAATTTGTACGCACAGCAGGATTATATTCTTCCCAATTTGATACGAAATTCCTACATGGATATTTTGGATGGAAGTAAACCGGCGGGTTATTCTACTTATGGAAATGTTGTGATTGAAGCGGTACACCCTTTCACCAAAGGATTTGAAGGTATATCAGCGGCCACAAAACCAGCAAATGCTGCACTTACAGTAGATGATGCAACAGCGATGAATCCATATTGGTTTGGAGTTTATAACAAAGGGGGGAGAATTGCGAGAGGAGGCTTAGCCGATGGATGGAACGCCTTTACTGGAGGAAACATTCTTAAGATTACCGGAGATAATGCTGGAGGATCTACTTCAGTTTTCTTCCCCTTTGAACGAAACGTATTAATACGGAAAGTAAGATTTAGAGCTTGGGTAAAAATAGTTAAAGGTGAATTTGTCGGTTTTGGTAACGATAGCGGCTTAAGCAGCACATATTGGGGAACAACTTTTACCAAACAAACTACAGATCAAGCACTCGATAAATGGTATTTCATCGATATGATTATTCAACCTTCACAGAATACTTCTTTAAATGGATTAGTCTTTTCCATGGGAATAAAAGGAAGTCCTGACTTTGAAGTTTACCTGGCCTTACCTCATTTATCTATTGAAGGTGCCAATGCTTGGCTGCCAAGCGTTACTGATATGATATCAAGAAATGGCCTTACCATATTACCTCAAAATGGATATGTTGGAATAGGTACCAAAACTCCAAAAGAAGAATTGTCTGTTAATGGAAAGATTCGTGCAAAAGAAATCAAAGTAGAAAATACAAATTGGCCAGATTATGTATTCACTCTAAGCTATAATCTACCTTCTTTACAAGAAACCGAACAACATATCAAAGAAAAAGGGCATTTACCAGGAATTCCTTCAGCAGAAGAAGTTAAAAACAATGGAGTTGATTTAGGCGAGATGAATGCGAAACTGCTTCAGAAAATTGAGGAGTTGACATTGCATTTGATCCGATTAGAAAAACAAAACGGGCAACAACAAAAAGCGATTGAAGTTCTACAATCGAAAATTAAAAAATAATTTCTATGAAAAAACTTCTATTATTTATTATCCCAACGTTCTTGGGTTTTAAATCATTTGCACAGACCAATTCTTTACCTACAACAGGTAATGTTGGTATCGGCACATTAACCCCAACAAGCATCCTTCATCTTGTTACCGGTGGACAAGGAATGCAGTTTGGAACCGGTACTAATACATCACCTTATGCATTTAGTTTTGGTTTAAATGATGATGGTATTAATTTCTCAAGCAACTCTACTGTTCGCGGGTATAATTTCAAAAATGCAAATGGTAGTTTACTTACAATTAGTCATAATGGTAAAGTTGGTATAGGAACTGCAACGCCGTTTACCGGAAGTAATAATTTCGGATTACATATTGATGCAGGGGATCACTCTTCAATTCTTTTAGGAAACCCTATATCAGGGGGGTACGGAGGTATTGTACAAACATCTGATAATAAACATCGTGTATTTATTGGTGCGAACCTTTATGATGATAAAACGCTTGCATGGAAAAGTTTTCAGACCGGAAAAGGAACTGCCGGGATAAGCATTATCGCGGATAATGGTGGATACGGAACCGGAATTACCATGTACGTTTCAGATCAGGACAATGCAGTAACTCCAAGACTCACATTAAATTCATCAGGAAATATGGGAATTGGAACCACAACCCCTGTTTCCAAACTACAAGTTGTGGGAACGACTAATGCTTTTACTATTGGTGAAAAAATAACTGGCAATACTATTCTGGACATTGGATTGAACCAACAAACCAGCGGTTATTCTTTTGTTCAAAGTGTTAAAGCACATGGATCGCTATGGGGTGATTTAATAATTAATGAGAAAGGTGGCAATGTGGGAATTGGCACAACGGATACCAAAGGCTACAAATTAGCAGTAGCCGGAAACATGGTTGCCGAACAAGTTACTGTTAAATTAAAAGGTAATTGGCCAGATTACGTATTCACACCAACCTATAATCTACCTTCTTTACAAGAAACCGAACAACACATCAAAGAAAAAGGGCACCTACCAGGAATTCCTTCAGCAGAGGAAGTTAAAAATAACGGAGTTGATTTAGGGGAAATGAATGCGAAGCTACTTCAAAAAATTGAGGAGTTGACATTGCATTTGATTGAAATGCAGAAGGATATTAACCAGTTAAAAAAGGAAAATCAGGAATTAAAAGTAAACAAACTCATCAAATAAATAATGAAAAAAATAATAACATTTGTCTTCCTTTTGGGAAGCTTACAAGGTCATGCGCAATGGAGTAATACGGCTGATAATATTACAACCGGAAATCTTACGATTGGAAGTACAGTAGCGGATTCGTACTCAAAATTTACAATTAAAGGGCCAAATCAACCTACTGGAATTACTAATAAGAGGGATATTTCCTTTGAATTCAGTTCTGCAGGACAAGCGCAAATCAGATCTTATAGAGGAACAAGTTGGGATACATATTTGCAATTTCTAACGAGTGATTATGCAAATACAGGAGGAATCCCTACTCCAAGATTGCACATTAATCATGACGGAAAAATTGGTATAGGTACAATTACACCAACGGTTGCATTGGATATCTTAATGCCGTCTATAGCTGCAACGGGAGAGAAAATCATGAAATTGTCTTTGCCTGATGCATCTAATGATTTTTTGTCATTTGAAAATGCGACAGCCACTGATGGAGTATTTCTTCCAATGATATTAGGAAATCATGAAACAGATAATCGGCCAGCTTTAACAATTATTGGGAGAGTAGGCGCAAATAACGATCAAGGTACTTCTGCAGTTATGGCCTTTGATTCACGTTTACCAACGTCTAAAATTTTAACCAGACCATTATTTCAATGGCAAAGCCTTGCAATTCCGTACATGACCCTGTCATCAGATGGAAGCCTTGGAATTGGTACTACAGACACTAAAGGTTACAAGTTAGCCGTAGCTGGAAACATGATCGCCGAACAAGTTACTGTTAAATTAAAAGGCAATTGGCCAGATTATGTATTCACCCCAAGCTATAATCTACTTTCTTTACAAGAAACCGAACAACATATCAAAGAAAAAGGGCATTTACCAGGAATTCCTTCAGCGGAAGAAGTTAAAAATAACGGAGTTGATTTAGGTGAGATGAATGCGAAGCTGCTTCAAAAAATTGAGGAGTTGACATTGCATTTGATTGAGTTGAAGAAGGAAAATGAATCCTTAAATGTCCGTGTAAATCAACTGGAGAATTCAAAAAAAGAAAAATAAGCATAAATGAGAAAACTATTACTATTTATATGCATATGTATGTATGCATTATCGAGCTATGGTCAAACAACTGGAAGCTTTGTCGTAAACGGAGACTTTGATAAATACTATCCGGTGACTTTTGTAGATGAAGGATATTTAAGTAATATGACTACAGAGCTTGAGATTGGACGATCTAATGTTCATATGGACGCCCAATGGCGCGGCTCCTTAAATGCATTATTTAGGTTTCATACGTTCAACTATGGTAATGCTTCCCATTTTATCGATGCCGTCGTTAATCAGTTTAATTTAAGTAGCAGCAATACACTAATTGCAGGGTGGCAAGATGTAACTAATGCTAATGGGGGATAGGAAAATTATTATATGGCTAAGAGGAGGAGTAACTACCTATTTTTATAAATCAAACTACAGCGTAAATCCTACTGTGTACGACGGTGTACAAAACCCATTACCTTATCAACAAACAGGTGGACCGACACACACTTATAAAACAGCCCTTGAGCCTTATGTTAACTCGAAAGGTATGTCCGTCAATCGAAACGCATATTTCAATGGTACTGAATTAAACTATTTTGGTGGAACAATGGGGATTGGTACCCGGACACCTAATGCCACATTAGGTGTTAACGGAAACATACGAGCCAAAGAAATAAAGGTGGAAACCGCCAACTGGCCTGATTACGTATTTGCACCAACCTATAATTTACCTTCTTTACAAGAAACCGAACAACACATCAAAGAAAAAGGACATTTACCTGGTATTCCTTCGGCAGAAGAGGTTAAAAATAACGGAGTTGATTTAGGGGAAATGAATGCGAAACTACTTCAGAAGATTGAGGAGTTGACATTGCATTTAATTGAGTTGAAGAAGGAAAATGAATCGTTAAACACTCGTGTAAATCAACTGGAGAATTCAAAAAAAGAAAAGTAAGCATAAATGAAAAGATACTATTTGTGTATAAGTATTTCGAATTCTAATAGTTATAACCAGTTAAAAGGTAACTGCCGAAAAAACTAAATAAAGATTAATTACAAATTGTTTAAATACATGAAAACATTTAATAGACTACTACTAATAATAATATTAATAGTTGGGAAAGCAAATTGTTATGCTCAGGGAGGTAGTCAGCTTCCTAAAATTATTCCTCCCTCTCCAGAGGCTACTTCTTTGGGTAAGTATGGGGATTGGCCTGTTAGTTATTATACGGGGACTCCAAATATTAATATCCCACTATATGAAATAAAAACAGGCCAACTTTCATTGCCCATTACATTAAGTTATCACGCCTCTGGTGTTAAGGTCGAAGAAGTTCCTTCTTGGGTTGGTGCTGCATGGACTTTAAACGCAGGTGGTTGCATTACAAGAACAGTTGTTGGTCTGGCAGATGAAAAAACGAATGGTTATATGAGTATTGAGCCCAAAGGTAAGAATTTACCTAATAGTTTTAATGTAAATAACGACAATGATTACACTTTTCTTACTAAAGTTGCTGATAATATTATTGACAGCGAACCAGATCTGTTCTTCTTTAATTTTGCAGGAAATAGTGGGAAGTTTTTTATGGATGAGAATGGAGTATTCTGTGCAATGCCTTACACCGGATTTAAAGTAATAAAACATCCTCTTTTTATTCAACCAGAAGGCTATTCATCATATTGGGAAATTGTAGACAATAAAGGAATTACTTACTTGTTTGGTTTAAATTCATCTGCAATAGAAACAACTGAAACTCATAGCAACAACCCAAGTTCAAATCGGGACCCGGAAATTTCATCATGGTATTTAAGTAGAATTATTTCGTCAGATAAAAAAGATACCATCAATTTTGAATATCTAGCAAAAGCAGAATCCTATCATCCTAAGGCGCAGCAAAGTTATATGGCACCATATACTAACCCTACTAATTTAACTCAATCTCTTTTGTCTTATGGATATGGATTTAATTTTAATGCTCTTAATGGTATAAAAATTAGCAATGATGATATAATAATCCAAGGGAACTCTCAACTTAATAAAATTAAGTGGAGTAGTGGAGAGGTTATCTTTTCAGCTCTTACATTAAGAAATGATATTACAGGGAAAGTTCTTGATAGAATAGAGGTCTATAATAGCAGAGGAACTAAAGTTAAGCACTATGATTTTTCTTATACTAATAACACTAAAAGATTATTCCTCGAAAAAATTTCAGAAAAGAGTACGCTTACGGCAGATTTATTAACTCATAAATTTGAATATATTGATGGGCTTCCTGACAGGTATTCAGATGCTCAGGATCATTGGGGGTATTATAATGGAGCATCCAATAATAATTTAATACCTTTTGATGATCTGTTGTTAACATTTTTTACAACTTCTTTAGGAATCCCGGATGCCAATCGTAAACCCAATGAACTATTTATGAAATCGGGAATGTTAAAGAGGATCATATATCCAAGTGGCGGATATACTGATTTTGAATTTGAGGCACATAGATACTATAGGATTGCTGATGGATTTTCAGCAAGTGAACCCGGCTCATACGCCAATACTACAGAAACAATTGAAGCACAAGATATTAATATTGTTCCTGTTCCTCAGTACCCTAAAGAAAGAAATATCACGATCCATAAACAGCAATTTGTAAAAATTGTAGTGGATTTTAAAAATTATCGAAAAGGACCCAGTAAAAAGGCTAGCTGGCTACCTAGTTTTAAGTTAGAGGAAATAAACAGTAATGGAACCACCACAACTTTACTTAGCTGGAATGCTTTCGATAATATGGCCCCCGGTAATTATGTAGTTGGGCCTGATGGGACATTAAACATTCATTTACAATCTGATCAATATTCATTATCACCAGGCAATTATCGGATATCATGTGATTTAACTTGTGGATTTGAACCTTGGGAATGTGGCACTTTTAACCCAATGCCTAGTGCTGTTGCTGCTGTCTCTTATGATAAATTTACGCCCCCTTCACAATCAGTAGACAACTCCATGTTGGCTGGAGGCTTAAGAATTAAAAAAATTAGTGATTACGATGGACAGAGCTCTGTTTCTTTTAATGAACGATCATTCGAATACCTGATGGGGGAAAATAGAAATGGCCAGTCAGTTATTGTATCCTCAGGAGTACTAATCACTAAGCCAGATTACAAGAATATTATACGTCATGATTTTGTCCAAAATACTCCAGAGGGTTATCAAACATGCTTCCATGAACTTTCATTAAATTTATTTTCAAACAGTCAAGCAATTTTAGGTACGACCCAAGGTAGTCATATCGGCTACACAAACGTTAATGAATATTTTAAGAACGGTATAAATGGGAAGAATATATACAGCTACTCATACTTTAGTGATGTATTTAATGATATTAATTTTAGTGATAGTTATAAGTCATTTGGTAGGCCAACCTCAATTTCCCCGACAAGTAATGATTATAAACGAGGTCTGTTGCTAGAGGTTGTAAACTATAAAACAGACATAAACGGTTATCTTCCTGTAAAAAGCACGTCTTTTACTTATTCGATAAATGATAATATTACCAAACCTCACTATGTTAATTTAAAAGTCTTAAAAGTCAAAAGAATTGCTCCAGCCCTTGTATCACAGGGAAGATGTCTAATGTCAGAAACTGATATATTTATGGCTAGACCGTTAGAATTTGCTTATGGCTTTTGCAATTTAAGGTCGTCATGGGTTCAGCAAAAATCAAAAACAGAGACAATCTATGATTTAAATGGACAAAATCCAGTAGTTACCAATACAGAATATTTTTATGATAATCCATCACATATCCAAACAACTCGAACAGATGTCTCGGATAGCAAAGGCAACATTCTAAAAACGGTTAACAACTATCCGCATGAAATGGTGACCCTAGGAAAAGATCCGACTGGGGTTTATCAAAAGATGATTAATCAAAATATTATAACTCCAGTTATTGAGTCTAAATCACAAAAAAACACCATTGACCTGGTTACAACAATCACAGGTTATCGTGACTGGAATAATGATAGTAAAGTTATAGCGCCAGAAGTTATTCAAACTCAAAAATCAGGAGATGTTTTAGAAAATCGTGTCAGATATTATGCTTACAATACTTATGGCAAACCTTCAAGTGTTGCTCAGGAAAATGGTCCGCGGATTAGTTATAAATGGGGCTATAATGGATTGTATCCTATTTCAGAATGTAAAAATGCTTCAGAAAATGAGTATTACTACGAGGGTTTTGAAGATAATACATTATTAGTTTCGGGAACTGGACATAGTGGAAAAAGATATTTCACAGGTGATTTTACAGTGACTTATGCTAAACCAAACTCAAGGAATTATTTAATAAGCTATTGGTATTTGTTGAATGGAAAATGGGTATTTGTTGAAAAAAACTATATGCCTAATGCTTCAAATCAATTATTGCTTGCAGAAGGAGATGCCATCGATGACATTCGGATATATCCAGATGACGCCCAAATGATCACCTATACTTATGAGCCATTAGTAGGGATGACCAGCTCAACAGATGCCAAAGGAAAGACTACCTATTACGTGTATGATGGCTTCCAGCGACTGAAATGGATCAAAGATCAGGATGGCAATATTCTGAAAACAATGGATTATCATTACCAAAACCAATAACATTTACCTAGCATACGAATGATACGATTTTTAACCAAAAGGATGTTGCTGATAGCAGCTATCCTGAACATAACCTGCCTCAGCGTATTTGCCCAGCAGGCTAACGTGAGTTTATCTACTTATACCGGTCAGTCAGAAATCATGGCCAGCCAGAGCATTACCTTGCTTCCAGGCGTAGGCATTCCTTCGGGTAGTAATGTAAGGATTTACATCAGTGGAGCAGCTGCTTACTGTACACCTTTAGCTGCTGCACCGAGCGCTAACCAGAATTACATTCTCACCAACACTATTAAAGTGCCGGGCATTATAGATGAAGCAGGACTAGCCAACCGCAGTACTTGTGAGATCAGTCAGACCATCCAGTACTTTGATGGATTGGGCCGTCCGTTGCAAACGGTACAAACCAAAGGCAGCCCTTTATTTAACGACATTGTCCAGCCGTTTGAGTACGATGCTTTTGGCAGGGAAGCGAAGAAGTACCTGCCGTATGTAGGGGGCACTAACGGAAGCTATAAGACTGATGCGCTAACTGCAGGAGCAGGAGTGGGCAACTTTTACAGCTTAACGGGTCAGAATTATCCATCAACCGGTTGTCCTTTTGCAGAAACCCAATTTGAAGCCTCGCCTTTAAATCGGGTCGAACAGCAAGGAGCAGCAGGTGAAGCCTGGCAGTTATTAAATGCTGCTATTACCGAATCGGGCCATACGATAAAAACAGAATACGGCACCAATGTGGCCAATGAAGTAAAACTGTGGGCCCTGAAAGCGGACGGCACCGGAGCTACTGCTACGGCTACTTTCTATGAACCTAACCAGCTCTATAAAACCACCCTTACTGATGAAAATGGGAATAAAACCATTGAATACAAGGACAAGGAAGGCAAAGTAGTACTAAAACAAGCTGAAGGAGGATTACAAACTCAGTATGTGTACGATGATTTCGGCAACTTGCGGTATGTCATTCCTCCGGCAGTAACAGCCACCACCATCACGGAAAACGACGCGACCTTCAATGAATTGATTTATGCTTACCATTACGATGGCCGTCAGCGGGTGGTGGAAAAGAAAATTCCTGCTAAAGGCTGGGAATTCATTGTGTATAACAAGCTGGATCAGGTGGTGTTAACCCAGGATGCCGTTCAGCGCGCTAAATCGGCTGATGAATGGTTATTTACCAAGTACGATGCACTCGGCAGGGTCATAATGACCGGTTTGTACAAAGACGGAGGGGATATTACTGTCTTGACCAGCAATGTCAAACGTCTTGATCTGCAATCGCAAGTAGATGCTCAGACTAATTTATGGGAAACCCGCACGACAGGCGATTACTCCAACAACAGTTTTCCAATATCTATTTCAGATACCTATACCGTTAACTATTACGATAACTATGCCTTTACCGGAAATCCTTTTGGCGGGCCAACTGGAACTCAGAGCTTAATGACCAGAAGCCTTTTGACCGGAACCAAAGTAAAAGTATTGGATGGCGGCACTACCTATTTATGGACGGTAAACTTCTACGATAAGGAAGGCCGGGTAATTCAAAGCAAAAGCTCCAATTACCTTTCAGGCCAGGATGTGGTGGATAACACCTATGATTTTCCGGGACAGATCCAACTAACCAAACGTACCCATACCGTTTCGGGAAAAGCACCCCTGGAGATCACCACTCGTTATGAGTACGATCACATGGGCAGACGAATCGATACCTATGAAAAGATCGGTAGCGCGAGTGAAGTGTTGTTGGCTTCCTACAAATACAATGAACTGGGTCAGCAGATAAAAAAACAATTGCATTCAGAAAACAATGGCAGTTCATACCTGCAAACGGTGGATTATGCTTATAACGTCCGTGGCTGGTTAAAGAGCAGTACGGCTCCAAAGTTCTCCATGAGCCTGAAATACGAGGATGCTACAGCAACAGCTTACAAACAGTACAACGGTAATATCGGAGAGATGAGCTACACGGGTCCCACCAGCGGAGCCAAAAGCTTCCAGTACAGTTACGATAAACTGAACCGTTTAACCAGCGCCGTTTCTACCAGTAACTTGTTGAATGAAAGCCTGACCTATGATGTAATGGGGAACATCAAATCGCTTAACCGTACGGGCGCAGGTTATGGTAACACTACTTATGAGTATTTAAAGAACGGTGTAAATAGTAACCAGCTGCAAAGTACAACGGGCAATATTGTTTCCAGCTATGGTTACGATGTAAACGGTAACCTACTTACCGATAGCAAAAAAGGAATTGCCTTAACTTATAATTACTTAAATTTACCTAGTACAGTGGTAGTAAATGGTACGCCAAGCATAACATATATTTATGATGCAACGGGAAATAAACTGCGTAAGAGTGTTATAGAGGGGGGAGTTCCTAAAAACACCGACTATATAGCAGGTATTCAGTACAGGGATAATGGAACATTAGATTTTGTTCAGACTGAAGAAGGAAGAGCCATTTCAACAGGAGGTAGTTATAAATATGAATATAATCTTTCCGACCATTTAGGAAATGTAAGAGTAAGTTTTGATAAAACAGGATTGTTACAAGAAGATGAATACTATGCATTTGGGTTAAGAAAGAGTGTGTTTAACGGATCAAGTAACTTGTATTTATATAATGGTAAGGAATTACAAAGTGAGCTAAATCAATATGATTATGGAGCCCGGTTTTATGATCCGGTGTTGGGAAGGTGGAATGTGGTAGATCCGCTAAGTGAGAAGATGAGAAGACATTCTCCTTATAATTATGCCTTTGATAATCCGGTTCGTTTTATTGATCCCGATGGAATGGGACCACAAGATATAATAGTAAACTATTTAAATGGAGATAATAAGGAACAAATTCGTTTAGAGTCAATTAAAGATATTGAAAAGCTTAAAGGAGTTGACAATGGATTTGTACAAGATGTGTATAAAACACTCAACTATCTAAAAGGAGAAAGTGTCTTGAAAGATGCGTTAGAATCTGATTACGATGTGCATGTTCAATTTGCTAAGGACGCTGCTAATTTTGATGACACAGGAGGGAGTGAAAACCTAAAAATAAACTACGATCCATCAGTAGGACTTATGACAGTTGCTAACAGTGAAGCTGGTAAATCGCCAACGGATATGAAGCAATCAGGTAAAGTCCAATCTCCAGCTTTGGGTTTTCTGCATGAACTGGATCACTTTCTTGGTTGGACAAAGGATGAAGGTATTTCTACGGATAAGCTCAGAAATACATCTGACAAATTTTATGGAAATAAAGAAGAACAAAGGGTTATAAACGGTTCTGAAAAAAGTGCAGCTGGTAGGCTAAAGGAACCAACTCGAACTAATCATTATGGCATTCCGGTAAGAACTAATGGACCAACTTCTCGTCAGAAGATTGGTTATACTAAAGACATTGAAAAGCAGTTTGAGATAAAAAAGCTAATCGAGGGAGCTCAATAAGATATGAAAAGTAGGAAGTATGGGTTTATTCTGGTAGTAATTCTAATATTTTGTTTGAATTATAAGGACTGCTTCTCTCAAACGATGGATAGTGTCCGTGTATATGCTGTACATATGAATATATTATATAGATGGAGTCTTACTAAGGCTTTAATACCAGGGGCAGTTGAACCTATAGTGTTAACTGATAGTAATCGACTTAATAAGCTTTATTCATCCATAATAGACTCTGTGAGAACCGGGAAGGGAAAAAAAATAAAAAGCAATTACCCTTTTGATTTAAGACTGTATTTTGAATTTTTTGAGAATGGAATGGTAACAAAAGAAATAGGTTTTACAGCTCAAAACGAAATGTTTGTTAATCGATGTCTTTATCCATATGATAAGCAAAAACTTAAGTGTTTAGATGAATATATACCAGACTTAACAGTTACACTTGGTGTTAAATAATCTGTTCTTGGAAGCAAGCGGAACTAAGTCCAAGTGCGGATTTTGGAGCTGGTGTGATATATAGTTATGGAACTGCTTGAGTATTTTTAAATTAATTCTTCCGCTTAGGTTTATAACCTTGTATATAACGATTATGACCAAAAGTAAGCAGGGGTAGAATTAACCGTTAATACCAACTGATCTTACTTAGTTTTTGTAGGTGTTCAGCGGTAGACTCTCCGAGGAGTTAAGCACAGCGTCTCCTAGAGTATAAATAAAACAAAGGTCTTTAAGATCGGCCAATAAACGCAAAACTCGGGGTAAAACTGGGATTTGAGTGTTTATGCTAAAATTGAGTAGGTTGGTGATAATGAACGATCTTCTGATAATTAAAGAATAGATACTAGCTTATTAATCTGATTATTATATTGTTAATTTTGATGCTGAAATTGTTTCAGATCTCGCTCTTGTTGTTGAAAGTATTAGCCTAAGCGAGACTTTCAACTGCAAATAAAACAGAGGTCTCTGACCGGGATAAAGCATTAGCATCGAATCGTATAGTTGAGATAATGATTTTGTGCTTTTACTCAGTCAGAGATCTTATTTATCTTTTCTGCAATCAATAAAACCATTATCAAATAGGATCTGCTGGTTTTATTCCTTCAGATACTTACAACCTTGTTGTTGAAAGTCTTAGCCCTAAGCGAAACTTTCAACTGACAGGAACCAAGGTGAAAGTATTGGATGGCGGCAACACCTATTTATGGACGGTAAACTTCTACGACAAGGAAGGCCGGGTAATTCAAAGCAAGAGCACCAATTACCTTTCGGGCCAGGATGTGGTGGATAACACCTATGATTTTCCGGGACAGCTCCAACTATCCAAACGCACCCATACCGTTTCAGGGAAAGCACCGCTGGAGATCACCAGCCCTTATGAGTACGATCATATGGGCCGTAAGATCTATACCTATGAAAAGATCGGTAGTACGAGTGAAGTGCTGTTAGCTTCCTACAAATACAATGAACTGGGCCAGCAAATTAAAAAACAACTGCATTCGGAAAACAATGGCAGCTCGTACCTGCAAACGGTGGATTATGCCTATAACATCCGAGGTTGGCTGAAAAGCAGTACGGCTCCGAAGTTTTCCATGAGTCTGAAGTATGAGGATGCCGCAACAGCCTACAAGCAGTACAACGGCAATATCGGGGAGATGAATTATACGGGGCCATCTAGCGGAGCTAAAAGTTTCCAATACAGTTATGATAAACTGAACCGTTTAACTAATGCCGTTTCTTCCGATAACTTACTGAATGAGACCCTGACTTACGATGTAATGGGGAACATCCTGTCATTAAACCGTACGGGAACGGGTTATGGTAACACCTCTTATGATTACGTAAAGAATGGTGTTAATAGTAACCAACTGAAAAGCACAGCGGGCAATATTGAATCTAACTACAGTTATGATGTAAACGGTAACCTGCTTACCGATAGTAAGAAAGCAATTGCCTTAACGTATAATTACTTAAACCTGCCTAATACAGTTACAGGAACTCAAAATATCACCTATATTTACGATGCCACAGGAAGAAAGCTCAGAAGGATAGAAGCGGGGAAGAATAATGATTATGTAAATGGCATTCATTATGAGCAAAGCGGTACCTTAGCTTTCATTCAAACAGAAGAAGGCAGGGCTATTCCTAATGGAAGTTCTTATATATATGAGTATAACCTGAGTGACCATTTGGGTAACGTACGAGTGAGCTTTGACAAAGATCCTTCGACCGGTACAGCACGGGTAATGCAGGAGGATGAATACTATGCATTTGGATTACGTAAAGGTGTTGCCAGCAGTTCCAATAATCGTTACTTGTACAATGGTAAAGAGTTACAGGAAAGTCTAGGGCAGTATGATTACGGCGCAAGGTTCTATGATCCTGTGTTAGGTAGGTGGAATGTCGTTGACCCACTTGCAGAAAAGATGCGCAGGCATTCTCCGTACAATTATTGTTTTGATAATCCAATTCGGTTTATTGATCCGGATGGAATGCAAGGAACAGATATTTGGCAGTTTAATAAGGATACTAAAGAATTGAAGTTGGTGAAAGAAACTAAAGACAAATCTCATACCTTTATTGATCAGGATGGTAAATTACTGTATAAAACCAATGAAACGAAGGCTGATTTGCAAAAAAGAGGAATGAAAGATAAAGCTATTTTTGAAACATTCGTCGCTCTTGGTTCTGCAATAAGGAAGGATGGTGATGCATATAATAATATGAAGGAAAGGGCTTACGAAGAAGGCTGGGATCCTTCAGCAATACAGGATCTAAAAGAAACAGGTGTTCGTAAATTAAAGTCAGACAGGGGTGGATTAGTCGCTGATCTTTTGGTAAGCCGAAAATATGGAAGTGCCTCTACATGGGAAAAAGCAAAGGATGTTTTGGAGGCTCCCGGTAAATTTGATAAAGCCACAGGATCCGATCTGGTTAATGATGTTCAGGATTTCGTTAAAGCCATCCCCGGATTTTTTACAGAGGTTTTGCCTAAAGCTCCTGGTAATTTTGTGGATTTTGCCAATCAGATTAAGGATCAAACTATAAAAAACTTACAAGCAATTCAAAATGGCACATATAAGTTTTAAAAGGATTATTTACTGTTTTTTGATAATAACGTTAATAAGTTGTAATAAGGATGGTTATAAAACATTTTATACACAAGATGGAATAAAAGAAAAAGGAAGAATGGTTAACGGGAAAAAAGAAGGTGTGTGGTATAGATGGTATGAAACAGGAGAACTATTAAGTGAATACCGTTATAAGAATGGATTGGAAAATGGTTTATGTAAACAATGGTTTGAAAATGGGCAATTGCAATCTTATGCTATGTATAAAAATGGAAAGTACATTGACACGATTAAGCGATTTTTCCGGAATGGCCATTTAAATTGCATTAATTATTACGATAAGAATGGGAAACGACAAGGCGAATTTAAAATTTGGCACGAGAATGGACAACTAAGCCAAGTTGGATATTATCTTCGTGGGAAAAAAGACAGTATCTGGCAAACATTTTATAAATCCGGTCCACTAGAATCTGTTAATAAGTATAAATTAGGAAAACAAGAAGGCCATTGGACTTATCTTAATGAAAAAGGAGACACCACCAAAATTGAAGTCTATAAAGATGATAAAATGATTGACAGTTTATAATCTTCAAAGCTCAGTTAATTCCGGGCTTTGTTTCTTATCTTATTTCACCTAACAGCCAAGCCTAAAAAGCTTCGGCTGTTCTTTTTATATTAGCAGCAATAAATGGAATCAGTAGAAAAACTAAAGACCAAAGCCTACAGAAACGAAGAAGAATACCGGTTGCTATTAAAATAAAATCCGGAAATGACCCAATTACAGCCCTTACAGGGCTATGGTACTGTTACGATAACCTTGCCCCCTTGTTGTTGAAAGTCTTAGCCCTAGGCGAGACTTTCAACTGCAAATAAAACAGAGGTCTCTGACCGGGATAAAGCATTAGCATCGAATCGTATAGTTGAGATAATGATTTTGTGCTTTTACTCAGTCAGAGATCTTATTTATCTTTTCTGCAATCAATAAAACCATTATCAAATAGGATCTGCTGGTTTTATTCCTTCAGATACTTACAACCTTGTTGTTGAAAGTCTTAGCCCTAAGCGAAACTTTCAACTGACAGGAACCAAGGTGAAAGTATTGGATGGCGGCAACACCTATTTATGGACGGTAAACTTCTACGATAAGGAAGGCAGTGTAATTCAAAGCAAAAGCACCAATTACCTTTCGGGTCAGGATGTGGTGGATAACACCTATGATTTTCCGGGTCAGCTCCAACTATCCAAACGCACCCATACCGTTTCAGGGAAAGCACCACTGGAGATCACGACCCGTTATGAATACGATCACATGGGCAGACGAATCGATACCTATGAAAAGATCGGTGGCGCTAGTGAAGTGTTATTAGCTTCCTACAAATACAATGAACTGGGCCAGCAAATTAAAAAACAACTGCACTCGGAAAACAATGGCGGCTCCTTCCTGCAAACAGTGGATTATGCCTATAACATCCGCGGCTGGTTGAAAAGCAGTACAGCTCCGCAGTTTTCCATGAGCTTGAAATATAATGATGCTACTATAGCTCTCTACAAGCAATACAATGGCAATATTGGAGAGATGAACTATACTGGGCCATCTAGCGGAGCTAAAAGTTTCCAATACAGTTATGATAAACTGAACCGTTTAACTAATGCCGTTTCTTCCGATAACTTACTGAATGAGACCCTGACTTACGATGTAATGGGGAACATCCTGTCATTAAACCGTACGGGAACGGGTTATGGTAACACCTCTTATGATTACGTAAAGAATGGTGTTAATAGTAACCAACTGAAAAGCACAGCGGGCAATATTGAATCTAACTACAGTTATGATGTAAACGGTAACCTGCTTACCGATAGTAAGAAAGCAATTGCCTTAACGTATAATTACTTAAACCTGCCTAATACAGTTACAGGAACTCAAAATATCACCTATATTTACGATGCCACAGGAAGAAAGCTCAGAAGGATAGAAGCGGGGAAGAATAATGATTATGTAAATGGCATTCATTATGAGCAAAGCGGTACCTTAGCTTTCATTCAAACTGAAGAAGGCAGGGCTATTCCTAACGGAAGTTCTTATATTTATGAGTACAATCTGAGTGATCATTTGGGTAATGTAAGGGTGAGTCTGGACAAAGATCCATCGACTGGCACAGCACGCGTGATTCAGGAAGATGAGTATTATGCATTTGGATTACGTAAAGGAATCACGAGTAGTTCTAATAACCGTTATTTGTACAATGGTAAGGAGTTACAGGAAAGTCTAAGTCAATATGATTATGGTGCACGGTTCTATGATCCGGCATTAGGCAGATGGAATGTCGTTGACCCCTTGGCAGAGAAAATGCGCAGGTCTTCCCCTTATACCTTTGTATTTAACAATCCATTACGGTTCTTGGACCCAGATGGAATGGAAGGAACTGACTGGGTGAAAGTGGATAAATTTACATGGGTATATTAGCATTATGAAAAGAATTGATAAGATAATACTTTATAGCATTTTTTTTATTCCTGTTGCTTTACTTTTGGGTTTCGTTATATGGTCAGCTATTTTCGGTAAACCGCTAGATGAATTAGTAAAAGAGGATGATTTAGGAGAAGAGTTTACTGGTATTGTAGATACTTTGTATCATGAAAAACAAAACCATAATGTGAAAATAGCCGGATTGTCTAATGGCTATAAGTACCAAATTAATGGGAGTTGGGAAAACGAAATAAAGAAAGGAGATTCATTATCTAAGAAGAAAGGATCTTTCTTGTTAAAGGTATATAAAGGTAATGGGCAGATTATTACCTTAGATTATAGAAATACTTATTTAAAAGAGTAATCTATTCTTTGAATTCAGCATTAGCGTCACATCAAAGTTGAAATGAACAAGAGGTTTCAAACCTTAAATAAACACAAAACCCAGCCTACAAGCTGGGTTTTGTGTTTATTGTGGTTACTATTATTTATACGTCAAACGAGTTTTGGCGTGTTGAATCAAACCGTCAAGGGAATACATGATATGGTTTTCATCCTCCATGGGTAGAAAGTTGAATACCTATGAGCAAATTGGAACAGGTAATACTGAAGTTTTACTTGCTGCTTATGCTTATAATGAGCTGGGCCAGCAGATTAAAAAGCAGTTGCATTCAGAAAACAGTGGCATCAGCTATGCACAAAATATAAATTATGCATACAACATCCGCGGTTGGTTAAAGAACAGCAGCGCAGCAAAGTTTTCAATGGATTTGAAGTATGATGATGCCGCTCCTGCATTGCAACAATTCAATGGAAACATTGGAACGCGCTTAATGAAACGTTGACATAACTCCACCTGCTATACCTGTTTTACAATCTCCGGCCGACAATCAGTCTGTTAGTTTACCTGCTACCTTACAATGGAGCTGAAAAATATAAGTTGTATGTTTATAAAGCTGACTCCACGACACTTTACAGTTCAAGTTTTCCAACGGTAACTTCTTCTACCTCTTTTTCGTTTAATCTGGGAACAGCAGGAGAAAAAATCTACTGGAAAGTTGCTGCGATAGATAAAGCAGGTAATGAAAGTGCACTAAGCAAGTTTCGCAAATTTATCGTCAGTCAGTAATTACTTGTTTTTCGCATGAAAAACAAAACAACAACCTATAGTTTATTAGTTGCAGTACTTTTTAAACAAGGTGGATGAAACCATCTACACCCATGTTAATAACGATAAGCCCTGCTTTACACCTAAAATTTCCAATACCTATTTTAGGTTCAGCGCCTGACAAATCAAGTCAACACAGGGTGGTTATAGTGGCAAACTTCTAAACGGTGGTTATGAAAGCTTTTATCCCGACAAGACTTTAAAAGAAAAAGGAGTGTTTAAAAACGGATTAAAAGATGGCGAGTGGAGAAAATGGTACTCATCCGGTAATTTGAAAGAGATAAAGCATTGGAATAAGGGGAGAGATGAAGAGCGATTTATAACATTGGATGAGCAGGGAAGGAAACTGAAAGAAGGAAGAATGAAGAACAAGCTTTTTTACGGTAAAGCCTATGAATATTTACCAAATGACAGTGTAAGTGTTACAAAATATCAGAAAGGTGAGGTTGTCTGTAAGAAAGAGAGTTTAATTAAAAATAAGTATAAGTACTATTATAAAAGGCTATTTGGAAAGAAAGAAAGTACAAAAGTTAGTAATGCATCTACAAAACTAAACTAAATAACATGAAAAAAATTGTATATCTATCATCACTGGTACTACTGGTGACAGTAAATTCATTTGCCCAAACCAATGTATTTCCAACAAGTGGAAAAGTGGGTATTGGCACAACTAGTCCTGTAGAAATGTTACAAATACAGGGCCCTACTACTTCGTTAAAAATAGACCCCGATTTTACTGGTCAATCGGTGGTTATTCTCACAATGGAACGACGTATACACCATTAATTGTTCAAGGATCTGATCTAAGGTTTAATGTTGGGAGTACTGAGAGGTTGAGAATAGATTCGAATGGCAGATTATGTTTTTGCTAAAGACTATAAGCTCCCAGTCTGAAAGAAACCGAACAACACATTAAAGAAAAGGGACATTTATCTGGTATTCCTTCTGCCGAAGAGGTTAAAACTAATGGAGTTGACTTAGGTGAGATGAATGCAAAATTGCTTCAAAAAATTGAGGAGTTGACGTTGCATTTGATTGAACAGAACAAAGCTATTGAAGAAATTAAGTGTGAAAATAAACTATTAAAAAAACTAATAGAGACAAAATGAAAATAATTAAAATAAGGAGATGGTATGGTAACCTGACATAGACGGTAAGTTGTAAGGCATTTAACAATTAATTATAATATATATATCAATTAAATTTTAACGAAAACTATCAACTACTTATTACTTCTAAAATATTTGAGTTGATAAAAATAATCATCTAAATGAAGCGTAATCGATTTAGAATTATAGGAGTCATTTTACTCTTGATAATTACAAGATTTTCATCTTTCGGCCAAACACAAATTAATTATGATCAAGTTGTACATGTAATTCCTCCATTACCCGAAGCAAGTTCTTTAGGCAAGTATGGAGAAACTCCTGTTAACCTATACACAGGACAAGCCAATATTAATATTCCGTTATATACCATCTCAGTTGGGGATATTAATTTACCCATTTCACTTTCGTATGCAACAGGAGGTATTAAGGTATCTGATATAGCGTCGCAAGTGGGTTTAGGGTTTTCCTTAAACGCAGGAGGAGTAATTACTAGATCTGTTGTTGGGCGACCTGACGACATTTTAAGAGGATACTTAGATAAATCCTATCAGGTACCTTCAGGAGCGTTGACTCTTGAACCCTATAAAGCAAATGAAATTGCAACAGGTTTAACGGATAGCGAGTCTGATATCTATTTCTTTAATTTCAACGGGAATACGGGGAGTTTCTTTTTTGACAGAAATGGAAACATACATCATACCTATTTGAATAAGATTAAGTTTGAAGTAACACGTGATACTTATGAGATTACCTCTTTTAAAGCAACTACCGGGGATGGTTTTGTCTATATTTTTGATGTTCGTGAACGACAAACCCACTGTACTGCATACTCTTTTAGTGATAAGATTGATATTCCTGAAGCGTATGGAGCATATGGCTGTAATGGCCCGGAATATACAGGATCATGGTATTTATCTAAAATAATTTCTCCAACAGGAAAGGAATTAAAGTTTGAATATGAGAGTTACGTTCAGGCTCATTATGAAATTTTGGGTCAGCACATGAGATATGTTTTAGATAAGAGCCAGACTTATACTTTAGGAGTAGAAACAAAAAAAAGTTTTAAATCCAAAACAACTATTAATTCTTTGTATGCAAAACGAATTAATAAGATTACTGGCAATGGTGTAGTTGTTAATTTCATAAAAGGTGAGGAACGATTAGACTTGCCTAGCAGCTATTGTCTTAAAGGTATTGAGGTAAACAACAATAGTTCTTTGATTAAAAAGATTGAATTTCAATACTACTATCCCAATGGAGATAAACGTTTGATGCTTCAAAAAGTTATCGATAAAGGAACCTCCTCAACTAAAGCAGATACATATGAATTTGTTTATAATGATGGTTTACCAAGTAGATTATCGTATGCACAGGATCATTGGGGGTATTATAATGCTAAAGTTAATAACATTCTTGTTCCTGATATGATAGTTAATAACGGTAAAATTACAGGAGGAAATAGAGATGTAAATAGTTTGTATTCTAAAGCAGGGGCTTTAATAAAAATTATCTATCCCACTGGAGGAAGAACGGAATATGAATATGAATCAAATGATGCAAATACTTATTTTCCTTATGAAAGAAGTGAACAGCAGGGTTCTGAACTTAGAATAGATGCTTACAATGGTTTTTCAGGTATTAATTGGAGTTCCTGTAATGCTGTTATTGAGCGATACAAAGACTTTACTTTAACAAACAGTGAAATAGTGTCTATAAGTATGTCCTCTCCTGATGATTATGAAACCATTGGTTATTATAATACAGGAGTAGAATGGGAGCTATTAGATTTACAAGAAAATGTTGTGGTAGCAACTAATCAATCCTTTAAAAAACTATATGGAACAGGTAGTACTTATTATTATTCGCTATTTGAAGCAAAGGGGTTATACCTGCCTGGAAATAGAACGTATAGGATAATACATAAAATGAAACCTTGTTTTTATAACAAAAACGCTACTTATTATAGCTTTAATGTTACTTGGACTCATATATTGACCGGAGTGGAGATCGCTGTTAAAGAAGTAGGAGGTTTAAGGTTAAAATCTGTGAAAGATATAGATAACGTTAATAATGTTACATCACAAAAAGAATACTTCTATAGAGCGAACAATGTTTCAACAGGAGTAATTCCTTTTTATCCGTTCTATAATAGTAAATACACAGAAAATGTTGTTATCAAACAATATCTTACAAATATTGAGCTATTTGGGACATACTTGATTGGCAAATCATCACCTTTTTACTTGGGACTCACTCAAGGCGCTTCAGTTGGTTACTCATCAGTAGAGGAGATTACCAATGGAAAATATAAAAATGTTTATGAATTTTCAACCTCCCGTGACTATCCGGATGAATATGATTTTGGAAATGGTACTTTTTTTAATATCACTGAGTCTGATTGGAGAAACACTCTTCTTGATAAACCTTATCTTGAGGTAAGTTCAAATGATAATTACAGGGGCAAACTTTTAAAGAAAACAACCTTTTTAAATAATAATGGTACTTACGTTCCAATAAGAATTGAAAAAAATACTTATAGTAAGACCTTTGGAGATAGTAATCCGGATAATTTTAGTGAACTCTTTCTAAAAGTTGCAGTTACTAAAAATGATAGAATTCAATTCGAGATGATAAAGTCTCCGAGCACATTTATGCCGGCAGGTTTTTATCCTTCTTATATTCTGTATTGGTATAAAAAGAAAAATGGCTATTTAACGCTTGATAAAACGGTGGTAGAAGAACGTGATGGCTTATCCGATAAATGGATGATAACTGAACAGAATTTCGAGTATAATATAAAAAACTTACAGCCTCAAAAGATAACTATCCAATCAAGTAATGGAGAGGTAATCACCAAGTGTTTCAAATATCCTTCAGACATATATTATAATGGAGTTACAGCAACTTCTCCCAGTTCATTAGCATTAAAGAATTTAGTTGATAGAAACATTATCATTCCAGTTATTGAGCAGTTTTCTCAATTATCAAAAGATGGTGTTAACAAATTAAAAGACGCCACCCTGTTAGAATATGATCAAAGTTTGCCAGTAATTAAAACTGTATACAAAGCTGAGTTGATAAATCCTAACACATCATTCGATCCAGCTAACATTGTAAATGGTAATGTTGTAAAAAGTTCTCTTTATAAACCAAACATAAGTGTTAGTTATAATCCAAACTGTAATCCGTTAGAAAAATCGATTAACGAATTGTCAAAAGCGGCATTTTTATGGGATTATAATAATATATACCCTATAGCTGAAGTAAAAAATGCAACTCAGACTGATATAGCTTATTGTTCCTTTGAAGCAGATGGGAAAGGCAACTGGAGCTTTACCGGAACACCTACAGATGATTTAAAAGCTCCGACCGGAACAAAAGTGTATAATATTGCTAATGGAGCTATCAGTAAATCTGGGTTGACAGCAACCACTGAATATGTTGTTTCTTATTGGACAAAGAATACTTCTGCCTTTACGATAACGGGTACTCAGGGTGCTGCAGTTAAAGTAAAATCCTTTAACGGTTGGAACTTATTTGAGCATAAGGTAAAAGGTGTAGCCTCAGTTTCAATTTCAGGAACTGGATTGATTGATGAACTACGCTTATATCCATCTGATGCCCAGATGACCACGTATACTTATACCCCATTAGTAGGCATAACTAGTTCAACCGATGCCAAAGGACAGACTACCTATTACGAGTACGATGACTTCCAACGACTAAAATGGATCAAAGATCAGGAAGGCAACATCCTAAAAGCAACGGATTATCATTACCAAAACCAATAACATCTACCTAGCATACGAATGATACAGCTTTTTAACAAAAGGATGCTACTATTGGTAGTTATCCTGAGCATAATTTGTGCAAGAGCATTTTCCCAACAGGCTAACGTGAGCCTGTCTTCCTATAGTGGCCAATCAGAAATCATGGCCAGCCAGAGCATTACCCTGCTTCCGGGAGTAAGCATTCCTTCAGGCAGCAATGTAAGGATTTACATCAGTGGAGCAGCTGCGTACTGTGTGCCGCTGGCAGCAGCACCGAGTGTTAACCAGAATTACATTCTTACCAATACCGTTAAAGTACCGGGCATTATAGATGAAGCGGGGCTGGCCAACCGCAGTACCTGTGAGATCAGCCAGACCATTCAATATTTTGACGGACTAGGCCGTCCGTTGCAAACGGTACAAACCAAGGGGAGTCCTTTGCTTAACGACATTGTCCAGCCGTTTGAATATGATGCTTTTGGCCGGGAAGCGAAGAAGTACTTACCCTATGTGGATGCAACCGGCAACGGCAGTTATAAAAACATTGTGCCGGGTACAACAGTGGGCAGCTTTTATGCAGCGCCGAATCCAAGCACTTTAGCTGCTAATATTGCTCGAACCGGATATCCTTTTGCCGAAACTCAGTTTGAAGCCTCTCCATTAAATCGGGTGAAACAACAGGGAGCAGCAGGAGAGGCCTGGCAGTTATTAAATACTTCTATTACCGAATCGGGCCATACGATAAAAACAGAATACGGTACCAATGCGGCCAATGAAGTAAAGCTGTGGACCGTTAAGACTGATGGAACCGGTGCGACGGCTACTTTCTATGAACCTAACCAGTTCTATAAAACCACCCTTACTGATGAAAATGGGAATAAAACCATTGAATACAAGGACAAGGAAGGCAAAGTAGTACTAAAACAAGCTGAAGGAGGATTACAAACTCAGTACGTGTACGATGATTTCGGCAACTTGCGGTATGTAATTCCTCCGGCAGTAACAGCTACCAGTATAACCGAAAACGATGTAACCTTCAATGAACTGATCTATGCCTATCACTACGATGGCCGTCAACGGGTGGTGGAAAAGAAAATTCCTGCCAAAGGTTGGGAATTCATTGTGTACAACAAGCTGGATCAGGTGGTATTGACTCAGGATGCTGTTCAGCGGAATAAAGCGGCTGATGAGTGGTTATTTACCAAGTACGATGCGCTGGGCAGGGTGGTAATGACCGGTTTGTACAAGGACGGAGGCAATATTACAGTACTTACCAGTAATGTCAAGCGGATAGAATTACAGGCAAGGGTGGATACCTTAAGTAAGGTATGGGAAAGTCGTCCAACAGGAGATTACTCCAATAACAGTTTTCCAACATCGATTGCGGATACCTATACCGTTAACTATTACGATAACTATGCGTTTACCGGTAATCCTTTTGGCGCGCAAACTGGAACTCAGAGCTTAATGACCAGAAGCCTTTTGACCGGAACCAAAGTAAAAGTATTGGATGGCGGCAGTACCTATTTATGGACGGTAAACTTCTACGATAAGGAAGGCCGGGTGATTCAGAGTAAGAGCACCAATTACCTTTCAGGTCAGGATGTGGTGGATAACACCTATGATTTTCCGGGACAGCTCCAACTAACCAAACGCACCCATACCGTTTCAGGGAAAGCACCGCTGGAGATCACCACCCGTTATGAGTACGATCACATGGGCAGACGAATCGATACCTATGAAAAGATCGGTAGTGCGAGTGAAGTGTTACTAGCTTCCTACAAATACAATGAACTGGGCCAGCAGATTAAAAAACAATTGCATTCCGAAAACAATGGCAGCTCATACCTGCAAGCAGTGGATTATGCCTATAACATCCGCGGCTGGTTGAAAAGCAGTACGGCTCCGAAGTTTTCCATGAGTCTGAAGTATGAGGATGCCGCAACAGCCTACAAGCAGTACAACGGCAATATCGGGGAGATGAATTATACCGGGCCAAGCAGCGGAGCCAAAAACTTCCAGTACAGTTACGATAAACTGAACCGTTTAACCAATGCTGTTTCGACCGGTAACTTACTGAATGAGACCCTGACCTACGATGTAATGGGGAATATTAAGTCGCTAAACCGTACGGGAACAGGTTATGGCAACACCACTTATGAGTATTTAAAGAACGGTATGAATAGTAACCAGCTGCAAAGCACAGCGGGTAATATTATAGCCAGCTATGGGTACGATGTAAACGGTAACCTGTTGACCGATAGTAAGAAAGGAATTACGTTAGCCTATAATTACTTAAACCTGCCTAATGTAATAACAGGAACTCAAAATATCACCTATATTTACGATGCAGCAGGACGCAAGCTCAGACGAATTGAAGCAGGCAAGAATAACGATTATGTAAACGGCATCCATTATGAGCAAAGTGGTACCTTAGCTTTCATTCAAACTGAAGAAGGCAGGGCTATTCCTAACGGAAGTTCTTATATTTATGAGTACAACTTGAGTGACCATTTAGGTAACGTAAGGGTAAGTCTGGACAAAGATCCTTCGACTGGCACCGCACGCGTGATCCAGGAGGATGAGTATTATGCATTTGGATTGCGTAAAGGTATAACCAGCAGTTCGGGTAACCGTTATTTGTATAATGGTAAAGAGTTACAGGAAAGTCTAGGGCAGTACGATTATGGAGCCAGGTTCTATGATCCGGCTTTAGGTAGGTGGAATGCTGTTGACCCGTTAGCCGAGAAAATGCGTAGGCATTCGCCGTACAACTATTGTTTTGATAATCCGATTCGCTTTATTGATCCGGATGGTATGGAGCCAACACCTCGGCAAGCAGCCGCAATGGCTGCGCATGTTTATGGTGATAAAGATGATAAAATATTGAAAGGCGGATGGAAAGTGTCTCAGAGAGAATTTGGTATCACAAAAAACTCAACAAATGGATTAAAATCGCAAGTTTATGAACGTACAAGCAAGGGGATAACAGAATATGTGTACGCAACAGCAGGTACCGAAGATGGTACAGATGCAAAACATGATGGTATACAACCCTTGGGTATATCTAGTCAGTATAAGCTTTCAATGAGCAACGCTAAAAAGATAAGCGATGAATTAGGAGGTAAAATTGAATTAACTTTTACAGGTCATTCATTAGGAGGAGGAGAAGCAGTAGCAAATGCTTATGCCACAGGAAGAAATGCCATAACCTTTAATGCCGCAGGGGTAACTGGATTTACCAGTAAAGCAAATAACCTATCGCGGATTGATGCTTATATCATGAAAACTGATCCTTTAAATGCTATTCAAAATAATGTATTCTGGTTACCAAATGTAAATGGAATAAAACATTATGTAGAACCTCCTGATTTACCATCTTTGTATAACGGGCACAGTATAGATAATATGCTGAAAGCGTTTTACATATATCCTTCAGATTATATAAAATCGAAATAATTCATGAGACATTTACTTTATATAATTCTATTAGTATTTCTTATATCATGTACTAACCGGGATAAATTGATAGATAAAAGTGAATTATTGGGTAATGATTACCGTTTATTTCAACAAACTCCAGTTTGGAATTTGGCAAAAGCCGTACAGGATGAAAATTTGAAAGAAATTAAAAGGATAATCGTTAATGAAAAGGTTGATATCAATTATTCTGAACCTAAATATGGGAATACCTTGTTAATACTTACGGTTGAAAATCAACACTACAGATCCTGTAAAACTTTATTAGAGCTGGGTGCTGATCCCAACAAACATAATAATTACAATGGATCTTCAGCAATGATAGAATCGGCAGGTATAGAAAATTATAATGAGGATAATACTCGTTTTTTAAAATTGTTATTGGCATATGGAGGCAATGTTAATGATGAAGAAATCGGAAAACGGCAAGAGGGTAATAGTACTCGTAGAACCCCTCTACTGTTGGCTTGTAGTGATGTTAATCAATTTGTTTCACCCATAAATAAAGTAAAAATATTAGTAGAAGCGGGAGCCAATGTTAATTATAAAAATGAATATAATGCTTTTCCCCTTAAGGAAGCATTGATGCATGATCATTACGATGTAGTACTATATTTACTTCAAAAAGGTGCTGATTACTCCTTAATGCTTTTTGATAGGGCTCAGTTTTCCAATGATGGAAAAAAAATTTACACAGTAGATTTATTAAGAGAAAAAATTTTCCCTCTTGATTCAAAAAAATATCAGCAAAAAATGGAAGTTGTAGCATTTTTAAAACAAAAAGACATTGATTATCGAAAGATTCCCATCCCCGATTTTGTGATTGAAAAGGCAAAAAAGATGTATCCAAACAGTTGGCAAGAATATTTAGATAAATATTAGGTTCTCCGTTGCCTTAGTTGTTCATGAGAATTTGGAGCATGTTATATGCAGTACTACTTTTCAACTCCTTATTGTTAAAAGTCTTAGCCTAAGCGAGACTTTTAACTGCAAATTAGACACACTGTTGTCGGAAGTCTTCGTAGCGAGACTTTCGACTGTAAATAAACCAAGGGTCTGTGACCCGGTGATAAGTGATAAAAGCAACCTTAGTGACCATTTGGGTAATGCACTGGTGAGTGTGGATAAAGATCCATCGACAGGTGCAGCAAGGGTAATCCAGGAAGATGAGTATTATGCATTTGGATTACGTAAAGGAATCACCAGTAGTTCAGGTAACCGCTATTTGTACAATGGTAAAGAGTTACAGGAAAGTCTAGGGCAGTACGATTATGGGGCTAGATTTTATGATCCAACATTGGGGAGGTGGAACGTTCCTGACCCGTTGGCAGAACTTAGTTTTAGTTTAACTCCTTACAGATATTGTTATAATAATCCAATAGGTTTTATAGATCCTTTCGGTTTATGGGAGGAAACAGCAGGAGGTTATACCACAAAAGATAGAAAGGATATCGAAAGGTTTATGTTGTACATAGAAACGGAGAAAACCATATTGAAAAATGATCCTACAACATCTCAAATGGATGACTTTATTAAAGATGAAATGTCAACTAATGGTCGAGGTAAGTTAAGTAATGGAAGCACCTTGCTAAGTGAGGTTAAAATGATTGGTTACACAAACAAAGAAACTGGCTATACTAGATGGTACAAAGATCAGGAATCATTTAGTAATATGAGGCATGAGGTACAAGGTAGTTTGACTCCGGAGGCTTTGGATCCTAGAACTTTAGGACATAATATATTGTGGACTTCTTATGCGGGTGGTAACAATCCTAAAAAGTATAATGGAGATGATGATTTTTCTTATATACCAGCTAACCCTATAGAGCTTTCGGCAATTAAACATGATTTAGCATATGATAGATTACAAATTAAAGGTTCTGGCGGGCTATTCAATGACAAACGGGCTATACCTGCGGATTGGACTTTTGTTTTGGAAAATCTATTACATTCAATAAATATAGGTATAGACCCAATAAATAGGTTTCGAGCTGGAGTAGTTGGAGTCGGTTTAGGGCTGGGGGCTTTGCCCAAAACAATAGAATATTATATGCCAGTGATGGTTTCACCACCAATAAAACTATGAAGAAATTAGTATTAATAATTTTTATCGCATTTGCTACTTCTTGTTCTCCTCCAAGCGCGGGGACATTGGGGGGATGGGACATCATTGTTTTTCCTTTGAAAGAGGAAAAGATGGAAAGTTATTTGAAGCAATTCTATCACCAATATCCGCAGTTTCAAGTTCCTACTGAGAAGAAATATATCGAGGATTATTGGAAAGATGCGGGATATAGTTTTCTTAAGGGAAAGTTTTTCTACATTGAAAACGAACCTTCAAGGATATATTATGTAACTTATGTAGATGCTGGGTTTGGCGTTCAACATCCTGAGTATACGAGGATAGCTTTAAGGGCAGTATACAAAAGTGAAAATGACAGATGGTATATCAAAGATAAATTCAGTATAAAAGAACAGGATGACATAAGTGAAGTATTTAAAAATGAGATTATTTTAAGATTGGAGCAGCTAACGGAGACAAAATCTTACATTCAAAAATAAACCTAATCTCAAAAACTAATTAAATTTATAAGCAACGTACGGATAAGTCTGGACAAAGATCCTTCGACTGGCACAGCAAGGGTAATCCAAGAGGATGAGTATTATGCATTTGGGTTGCGTAAAGGTATTACCAGCAGTTCCAATAACCGTTACCTGTACAATGGTAAAGAACTGCAGGAAGGTTTAAGTCAATATGATTATGGAGCTAGATTTTATGATCCGTTGCTGGGAAGGTGGAATGTTCCTGATCCTAAAGCTGAATTGCTTGAAATGTCATCACCTTATGTTTATTCTTTAAACAGTCCTGTTAATTTTATAGATAAGGATGGCGAACTTCCAATATATATTAATGGAAGAGTGAGTAGTAATAATGAGCGAGCAAGTAAAAATTATTGGGATACACAATTATTAAGAACTATAGGAAGTTCAGGCATCCCTAACCCAGGTGGAACAATGATTCTAGTTGATGGTGATAGAGGGATAAAAGATGAAAGGGTCTCGGATTTACATGGTGGTACTTCAGGAAATGCAACTGCTAGGAAGGTTGCAGGTGAATTAGCTGGAAAACGAGACTTTCAAAAAATACTTTCACAATTAGAGAGGGATCCAAGACTGGCAAAATAACTGAAAAAATACAAATTTATACACATAGTAGAGGCGCTGCATTTGGTGTAGGGTACACAGAATCATTACTTGAAATGATAAAAGAAAATTCAGATCAATTTGCTGATCCAAATAATGTTATTGATTTTGTTTATAACATGGCTCCTCATCAATCTGATGATATAGCAGCTCCTAATGGTGTTGATGAATACGCTCATCACCATGATAGGGATAAGTTTTCAGGAAATGATATGGGTGGAGTGAAGGCAGCATTTAGTTCTGATGAAAAAGTATCGGGGTTCGTTGGAGCTCATGCTAATGGGTCCTTTGTTAAAGATGTTGGTGCCTTTTTAAAAGCCTTCCAAAATAGTAATGGGGATAGCAAAAAGTTAATTAAAATCTTTACAGAATACATGCAAAAGCAATATGGAATACAAGTTAAAACTAATTGAGTGTACTAAAAATGAAAGATTTTCTAAAATTCATAGTTGTAAATCTATTTTTGTTTGTAACGTCCTATATCTGTTTTATGATAACTGTTTTTCTTATGGGGTACGCATCCAATGAAAAACATACGGTTGGAATTTGGGTGCTATTTTTTATTTTTCTCTTATTAAATATTATTGCCTATTCCTTGGTTTTATACAATGCAAAAAAAATAACGTCTAAAACATTTTTTTATGGCGTTTCAGTTATAACTTTTGCATGGATATTCGCAGCTATAATGGCTTATAATTAGCTTTTATCTATTTTTCACCGGTACATAAGAAAAATAAAAGCCATCCTTTAGCGAGGATGGCCTTTATTATTTAGCAAGTTGCTGAATATGCCGTTTGGTGAGAAAGGCATCCAGAAACGTTTTGATCAAATGTTTGTCTTCGGCGTTTAACAGTTCTACTTCTTTAAACTGTTGGAGCAGTTCCTTGTCGGTCAGTTGAGCTGTCTGATTCGGATTATTGCATTACAGAGGAAATGGTAGCGATTGGTAGGTTCTTAAAAGTTCCCGTGATTGATCACCTTATTATTTCCGAAATCGACTATATGAGCTTTAAGGACAAAGGATATCTAGATAAAATTGAAGTGGATAACGGTTATGATCTTTCTTTTACCTAGGTGAAGTTGTTGTTAAGCCAGAATCGGAAGAAAAGAAATTACTCCTATTGTACTTTAAATAAATACAGAGAATCCCCTTCTCAATAAACCCATCAAAAACACCAACAATTCATAAATAAATTTATAGTTTTGGAAGCACGATCAAGTGAGAAAGAAAATTTTAAATCGACCATGAAGAAATCATTTTTAAAACTCAACAATATACTATTGTGGGTTTTATGTAGCATACTCGTAACTGCCTGTACTGAGTTTCTTGAACCTTCCATTGAAAAAGATAATGTAACCCTATTGGCTCCGGGAGATAAAATAGTATCTCCGAATTACACACAAACATTTAAATGGGAGCCTGTCGAGCATGCTTTGAAATACCGACTACAAATTGTTACTCCTGATTTTGATGCCATTGAAGAGTATGTGTTAGATACGTTAATAAGTGATACAAAATATACCATTAGTCTTGCTCCTGGCAATTATGAATGGCGTGTAAGAGGGGAGAACGGAAGTACTCAGACTTCTTATGTGAAACGAACACTTAACATAGCTTATTCGTCCATTAAACAGCAGTCGGTACGGTTACTGGCGCCATCAAATGGATTTCAAACTAACCAGAAAGATCTTAGTTTTAAATGGGAACAACTTTACGGAGCTACAAAATATAGGTTTCAGGTCGACAGCAATAACTTTGCTGACGAATCAAAAATTATGTATGAAGTGGTGATTCCATCCAATGAGCAAACCTTTACGTTTCTGAAAGAGCGTGCATTTCAATGGAGAGTCAGAGCCGAAAATGATACTGCACAGTCAAAATGGTCGACTATTTATGGAGTGATATTTGACAAAACTCCACCTGCTATACCTGTTTTACAATCTCCGGCCGACAATCAGTCTGTTAGTTTACCTGCCATCTTACAATGGAATGCTGTTGCAGGAGCTGAAAAATATAAGCTATATGTTTATAAAGCTGACTCCACGACACTTTATAGTTCAAGTTTTCCAACAGTAACTTCTACTACCTCTTTTTCGTTTAATCTGGGAACAGTAGGAGAGAAAATCTACTGGAAAGTTGCTGCGATAGATAAAGCAGGTAATGAAAGTGCACTAAGCAAGTTTCGCAAATTTATCGTCAGTCAGTAATTACTTGTTTGTCGCATGAAAAACAAAACAACAACCTATAGTTTATTAGTTGCAGTACTTTTTATTTGGGGATACGTTTTCTATAAAGCTATTGACTCGGTGGCGGCTTCTGATAATACCAACCATGTTGCTAAACCTGTAAAAGATAGAATTGCAGTTCCAACGATAACTTTAATGCCCGATACATTTACCTTAATGGCTAATTACAGGGATCCATTTTTAGATAAACCCTATAACGAAGCATCAATTGATACTTCAAAAAGAAATACAATTAGTGCTCCTAAACCCATAAAAATAGAACCCTATATTGATTGGAGTATTATCAGGTATTCGGGAGTCATTCAAAATGCCAATTCAAAGCAAGCAATTGTTTTAGTAAATATCAGAGGTAAGGACTATATGATGAAAGAAGGTGCAACTAATGACGGTGTTAAATTGATGAAGAATCAAAAAGATTCGATTAAGGTGTTGTTTCAGGGAAAGTCAAAGTTTATCAGAATTAATTAATCTGCTATGAAAAAAGTATTTTACCTATTTATATTTAGTTTGTTTTTATTGCCAGGTATTACGTTTGCCCAACGTATTCCCAACCTTGATTTAACCAACAAGGTAGTTGTAAATAAAGTGGATGAAACCATCTACACCCATGTTAATAACGATAAGCCCAGCTTTACACCTAAAATTTCTAACACTTATTATTGGTTCAGTGCAGGACAAATCAAGTCGACACAGGGTGGTTATAGTGGCAAACTTCTAAACGGTGGTTATGAAAGCTTTTATCCTGACAAGACTTTAAAGGAAAAAGGAGCCTTTAAGAATGGTTTAAAAGATGGTGAGTGGCGGAAATGGTATTCATCAGGCAATCTGCAGGAAATAAAATATTGGAGTAAAGGGAAAGATGAAGAGCGATTTATAACATTGGATGAGCAGGGAAGGAAACTGAAAGAAGGAAGAATGAAGAACAAGCTTTTTTATGGTAAAGCCTATGAATATTTACCAAATGACAGCGTGAGTGTCACAAAATATCAGAAAGGTGAGGTTGTCCGCAAAAAAGAAAGCTTGATGAAAAATAAGTTTAAGTATTATTATAAACGGTTATTCGGAAAGAAAGAAAGTACAAAAGTTAGTAACGCATCTACTCAACTAAACTAAAAACACATGAAAAAAATTGCATTTATATTATCGCTAGTATTTCTTGCGACAGGGGCAGCATGGGCCCAAACGAATTCATTACCTACCTCTGGAAATGTTGGTATAGGAACTACTAACCCACAAGCGGGCTTACATGTTATAACAACTGCGACACTAGCAGATGGCAGTATTGCAACGGCCATTTTGGGAAACGCGTTCAATCATTATACTTATTTTGGAAGTGCTATCGGAGGCAGAATTAGAGGCAGCAACGAAGGTTATCTTGTTCTTGAGTCCTACCCAACAGGAACCAATAATACTTTGTATTTAAATACCACTTCAAATGGCAATATTTCTATTGGAAATGGAGGTGGAAAAGTAATTGTTGGAAGCCTTGGAGTCAATTTTTCTGATAATAGCTACAAACTTTTCGTTCAAACTGGAATAAGAACAGAAAAGATAAAAGTTGATCTAACTAGTCAATGGTCTGATTTTGTATTTCATAAAGAATATTCTTTAAAACCATTGGATGAAGTAGAGCAATTTATTCAATCCAATAAGCACCTGCCTGATATTCCATCTGCTGAACAAGTAAAAGCAAATGGTATTGACTTGGGAGAGATGGATGCAAAACTGCTTCAAAAAATCGAAGAATTAACACTCTATATTATTGAACAAAACAAGACGATAATAGAACAGGGGAAGAAAATAGCTGAATTAGAAAAGAAAATGAATTAATCTAGTCTACTTATGAAAAAAATACTTGCCATTTTTTTGTTTGTTTTAACCTATAGTACTTGCAAAGCACAAACCAACACATTTCCAACAAGTGGAAATGCTGGTATTGGTACATTAAGTCCTACAACAAAACTTGATATCAAAGCCGGTATTGACCATTTAGCAACAAGTACATCTTTTATTGCACCATTAAATATTGGGTTAACTAGTGATGTAGGAGCAGGTGCAGTGCCAAACTATGTTTTATTATCGCCAATGATAACTGGGGGGACAGGTAGCCCTCAGGCTGGATTAAGTGGCATATTATCTTTATACAGAGGTAGTGTGACATCAGGCAATATTAATGCTGAATATAGAATTATTACTCAGACGGCATGGGGGAACAGTTTTATTTCTTTAGTTCCGCTTACAGATAACACTATTAGCATAAATGTATATAAGGTTACCTATAATAATCAACTATATTTTGCTATTAAAGCAACTGAGATTACCGGTTCAGGAGGAAGGGTAACATTTAGAGGTGAATGGTGGAATGCAATTGATGGTACTAAACCTCAAATTGTTCAGGAGACTCAGGTATCGGATGTTAGTATTTATAAATCTGTACAATCTGTTTATGGAAATCTTATTTATGCAACAAAAGATGGTAATGTAAGTATTGGCACAACCGATCCCAAAGGCTATAAACTAGCTGTAGCTGGCAAAATCCGAGCAACTGAAATAAAAGTTGAAGCCACTCCATGGCCAGATTATGTGTTTGCCAAAGACTATAAGCTACCAAGTCTGAAAGAAACCGAACAACATATTAATGAAAAAGGACATCTTCCGGGAATTCCTTCAGCTGAAGAAGTAAAATCAAACGGTATTAATGTGGGTGAAATGAATGCCAAACTGCTTCAAAAGATTGAAGAGTTGACCCTTTATCTGTTGCAACAGCAGAAGGAGATCAATGAGCTAAAAGCAGAGGTAGTTTTACTAAAAACCAATAAATAGATTCAATTGAAGCTAAAAGCCGGAACACTTTTCATGGTACTGATCATTTCATTCATCATAACTTTATTGATGAGTGCATTGATCTATTATGCTTATTTGAATCGGTTAGTTGTCTTTGAGAATCAGTTAGAGGATCGTTTAGAGGCAAATGCCCGATCTGGTATTAATATTTTGCTCTCAAAAAATGGTATCGAGTCGGATAGTGTGACGCTTGATCTTTTTGATCAGCAAACGGATTCTGTTCAAATTGTCAAAAGGGTTTGGGGGATTTTTGATGTTGCTATTATAAAGGCTTTCTCAGGAGTTCATCAAAATCAAAAAGTTTTTCAATATGGTCAGTCGTATGATCCGGCAAAACGTTTTGCACTTTATTTAACGGATCAGGACAGACCGATTTCAATTGCAGGTAGTACGTTGATAAAAGGAGATGTGTTTTTGCCTCAAGCTGGTATACGAAGTACTTATATCAACGGAAAACCGTATGAACGAGATCAACTGGTTTTTGGTAAACAAAAATACAGTGAAAAACAAATTACCGCATTGAATGAGGAAACTAAATCGTCTGTGCTTGATTTTTTGAAATCCGATTCATTGTTGTTGACTCAGTTTCTTAATAAAACTAAACGAATTGCAACAAACAACGTATATCAGCCTTTTGATAGGCCCACTTTGTTGATAATGCTGGATAACAAGGACTTTACTATTACCAATTCTATTAAAGGAAATGTAATAATTGTAGCTAAACAACCAATCGTTATCGATAGATCCGCTCAGATTTCAGATGCATTAATTTTCGCACCGGCAGTTGAGATTCATGATGGCTTTTCTGGGAATTTACAAGTTTTTGTTACTGATTCACTTAAAGTTGGCGATGATTGCCGATTCACTTACCCATCAGTTTTGGGTTTAATAAAGAAAGAAAATACCGATACTCAACCCTTTATTCATATTGGAGAGAATACTTCAGTTAAGGGAATTGTGTTTACCGAAATGCAGACTCAGGATTTAAAGCAAACGATGATCGAACTTAAAAAAAATGCATCTGTGGAAGGTATTTTGTATTCAAATGGTTTTTTGCATTTATTGGGAAATGTTTTTGGTACCGTATATTGTAATCGGTTTGTGTTGAAAACCCCGGTTACTTATTATGAGAATCACATGCTAGATGTTCAGATTGATCAAAGCAGATTATCTCCCTATTTTGTAAGCTCTTCACTGTTTGGTGAAAAAAATCAAAAAAAAGTGATAAAATGGCTGCGTTGATAAACAAAAGAATTCGTGCCGGGTCACTTGTGGAGGTAGTTGTAGCCTTGGTAATTATTATGACCGTATTTGCCTTAAGTTTGATGATCTACATTAAAATTATTGGAGCATCTTTCAGTGGTAGGAAATTATGGGCCAACAGTAAACTTAAGGACGTGGCGAATCAGGTAAAGAAAGAACATCGTTTTAAAGATGATACGATTAACGAAGATGAACTGATTATTGATATAACAGTGAAACCTTATCCCCAATCTTCTGATTTGATTTTATTGGAGTTAGAAGCTAAAGATTTGAATGGAATAAGGTTGAATGAGTATAAAGAGATTGTTTTAAAAGATGAAAATCAATAGACTCCGATCTTTTACCTTAATGGAAGTAGTTATTGTTATGGTAATTAGTGTAACAGTTCTTGGGGTGGCCTATTTAGCATTTTCAATAGTTAACAGGCAGCTGTTGCAATACAGGCAAACAACCTCAAAAATTAATGAAATTATGCTGTTTAGTAAACTCGTCCGCAAAGATATCTCAAATGCCGGCTTGGTATATAAAACAGCAACAGGTTTTAGCTGTAAAAATGACTCTTCAAATGTGATTTATGAAATAAATGATTCCTTAGTTTTACGCATTTCATTAATAACTGATTCATTAAAAATTAACACTATTGATCCTGTTTTTTATTACCGGCAAAAAGAGGTAGGGGAGAGTGGCAAAATTATCGACGAGTTTAAAATTGATATTATTGATGAAAATAACAGGGTTATTGCCATTAGAGAGAAGAAACTTTATGATGCAAAAAGTTTAATGAGTTTTGATAGATAATTATGCAGGGAATCGACATTAAGCAATACCGTAAAAAGCAAAACTCAAACACTAAAGCAACAGGCGGTTCCGAAGTGAAAAACGGATGGACTGACGTACTTAGTAAAGATATTTCGTTATTTGGTAAAGGACTCTCAGATAAAACGAAAGAAGATTTTTATCAAGAGTTGGGGACTTTGTTGGGCTCAGGAGTTGATATAAAAACATCCCTGGAGTTAATTGCCAATGAGCAGGCAAAAGAAGCCGATAAAAAGCTTTTCACGGATATAAAAGACCAGATACTAACCGGTGGCAATCTCTCGGATGCAATGAAAAATTCAGGTAAGTTTTCTGCCTATGAGTATTTTAGTGTCGAAATCGGTGAGGAAACGGGTAAAGTAACGGCCGTTCTTAAAGACTTAGCGGTTTATTTCCAGAAAAAAATAAAGCAAAGACGCCAGTTAGTTAGTGCGCTTACCTACCCGGCAATTGTATTATTAACTTCCGTTGCTGCAATCATCTTTATGATGAATTTCATAGTTCCAATGTTTGCTGATGTTTTCAAACGATTTGGAGGTGATTTGCCATTTCTTACCGCTTTTATTGTTAAGATTTCAGGCGTTTTTAGAACTTATTTCTGGTTAGTTGCTTTATTTTTAGGAGGAACCATCATTGGTATTTATCAGTTGAGAAATACGGAGTCGTTCAGGAAATGGAATGCAGCTTTATTACTTAAACTTCCCGTGTTAGGAGAAATAATTCGCAAAATTTATCTGGCTAGGTTTTGTAACTCAATGAATCTGTTGATTAGCTCCAAAATCCCAATGTTACGTGCTATTTCATTAACCCGACAAATGATCGGATTTTATCCAATTGAGCAATCCTTAATTAAGATAGAAGATGATATCTTACATGGCCAATCGTTGCATAGGAGTATGTCGGCATATAAAATCTATTATTCAAAGATGATTACGCTGATTAAAGTTGGTGAAGAGGTTAATCAGCTGGATGTTTTCTTTGACAAATTAGCTAAGCAATACTCCGAAGAGATTGAACATCAATCTTCAGTTATAAGTAGTCTACTTGAACCATTCATTATTATTTTTCTGGGATTAATTGTTGGAGTAATTCTGATCGCTATGTATTTACCAATGTTCCAATTGGGCGGGAAATTCTAATGCAATTGTATTCGATATAAATATGACATATTAAACCTACAAAATCGGGAAACTAGAATAACGCTATTTTGTTAAAAAAATGAACAGCAGCAAAAATCATTTCGTTAAGATGGTTTTGCTGCTGTTCTTATATTATGATATTGTTTCCGTAGAATAATATTCTTACATCGGCCCTTTACCCAACGTTCCTAATAAATAATTGACTGAGATGGAAGGTCCATTATATCCCCATTTTAAAAATCCTACTTTATTGTTTTTTTCTGCATCCACTTTAAAGTTAAATCCTGTATAACCTGCATTGATTATAAGTCGGTCGATTGCTTTGTATTTTACAAAAAAATTGCCGCCTAAAATTCTGCCTTTCACATTACCTATTTTTAAGGAAAAGTAATCGAATTCTCCACTGATGGCCCATCGTTTAGAAATAGCATATCCGCCCCATATTCCAAAGTCGGGTAGGGGTGCTGTTAAACCAAAATCCTTGGATGCATCAAATCCTCGATTGACGCCAATACCTTGTAATCCAACTTCGGTATCAATGATGTGCAGACCGAAAGAAAGGCCGGCTTCGACTTTTGGATTAGAAATAAATGCGTATCCGTAAGCAAACCGATAAATATCTGAATTAAAGAAGCCTTTTACGCTTGCATTAACAGGGTAAATGCTGTCTCCAAAATGAATTTCTTTATCAAGGGTAGCCGATGAATTCCTGTGAAAGCGATAGTACACTAACTCCATCTTACTTCTGCGACCTAAATGTATATCTCCACCGATCAAAAATGTCTGTGTATTCTTACTCAAGTTTAAATCATCTTCAAAATCGATTACTGTACCTATTGTGCCAGCGGAATTGCCAACTTGTATCTGAGTATTATTTATCGGGAAGAATGCACCGCCACTAATTGAATATTTTCCTACAAACCAGGGTTTGTTTTCTATTTTTTCTTTACCAGTTAACTTGGTCTTGGATGCACTTTTCACATAACCAGGATAGTTTACTGATTTAAATACGGGATCATTTGTAATATTTTGCCGGTAATTTATTGTGAATTCGCGGATAGGCTTTTGTGAATCTGGATAGTCATAAACTATTTGAGCCTTTGCATAAGTAGCTATAAACAGCAATGCAGATAGAAGATAGAGATGCTTTTTCATGAAGCGTATATTTATATTAATTTACTGAAAATCATTTTTATTAAGAATAGTTTTAGTAAAATAATACACTTTATCGCTAAAGTTTGCTGATCTCTTGTCGGATACAGAGAATTTCAGTCTGCCAATCGCTTTCTTTTATTATTTCTTCAGCTTGTTGATGTTCATTAGGGATTAATAAATTTAGTTAATTAATGATTATTTGTTAAATTAACTAAAATCTAAGTTTATGCTTTGCTCTATCTTTTGCAACACCATCAATGTGTTTTGTCGCTCATGTGGCATCGCTAACGAGATCAACTTCTGCAATTGCTTCCGTCCGTATTCAGTAATCGTAAATTATTTCTACCATTCAATAGGCGCTACTACTTAAAGAAAGTTTATTAAGATAAAGCAGCATTAGCTCAATGATTTGATTTTCAGTTTATGACTAATTATTTATGTTAACCTAATCTGTAATCAATGAAACGACTTTTGATTTTAGTATTATTTATACCCTTCTCCGTTTTTTCACAAACAAAAAAGGTGGACACAATGGCTGTGCTCATACTCGACAGGATGAGCAATGTAATAGGAGATTTAGAATCATGTAGTTATGATTTAAGTACGGCCAGTGATGAGTTGGGAGAATATGGTTTAGTAAAGCACTATGGAGAAAGCAAAGTTTATATGGTTGGCCCAGATAAAATGTTAATACAAACTAAAGGAGATAAAGGACATCGTGGTTATTGGTATAATGGGAAGCAAATGACTTACTATTCATATACAGAGAATAATTTTGCAACAATGAAAGCTCCGTCCAGTATCATTGCAACGATAGATAGCTTGCATGAACATTATGGAATTGACTTTCCGGCAGCAGATTTCTTTTATCCCACATTTAGTGATGATATCCTCGATCATTTTGATAAGATTGTTCTTGTAGGAATTGCAAAAATAGAAGGCAAAGACTGCTTTCACCTATTAGCCGACAGTCAATCACTGCACTTACAAATATGGATCGCTAATGATGGTACTGCTTTACCGATGAGGTTTTCGATTATTTATAAAAGTAAAGACCAAAGTCCGCAGTATGAAGCCACCTTTTCCAATTGGGTTATGAATCCAAATTTACCCGATATACTTTTTGAATTTGCTCCACCACCTGGGGCACATGAAATAACCATATTGGCAAAAACAGCAAAAAATTAAGATACTAAAATCCTTTTGGAATGAAAACGCAATCCTTTTCGTTACAAGTATTACTATACAGCTTTATTGTTTCAGCACTTATTTTTCAACCTATAGATGGCAATGGTCAACGGATGCCTCATAGAGGAGGAGGTGGTGTGGGTAACAGAGGAGCTTCATCTCGACCAGCCACTCACAATAGACCTTCTACTCCATCAAGGCCAGCAAGTACACCTCAAAAGCGATCAATCAATGGAGGAAGCCAACTTGATGCAGATCGTGGAGTTCGCCAAAACAGGTCATCATCCGGAGGTCAAACCCAAATTAATAACCGCGATAATGCGGGTAGAAATGCAACTATTAAAGACAACACAGCTAGAAGAGATGATAACAATACCAACATTGGCAAAGGTGGTAACAAAGTAAATATTGATAACAGTAAAAGAAATGTCAATATAAATGTAGATAACAGCAAAAACATTAATGTAAATAACAACAGAAATACAGTTGTTCGAAGGAATAATATCAATACTTACAACCGACCTCCTTATCGTTATGGCGGACGAAGTTACTATTGCTATCATCCCTACTTCTATCATCCTTACAGACCATTCTATTGGGGCCCGGTTTGGCATCCATGGGGATTCTTTGTAGCTACCCTTGCGGTAACAGCTATTGTTGTAAGTGTGAATAATGCACAATATCATTATGATCAGGGAGTTTGGTACGAACCTTCAACTAATGGGTATACGGTTGTTCAGGCACCTGTAGGAGGCACAGTAACAACCATTCCCTCCGGGTATGAAACTGTGGTTGTAAATAATACTACCAATTATTATTACGGAGGTGCTTATTATGAAAAAGATGGTACCACCTATAAGGTAGTAGCGCCACCTGCGGGTGCAGTTATTGAAAAACTACCAGAAGGTGGGGAGGAGGTTCGAATCGGAGATCAGACGTATGTAAAAGTTGGTGAAACCTATTATCAGCCTGTTGAAGGCAATAAGTATGAAGTGGTTCAGATAGAAGAGGGGAGTTAATGGATTGGAAATAAATGATTTTTAAAATTCAAATTGTAAAAGCTATGAAAAAAATTATTTTGCTATTGAGCATTCTGTTTGTTGGTTGGCAAGCTGCCAGCGCACAAAAATGGTCTGAATTGTCAAAAGAAGAAAAAATGATGAAAGCCAAAGCTTTCAGAGAAGACAATCAGAAATACCTTAAGAATACTTTAGGGATGACAGATACTCAGCTAACGGATATTGACAATGTAAATGCTTGTTATCTGTCAACCCTCGACAGAATTGGCCGGTATGTAAAAACCGATGAGGAAAAGGAAAAATATGCTGAAGTAGCTACGGCAGCCAGAAGTGCTCAATTAGATGCAATTATGGGTGTGGAAAAAAGAGATCAATTTATGAAATATGTTGAGGACAAAATGAAAAATTCCAAAATTCAGCTGGATAAATAAAAGAATTTTTGTCCGATCAATTATGATAATAAGCGCCCTCTATATGAAATAATTAGAGGGTTTTGTTTTTCATATCACCTTAATTTTATTGTTGTTTGTTGATCAGTAAAATCGGCTAAACTACATTTCTGAAAATTACAGGCTTTGGAAGGGGCGAAACTAATTCTTTGTTTAGTTTCACTCCATACGGAGTTAACTTTCAAATCTTTTCTTTCTATTTCTATTAAGGTTAGACTTCTCCGAAGTTTACTCCTTAGGATGAAATTATCTCCTTTTGTTCCCCAACTTTTCCGATTGATTAAAAGTTAGGTAACTGACATTACATCTAAACCTAATAGGGGTGAATTCTCAATTCAGTGTATTATAATATAAATGAGGAGATAAATAAAATAGCAGAATTATTTGATTTAAATCAAGAAATAATAAAAGCCATTGGAAGTTAAAAGGAAATAATATTTTCGCGGCCAGTTCGTAAGGCAATTGAAAAACTAAACCTATTCTATCTACGAACCATTAAACAAAAGTAACACTATTAAATTAAAATGAAAAAAAATTATTTATTTTTTACTATTGCCTTGGCAGTAGTAACCGTTAGCTGCAAAGATGAAATGCCTAAACCAACTCAAAATGAAATAGTAGCAAATGAGCATTTGGAAATTCCAGTAACAACTGTAACCTTAAAAAAAACCAATTCTTTAAACGAAAGTTATCTTGCAAATGATCAAAATCAAATTATATCGTTTACCAGCGATGGAAATGTGTATAAATTAGCTTATGACGAAAAAGGAAACTTGACTGAATGCAACTATTTTGATAAAAAAAATTCATCTGAAATTCCAACTTCATCAGTAAAATACACCACTGTAAAGGGTCAATTTATTTCTGATGGAACTAAGTATTTTGAATTTAACAGTCAAAAACAGATTGCAATCTTCAAAGTATTAGGTTCAAATAAGGAGGCAAAATATTCTTATGATAAAAATGGTAATCTGGCTAAGGTTAACATTTTTGAAAATGGGTCTATTAAAGAAGTGGTAAAATTTAGTTACGAGAATGTTAATGACGCTGTTTACAAAGCAGCTACCAAGAATCCATTTTTATTTAGTATTAAATTTTTATAAGTGTTTGATTCAAAATCTATAATAATCAATATTTTAGTAAGTAATAAAGTCATCTTTAAATTTTAAGGATGGCTTTGTTCGTTTTACATATTGCATAAAATCCACCGAATTATCTAATGCATAGTGCGGATATAAAAATCATTATCAACCTACTCCTCCCGATGACTCCCGTATAATCAACAACGGATCCAGAACAATTTGCTCTGGAGTAGTGGAATAGTATTCCCCGCTCTTTAGTAATTTAAGAAACAAACGAGCCGATTCTTCACCCATTTTCACGGTCTGTTGGTCGACTGTGCTAAGGGGAGGAGTGATATGAGCTCCAAAAGCTTCATTGGCAAAACCAATTACTTTTACCTGATTAGGAATCGTAATATTTAGCTTTTTCAATTGCTTTAAAACACCTAAACCGGTGTAATCCTCAAAAGCAAATATTCCATCAAAGTCCACATTGTTATCAACTAATTGCTGAATACACTGCATTCCCAACTCAATCGACAGGTTGCCGTAAAAGATTAGCTTATCATCTACAGGTAAATTGTAATGTAATAACGCTTCTTTATAACCTCTTAAACGCTCCTTGAAAATTTTAACATTCTGATCAGTTGAGATATGAACAATTCGCTTGCAGCCTTGTTTGATCAAATGTTCAGTAGCCATGTAACCACCTCGATAGTCATCAATTCTTACACAAGGCACACCAATTTCATCATCTGTACGGTCAAAAAGTAAGACCGGAATGCCACGTTCTTTTAGTTCCTTAAAATGATCAAACGTTGAAGTTTCCAACGCTAAAGATGAAATGATACCTTCTACTCGCGATTGAAGGAAGGTTTCAATTCCGCTAACCTCATGCGCATGAAGCTCCTTCGACTGATACAACAAGATGCTATACCCATTCTCATTCATCACCGATTCAATACCATGTACCACCGAACTAAAAAAGCTGACATCCAATGTTGGTACTAAAACACCCACAATTCCTGTCTTTCCAGACTTAAGTGATGAAGCGAGCTTATTTTGCTGGTAGTTCAACTTGACCGCCATTTCACGTACGGCTATCTTGGTTGAAGCTTTAATACGAGGATGGTCATTCAGTGCCTTGGCTACTGTTGAAAACGTGATGTTTAGTTCTCTGGCTATATCGTGTATGGTGGTTTTTTTCAATGTAATACTCCTTTTTTCTTTATGCTTTCGATCTTTTGCAAATCTTTTTAAATTATATTATAAACTGAAATTAAATATCAAAAGAAGCTGAGCTAAGTCATGTTTTACAAGTTGATGAAATAAATTTTAAAATAAAATTTGGTTATAAAAAATTAACATCTACATTTATTCCAACGTTGGAACAAATGTAAATCTTTTTAGTTAATGTCTGTTCCAATTTTTTTGCAATAAAAGTTAATGACCTCCTGAATGGTCATCGACAGATAAAGAAAAGCGACCAATGTTATTATTAGGAATAGACGTAGGAACTTCATCCATAAAAGTTTCTGTAGTAGATGCTGCTACCCAATACTGTATTGTATCTGCACAGTTTCCGGAAAAGGAAACGGTTGTAATTGCCCATCGTACCGGTTGGGCTGAACAAGACCCGTTAATGTGGTGGGAAAATGTTCAGCAAGCTATCTTAAAAGCACATGCTACCCAAAAATATAACCCTAAGGATATTGGAGCAATTGGCATAGCTTATCAGATGCATGGAATGGTGATTGTTGATAAGCAGCAACAAGTACTTCGCAATTCAATTATTTGGTGCGACAGCAGGGCGGTTGAAATCGGAAGAAAAGCGTTTGATACCATTGGTCATGAAAGATGTCTATCACATTTATTGAACTCTCCCGGAAATTTTACCGCATCAAAACTGGCATGGGTAAAACAAGAGGAACCAGACATATATGCTCAAGTAGACAAGGTGATGTTGCCTGGTGATTTTATCGCGATGAAACTTACCGGAGAAATTACGACAAGTATTTCGGCATTATCAGAAGGTGTATTTTATGACTTTGTTACTGATGGGCTTTCTCGTGATGTGATGAATTATTATGGTTTCGGCGAAAGTGTCATTCCGTTAATCAATCCTGTATTTACTGCTCACGGCCAGGTAAAAGCATCAGTGGCTAATAAACTATCACTTAAGCCGGGTATTCCCGTTACTTATAAAGCGGGTGATCAACCTAATAATGCCTTGTCATTAAATGTATTGCAACCTGGTGAGGTTGCAGCAACTGCCGGAACATCAGGTGTTATTTATGGAATTACTGATCAACTTACTTTCGATCCGCAATCACGTGTTAACCCGTTCGCTCATGTTAATTATACCACTCATCAAAAACGACTGGGTGTATTATTATGCATCAATGGAACAGGTATTTTGAACAGATGGACGCGTGATACGATTGCTCCCGAGATGAGTTATGCCGAGATCAATGCGCAAGCTCAACGGATACCAATTGGTAGCGATGGTTTACGGATTTTGCCATTTGGAAATGGTGCTGAACGGATGCTGAATAATCAGCAGGTAGGCGCTCATATAAATAACATCGACCTGAATAAACACACTTCTTCCCATCTATTAAGAGCCACTCAAGAGGGGATTGCATTTGCCTTCCGTTACGGATTGGATATCATGCGTTCAAACAAAATGCATCCTCAGGTGATAAAAGCTGGACTAGCGAACCTGTTTCTGAGCGAATTATTTACCGAAGCTTTTGTGAATACCAATGGCGTGCCTGTTGAGCTTTATAAGAACGACGGCAGTGTTGGTGCTGCATTAGGAGCGGGGATAGGCGTGAAGGCGTTTGCCTCTGCAGAAGATGCTTTTACGAATCTTAAACCACTGAAAGTGATTGAGCCGCAAAATAAGGCAGCTTATGAATCGGCTTATGCAGATTGGAAAGAATTATTGGATAAACAACTGATTAATAATAAACAAGAAGAAATTATATGTCAATCGTATTAGGAAATAAGGAATATTTCAAAGGGATAAAAGAGATAAAATTTGAAGGTCGTGAATCGGACAATCCATTGGCGTATCGTTGGTATGACGAGAATCGTGTAATAGCCGGCAAAACCATGAAAGAGCATTTGCGATTTGCTGTGGCTTATTGGCATTCATTCTGCGGAAGCGGTGCCGATCCATTTGGTGAAGCTACCCATTTGTTTCCATGGAATGAAAAGACGGATGTTTTAGATCGCGCAAAAGAAAAAATGGATGCGGCTTTTGAATTGATCACCAAGCTTAATCTTCCTTATTACTGTTTTCATGATGTCGATCTGGTTGATTACGGAAATAACGTGGTGGAGAACGAAAAACGTTTATGTGCAATTACCGAATATGCTAAAAGTAAACAGGCTGCAAGCGGGGTGAAGTTGTTATGGGGCACAGCCAACCTATTTTCACACCGTCGCTATATGAACGGAGCTTCCACAAATCCTGATTTTCATGTGCTGGCACACGGTGCTGCCCAGGTAAAAGCCGCTCTTGATGCTACCATTGAATTGGGTGGTGAAAACTATGTTTTCTGGGGTGGAAGAGAAGGATACATGTCGCTATTAAATACAGACATGAAGCGTGAAAAGGAACATCTTGCCGAATTCCTTCGTACAGCTCGTGATTATGCTCGCTTGCAAGGTTTCAAAGGCACTTTCTTTATTGAACCTAAACCTTGTGAACCTTCAAAGCATCAATATGATTACGATGTAGAAACAGTTATTGGTTTTTTAAGACAGTATGATCTGTTAAATGACTTTAAGTTAAATATAGAGGTTAACCATGCAACGTTGGCGGGACATACTTTTGAACATGAGTTGCAAGTTGCTGCAGATGCTGGTTTATTAGGTTCCATCGACGCCAATCGTGGTGATTACCAAAATGGCTGGGATACCGATCAGTTTCCGACTAATCTGAATGAGCTTACTGAAGCGATGTTAGTGATTTTACAGGCTGGTGGTTTTAAAGGAGGAGGGATCAATTTCGATGCTAAAATTCGCAGGAATTCTACTGATCCTGCCGATTTATTTTATGCACACATTGGAGGTGCCGACAATTTTGCTCGTGCCTTAATTACCGCTGATAATATTCTTCAACAATCAAACTTCCTGAAATTAAAACAGGAGCGCTATGCCTCATTTGACTCAGGTAAAGGAAAGGAATTTGAACAAGGTAAACTCACTTTGCAGGACTTAAGAGATTTTGCTGTTGCTAATGGTGAGCCTGAAATGAGAAGTGGTAAGCAGGAATATACGGAGAATTTAATCAATAGATTTATATAGTCAGGCTCTTAGTTAAATAAATGTTTCTTCACGGGGCATTTATTTAGCTAAGAATTATCATATTACGAAACGATTAATCGCTCTCTCAAATTATACAACCAATTTATAAAGTTAAACCTTAACCTCTTTAAATTATGAAGACACTTGAAACAAAGGACCATATTGTGTTCCTTGTTTATTTCGTGATCATTGCCGTATATGGCTATTGGGTCTACCGAAGAAAAAAATCGGCAAGTGCCAGTTCTAAGGATTATTTCTTGGCAGAGGGCTCATTAACATGGTGGGCCATAGGTGCATCTCTAATCGCTTCAAACATTTCAGCAGAACAATTCATCGGAATGAGCGGTTCCGGTTTTAAAATGGGACTTGCCATTGCCACCTATGAATGGATGGCTGCGGCTACATTAATAATTGTGGCTGTATTTTTTATTCCTGTTTACCTAAAGAACAAAATATATACAATGCCGCAATTTCTGAATCAGCGGTATAATTCAACCGTGAGCATGATCATGGCGGTGTTTTGGTTGTTACTTTATGTGGTGGTCAATCTTACTTCAATTCTTTATTTGGGAGCATTGGCTATTAACAGTATTTCGGGTATCGATACCAATTTATGTATGCTTGGATTAGCTGTTTTTGCATTGGTTATTACGCTGGGAGGGATGAAAGTTATTGGCTACACGGATGTTATTCAGGTGTTTTTCCTGATTTTAGGAGGTTTGGTTACAACTTATCTTGCATTAAACATGGTGTCTGAACACTATGGTTCATCGGGTGTTTTGAATGGATTTAACCTAATGACAAAAAATGCAGGGGAACATTTTCATATGATCTTTGAAAAAGATAATCCGAATTACATGGATCTTCCCGGGTTAACTGTTTTAATTGGTGGTATGTGGATCGTAAACCTAAATTATTGGGGTTGCAATCAGTACATTACTCAACGTGCTTTGGGAGCTGATTTAAAAACGGCACGCAGTGGTATTCTTTTCGCAGCTTTCTTAAAAATGTTAATGCCGGTTATTGTGGTGCTGCCAGGTATTGCAGCCTACTTGTTATACAAAGAAGGTGCTTTTCAGTCGGAGATGTTGCAGGGTGGAGAGGTGAACCCTGATAGAGCCTATCCGGTTTTATTAAATCTATTGCCTGCTGGATTAAAGGGTTTGTCATTTGCCGCGTTAACAGCAGCGGTGGTAGCTTCTTTGGCCGGAAAAGCTAATAGTATTGCCACCATTTTTACCCTTGATATTTATAAGAAAGTATTTAATACTGGAGCCGACGAGAAGAAACAAGTGTTAGTTGGTAAAATAACCGTTGTAGTGGCTATGGCCCTTGCTTTTTGCATTGCTCCGCATTTAGGAATTGATAAAAAAGGTGGTTTCCAATACATTCAGGAATACACCGGATTTGTTTCCCCTGGTATTTTTGCCATGTTTATTTTAGGTTTCTTCTGGAAACGCACAACTTCAAATGCTGCATTGTTTGCTACAATAGGTGGTTTTGCGCTTTCAGTTTTCTTTAAAGTGCTTCCACTGTTTGCCGATTTATCATTCCTATCGCCATTTGGTTTTTCAAAAGACAACGGATCTGGGGTTTATGAAATTCCATTCCTTGATCGTATGGGCTTTGTATTTATTATTTGTGTGGTGGCTATGTACATTATCAGCATGTTAGAAAGCAAAAAATCAACTAAGGAAGAAATCGTTGAAACAGATGAAACTGTTTATGGTGACGAAACCATTGCTATTGCCGAAGATGGTACAGCCATTAAGGCCCTTAAAAAATCTCAAGGACTGGAAGTGGATACAACTATGTTTAAAACAACAACCGGATTTGCTGTGGGCGCATTAATAATTTGTGGATTATTGGTGGCTTTGTATACAGTTTTTTGGTAAAATATTTATATTGAATTCTATAACAGCGTTTTCAATAGCTATGCTCTCTGATTGAAAACGCTGTTTCTTCTGTACATTTCACACAGCCATTATTATTGTGAAATGTGTAAGCTAATAATGGTGCTTCTTATCGGTAGAAAGCCCGGTCAATAATCCTTTATTTCTTTCAGTCTATTGCAGTTGAAACTGATTATGAAACGTAGTGTATTAATAGTATTACTGGTCTCTTGTATTTATGCACTTGGTTTTGCTCAAACCAACCAATACCAGTTTTTACATCTCGATATTCATATGGGACTTTCGCACAATGAGGTCAACTGTATTTTTAAAGATAAGAAAGGGTTTATGTGGATTGGAACCATGTCGGGTTTAAACCGTTTCGATGGGTATAAATTCAAGGTTTTTAAGCATGACCTGCGCGACACAACAACCATTAATGACGATTACATAGCCAATATTTTTGAAGGACCGGATGAAAAATTATGGATACAAACCCGTACCGGCTTCAATATTTATGATCCTCTTACCGAAACCTTTAGAAGAAATGTTCAACCAATACTTACACTAATAGGGATTAAAGATATTTCTGTTAAGGATATCCGGAAAGATACTCGTGGCAATTATTGGTTTTTAAGTGATGTTTCAGGTCTTTACAAATACAATGGCTCAAAAGCCTCAGCAATCAGGAATGGAGGTTCCGGCACCGAAGCTCCGATTACCGGCATTGCTGAAAATTCTCAGGGTCATTTATGGTTGATCCGGAATAATGGCGATCTTGAGCTATTAGACGGGCATACCAACAAGATCATCAATCGCATTACTTCATATGCCAAAACAGTTAAGGAACCTGGTGATTTACGGATTTTTGTTGATGCACAAGATGAATTATGGATTTACAATTATTCAGTTCCTAAAGGGGTCATCTATATAAATCCTAAAACAACTACTCAACTACCTATAAACAAAGACTCTGGATCCATCAGATTAAATACAAATCTTGTTAATGGAGTAGTTCAGGATGATAAAGGTGTAATTTGGATTGCTACGGATCATGGCGGTGTTAATCTTATCGATAAGCGAAATTTCAGTGTCCGCTACTTGCTAAATAAAGAGGATGATTCTAAAACTATAGGTCAGAACAGTATCATCACAATTTATAAAGATCGGGATGGCATTATCTGGACCGGTACTTTTAAAAAAGGTATTAGTTATTACCATGAAAATATTATTCAGTTTCCAATTTACAAACGTCGCCAATCGGATGCCAACAGCTTATCTTATGATGATGTAAACCGTTTTGTGGAGGATGCAAAAGGAAATATATGGATTGGTACAAATGGGGGTGGCCTGATTTATTTCAATCGAAAAACAGGGAAATTTACCCAGTATAAGCATAATCCTGCGAGTCCGAACAGCTTAAGCAACGATGTAATTGTAGGAATGTGTATTGATCATGAACAGAAATTGTGGATCGGTACTTATTATGGAGGTCTCGATTGTTTTGACGGAAGCAGGTTTATCCATTATCGTCATAATGAAGCCGATCCAACCAGCATTAGTGATGATCGTGTTTGGGAAATACTCGAAGATTCTCAACAGCGCTTGTGGGTAGGTACTTTGTCAGGCGGACTCGACTTGCTTGATCGCAAAACCAATAGATTTACCCATTTTAATCGTGATACACCTAATTCTATCCGTTCAAATTACATTTCTTCACTGTTGGAAGGTAATGAAGGAAATATATGGATTGGAACATCTGAAGGATTTGATGTGTTGGAGAAAAAATCTAACCGTTTTATCCATTATGGGCATGTTGAAAATGACTTTGAAACGCTGAGCAATAATAACGTCATTACTTTTTTGAAAGATGCATCGGGCAGAATTTGGGTGGCAACACGGGAGGGGCTAAATGTATTTACTGTAAAAAGGAAAAAGCTGGCAACAATAGATGACCGCACCGGATTACCAAGTAGCACTATTGTCGGAATTTTAGAAGATAAGAATCGTAATATCTGGGTAAGTACGCCTAACGGAATTGCTCGCATTGCCGTTAATGGAAATGAACAAAAAGGATTAACGTTTGATATCAAAACCTTTGACGAACAGGATGGATTGCAGGGAAGAGCTTTTAATGAACGTTCAGCAATGAGGACTTCTACCGGGGAGCTAATTTTTGGAGGGGCGAACGGGTTTAACTTGTTTGTTCCTGCTACTATCAGCACAACGAATAACACGGCACCAATTTTATTGACAGATTTCCAGGTTTTTAATAAGAGTGTTACGGCAGGTTCCAAAATCAATGGTAAAATTCTTTTAGATAAGTCAATTAGTGCAACAGATGAAATTGTATTAAAGCACAGTGATAATGTATTTTCTCTGGAGTTTGCGGCCCTAAATTTCACGCATCCTGATAAGATCAAATACAGTTATATGCTGGAGGGTTTCGACAAGGATTGGCTAACAACCGATGGAGAAACCAGAAAAGCTACTTATACCAACCTTGATCCAGGAACCTATGTTTTCAGGGTAAGAACCTCGGCTAATAATGGTAAAGGACAAGAAAAAGAACTTGCACTTAAAATAAACGTACTTCCTCCGTTTTGGAGAACACCATTAGCTTATTTCTGCTACGTATTGGCATTATTCGGAATTCTTTACATTATCCGAAGAAGAGGTATTGAGAAGATCAAGTCCAAGTTTAAACTTGAACAGGAACGTCAGCAAGCACAGCGTATGCATGAATTGGATATGATGAAAATTAAATTTTTCACCAATGTAAGTCATGAGTTCAGAACTCCGTTATCATTGATATTGGCTCCGTTGGATAAAATGCTAAAGCAAGCTAACAATCAAGATGAAATTATTCAGCTGCAAATGATCAGCAGAAATGCCAAACGACTGCTTAATATGGTTAATCAACTGCTTGATTTCCGAAAGATGGAGGTGCATGAGCATAAGCTCTATCCTAAGCGCGGTGATATTATCCGTTTTATTAAGGAGTTATCTTACTCATTTACTGATATGGCTGATAAAAAGCATATTATCTTTGTGTTTAATTCGGATATACAATCGCTTACAACAGATTTTGATCATGATAAGGTCGAACGGATTTTGTTTAACCTGCTATCCAATGCTTTTAAATTTACACCTGAAAACGGAAATATATCGGTAAAAGTAAAGCTGAAAAATGATGCAGTTAAAGCAGCTGAATCAGTTCTTGAGATCACGGTAGAAGATAGTGGTATTGGTATTGAACCCGACAAGCAGCAACGGATTTTCGAGCAGTTTTTCCAGAATGGAACACCGGGATCGATTGTTAACCAGGGGAGTGGAATCGGACTTTCTATTACCAAGGAATTCGTTCGCCTACATAACGGAACAATTCGGGTAGAAAGCGAACCTGGTTTAGGCAGTAGTTTTATTGTCGACTTGCCTGTAAACGTTGCCGAGTTTCAAACACTTACCGAAGGGTCTGAAGCTTTTGAAGTAAGCTATCATTATCTGTCCGCCGAACCAGTAATTACGGATAAAACCGTTAAAAAAGCTACGTTGCTGATTGTGGAAGATAATGATGACTTTCGTTTTTACCTGAAGGATAATCTGAAACAGTATTTTACCATTATCGAAGCTTCAAACGGAAAAGAAGGCTGGCAAAAAGCGTTAGCTCAACATCCTGATCTGATTGTAAGTGATATTTCAATGCCCGAAATGAGCGGCACTGAGCTTTGCAGTAAAATTAAACAGGATAAACGAACTACTCATATTCCTGTCATTTTGCTGACTGCACTGGTTGGTGAGGAACAGGTGCTAAAGGGTCTTGAAACCGGAGCGAGCGATTACATGACTAAGCCGTTTAATTTTCAGGTGTTGCTTTCAAAAATCAGAAATTTGCTTTATCAGCAGGAATCGTTGCGTAAAACGTTCAGGAAGCAGATTGAAGTTAAACCGGGAGAAATTACAGTTGAATCGGCCGATGAAAAGTTTATGCAACAGGTAATGCTGGTGATTGAGAAAAATATCAGCAATTCAGAGTTTTCTGTTGAAGAATTAAGTGCCGAAGTAAATATGAGTCGTGTTGCGCTTTATAAAAAAGTGTTAACCTTAACCGGAAAAACTCCTGTAGAATTTATTAAATCTATTCGCTTAAATCGGGCTGCACAGTTATTGGAGAAAAGTCAGCTTACCATTTCAGAAATAGCCTATGAAGTAGGCTTCACAAATCCTAAATACTTTACCAAAACGTTCAAATCAGCTTATGGAATTCTGCCTTCTGCTTATGCTAATAAGCATCATGGAGAAGAAGAGCATGAGCTGCCGTAGTTTTTTTAGCTATTGGCTATTAGCTGTTAGCTCTCTTAGTTAACTGAATAACCTTTTGAAATACTTGCAAATTTTGTTTTGCTCCTATGGAGCAATCTTTATTGTTGTAATTATTTTCTACCGATGTGTTGTCCCTAACGAGACAGTCTTGCAAGCTGGCTAAACCATTTTTTGATTCACCTATCTATACCGTTGGCTAAAGCCGAACGGCAATGAAGTCTATGCACTCGAATCTATTGCAGTTATAATGTCCTGTAGGATATTATAACTGCAATAGATTCATTAGCCCTTTTACTTCTTGCCCTCTTAAGGGCAATACTTGCAAGTTTTGTTTTTCTCTTATGAAACTTCCAAGATGGTTTGTAAGGGGGTAATAAAGTCTTGTAATTATTAGCCCTGCCGCTAGTAAAATTTAATCCATAAAAAGAGTCTCTAAAAAACAGCCAAAAACGGCAGATGTTTATAATTGTCTCATTTATAAATTATTACATAGTTACTGGAGTCACTTTAGTTAACATTTTTACCCCTAAAAATATACATTTTAGTCCCCTCAACGATCGAAAGACTATCTACTTTCACACTTAACCAATTTATTATACAACCAATCAGTGAGGTTCCTAAGACCGATGCTGATTAAATTTTTGATGTATTATGTATCAACGTTTACTTGCTGCAATTATAGTAGGTACTTTCTTTTCGGCTGCGGTTCATCTTGAAGTGATGGCGCAAACTCCGGGATTTAAGAAATTGCCTAATGGTATAATTGTAGATCTTTCTCAATCATCAGCTGCGAAATCAGGAACCGTAAAATTGGAAGTGATCAATGAAAAGATCATCCATGTTATTGCATTTCCTGAGCAGGAACAGCCGTTACAAAAAAGCCTGATGGCAATTGAGTCGCCGGCTAAAGGAGTGAAGTGGGATGCCGTGCAGCGTGGCAATCAGATTGTTCTAAAAACGGGTGAAATTACAGCAACTGTTTCCGCTATTACAGGAGCGGTTTCTTTTACAGATAAAAATGGGAAGCCATTAGTAGCAGAAGTTGGAGTAAATGGTCGGGAGTTTAAACCGGTGTCGGTGGGTGGTGAGTTATCATATGCCATCCATCAACAATTTGAATCACCGGAAGATGAAGCCATTTATGGTCTGGGGCAGCATCAGGACGATATGATGAATTACAAAAATCAACATGTCGATCTATACCAGTACAATACCAAAGTTGCGATTCCATTTTTGCTTTCGAACAAGAACTATGGAATTCTTTGGGATAATTACTCATTGACCAAAGTAGGGGATACTCGCGATTATCAACCTTTATCCGGACTCAAACTTTATTCGGCAAAAGGTGAAGTGGGGTGGTTAACCGCAACCTATGAATGGAAAAATACCTCGAATGAAAAACCGATTGTTAGAGGTGAATCAACTATTGACTATTCGTTTCTTAAAGATCAACACAAGTTCCCTGTCAACTATAAATTATCAAATAATGGATTTATTCATTGGGATGGTGCAATTGAATCTGGTTATACTGGTATTCATCAGTTTAATGTTAAATATGCCGGTTATATTAAAGTGTGGATAGACGGCAAGTTATTGGTCAACAAGTGGCGTCAGGCTTGGAACCCTGGTTCTTCCGTGACGCCTATTTTTCTAACCAAAGGCCAAAAATACTCAATCAAAATTGAGTGGTTGCCTGATGGTAATGAATCATACCTGGCCGTTAACTGGTTGAGTCCGGTCCCGGAAAAAGATAAAAACAAATATGCTTTTGAGTCAGAGTCGGCCGATGCAATCAACTATTACTTTATTGCTGGTGCTAATGCTGATGAGGTAATAAGTGGCTACAGACAAATTACGGGTAAGGCTTCTATTCTTCCTAAGTGGGCCATGGGATTCTGGCAAAGCCGTGAGCGATATAAAACTCAAGAGGAAATCCTTTCTACTGTAAATGAATTCCGAAGTAGAAAAATCCCTTTAGATAACATTGTTTTGGATTGGTCATACTGGAAACAAAACGACTGGGGAAGCCAGCAGTTCGATAGTAGTCGTTTCAATAATCCATCAGAAATGATCAAAACGCTGCATGATAAATACCACACCAATTTTATCATATCGGTATGGCCTAAATTTTATGAAGGTATCAGTAGCTATAAATACATGGATGAAAACGGTTGGCTGTATAAACGTAATATCGCCGATCAACGTCGTGATTGGATAGGTGCCGGTTATACCTCAACTTTTTACGATGCATTAAATCCTAATGCGAGAGCTGGTTTCTGGAACCTGCTGAATAAAAATCTGTATGCAAAAGGTGTTGACGGTTGGTGGATGGATGCCGCAGAACCTGATATTCACTCTAATCTGGATGTGCAGGCTCGTAAAGATGTAATGACGCCTACTTATCTGGGATCATCAACCAAATACTTCAATGCGTTTCCTTTATGCAACGCCATGGGCATTTATGAAGGCCAACGTCAAACAAATCCTAATCAACGTGTACTTATCCTAACAAGGTCGGCTTATGCTGGTCAGCAACGTTTTGCTACCATTGTTTGGAGTGGTGATATCGCTTCTCGTTGGGAAGATTATAAAACACAGATCCCTGCAGGTATCAACTTTTCGATGTCGGGTTTACCTTACTGGAGTATGGATGCAGGAGGTTTTTCTGTGGAGCCACGCTTTGAGAAAGCTACGGGTGATGACTTGGAAGAATGGAGAGAATTAAATACCCGTTGGTATCAGTTTGCTGCATTTGTTCCTGTATTCCGTGCTCACGGACAGTTCCCTTATCGTGAAATCTATAATATAGCTCCTGAAGGCCATCCGGCTTATAGTAGTATGTTTTACTACAACAAGCTACGCTATCGCTTAATGCCTTACATCTATTCATTGGCCGGACAAGCATATCATAATGATTACACCATTATGCGTGGATTGGTAATGGATTTTTCGGCTGATGCGTCAGTAAATAATATCAAAGATGAATACATGCTGGGGCCTGCACTATTGGTTAACCCGGTAACTGATTTCCATGCAACATCAAGGACGGTGTATTTACCGAAAGGAAACGGTTGGTACAACCTATATGATGGGAAATATCAGGACGGCGGCCAACAGGTGACTGTTTATGCCCCTTATGAACGCATTCCGGTTTTTGTTAAGGAAGGTTCAATTATTCCATTTGGCCCTGAACTTCAATATACTTCTGAGAAACCTGCAGACCCAACCACACTCTATGTGTACTGTGGTAAGAATGCCGAGTTTACCATCTATGAAGATGAGGGTACCAATTACAACTATGAGAAAGGAAGCTATTCAACCATTAAACTCAGTTACGACGAAGCAAGCAAATCGCTGACAATTGGTAACAGAAGTGGAAGCTTTAATGGTATGCTAAAGAACAGAACATTTAAAATCATCTGGATCGATAAAGATCAGCCGTCAACATTGGATTTTGATAAAAAGGCGGATGAGATAATTAAATACAATGGTAAGTCATTAACCATCGCAAGAAGAGCGATTTAAAGTCTTTCATTTAAAGTTTTGTCATTTAAAAAACAAATAATAGTTTATACAACCAATTTTTGAGATGAATAAAATAATTACAAAAGGAAAAATAGTAGTCTTTCTGTGGACTATGATTTTTGCATTATCCTTGAGCAATAGTGTTTTAGCTCAAACCGTACGTAAAATAAAGGGTGCGGTAACAGATGCAAAAGATGCACAACCTATACCTGGCGTTACTGTACAGGTTAAGGGTGGAGCGGGTACTTCAACTGATTTAAATGGGGAGTTTTCAGTAAGTGCCAAAGCTGGTGATGTGTTAGTAATTACTTTTCTTGGCTACAAAGAAAAACAGCTTACTGTAGGATCATCAGATAAATACAACATCAACCTTGTGGAAGATTCACGAGCACTTGATGAGGTAGTGGTAATTGGTTACGGAACTCAGAAGAAAAAGCTGGTAACAGGTGCTAATGTTCAGGTAAAAGGGGAGGATTTACAGAAACAAAGCACAACAAATGCATTACAAGCCTTACAAGGACAAGCTCCGGGGGTTCAGATTACTTCAACTTCAGGTCAGCCGGGTGAAGCGCTAAACGTGGTAATTCGTGGTAAAGGTACGGTTGGCAACTCAGGTCCGCTTTATGTAGTTGACGGAGTACAAACAGGTGATATCAATTACTTAAACCCAGCCGATATCGAATCAATTGATGTACTGAAAGATGCTGCTTCGGCTGCTATTTATGGATCTCAGTCTGCTAACGGGGTGGTTTTGGTTACTACAAAATCGGGTAAATCAGGTAAATCACAAATCACATTTGATGCCTATTTCGGAGAGCAACGTTTACCACGCCAGGCTAATTTATTAAATGCACAGCAATACGCTACCATAATGAATGAAGCGGCAATTAACTCCGGTAAAAGTCCATATTTTACTAATGACGCTATTGCGGCAATGAGCAGTGGAACTAACTGGATCGACCAGATGTTTGTTGACAAAGCTCCAACCCAGAATTACACATTCGGCGCTCAGGGGGGCAATGAAACATCAAACTATTCGGCTTCATTAGCCTATACCAATCAACAAGGTATTGTTGGTGGTGAAAGTCTTTCAAATTACGAACGATATAATATTCGAATTAACTCTAGTCATAAGCTATACAAAGATATCATCACGCTGGGAGAGAATGTGAGTTTTGCTTACATTAACAACAACGGCATCGGGGTTGGTAACCAGTACAATAATTCTCTGCGCGGAGCCTTCAACACTAGTCCGTTTGTTCCAATGTATGACGATAAAGGAAACTTCTTTGATAACAGTAATTCAGACTGGAACAACGGAGAGGCTAACCCTTATGCGACAATGTATTACAGTAATCAAAATACTAATAATAACCAGCGCCTACTAGGTAATATTTACCTTGGCGTTGAGCCTATTAAAAACTTACGCTTTAAAACCACATTAGGTCTTGATTACGGTGCTTTTGAGGGACGTTCTTTCCTTCCGGTTTATTCGCTTTCTATTTACTCTTTTAATGATGTTACCAATGTAAATCAGAACATGAGTAAAGGTCGTGCACTTACCTGGGATAATCAGTTGAGCTATAATTTCAATTTGAAGTCGGTTCACAATTTTGAAGTAATGGTAGGAAGTTCTTCTTATCAATATTCAGGATCAGGGTTAAATGCAAGTAATAAAAATTTAATATTCAATGATTTAGAGCATGCTTGGTTAACTAATGCTACAAATACAGAAGGTGCAAATATTGGTTTGGGTGGTGCTCCAAACACACCTGATAAACGCATGTCGTACTTTGGCCGTTTAACCTATAACTACAAAGAAAAATACATGTTGAACGCCACCTTGAGAGGTGATGGGTCTTCACGTTTTGCAGCAGGCAATCGTTGGGGATTTTTCCCTTCGGTTTCGGCAGGCTGGGTAGCAACAAATGAGGCGTTTATGAAAAGCACTTCCGGTTGGTTAGACTTCTTTAAACTTCGTGCAAGCTGGGGACAAGTGGGAAATCAAAACATTGCTGCTTTCCAATACCTGGCGCCAATCAAGTTTGATAACACCAATTATATTTTCGGACAAGAAGAAGCCGTATTGGCTGCGGGAGCGTACCCAAGTCGTTTAGGCAACCCTGATCTTACCTGGGAAACTTCAGAACAAACAGATATCGGTTTTGATGCAACTTTCCTTAACAATAAGTTCAGTGTAAATTTTGATTACTATATCAAGGATACAAAAGACTGGTTAATTACTGCGCCAATCCTGGCTACTGCAGGCGCTGATGCTCCGTTCATCAATGGAGGTACAGTTAGAAACTCAGGTGTGGAGCTGGCATTAAACTACCGCGATAAAATTGGCGATAATTTTAATTATACGATCGGAATTAATGGTGCCTATAACAAAAATAAGGTAGGTAATATTCCAACAAATGATGGCATCATCCACGGGGAAGTTAATCGTTTATACGATAACTCACTTGAGTTTTACCGTGCAGAAAACGGTTTTCCAATCGGTTATTTCTGGGGATTAAAAACTGCGGGCATTTTCCAAAATGAAGGAGAGGTAAGCAGTTATAAAGCTCCAAATGGTACGCTTATTCAACCATCGGCAAAACCGGGTGATGTTCGTTACGTCGATCTAAACAACGACGGAGTAATTGACAATGAGGATAGAACAATGGTTGGTAAACCTAATCCTGATTACACATACGGAATTAACCTGTCGGCAAGTTACAAAGGTTTTGACTTTGCATTGTTGGCATCAGGAGTTGTTGGAGCTGACATTGTTCAATCATACCGTAACCAAGCTAACGCAAAAGCTAATTATTCAGCTTCTATTTTGGATCGCTGGCACGGAGAAGGCTCTTCATTTACTACACCACGTGTAACGGAAGACAATAAAAACTGGACTCAATTTTCTGACCTGTACATTAAAAATGGCGATTACCTACGCATTAATAATGTAACACTTGGCTATGACTTCGGGAAATTATTCAAGAAAAGTTACTTGAGTCAGGTACGTCTTTATTTCTCTGTACAAAACCTTTACACATTCACTAAATATGACGGCATGGATCCGGAGATCGGTTATAATGAGAGCTTCTCATCAGGTGTTGATTTAGGCTACTATCCTCGTCCGCGTACCATGATGTTGGGTGCAAATATTAAATTCTAAACGTTAGTGAATCGCAATTATGAAAAAATTAAACATATATATCGCTTTGGTTTTCACGTTGCTGTCGACCGGGGCATGTACCAATGATTTCCTCGATACCGAAATGGCTACAAACGTAACCGAGGAAAACTTTTACAAAACACCGGACGATGCTTACAAAGCATTGGTTGGCTGTTATGACGGCTTACAAACAGTATGGGCAGATGGAGTAAGCTTACCTGTGGCGGCAGAAGTGATGTCTGACAATGCTTTTGGAGGGACAGGAAACTCAGACGGATTCTCCTATCAGATGCTTGATGAGTTCGACAAATTAAGATCGCCATCAGACATGAACCTTTTCAGTGCCAACTGGAATGCATATTACAAAGCTATTTATCGTTGTAACATGCTGATCTCTAAAATGGATCAAATTGAGTGGAGTGGAAATACAGAGTTAAGAAATACTTACGAATCGGAGGCACGTTTCTTAAGAGCCTATCTATATTTTGATATGGTAAGATTATGGGGCAATATTCCACTTGTAATTGTTCCTACAAAAGACAACGTACCACAAGCGAATTCGGACGATGTGTACAAGCAGATTGCCGAAGATTTAAAATTTGCGGCAACTAACCTGCCTGCAACCAATTATGGAGCGCAGGCTCCAGCAACACTAGGCAGGGTCACTAAATGGGCTGCAGAAGCATTAATCGGACGGGTATTCCTTTATTATACCGGTTATTATGGCAAAACTGATCTTGTAGGGGTAATTACCAAATCAGAAGCGACCACTTACCTGGATGATGTTATTGCAAACGGCGGTTTTGGTCTGGTTGAAGATTTTAAAAACTTATGGCCATTCTCTGTAGATAATTATGTAGGAGAGGATAATAAAGAAACCGTATTCGCTATAAAATATACCTATACAAGTGATTACAACGGAAATACAGATGGTAACCATTGGATGGTAATGTATGGCTTACGTGGCCAATGGACTTTCCCTTACGGAACAGGATGGGGAGGCTCAACCGTAAATCCTAAACTGTGGAATGCCTACAATGAAAATGACAGTCGCAGAGGAGCATCTATTCTTTCCATTGAAAAAGAGGGAATTGTTTACACCAAGCAATCTGACCACCGTGAATACACCGGATATTACTTTAAGAAATACATGCCTTTAGTTGATAAAGACGGAAACAGTATTGCCGTAAACAAAGGCGCGACCAATTTTATGATTGGCCAGTTTGAGGATTATGTTTCTATCCGTTATTCAGATGTATTATTGATGGCCGCTGAATTAGGAAGTGCTAACTCACAGAAATATTTTGATGACGTAAGAAAACGTGCCTACAAAGGAAATTTCACGGCACTGGCTGTTTCTCAGCAGAATATCATGAATGAACGACGCCTGGAATTTGCAGGTGAAGGTATCCGTTACTGGGATTTGCTTCGTCAGGGTATTAGCACTGCCGCTTCAACAATTGCAGAAGCAACTACAGTTCTAAATGGTGGTGTAGTTACACCTAAAACCATTTCGGCAGGAAATATTCAGGCAACAAAAGGTTTACAGCAAATACCTTATACGCAAATAACACTTGCAAGTGGTGTGCTTAAACAAAATACAGGCTGGTAACAGGTAAATTAATGAAAGATGATGATTTAGGCCCTAAAGGCCAATTAAATAATTGTTGATATGAAAATCTTAAAGAAACTATCATGGATTCTTTCACTGGGCGTCTTAATGTTGAGCGCCTGTCAGAAAGATAACTATGAATTGGGCGATATGCTCGATAAATCTCAAATAAAGTTTGAAGTTATTCAGGATTTGCTAACAGATCCGGGAGGTAATACAGTGATCCTTATCAATAAAACTCCTGAAACGGTTGCCGTTTGGGATTACGGAACAGGTAAATCCAACCGCGACAGAGATACAGTTCGTTTTGCATTCAAAGGGGATTATACCATTAAGTATTCAGCAGTAACAGCTGGTGGAGTTGTTGAAATGGATCCGGTTATTGTTAAGGTAACCGATAACAACTTTAATTATGTAAGTGATCCACTTTGGATCGCTTTAACCGGAGGCCCGGGTAATGAGAAAACATGGATACTAGATTATGGAAAATCAGGTGTGTTTGATGGACCGTTGTATTATTACGTTCCGTTAACTACCTGGAAAGAAATGCAGGATGGTACTGCGCAAGCCGGATGGAAACCAGATTGGCCAGGTAATCAATGGATCATTTCTGCTGATGATATGGCAAGTACCATGACGTTCAGTCTAAAAGGCGGTCCTTTCTTCAAAACCCATAAAGTTTCTGAAGGTAAAGATGAATCAGGCACCTATTTCTTTGATGTAAACAATAAAACACTGACCACTTTTGATGGTACCATACTCAGATCATCGACCTTTATTGCTAATGCAACCAACTGGACAAAAGACTTGGTTATTCTTTCGTTAACTGAGAAGCAGTTACAAGTTGGTGTTCGCAGAACCAATTCTGAGGGCGATTATTTATATGTATGGAATTTCGTTTCCAAAGAATACGCTGATAATTATGTACCTCCGGTTACGAACCCAGTAGTGGAAGTCGACCCAGGTTTCAATCCTAAGTTTGAATCAGGAGGTTTATTGGATATGATTACCTCTTCTTCATTACGTACCTGGGCGTTGGATGTTACCGGAAATCCTGTTGACTGGATTGCTAAAGGAAAAGGATGGACAAAAGGTCAGGGAGATTCAAGAGATTGGGGTTGGAATGATAGCTGGGTAACCGCTGCAGAAAACTCATGGATCAGATTTGAAAAAGCAGGTTTAAAATATACCCGCAGCCAAAATGGTGTGATCACTAAAGGTACGTTCAGTATTAATGAAGCTACCAATGAGATCGTGCTTGATCCAAATACGCTTATTCAGAACACGAATAGTTGGATGAATCCAACGCAAACAACGATAAAAGTAATCAAAGCATTCCCGGGAGAGGAAGTGTCTAAAGGTATCTGGTTCGGTACATCATACGATCCTGGAAAGGATGAATGGTTATCGTTCCACTATATCATGCAATAAACTCAATTCAGTTAAAAGCACTTGTTGTAAAACGACAAGTGCTTTTTCTTAAACTACAGCAAAATGAGATACCTACATCTTCATAAATATAGTGTTGCGGCCTTTTTTGCCATTTTTATGGCTTTGTCGGCTTGTAAAAAAAGTGAGCAGGAAGCCGAAACTTCCGGAACAGGAGATGTGGACGTTACACCCCCGACAGAAATTCCGGAAGCTGCAAGTACAGGCTTTTTTCTTGATGAATGGGCACCGCGTAGCTTCAGTGCTCCTCAATATGATTACATTATTCCTCCGTTAACCATGGAGAACGTAAAAATAACAGCCGACTATAGCCAATCGGTAAGTAAGGTATCTAAATATGTATTTGGGAATAATACTAACCCTTATACGGGCCAGATGGTTGGTGAACCCGTATTGCTAAATCATCTTAAAGCCCTTTCACCGAATGTACTACGCTTCCCCGGAGGCAATATTTCAAGCGTCTATTTCTGGAACAATAACCCTGGAGTAAAACCAGCAGATGCTCCTGAAAAATTATATGATGCTAGTGGAAATTCGGTAGATGCAGGTTATTGGTATGGAAACAATAACGATAGCTGGACGCTTTCGGTTGCCAATTATTACGGCATGCTGCAACAGGTTAACGCAACGGGAATCATTACGATAAACTATGGCTATGCACGTTACGGCACTAGTGATCATCCTGATCAAGCTGCCGCACATTTAGCTGCTGAATGGGTCCGTTATGATAAAGGAAGAACCAAGTTTTGGGAAATCGGAAATGAAAGCGGCGGCCCATGGCAAGCAGGCTTTAAGATCGATCTTACGAAAAATAAAGACGGTCAGCCTGAAATTATCAATGGAACAATTTACGGTAAGCACTTTAAAGTATTTGCTGATTCCATGCGTAAAGCAGCAGCTGAGGTTGGAGCCAATATCAAGATAGGGGCACAGCTTATACATTATGATGCTTCTTCTTCATGGAATGTGCCCGATCGCACATGGAATGCGGAGTATTTCGCAGCGGCAGGAGACTATGCAGATTATTACATTATTCATGATTACTATACTCCACTAGGCGTAAATTCCGGTGCTTCAGAGATATTAAATACCGCCGCTTCAAACACGCAGAATATGATGGCATGGATGAAAACCACTACTCAAAAAGCAAATGTTCCCTTAAAGCCAATTGCCCTTACCGAATGGAATATTGGTGCTGAAGGCTCTAAACAAATGGTTTCTAATGTAGCCGGTTTACATGCTGCAATTGTATTGGGCGAACTCATAAAAAATAACTACGGACTTGCTACCAGATGGGATATTGCAAATGGTTATAATAATGGCAATGACCATGGTATGTTTAGTCTGGCTGATGAAGGTGACGGAACTACAAAATGGACGCCTCGTCCATCTTTCTACTATATGTATTATTTCCAGAAATACTTTGGCGACCGCATGTTTAACTCAACGATAGAAGGTAATACGGATGTAATAAGCTATGCATCAAGCTTTACTAAAAGTGGTGATATAGGTATGGTACTGATTAATAAAGGAACAACCAGTGCGATGAGTGTGATTGATATTAAAAACTTTAAGCAAGGCGGCAAATATTATTACTATACACTAACAGGTGGTAATGGCGGCGACTTTTCCAGAAAAGTATTTGTGAACGGACAAGGTCCTACAGGTCCTTCCGGCGGGCCTACTTCTTACAGTTCGGTAAAATCCAAATCGGGAGCGTTAACTGCTCCATCTGTTAAGGTGGAAATTCCGGCCCGTTCTGTTGTTTATTTAATGGTTGAAAAAGCAAAATAATGCTCCTGCTATGCAAAAATTGAAATACCTGAGTTATCTGTTGTTGCTAACGATACTTAGCCAAACAGTGAATGGTCAAACCAACACCAGAACTGTAGAAAATCTTAATAAAGGCTGGAAATTCTATCTGGGAGATGAAGTAAAAGCAAGTAATCCTGATTTTAATGATCAGAACTGGCGTAGCTTAAATGTACCTCATGATTGGAGTGTTGAAGGCTCATTTAGTAAGGATCATCCGGCAACACCTGGAGGAGGAGCACTTCCGGGTGGAACCGGTTGGTACCGTAAAACATTTATAATACCCGCAACAAGTAAAGGTAAATCGGTATTTATTGACTTTGACGGCGTTTATCGTAATAGTGAGGTGTGGATCAATGGTCATTTATTAGGGAAAAGACCTAATGGCTATATCGCTTTCAGGTATGATCTTACACCTTTCTTACTATATGGAAAAAAGAATGTGCTTGCGGTAAAAGTTGATAATTCCGAGCAGCCTAACTCACGCTGGTATTCTGGTTCGGGTATCTATCGTGATGTTAAACTTACCACTGTTAACCACGTTTTTGTTGATTTGTGGGGAACACAGGTTAGAACTCCAAAAGTAACCAGTGAAATTGCTAATGTGTCAATTAAAACCCAAATCAGGAATAACAGCACTGCTGTTCAACAGGGTGTTGTTAAAACTTCGCTGGTAAATGCAGAGGGTAAAGTAGTGACGTCAACCGCTACTAAAATTACGTTAAAAGATTCGATATCATTTGTTGAGCAATTGCTTTCTGTATCCAATCCTCATTTATGGTCTGATACAGATCCTTATTTATACAAGGTGGTCACAACTATTCTGCTGGGAAATAAAACAGTTGATCAGTATGAAACCACGGCGGGACTTCGTTATTTTTCATTTGATAAGGATAAAGGTTTTTCATTGAATGGTAAGCCATTGAAAATACGTGGCGTTTGCAATCATCATGATTTAGGGGCTTTAGGCGCAGCATTTAACGTACGAGCTGCTGAGCGTCAACTGGAAATGCTGAAAGAAATGGGTTGTAACGGTTTGCGGACTTCCCATAATCCGCCTGCTGAAGAATTACTGAATCTATGTGATAAAATGGGCTTTATCGTAATGAACGAAGCCTTTGATATGTGGAAGAAGGGAAAGAATAAATACGATTACAGCCTTGATTGGGACAAATGGCATAAACGTGATCTTGAAGATCAGATTAAGCGTGATCGTAATCATCCAAGTGTTTTCATGTGGAGCATTGGAAATGAGATTCAGGAACAGTGGGGAACAGGAGCAGACACTGCAGGAAGAGTGATTACCCGTGAATTGACTGCAATTGTAAAAAGCCTGGATGATCGTCCGGTTACATCAGCAACAAATGATATTAATCTGTATAACAATTTGATCTTTTCAAACGCTTATGATTTGATCGGTTACAACTATAACCATGATAAATTTGCCAAGTTCCCTCAGACATTTCCAGGTAAGCAATTAATAGGTTCTGAAACAGTTTCAGCATTGCAAACCCGTGGCCATTATGATATGCCCTCAGATAGTATACGAGTTTGGCCTACAGCATGGGATAAACCCCTTTTAACCGGAAATGCAGATTTAACCTGCTCCGCTTATGATAATTGCCGTACGCCTTGGGGATCAACTCATGAAGAGACGTTGTGTGAGTTTAATACTAACCAACATCTTGCCGGTATGTTCATCTGGACAGGTTTTGACTACCTGGGAGAGCCTACTCCATACCCATGGCCAGCACGTAGTTCCTATTTTGGAATTATCGACCTGGCAGGTTTTCCGAAAGATGTTTTTTACATGTATCAAAGTCAATGGACAAATACTCCTGTACTGCACATTTTTCCTCATTGGAACTGGAAACCCGGACAACTGGTAGATGTTTGGGCTTATTACAACAATGCGGATGAAGTAGAACTGTTTTTGAACGGTAAATCTTTGGGTTCGAAAAAGAAAGTACAGCATGAGTTTCATGTATACTGGCGAATACCATTTGAGGCGGGCACCATTAAGGCAGTTTCCAGAAAAAATGGAGTTACTGTATTAACAAAAGAAATAACAACAACTGGTACTCCTTCAAAAATTATCCTGACAGCCGACCGCAATAAAATTAAGGCAGATGGAGAGGACCTTTCTTTTATAACGGCCAAAATAGCGGACGAAAAAGGGAACATGATTCCCAATGCGGATAACCTGATTCAATTTACGGTAAGTGGAGATGCTTCCATAGCCGGAGTAGATAATGGAAATCCTACCAGCATGGAATCATTTAAGGCAAGTCAGCGAAAAGCATTTAATGGATTGGCTTTGGCCATTTTGAAATCAGGAGAGAAAAGCGGTAAGGTAACCTTTACAGCAACTGCACAAGGACTAGTCCCAGCGAGTATAGAGATTGAGGTTAAATAACCCTAAAGGGAATAGTGTATGATTATTAACAGAGGTCGTGATTGGTTAATTATAATAATGACAGCCTTCCTGATAACAGGGGGCTGTTTTTCAGCCTTTGCACAGAAAATAAATGCGTTTGTAGCGCCAGCAAGAGGGTTTACCAGTTGGCAACCTGCCGCCAATTGGGAGCATGCCATGCTAACCGGAAACGGTACAATGGGTGCAATGGTCATGGGACAACCTTATGACGAAACCATTATTTTAAGTCATGCAGCACTTTATATGCCATTGGCACAGTCAAAGAAACCGATCAGTCAAGCCGACAGGTTGGAAGAAATAAGGAATTTATTACTTTCCGGTAAAAACAAAGAAGCTGCATTGATACCTGTAGAGCAACGTAATATCGAAAACTACAAGGATGAAAGAGATCCCTTTATTCCGGCATTTGACGTCGATATTGTCCAGCAACCTGATGCAATTCACAAATATCAACGTTCGGTAAATTTTGAAACAGGAGAAGCCATAACTGATTGGGCTAGTGAAAAGGGAGTATTTCAGCGTAAGGTTTTTGTTTCCAGAAAGGATAGCGTGGTGGTAATCTCTATCAAAGGTGATCAACCAATCAATTGTTCCATCAATTTTAATCAGCGTCCGGTTGAGTGGCAGCAATCTAAATTTGTCCGAGAAGGTATTCGTGAGGTAAAAAAAGAGGCTGAAGCGGAATGGCTAACTTTTAGAAGCGGATTTAAGATTAAAAACAGAGTCGGACTCGAAGGATATGAAGGAGTTGGCAGGCTGATTTTAAAAGGTGGCAACATTGAAACCAAAGAAGGAAAGTTAACCATTGAAAATGCCGATGAGGTTTTGCTGTTAATTAAGATAGCTCCATCCTTCGATTATAAAAACTCGCAACTCAACCTTCTTAAATCTGCATTAATGAAGGTGCCTGGTGATTATCTGTTATTGCTGAAAAATCATGCAGGTATTCACGGAGAGCTGTTTAAGAGGGTAAAGTTTAATCTGACTACTACTAATGATGACGATAATAAACTAAATGCTGAAGAGCTGATTCTTAAGGCTAAAAGTAAATCATCTAAAGTGATGATTGAAAAGGCATTTGATGCCGGACGTTACAATGTTATCAGTTCTACCGGATATAATCCACCTAATCTTCAGGGTATTTGGAGTGGTACATGGACAGCTCCATGGACAGGGGGATTTACGAATGACGGAAATCTGGCAACGGCCATTTCTGCAAATCTTTCCACCAATATGCCCGAACTCATGCATTCATTTTTTAATTATCATGAACGCTTGATGGATGATTACCGACTTAATGCCAATTGCTTGTACAACTGCAGGGGTATACATATTCCGGCACAGGCTACTACAACGGGCTGGGATACTGATTTTGGAGAAACATGGTGCCTTACTTTTTGGACCGGAGCTGCCGGGTGGACTGCCGGGTTTTTCTATGATTATTACCTCTACACTGGAGATAAGGCTTTCTTACAACAGCATGCTTACCCATTTATGAAAGAAGCTGCATTGTTTTATGAGGATTTTATGACATTAGGTACTGACGGAAAACTAGTCTTTAATCCGTCCTATTCACCGGAGAATAATCCTTCTAATAACACTTCACAAGCTACTTTGAATGCAACGATGGACGTAATGATTGCCAAGCAGTTATTAAGAAATTGTATTACTGCAGCAAAAACACTTAATACGGATAAACAGAAAATTAAACAGTGGGAAGCTATGCTGGCGAAAATGCCTGAGTACGATGTTGCTGATGATGGTTCATTCAGAGAATGGCTTTGGGATGGAGTAGCCGAAAATCATCACCATAGACATACTTCTCAGTTGTACAGTTTGTATGATCATGCAGATCCGGATATTTTATCGAAACCCGAATTGACCAATGCTGTAGCTAAGACCATTCAGGAGAAAATGAAATTCAGAAATGCAGAAGGTGGAGGAGAAATGGCATTTGGTTTAGTTCAACTGGGATTAGCTGCCTCACGCATCAGTGATGTTAAAACAGTAGAACGTATTGTTCAGTGGTTATCATCAAAATATTGGTCAAATGGAATGGGCTCCTTTCATAATGTCGGTGGACTATTCAACACTGATATAAGTGGCGGATTACCATACCTGATCACTCAAATGCTTATAAGCGCTGAACCCGGAAGTATTTCAATATTACCGGCCCTTCCTGCTGATTGGGATAAGGGAAGCATCGAAGGCATTTTGTTGAGAGGACAAGTTAAAGTAAATAAGATGGAATGGAATGGCAAAAAAATACAATTGAAATTAACCTCGACAATTGACCAACGGGTTCAATTACAGTTCCCTGGATTTATTGACTATTTAACAGTAAATGAGAAGCAAGTAGCCATTGCAAAAAGCTATTCAATCTCATTGTCAGCTAATAAGGAGATTACTATTATTACTACTCTTAAATAGCTCAAATTATTCTGATGGGGACATCCTAATGAATAAGGAAACTCGAGTTAATTGGTTTAAAAACAGTGAAATATGCGTATGATAAAATATAAAATAACATTTCTACTGATAAGTCTGTTTAGCGGTTTTACTGCAACAGCACAATTAGTAATGCCGAAAGTTTTTGGCAGTAATATGGTTTTGCAACGGGATATTGCTATTCCGGTTTGGGGAAAAGCCAATCCGGGTGCAAAAGTTTGGGTTGAACTTGCCGGGAATACTACTATCACCAATAGCAACTCAAATGGTTCTTGGAAAGCTATGCTAAATGCATTGCCAGCCGGAGGTCCTTATGAATTAAAAGTCTATGCAAGCTCCGGAAATGAAGTTGCCAAAGAAACAATAGCATTTAAAAATGTTTTGATTGGAGATGTTTGGGTTGCCTCTGGACAATCAAACATGGAAATGAAGGTAAGCGAATCTAAAAATGCGCCTACTGAAATAAAAAATGCAAAGTATCCGAATATCCGATTCCTTATTGTTCCGCATGATGTAGCTCCTGAAGCTAAAACAGATATACTTCCGGCTGAATGGAAATCAATAGATTCAACAACAGTAGGTGAGTTTTCGGCTGTTGCCTATTATTTCAGCCGTCACTTAAATCAACAAGAAAATATTCCTGTCGGCATCATTCAATCGACCTGGGGCGGAACTCCGGTTGAAGCATGGACGAGCAAAGAACCGCTGATGTCAGTTCCTTCCGTTGCCAAAATAATCACGCAGCATGAAAACGAAAATGTTAACGGCGAAAGCTTTAAGAAAAATGAAGTGCTAATAAAACAGTACTGGGATCTTATTCAGAATTCAGCTAATGCCCTTAAGCAAAACATTCAGGCTGTAAACTACGACGACTCAAAATGGTCGACTTTGCAGATGCCTGCTACGGTAAGAAAATGGGCAGACGGTCCTTACCAGGGAATTGTTTGGTTTCGAAAAGTGGTTGAACTACCGGAAATAGCAGCCGGTAAAGACCTTCAGATTAACCTCGGTCATCCGGAGATGAATTATTGGCTCTATTTTAACGGCCAACTCATTTGTCAGAATAAATGGAACAACGCATTAAGTCACACCTATACTGTTCCTGCAAAATTCATTAAAAAAGGAAAGAATGTTATACTGTTAAGAGAAGCATTCCTATGGGGCGGCGGAGGTATTAATCCACCAGCCGATAGCCTGTATTTATCGTATGGAACCAACAAAATAAGCTTGACAGGTGCTTGGAAATATAAAAAAGGACTGGAGTCCGATCTACCTCCAACCATTAATTATCAGCATTATCCAACGTATTTGTACAATGCGATGATCAATCCGTTGATTCCTTACGGAATTAAAGGTTTTATCTGGTATCAGGGAGAAAATAACACAGGAAGTGCCTACCTGTATAAAACTCTTTTCCCATCAATGATCAACGACTGGAGGGTACGTTGGAAGCAAGGGTATTTGCCGTTCCTTTATGTGCAATTAGCTAATTACTTGCAGCAAAATCCCGAACCGGTTAATAGTGAGTGGGCCGAATTAAGAGAGGCGCAATTAAATACCCTCCATTACCCTAATACGGCTATGGCCACTATTATTGATATAGGAGAAGCGAATGATATTCATCCAAAGAATAAACAGGATGTGGGTTATCGATTGGCTTTAGCAGCAGAAGCTAAAGTTTACAATAGGAGTGATGTAGTTAGTCAGGGTCCAGTTTATGATTCACAACAAATACAAGGTAACACCATTGTGCTTCGATTTAAAAATGCAGAAAATGGATTGATTGCTTTAAATAACGATCAATTAAAGGGTTTTGCAATTGCCGGAAGCGACCAGAAATTTTATTGGGCAACCGCTGCCATTAAAGGCGATTTTATAGAGGTAAGCTCAGCTAAAGTCAGCAATCCGGTAGCTGTCCGTTACGGATGGGCCGATAATCCGGATTGCAATTTATACAACAAGAACGGTCTACCTGCTTCACCTTTTAGAACCGATTCGTTTGAAGGTTTAACAGATAAACGTAATTAAATGAAACGGTTAGCAGTCAATTACGCCCAGCTGATATAAAATTGGAACAAACGATAACCATAAGCAACTAAACAAACGCAATTGATATGAAACGTAGCAAAGTGATGGTCTCACAACTTGGGATTATAGCATTTATGATGATGAATATAGGGTTACAGGGCTGCCAGCAGTCCAAAGGCGCGGATGAAGAACGATTCGAGCAAAAAATAGAACAATTAATCGAAAAAATGACCTTAGAGGAAAAGGTAGGAATGATTCATGGAAATTCCTCTTTTACCTCCGCCGGAATTGAGCGATTAGGCATTCCGGAGCTGGTAACATCGGATGGGCCACATGGAGTAAGGGTAGAGCATGGCAGAGACTGGACTGTTGATACAAATGTTGATGATGCCGCAACTTATTTGCCAACTGGTAACACGTTAGCAGCTACCTGGAATACCGATTTGGGCTATCAATTTGGGGCCGTATTGGGCAGTGAGGCTAATTACAGGGGTAAAGATGTTATTCTTGGACCTGGTGTAAATATCATTCGTTCGCCGTTGTGTGGCCGTAATTTTGAATACCTGAGTGAAGACCCATACCTGATTTCGAAAATGGCTGTAGGTTACATCAAAGGGGTACAAGATCAGGGCGTATCGGCTTGCGTTAAACATTATGCAGCCAATAACGAAGAGGTCGATCGCAATACCGTTGATGTACAAATGAGCGAACGAGCCCTGCGCGAAATTTATTTGCCCGCTTTTAAAGCAGCTGTTGTTGATGGTGGTGTAAATACGGTTATGGGTTCTTATAATAAGTTTAGAGGGCAATATGCTACTCATAATGAATACTTGGTTAAAAAGATCTTAAAAGGCGAATGGGGTTTTAAAGGTGTGTTAATGAGCGACTGGGGAGCGGTACATAATACCATGGAGGCCATGCAAAATGGAACAGACCTTGAAATGGGAACAGATTTGGGAATGTTACCTAACCCTAATTACAACAAGTTTTTCATGGCCGATACAGTGCTGGCGCTTGTAAAAAGCGGCAAGCTTTCAGAGCAACTGATCGATGAAAAAGTACGTCGTATTCTTTGGGTAATGTTCAAGACCAATATGATCGATGGAAAACGTCAACCGGGAAGTTTTAATACCAAAGAACATCAGAAAGTAGCTCTTAAAGTTGCCGAAGAAGGGATTGTCTTGTTGAAAAACGAAAACGGAATTCTTCCGTTGCAGAAAAATGACCTTAAGTCCATTGCAGTTATTGGAGAAAATGCGAATCGTCCAAATTCAATGGGAGGAGGCAGCTCACAGGTGAAAGCGAAGTATGAGATCACTCTTTTACAAGGTTTAAAAAATCTGCTGGGTAGTACTGTTAATATCCAGTATGCGCAGGGTTATAAAATTGCAAGGGGACAACAAGCTGATGCAAAACTGATCAGTGAAGCCGTTAGCGCCGCTTCAAAAGCTGAAATAGCAATTTTGGTGGTAGGATGGACGCATGGATATGATTATTCAGTGTGGAATGATAATGCTTATGATGCCGAAGGTGTTGATAAACCTGATATGGATATGCCTTTCGGTCAGAATGAGTTGATAAAAGCCGTTTTAAAAGCCAATCCACATACAGTTGTGGTACTTACAGGAGGTGGACCGATTGATGTAACACAATGGATCGGTGATGCAAAAGGTGTTCTTGAAGGCTGGTACGCAGGTATGGAAGGTGGAAACGCTTTAGCTAAAATTCTGTTTGGTGAGGTAAACCCTTCAGGAAAATTGCCAATGACCTTCCCTAAAAAACTGGAAGATTCTCCTGCACATAAGTTTGGCGATTTTCCTGGCGTTAACAACGTGGCTCATTATAAAGAGGATATTTTTGTTGGTTATCGGTATTTCGATACGTATAAAGTGCAGCCTCAGTTTGCTTTCGGTCATGGATTATCGTATACAACATTTTCTTATGAAAACATGAAGGTGGCAGCCGGCGATGATAAAACAACAGCTACCATCACCATAAAAAACACCGGAAAAGTAGGAGGTGCTGAAGTGGCCCAGTTATATGTGAAACAAGTAAAATCTTCATTAAAACGCCCTGAGAAGGAATTAAAGGCTTTCCAAAAAATCTTCTTAAAACCAGGTGAATCAAAAGAGATCTCATTTGAACTTAATGATGAAGCCTTCCATTATTTTAATGATAAAGAAAATAAATGGGTGGTAGAACCCGGTAAATTTGATATTTTGATAGGTAGTTCTTCAAGAGATATCAGACAACAAAAATCGATTGTTTATAACAATTAATCCTTACGTCTGAAATTTCAACAGCTTGTTATCAACCTTATTATAAACAAAAAACTCCGTGCTCGTTGCACGGAGTTTTCTACTTAATCCATTTTTATTGATTAGAGTTTGAAAGCTACACCAAGGTTCAGATAAGTTACTCCATATCCGATTTCCATCATGGCAGCTAAATTGTCAGTGAAATAATAGCGACCGCCAATATTTACTCCTACAAACATACCACTACCGGCAATGCTACCGAATGATGAATCTTTCCACGATACGTTTTCATAACCTAACATTAAGCCTGCGTAAGTATCTAATTTATTCACAAATTCATAGTGAATATTTCCATTTACTCCAATAATTAAATCGGTTAATTTGGTTTTGCCGTTGTTAGCCATTCCGTAGTCATAAGCGTAATTATAACTTGCGTATCCAATGTATGGAGCAACACCAAGAGCACATTTGCTGTCGTTAAACAGGTTGTCTTTGATACCAAATTCTAATGACACTGAAACAGGAGGAACCGACATATTATAGCCGGAACCGGAAAACCCGGTGCTTCCTAAGCCAATACCTAAATTCAAAGCTTTGTCGCCTTTAATGAATGAAGTGCTTTGTGCTTTCACTTGTGCACTTACAGCGATTAGGGTAACTAAAATCGCAAATACAAATTTAAATTTCACTTGTGTACGTTTAAGATGTTAATATGTAAATGTTGAAAATTAACTTAATAAACAATGGCACTTGCACTTAACACATCTCCGTTTGAAACATTCTCTTTTACCACTTTCCCATCAATAATGATTTGGACGGTAAGTTTACCATTGTCACCTAATGTATTAGTACTGCCATTTGCACCGAAATTAATGGCAGGAACCGATGCTGGAATAGTTATTTCAGCACTTTCCCATGTTTTTGCATTAATATTGGTATTAGTTTGATTATCGCCCTGAGCATTGGTATGAATAGCAATAGATATCTTGGCATTATCAGATGTAAATGCTTTGAACTTCACTTTTCTTTCTTTAGATGTACCCGGATTGTTATCGTCATCTTTTTTACAAGAAACATTAACAATGCTGAATGCTAATAACACTACAATAATAGATAAAATTTTCTTTGACATGATATTTAATTTAAATGTGATTTACAATTGAATAGTTGATTTATTAGGATGTGTATTGCTGAGATGAATACAGTTGCTAAAAACAAGAAGGCAGTTTCCATCACTGGCATTATGGCTTGTTTTAATTTTCATGCGTTGTTGGTTTTAATCGTGATCCACTGTATAGAAGTTTTCACACAACAAAGCTACAAGCGCGAAAAAAGAAATGTAATCGCTGAAAACCCGTATTTTTTTCTACTGGTTTTCCTGTATTTTTATCTTTTTTAATTTAATTTCGAGCATTTTTAGTCACTTTTAATTAAGTTTTGATACTAAAAAGCTGACAAATAGTAAATTTAAACCAAACCTTTTCGATTAACATTCTATTTTAAATGCGAAAACATATACTACTCACAGGACTTTTATGGAGTTTGTTCTTGAACCTTTCGGCACAGCAATTATTACCTGTTAATGAAAAGGCCTACGCTGATAGTTTAACGACTATTCTGCAATCCAAGCAAACGGATAGTGTTAAAGCAAATGTGAATTATTTGTTATCGGATTACTGGCGAGCTAAAGACACGGTTAAGAGTAAAATTTACTTAACAAAGGGAAAACAGTTGGCTAGCCAAACTCCTTACCTACAGGCCTTATATTATTTTTATGAGGGTCAGTATTATTTCCATCGCAATCAACCAAGGGCGGCTGTATCCTTCAAGAAGGCCGTTGAAATGCTGGCTTCGTTTAAAACGCCGGAAAGTCAACAAAGCCTGGCTGCATCATGGTATAATTATGGAATCATGGTTCGAAATGAAAAAGGAGATGATTTTCTTATCGATATTCTGTTTAATAAATCCATTCCCTTAGCTGAAAAATCAGGAAATACGGAGAAAGCAGCCCATTATTATTCACAATTGGGTACTATTCTGATGTATAACTCCCAATTTGATAAAGCGGAGATCTATAACAAAAAAGCCATTGATTTACTAGAAAACAAAAAGCCCGGATCAACCACGTTAATGTTAGCTTATTTATCGGCAACCAGTAATTATATTTATAAAGGGAAGTCTGATGAGGCTAAAAAAATGCTGGATAAAGCAAAGAAGATTCTCGAATCGAATCCCGAGTCAACTCATTATCCTAATTATTATTACAATGAAGGACTTTATTACACGGCCAAAGCTGATTTTACCAAAGCCCTGGCAAGTTTGGATAAAGGTGTTCAGTTAGCTAAAAAATACGGACAGGCACAACTTCTGCAAATGCTTGTTTTTAGAAAATATAATATATTTCTTGAACAGAAGGACTTTAAAAGTGCCAAACAATTATTAACCGAAGTGGTAAAAGAGGGGACGCTGATTGCTGACGTTAACAACCGGAAAACCGTTTATTTTCAGTTAGCAAAAACCAACGAATACCTCGGTAACATGGGCGAAGCGTATAACTGGGCTATGAAGCACAGTTTATTAAGCGATAGCCTGAGTGCAAGTCACATGAAGGAAAAGATTAATGAGTTAGAGGCAAAATATCAACATGCAGAAAACCAGAAAAAGATATCCCTTTTAGAATCAGAAAAAAAGGAAGCGGACCTTTCTGCTCGTAATAATCGTTTATTTAACTGGTTGCTGGGTGCCATTTCCTTGCTTTTATTGATTTCGGCAGTTTTCTCTACGATTTACTTTAAGAATCAGAAAAAATTATCAGAACAAAAGGAGATTAATCATCAGCAGCAATTGAAAGAAATGGAGAATCAACAACAATTGGCAATGGCCGAGGCAATGTTGGAAGGAGAGGAACGCGAACGCAGGCGTGTTGCCAGGGATCTGCACGATGGATTAGGTGGGATGTTGGCCGGTATTAAAATTAAACTGTCGGGAGAAGCTGCTCAAATAGAGAAAGCTCCTTACGGCAGCGAGTTAACCAAAATTATTGACCAGTTGGATAATTCGGTTACCGAATTACGTCGCATTGCACATAACATGATGCCGGAAACCCTTATGCGTTTTGGCTTACAGACCGCGTTGCGTGATCTTTGCGATTCCATGCAAACGAAATATACAGCCATCAATTACGAGGCTTACAGTATTGCCGATAACTTGAGTCTATCTACCCAAGTGGCCATTTATCGTATCGTTCAGGAAACATTGTCGAATGCGATCCGTCATGCTGAGGCTCGAAACATCACCGTTCAATGCAGTCAGAATGGAGATGTATTTTTTATTACAGTAGAAGATGATGGTAAAGGGTTCGACAGCAAATTAAAAACGGTTAAAAAAGGGATGGGGTTAAACAACATTGAAAACAGGGTTAGATACCTTGATGGAAAGCTGGAAATTAACTCGAGTGCAAGTGAAGGTACAACTGTAAATGTGGAATTAAATGTTGCAGTCTGATCAATTAATACTAGCAATTGTCGATGATCACCCAATGGTAATTGAGGGCTTAAAAATGTTCCTTAAAAGCGAATCGAATATTACAGCGATAAGCTTTAATACCGGTAATCATTTTATATCATTTTTGCAGGATAATAAAGTAGACGTGGTGCTGCTTGATATTATGCTACCCGATTCGAATGGCATCGAGTTATGTAAAGAGATCAAAAAAATAGCGCCTACTACTGTTGTTATTGCACTAAGCAACCAATCGGAGCGAAGCATCATTATGCAAATGCTTCAAAATGGTGCCGCTGGTTATATGCTTAAAAATACAGACGCACATGAACTGTTAAATTGTATTAATGAAGCATTGGAAGGTAAATTAGCGTTTAGTAGAGAGGCAAGGGAGATTATGATGCGACCTTCTTTCAATGACTTAAAAGCAATCCCTTCCGTAACCAAAAGGGAAAAACAGATCCTACAAAAAATTGCTAACGGTGATACAACGGCTGCAATTGCCGAAGAACTTTTTGTTAGTCCTTTAACCGTAGAAACCCACCGCCGTAATTTGCTACAGAAATTTGAAGCTAAAAATGTAGCTGAATTGATAAAAATGGCTATTGAGCATAAATTGTTATAAACAAAAGCTTAACTATACGTAGTTGAGCTTTTTTGATACTACGTACTTAGTTTACCATGATTTTGCCTATTAATTAGTTTAATTGAACAGAATGATGGCTCACATCTTATATTTTTTAATTATTTTTATTAGTACCGTTTCAATATTCGCTTACAACTATTAAAGCACTAAGAACCTACTTATTCCATTCCAAGCCTTTTAAGCCCTTAAAGTCATTCAGTAAAAGAATTTTTCACCTTTTCAGATCAATTATTATGGCAACAAAAGATTTAACCATTGTATTGGTACATGGTGCATGGGGCGATGGCTCTCATTGGCAGCATATTATTCCTGATTTGCATAAACAGGGTTATAAAGTCAGGAGTGTACAAAATCCACTAACATCTTTAGAAGATGATATTCAGAAAACCAAAGACTTGCTTGATGCTCAGGATGGAGAAGTGTTATTGGTAGGGCATTCATATGGTGGTTCGGTAATATCTGGTGCCGGACATCATGATAAGGTGGTGGGACTGGTTTATATTGCTGCCTTTGCTCCGGACAAAGGTGAAAGTTTGGGAAGTATTTTTGCCCGACGTGAGCAGCCTCCCGGAGGAGCTAGTATTTATCCGGATAATAAAGGATTTCTGTGGATTAAATACGACGAGTATCACAAAAGCTTTTGCCAGGATTTGGACGAAAATGATACATTGGTGATGTCATTAGCACAAAAACCTATTCATGGTAAGTGTTTTGGTGATGAATCGGGTGAACCCGCATGGAAAAACAAACCTACGTGGTACCAAATTTCCGATAATGATCACGTGATTCCTCCGGAAACTCAAAAAGAAATGGCGGAGCGAATGCAACCTAAAAAAATCATCCATTTAAGCGCCAGTCATGCCTCATTAGCATCTCATCCCAAAGGTGTTCTGGACTTGATTGTTGAGGCAGCTAGTTCGTTTGAAAAATAGTGTTGATGAACGAACCATTTGATCAGAACTGAAGGTATTCATAAAAACCGACACAATGTTGCCGGTTTTTTTATGAATCATCATGCAACATCCGTTAAATCACTATGTCTATTAATCCGATAACACATTTACTACTATCTGATTATGAAAAAGATACTACTGATTTTACTAACTAGTTTCTTCTCACAAGTAACTCCTTCAGCAGCCTGTACTATTTTTATTGCTTGTAATAAGCAGAGTGTTTTGGTGGGCAACAATGAAGATTATACACCAACGGTTCAAACGTTCTTATGGGTAAGACCACAGCAACAGAATACCAATGGGTATGTTTTTTGGGGATTCGAAGAACAATATCCCGAAGGAGGAATGAATGATAAAGGCTTGTTTTATGATGTAGCTGTATTACCACAAAAAGCGGAGCTGATTAAAGATCCGAAAAAAGCGGATTTCGAAGGTTACATTGTCGAGAAAGTATTAAGAGAATGTAGTACGGTTGAAGATGTTATAAAGCTTGTTAGCAAGTATAATCTTACCTGGTATGAAAAGGCTCAGATTTTGGTAGCTGACAAATTTGGCGATTATGCGATTATCAATGCGAGTTATATTATCCGTCCAACCGATAAAAAATTTACCCTTACCAATTATAACTTAGCTAATCCTGCAAATAAAGATTTTAAATGTTGGAGAAGAAACACCGCTAATCAGTTATTGAACAATAATCCGTGCACCGTTGATCTTTTTACCAAGATTCTTGAAAATACCGCCCAGCACGAAACTGATAACGCTACGCTTTATTCACAGATATGTGATTTGAGGTCTAATACGATCTATTTATATCAACGAGGTAATTTTTCACAGGTTAAGAAAATAGATCTGCCCGAACTATTAAAAGCAGGTAAACAAGTTATTGAGATCAACGATTTATTTCCAAAGCGTATTACTGACGAACTGATCACGATCTATAAAAAGGATGGAATCACTAAAACAATTGAATTCTATCAAGGAAAGCGACGTGCTGACATAGGATATACCTTTACTGAAAACGACATTGAACAATTGGGATATCAACTGCTCGACAGCAATAAAGTAGCTGATGCTATTTCATTGCTAACAGTAAACTTACAGTACTATCCAAATTCAGAAAAAGCAAATGCAGCATTGGCCAATGCATACCTGAAAGATGGTAATAAAGTTGAAGCTAATAAATGCTACAAAAAAGCGTTGGACATAAATCCAGCAAGTTTTTACCCTGGCCTTTTTGGGCAGTCAGATAGTATCACGTTTCGCATAAAAGGTATGCAAGGGGCTGATAAAATAGCTTTGGTAGGAACATTCAATAACTATGATCCGAAGGCAAATTTGTTCACACGAACAAAGGATGGCTGGAGCTGCACCATTAAAATTCCACCTGGAGAATATGCTTATAAATTTAACATTGATGACACTTTTTGGATTCAGGACCCTGCAAATCAGTTACACGTAAAACCAACAGAATGGTGGGATTCTTATTTGAAGGTGGAGTAATTCTATTTTTCTTTCGGATTTTAATATCTTGAGTAATTACTATCTATTTTAAAATTCGCACATGAAAAGTGAAAAAAGCCTACTAACACAAGACTTAATTTTGGAAGCTGAAAACCGATTAATTGAATCAATGAAAAGCAGTAATGTAGATCAACTAGATCAGTTGTTACATGATGATTTAGTATTTATCACACCTGACGGACAAACATTGACTAAAAGTATGGACCTTGAAGCACATCGGTCGGGTTCAATGGTTATTGATAAGTTTGTTCCCTCCATCGAATCAATAAAGTTATTTGGAGACACAGCCGCAGTAGCCCTATTGGTTAATGCTTCTGGAGAAATGTTAGGTCAACCAATTTCAGGAACGTTTAGATACCTGAGGGTTTGGAAACAATTCGACGACTCATTAAAAGTTATTGGAGGTTGCTGCGCCATCGTGGCATAAATACGCCGGATCAAATTTGTCCGAGGTAAACTTCGGTACTATATTGAAATTTCACTTCACCATTTTGCTGGTATTGATTAAAGATAGTTTTTAGCTCGTTAATAAATACCTTTCCCTCGTGCGTATCAGGTAATGGAACATAGGAAGAAGAACTTGCTCGTCCGATCAAACCGGATTCATCAAAAAACTGATAATTGGGAAATGTTACTTTGGTATAGTTACCGTCTCTGAAAAAGGAAGAAAAATCAGTATGATCAAGCTTGCGATGATTTATCTCCTTATAATCGGTACTTTTTTGTTGAAGCAGCACATCATAGGCCATAGAAAACGCATCAGCTTCTGCTATTCGCTTATTCCACAGAAGCGCAACAAAGCTGTCTGGCTTTAATATACGTTGAAATTCTTTTTTAGTCTCAGCCGTATTAAACCAATGAAAAGCTTGCGCTGAAACAATCAGATCAACGGAATGATCGGGGAGGGTTGTCTCATCAGCAGGCGCCGAAACTGACACCATATTTGGGTATTCTTTGAGCATCTCTTCCGCAGCCAAACGCATCGGTTCATTAGGTTCAACAGCAAAAACCTCGCAACCAAGATCCAATAAATGTTTGGTGAAAATTCCGGTTCCGGACCCAATGTCTGCAACTCGATAGGTGGCAGATAAGCCAGTTTGTTTTTTTAAAAATTCGATTACCTGTGGAGGATAATCAGGGCGATACTTTACATAATCCAGCACCTTGTTTGAAAAACGCTTTGTGGAGTTGTTGATCATAGTGCAAATATAAATGAATCCGCGTTAGTTATTTTTTGTCAGGAAAAATCAAAAAGCGATAGTTGATATAAAATCATTAATTTACTATACTACAATTGTTTATAAACTATATAGCTACAAAAACGTTAAACATGCTGCCCATTATAGAAAAAGATGAAACCATCGATTCGATATTAAATGTATATAAAACAGACCTTGGACATTATTATGAGCCTTATAAGAATCATGTTTACAGGGTATTTAATTTTGCTGTCAGTTCTATTAATTCCAAAGAAGACCTGCAAAAATTAGCCATTGCCGCCGCATTTCACGATATCGGTATCTGGACAAATTCAACGTTTGATTATTTACAGCCCTCTATCAAATTAGCAAGAAATTATTGTCTAACTAATGAATTAACCCCGGAAACGACAGCTGAAATTGAATTGATGATAGATGATCACCATAAATTAAACAAGGTAACCACATCCGCACTTGCAGAGTTATTCAGACAGGCTGACTTAGTTGATCTTAGTTTAGGGTTGATCGGAAATGGGCACGAAAAAGAATATATTAAAGCCGTCAGAAATAAATTTGAAAACAAGGGCTTCCATTGGTTCCTGGTGAAGGCCTTTCTTAAAAATTTGGTAAAAAATCCCTTGAATCCATTGCCGGTAGTTAAGTTCTGAAAAGGTATAGGTTTATATAATTTACAATAGAATATTAATAATTCCCTTAATTAATTATTAATATTCTAATTATAACCATAAGTAAATCTTCAATTTATATTTGGATTCTATTTTTTGTTTTTGATTTTTTGTTCCGGCAAATAAGCCAAAGAAAAGCAAGAATGTTGTCTGCAATTTTTGAAAAACACCTTCCGTATTATACCTACCATTCAAAATGATTATTCATTAGTAAAATAAGGTAAACAAAGGTTTGATTTAATCACTCTCTTAATAGAAGCTTTCTGTTTTTGTTAAGAATCTAGTTGGCAGAAGCTAAACTACATGCACTTCTATGTTTTGATATGAAGCTATAAAGGTATTAGAAATATAATCATCGACTAAAATCTAAAAAGGAGGATCATGAATTACATAAACGGCGATGGGTAAGAAATTGAAACTTGTACACAAAAACAAATAGAGTTAATAAAAATTAAAGGATTGTATAATGAACATCTAATATGATTAAAAAAAATACCAAAAATCGAAGTGTACCCTTCCTTATGTCTTTATTTATTATGCTAACAATTAATGCATTTGGACAGAGAAAGGAAATTAATGTTAATTATTTTACAGGAGCACCCAATGTAACTTTACCACTGTACACAATCACGAGTGGAGATGCTGTAATACCTGTGAGTTTGAGTTATAATACCAATGGAGTAAAGCCAACAGATTTGGATGGTCCAATTGGTTTAACCTGGCAATTAAACGCAGGTGGAGAAATTTCTCGTGAACTAAGAGGTTTACCCGATGATTGCAAAAAAGATAATGCAACAACACCTAACAGCCGTTTAGGTTGGCTATATAATACTAACGGAACGAAGATAAACAGTTTTACAATCGCTAATGATAACAGTGCAGCTACCTGTCCAGATGAAACATCGGATATAACTTATGTTAATAGTAATTTTTCAGATCTTTCCGACACAGAACCGGATATTTTTCATGTAAATGCTCCAGGATTATCATGTCAAGTAGTATTTGATAATAATAAGACCATTAGAGTTAGCCCCTATCAGGATCTATCGATAGTTTATGCAACTGATGCTTCCTCTGGTTTGATCACTTCTTTCACTATCACTAATGATAAAGGGATTAAATATGAGTTTTCAGTAGTAGAGCCAACTACCATGAAAACCAGTAGTTCTAATCCAACAGGTATTACTTATTTTAAAAGAAAGTATGATCAGTTTAGTTCAGGAATAACCTTTAATAGCTCCTGGAAATTAAAGAAAATCACTGATTTAAATGGCAACTACATCTCTTTAGATTATGATTACGGAGGGGATTTACCCGGTGATTCAGAAGATAATTCTTCAACTCCAGTAATCACAATTCTGGGAGGGACCGGAGGAGCTACAACAAAGAAAATACAGTATTTGATCAATTCATCTGTGCTTTCTAAAAGAGTAGCTTACATTAATTGTAGCGATGGTATTACCCTAATACCTAAATTAACATTTTCATATACTTTATTTGAGAACACCTATACACCTTGGAGAAAACCTATATTAAACTCAGTGGCAGGTTTTGGAAAAACCTATTATTTTTCTTATGCCGATGTTGGAGGAAGGCGTTTTTTAGTTGATTTGAAGGCAACAAATGTAGCAACCGGAGACCCTGCTGCTTATCATTTTGCTTATAAATCATTAGTACGTTCAGGAGGAGGAGGGTCCTACAGTCTCTCACTTCCGGATAGTACATCTAAAGAACGAGATATTTGGGGTTACTATAACGCCAGCGGAGCAACAAATTTAACTCCTCAAATTTATGTAAATCCTTCAAATGGATCTTATGAGAGGTACAGAACCAACCAGGCTGTTAATAATCCTTCTGTGTACCCGTACTTATTAACTGGGGCATCAAGGGCTGTTAATCCATCTGTGGTAGATAATGGTTCTTTAAATAAGGTTTCTTTTCCGGATGGAGGTACAGCTTCGTTTGTATATGAATCAAATGATTATTACGATAATACTGCTGCTGCCGTTATGCAGGGTGGGGGAATTCGTATAAAGCAAGTAATTTTTTCTGACAGCGTAAATACGGCTAATAATATTGAAAGAAATTTTTCTTATATCAATCCGTCAACATTAAAATCGAGTGGTAAACCCATTTCAGTACCTGTTTACGCATTCACAACTCCTTATACGGGTACCGGAACCACACAAGATCAATGGAATTTTTCAACTGTTAGGTCTGAAGAAAACTTATCTGCAGAAGATAATACCATTATTTACAGTCATGTGAAAGAAAGCAGACAAGGAGCCGGTAGTACATTGTATGAGTTTACTAATCCGGCAACAGCTTGGGATCAGACAGCGCCCCCCGATTGGACATTGCCAATACAAAACTTCGCCAGAAGTTCCTGTGTTGCTGCCGGCTTTATGAAGAATGATATTAATACTTATCCTTTTCTTCCAAATACAAATTTTGATTTTGAAAGGGGGCTTCTAAAAAAAATCACTAATTATAACGAGACGAGTCAGATAGTTGATTTCGTTAATTATAGTTATCAACGTATAAATGCTCCGATTGTAATCACAGGTTTAAAATACGAATCAAATATTGCTGGGTTATCATATGGAAAGTATACTTCTTATGTATCTAGCGGTCAATTATTAAGCCAGGAAAGTAGAACGGTTTATGATTCGCAAACCCTATCTCAAGGTCAGGCTACTTCAATAAATTACTATTATACCGGAACATCTCATAAGTTGTTAACGCAACAACAAACTATAAATAGCGATGGAACAATTCAAAGAAGTTTCATTAAATATTTGAAAGATTATAATGTTTCTACAGGTTCGGATCCGAATGTAGTCGCGATGAGAAATCTTCAACAATTTAATGTAAATATACCTGTTGAAAGGTATTTTCAAGTCGAAAGAAGCGGAGTAAATAAGACGGTAGGAGCTGAATTGACCAAATTTAATACATTCAATGCGCAGGGAGTCCGCACCCTTAATCTTCCTTCTCAAAGTTTAAAATTTGTTTCAGGAGATGGAATTGCTTCTTTCCAACCGTCAACTGTAGCTTCCGGAGTTTTCTCAAGTGATCCTAATTATACAGTCACAGGAAATGTTCTTGCATATGATTTCTCGGGATTTCCATTAAACAGCGATGACAATAATAAAAATATTCAATCTGTTCTTACAGATCATGATAACTTTTTGCCTGTCGCAAGTATCAGTAATGCCCGCTATGATGAAATTGCCTATAATGACTTTAACAGTACTATTAAAGATTGTGGGTTTGTTAGACAGAGTGGGACTAATACATTATCTACCAATAGTAGAACTGGCCAATACGCATTATCATTGGAGGCATTAATGTCAATGATAAAAACGAACGTAGTAAAAAATAGCAGGGCAAAAAATTATATTTTCTCTGTTTGGATAAACTCCAACACTACAGGAAATATAACAGTTTCATTAACAAATACAAGCAGCCAAACTTCTACTTATACCTTACCATTTATTAACAGCACTAATACATGGAAATATTATGAGTTGAAAGTTCCATTAACAAATATGTCGGCTAGTTTTACAGCTCAGTTTCAATCTTCAGCAGCTATTTTAATTGATGATGTATTTTTTTATCCGGAAACATCAGAAATAGCCACCGTTGCTTATGACAAAACAACAAATGATAAAATTGCAGAAACCAACAGTAATGGTGTTTCTAAATACTACACTTATGATTCATTTGGACGTTTAAGATTTGTTTACGATCAGGATAAACAAATAACTTTGAAAAATACATATGTTGATGCTAACAGTTACAATTACTTTACCAAGCCTTCAATTATTCATGGAGGATCAGCTGTTGCTAATTCGTCCGTAGTATTTACAACAAGTGGTTATAATACTCCTATAAGTGATGGGTTAACCTATACCTGGAACTTTGGTGACGGATCTGCTCCGGTTTCCACTTCTTCATTGAGTTCACCCGCACATACCTATACTTTGGCAGGCTCTTATACGGTAACATTAACTGCAAATTCACCTATTTATGGATCACTTAGCAACACTTTTGTAATAACCATTACTCCTCAAACCATTATTGTTACTTATAATAATAATACAACGGGTTTGAAATATGCTCTTACAAGAGTTGAGTTTTATGAAGGTGCAACTTTAAAATATAATTTCACAGACGTACAATTAGCTACTGGTCAGCCTATTTTGCAAGGGAATTATACTGTTAAGGTTTATTTTAACAAAGTAATAGGGTTTAAGAGTATTTATGTTGATCCTTCCACTGGAGATTGGTGTTTCCCAACATCTGGCGCTGTTACAAGTCCCAATACTTCAACCATAAATTTATTAAACAGTTCTTATCTGAAGTTTAACTCTTATGCCTCAGACTGTTTACAATAAAGATGTACCTATAGAAAACCAGCAGATGAATAACATATCATATAAAATTATTACGCTGTGTACTATTCTTTTAAGCTGTTGTTTAAAGAATATTCAGGCTCAGAATAAAGGTTTTATTCAACAGGAGGTAATTAAAGTTTCCGGAATTTTGAATGACAGCCAAATATATACACTAAGTGCAGATCAAAAACAGACCTCCCGTACCTTTTATGATGGCCTGGGACGTCCGATTCAATCTCTTGCAATAAAAGCGAGTCCTTTACAAAAAGATATCATTCAAACTATCACTTATGATAATTTGGGCAGACAAACCACCAGTTATCTGCCTTATGCAGGAGGTGATGGTAAAGGAAGTTTTAATGCAAATGCCTCTACCAATCAGCTTAGCTTTTATGCCATTGGAACCACCGGGGATAAAATTGCGGATGATACCAAACCTTATTCGGCCCAGAAAATAGAAGACTCTCCACTACAACGGCTGTTACAAGCCGGCTCACCAGGAGCAGGATTTCAACCTTTAGCAGGTGATAAATATAAAAGCATTGCTTACAGAACTAACACTGCTTCAGACGTTGCTATCAGGGTATGGAAACCGGATGGAACCAGTGCAGCTGTATATGCCAATAACACGCTGTCAGTAGTTGAAGCAGCAGATGAGCAGGGCTTTAAAACAATTCAGTTTACTGATGCTTTGGGCAAAACGGTGTTAAAACGTCAATACATTAACGAAACCATAGAAGGCAAGTTGGAAACCTATCTTGATACATATTATGTTTATGATGAAGTTGGTAGAGTAAAATATACCATTCCGCCCAAAGCCGTAGTGTTAATGCGTGATGCAGCTAATTGGAATATCACAGTTACTGGTGTAGACAAACTACTGTTTAAATACGTGTATGATCCTATTGGAAGATTGGTGGAAAAAACCGTTCCCGGTGCAGGTCCTGGTTTTATTATCTATGACCCATTAAATAGGCCAGTCTTAATACAAGATGGTAATTTGCGAAATGGCAATAAATGGAATTATTTTAAATACGATGCCAATAACAGGGTGATCAGCCAGGGTATCTATGTTGATGCTACACGTATTGGCCGATCTGCTATGCAAAGTTATGTAACAGGGCTTACTGGTTACTCGACTGTTTTTTACGAAGACCGGACAGCTACTCTTACCAATAATGGCTATTATACTAATGTAGTATTTCCTAACACTGGCATTACTCCATTACTGTATAATTACTATGATGATTATGATTTTAATTATGATGCCGCTCATGCAGCCGATTACACTTGTAGAAAAACAACTACATTCAAAAATGGTGAAGTTGAGCCTTCTGAAACCAGCTATACACGTGGTTTTTTAACCGGAACCTGGCGTAAAACAGTTGGCTCCGGAGTATCGGCATGGTTAATTAGTGTGGTATTTTATGATAAAAACGGAAGGATAATTCAAACCCTGGGCAATAATCAGTTGAATCAAAGCACTACACTTAATGATTCCAAAACTGTTGCACTGGATTTTACCGGTCAAGCTAAACAGATAAAGACGGTAAAGAATATTACAAGCACTACCACAACGGTTTATACTGTTTATGGTTATGATCATGCGGGACGCACGAAATCTGTTGACCAATATCATAACGCAGATATAAACCCTATACGCATTGCTGATTATGAATACAATGAATTAGGTGCCTTAGTTGATAAAAAATTAAACAAAACAGGCAGTTCTTATCTGCAATCAGTTGATTATCGTTATAACATTAGAGGGCAGTTAACCTCAATTAATAACAGTACATTAACGTCGGATAATAATGTAACAAATGATGAAACTAATGACGTGTTTGGAATGGAGTTCTTTTACGATAAAAAAGAAAGTTCACTCACAAGTAGTCTGGCTTATTATAACGGGTTGGTTTCATCGGTTAAATGGAGAGCCATATCTCCCAATAATAATAAAGAACGGAGTTATTGGTTTACCTACGACAATATTGGTCGACTAAAGGCTGCTAACTATCAGGATCGTGCAATAGGCAGCAGTTGGACGCAGGGCGGTACCGGCACAGGAGGAGCATTTGATGAAAACAATATTTCCTATGATCACCAGGGAAATATAAAAACCTTAAGACGCAATACCATATTAGTCACTAGTCCGGGTGTTATTAAGGCTGTTGATGATTTAACTTATACGTATGATGGTAATCAATTAACTAACATTACAGATGGAGTAGGTACAGATTATACATCCTTTGGATTTAAAAATCCAACTGCAAGTGCTATTGCTTACACCTATAATGTCAACAGTGGAAACTTAGAAACGGATCCTAAAAAAGGAATAAGTATTGCTTATAATGAGCTGAATAAAACAGATAAGATCACGGTATCTGCTGCTAAATACATTACTTATACTTATGATGTAACAGGTGTTTTGATCCGCAAACAAATGTATGATAACAGTACTTTACAAAAAACAACCGACTATATCGACGGTTTTGTATATGAAAACAGTGCTTTAGCCTATTTTCCAATGGCAGAGGGCCGTGTACGTAATAATTCAGGAACCCTCAAATATGAGTATATTATCGCCGACAATATGGGTAATGCACGTGTGAGTTTTGAGGATAACGGAAGCGGAGCAGTGGTACTCACGCAAGAAAATAGTTATTATCCATTTGGATTGACAATGCCGGGTAATTACACCGTTAATAATCCTGCTAACACTAAATTGTATAATGAAGGCTCTGAATGGCAGAATGATTTCAATGGCCTTCCTGAATTATATAACACGTTTTATCGCAATTATGATCCGGCTTTAGATCGCTTTATTGCAGTGGACCCCAAAGCTGATGCTACATCATCTTTATCAACATATCACTATTCGGGAAATAATCCGATCTTGTTTAACGATCCGTTGGGAGACAGGTATGAGCGTGAAAAACCGATCAGGACAAGGCCTAATTATGATGGAATTGATATGGGAGGAATGTTTGGAGGCGGAAGATTACCAGGAGGAGTTAGTCATATAAGTAGTTCAAATTGGGCTGTACAATATAGAAGTCCAGTGGAAAACATGGCTCTAATGTCATCATCGCAGTTTACCAGCTATTATTCTGGATTAAGTGATTTGCAACGAGCTCAAATGGCAACAATGATTACCAGCAAAAAGGGATGCTCTTATAAATTAGAAGCTGATGATTATGCTAATCCTTATAGAGCAGATGGTAATAATGCGTATGGAGGAGGAGATGGAAATAAGTACTATGAATCTGGTGTTGGATTTATAACAGAATACAATTTAGTACCAATTACCCAAGGGCAGAATAGTTATCAGCCAATAGTAGCATATAATAAAACAATTGATGGCTCAATGACTTCATTAACTGTTTTGAATGGTGTAGTGGAATCAGGAGTTTCTTTATCAGTTGTAAGTAGTATTGGAAAATATACGTATAGCTCAGCTAAGCTTGGTTTAAAAACAGCTAAAGTTTTGGGAAATGCAGGATTAGCAGCAACGGCAGTTTCTGTTGGATATAAATTTGCAACTGGGCATGATAATACCTCAACAATTGTTGATGTTGGAGTAACTGCTGTTACCTTTGGCGCAGGTTTGGCATTAGGTACTGTAGCTGCACCTGCAATTGCGGTAATTGGTGTAGGTTATGGTATATGGTCAGCCGCAGGAGGAAGTGATTGGATTGATGAAAATTGGGGGTATAGAGACACAAAAACATTTAAACTTAAATAAGAATGATTGACAAAATATACTTTATCTTTTACTGTTCCGTAAGGATGAAAGGATTTGCTCATGCTGAAAGAGCAAGCTTCTTTTTAGCTATTCCAACATTTTTGATTTTTAATTCAATCTATTTTTTAATTACTGTATTTTTTAATATTAAAGTTTTAGATAAATTTATCTTTATTGCATTAATTGCTTCATTTGGTTTTATTATTCCATATTTTCTATCGAAGTACTACGTTGGTTCTGGTAGGTATAGGAGAATAATTGCAAAATATGGAAGTCCAAGAGAAATACCGTCAAAAACACGCATAAAATATATTATATTGTCTTGGAGTATATATCTTGCTGCTTTTGTGCTTTTCATTGTTTCGGGTAGAATTTTAAGTGATTTCTTAAATTGATTAATAGCTCTTAGTACATTTGTCTTAAAGATGTAATAGAAGAAAAGAATAAAGCCATTCGGAAGAATGGCTTTATTCTTTTGATTGTGTAGAGTTAGAGTTTATTTATTAATACCTATGCTTAAATCTGTAGTTGTTAGCGGTTAAATAATAAAAATTAACTTCATTAAGTATTGCTGTTATTATTTGTTCAAATATTTTTAAAAAAGGTAAAGCATTTGAGAACGCTGTGGTTGCGACAGTTTTATATGTTTCCCTTGCCTTGTTTCTTTATTTTTTGTCTCCAATACTTTTTTTAAGATTTCTGGAAGTGAATGTTGGAAATAGTGTTTTCTCGCCTGCTGTTCCTATTGCGCGGCAACAAATAGCGACTGGACAAGAACCTATGGAAGTGAAACTTATCGACAAGGCTTAGCTAATGGATTTAAGGATTTAGGAGGAAAGCTTGTACGGCCAACAGCAGGTGGAGGAAGAGAGACTTGGGGTGTTCGAAAAGGTGTGGAAGGTTATTGGAGCGATTATTATTTTAGTTACATTACGTATGAAGGTCTAACTGGCAAAAAGGAAGTTGTTCCTAATGGTATTGCCAGTCGATTTGTTGAGGGTAAAGCGAGTGATTCTACCCCTGATGCTCGAGTATTTAGTATCAATGTCTCTTATGCGCTTGGAGGTGGATATTCTTTTGAGTTGGGATTAATTGTTGATCGACAAGGTAATTCAAAATGGTTCACAAGTCATGGTCCCACAATTGGGCTAGGATCTGGTATCGGTGGAAATATGAAAGAAGTTAGAGCCCTTAAAGGTCACACTTTTAATATTAATAAGGATTATGAAGGTTACAGTTCAGGTTATAGTGGAGGAGTAGGAGTTGGATATGAATATTCTGGAAATAGAACCAATCCTAGCTATGAAAACTCTGATTGGAATTTAGGAGGCGAGAATTATACTCAAAGAGGATATTCTTATGGCTACGGGGCTGATTTTGGCTTAATGTGGTCCAGAACATTTACGAGTTTTTTTAGGTAGAATATATAAATTTATCAGACAATGAGAATAGAAGTAAAATTGATAATCTTTACTATTATGACGCTAATTATGGCATATCTTATTTTGAATACAGATTCCTTTAATACGTCATTGGCATGCCGTAAACTGGAATATTTTAAAAAAGAGGAGTATCAAGGTATAGTAATGAGCAAGTACTTAGATCAAAAGAATCATAGTGCTCAAACAATAAAGATGCAAGGAAAAAATGATTATGGAATTATATTAGCCCGTGATACCAGTGGTTTTTATGATTATGTAAAAGCAGGAGATTCATTAATTAAAATAAAAGGACAGGAGTACATTAAAGTATATCGTCAAGATTCGATATTGAGGCAGTTTAAAATTTATTTTGGATGTGATTAGTCATAGTTCTTGGAAAGGTTCGAAGCAGAATCATGAAAATGATTGAACTTTCTGTTTAAAAGTCGTTGTTGGAAGTCTTAGCCTAGGCGAGACTTTTAACCTGAATTTAAGATGTAAGGCTTTGTCTGGCCGATGACAAAAAAAGTAAATGAAAGAAGCAAAGCCATTCGAAAGGATGGTTTTGCTATTTATTGACTAGAAAATAAATTTTTTAGTCTTGCTTCACACTAATTCTCTCTTTTGCGTGGCATCGCTTGGTTGAATTTGAGTTTTTAGAATAAACGTTATTGCTTTTCTTCGTATAAGTTAGTTGAATGTTTTTTACCGGACAAAGTCCTCTGTTTTATACTCAACTCGAAGGTGACGCTATCGCTGAACACCTCCGAGAACGGAAGCAGCACAATATCGGAGTTCGACTGAAAATATGGCATTAATGTCATCCACTGGATTTTCAAATTATTATTCTGGAGTAAGTGATTTACAAAGAGCTCAAATGGCTTCGATGGTTGCGGGTAAAATGGGGAATGCCTATAAGTTAATTATAGATGACTATGCCAATTATAAAAGACAAGATGGTTCTTCAGCATATTCAGGTGGAGATGGAAATAAATACTTTGGAATTGGAGCATCTTTTAGTGCTGAATATCATTTTATATCTATTAAACAAGAAAGGTTAAGCAATGAAAATGTCGGAAGTGACTTTGATAATTGGTGGGCCAATTTAGGAACAGCAGGTAAATTGTTTATCGACTGGGCTTTAGGAACAGGATCGGATAAAAGAACATTTTCAAATGACAGAGTAGCTAACGCTATGCGCAATGCTAAACGAGTAAATGAAGCAAGGGAATTTTATTATAAAAAATATAAAAACGTTGAAGATATTGCTAATACTTCTGTTACTGGTTTTAAAGGATCTTTTGGTCTTAGTGGTCTTATAAATGCAGGATTGGATCCGATCGAGCAATATGTTGGAACATATAGAATTAATATATATAATTTTGATGGAAAGACTCTTTGGTTTGCCATTACTAATCAAACGAGTATGAATTCATTTTTATATGACTTAGGCCCCTCATGGGATCGTTCGTCCTGGGCCCCTGGAGGAAATATGAATCAAACATATATTTGGAAAGAGCAAGTAAAAAGATAGAAAAAATGAAAATATTTGAAATATTATGCATCATTTCATTAAGTATTTTATATGGATGCAAGGGATTAACCGATAGAAGAATTACTGACAGATATTATTTGGTAACAATGGAAACAAAAGAGAATGTTAGCATTGCATATAGTATTAATGATGATAATACATCATTTTTAGATGTTGTTAAACCATGTGTTTATTCAATAGGCTATAATGACAAATACATCTTGGCAAAACAACATCCACTTCAGAGCCATAATAATGTTAATACATCAATAACCAATTACTACATAATACCCATTTATAAAGAATTTAATTATTCACCTGAAAAGGAAGTAATTGGGCCATTAACTTTAGAGCAATTCAATTTAAAGAGGAAAGTATTAATGATACCTAATGAAGTAATATTTCAAGATTTATAATAAAAAGAGAGTGATTCATTTGTTCTTTGAAGTGTTCTAAATAACGATCACTTCAAAGAACAAATGAAAATAGAAGAGTCCATCTGGTTGAGAATATTAAGAAGCGTTTTTTGCTGCGGAATTTGCCAGAATTCTCAATTCAATCCTTTCTCTGTTTATATGCAATTTATGGTTGAGTTGAAGAAATTTTTAGTATCTAGTTCGCTAAATAGTAATTATGAAAATTACTTTTATTGCCTTTATTGCTGTTTTGATAGTTGTTTTAATAAATATCCTAATCAATAAGATTATTAAAATGAAAACAGTGAGGCATTATCTTCAACCATATTTTAAATCAAAAAATGTTGAAATTTCGAAAGTGAAGTTCGCCGGTTTCTTTGACAACGACTTTGATGTGCGAAAAACTGTTATTAAACCGATACCTGTAATGGGTAATGCTGTAAATAACAACTTTTATGTATGTTTATGTGAATGGAATTAATTCTTCTGTGGTAAAATATACAGTTAGAGTAAGTACATTTTTTTTATTTATAAAAGAGTTGAACTTAATGATAATGGAAATGTTTATTTATTGAGTAAAAAATAGAAGGTTAGGCACCTCAGAAAATAAAGACCACCATTAGAAAAGATAGAACATAACTCAAAATTCCTCCCATAAAATACCACATTTTAGGTATTTCTTCCTCCCAATATTCCTCACATTTTTAGCTATTCAACCAAAATAATTATATGAGAAAACTACTACTTACTTTAATGCTTATTATTTGTGCAACAATCTTGGTTAAAGCTCAAACCACAAAGTACGGAGCTTTGGCTATTGATCGTGATAACGGTTTTTATTACGGTTGGGCTTATGATTATTCAACGGTAGAAGAAGCTGAAAAAAGAGCCATTGAAGAATGTACCAGAAGAGGAGGGAACGCTTATGTGGTACTTACCTGGAGTGGTGGTGCTTGTGCTGCTTATCGCACCATTGATGGAAAGGTAGGAACGGCTTACGGTTGGGGAGTAGCACCTACACGTGTCGAAGCAGATGCTATTGCTACTCGGGAATGTTTGAAAAGAAGTAACGGGTCACCTGCCAGCAATTTTGTTTGGGCTTGTAATAGTAGCAATGCTCCTTTTAAAGAGATCTATAACGCAGCTAATCAAAATCCTGCACCAACAACTTCAACTCAGAATACTGGCGCTAAAGATTTCATCTCTTTTAATGGAGGCAGACTAGAGGCTTCGGGAGATTGTCCGAGTGAAAATACAGCATCCATTACTACCGACGATGAATCGTTTGGTGTATTGATTAGCAATTTGCCTGTAGGAGGAAGTGCTAACGTGGCAGCTCCGGGGACTTGCAGCGATTGCACTAATTTAATACTCACAGATTTAAACAATACTAAATCTTATATAGCTACCCGGGGAAGCGTTACCCGTAACGGAAAAGGAGTTACTTTTAATGTTTCTGTTATGGAGATGAATGACATGTTAAATGGAGGAGGAACCAGCTACAGCCTAAGCGGTACCATAACCTGTGAGGATTAGGCAAGATGTGGCAACCACCTGTTGTCGGTGTAACATCTTATTGGCCAACTACTTATGTTAATAAACTAAAAAACTACGATAACGTCTGAGGCTTATTATTCAGGCGTTATTGTTTAGTTCTTAGCAAGAAACTCCTTTTGATAAGTTAATGGGCTTTTTCCTGTAATTAGCTTAAAATATTTATGAAAGCTCGCGAAATTATGAAAACCGCTTTCATAACACACCTGTTTGATATTGATCTTGTTTTCTATTAATAATTTGCAGGCAACACCCACTCTTATTTCATTAATAAATAATGAATAGGTTTTCCTGGTTCTGTTTTTAAAATACCTACAAAATGAATTTGGACTCATTGAAGCTATCTTAGCCACATCTTCCAACTGTATTTTATGTTTATAGTTTGCAAGAGAATAGTCATAGATAGCATTTATCCGTTCATTTTCCGGTTCTTCGAAATCATGTTTAAATCCTATTGAAGATAAAAGTTCAAGGTCGTTCGAGCTTCCAATATTGGCCAATGCTTCAATTAATAACATAATTTTCTTCGGGCCTTCGGCTAATAATATCTGGCTAAGTATTTCAGCCACATTTTTCTGCATTTTTCCGGTAACTTGGATTCCTCGTTTTGCACGCTCAAATGCATATTTAATTACCTTGTTTTCCGGCAAATTAAGGAATTGGTCTCCCCAGAAATTTTCACAAAAATGCACTACTATTACATCCGCTGTAATAGCCGAATCTTTAACAAAATAAGTATCGTCAAATCGCCAATAATGAGGCATATGAGCACCTACCAATACAATGTCTCCCGATTTAAATCGTTTGATACTGTCGCCAATAAATTGGGTTCCATTCCCTTGTTTGAAATAGATAAGTTCAACCTCAGGATGATAATGCCATCTGTTATTGATGTAAGGCACACTATCTCTTCGGGCACTGAATGATTGCGCAAGATTTGTAGAAACTTTTAATAACTGTGGTTTCATTAAAGGTTTATTGATTGAAGTATCGAATATACTAATTGATAAATAAAATATTCCTTCAAAAAAAGAATGGGCACTCCTGTATGATAATATCGCTTATTAATTAGCTAATTTGAGATAATTTATTCTTAGCGAATAGGTTTTCTTTGTAGTTAACCAATTTATTAAATGCTATTTGTTTGTTTTAATCAACAGCTCACTGTTTAAGATTGAATTAACACGTGGCAGAATTATTACTCAACCTAATACTATGTTTTATGATTAAAAGACACTGTTTTGCACTTGATTTAAAGCCTGATGCCGAACTTATTGCTGAGTATGAAAAATACCATACAGAAGTTTGGCCGGAAGTGTTAGAAAATCTTTCTGCCGCCGGAATAGAACAATTGGAAATATACAGGGTGGAAAACAGATTGTTTATGATCATGGAGGTAAACGATAGTTTTTCTTTTGATAAAAAGAAAAAGCTGGATGATAATAATGATAAAGTGCAACAATGGGAAACATTAATGTGGACTTATCAGCAAGCATTACCTTCAGCTCTTCCCGGACAGAAATGGGTACCAATGGGTAAAATCTTTCAATATTAATTGATGACGATTTATGAGACTTTCAACCGAAACAATCACCGTTAGTACCTATAAAGGTAAAAGCCAGCAATTTTTATTGCCATTAATTTTAATTACTTCCTTGTTTTTCCTGTGGGGTATGGCCTATGGATTACTGGATGTGCTGAATAAGCATTTTCAGGAGGCACTTAATATTACCACTAAAAGGTCAACACTGTTGCAAACCGCCTATTTCGGGGCTTACTTTTTAATCGCTTTTCCGGCAGGAGTTTTTATGTCCAAATTCGGGTACAAAAAAGGGATAATGCTGGGTTTAGCACTTTATGCAGGCGGTGCGTTTTTGTTTTTTCCGGCGGCACAACTTGCCAGTTTTAACTTTTTCTTGCTGGCCATATTTGTCCTTGCATCCGGACTTGTTTGTCTTGAAACAGCCGCAAATCCCTACGCAACCATATTGGGAAAATCCGAAACGGCTGCTTTTCGATTAAACTTGGCCCAAAGTTTCAACGGAATCGGATCATTCCTGGGACCTATTATCGGTGCCAGATTATTTTTTAATAAAACTAATGTGGCTGCAACCAATGATCTGGAGTCAGTTCAGTGGGTGTACATTATTATTGGAGTTACGGTTGTTTTGGTTTTCTTATTATTCTTAAGAACTCCATTACCTGAAATAAAAAGCAGTGAAGAAAAACAGGGGGTTGATAACCAAACACCATTGATAAGTCATAAACACCTGATCAATGCAGTTATAGCGCAATTTTTTTACGTTGCCGCACAGGTAGGAATAGCAGCGTTGTTTATTAATTACTGTACTTCAGTAAATAAAAGTATTGATAATGCCGAAGCATCATATTTACTTTCGATCAGCCTGCTTCTATTTACCGCAGGGCGCTTTGCCGGAACAGCTTTGATGAAAGTGATTGCTCCCAATAAGTTACTTGCTTTGTTTTCAGTAGCTAATATTGTCTTATGCATTATTGTTGTGTTAGGAAATAGTTGGCTATCCGTGTATTCACTTATGGCGATCTTCTTTTTCGAGTCGATTATGTTCCCAACCATATTTGCGTTAGGAATAAAAGACCTGGGTAGCCATACACAAAAAGGATCATCACTGATTATCATGTCAATTGTAGGAGGAGCGCTTGTTCCTTACCTGATGGGGTATCTGGCTGATAAGGAATCAATAGCAGTTTCCTATTCAATACCATTGCTGTGTTTTATAGTAGTAGCCTGGTATGGACTAAAAGGTTATCGTATCCAAACCTCATCTAATCGTTAAATTTTATCAGAAAAACAGCTTAAAATCAACTAAATATGTCGCAAAAAGTATTACGTATTCATAGGGCAGATAATGTGTTGATCGCCTTAATTGATCTGGCTAAAGATGAGGTGATCGAATTTATGGATGAATACTATGCTTTACAGAATGATATTGCCGCTAAGCACAAATTTGCAACCACAGATTTAGCAGTTGGTGATGAAATCATAATGTATGGTGTGTTGGTCGGCAAAGCGACTCAACCTATTTTAAAAGGAGAACTGATTCATACGCATAATATTAAACATGCTTCTAATGAAAATTATAAAAAGCAAAAAGAGTATGAATGGACAGCTCCCGATGTAAGTAAATGGATAAATAGAACCTTCAATGGTTATTTGCGTAATGACGGACGGGTTGGAACGGCTAACTATTGGTTATTTATTCCCACGGTTTTTTGCGAAAATAGGAACCTGGATTATATAAAGGATGCTTTACTTCAGCAATTGGGGTATGCTCCTTCACCTAAATACAGAAAAGCAGTTTCAAAGCTAATAACTGCATATACGCAGCAAAACGATATTAACTCCATATTACCGGAAACACTATTACATGAAGAAGATATAGTGATTAGTGACCGGATGTTTCCCAATGTGGATGGAATTAAATTTCTCAATCATGAAGGCGGCTGTGGAGGTACCCGACAAGATAGTGAAACGCTGAGCAAACTGCTGGCAGCTTATGCAGATCATCCAAATGTGGCAGGTATCACTATCCTGAGTTTAGGATGCCAACATTTGCAAACAGATTTGCTGCTTAATGATATCAAAAAACGTAATCCTAGCTTCCAGAAACCGATCTACCTGTTTGAACAACAAGCTGCGGTATCCGAAGAATTAATGATTGTTGAAGCCATCCAGAAAACATTTGAGGGTTTAATTGAGGCGAATAAGACCGTGAGAACTCCTCAACCGATCAGTAAACTTTGTATTGGTGTTAAATGTGGAGGTTCAGACGGGTTTTCTGGTATTTCAGCCAATCCAGCTGTGGGTCATACTTCCGATTTATTGGTGGCCTTGGGAGGACAAGTATTACTGGCTGAATTTCCGGAACTTTTTGGAGCAGAACAGGATCTGGTCGATCGCTGCGAAACGTATGCTGCTGCCGAAAAGTTCACCAGTTTAATGAAATCCTATGACGCACAGGCAAAAGCGGTGGGAAGTGGCTTTCATATGAATCCATCACCTGGAAATATTAATGACGGATTAATTACAGATGCAATAAAATCTGCCGGAGCGGCAAAAAAAGGAGGAACTGCACCTGTTAAAGATGTATTAGATTATACGGAACCCGTCGTAAAATCAGGATTGCATCTGGTGTGTACACCCGGTAATGACGTGGAGGCTACCACAGGGAAAGCAGCTAGCGGTGCTACGTTGATCTTATTTACCACAGGTTTGGGCACACCGACAGGTAATGTTGTTTGTCCGACGATTAAGCTATCATCTAATACTTCGTTAGCTATTCGTATGCCTGATATTATTGACATTGACTGTGGAGGGGTTATCAGAGGTGAAAAAACATTGGAGGAAATGGGGGAAGAGATTCTTGAGTATTGCATCAGAGTTGCAAGCGGAGAGGCTACACCTAAAGCTGTGCAGCTCGGACAAGATGATTTTATTCCATGGAAAAGAGGCGTTTCATTATAATATAATTTAAATCATGTTTAGTTTAACAGGAAAATCGGCAGTAATTACCGGTGGAGGAAGTGGAATAGGCAGGGCCATTGCAAAGCTTTTTGCAAAGCAGGGTGCATTTGTTCATATCATCGAGTTAAATGAAGAAGCTGCTTTATCAGTGACTAAGGAAATACAAGCTGATGGAGGCTTAGCTACTGCTCATGGTTGTGATATTACCAACCAACAAAAAGTGCTGGATACTTTTGCAACTATTGATAAGGTTGATATTTTGGTAAACAATGCCGGAATTGCGCATATTGGCAAAGCAGATACCACTACCGAAGCTGATTTTATGAAACTGTTTGAGGTAAATGTAAAGGGTACTTATAACTCTTTATATGCGACAATACCGTTAATGAAAAAAAATGGAGGCGGTGCCATTCTTAATATGGCTTCTATTGCTGCTTTGGTAGGCATTACGGATCGATTTGCGTATTCAATGAGTAAGGGGGCTGTTTTCGCCATGACTTTATCTGTAGCCCGTGATTATATTGGTGACAAAATTCGTTGTAACAGTATTTCTCCGGCACGCGTACACACGCCTTTTGTAGATGGGTTTATTGCTAAAACCTACCCCGGACAAGAAGAGGTCATGTTCGACAAACTCTCAAAAAGCCAGCCTATCGGGCGCATGGGGCAACCGGAAGAAATCGCTTCACTGGCCTTATACTTGTGTTCAGACGAATCGGGTTTTGTTACAGGATGTGATTACCCAATCGACGGAGGATTTGTTAAGTTGAATAACTAATTAGCACTCCATCGGATCGACCTAGTTTCCCCGATGGAACATCTTATTGAACCTAACAACTTGAGTTAATTAATACAATCAAAACCAAAAAAAATTTAATAAAGAAAGAATGAAATTAATACGTTACGGCGAGGCTGGAAAAGAAAAAACCGGTGTTTATATAAATGATAAATTGTATGATGCTTCTGCTTTTGGAGAAGATTATAACGAACAATTTTTTGAAACAAACGGCTTAAATCGTTTAGCCGATTTTATAAAACAACAGGATGGTCAGCTGAAGACGGTTAATGAGAACATCCGACTAGGTTCACCAATTGCTCGTCCTTCAAAAATTGTCTGCATAGGCTTAAACTATGCTGATCATGCAAAAGAAACAGGCGCAACTCCACCTGCAGAACCGGTTATTTTCATGAAATCGACCACAGCTTTGTGCGGTCCTTTTGATGATATTATGCTTCCGGAAAATTCAGTAAAAACGGATTGGGAGGTAGAACTTGCGGTGGTTATTGGTAAAAAAGCCCGTTACGTAGCAGAAGCAGATGCGATGGAATTTGTGGCAGGTTATTGCTTGCATAATGATGTTAGTGAGCGGGAATTCCAGATCGAAAGAGGAGGTACCTGGGATAAAGGAAAAGGCTGTGACACATTTGCGCCTTTAGGTCCGTGGTTGGTTACCAAAGATGAAGTTAAAGATGCAAATGCGTTACGGTTGTGGCTAACGGTAAATGGTAAAAAAATGCAGGATGGCACAACGGCTAATTTCATTTTTGATATTCCTTTCCTGATCTCTTATGTCAGCCGGTTTATGACCTTATTACCCGGTGATGTGATTTCTACAGGCACCCCAGCGGGAGTTGGCCTTGGGTTTAATCCTCCGATTTATCTTAATGCCGGAGATGTGGTTGAGTTAGGTATCGATGGTTTAGGCGTATCCAAACAAACTGTAGTTCCATTTCATAAATAATTTACCTATAAAATGAAGATAAAAGTTGTTCTTCTTGGATTATTGTTAAATGCTGTAAATGTGTTCGCTCAGGCGGATTATAAACCATCGACATCGAACTTAGAAGCCAGAAAATTATTTCAGGAAGCCAGATTTGGTATGTTTATTCATTGGGGAGTTTCAAGTGTATTAGGACACGGAGAATGGGTAATGAATGAACGGAATATTCATGTGTCTGATTACAAACATTTACAGGATTTCTTTAACCCACAAAAGTTTGATGCTCAAAAATGGGTGGCGACTGCAAAGGGCGCCGGAATGAAGTACATTACTTTTATTACCAGGCATCATGATAGTTTTAGTAATTGGGATACAAAGCAATCAGATTGGAAAATTACCAATACGCCTTACGGAAAAGATGTGTTAAAGCAACTTGCCGATGAATGTCATAAGCAAGGTATCAAACTGGTACTTTATTATTCACTTTTAGATTGGTACCGTACCGATTACCAGTACTGGACCGGCAGAACCGGACAGGGAACGGGAAGAACAGAAAAAGGAGATTGGAATAACTACATTAAGTTTATGAAAAACCAACTTACCGAACTGTTAACCAATTATGGAGAAATTTCAGGTATCTGGTTTGACGGTCATTGGGATCAAACTGCTCCGGAAGGTGAGAAAGACAGAAGCTCAAGACTTGATTGGCATTATGATGAGATTTATACATTGATCCATACTTTACAACCGCAGTGCTTAATTGGTAACAATCATCACCTTTCACCGTTTTCCGGAGAAGATTTTCAAATGTTTGAGCGCGATTTACCCGGCCAAAATAAATCAGGTCTGAGTTTTCAGGAAGCTTCAGATAAGTTACCGTTAGAAACATGTGAAACCCTTAACGGCTCCTGGGGATACAACATAACCGATACCAAGTATAAATCTGCGCATGAAATCATTCGTTTATTGGTAAACGCGGCAAGCTTAAATGCGAATCTTTTGCTGAATATCGGCCCGATGCCAAACGGAGAAATTCAGCCTGAATTTAGCACTCGTTTAGATAGTGTTGGAAAATGGATGCAGAAATATGGTAACTCAGTTTACGGAACTAAAGGAAGTGAAATTAAATCACAAACTTGGGGAGTTATTACCGAAAAAGATAAAGAGATCTATCTACATGTTTTCGACAGCAATAAAACTGAAATTATCATTGATAATTTTCCCTATAAGCCCAGTAAATTATCGTTGTTCAATGTCGATGCAGCGCTGAACTACTCATTTAGCAAAGGACAGCTGAAAATCGATCTGACAAAAGTCGCTCGTGACGACTTTGACACGGTGCTGAAATTGAAAGTAAAACGCAAATAATTGTGCGCCCATGATTATTGATGCTCATGTACATTTCTGGAAATACAGTCCGTTGAGGGACGGCTGGATAACGGATGAAATGATAGTTATTCAGCGTGATTTCCTACCTGAGGATTTAGTTCCGATGCTGGTAGCCAATGGTGTTGACGGATGTATTGCTGTACAGGCGGATCAATCAGAAGCTGAAACCGAATTTCTGTTGAACCTGGCGGCAGAACATTCGTTTATCAAAGGAGTAGTCGGTTGGGTTGATCTGTGTGCGGATACTATTGAAGAGCGACTGGCCTATTATTCATCCTTTGAGCAACTAAAAGGAATGAGACATATCATCCAGTCGGAGCCGGATAATTTCATGCTTCGGGACGATTTTCGTCGTGGTATTTCCAAACTGAAAAAGTTTGGTTTCACGTATGATCTGTTGCTTTTACCGAAGCATTTACCGCAAGCCATTGATTTAGTAAAGCATTTCCCTGATCAACTATTTGTTATTGATCATTTATCAAAACCAGCCATCCGGACAGGGGAGATGGAGAACTGGAAAAAAGATATCAATCAAATAGCACAGTTTCCGAATGTACACTGCAAACTATCAGGAATGGTTACGGAAGCGGACTGGAAGAATTGGAAATTAACAGATTTCAAGCCTTTTATAGAGGAAGCATTATACGCCTTTGGTGTTGAGCGAGTTATGTTTGGAAGCGATTGGCCTGTTTGTCTGTTAGCCGCGTCGTATCAGCAATGCGTGGAAGTTGCTAAGCTAAATACCATTCAGTTAACTGATAGTGAAAAAGGAAAACTATGGGGATCAAATGCTAGTAATTTTTATTCACTGTGATGCTTTAGTTATCAGTTAAAAATGCATCGAAAAAAGATAAAATACTATTAAATGTTGCTCAAAATGAAAAATATTAATTATAAATTGGCCCGGTCAATTGTTAGTGGAAAAGGCTTTATGAACAGTTCCTTTATAAGCCCGTTACAGAATTGAATACCAGGGAATCCTAACTATTTATATCAATTTATTTTAATGAACAGATTCAAAATCCTTGCAGTAATTTTTAGCATATGTCTTGCTATATCGTTTTTGCAAACAAAAGCTGCAGATACCACACACGTAGTAACGCATAACAAAACTACTGTAGTAACCGATCCCTCTAAAGGTTTTAATACGTATAAGAAATGGGGAGTATTTCCTACTGCTAATGTTCCGGTGCGAAAGATCATACTGCATGTAAAATTTGCTTGTCCAGATAGTATGCGTTGTGCAGACTGGGACTATATGGATCGGATCAGCATAATGCGTACCAAAGGAAAAAATGGGCAAGTGCAGGATTACGAAATTGCACGTATGCTTACACCTTATGGCGGTGCATTTGATAAAAAATGGAAGTTTGAATGGCAAGTTGACGTAACAGACTTTAGTTCACTTTTACGTGATAGTGTAGAGATTGAATATAAGCATACCGGTTACGAACCGAATAAAGATAGGGGTTGGGCAATTACGCTTGATTTTGAGATTGTTAAAGGTAAACCGGCGTTAGAACCTGTTTCAATACAGAAAATATACGATGATAGTTTTAGCTATGGAGATACCACTAAACCTATTAACCAGGCCTTAAAACCAATTAGCTTTAAGGCAGAAAATAATGTGTTGTTTGCAAGATTACGACTGGTTCAAACTGGTCATGGAATGGATGAACCTGATAATTGCGCTGAATTCTGTAATAAATACAGGCAGTTGTTTTTTGACGACAAACTCATTGATACACGTGCTATTTGGAAAAAATGTGGAGATAATCCATTATATCCTCAAGCCGGAACATGGATTATTGACAGAGCCAACTGGTGCCCTGGAAATCTGATGCAACCGGATATTTTCGATCTGAAAGTACAATCCGGAACAACTCATACAGTTCAGGCAAAAATGGAGGATTATATTTCATCTAAACCAAGTGCTGCCGAAGTGATCAGTGCCTACCTGATTCAATATAAAGAGATAACTAATCAGAATGATGTAGCAATTGAAGACATAGTGGTTCCATCATCCAAATATGGTCATAAAAGAGCTAATCCGGCTGTTGCGAATCCAAAAGTCTTGATTAAAAATCTAGGAAAAAATGAAATCACCAACCTCGAAATGATCTATGGAACGGAAGGATTTTCCAAAAAACAATTTAAATGGGCTGGTAAAATGCCGTCTGGTAAATCGGTTTTGATTTCACTTCCTGGCGTTATTGACGCGAAAAAAAGTACCAACCAGTTTTACGCCAAGGTGGTAAAGGTAAATGGCAAAAAGGATGCATACGAGGCCGACAACTTTATAAAAGCTCCGTTTGAAGCTGCACCTTTAAATGCAGAAAAACTCATTTTTTATCTTCATACCAATCAACAACCCGAGCATAACTCATACGCTCTTAAGAATGCTTCGGGAGAAGTTCTTCAGGGAAGAAAACAAGGATCATTAAAAGCAAACACCATTTACCGTGATACATTAGCATTAACCGCTGGAGCTTATACATTAGCATTGGTTGATACGGCAGGCGATGGATTGGAGTTTTGGTATAATACAGCAGGAGGTCGTGGTTCGGCCCGACTGATGAACCTGAACGGTGAGATTGTAAAAGCTTTTGAATCTGATTGTGGCGCTGGTTGGGAATACAATTTTAGGGTGGGAGAAAAACCAGATGCCATTAATAAAGAGATGTTATCGGTAGGTTTATTTCCAACCCGAACTAATGATAAAACCACACTCGATTATTTTGGGAGTACAGCACAGGATGTAACGGTGCAACTGGTAACAGATCCCGGATCGGTAATAGTGGAAGAACATAAATATAATCAACTCAAAGAAGGAATATTTACATACGATCTTAGTAGATTTCCGAAAGGAAGATTTTACCTGAAAGTTTTTGTGAATGGTGAAGAAAAGTTCAAAAAACGTGTCAGACTAAAAGAATAGGTTAATCTGTTGGGTGATTTGATTTCACATTTGTGAATGTTAAGCATAATTATCATATAAGCAAAAATCGCCTTGTACAGTTCGGTGGAGATGATATAAATACTAGCACCAACCGTAGGAGAACTGTACGCAGCGACGGCATTTTTTGCTTACTTTTTTTTGCTGAAGAAAAACATGCGCAGCATTCTTGAATACAATTGAAATAGAACACTGCATGAAAAAAGTAAGTCCCGCTGAAAGCGTCGGTAGAAAATAATTCACCAAATTGAATTCATTGCTCTATTTGGCCGTTTTTAGTGTTGTTTTAAATCGTAAAACAGGATAGATTATTTAAAAAAATCTCAATATGGATTTACAACTAAGTGATAAGGTAATTATTGTAACAGGAGGAGCCAAGGGGATTGGAGAGGGGGTTGCAAAAACATTAAGTGCTGAAGGGGCAATATCTGTAATTGTGGGCCGTAATGAAGCAGATAACACCAAAACAGTCAGTGAAATAAATAGTTCAGGAGGTAAGGCTTTTCAGGTCACAGCTGAGCTATCTCATCCTGAAGAATGTGAGAAGGCGGTAAAGTCAGTGCTTGAACATTTCGGAAGAATTGACGGACTTGTAAATAATGCCGGCGTAAATGATGGAGTAGGCTTAGAAAATGGTAGTTACGATGCATTTATGGCATCACTGCATAAAAACTTGGTTCATTATTACCTGTTAGCTCACTATGCATTACCGGAGTTGATAAAATCCAAGGGAGCAATCGTAAATATTGGTTCTAAAACAGCTGAAACAGGACAGGGTGGTACATCAGCCTATGCGGCATCTAATGGCGGCAGAAATGCACTGACCAGAGAATGGGCCGTTGAATTATTGAAATACAAAATAAGGGTAAATGCGGTAATTGTTGCCGAATGTTATACGCCGTTATATGAAAAATGGATTCAGTCATTACCCGATCCTGAACAGAAATTACAACAAATAACGGCTAAAATTCCGTTAGAAAAACGAATGACCACAACCGAAGAAATTGCCAACATGGTTGCGTTTCTTCTATCAGAACGCTCAAGTCATACAACCGGACAATTAATACATGTTGATGGCGGTTATACACATTTAGATCGATCAATTTAAAGTTCATGAAAAAATTATACCTATTTCTTCTTTGTCTATGCTTTGCCGGTATCCAGGGTAAAGCACAACAAAAGACCAATCCTGATTCAATCAAGCAAAAAATGCAATGGTTCGCTGATGCAAAGCTTGGTATTTTTATTCACTGGGGTATTTATGCCGTAAACGGTATCGATGAAAGCTGGAGTTTTCATAATAAAAAGATCAGTTATGCTGATTATATGAAACAAATGGATGGCTTTACAGCACGAAATTATGATCCACAGCAATGGGCGGATTTAATAAATGAAAGTGGAGCAAAATATGCAGTAATCACGACCAAACACCATGACGGTGTTGCACTATGGCCAACTAAACAGAAACATTTTAATGTTGTTAAGAATACGCCTGCCAAAAGAGATCTTTTAAAACCTTTTTATGAAGCATTAGACAAACATGGCATTAAAAAAGGCGCTTATTTCTCGCTTATCGATTGGAGTTATCCTGATTATCCGGGATTTTTAAAAGACAGTAGCAGGTATAAAGTGGCCGACAATCCGCAGCGTTGGCAGCGCTTTCAACGATTTTATCAGGCACAGATCAATGAGGTTAATACAGCTTACAAACCAGATTTGTGGTGGTTTGATGGTGATTGGGAGCATAGTGCTGCTGAGTGGCAATGTGTGAAAGTGAGAACAGATATCTTATCATTAAAACCACAGGCAATCTTAAATGGTAGGCTACAAGGTTATGGCGATTATGATACACCAGAGCAGAATTTCCCGGTTAGCCGCCCTAAATTTCATTGGTGGGAATTGTGTATGACCACTAACAATAATTGGGGATACCATCCGGATGATACCAATTATAAAACACCTTTTGAAGTCATTTCAATTTTTACTGATGCAATTAGTAACGGTGGAAATCTGTTGTTGGATATAGGTCCGGACAAGGATGGAAACATTCCTACTGAACAAGTACATATTTTAAAGGAACTAGGCAAGTGGACTAAAAAACATCAGGAGGCAATTTACGGAACGTTAGCTGGTTTGCCTCAGGGACATTTTTATGGTGCCAGTACGTTATCTAAAGACTCTACAACGGTTTACCTCTTTTTGCCTGGACAAACAACCGGTAATATAATGGTTAAGGGACTTGACAATAAAATTAAGGACATACAAGTAGTTGGCACACAGGAGCATTTATCACCTAAAATAGTGGGTAAAGTATCCTGGAGTCCTATCCCAGGTATAGTGTTTATTAATGTACCTGATGCTCAAAAAGATCAATACATGACCGTTTTAAAGCTATCATTAAATGAACCCCTAAAACTTTACAGAGGGCAAGGCGGACTAAACTGATACTTAACACATTTAAAAGCAACATATTACTTTTCTTCATAGATCAATCTCCTGATTGATAGATAGTGCCTCTTCGGAGGCATTATTTTTTCTTATCCTTTGATACTAATTTTTGATAAAGCTAATATTCCTGAATAACTGGCTAAAAGTGCTGAATTCACTCCTCTAAGCATGTACTATCTTTGTAATACCTGGTGTTTAAAACTAGGGAACCAGTTGATAATTGCATTAGCCATTCGTGCAGAGGTAACCGATTTAGAAAAGGCCGGAATAAAAATAATACAGATCGATGAACCTGCCATACGAGAAGGGTTACCGTTACGAAAATCTGATTGGGAAGATTACTTAAAGTGGGCAATCGAGGCTTTTAAACTATCTTCGAGTAGTGTTAAGGATGAAACGCAAATTCATACGCATATGTGTTATTCAGAATTCAATGATATAATCAAACGCATTGCTAACATGGATGCTGATGTAATCACCATTGAATGTTCTCGATCTCAAATGGACTTATTAGATGCATTTGCAGAGTTTTAATTATCCAAACGAAATAGGACCTGGTGTTTAGGTATCCATTCGCCTCGAGTTCCATCAAAAACAGAAATGGTTCAATTGATGAAGAAAGCAAAAGCTGTTATTTCTCCTGACAAATTATGGGTAAATCCTGATTGTAGCTTAAAAACTCGCCATTGGGAAGAAACTCGGCTAGCTCTCACTGAAATGGTGGAAGCAGCAAAAGAACTTCGCCAGTTTGTTGACGAACAAGTTAAAGCATAGATTTTATAACCGGATTGAAGAAGTATCAGTCCGGTTTTTTTAAAATTATTTGAGTTATAAATAAGCCGTACAACCGACCGTAGAAGAATTAGCTTTAAACGAATTAATTGGATTAGCCAAGCAATTTTCTAATTACCTACAAAGTAAAATAAATACCAGATTATCAACTTCTAATAACTTTTAATTTAAAGTTAAAACCACGTAGTAATCCTTGGAGCAATATTTGATAGATAATTATTGAAAACCTGTCAAAATTCAACATTATGCTCTCCAATCACGCATTTTCGACTTATTTAAATGTTCTAGATAAGCGGTTTGTTTCGAAAAACAGACATAGGTGTCTAAACAAGTATTTTTTGGTATACAGTTGTTGTGCTTATTAATCACAAGATGATCAAGCTGTTGTACCCATTTAAAAAACTAATAGCAATTGTATTAATACTATTCTTTATTGCTAATATAGCTATCGGACTTGCCTGTAGTATTAGTCGTTTCGTTATGGAAAACCTAATAACTGCTGACTGTTCAGACACTTGTAATTCAAAAACTCCGCATCATCAGGTTTCAGCGGATCCTGAACCATCTCCCAAACCAATTTTAGGTACCAATCAAGCTTATTTAACCGGAGATTCTGACTGTTGTACTGAAGGAGTAGGAGGTTTTTATAGCATTACAAAAACGCTGCACTCTGAACGAACCATTAAATTTCTATCTATTGTTAATGACCTTCCCTTTATAAAATTTACTTCTCCTAACTTTTCAATCCTCGGAACGTACAAAATTTATTATATCGACGAAGGTCCGCCGTTTGTCCGAACTAAATTACATATTGACCATCAGTTATTTCTGATTTAGCGTTATCTAACAATTGCTTATCAGCAAGAATTTTTTTGCCTATCGATTCTGATTTTTTCCGTAGAGATTGTTTTCAGGATTTCGGTAAACGGTAGCTAAGTAAATCTAAATTGTTCTTTAATGCTCTTATAACTAATCCGGAATATGTATTTCAATTCATTTTCCTTTATAATATTTTTATTAATTGTATTGCCGCTGTTCGGTCTTATTAATGACCGATGGAAACCTTATGTACTTTTAGCGGCCAACTTAATATTTTATGCTTCCTTTTCGATTCATTATTGCTGGCTGGTAATAGCAATAGTTTTTGTCAATTATTTAATCGGAATAGCAATTACCCAGTTTAAAATTGATAAAAGAAAGATGGTTTATATAATAGGTATCCTCTTAAATGTGGGCATTCTCATCTATTATAAGTACACTAATTTTTTTATTGATAATTTCAATTTTCTTTCAGCCATTTCCGGATCAAAGGTCCATTTTAATCTGGTATCAATATTATTACCCGTAGGATTATCTTTCATGACATTTCAATCGATTAGTTATCTGATTGAAATTAAAAGAGGTAATTTATCTCCAGAAAAAAACATTATTACCCTGGCTAATTATTTTCTGTTCTTTCCAAAAATATTGGCCGGTCCAATTGAACGTCCCGGACCTTTTTTGGAACAACTTAAGAGTAAAATCCAAATAAATCCGACGCTTATCGAAGAAGGTTTAAAATTATGTTTGATTGGTTTTTTCAAAAAACTGGTGGTTGGAGATAGGCTTGCAATTTATGTAAACAAGGTTTATGATGCTCCTGAAACCTTCGGATCTGGGGCGTTGATTGTAGCCACTATCTTTTTTACTATACAACTGTACTGTGATTTTTCTGGTTATTGCGACATAGGAATGGGAGTTAGTAAAATGATGGGATTAAGACTCACCAAAAACTTTAACCATCCGTTATTTGCAGTATCCTTTTCCGATTTCTGGAAACGGTGGCATATTACCCTTTCATCTTGGCTAAGAGATTACATTTTTATTCCTTTATGCGGTCGCAGAGCGAAAAGAACTAAAATATATAGCGCCATTTTCCTGGTATTCCTCATTAGCGGATTTTGGCATGGCGCCAACTGGACCTTTATAGTTTGGGGAATGATGCACGGAACTTTCATCATTTTAGGTGATATAAAAGATCGACTATGGAACAAGTACGTCACCATTGACATTCCTGAAAAATTATTATATGTAGGCTCAGTATGCATTACTTTCCTATTAGTTTCCTTTACACGCATTTTTTTCAAATCTGATACCATAGGAGAAGCATTAATGATTATCAAACGGATTTTAACAATTCCGGGTCCGGTAGAGCTTGATATAGTAGGAAAGTACCTGTTGCTCGCAGTTACAGCTCTTTTACTTGTTTATGAATTCAAGAAAGAATTCTTTAAGAACAAATTTAGCATAAGCGGTCAAGCCAATGTTGTAATTAATAGTGCATATATGGCTTCATTACTTGTTCTTATTGTTTTACTTGGAGTATTTAATCAAAGTGGTTTTATCTACATGAAATTTTAATAGTATGGAGTTTAAAAAGAAACGGCTTTTGTTACAAATTGGTATTGTAATAATGGCATTTACCTTAATAGATTGGGCTTTTGGAAAATATTTTGATTCAAAGGTTGTTGAAACCAATTGTGGTGCCTATAAAAAAATAAGTGATTACTTTTTTTCTAATAAAAAATATGATCTCATCATTTTAGGCAATTCCAGAGCTGTACACCAGTATATTCCCACTGTTTTTGAAAAAAAACTGCATACCAGCGCGCTAAATGCCGGAATGGAAGGAACGGGTTTATACTATTATAATGTACTAATTCGGTATTACCTCCAGTCTCATCAGCCTAAACTGTTCATTATTGATATAAATAACAGGGAACTTGAGGCATCAATAGTTGGTGATAAATATACTGCGGTAAAATTTTTAGTGCCATATTTTAATGTTGTTCCAGAAACTAAAGAAATACTGAACTTATCGCTGATAGAAAGGATTTGCTTTACTTCAAATTTGTATCGCTATAACACTAAATTCTATAACATTTATAGGAATAGTGCTCAGTGTTTTGAAGATTCAGATTTTAAGGGCTACAGTCCATTTTATGGAAATGCCAAGAGAGACATTAGGATATATGAAGATTCGGCTAAACCTATAGATTCAGAACGAATCTCTCTTTTGAGCTCAATTATTGAAGAATGCAAAAAAAAGAATGTAAAACTGCTTTTTGTCTTTTCGCCTAAACAATTTGATGACCGACGGACACCGTCACGTACCATCTTAAATTCGATTTTTAAGAAGTACGATCTCGATGTGTTAGATTTTACTACAGATTCCCAGTTTAAAAATAATAGTTTGTTTTATGATGCAGCCCATTTAAACCATGATGGAGCTACGATTTACAGTAAACTTTTATCTAACAAAATAAAAAGCCTTCAGTTGTAGCAAATAATTGAGTACCAATTATTTGGCGTAAAATTTGATAATAAGTTGATGATTGCACTGAAAAAATGGAATAAATACTGTTTTTGCGTTTGTATTAGATAATAAGCAATCAGTTAGCAGATATTTTGTTCAATGTAATGGACATTTTTTAGTAGCCCTACCATATTTGGCTATAAAAACATCACTTATTGGGAAATTTTACTAAATCTACTCTACAATGAAAAGGTTATTCATTCAACTGGGAATAATTGTTATTGTTTTCGCGGCAACCGACTGGTTTATCGGACGATACTTTGACTCAAAGATTGTTAAGACCAATTGTGGTTACTATAAAAAAGTAAAGGATTATTTTATGACCGATAAAAAGTATGATATAATCATTTATGGTAATTCAAGGGCATTGCATCAATATGTACCTGCTGTTTTCGCAGAACAGTTAAACAAAAATGCTTTTAACGCAGGAATGGAGGCTGCTGGAATCTATTATTATAACGTATTGATTAAGCATTCACTTCGGAACCATCAAACTCGTTTAATGATTATTGATATCAATAACCGTGAGCTTGAATCATCTTTGGTAGGCGATAAAACTAATGCAGAACGATTCCTGGTTCCGTTCTTTAATATTATACCCGAATCTAAAGAATCTTTACAACTGACACTATCTGATCAAATATGTTATACGTCAAATTTGTACCGTTATAACACCAAATTCTATAACATTTTCAGGAATAATAATATGAGATGCAGGGATATTGACTGCAATGGGTATGAGCCTTTATATGGCAGAGGAAAGAGAAATGCAAGGCTCTACTACAGCAATACTGAACCTGTAGATAATGAGAGAGTTGCACTTATTAATTCAATTATTGCTGAATGTAAGGCAAATAACGTAAAACTGATTTTTGTCTTCTCTCCTAAACAATTTGATGATCGGAAAACTGAGTCAAGGGCAATTTTAAATGCAATTTTTGAAAAGAACAATATACCTGTATTTGACTTTACCAATCATTCAAGTTTTAGAGATAAAAACCTATTCTATGATGACGCACACCTTAATCACAAAGGAGCGGTTCTTTATAGTAAACTTTTAACGCAAAAAATAAAAGAGCAAGAATTGACGGCTCATAAACAATTGTAACTATGAACAATTCAGAAAAACTACTAAACGTATTTTCAAACGCACTGGGTATCCGTAAAGACAAAGTAAATGATCAATTAGCTTATCAAACATTTCCACAATGGGACTCAATCAGTCACATGGTATTGATCACTGAACTCGAGGATGCATTTGAGATTCAGCTTAATGATAAAGATGTACTTCAAATGGATACCTATTCAAATGTTAAATCTCAATTGCAGAAGTATAATATCAGTTTTGATTAATTATGAAGCTATTAGATCTTATTTACGCAAATCAATCATTGTCTTTTTTTGATTTAGAAAGTGAGAAAGAATGTACTATTAATGAGTTAATCGTTGAAATACCGCTAAAAACCGAAGGCAGGTTTCTCGTTTTTATTTATACGGATAATTCCATCGCCTCATTAGCAGCGTTGTTTTCTTGCTGGAATATTGAAAATGCGACAATTGCCTTGTTCAGTGAAACACTTGCTGAAGAACTAAAGGAAGCATTGGAACAACAATATCAACCAATGTGCGTGGTGGATAAAACCCGTGAAGTTATTCCTGACTATCACCTTATTGAAAGCATATCATTATTCCCGTTATTCATTTCTAACGAACCGAGAAAATTTGAAATAGACAATCAGATAAAACTTTTATTATCCACATCAGGAACAACAGGCTCACCTAAACTTGTTAAGCTATCAGAGCGAAATGTGGTTGAAAACGCACTATCGATCATCGATTATTTACCGATTGAAAGCAGTGATCAAACACCGCTATGCCTACCTATACATTATTCTTACGGTTTCTCTGTTTTAACCACCAATTCAATAAAAGGAGGGAGGATATACACAGCGGTTGATGACATGCTAAAACGAACCTTTTGGCAAACATTTAAGAGTTATAAATTTACAAGTATTGTCGGCGTACCGTTTGTATACGAGATGCTTAATAGATTAGGTTTCTATGCCTATGACTTGCCAAGTTTAAAGTATTTTACCCAGGCTGGAGGTCGGTTAAATACTGATTTGATTGAAAAATTTTATCAATATTCAAAGGAAAAAAACTGTCGCTTTTTTGTTATGTACGGCCAAACAGAAGCTACGGCCCGAATGTCTTATTTACCTCCGCAAGATCTTGAATCGAAAAAAGGATCGATTGGCAAACCGCTTAAAAACGGAAAATTCATCATTGATGAGCACTCAGGTGAATTGCTTTACGGAGGACCGAATGTTTTTGGCGGTTATGCACAAAACAGAGATGACTTGGCCATTTATGAACAACCACTTTGGTTAAGAACAGGTGATCTGGCTCAAGTAGATAACGATGGTTATTATTTTATAATCGGTCGCTTAAAACGGTTTGCTAAAATTGCCGGAAACAGGGTTAACCTGGATGAATTGGAAAATTATTTAAAGTTGGATTTCAATAGCGCCCAACTTGCTTGCCTGAACATTGATGATAAAAAAATCGCAGTGTTTATCAAAAAGGATGCTGAAATTGATCCTGAACGACTAATTGAATTTCTTCGTGATAAATTCACCATTCATCATACGATGGTACAAGTGGTTTTCATTGAAGAATTACCGTTAACTGCAAACGGAAAAGTGGATCTTCAATACCTATACAATTCATTTACTGAAGATAGTAAAGTTGGCTAACATCTAGCCGCTTGATTTTCCAGGCGGTTAGGTTTTAATTCGTTCCAACTCACTAATACATCTTTTTACCTCCTCTTCTGTGTTGATAATGCTTGGTGTTAAACGGGCATAACTAATCCGGTAAGGTGATGAAGTTGCAATAATATTTTTGGAATGTAAACGCTTCACTACTTCATCAGGTTTTAGTCCATCCACATCAAAACAATTAATTCCACAAGAAAGCTCACTTGAAACAGGCGTATATAATTTTATATGCTTGATCTCTTTAAGACCTTGTTTCAGCATTGTATTGAGTTCGTGAGTTCTCTCTTCAATGTTGCCTTTTCCTACTTTAAAATGAAACTCAAATGCCTTATCTAATGCCCAGCGGTTTTCAAAAGAATGAAATCCTCCCATGTTAAAAATGTCGCCAAATGTTAGTTGATCTTTTGGTATTAGTCCTAGCCACTCGGCATATACCTTATCAAATGACGGAATTGTTGGTACCATCATATCCCAGGCATCCTTTTTACCAAATAAAATCCCTGTACCCCGTGGACCGAAAATCCATTTATGACAAGCGGCTGTAAAAAAATCACAGCCCATATCTTTTATATCAATATTTTCAACTCCAAATCCGTGCACACCATCAACACAAAAATAAATTCGTTTTTCCGGTGATCGAGATGCATTTACAGCTTTTATCGCAGCTGAAAACTTTTTAATAGGGAGTTTCATTCCGGTGCATGAGTGTACCCATGTAACCGCAATAACTCTGGTTTCCGGCTTTATTGCTTTGATGAGTATATCAACCATTTCATCTGCTTTAGCTGTTGCAGGATCTTCATACAAAACAACTTTTCGTACAGTGGCCTTATTCTTTTCTACCGCATACTCGATTGATCTTTCCGTAGAGAAATGATCATGTGTAGTCATTAAAACTTCGTCGCCAGCCTTTAATTTTAGACCTGTATACAGAATGCCTAAACCCATTGTTGTGCTGCCAGTTAAGGCAACTTCATCAACACTTGAGTTGATGTAACGAGCCGCTGCTTCACGCATTTTTTGTTCCATCGCTATCCAGTTATTTTCCCAATATTCAACCGGATTTTCATTCAGCATTTTGCGATGATGGTCAATTGCTTCGCGAACCTCGGTTGGATTAGTAGCCAGCAGCATTTGCGACATATGAACTTTACCGGATTCGAGCAGGAATTGTTGCCTGATATCCGACCATGATGCAAAACTAATTTTCTTTGCTTTCTCCGTATCAAAAGCAAACACAGGTGGAAATGCACTAGCTCCAAGTGCAAGACCAGTAAGTTTTAAGAAATTACTGCGTTTCATGATAAATTAAGTTTGGACAAATACAATGGAAGGAGTGAGACCGAATGGATAGTTACCTTGAAAATTAGCAATAATTTTTGATAAACTAAAATAACTATCAAAGGGGTACAGGCTCAGTTTTTAGCAAAACGTGAGGAACAAAGAAGCGTCAACAGAAAACGCAATGAAGCATAAAGATTCTTCATGCTTCATAATGACCTATTATAGGTTTTGGTAATCTTATCTTAGCCATTACCCTCACAAAGTGGAAATATACTTTAATAAGAAAGTCCCGGTGTTTTATGCAAATACGTATTGTCGATTAATTGCTTTAACATAAAATCAGCCACATCTGCACGCGAAATTTTTAGCTTAAGCGACTTATCGTTCACCGAAAAACCATGTCGGTACATTCCTGAACGCGCTCCGTCCGTAAATGCTCCCGGTCTGACGATAATCCAGTCGAGATTGCTTTGCCTCACATATTTTTCCTGTAATTGATGATCTTCATAGGCTTTGCGGAGGAGCATGCCAAACATAATATGTTTCCACAAAAAATTGAGGTTACTACGGCTGTCGCCTGCACCCAAAGTAGTCTGACAAATGAGTCGCTGAACGCCAGTTTTTTTCATGGCATCAATGATATGTTTGGTACCTTCAGACCGGATCACACCTTTATTACCCGCGCCGAGAGTACATAAAACTGTATCGTGCCCATACATTGCCTTTTCTACAGTTGAGAGATCCATTACATCGCCCTGAATAAGTCGAGGGTTTTTATGTTCAACTGTAATTTTAGAAGGGTTACGGACAAATGCCGTAACTGTATGTCCCTGATCAAGTGCTTGTTCAACAAGCTGACGGCCTATAGTTCCTGTTGATCCGAAAATAAGTAGTTTCATTTTGATGTTCATTTGTATAGAACAAAGTTGCCACACTTATCCACGGAAAAATAGAATAAAACCGACAGTGATGGTTTCTATTGGGTCGGGGTATTTTCAATAACCACATTTACCAGTTTAGGGTACTGTAAAGGGGAGAAGCCCGCAAACTCTTTAAATGACCTAATGAAATGGGATTGATCAGAATAGTCGTTTTCATAGGCAATATCTGAGAGTTTTTGAAAATCATTGTTTTTAAGTTGATTCAGCGACACCTTAAAGCGACAAATTCTTGCATACAGTTTTGGTGAAATGCCGATACTTTGTTTAAACTTCCGCTCAAAACTCCGTTCCGATAATTGCAGATCATCATGTAGATCTTTTAACGGAATTCCACCCTTTGATTTAACGATTTGAGATAAACTGTATTGAATAATTTCATCAGCATCAGTTGTATTCAAATTAATCTGAGCTCGTAAATACTGGGATAAAAATTCTATTTGGTCATCAACGGAAGTCGAATTGAGTAATCGCTCATACAATTGATCACCTTGTTTTTTAGAAAACAGGTTAAAATCCAGGCATGAATCAGTAAGTTCATGAGCATTTAACCCGAATACCGATTTTAAAGCATGAGGATAAAAACAAATACCGATTGTACTAAACTTTTCAGGAGAGTTAATTTCTGCAAATTTTGTTGCCTGTCCGTACAGAAAGAACCCTGGTAAATGCTTCTCATTCTGGTAAAAAGTCTCACCACCCGATTGCTGAAATATAAGCCCCGGACAACCATCAGCAATTGTTCCAAATGAGGTAGGAACACTACTTTCCAGTGTCCAGAAATACTGTACATAATTTGATAAATAATCCGGGGGTAGTATTTGTCTGTATTTCATGGATGTAGTTAGTACTAACAAATTTAACAGAAATATACTAATAAGTGTTGATCATTTAGACTTAAGCAGATCGGCCATGACAATGTTCTTTTTAGTAGCTTTAGGTTCACTCAAATCCACTTCTAATGAGTTATGATGAACAACTTGCGCAACGAATTCGGGAATCATTAGCCGAATTACCTGACGTTGCAGAAAAAACCATGTTTAAAGGACTTACTTTTATGGTAAACGATAAGATGTGTATCAGTGTAAGAAACGATGATATTATGTGTCGCTTAAACCCAGACCTCCAAGAAGAGGTACTTTCACGCAACGGAACCAGTGAAATGATCCATAACGGCCGATCCATGAAAGGATTTATTTATGTTAATAAAACGGTGCTTAAAACCAAAGCAGATCTTGATTATTGGATAAACCTTTCACTCGAGTATAATACAGTGGCTAAATCGGCTAAAAAGAAGAAATAGAATAAATAAATACTAAGGCCAGCACTTCGCTGGCCTCAGCCATTTCCCTTTCTTACATTTTATCTGTTTTTTCTTTAATAACGTCTGCCTGAGTTTTATGAGCGGTTAATACAGGAATAGTTTTAACTGCAAAATCCTGTATTTCTGTATTATTGGCATTTTTTGATTTCTTCTCAAAAGCATCTATAGCATCATCATGGCATTTAACCATTTCTTTGATGTATTCTTTATCAAATTCTTTACCTGTTACTTTGGCCAAATCGCCATATTTCGATTGTTTCTTTTCACTTAATGCTGTCGGAAGCGTGATATTATTTTTGCTGGCAATCATTGAAATTTGCTCATTAGCCTTTGCATGATCTGATTCAATTTTTTTCGCTAATTCTTTTACCTCAGCAGAGGCCGCATTTTTCTGTGCAAGCTTTGCCGCATCAATTTCAAACATACCATCATTGTAAGCGGTTGTTAGAAAATCAGCATCATCTTTCATTGCGTTGTTACTAATACTATTGTTCATAGTATCAGCTCGTTCTTGGGCGATCTTGTTCGTATCTACATAACCGAGAGAATCAGTTGTATCGTTGGCCTTCTTGTCAGCTCGTTGCTGACAAGCAGAAGTTAAGCATACTGCTACAGCAGCTAAAACCAATAAGTTATTTTTCATATTTGAGAAATTTAGATTACTAATCGTGTTATTTTTCTTCTTTAGCTTCATGAACCGGAACCTTGGCCAGAAAATCATCAAAAGCTGCATTATCATAATTTGAATAGGTTCCATATGCATCTAAAGCATACCCTTTCAGTCCATTATTTGCCTCTATTATGTACAGAATCGAATTATCTGCAGGATCACTCATTCCTTCAAAACGATAAGTTTTAGTGATCAATAAATCATCTGGTTTAAACACCTGATCAGAATTAACTGCTTTAAAACCTTCGTTAGTCATTCTGAACTCATTATCGTTTTTTTCAACCCGAAGCTTTTCCATTATTTCACTTAAGGTTTTCATTTCATGGGGCATATTCATGGTTCAGTGAAGAAAATTGGATTTCTTCAATAGTATAAGTGAAAGGACTGTGCCAACACTTTTTAATTACCGACTTGATGGTAAAAACATTGATTGAATGGCTTTCAAAGGCGTTTTTTTAAACTATACAATACTTAATTGGATATCTAGTTTATGGGGATTGAGTACCCTATAGTGGGTACTACAATTCTTTATAACGCACTTATTTATAGATACATATAGCAATAATCGTTAAAAAAGTGCTTGGCATCATTTTCCTACTATTCAACTTAGCTATAATTAAATGTATTATGAATGAACAACACAAAATGGGTTATGGCGGCAAGGCTGGCATAAATCATCCGGAAATTAACCCTGATCCTCATCATCCGGAAATTCGTCCTGAACAGGAACCATGGAAAAATGATCCAACACATCCTGATCGAAATAATCCGGAAAGAAAAGATCCATCACGGGAAGATCCTAAGTGGAATGAACCAATAGGAGATGATGAAAATGACAAGGAAGAAGAAAATGACGAAGAACAAGACGGAAATGACAACGAAGAACCAAACAAAACTGATATTCAACGAAATGCACATGAAGAATTCATTGATGACGGTTCTCCAAATTTATAAACCTAATACCTAGTAACATGAGAAGCATCTTATATCTAATAGCAGTAATCCTTGTTATAGGATGGCTGCTAGGATTAACAGTATGGCATGCTGGCTATATTATCCATTTATTGTTAATACTTGCGGTAATTTCGTTTCTGTTAACCCTTATTCGATCAAATACAAATGTTTAACGAAAAGAATTATATAAGTAATTGTTGAATAGTCCGGTGGATTTGAAATCTCCGGACTTTTTTTGTTGAGGAGAACTTACAATTATAATGTAAAAAATATTATAAACAATTATAGGGAGATATCAATTAATTTATTTCTTGGTTTCAAAATATTCCTTTGGATATGATCCATAAGACTTTCAGTTGTTAGGTCAACTAAAGTACTGCAGTACCCATATATTGCCATTCAGAATTAATAGCAAATCGAGTAGACGCATTGACATTAGCATCCCATTTTACTTCATTAGTTCGTATGTTTTTAACCCAATCAGTTCCTACCATTAGTAGCAATGGTAAATTATGCACCTCGACAATATACCAAAACCAAGCCCGATTAGCTGGCTTGGTTTTGTTTGCTATAAAGTACAATACACTTTGGTCTTTGAAATACTATTCTTCTTACCCAATTTAGACTGTCTGGATATGGGTAAATATCGAAGTTTAGTTTATACTATAATTTTTTTTTACTGTCCATTATTTAATCTTTAAATGGGGATAGAAACGTTCTTGTATCCATCGTAAACTATCCGGATAAGGTATATCATGCTCTTCAAAATCTAATTGAGCTAACATTAAATTACAATTCTTAGGATTTTCTGGCTCATAAATCACAGGGAAATATCTATGCAAAAAAGAACTTTTAGATGCGAAACCGATAGTTGAAATAGCATCTACATTTGAATACACAGTGTTATTTACTGTAAACTGATAACGCACATTCATTCCTCCTTTATATTCCATAGTTATTTCAGTTATATAAGCTGATGTAATTTGGGTACGTTTATCAGATCTCCTATAGCTAAAAAAGATAATAAGGGCTCCTAAAACAATTATCAACGACCACAATACTCTCTGTACCAGTTGATCTTTCTCAATAAATTTATTCATGACTTTTAAGTGGAAAGTTATATTCATACTTTAAACCTTCCGTTAGTTGTGTTGACCCCCAAGATGGTGCTATAGTTGTTAAATAACCAGAAACAAACGAAGAAAGCTCCGGATTATACTGTTGGAGATTATTCATACCGTAAACGGAGACACTACCACCAATTCCTCCCATAAGCGTTTCAACAGCAAAAAGTTCGGCACTTTTATTTCCAAAAACTAAGGATTGCTTAAATTGATTGCCAATAGAAAAATGAAATGCAGAACCGTATCCAACACCTGTTATTGGCACCTTAAATGTTGCCATGGCTAAAGATTGAGCTATGTTTACATTGTAAAGTCGTTCTTGAAAACTTCCATTTCCCATTACCATTTGCAAACTAGCATCTCCAAAAAAGTTCCCCAGAGTTCCCCAACTTAATTGAGTGAATCCTCCGCCACTAACAGCACCCAAACCATAAACAGCTATTAAACTACCTGTAGCGGTCGCATCCAGCATAGGTTTTAATTCATTAATCTGACCAGTAAATTCTCCCCAATTAAGATTTGTTGAAACTTTAATAAAACACCATTGGCCATTATCACCGAATACTACTAGTTACTATAAAGTACAATACACCTATTTCCCTTTAAAATACTTCTCCTTTACCCATTTTAAGCTATCTGGGTAGGGTATATTATACTCTTTGAAATCATAAGGAGACAACAATAGGCCACTATTATCAGGATGATCTTTTTCATAAATTACTGGAAATTTCTTATTTAGAAAATCACTGTAATTACCTTGACCTATACTATACATTGCTTCTCCTTTATATGCTTTTCCTAAAATATTAAACTCGTAGTATAATATCAGATCTGCTTTATGACTTGTTCCATGGTCGGTAACAATAGCTGAGATTACTTCATTTCTTCGTTCAAACCTCTTATTATTAAAATATACTAAAATTAAAAAAGCTGTTATGATACATCCAATAAATACAAATCGAATAACCACTGGTCGTTTTTCTGATGCATCCATACTTTTATTTTTTATTCTCTCCGTTAAGTTCTGAACGTACAAATTGGAACGTATTGTTTTGCATATTGGCACCATAATTGGTTAAAAATCTAGCTGCAAATTCACTAAATGTTTTTTCAGTAAATGAAACATTATTAATCCATTTATTAGCCCCAAATTCTGCAAATAATGCCCTCCTATAGTTTCACTTGCAAACTTAACATTCGTTTTTTCTCCAAATGCAAATGAATTCTTAAAACCAAATCCAGAACTATACCCCAGCCCTGATCCAACTGTACTTGCTACAAGTGGATTTTTGAAAAGAGCCATCGCCCCTACACTTGTCCAGTTAACCGCATTTATATCTTGCCCATTAAAAGCCATTTGAGCTGTAAAATCAGCAACACCCGAACCTAATCCTGTAAGTAGAGATGAAGTAAATCCTCCGCTTGCTGCGGCTAAGCCATATACTGTTCCAGTTATCCCTGCTGCTGTTGCATCCAGCATGGGTTTTAATTCATTAATCTGACCAGTAAATTCACCCCAATTAAGATTCCGTTGATTATTTATGTAACTCCAATGTCCATTATCGCCTAAAAATACTTGTTTGGTACCGTTAGCCGTATGATAGGTTGTACCTACAGCGCCTATATATTGCCATTCAGAATTAGCTGCAAATCGGGTAGACGCATTGACATTAGCATCCCATTTTACTTCGTTGGTTCGGATGTTTTTAACCCAATCAGTTCCTGCCATTGGTGGCAATGGTAAATTATTCACCTCGATAATATACCAAAACCAAGCCCGATTATAGTGGGCTTGATTTTGTCGCGATAATAGTAAGCTTGATTTTGTTACTATAAAATACAATACACTTATTGCCCTTTGAAATACTTCTCCTTTACCCATTGTAAACTATCAGGATAAGGAATATTATATTCTTTGAAATCTAATGGAGATATAAGCAGTTGGCAATTATTCGGGTTACTTTTCTGATATATAACTGGAAAATATTGATATAACAATTCTTTTCCTTCTGCATATGAAAGTGCTACCCGCAAATCTGAATGCTCTTCTTTTTTTTGCTTCCTGATAAATTCATAGGTAATATCGATATTAAGTTTGTATCCATTACGAACATTGACTATTTGCCCAACAGTAATAACCATATCATCTTTTAAATTATTCTTCTTCCGATGAGAATATAGAAGCATTAAGCTAAACATGAGAACAAGTAACACAAGTGCTATCACTTGATTATTTTTTTTTAGTAAATTATTTATTTCCCCCATTTCTTTGATCATTTTGGTAATTAATTTCTGTTTTTAAATATCCATTACCTAAAAAATATGGCCCAATATTAGAAAGAACTCCTGCTTTGAATTGATAAAAATTACTACCAGGTCCGTTATATTTTAGAATTGAATTACTTCCAGCCTCTCCAAATTTATTAGTTAAGCTGTTTATAGTTGACTCGAAAAGAAAGCTTTCAAAAGCCTTTTCTTTAAACAATGAATTTTCAAATCCTTTTTCTAAAGTAAATTCACCTCCTGAAGCTAAAATTCCACCTGTTAATGGACTTTTTAGAAAAATAGCGGCTCCCATGCTTGTCCAATTAACTTTATAAATATCTCCTTTGTTATAAAACATTTGTATTGAAAAATCTGCGAAGCCACTTCCTGCCGATGTGTAAGTAAATCCAAGACCTCCAGTTGCGCCAGAGGCATAAGCAGCTAAACCATAAACAGCGATTAAACTACCGGTAGCGGTCGCATCCAGCATTGGTTTTAATTCATTAACTTGACTTGTAAACTCCCTCCAATTTAAATTACGTTGACTATTTAAATAATCCCAGTGCCCGTTATCACCTAATATTACTTGTCGGGTACCATTAGCAGTAAAATAAGTCGTGCCTGCCTTCCCGAAGTATTGCCATTCAGAATTAATAGCAAATCGAGTAGACGCATTGACATTAGCATCCCATTTTACTTCATTAGTTCGTATGTTTTTAACCCAATCAGTTCCTACCATTAGTAGCAATGGTAAATTATGCACCTCGATAACCAAACAATGACTGGCTAAATGCTTTTGGCCGTATAAGACTTCCACTTTATTTTTACTCCGAGGAGTTAAGCGTAGCGTCTCCTCGGAAAACATCCGTCCGAACACCTATAACAGCGGAGTGCAGTTGAAAGTCTCGTTTAGGCTAAAACTTTCAACAACATGGGGGCAACGGATGGATTTAACAAAGCTACAACGAGTGGCTTTGTTATACCTATTATTTCATAAAATACTTTTTTTCTATCCATTTTAGACTGTCAGGATATGGAATATTGTATCTCTCGAAATTAGAAGGAGTTAATAATAGACCACTATTTTCTGGTTTGTTCTTTTCATATATGACAGAGAACGATTTACCTTGAAAATCAGAGTAATTTCTGGATGGTATTTTTGTATAAGGCCCCGCAGCTCCCTTATATATCTTATTTCCTACTCTAAATTCATAATCTAAAGTTAGCTCGCCTTTGTATGAATTTCCAGAACTAATAATTATAGCTTGACATATTTCTGTTCTATGCCTAAATCGATCTTCATTTTTAACAACCATAGTTATAAAAGCTCCTATTATTATTGCGATTCCTATTAATTGCAGAATAATAGATCTTTTCTCTTTGGCGGCTTTAAAAGTAGTCTCTGATGGCAGTTCAACTTGGCTTAACCAATGGTTGCCTAACGCTCCGAAGGCAGCCCCACCAACACTTTCGGCTGCAAATACACTTCCAGATTTGTTTCCAAGAAGTGAGTTATCTAATCCTTCTGAAAAACTATATTGCATTCCAGAGGCAACCATATTAGCCGTTAGCGGACTTTTAAAAAGTGCCATTGAGCCTACACTTGTCCAATTAACTTTATTTATATCGCCTCCATTAAAAAACATTTGAACTCCAAAGTCTGCCGCGCCTGCTCCTAAGGATGAAGCACTTAGTCCTACACCTCCACTTGCCACAGCAGCCATGCCGTACGTAGTAACAGTTATACCTGTAGCGGTCGCATCCAGCATTGGTTTTAATTCATTTACCTGGCTTGTAAACTCTCTCCAGTTAAAGTTCCGTTGATTATTTATGTAATTCCAATGTCCATTATCTCCCAAAAGTACTTGTTTGGTACCGTTAGCCGTATGATAGGTTGTACCTACAGCGCCCATATATTGCCATTCAGAATTAGCCGCAAACCTGGTAGACGCATTTATATTAGCATCCCACTTTACTTCGTTGGTTCGGATGTTTTTAATCCAATCATTTCCTACCATTCCATCCTGATCAAGGAATCTTAATGGGTTATTAAAAACGAATGTATATGGTGAATACTTTCTCATCTTCTCAGCCAGTGGATCAACAACATTCCATCTACCTAACACCGGATTATATTGTCTTGCTCCGTGGTCGTACCATCCAGTTTCAGTTTGTATTTCTTTGCCATTGTAAAGGTACTTATTAGTTGCATTAAATGACTTACCCGGCATTTGCATTCCAAAAGCATAATAACTATCTTCCTGTAATACTGCTCCTGCTTCATTGATAGTAACCCTAATGTTGCCTAAATGGTCTTTCAGATCATAGTGATAATAATATGGATTGGTTTCTCCGTTCCAGTTAGCCCTGCCTTCTTCGGTAGCGATAAACTTGATTGTTGTGGTGCTGCCAACTGTTTGTAATTGTAATCCATCTATATAATCGTCAATGGTTGTTCCAACGGTTTTACGTAGTTTTCTGCCTAAAGCATCGTACAAGTAATTAATTGTCGTTGTTCCCTTTACTATTGTTTGCGGCAGGTTCAGGTGATTGTAAATGATATTGATGGTAATACCTGCATTTTTATCGGTCAGCATATTCCCGTTGGCATCATATGAATATTCTCCAGTCTGCTGGATACTTCCAATTTCATTAAAACCCAATGTCTTATTGGTGGAAGCAGACTTTTCGTCCACACGGTCCAGCTGGTTACTTAGATTTGGAACTTTGTACGTATACACGAGCGAGTCAATCAGGTCATTGTTACTCATGCGACTCAGTTTTAGGATGTTTCCCATTAGATCATAGTCATCGATCCGCTCCTCATAATTGCCTCCCTCCAAACTTTTGGCTTTCAGTAAACGATTTAACTTATCATAACTGAATCCATATTCCATTGTAGGCGCACTGAACCTTGTACCTCTCCAAACCATATTTGAAATATTACCGTTAAATTGCGGTACAGAACCATTATCGTACTTAAGCTCTAAAGCAAATTTATCTGCTTTATCGGCCGAGGTTGCCGAAATTTGAGCAGGATCATTAATCTTTTTCAACCAACCTTGACTTGTATATTGATAATCCACTACCTGTGAGTAGGAAACACCTTTGTCAATAGAATGCAACTTTTTAGCTGTAAGTTGACCTAGTTCATTGTAAGCATAATCAATCAGGATAACAGGTTGCGCTGTAGCATTTACTGTTCCGTTAATTACCTTATGCAATACACGCTTTTTACGATCCATATGATCATACTGGTACCAATATAAAAAGGTTTGAGCATTTATTCCTTTGCCATTCGTATGTACACGCTTAACAACCAATGGTTGCCCTGTAAAACTGTACTTAGTATTGATCAAATCCTTACCCCCTATATAGTTTTGCTTGTGTTGTTGGATAAGTCTGCCTTCCTTATCATAATAGTTCACAGTCCACAAATAATTAGCTGTACCATCCAGTACTTTTATTTTGCTTGCAGTCAGTAAACCATTGGACATGCAGCCTTGAACATTGAGTGTATCGGCCACGTAATTATAACCAGTGGGTGCTGCGAACGTGTAGTCATCATAATAATTGACCATAAATATCTCCACTGAAGTAGCAGAAGTGTTAGGGTAAGTTCGGGTGGTATAGCCCAATGTACTGGCATCCCGGTCTTCCCATAATGCTACAGTTTGATTGTTGACACTGGTTTGCACAGCTTGGCGAGTCTGGCCATCATTGTTTGCCAATCCGGCCATGATCACTCTACCCATTGCATCGTACTTGTTAAAGCTCCATTGCTTCTTTGCCCGTTGAACGGAATCCTGTGTAAAAACTACCTGATCCAGCTTATTGTAAATAATGTATTCCCAACCTTTACCTGGCAGTTTCTTTTCTATCACTCGCTGACTAGCAACTTTTTTATGCAAACTACATTTCACATTAACTAATAACTATTCGTATAAATCATTTTAATGTTCAATTTGTATCTTTTTAAAGTGTTTCTGTTTATTCATTATTTCGCAATAAGGAGATATTAAAAAAGCCGCCCTTTTCTTAAAGGCGGCTTAATCCAATCAGCGCTTTCCAAGGAAGTTTTATGACATGGACGGTTTCTACTGAAACAAAGATCACATTACAAGTACATTTTTTCTATTCGAAAAAACATATTACTACCCAATTTGTATAAAGGTGATATTCTTATGAAAAAGTTTAATTCTTTATTTAATTATTTAGATGCCAATTGTCAAGGTTTATCCTAATGACTGGTAAATTCTAATCAACTAAAGCATGAAGACAAAGTTAATGGAGCCAAAAATTGGAGGGGTGATGGAAAAACACAAAGATTTTTTTAGGAAGTTAGAACTGATAGTCCATAACAAATCAGTAGTAGATTCGGAAAGTTAGATTCAAATCTGCCATATTATACAAATAGAAATTAAAAGAGAGGAAAACAAATTATTAAAATCTTTAATAGTCCGATGTAACTAAATTCTCCGGACTATTTTATTTTAAGAAAGATCACACCTGCAACTTCTTCATAATAGCTGCAATATTTACCGTAGAAGAATAAATATCTGCCCAAGGATTTTTTCGTTTGGTTAATAATGACGGAACGTTTTTAATCGTATAATCCTCCATTTTAAGTTCTTTAGTTACTTCATCCCATGATAATGGCCAGGAAACAGTTGCACCTGGTTTAGGGCGTAAACTATAGGCAGCAGCAATGGTTTGCCCCTTACGATTTTGAAGGAAATCGATATACACTTTTTTTTGTCGTTTTTGCGGACTCCGCTCAATACTAGAAATGGATGGAATTAGCTCATGCGCCTTACCTGCCAGCCATTCTGCAAACAGTTTTACACTGTCATAGTGATACTTAGCACCGGTATATATATAAATATGAATTCCTGTGGAACCTGAAGTTTTCGGGTAGGATGGTATTGATAAGGAATCCAAAAGCTCTTTAATTGTTAATGCGACTTCAATAACACTTTCAAAACCAATCTGTTCCGGATCGAGATCCAATACCAAAAAATCAGGCTTTTCAATTCCAGGATACCTTGATAGCCATGGGTTTATTTCGATGCAACCTAAATTAGCCATGTACAACAATGTTTTTTTGTCATTGCATACTAAATAATCAATGTCTTTATCATTACTCTCAGAGTGTATTGAAACAGTTTTTAGCCAATTGTAGGATTTAGTTTCAATGTCTTTCTGAAAGAAGCTTGGCGCATTGATGCCATTAGGATGGCGATGTAAACTTAATGGGCGATCTTTAAGATAGGGGAGAATATAATCAGCTATAGTATCATAATAATCAACAACATCACCTTTGGTAATACCATTATCCGGAAAATAAACCTTGTTTCGATTCGTGATAGTTACTTTATTACCATTAGCCTTAATTTCATAATTATCTTCCGCTGGTTTCATATCTGTAACAGTTTTGTCTTCTCTTAAAGCTTTAAAAACAGGATGCCTAAGTTTTCCGTCCTCCGTACGCTCCGAGTATTTGACCGTACAAACTAATTCTGGTTTCAGCCAATGTATTTTAGTATCATTGGTAATTTTTGTTGTGAATGGAGATTTAGTTATTTCATAATCCTTCAGTGTAGCATAAATCTCCTGATCGCGCAACTCATCTAAGCCTGTTCCACATTTTCCGGAAAAGGTCAGGTTCCCGTTTTTATTTTCACCCAATAAAAAAGCACCAATAAGACCTTTTTTCCCGCGAGGTTCAGTATATCCACCAATTATAAACTCATCTTCCTGGTTCACCTTTAGTTTGATCCATTCCTTAGTCCGGTAACCCGGGTGGTAAATGCTATCGGCTTTTTTAGCCATAATGCCTTCACTGTTGTTCTTCCGGGCCTCTTCTAAAAGCTTATTCCCGTTACCCGATTCATAGGGTGTGAAAATGATATAGGGTGAGTCAATCGACTTAACAAGCGCCTCCAAAATCTTTTTACGATCAGTCAAGGGCATTTCAAGCAATGAATGTTCATCAAGTTGCAGCAGGTCAAACACATAATAATGAACTTTCCCTACGGGATTTTTGCCAAAGAGTTGTAATGCATTAAAACTTGGCTTACCATCATCATTCAACTTTACAACTTCTCCGTCCAAAACGCATGCCCGGTCGAGTTTTTTTAAGATCTCCGCCACGTTTTCGTATTTTGACGTATAGTCTAATTGATTCCTAGTAAATAATTTACTGTTATGGTAACCATCTGTAATGGCAACTATTCTATAGCCATCTAACTTAGGTTCAAATATCCAATCATCACCTTTTACCATATCAGACCCAAGTGTGGCCATCATGGGGGTAATTGGTTTTATTGTAGTATGGGTTCTAACGGACTTTTTTTTTGTTGCTGTTTGCTCCGAAGTGATGTTCTTTTTATTTTTAATTTTTGCAGCTACAAAGTCTTCGCTGTCGTAATCCTTATTTACAGCATATTTATCTTTATGCTTTATTAACAACCACGCATTTTCCTCATCCGACTTAATCTTTACGATGGCAAATTCTCCTTTGAGTCGTTTCCCCATCAGGATAATCTTCAGATTGCCACTTTTAAGTTCTGCGAGTAACCCCTTTTCGGGATCTTTATAGTCTGCAATTGGAATATAATACCCTTCATCCCAGATGTGTACATTTCCGGCTCCATAATTCCCTTTAGGGATTTCTCCCTCAAAGTCTTTATAATCCAAGGGATGATCTTCTACCATCATGGCCAATCGCTTATCCTGTGGATTTAAGGAAGGGCCTTTAGGAACAGCCCAACTTTTTAGCACACCCTTCATTTGCAAGCGAAAATCATAATGCAACCGGGAAGCATGGTGACGCTGTACAACAAAAGCTAATTTTTTGCCCGTAACATCTCCACCCACTGGTTCTTTGGTTTGTGAGAAGTTGCGCTTATCAATATACTCCTTAAGTTTGGGCATGATTTACGATACTTTCTTTTTAACAGAAAGACTCTTGATCAGTTGTTGAGTCAGATCATCCGTTTTAGTAGCCTCCACTTTAATTTTACGAATACTCGGACGTTTACCGCTTGCTTTGGCTTTAATAATTTTCATTAGCGCAGCAGTATAGGAGTTTTGAAAGCTTTTAATATCAAAAGGAGAGGTGTATTCCTTGATAAGCGCCATAGCCATTTCCATTTCCTTTTTACCTAAGTCCGCTTGCTCGAAATTAAGTTCACCTACTGAGCGAATTTCTTCTGGAAACCTAATCTTTTGAACCGATAATACATCTGCCATTGGTCTTATCAGGCATAAATTCTCGCTCGTCCGCAACACGAAACGACCTAAACCAGCTTTTCCAGTTTTCTCAAGCGCCTTATAAAGCATCCAATAGGCCTTTATGCCCCCTTTGTCCGGTTCAATATAATAGGAATTTTCGTAGTAAATTGGGTCAACGCTTTTCAGTTCTACAAAATTTTCAATATCGATCATTTTATTTTTTTCCGGAGCAGCATCTTCAAAATCGGCATCTTCCAGAATCACATAATCGTCTTTGATCATATAACCCTTCACGATATTGGCCCATTCAACCTCTTTACCACTATGCTCATTTATCCGCTTAAAACGGATAGGAGCGTGGTCTTTACGATCGAGCATATCCAAATCAAGACTACTTGATTGGGTAGCACTAAAAAGCTTGATAGGAATGTTTACTAATCCAAATCCTATACTTCCTTTCCATATCGCTCTCATAGTTTATTTGTATTAACTTTTCAGGAAGGAAAAACTGTTTTTCAACCCTTTAAAAGGTTGTTTCATCACTAACATCTTTCATCTTGGATGTGATCGTACTTGTAATATCGTCAAATCCGCCTTTAACGTTATTTACAAGATCATTACCAGTTTTTTTTAGCCTTTCAGTCATACGTTTTCTTAGCTCTGATCCTTTTTCAGGGGCAGTGAAAGCACCTATTGCAGCTCCTACGGCAAGTCCGGCGAAGAAGGCTGCTACTGTTTTGAAATTATCCATAGTATTAATTGTTTATTTATTGATAATGAAATAGTTGTGCCATTTACTAAAGTTAAGCAGAAATCAGTTGGATTGTTTATTCCCGAATAAAAAAACTTTTTTGATTTCTCGAAATGGGGATTAACCTATACGATAGACCTTTTTTGGGTATTAAGGGGATATCCTTCCAACAATTACCCATTTACAATTTCTCCACCATTGGGGTGTAAAATTTGACCTGTCATGTACGAGTTTTCATCACTAGCGAGAAACAAATAACATGGGGCCACCTCTTCTGGTTCACCGGCCCGTTTTAGCGGTACATCAGAACCAAACTCACTAACTTCTTTTTTCGTGAAACTTGCCGGAATTAATGGTGTCCAGATAGGGCCGGGAGCAACCCCATTAACCCGAATTTTTCTATCAGCTAAAGCAGCTGAAAGCGACCTAATAAAAGCAACAATTGCACCTTTTGTAGATGCATAATCTATTAAATGAGCACTCCCTCTATAAGCCGTAACTGATGTTGTACAGATGATTGAAGAGCCTTCTTTCAAATAATTGAGCGCTTCCGAGCTCAGATAAAAATGGGAGAATATATTGGTTTTAAAAGTTTCTTCCAGTTGAGATGAAGAAATAAGTTCAGGTTTTTTTTGTGGATACTGAACCGCAGCATTATTAATCAATACATCTAACCTGCCAAACTTTTTAACTGCTTGCTTGATAGACGATTTACAGAACCTTTCATCAGCTATATTTCCCTTAATTAACAAGCATTTGACACCGCATTCTTCAACCAGAACTCTTGTTGCTTCAGCATCCGATGTTTCATTAAGATAAGAAATGGCAATGTTAGATCCGTGTTTAGCAAATAATACTGCTACTGCACGACCAATACCACTATCACCTCCTGAAATATAAGTTACCTTACCGATTAGCTTTTGCTCCATTTGTGGGCTTCCCTCAGATTGAGGTTGGGGAATCATTTTCGATTCTATGCCAGGTTGCTTCTTTTGTGCCTGAGGTGGACGCTGAGCCCTTTTAGGATTTGATTTTTGCATAAGTGTTTAGGTAAATTGAAAAGAGATTAATATTTGCCCAATTAACCCCAAACATTATTGATGTACATTCTTGTGTAGTAATTGTTTTATTGTATCATGCCCTTCCATTATTCGTTGTTGTTGATATCTAATCAATATATCGGCTGAAACATCCATGATAAAATCATTACTTTCATTTACTCTTTCATACGCTTCCAAAGCAACACTTTCTCCATAATCACAATCTTTCAAAATAGAATGATCGCTACCACCTGAAAAGACAGATTTTATATCCATCCAGGTACGGTAAAACTTTCCGGCTATGCTGGTGCTTTCAAAAGGCTTTCCGTGTATTCTGAGGATCTGATCCGATAATTCATTTATATTTTGGGAACTATCCAACGATAATCGTTCAAAGATTGTCCTAAGCTCCATATTTTTAGTAAGCTCCATAGCTTTTTGATAACCTACAAAACGGTCTCTGTTGATTTTCACCAGATCATTTAATGCAGATACAATAACAGTTTTATTGGTGTTATCCATAATTGAAACAGCGTTAATTAATTAATTAATAAACAGGAAAATATCATGCCTGTTTTTATAGTTATGGCAAGCAATTTGAATTCTATATAATGAAACCAAAAATTCAAGTCATGGCAAAATATTCAAAGAAAAGTCAGGAAAAGGTTAAAGAGAACATGGAAGAAATGAAAGAGGGTAAGCTTAAAACCGGAACAGGTAAAAAAGTTACCAGTCGAAAACAAGCCATTGCAATCGGACTATCTGAAGCACGTAAAGAAGGAGCCAAAGTACCAAAACAGAAGGAATCTTCAGATGCGAAGAAAAGCACTAGCAAAAAAAATTCTTGATTTATGGATACAATTTTGAAGCTATTTGGAGAAGGTGAAAATTTAAGTGCACTACAAATGTCTGTTCGTGCTTGTTTCACCTTCTTTATATCCTTACTGCTGGTTAGGCTAGGGGGAGTTAGAATGTTCGGTAAAAAATCTTCGTTGGATATTATTGTGTTTATTATGTTGGGTGCAATTTTATCCAGAGGTATTGTAGGTGCATCCCCTTATTTACCTACAGTTTGTGCCGCAACAAGCATCGTGCTCCTGCATAGGATACTTGGATTTATTTCGGTAAAAAACCGGAGGTTTCAAAACCTGATTTCGGGTAAAAAGGTGATTTTATATGATAACGGCGAGCTACAATGGGATAACCTCAAAAAAACATCCATTAGCAAATCTGATATCTTAAAAAGCCTACGGCTGGAAACGCATCAGGATTCTCTTGAAAAAATAAGTACCGCATTTCTCGAAAATAATGGACGTATCAGTTTCATTATTAAAGATGTAGATACTGAATATTAAAGAGTTGGATCAACCACTGTTTGTTTGCCCATTCTTTTTAATTCTTCCTTCCTGAATTTATTCTTAAATGATTTGACAATTCGCTTGCGTGTATCCCTTAGCTGAACCTTAAAGTATTTGAATTGCTCTTTACTTATTTTTGATACCACAAATACGCCAATTGTAGCGCCTACTGCAATCCCTGCAAATAGTGTCATTATGCTTTTTGTATCTTTCATAACAATTGAATTGTTTACAGATGATAAAGGAAATATAATGCCAAATGAATTTACCAATTACCTGAATATTAAATAGTTAAACTGTAGATAATTATCCTCAAAACTTCATAGCGATTCACATTATTTACTCAAACAACCGAAATTATCCATCTAAAAACGGTTCGGCATAAATCTTTCAATAGTTAAACGGTATCAAAACTAAAAATCATGAAATCGCTATATATCCTCTTCATTTTATTGCTTTTAGCATCTTGTAAGCAAGCTGATAAACGCGATACAACCAAAGAGCAAGCAGATGCTTTAAATGACGTAAGTTTTAAAGCCGATGATCTGCAGGCAAATGCTAATTTTATTGTTAAGATCTATGAACAGGGACTGTTTGAAATGAAAAGTGCTCAGTTAGCAGATTCTGTTTCGCATTCAATTGAAATCAAATCACTCGCTAAAATTGTTTCTGATGACTACGGAACGATAAAAGGACGTTTAACCGATATAGCTTCGTTAAACAAAATCATTCTGCCAGATTCGCTCGGCGTTGAAAAACGAATTAATTATAATAACCTGCTATCAACCAAATCATTTGATAAAGATTATATCAGACAGGTGATGAAAGGAAATGAAGAAACGTTAGCTCAATTTGAATCTATGAAAACGGCGACTACAGATACCAATATCGTTAACATGATCAATGAAATGACACCGATACTGAATGAGCACATGAAGCGAGCGGCTGTATTACTTAAATAGTATCGAAAAAAGGGATTTAAATTTCTCATGACTTAAATCCCTTTTCTTCTATTAAATATTAATAACCCGTTGGGCGAGTTAAAATAATTCAAAAAAAGCCTAATAATGCAATAAACACAGTTCGATAAATTATTTTCTTCCGCCGCTTTCAGCGGGACTCACTTTTTTTCTTCAGCAAAAAAAAGTAAGCAAAAAATGCCGTCGCTGCGTACAGTTCTTTGGCAGTTAGTGCGAGTATTTAAATCACTTCTCCCGAACTGTACGAGGCGATTTTGGCTTATATGATAATTTATGCTTTAATTCACAAATGTGAAATCAAATCGTTCAACGCGTTATTAATAGTCTAATTATAACCCGGATTTTGAGTCAGACGATTATTGCTTAATCTGCGCTGACTGTTAGGAATAGGGAAGAGCTCATTCTTGCCATCTACAAAGCTCTTTCCTTGAGCCCTTAAGAGCGGTCCGGCTATACCAAGTCTTACGATATCAAAGAAACGGTCATGCTCCATTGCCAATTCTAAACGGCGTTCTTTATAAACATCATCCAATGTAACAACGGTAAGTGGGGTCAATTTAGCACGTTCTCGAATTCGGTTGATATCTGTTAATGCTTCTCCGGCACTTCCGGCATGCAAAGATGCTTCGGCGTGCATTAAAAGTACTTCTGCAAACCGCATTACCCTAAGATTTTTTGGTAAACGATCATTGTTACCACAAAATGCCTCAAGCGTACGGCTGTGGTAAGCTTTATAGTTATACCGTTTATTTTCAACTGAATCCTGACTTGGGATTCTGAAGCCATCCCATAAGCGAGTTCCTGTTGGTGTAATGAAGATAATGGTAGCATTTTTCCTTACATCATCTGCTTCGTATGCATTTACCAAATCTTCTGTAGGTTCAACAAATCCAAATCCAAGGTCCTGCCAGCCACCTTTTCCACCCTGACGAGGTCCCTGACAATTTGAATAAAGATTGATAGCTCCGTCGCATTTGGTGTTTCTACCTGTTTGTACTTCAAAAATGGACTCGATGTTATTATTACCACCATCTCCATTAATCGCATTCTGACGCCAGATTAATTCATAATTACTTACAAGGTCATAAGCACCAGATGCTCCTGAAATTACTGTCTGTGTTAGTTCAATTACTTTAGTCCAGTTTTGTTGGTATAAATATACTTTAGCAAGCATCGATTGTGCTGCTCCCTTTGTTGCTTTACCAGGTTCTGTTGCACCTTTAAGCGGTAAATTATCTGCGGCAAATGTGAGGTCTTCAATAATTAAACTATAAATATCATCTACAGAAGCACGAGTCTGGAATTCGTCATTATTAGCTTCTTCAGGTTTAGGAACTATGGTAATTTTGGGAACACCACCAAAGAAACGAACAAGGTTGAAGTAAAAATACCCACGTAAAAAACGAACTTCACCAATCAATCGATTTTTAGTAGCATCATCTAAAGGACTTAAAGGTAACTTACTCAGCGCCTGATTGGCTCTTGAAATAGCCAGGTAATAACCACTCCATATTCTGTCCACGCAAAAATTATCTGCATTTAGGGTAAAATTATCTACATCTAATGAAGGGCCGAAATCACCAGGTGTACTGCCTTTATTTGCATCATCCGAAGCAATTGTTGTTAACACCACGTACTGAAATCCATGTACATCAGGATCAAAACCACCTAGCCACATGGTATTATAAACTCCATTTACAAGGTCAAAGGCAGCGTTGGGGTTATTTTTAATTTCCTCTTCCGAAATTTGCCCCTGCGGAGGAATATCCATAAAATCTTTGCAGGAGGTTGGCAGTAATACCATCGTTAAAATGCTTAGGCCAACACTAATAATAAATTTATTTTGAATGAGCGTTTTCATGATCTTAAAGTTTAAAAAGTAAGGTTAACACCAAATGTGAATGTACGTGTAGTTGGATAAGCATTTAGCTCAATTCCTGGAGCCAAAGTTGCATCCGCATTAGGCGTTTGTGTTGTTGCTGCAACACTCGCCGGATTAACCAGTTCTGGTGTAAAGCCACTGTATGCTTTAAGTGTTAAGAGATTTTGTGAAGAGATATAAAACCTTAGTGTTTCAATCTTAATACGTTCAAGCGTTTTTTTAGGCAAGGTATAGCCTAACGTAATGTTGTTGATCCGAAAGAAATCACCTGACTCAACAAAATAGGTGGAAGCTGGAAGAATGTCTCTGGAAGCTCTTGGAACCCCTGTATTTGTACGATCGGAACGCCAATAGCTATTGGCTACATCCGATTCAATATTATCAGTAGCATTTACCCTTGCGCCTTTTTTACCATTATAAATCTGATTACCAAAGTTTCCATAACAATCTATGCTAAAATCAAAATCTTTATAAGTAAAACCTCCTGTTAATCCGAAATACATTTTAGGTTGATAAGAACCCACATATACGCGGTCGTCATCATTAATCTGTCCATCTCCTGAAAAGTCTTTGTATCTCAAATCGCCTACTTTAGCGCTTTTTTGTGCTGACGCATCAATTTCAGCTTGCGACTGGAAAATGCCGTCGGTTTGTAACACAAAGAAACTTCCTATGGGTTGACCGTTATCAGATTTAGTAGTAAAACTTTGCTGCCCAACCGTACCGGCAACCAAAGCCTGACCTTGGTTCAGACCAACAATCTCATTGTGATTAAATGTAGCATTGAACCCAATATTGTATTTAAAATTCTCATTTGATCGATGAGACCAGTTAATCGTAAATTCCCAGCCACGGTTTACAAACGAAGCTGCATTTGTGAGATATACGCCATCTGCATCACCTAAAATGGCCGGTAGATTAACTCTTACCAAGGCGTCTTTTGTCTTCTTGTTGTAATAATCAATTGTACCAGAGAGTTGACCTTGAATTGCTGAAAAGTCCAGTCCGATATCGTATTCTTCTGTTATTTCCCATTTAAGATTTTCGTCCACAATTTGTGTAATAGCAGTACCTCTAACAGGTTGTGTAGCAAAGAAATAAGGAATACCGGTATCAGCAATTGAAGTAGCCGAGTTTGGAGGCACCTGGTCATTACCAACACGTCCCCAGCTGGCACGTAATTTTAGCAAATCAAAGGTGGTTTGTTTTTTAAGAAAATTCTCTTCCGAAAGAATCCAGCCAAATCCGAAAGAAGGGAAGAACCCCCAGCGATTTGCTGATGGAAAGCGGGAAGTTCCGTCGGCTCGGAAAGTAGCGGTGAATAAATAACGGTTCATCAGATCATAATTAACCCGACCTATAAACGAAGTTCTTGACCATTTTTCACCACCTCCATCATTTATAGCTGTTTCGGGATCTCCAGTATTGCTTAGATACCATTGATCTTTTGTTGAAGGAATGTCTTTCTTCGATCCGTAATTGTTATCGTTTGTATATTTTTCGGTAGTTACACCACCTAATACCTTTAAGGTAGCGTTATCAAATTTATGATTGTAAGTAACTGTATTATCCCATACCCAGCGAAAAGTATTATCGTTTCTGATCTCCAATAAACTGCGGTCATTTCGTTGGTTTCCTCCGGCTGTTATGAAAGTTGCTTCGGTATTAAAAAACTGGTACTGATAGATTCGCCGTTTATTATTAAAGAAATCGCCACCAAATGCCGAACGTACTTGAAGGGAAGTAATGGGTGAATACTCCAAATACAGATTACCCTGAACCCGATTTTCAGTTAATTTATTGTCATTGTTTTCAATATCCAAAATTGGGTTTCCGACATTTCCAAAAGCAGAAGTATTTCCATACTTGCCATCCACTTTTGATTCAATAATAGGTGCGGCCCTGTAAGAGTCATTATATGCACCAGTAAGGTTAACATCACGTGTTTGTCCGGTGCTGAATGATAGTTGATTACCTAGTTTTACCTTGCTACTTAAGATAAAATCGGTATTGGAACGAAGTGTAAAGCGTTCATATTTATTCTCCAGTACAATGCCCTCATCGGTTAAATAGCTTCCGCTAAAGAAGTAATTAACTTTTTCACTACCCCCTGAAACTGAGATATTATGATTTTGTTGAAAACCCTTTCTTAGTATTTCATCGTACCATTCTGTCGAAGCTTGATTTCCAGGAAGGGCAATTTGTTCATTAGGAGGTAATCCGGCATTTATATCACCAATATAGGTAGCATATTGTGGCCCACTAGCCATAGTAACCAAATTAGCAACCTGCCTGAAACCGACATTACCATCATAAGTAACCCTAAGATCTTTCCCAACAGAACCTTTCTTAGTCGTGATCAATACAACACCGTTGGCGGCTCTCATCCCATAGATTGCAGTGGAAGAAGCATCTTTTAAAATATCCATCGAAACAATATCAGCTGAATTGATATTTCGGATATCTGAAGTAATTACTCCGTCTACCACATATAATGGATCAGCCCCAGCAAGCATAGTACCTGTTCCTCTAATCCTTACCACAGGTTGTGTTCCGGGCGCACCGGAACTTATAATCTGCACCCCGGCTAATTTTCCTTGCGCAGCTTGTGTAGCCGTAAGTACTGGTTGTTTGGTTAGTTCAGCTCCTTTAATACTTCCGGTTGAACCCGTTATATCAATTTTGCGTTGAGTACCATAACCAATTACGATTACTTCTTCCAGCGCCTTTGAAACCTGAACTAATACAATATTAATTGTTGTCCGATTATCTACATTAACTTCTTGAGTTTCATATCCCACATAGTTAAAAACCAGTATTCCATTAGCTGGAACTGAAAGTGAATAGTTCCCATCCGGATCTGTCATGGCTCCTGTAGAAGTACCTTTTAATGAAACGCTCACTCCGATAAGTCCTTCGTTATCGGCAGACGACGTAACTTTACCCTTTACAGTAATTTTTTCCTGAGCAAAGCCATTGATGGCTGATAAAAATAAAAGGGTAAAAAGAAGAAATTGAGAGCATAAACTTCTTTTCATAACACAAAGGTTTATAGGTTTATTATTAAAAAACCGGATAACTTTGTAAGCAGAACAAGAAGAAATCCGGATCCGTATTCAATTGGCAAACTGAGTTTCGCATTGGATTTATCTTTAATTTACGATTTTTAATTTATTAACTGTCAAGTATTTAAGTTAATAAAACAAGGGTTTTAAAGATTTGAATTAAAAGTAATTTTATTGCCTCGTTGTTTATTAGGCATTTAAACTGGGAGTTTAGGTATCTTTGTCGCTTTATTAAACACTTGTAATAAATGCTTACACATCACGTATTATTTTGGTTAAAAGCCGATACCACAGAAGAGCAAAAGAAAGCTTTTCGTGGTGGATTAGAATCGTTAAAAGGTGTTGAAACGATTAAATCGTTTTTCATCGGAACCCCGGCTCCTATAGAGAGAGCTGTTGTTGATACTACTTATACCTTCTCGTTGTTATTGTTATTTGATGATTTGGCGGCTCATGATGTTTATCAGGTAGATCCAATTCACAAGGCATTCCTTGACGAGTTCAGAGTTTTATTTGAAAAGGTCGTTATTTACGATGCTGAATAATTAATAGGAAAGAAGGTCGTTTTGGCCTTCTTTCTTATTTAATGTTAAGCGTTTAAACTATCAGGGATAGGAAAATCACTTACATTACCAAGTTGTGATAGTTTTGTTCCAAGCATTTTAAATGAGTTTGGAGAAGCGGATGTTCCTTTGCAGCCTTTTGCATTATTCATCTGTAGCATATAAGAGCTGCTGCTGCCCATCATATAAACCGCAAAACACTGACCTTGACCAGCTGAGGGACTATTAGTGCTTTTAAAATTATTACTTTGAATAATTACATTATCACAATTATTAATAGCTAAACCGGCCCTTAAATAATCATACTGGGAACTACTACTAAAACTACTTGCTCCGTTATTTGTAATTATACAACCCTGAACCATTACATTATCATTATTCAAACAGTATATTCCGGTTTGAAAGTTTCTGTCGGCCCTTACATTTATTAGTTCTACTTCTTCGAAGTCTTGTATCCAAAATCCTGTGTTAGTAGAAGCTTCTATTTGTGAATCTCTTATAAGTATTCTCGAATCAGCTGTAAGTTTATTGTAGATACGGAAACTGGTACCTCTAACAATTAAATCTGTAATGGATACATTCCTTGTATACACATTAAACATACAAATCATCCCTTTATCGCCTGTATCTACAGAAATAGTAAGCCCATTGATATTTACGGCGCCTACATTGTCTTTTATTCTGAATGCGTAACCGGATTGGCCAGAGTCCATTTTACAAACAATTGAGCAATTATTGATGGATATACTTGCCAGCGTTGTAATTTGATCAGTAATGATTCCAGAAAATTGAACTGTACCTAAACTTTGTATATTACAATTTTCGAAAATAAATACTCCCCATGAATAATCAGTGGTGGTTATGTGAATGCATTGAATGGCAGATGCTCCCCGGTAATAAATTTCGCAGTTACTTACTTTATTATAATATCCGCAACTCTCAAAGCCTCCGATTATAGTAGCACCGTCAACCTGAATATTCCATGCATTCCCATGTCCATCTACTGACCCCACTCTTTCCAGATTAGCATATAATCCACCATTAATCTGATAATCAACCGGGTAATTTCCCGTACCGGAAACAGCATGCCGACCTCCAATAATGTAACTATCGATAACTGCCACTTGCGACAAATCTGTTATTACAATACCATAACACGTTCTATTTGAATCATCTTGTTCACTTAGGTAAGAGTAGTAAATATTCGCAGAACATCTTGCGAGAGTATATTGAAGATAAATGGCTGCGTTAGCAAAATAATAGTAATTTCCGGCAACATCTACATTGGCTTTTATAAATTTGAAACAGTATATCCAATTATCTACTGAGGTCTTAAAGGTAAGTGCTGGACTTATTTTAAAAGGTGGAACATTAGTTGACACATCCACTTTTGCAGCGTTAATAGTTTGTCGAATAGTCTCAAATACCGTTACCAGTCCATTGGCACTATTATAATCAAACACTACAAAACGTTGTCCTTTATAGTAATAAGCTCTATCCGGATTTCCGTTAGCTTCTTGTGACGTTACATAGAGAAAATCTCCAATTTTTATATTTTTCCCACTACCTACATTAAATGAAGTTTCTCCTTTCGTAAGTTTTGCACTGCTATTTATGGTCGTTGAAGTGCCTGTTACTGCAAAAATTGTTTTTAATTTGTTTTGGTCAACCTTTGAACAATCAATAGTAGCATATCCGATAAATTCAGGAATGCCCGTAATATCCGTATCAGAGGTAGGGGTAAATACATAGGTTTTACCCCCGGTAAAGTAGAGTGGCTGCTTAATTTTCTTTGCCAAAGCGATGGCATCTACTATAGCTTTGGTATCATCTGTTTTGCCATCCCCTTTAGCACCGAATGTTTCCGGGAATACACCATAAATTGAAGTAGATGGTTTTGGGTCATCAACTGCTACTTGAGACGCTGGTGGAGCTGCAGGAGGAGTAGGTAACCCTAAATCACTTAATATTTTATTTAATTCGTTGGGAGTAAGGTTTCCGTTGTTCATAATAGTTGTTTTTAGATAATAAAAAAATGAACAGTATTAACAATGCTCTTGAATACAAATGCATTTAGTTTAAAAACAATATATGACAGAGAAATAATGCGGAAGGTAGTCCGCAACAGAGACTATTACCATAAATATACTCAGTATTGTACTAAAATCAAAAAAAATGAAAAGACTTGAATTGTATTAGCAATAGCCAAAATGGCTTTTTTTAAAGCTATTTTACCTATTTTTACCCGCATTTAATACCTATCATCTTTTCATGAACAATCAGAAATTATTTATGTTATTATTGGGTTGTAAGCCCAAAGGCCGTTATACAGAACAGCACGATGTATTTTTTGGAGTTGCTGCTTCAATCAAAGAGTTGATTCCTCAAATCAAAGAATTTTGGCCCGAAGCTGATGAAAAGATTCATATCGATGCATGGAGGGAAGTTAGTAATGTTGATAAGAATTCGATAAAATTGGTGCCTAAAAATGAAGATAATAGCTATTCCAACTTAAAGCTTTTCTTTATCAATCTGGGCGGATATAAGCAAAATGAGTTTGATGAGTTCCACTACAAAATGTTAACAGTCGCAGCTTCAAAAGGAGAAGCGATACAAAAGGCAAAGCAAACTGCTTTTTTTAAACATACGCAGTTTGAAGGAGCTAACGCTCATATCGACGATAAGTATGGAATTGATGTAGATGATATGTTTGATATCGAAGACATACTTCCGGAAGATGTCAAACAGCATTACCGTCTTTCAATCTCAATTGCCGAAAATACGATAGAAGATGAAATTCGTTTAGGATATTTTAAGTTAAGTGTGATTGCTGCTGAATAGTAATTATTGAACAAATGCTGATCGTTGGTAGTCAACCGGCGAAGTACCGGTCCAACGTTTAAAAGCTTTTGAAAAAGCACTCACTTCGTTATAACCAAGCATATAAGAAATCTCTTTAACCTGATAATTAGCCGACCGAAGGTAATGTATTGCCAATGACTTTCTTGCTTCGTCGGCTAATTGCTGATAGGTAATCCCTACTTCCTTAAGTCGACGCTGCAATCCTCTCGAACTTATATTAAAATTAGCGGCTATCTCCTCAATAGACACTATTCCCAAATAAGAATTGGTAAGCAAGTAGTTATAAATCCTGGATTGAAAAGTATGCTCAAGTACAGGGACTTGATTCTCAAGAGAAGCGACCTTTTCTAATAGTGATTTTTGTAAATCATAATTAGCCATCAGAATCTGCATATTCCAACACTTGTTATCAAATGTTAACGAAAACGCTCCACTTTTTTGAGATGGTGCGCATCGCATTACCCGTTCATACTCCATAGTGTTTATGATTTCATAAGGAAAATTAACAGATAAGGGTTTAATTTTTTCGAATAGTAACCCATCCAATTCCCGAATCGAAAAAACCATAAACAAATCTAAAGTTTGCTTAAAAGAAAAAGGAACATCCTTTTGAATAGCTATTAATGGGACAAATTGTAGCGTAAACGTATCCTTCGAATGAATTATTTCAAGTTTAAACAAATTCGTTATTAAATGAGTAAGGTTTGCTGCAATCGTTAAAGCTTCACCGATTGTGGTACTATTTTTAATGATTTCACCAATGGTACCTAAGGCTGATAATTGCAGTGATTCTCCAAAATGAAGGCCAAACAATTCATCTTTTGTTAAATGAGCAGCATTTAACCATAAGTCATTTATTTGCTTGGAAGTGAATACAATTTCTTCATTATTCTTAAGTTCATCTAAGTCAATTCCTGCTAAACGGGCTAATTCTATAGCAGAAACATCTTTATAAACTGCATAGGCAAAAAGACTGATAACGAGCCTTCGTTGATGATTTTCCATACCTAAAGTTAATGTTTCCCTTTTTATTAAAAAGACATTTGTCGTGAAATGACAACTGATTGTCGTGTATTGATAAAACATAGGGACTCACTTCCAAGTAGTTTTGGAGAAACAAATAAAATACCATGAAGACAATCAAAATTGCTATTGTCCTACTGATAATTTCAGTAAGTACGACCAAGGGGCAGCTAGCAACCAGCACTATTATGAATCAATCAACAAGTAAAACTTTAATAGAGAACAAAATGGAAAATCATGCATTACAAGTAGTAACCGACTTTTTAACAGCAGTACAAAAAGGTGATCATACAAAATTAGCTACTATCATTCATCCTGCAATTGAGTGGGATCAGCCCGGAAACAATCGTTTTTCAGGAATTAAGAAATCTGCCACAGAGGTATTTCAAATGGTAGGAGGGATGTTCCATTATTCAGAGAATACCTTGGCTCTAACTAAAATTGATGTAATTGCCATAAATGGCAACAGTGTAGCGTGCCTGCTTCACTGGAAAGCAGCCCAACAGGTAGGAAAAACAATGTCGGTTGATAATATCGATGTTTATACAGTTGAAAATGGCCAGATCACAAAGGCCAAAATATATTCAGCAGATTTAGCTCAGGAAAATGGATTTTGGGGTAACTAATTAAAAACAAAAACGCCATATGGTAATCCCTTATGGCGTCTTTTCAGTTTCATAGAAAAATTAAGCTTATTCATGGATTAACTTTTCAAGTTCACGGTCGATTCTGAATAATCCTACGCCTTCAATTCCAATCAATTCATAAAGTTCAATAGCTCTGCGAGCAGTTTTTTCTTCTTCTACTTGTTCATCCAAATACCATTGTAAGAAACGAGCAGTTTGAAAATCCTTAACCTTATGACACTGGTCAGTAATTTTATTGAAGTTTTCCGTGATCTTTATCTCCATTTCCAATGCCATAATAAGCATGTCGTGAAGATTATTGAAATGAAGGGTGATATTTTTTACCTCTGGAGACATAGGATGAGCACCTAAATCATTCATATAATCAAAGATTTTCATCATATGATCACGCTCTTCTCCAGATTGTTTTCTGTAAAACTTTGCTGCACCTTGCAGCCCTTGTACATTGCACCATGCAGACATAGCCAAATAAGCTGCAGATGAATGTGCCTCCATAGCAATTTGCTCATTCAGCAAATCTTGAATTGACTCCTGGAGTGAAGTTTTTAATCTTAATGCAGTTTTCATGGCTTAATTCGTTTACTATAAATTTACACCAATGAATTCTACTTTTATGTAAAATACTGAAATTTAGAAGCTTTCTAATTTAAAACAAGCAATTCTTCCTCGGTTGGTATGGTAAGGTCGTGCTCCATTAACACTTCAGAACGTATAAGCATATCCTTTAATGAAAAATAAAAGTATGCAGTATTCACCAAATCACGTAAACGAAGGGCATCTGCCAACTTAAATACAATTTTGGGGCTTCTTATGGAAAGATTAAGGTGGAAGTAATCATCCTTCGGATCGGTACCCAAAAGAATTGCTTTCCAATTAATATCATTGAGTCGTTGACGCAATAATAGAAAATCACACATACGCAACGGTGTTTGTTGATCGTACGCTTGTAAAATAATCGAGGCTTTAGTTTGATCCGTACTAATTTGGCCTAACTCGTTCTGACACAAAACTTTCATCAAGCGCAAAAATACATGTATTTAGACTTATTACAAATTAATTATGTTTTTTATTGCTAAAAAAAAGCTGATCGTCATTAATTATTAAATTACCTAAACAATTGATAGTAAAATCGTTAAGATGGTACTATAAAATTGAGCAAATCTGGTATTAGCTTAATCTTAACTTCTGCAGACTTCTTTACTTTAACCACTTTATCGTCTACATGTACGTGGGTGCCTTCCCAACGAATGCTAATATTTTCCCCTTCAATCGTATCAAACTTGTATTCAGATTTTTCTCCATCTATTTTGCCCTCTATATAGGATAGGAGTTTCTTTCGATGTTTTTCTCCGATGATAACTATATTTAGTTTGCTATCTCCTGGATCACTATCTGGTGAAAGAACTAAGTTAGGACCTATAGACTTTGTATTCATAATTTCCACCATTAAATATTTGCCCGAATAATCTTTTCCGTCAATTTGCAGATCGCATAAGCGGGCTTCATAACTGTCCAATATTTCAAGTAGCAGTTTTAACGCTTCTTTAATTTTTTCTTCAGGATCTTCGATTGATTCTTTTTCCTGTCGAACCATTTCTAGCATCAGGTAAGGAAAAACACCATAACCAAACGACTCAAGAAAAAATTCAACATTTTTAATAGCGTATAAACGGCCTACATCGTATTTCTTGATTAAAGGCTTTTTCCATGACTTTATGATTTGTTCCGTTTCAAGGGGAAGTTCTAGCGTTTTTGCAATATTATTTGCAGTTCCTAATGGCAGTAATGCAATTGGCCAAGACTTTTCGAGTACTTTACGTTCCAGCAATATTTTTGTTATTTTCTTAACTGTACCATCACCTCCGGCAACCACCAAAAAATCTGTATCTTCTGCAATATTCCAATCCTTACTTTTTGTGGAAGAATATCTACAATCAAACCCTTGATTCTCAATTAGTGAAATCAGATTTTTCTTTGAATGTTCTTCATTTCCGGCTGTGGGGTTATGCAATAGATGAGCGATTTTCATAATTTGAATAATTAATCTATGTTATAGTTGATAAAACTATACCACTATTGGAGTGTGGCACGATAATACCAATTAGTAGGCTATGGATATACTGATCACTAATGATGATGGCATTTACAGCCCAGGTATCGCAGCACTGGCTAATGTGGCCAGACACTTTGGGAATGTTCATGTAGTTGCTCCCGATGTGGAGCAGTCATCAATGGGACATGCAGTAACGCATTCCCGACCGCTTTCGATAAAAAAATCACCTATTCATTTCGAAAACATTGAAGCGTTTAGGGTCAATGGTACCCCAGCCGATTGTGTTGCGCTTGGCACCCATCTTTATCCTAAAACATCTTTAGTGTTATCGGGGATTAACATGGGACCTAATTTGGGTAATTCAATGTGGCATTCAGGTACATTGGCTGCTGCAAAACAGGCCGTTTTATTAGGAATAAAAGGAATTGCCTTTAGTACGCCTGTCGGTAACACTGAACCCGATTTTGAACTGTTGGCACCTTTTGTAAAAGAAACCATAGCCTTATTAATAGAGCATTCTGATTTTGGATTATTTAATGTTAACTTTCCTCCAAATCCAAAAGATATTGTTTGGACAAGACAATCTGTCAGAATGTATGACGGAAAAATAGTGCCAGCCATGGATCCTATGGGAAGAAAACATTATTGGTTTACCGTATCTCCGATGGAACCAGCCGAGGAAGGAACTGATAGATGGGCGATTGATAAAGGCTTTGTATCCATTACACCATTGCGTTTAGACCTTACAAACGAAGCCGAATTGCAAAAAATGCAAAAGACAACACAGCAACAATAAAAAAATCCCCAAGCTTTTTCAAGCTCAGGGAAACATCTACCTATGAAAAACTCCGGCGGGGAGCCGGATTGAATATTGTATACCATAAACTGTGCCATAATTTTGTGAGAGAAAAAATATTTTAAGTGCTTATAGTTATTTTATTTAAGTAGTGGGAATATAGGATCACGCGCACAAAGAACACTTTTTTAACAAAGCTTTGCGGCTTGGCCTACCCATTTTTTTGTTAAATTTATAACTAACTGAAAAACACCAGCAAAATCAAAAACAAAGTGACAAACCCAACAAAAAATCTTTGAATCAATACCTACTGACATAGGGTTGTCACAAGCCATTGTTTTCTTTGAATCATAAAACAAAAACATAAAGCTATGTCAACAATTATTCAATCGCTTCTTAAGGAAATGGAGCAAGAAGCGCAAACTACTCGTAAGATGTTAAGCAGGGTTCCTAACGACAAATATGATTGGAAGCCACATCCTAAAAGCATGAACATTAAAAGTTTAGCTACCCATATTGCTGAATTGCCTACCTGGGTAACAATGGCTGTAACCACAGATGAACTTGATTTTGCAAGTAATCCATATCAACCGCAGGATATCACCAATACCGATGATTTACTTAAGTATTTTGAAAAATCACTTGCAAACGGTCGCGAACACCTGGAAAAAACCAATGAAAAAACATTAGATGAACAATGGGTCTTAAGAAACGGGGATGAGATTTATTCAAAATCATCGAAAGCAGAAGTTATAAGAATGACTTACTGTCAGATTGTACACCACAGGGCTCAATTGGGTGTTTTTTTAAGATTATTGGATGTTCCAATCCCTGGAAGCTATGGCCCAAGCGCCGACGATATGAGTTTTTAGTTGGAACTTGCCGGATGGTAGTTAGTAGTTAGAAAACGTTTAACTACTAACTACTTTTGTCTATAGCAATTAACTTTGTAGTATGAGTGAAAACAAACTTCAACGAAAGATCATTCATATCGATATGGATGCGTTTTACGCATCCGTCGAGCAAAGAGACAATCCTGATTATAAAGGTAAACCAATTATTGTTGGCGGTTTACCACAAGGAAGGGGTGGGGTTGTTGCAACGGCAAGTTATGAAGCCCGTAGGTTTGGAGTCCGCTCAGCTATGCCCTCGAAAAAAGCGCAACAACTATGTCCACATGCTATATTTGTTCGTCCAAGATTTGCCGCCTACAAAGAAGTCTCCCAAAAGATTCGTGAAATATTTCATCGCTATACAGATCTGATTGAACCTTTATCATTAGATGAGGCCTACCTGGATGTTACCCATGATAAATTAGAAATTGGTTCGGCCATTGAAATTGCCATGCAAATTAAAAAGGCGATAAAAGATGAACTAAATCTGACCGCTTCAGCCGGTGTTTCGGTCAATAAGTTTGTTGCTAAAATTGCTTCTGATATAAACAAACCCGATGGCTTAACATTTATCGGGCCTTCCAAGATCGAATCTTTTATGGAATCACTTGCAGTGGAGAAATTTCATGGCATTGGAAGAGTTACCGCGGAAAAAATGAAACGGATGAATTTGTTTACCGGAGCTGATCTTAAAAAGCTTACAGAAGAGCAACTCCTGTTACATTTTGGTAAACCAGGTAAGTTTTACTATAAAATTGTGAGAGGAATTGATGATAGGGAAGTGCAACCCAATCGTGTGACAAAATCTGTCGGTGCAGAAGATACTTTTCCTTATGATTTAACAGATCTGGAAGAGATGAATGTCGAATTAGATAAGATCGCTAAAACTGTAGCAGACCGATTACAACGGTACCAACTGAAAGGGAGAACGTTAACATTAAAAATCAAATACAGCGATTTTAAGCAAATCACCCGAAATCAGTCATTTCTGCATGAAATAAACGATTTGCAAACAATTGCCCAAACGGCAAAGGAGTTATTACTTAAAACATCACCAGAAGATAAAAAAATCAGGCTTTTAGGGATTACACTTTCTAACTTTAATGAGATTTTTACGCATAAAAACACCTCTCAACTTGAGTTATTTCAATACGATGATTAAACGTTTATTTTCCCATTACTTTCATAATGATGAAAATAATAACAGCAATTACAACCACCACCAATAATACTCCCGACCAAACGCCTGCTTTAAAAATTCCTTCAATAACAGAACAGCTGCTCAGACTTATAACCAAACTAAATAAAAATGTTAATGATAATAGGTTATGCCTTTTCATATTTCATGGGATTAGTTCACAACTAGTATTGAAAAAACCATGCCTTAAAAACAGCTCTTTAAATGGTTTTTAAACTGGTTGAAATAACAAACTGAGAAATTTATACCCCAATGAAAGTCTAGGCAATAAGAACAAAGGTTCCAATAATGATCAATGAAGCGCCAATAATAATTTTAGGCGTTAGACTTTCTCCAAGAAATAAGACCGCTAATAAAATAGTAATAACCAGACTGGCTTTATCGATAGGAGCCACTTGTGAAACTTTTCCTATTTGCAAGGCCTTAAAATAAAAGATCCATGATAAACCGGTAGCTGCTCCTGATAACAATAAGAAAAGCCAATTTTGTTTATTTAAATCTAGTAGAGAGCTAGTGGCACCTTTAAAAAGTGCAATTCCCCAGGCTAAAAATAAGATTACTACTGTTCTTATAGCCGTAGCCAAATCGCTATCGATATTTTTAATACCTATCTTAGCAAAGATGGCCGTTAAAGCCGCAAAAAATGCAGATAATAAAGCATATACCCACCACATGATGTATTAGTTTGATGTTTAATACCAAGATAGTGGAAAGGGTTGTCTGTATGCATATTATCCCGAGATATTTTTTAAATCGTTCCAGAGAAGATACATTACAACCCTTCGTTTCCGTATTTGCCTCAATTGTTAACCTTCTATTCTACCTCAATACAAATCCCCACCACCGTTTTTTAAACAAATTCATTGATTCTTTTAAATGTTGGTTAAACATAAGCAATATAACTACCGCGATTAATGCAATACCTACGAACGTATATATTTCCATGTTTGTTAACAAAAAACTTTGTTTCGCAATAGCGGTATCAAGCTGTTTTATTGCCAATTGATACGATTGATCTACTGAGTATCCTTTTAATTGAAAGCTTTGCGTAAGTTGCGTTAATCGATCTTGTGTATTCATGCTTTCTGGTGAAACAAATTGCTGCATTTTTAAATAATGCTTTCGCTGTAAGATCACCTGTGCATTCTGTAAAAAAGAAAATCCAAGTACCGTCCCTCCAAAACGACCTAAAACAGCGATCAATCCGCCTGAAACAATCTGTGCATCAGGAACTGCTGAAAGTGTAAAAAGCACTAATGGAATAAAGATACTACCTACACCCATTCCTTGCAGAAAGTAAGGTATGGCAATCTGCTGGAGCGAAACATCAGGAACGAACAGAAATGTAAACCACAAGTGATATACTGCTAATAATGCAAATCCAAACATCAGGTTAAATCGCAACGGTAGTTTTCGTGCCAATGCTATTCCTGAAATAACTAATCCGGTAATTATACCCGCAACATTAATGTATTGAACGTGCACCACATGAATCTGTTCCCAGTTCCAAATGCGATTCATGGTTGAATGACAGATATTTAAAGTTGATCTCGACAGGTAAAAAATCAGGAAAACACCCAAACCAATTCTTAGATCCGCCACTTTGAATACATTTAAATCAAAGACTGGACGTTTCATATTCAACTGTTTTAAAATGAATAAGGCCGAACCTATTAATGTTACTATTCCGGCAATTACTATTTCTGTTGATTGAAACCAGTATTTCTTTTCGCCATAAACAAAAAAATAGGTTCCGGATATGGTAATGGTTAACAGTAATATGTAACTCGACCAATCGATCTGATAAAGTGGAAATTTACGTACGTGGCGTTCATCGTTAAATGTCAGCAGAATAAGGCCCAGCGCTAACAACTGACATAAAGCGGCAGTATAGGCCATGTAGGCCCAACTGAAGTTGTCGAGCATCCATACAATGATATTCATGGTAAGGGTAGAAGAGATCAGTAGTAAACCATAAAAAAATGAGTATACTATGATAATGGCGTCTTTCGATTTAAACCTCGACAATAGTAAAGAACGTAATGGAATTCCTGGTAAAGCCATTAAAATGCCATCAGCTATCCTCAATAAGATAAATTGAAAGAAATTATGGGTATATGCCGATAAACATAAAACAATGGCAATCGAAATGTAAATACCGATAAGGTAATTTCTGGTTGAAAAATACCTGAATAAACGATTCTCAATAATGATTGTAGCCATTAAAACGCCATAAGTAATATTCATGGCAAATTGCATGTCTTCCAGCTGCACATCCAGGTAACTGGCGGCATACGTTACATTAGAATTGTACAAACCAAGCAACATCATAGAAGGAGTGAGACAGAAAATAAGCGTTGCCTTTACCACCCAATCAGGAACCCAAGCCTTAAAAACACTATTTCTTTGCATACACTATTTGTTCCTGGCCACCACAATCACATTCATTCCGGCTCTTAAGAAAGCGGTTTTATTCTCCGTATCTACAAGATTGATTTTTACCGGAATACGCTGTTCAATCTTCACAAAATTGCCGGTGGCATTATCCGGTGGCAATAAGGAAAACCGTGCTCCACTTGCGGGCGACAAAGATTCGATCTTTCCTTTAAAAATTGCACCTGCCGTAGCATCTGCTTTAATTTCAACCTGCTGTCCAATTGAAAGATTTGCCAGCTGGGTTTCCTTGAAATTGGCAGTAATCCATTTTTCTTTGCTTACTACAGATAGCAATGTTTGTCCCTCTTTTATCATTTGCCCGGGTTGAATAGTACGCTTACCAACCCAACCGTCATCAGGTGCGGTAATAATCGTATAAGAAAGAAATAGTGAAGCATTATCAACTGCTGCTTGTTTCGCCTTAATCGTAGCGGCTGCGGTTGGTACTTTGGATGAAACTTCTGCCGTGGTCAATTCGGTCGATTGAATGGCATGTAAAACCTCGTCATAATGTGCCCTGGCTACTTCATAATTAGCTTTCATTTGCTCAAATTGCTGCACGGTTACGGCTTCTTCTTTCAATAAATTCTCGTATCGTTTATAATCCTGCTCAGCCTTCCAAACCTGCGTTTTGGCACCATCGAGCTGCGCTTTTCTTACGGCAACAGAACTCTGACTTGTGGCAACGCTTTTATGCATTACTTTTTCAGTTTCAAGCGCATTTTCCAGTTCAGCATTTGCCATAGCCAAACGCTCTTTATATTCGCTATTATCAATGATGATTAAGGTGTCACCTTTGTGAACAAACTGATTTTCTTTATACTTCACTTCCTGAACAAAACCAGTAATACGACTTTGAATAGGAGTTACATATTGCTCTACCTGAGCATCATTAGTTTCCTCGTGATTAGAATAAAATATAAAAAACCATATTCCCAGCCCCATCGCTGACAAAAACAACATAGTAGCAACGTAAGTCACCACTTTGTGTGTTAAGGTTTCTTTTTTAGGTTGATGATGTTTGTTTGTTATTTGCATTTTATTAGTTAAGTATCGTTTGTTTGGAGGGGATTTCCTAATTATTAAGTATTCCGGCTGCGTGTTGCAATTGGTAATATTTTAACTGAGCATCAACCTTTGCTGATACATCCGTGAATTTTGCTTCTAATAGTGAATTATCGGCATCAATCATGTCGGTGATTAAGGCCAGCTGATTTAAATATTTCATCCTTACAATCCGGTAATTTTCATTTGCCTGCATTACACTTTGTTCTGTTACTGTTAGTTTCTCTTTACTTGCTGTGTATTGTTTGTATTCTTTGTAAACCTTATCGATAATGTTATTCTTAACAATTTCTGCTTCAAGCAGCTGCTGCTCAATTTTTTTATTGGCTACACTCATTTTCTTCTTATTCTTAAATAATTCGGAAAGACTAAATGAAACATCAATACCGGCTAAACCCAAGGTATACAAGTAAGGAGTAGGAGGGAAAAACTTATAGTTTGGATAATTATAACCGTACGTGCCAAATAAAGCTACTTTAGGATAATAATTGCCTTGCGTTATTTTACGATCAGTTTGTGCAATTCCGGCTTCCTTTTCTGCAATTTGTAACTCCTCCTTATGTAGTGCAGCACTTACATAAGCATCGTATTCATTATTAGGTAATAAAACATTACTAACACTTGAAGTATCAATTTTTAAATCCTCATTTTCAGGTATTTCTAATAGTGTTTTCAATTGATGAAGAGCAATAGAAGTATTAGCCTCATTATTTATCAGTGCTAGTTTCATATTTGATAACTGTAGCTCCGCTCTTAAAAGGTCATTTTTAGTTAACGCACCATTCCTTTTTAATGCTTTTACCTCTGCCAACCGGTCAACTTCTTCTTTTATTTGTTCTTTCAATACATCCGAAAACAACATCAGTTTATAAGTACCTAAATACATGTTAATTACATTTATTTGAATGTCGTTTGCTATTTTCCTGGACTTCAATTCTGTGATTTGTTGTTCTTGTGCACTTTTTTCAATTTCATTATTGATCTTATTACCCATATACAAAGGCATCTTTGCATTCATGGTAACATCATACATGTCGGGGATATTTTTAAACATTTCAGGAGCCGAAAAAAGTCCATTTTCATACTGATTTAAATTGGTTACCCTTGCATATGAAGTATGCAACTCAACATCAGGTAGTCTTAATTGCTTTATTAATTGAATATTATCAGCACTTATTTCATTTTTTACTTTAGCTTGTTTTATTTCTTTGTTTTTGTGTCGGGCAAGTTCAATAGCATCCTGCAATGTGAGCTTGGTAGCATGATTCAATTCCTGTGCATAAAGGTTATTTACGGGAAATAAAAAAATCAAAAAAACGGCAATGCAATATGCAGTGCATTTAAATTTGTTTGCAATGAAAGTATTAAGGATCATATTATTATGGTGCAGATGCAGTAGACGACTGGCTATTTCTAAGCTACTTATCTGCTGTTTTTATTAATTGCAAATTTCCTAACTTTGACTTCGGCATAATTATTCACCAAAGACAAAGATTTATTCATTTCGGCCATGCCAATTCCTCAACCTGATTATTTAACAGAAGTAGATAAAATTGAAGGCAATATTTACTGTAATCATGATTATACAGGAGAGAACCATATTGCCATGCACCAGCATACGAAAGCACAGTTTTTATTTGCTGAAGGAGGGATTGTACACGTAATTACGGAGGATGAATCTTATTTTTTGCCGGCCCGACATTATATGTGGATACCTGCAGGAAGGCCTCACAGCATTATTTTTAATTCGTTGGATGTGATGATGAGGAATTTATACTTTCCCGTAGAACCGTGCGAAGAGGTATTTTATAGCAAAATTGCCATATATCCGGTAAATGAATTATTGTTGGAAATGCTATTTTTCACAACTCGTTGGAAAGGACAGATATCAAGAGAAAATGAAACCGCCTATTCATTTATTGTTGCTCTCAAAAAAATATTGCCTAGTATTAGTATTCATAGTTTACCATTAGGACTGCCTTATCCCAAATCGGAACGTTTGTTAAAAGTCGCCAGGTATATGAACCAACATCTTCAAGATCAGTTATCCTTTCCGGATATCGCAAAGAGATTTGGATTTAGTGAACGAACGCTATCCCGCACCTTTCAGCAAGAAGTAAAAATGTCTTTTATACAGTTTTTAACTGTGCAACGCATGATGAAATCATTACAATTATTACTTGATGAGAAAAAAACCGTAAATGAAACAGCCTATGCGGTTGGTTATAACAGCTTACCTACATTTAGCAATACCTTTTCTAAAATTGTGGGAGTAAGGCCGTCGGAGTATGTTAAACTGAGAGGTGTCTTAAAAAAAGATTCTTAGCTCAAATATTATTTAACACCTCAACAATAACAAACATATTAACAACATTTTGAGCAATCTGAATTAACCCATTTTTGCAAACAATGTTAAAACCTTTTTCATGCTTAATTACCTTACCAACTTCAGATAAAGGATAATGGGAATTGTTGCTATAGCCTTTTATTTTCAGGTCTTTATCTAACGGCAATTCAGCAGCATATTTGGATAATTCCGCTGCGGTAAACATTCCGCTCAATAAATGGTAGATGCGTTCAACAGACCATTCTTCCCATTGAATGCGCTCAAAAATAGTTTTTTTATCAATTCGATAGGCTCGTTCAGTTGAACTATGTTCAGGCTGCTTAATTCTTGTATATTGACCTTTTTCAATAGATTCCATAACATCTATAATCATTTGATATCCAATATTTTCTGAATTATGTACTGTTTGAATATAAGGTGTTCCGATTGCAATCTTAAATTCCCTTTGCATGATAATGTCACCTGTATCTTCTTTTTTTGCTATATAGTGGATGGTTACTCCTGCATTTAAATCAAAATCTAAATACTGCCACAAAAGTGGTTGAGGTCCACGATATTTCGGTAACAAAGAAGGATGGATATTTATAGTACCCAATGGAGAAGAATGAACAAGTTCATCTATAAAAATAAAAGGGCTTGAATAGACAATTGTTAGGTCTGTATTTAATTTTTTTGACCATTCAACTAACGCTTTTTGATTGTCTTTATACAGAAAAAAAACGGGTAATCTTTTGCCGGAACGAAGAATACGGAAGATACGACAAGAAATATCGAAAACTATATTTGCAATGCGCGTTTTTAACTGCGTTTTTTTATTTCTTTGTCTGGTAAATGCAACACCGACCAGCTCAATTTCTTTATTACTGATCAAGCTTCTCGCAATACGATTATATCCGGATGTAATTAATAGCACTTTCATTGTAGATATTTTTAATTATACTATAGCCTCTGGAACCATAATCAATTAAAAACAAAAACCTTACCGCATAATAGAAAGTTAAGAATTATTTAAATACCATTAAAGAAAATACTCTTTCCGGGATTGGTGAGTGTGTATTGGTAAATCAGATTTTTTACATAATCATAAGAGGGATAATTAGTTAATGATTGCTTTAACAAGTCAAGGTTGTTCCAATTGGTTTCTTCTTCAATGAATCCCATGCCATAAAATTCACCTCTGTGTATCAACAAACAACTTTTCTCCATTGAGGTTCTGCCTTCATCAATTATGGCAAAAGAGGGTAAATAATTATTGATCGATTCAAGAGCCAAATCTAAGCGACTATTATACGTGTCGGCAGTTTCTTCACCTTTGCAAGCTCCTTTACAGTCTGTTGAACAGCTTTCATGATTTTTATGCAGGAAACATAACTTTGGACAAAGCTCATAATCATCAATTAACTGATAAAGAAAGCGATATCCATCACTTAAACTATTAAATGTAACTAACGGCTTAAAGTGTTTTATCTTCTTACTAACCGCCAAACGTTTATAACCATTTTGAGCATCGAACAGGTACAAACCAAAAAGCTGATCGAATTGCTTTAATGAACGGTTATACTTTGGCCAATGTTTTTTAATTTCAAGCGCCTCTAATACAAATGCATATAATTCAGTTCCACATTCGGTAAAAGAAATGCTATAGATATTTCGCAAAAAATCCTGTTTCTGTTGTGTTGCCTTATTATTCGTAAAGTGACTTAATACTCTCTTCCTTAAATTGACAGCCTTACCAATGTAAATAATGGCTCCTTTTTTATCATAGAAATAATAAACGCCAGCGGTATAAGGTAATTGGTCGATTTGTTCTTTAGGTAAATTAGATGGGAGAGAGGCCTCCTTAGAACCCTTTTTCAGTGATTGTAGAATGAAGTTCCCATTGTCATTTTCGATTAGTTTTGAGAAAAGAATGGTGGTAGCATTGGCGTCTCCACCTGCACGATGGCGATTCTCAATAGTGATATCTAACTGTTTACATAATTTTCCTAATCCGTATGAAGAGAATCCCGGGAAAATCTTACGAGCTAGTCTAACAGTGCAGAGTTTTGGAGCCTGCAGTTGATAACCACAAGTAGTTAGTTGGTGCGTCAGAAACGAATAATCGAAATTTACATTGTGAGCAACAAAGACCTTGTCATGTAATAATTGATAAATATTTTCAGCAACCTCACTAAAAGAGGGTGCATTTTTTACCATTTCATTACTGATACCGGTTAATGATTGGATATGAATGGGAATTGACGAACCCGGATTAATTAATGTTTCATAACTATCAATTACTTCTTTACCGTTATGAATGAAAATAGCAACCTCCGTTATCCCATAATTACTGGCATATCCTCCGGTAGTTTCAATATCAACAATTGCGTATAATAGTTCTCCTGATTGCATAACAAATGCTAAAGCTCTGGCAAATATAATAAAGCTAATTATTTTAGTCAACTAGCAAATATTTTTAGCCAAAAGAATTTTTATGAACTGGGAGTAAGCGTCTTAACTGCAATAAAAACCTAATAAGGTGTAATAATCTATTAAAAACGATTAAAACTCATACTTTTGGATCGCCTAAGAAGTAACTTTCTTCTATCCGGAAAGTTTAATACTTAAAACATTATACTTACAATAACATCTTTTTAAATATGAGAAAAACTCTTATAGTATTATTAGCTCCCATTTTATTATTACCTGTTGGCTGCCAAAAATCCAAGGACAGTTTGAATTCAACTGAACCAATAAAAAAAACAAACGATCGTGAAATACAAGCAGCTGCTGACGGTGACTTGGACCTGTTAGGTTATGGTTATAATGTAACAAAGGAATTTGCAAATCCTAATTCTGCAACTTATCCAATAATTGATGTACAAAGATTAAGAAAAGAAGCTAATAGAGTTGATGTATCAGGGGCAGAAACTAGTGACCCCAAATGGATTTACGGTGAAAATGCACAGGATTGGTCTTCTAAAGTAACAAAATCTGTTAAATTGGATTTAGGCACATCAGCTTCTCCTGGAACAACCACAAATACAAATACAGATACCGAAAAGAATCTATTTGGCGGGACAATAAGTTCATCATATACAGAAACAAATAAGTTTTCGTCAAAGTTTATGTACGCATCATATACTTCATTCACAATTAAAAAAAGAGTGAAATTTATGCCGATAATCAGCATATTAAAAAACTATTTAACCCCAATATTCATTTCTGATGTTCAAAACTTCGGTCCAAATGAAATAGTTAGACTATACGGAACACATGTACTTTGTGATATTAAGTTAGGAGGAAAACTTGAAGTAATTTATCAGGGCGAGACTCAAAAAACCGATCGAATTACAGAATCAAAAAATTCAATATCGGCAGGTGTTGAAAAAGTATTTAAATTTACAGCAAGTTATGATTTTGACAGAACCTCAATAAATTCGAACAATAATCAAAGATTGCATTATAGAACAATCGGAGGGAATGCTTCACTATCACTTTTAAGTACCATATCTTTAAATTCCACAACACCAACAATTGATATTTCTACATGGCAAAATGGAATAACAACTATGAATGCAACACTTGTTGATATACCTGAAGATGGACTTATTCCTATTTATGAATTAATTGATGATCCAATCAAGAAAGCAGCACTAAAAGCATATACCGAACAATATATGATTGACAATCAGGTTTATACAGTCAACGAAGTGAGTGACATTTATAGATATAGAATAAACCCAGGTTTTGTACAGCTAAACATTCAAGCATCATTTGGTTTATCTAATGTGTATTATCCTATCAATACGCAGTATGAAAACTTTACTAATATGGGTGTGGCATTTAAAGCATTTAACCATAACATTAAGTCTCTTGAAAGTGCAGGGTTAGTTCCAATTTATAAATATTATAATCCAACTAAAAAACTTCATGTATTTAAACCACTTGATGATCATCCTGATTGGATAAGGGAAGATATTGCATTCTACGCATTTAACAAACAAGCCCCAGGTACCATTCCTATTTATCAGTATGAAGAGACTTATAAAGGGTTTCCGTTTCCAGCTCAAAATGTAATTTTGCATTACTATTTTTTATCAGCTAATCCTAATCAACCACTGGAAAACGTTTATCCTAAAACGGCAGTGTCTATAACAAAACAATATGCACCTTTTTATGCATATCCATTATAGTTAATAATTAATAAGTACTTGTCTCCTGAGTTTAAACAAAACACAGGAGACGAGTACTTCTTTATCAATTTATATTAAAACATTATCCAACAATCTTAAAACCACCACGTTCTGGCCGGCCTTTTTCGAAATAGTTATTGATTTCGGTTGCGATCTCCAGAAAAGTTTCCACTTTCCCTTTTCCAATTACATTTTCAACCTCTTCACGAAGTTCCCGAATACTGGTTTGAATATTAATGATTAGTTCTGCCCCTAAATCAGTCAGAATCACCAAAACAGCTCTGGAGTCTCTGGGATCTTTTGCTATTTCTACATAGCCCATTTCTTCTATGTCTTTCACCAGTTTACTCATTGCTTGTTTGGAGATGTTGGCACGGTCGGCAAGGGTTACTATATTGGTTCCTTCAAGATCAATGTTGGCAAAAACGGCTGTATGCTGGAATGAGCACGATGGATACCCCATCGTATGCATCTTGCTTATCAGCCTACCACTCAGATGCATGCGAAGATTATGTACAATCCTACTTAAGCTCTTCTGTCTGATCTCTTTCAAGTCTTCAAGTTGGAGTTTTAAGGTTTCTTTCATTTAATTAACTAACTAATAGTAAAGAGATTATTGATGTTAATCACCAATAATGAAGATTTACAATTTCTACAAATATGTAAATTTTTTACAAAAATAGTCAATTAAGTTGACAATATAGTCAACTTGGTTTACCTTTGTGCCGACAATTTAGATATATGAGCACCGAAAATTCTACACCAAACCCTGCAAAAAAAATAATTACAAGGGTAATTTTGGCCGTTGTCCTTATTGGATTGGCCGTTTACGGATACAAGAAAGTTACGTTCTTCTTATCACATGAAACAACAGATAATGCACAGGTTGAGGGCCATATGACTCCAATTTTATCTCGTGTTGCTGGTTATGTAAGAAACGTAAATGTTCAGGATTATCAACAAGTTAAAGTAGGAGATACGGTTGTAACTATTGATGATGACGAACTACAAGTAACATTAAAACAGTTAGAGGCTGATTATCAAACTGCTTTAGCTGATTTAGAAAGTGCAAAAGCCTCATTAAAGAATACGGAGCTTACAGCCAACCTGAGCAAAACTAATTTGAGCTTAAATCAAATCAGAGCAACTAAAGCAAGTAACGATTATAATCGTGATCAAAACTTGTTCAAAGATCAGGCGATAACATCTAAACAAGTAGAAGATTCTAAAACTAATTTAGATGTAACTCAAAAGCAGTTAGTCGCTTCACGCGAAGATGTAGAGATCTCAGCATCAAAAATTCCAATGATGCAGGCTGCAGTTGCAAAAGCGCAGGCAAACGTGGATTACAAAAAAGCTAAGATCGATGAGCAAAAACTAGAGCTTTCTTACACTGCAATCCTCGCTACTGCATCAGGCAAAATAGGTAAGAAAAACATTGAAAAAGGTCAGTACATCCAACCCGGACAACCATTGATGACTATTATTGATGGTAATGAGTTTTGGGTTGTTGCCAACTTCAAGGAAACTCAAATCGAAAAAATGAAAGTTGGGCAAACTGCCAAGATTACTATCGACAGTTATCCTGATTTAAATATTTTAGGTAAAGTAGTTTCCATCTCTGAAGCTACAGGGGCTAAATTCTCACTTTTACCACCTGATAACGCAACGGGTAACTTTGTAAAAGTAACGCAGCGTGTACCTGTAAAAATTCAGTTAAATGAGCCGGAAAAATATCGCGAATATTTAAAATCAGGTTTAAGTCTGGATGTTTCTGTAGAGGTTAACTAATATGGCGACTCCAACAGGCTTTAAAAAATGGATCGTTGTAATAACTGTAATTACTGCAGCGATCATGGAGCTGATCGATACTTCCATTGTGAATGTGGCTCTTTCGCAAATGAGCGGAAGCTTAGGCGCATCCATTGAAGATATCGCATGGGTAGTAACATCTTACGCCATTGCTAACGTAATTATTATTCCAATGACAGGCTTTTTAGCCCGTTATTTTGGCCGCAAGAATTATTACCTGGGTTCCATCATACTATTTACACTGGCATCCTATGCCTGTGGTCAGTCAACGGGCCTGGTTGAGTTGGTTATTTTCCGATTCATTCAGGGAGTTGGAGGAGGAGCATTACTGTCAACTTCACAAGCTTTATTATTCGACTCATTTCCAACAAACGAACGCCCGTTTGCTTCAGCTTTGTTTGGTATGGGTGTAATTGTGGGTCCGGCATTCGGTCCAACATTAGGAGGTGTGATCATTGATAACTTCTCATGGCCATTAATTTTTGATATTAACGTTCCGGTGGGGATTGTTGCCGGTATTTTGGTTTACTTATTCGTAGATAAAAAACCTGAAGAGTACAATATCGACCGCAAAAGCATTCCGATTGATGTATTAGGAATTGTGTTGCTGGCTGTTGGTATTGGTTGTTTACAGGTTGTTCTAGAAAAAGGTGAATCAGAAGACTGGTTCCATACACAATACATTGCCATCTTATCCGTAGCTGCCATTGTAGGTTTAGTCGGATTTGTAATTTGGGAACTCCGGCATAAAGACCCCGTGGTAAACTTAAAAGTAATGGGAAACAAAACCTTGGCTTTTACCACCATACTCACATTTATTTTCGGTTACGGACTTTTCGCTGCGGTGTTCATTTATCCGGTAATGGTACAGCGACTAATGGGTTATACTCCAACAATGACAGGGGTATCGTTAATTCCTGGTACTTTAAGCGCCTTTTTCATTCTTCCTATTGTAGGTAAGATGATGGTAAAGGGTGTATCGCCCCAATTATTCGTCGGAGTTGGATTTGTCTGCTACATTATGTTCTGTTTTTGGATGGCTAGCTTTAATGCTGATGCAAGTAGCTGGGATTTCTTTCACCCGTTAATTATTCGTGGTATTGGAGCGGCAATGCTTACAGTGCCATTAACCAATCAGGCAGTAATGGGATTAGCACCAAAAGATATTCCACAAGGTATCGCCATTAATAATATGATGCGTCAGTTAGGTGGTGCTTTTGGTATTGCAATTACCAACACCTATATCACTAACCGTGTGGCAACTCACCGTGCAGATTTGGTTACCAATGTAGATAGTGGATTTATAGCCACTGAACGATTAAATCAGCTAACTAACTTTTTCATGAGTAAGGGTGCCGATCTGATCAGTGCTAAAAATCAAGCTTTGCACATGATCGATAATATTGTAAATCAACAAGCTGCATTATTAAGTTATCAGGATGCATTCAGATTAGTGGGTATATTTTTCGTTATCTGTCTTCCGCTAATAGGTTTGGTTAAACGTAAAACACTTTCAAAAGAAGAAGCTGCTGACGCTGCAAAAGCCGCGTCTGAAGCTGCACACTAATATTAGCATCCGTTTAATTATTGACGTTTTTTAAATAAATTAAAACGTAATGATTGAGAACTCAACAGAATAGAGTAAAAATGAAGAAAAATTATTTATTTGGTATACTTTCATTGCTTGCGATTACTCCTGCAATGGCCCAAAGCAATGAACCGGCCACTTTAAACGCTATTGTGGTAAAGGCGCTGGATTATTATCCAAAACTAAAAGAACAGAAAGTTCAGTTAGAAGTAAACGATTATAAAACGGACATCACAAAAAGTAAATACTTACCAACCGTTACAGGCGATGCCATGTATCGTCATGTTTATCCTGATTCTTATGCCGAATTTGGAGGAGGAAGAATGTCATTTTATCCATTGGATCAATGGGATGCTGGTGTAAAAGTTAACCAACTGATCTATGATTTTGGTAAAACCGGTGCTGAGGTTCAAAAAAGTAAAAATGAAAAGAAACTTTCGGAAGATAATTACAGAAGTAATTCATTCAATTTTGCCTATCAGATAGCTAACGTTTACAATAACATCATTTTTATCAATAAAAGTATTGATGCTATTGATGCACAAATTGAGGTATTGAGCGGAACCAAAAAGATCATTGACAGCCGTATCCGTAATGGGGTTGGTATTGAGTTCGACTTGGTTTCTACGCAGGTAAAGCTTAACGATGCGATTAATCGCAAAACTGAACTCCAAAACACGCTCCAAAAGAATATAATCTTGTTAAACACGTTATCAGGCACGTCATTCAACTCATCATCAATTAGCTTTAAAAGTTTTGATTATGAATTGAGACAACATAGTGCAGATTCCATATTTTCAATTGCTCAAACAACAAATACTGAACTTGCATCCGCAAGATCTAAGCAAGAAGTGGCGGCAAGTGAGCTGAAGATAACGGAGAAAACATGGGCGCCTTCATTAAATTTCATGGGAGGGGTAGGTTACAAAAACGGATATTTCCCCGGAGATCTGTATGACATGAAGTTTAACTATAATGTTGGTGCTGGTTTGTCGATTCCAATTTATACCGGTGGGCGTAATGATAATCAACATAACATTTCAAAGGTTAACTATAAAGCGACCCAATACAACTTAGACGCTGTAAGTATCAACCTTAAAAAAGATATTCAGCAAAACATTGCAGACGAGGGTACAGCAAAAGAAAAAGTTGTTTTTTCAGCAACGCAGGTTGAACAAGCTCAAAAAGCATTAGATCTTGCAAACTCACGTTTTAAAAACGGTGTTATTACCAATATCGAACTGTTGGATGCACAAAGTAATTTATTAAAAGCAAAAGTTGAACAAATCCAGTTTGAATATCAACTGGCTACCACACAGTTAGAATTAAAGCGCCTTATGGGTGTCCAGTTTTGGAATAATAATTAAAACAAATCATATAATAGGTTGTATTTTCGTGACGGTGCTCTAAGACCCTAGAGTGCCGTTTTTTTATTCAAAAACCAACAATTTATGCTAAAAACCATTACTTCTATTTTTCTTTTCCTGATAAGTGGTGTTGTTATTTGTTCACCTAAAAAGGACGAAAGCAAAAATTTGTATTATGCAGTAACGAAAGTTATAGACGGTGATACTTTTTATGTGTTGAATGATAAAAACCAAACAGAAAAGGTCAGACTAATTGGTATTGACGCACCTGAAATCCATAAGTCGCAACGAAAGGACATTGGCCCTTACGGAAAAGAAGCAAAAGCATACCTGGTGAACCTGCTGAAAGATAAAAAAGTAAAATTGGTTTATGATGTAGGCCGAAGAGATCAATATGGCCGTACATTAGCCTATGCCTATTTATCAAATGGATTATTCATCAATGAAGCAATGATTAAATTAGGCTATGCAAGAGCCGTTACCTTTCAACCAAATGTTAAATATTCGAAACATTTCGTACAACTGGAAAGAGAAGCACGGAAGAAAAATTTAGGACTTTGGAAGTTTGAGTAAAAAAGTCCATAGTCAATAGTCCATAGTCGATAGTCAATAGTACTTTAAAAGAGTTTAAGCCTCAACTATTTTTGAAGATCACCCCGGAGGTAATGGGGATTATCTTCTTAAAATTATGGTTCTTAAATGATTTTAATCGCCGGAGAATGCAGCATTTTCTGTACTGGACCTTCGTTCCTCATGATGACAAACGCTTACTGTCTAAAACTAGCCCTCACAACTTTCGTTTTTGATCCATTCTATGAACTATGAACTATTGACCATGGACTATGGACTCTCGACTATGAACTATGGACTAAACTAATACTCCTGCTCTTTATGCTGGAAACTGTAATACAAGTAAAACAAGGCCGGTAAGATAAACACACAACCAAACAGTAGTGCATAGCCTAAAGCAAGCTGTGTATTAAGTGGAGCAGTGTTTTCAATTAACGAAATTTGCCCGCCATCTTTCAGCATAACAAAAGCAGGGAAATATTCATATCCTACAGCAAATAAGATCATTGTAATTTGAAAACCTGCTAATAAGCGCACGATGATCTTTCTACCTTTAAGCAGGAAATACCACAGAAAGATCAGTGAAAATGAGGCGAGTGAGATCGCAATCAGACTTAATCCGTTTGAAAATAACCCACGCATAAGATTGATATGTTCAATTTCAGCGATGATAAACACTAAAGCTCCTGCTAAAACAGTAACAATATTCATCCTCTTGGCTTTACGTGTGAAAATCTGCACATCTTCAGTCGATTTTGCTTCGCCGATCAAATAAACAGCAGCTAAAAAACCACAGATACAAACTGTAAACAAGCCCACACTGAAAGAAAACAGATTGAACCAAGGGGCAATAAAGGCAGTATGGAAATCAGTTGCATTCAGGTCAATTCTTCCTGCGATCAATGATCCCGAAATTACACCTAAAAAGAGAGGGGTAATGAAACTTGAATACACAAAAATTACATTATAAACTTTTTGCATATCATCTTTCACTGCATCATAGTGCCTGAAAACAAAGGCTGTTCCTCTTGCAATAATACCGAATAACATGATCAGCAAGGGAATATGTAAATGCACTGAAATAGTGGAGTAAATCATTGGAAAAGCAACAAACAAAATCACAATAGTAATGATCAGCCACATGTGATTAGCTTCCCAAATAGGTCCAATGGCCTTATAGGTTAGTTTACGGGTTTTACTTTTTTCCTCTTCACCACTAAATAGTTCAATGATGCCTGCGCCGAAATCCGCACCGCCTAACAATAAATAAAGTAATATGGAAAGGCCTAAAAAGGCAATATTAATGTACAACATTATTTTATAGTAAATGATGATTCAACTTGGTCAGTGTCATACTTAGCCGGAATACTCTTGATCTGACGATACAATAAAAAACTAACTGCAAAACTCAACGACAGATAAACAATTGTATATAAATAGAATGAATACTGAATTCCCGGCATTGGCGTAACAGCCTCACTGGTACGCATTACTCCATAAATGATCCATGGTTGTCGACCAACTTCAGTAACAGTCCAACCAGCTTCAAGGGCAATAAATCCTAATGGTGTCAAAAGCACAAATAGTTTAAAAAACCAACCAGATTGTAGCCATTGCTTTTTCCGGTAGTGTGCAAACAAATACATGATGCCAGCTACCATTAACAACATACCGCAGCCAACCATTATTTGAAATGCATAATGAGTGATTGCAACAGGAGGATGTTGGTCTTCCGGAATTTTATCCAACCCGGTTACCGGAGCATTAAAATCGCCATGAGCCAAAAAGCTTAATGCGCCAGGAATTTTTACGGCATAATCCACTTTCTTCTCTTTTTCATTAGGAATTCCACCGATTATCAAGGCGGCTCTTTCTTCCGTGTGAAAGTGAGCCTCCATGGCAGCCAATTTAGCCGGCTGTCGCACCGCAATGTCTTTGGCTGATATATCGCCACTCAAAGGTTGTAGAATAGCGCTAATGGCTCCAAATGAGGCTGCAATTTTAAATGCCTTCCAATGGAATAACACATTCTTTTTGCGAATGATCATAAAAGCGTGAATACCCGCAACAGCAAAACTGGTAGAAACGAAAGCAGCAATCAACATATGAAGAGCCTGAGAAAACCAGGCATCATTAAACATGGCTTTAATGGGATCAATGTTCAGGTATTGACCATTTATATAGTCAAATCCGGCCGGACTATTCATCCATGCATTAGCCGCCACTACTAAAATACCCGATGCTAAACCAGTAATACCCACTGTTAACCCGGTAAACCAATGGAACCAGGGTTTAAACTTATTCCATCCGTATAAATAAAACCCTAATGCAATGGCCTCAATGAAGAATGCCGTACCTTCTAACGAAAAGGGCATTCCGAAAATCGGACCTGCATGCTTCATGAACTCGGGCCATAACAACCCTAACTCAAATGAAAGCATGGTGCCTGAAACTGCTCCCGTTACAAAAAAAATTGCAACTCCTTTACTCCATGCTTTTGTTAAATTTTTATATTGAAGATCACCCGTTTTTATCCATTTATAGTGAGAAATGGCCATAAAAAAAGGCATTGCCATGCCTATACAAGAAAAAATGATATGAAAGCCTAAAGATAAGGCCATTTGCGAACGGGCAGCTAACAGATTATCCATACTGTCAAATTTATTAAATGAATAGCTGAAATCGGAAATATTCCTGTAACAATGCACTTCCGATACTTTACTAAGCTGTAAACGAGCACAATTGTTTTCAATATCATTTTTTTAAAAGGAATATTATTTTAAATTTATATCCAAAATGCCAATCACCTATTATTAAAATAATTGTTCATTTTTTTAAATTTTTACGCTTATGAACGGCACAAAACAAGCAACCGATTTACATGATGAAATCGCAGAGTGGAAAAATATGGTAAGTTTGGTTCGTGATGAATTAAAAGGATTTAACAATAGTCTTCAAGAAGTTGCGAAAAAGAGCACTTCAAATGATGTTAAGCCTTTCATTGAACATTTTCAGAACCAATTTATCAGACAAAATGAGGTTTCCGATGAGCTTTTTCATGATTTAAAGCAAGTTGATAAAGCAGTCAAATTAAAAGCTGAAGGGGTAGAAGAAAGTGAAGTTGACCACCTGATTGAAAATGACCAGGCTGCATTAAGAGACAGAACGGATTCCTACCAGCGAATTTTTAACGAATTAAAATCGGAGTATAATAACTTCTTAACGAAGCACAAAAATTAAAAATCAATTTATCAATGAAAGAATCGTCTGTAGCCAATAGCTACAGACGATTCTTTTTTATTGCCTGTTGCTATTTATTTACAGTTTTTTAACGGATGATTTATATTCATCCCAATTCATTCTTTGATAAAAATTATCGCCGAAATAATTAAGGATAGGAATAAATTCATCCGGATTTACAAAACCTGGTACTTTGGTCAGACTTTGTAATTTTTCATCCAGAAAAACAGTATGTGGATAAGATAATTGTCCGCCCAATAAAGCTACTGCGATTTCATTGCATCTGTACTCCGGACGGTAATTATAGGTAGTGCCCATAAATGTAATCGCATCTTTATTTTCCGCATTCAGTTTTACTGCATAATAGTTTTTATTGATGATACTTACTACATTGGGATTGGCATAGGTCTTTTTGTCCATCGTTTTACACCACCCACACCAATCTGTATAAACATCAATTAAGAGTTTTTTAGGCGTTTTTTTCATTAAAATTTCAGCTTGTTCGATGTTTAACCATCTAATTTCATCGTTAGATTGACTGTAACAAAAATTAAACATTCCCAAAAAAATGCATACAAGACCCGTTAAAGCCGTTTTTTTAATAATCATATGTGTGGTGTTAATTTTTTTTCAAAAATATTTTAATAACCTATTAAATCTTCCTACTTTTGTAGTGCCCACCCAGGGCATGTTTTTCATAGGTAGATGTGGGGTCGATTAAGAGATTAATCGGCCCTTTTTTTATTCTTACATTTGCAGCACATTTTATTATCGATGATCCTAGGATAAGTATAAGAAAACCGAATGTATTTATAAACTGCAAACTGAACATACTTGAACTTATCTTAAAAAAATTTTATACGAATGAAACACAGAATTGTTGTCGCAATTACAGGAGCAAGCGGATCTATTTATGCCAAAGTATTATTGGATAAGTTACAACAGCTTAAAGATCAAATTGATGCTATAGGAATCGTTATGTCCGACAATGCAAAAGATGTTTGGAAATTTGAATTGGGAAATGAATCATACAAAGATTATGACTTTCCATTTTATAGCAAAAAAGATTTTATGGCCCCTTTTGCGTCCGGATCTGCAAAATACAATACAATGATTATTTCTCCTTGTTCAATGGGAACATTGGCAAGGATAGCAACGGGCGTATCAGACGATCTTATTACACGATCAGCTGATGTTGTCCTCAAGGAACGAAGGAAACTTGTATTGGTAACTCGCGATACCCCGATAAGTCTTATTCATATCAATAACATGAAAACTGTAACCGAAGCAGGAGGGATCATTTGCCCGGCCAGTCCATCGTTCTATAGCAGACCCCAAACTCACGAAGAAATAGCACTAACAGTTATTAATCGTGTAATTGATCTGGCTGGATTAGTAAACAGATCATACGAGTGGGGAAACGAGAAAATTTGAGAATTTGAAAATTTAAAAAATTTGTAACCGATGTAATTGTATTAATTTCAGCAGTTTACTTAATTCTCAAATTTACAAATTCTCACATTCTCAAATTAAAAATCAGTATCTTTGCGCCCTTATGAATTCGCCCAAAAAAGTTAGTTTTTATACGTTAGGATGTAAGTTGAACTTCTCTGAAACCTCAACAATAGGCCGTATGTTTGCCGACAGCGGTTATCAAACTGTAGAGTTTCAGGAAGGTGCCGATGTTTATGTGATCAATACTTGTTCTGTAACTGAAAATGCTGACAAGAAGTGCAAGCGAGTAGTTAAAGAAGCTCTTAAATATTCTTCCAACGCATATGTAGTGATTATTGGCTGTTATGCACAGCTAAAGCCTACAGAAATTGCCGAAATTCCAGGAGTTGACCTTGTATTGGGTGCCGCTGAAAAGTTTCGTTTGCTTGAATTCATTAATGACCTTACGAAAAAACCTAAAGCTGAGATTCATAACAAACCTATCGAAGAAGCTAATACGTTTATTTCATCGTATTCTTACGGCGATCGTACCCGTACATTCTTGAAAGTCCAGGATGGATGTGATTACTCTTGTTCATTTTGTACCATCCCACTCGCGCGTGGTGCCAGTCGTAGCGATACTGTAGCCAATATTGTAAAATCAGCTCATGATATAGCTGCTTCAGGCGTTAAAGAAATTGTATTAACAGGAGTAAATATCGGCGATTACGGTAAAGGTGAACATGGAAATAAAAAACATGAGAATACGTTCCTGGAACTAGTACAGGCTTTAGATAAAGTGGAGGGGATAGACCGTATTCGTATTTCATCAATTGAACCTAATTTGCTTTCGAATGAAGTAATTGAATTTGTTGCTTCTTCAACTAGATTTGTACCCCATTTCCATATTCCATTACAATCTGGAAACAACAAGATATTAGGATTAATGCGCAGGAGATATAAACGAGAGTTGTATGCAGAGCGCGTTGCAAAGATTAAATCATTAATGCCAGATTGCTGTATTGGTGTTGACGTTATTGTAGGTTTTCCAGGCGAAACAAAAGAAGATTTCCTTGATACATACAATTTCCTGAATGAGCTTGACATTTCTTATTTGCACGTATTTACTTATTCAGAAAGAGAAAACACACCGGCTGCAACATACGATGGTGTAATAGGTGGTTCAGAGCGTGCCGACAGAAGTAAAATGCTCCATATATTATCGGAGAAAAAACGTCGTTATTTCTATGAGCAAAATTTAAATAAGAACTTCCAGGTATTGTTTGAAGCTGATAGTAAAGAAGGTAAAATGCATGGTTTTACCCGCAATTACATAAAAGTTTCGGTAAAATATGACCCTGTATTGGTAAATGAGTTAAAAGATGTTCAGTTATTGCATATAAACAATGAAGGTGACGTGGAAGTAAAAGAAGCTGAAGAAATATTAACACATTAAATCATAAAACTTACTAAAAGTAATTAGTCAATCATTTAAACCGCCCCTTAATCAATATGGCCGACAATCAGCGCCGAAAAAAGATAATAGACCTATCCAAAAACATATTTGAAAACAAAGCTTTCCGTTTTTTAATTTCAGGTGGCACCTCAACAGCTGTTGATATAGGTGTATACTTTGTCTTTTTCAATTTTGTAATACAGAAACAACCTGTTTACTTCTTGAACTCACAAGTAAGTGCTCACATAGCATCTTTATGTGTTTCCTTTACGGCTGGGTTTATCACTAATTTTTTTATTAGCAAATATTTTGTCTTTAATAGTTCAAACTTAAGAACAAGAGTACAGCTATTCAGATACGTTATTGTGGCGGCCATAAATTTTTCTGCCAACTATTTTCTGTTAAAATTCTTTGTAGAGTTTATGCACTGGTTCCCTACATTATCAAGAGCAGTTGCTGCTATGATCGTTGCTGTACTTAGCTTTTTCCTGGGAAAATACTTTGCATTCAGAGTAAAAACGGCATAAATGAATTTCAAGTTTTTTGTGAGTACTTAATTCACAAAAAATATGAATTCATGCCATTTTCTATCAATTTAAATTTTGCAACACGTAACTCGTAAATAATATGGAATTATCGAAGATATTTGAAGCTGTAAAAGAAGTAACCCTGCAAGCAGGTGCTTTTATAAAAACGGAACGAGAAAAATTCGATTCGAGCAAAATTGAATACAAGGGATTAAACAACCTGGTTTCATACGTCGATAAAACTGCTGAAGAAATGATTGTAAAAGGACTGCAGGTAATTATTCCGGAAGCAGGTTTTGTTACAGAAGAAGAAACGATCAATAAGCAGGGAGAAATTTACAACTGGATTGTAGACCCACTCGACGGTACTACTAATTTCATCCACGGTATTCCGGCTTTTTCAATCAGCATTGCTTTGTACAGAAAGAATGAGCCCGTTTTAGGAGTTGTTTACGAGGTTAACTCAGGAGAACTATTTTACAGTTGGGAAGGAGAGAAGGCCTATTTAAACGGAACTCCTATACAAGTTTCAAAAAATGAAACCCTTGGCCAATCATTAATTGCAACAGGTTTTCCGTATTACGATTTTGAAAAACTGGAAAAATACATGCAGGTATTCAAAGAATTAATTCCACAAACACATGGAATCAGGCGAATAGGATCTGCTGCTATAGATTTAGCTTATGTAGCCTGCGGTCGCTTTGAAGGCTTCTTTGAATATAATTTAAACTCTTATGATGTAGCTGCAGGAGCATTTCTTGTGCAGCAAGCCGGTGGAACCATCACAAATTTTACCGGAGGACCTGAATTTATCAACACAAGAGAAATTGTAGCAGGAAACGGTATTATTGGAAATGAAATAATAAAAATTACGGAAAAGTATTTTTAATAATTTAACAAAATTTCCATTAATTAAATATAATATTCATAATTATACTTCCCAAAGTATTTACAATTAATCAGCTTTTAGTTGATTAATTGTAAAATTAAAGTTAACTATTCGAAACTTTTTTTTGACAATATCAATACTGGTTTTATATTAGTGTCGAATTACGCGTATAGTGTAATATGTACGCATTGATTTGAAAGAATAAAACAGCCAGTATTATGAAAAAAAAATTACCTTTAAGGCTATGCTATGCTTTATTGTTAGCGACAGCTGCGCAAAGTGCTTTAGCATTACCCTCTACAACACCCCCACTTATTTCTAAAGAATTAAGAAAAGCAGATGTTAAAGTAACAGGTACTGTTACTGATGACAACGGAGAACCACTTCCCGGAGTATCCATCATTATTAAGGGAACATCAAAAGGTACGACCACTGATGCAAATGGTAATTATAGTATTACCGTTCCTGAAAACAATGTGCTGGTATTCCAATACGTTGGTTTTCTACAACGTGAAGTAACAGTTACCGGAGCTACACCAAAAATCAATATTAAATTACAATCTGATAATAAGATACTTGAAGAGGTTGTAGTTATTGGTTACGGTAGCAAAACCAAAAAAGACCTTACCGGTTCAATTGCTGCAGTTGGCGAGAAAGATTTCTTGAAAGGTCCTATAACTTCACCAGAACAATTATTAACTGGTAAAGTTGCCGGTGTTCAAATTGTATCATCAGGAGGAGCTCCAGGAGCAGCCTCAGAGATTTTAATTCGTGGAGGAAATTCTATTTCTGCTGGTAACTCACCATTAATCGTTATTGATGGAGTACCAATGGATACTTATAGAAACCCGGATGGAACTTCTAGTTTAGCCGGTTCACCTAACCCGATGAATATTATTGATCCAAAGGATATTGAATCGTTTAGTATTCTTAAAGATGCATCTTCAGCTGCTATTTATGGTTCGAGAGCGTCTAATGGTGTAATTTTAATAACTACAAAAAAGGGAAGCAGCGATAAGTTGAAATTAAATTTCACTACATCAAATGGTATACAACAAGTAAACAAGCACGTTGATGTATTAACAGCTGATCAATTCCGTGATTATGTAAATGCCAATGGCACCCCACAACAAATTGCAAAATTAGGAACAGCCAATACTAATTGGCAAGATGAGATTTATAAAAGCGCATTTGTTACCGACAATAGTTTTAATGTTTCTGGTGGTATTAAAAAACTACCATATCGTATGTCATTTGGCTATTTGAACCAAGATGGTGTGGTTAAAACGGATAAAATGAAGCGTTTTACTACGGCTTTATCCCTTAACCCTAAGTTTTTCAACAATAGCCTTGCAGTTGACATGAATGCACGCTATTCTAATAGTAAAACCACATTTTCTGATGCCGGTGCTATTGGAAGTGCTATTGCTTTTGACCCAACACAGTCGATTTACTCTGGCGATAATAGTAAATACGGTGGTTATTTTCAATGGCTTGACAATTCTGGAATTTGGAATAACCAAGCAACAGCAAATCCAGTTGCACAGTTAAATCAAAATTCTAATAACAGTACGGTTAACAGAGTTTTAGGAAATATCAAATTGGATTATAAGATGCCTTTCTTGCCGGAGTTAAAAGCTAATTTAAATATGGGCTATGACTACAGTAAAGGTGAGGGTGTGCAAATTTACACTGTTGATGCTGCACCACAATCATTAAATAAGCTGCAAAACATTCCTTACTCTCAGGAGAAAACAAACAAGTTATTTGATTTTTATTTAAACTATAATAAAGATCTTAAATCAATTGAAAGTAATGTTGATGCAACTGCTGGTTATACTTATCAGGATTTTTATAGCAACATTGGCAATTATCCTGCCTACAATACGGATGGAACTGTAGTTACCAGAGAAGCATCTCCATTCCCTAATAAACAGCAAAATACATTAATATCTTTCTTTGGTCGTTTAAATTACACCTTTAAAGAGAAATATCTATTACAGGCAAGTATGCGTGCCGATGGTTCTTCTAAATTTTCTAAAGATAATCGTTGGGGTTATTTCCCTACTGTGTCTGGTGCATGGAAAATTAATTTGGAGAACTTCATGAAGGATTCAAAAACCTTTAGTGATTTAAAATTACGGGCAGGATGGGGTATTACCGGACAACAGGATGGAATTGCTAACTATGGCTATATTCCTGTTTACGCACTTTCAACCCCAACAGCTGAATACCAATTTGGAGATACATTCTATCAAATGTACCGTCCGGTAGCTTATGATGCTAACATTAAATGGGAGCAAACAGAATCTGTGAATATCGGATTGGATTTTGGAGTATTGAATAACCGAATCACAGGTACTCTTGATTTCTACAATAAGAATACATCTAATTTGTTAAATAACATCCCAATCTCTGCTGGTTCGAACTTTAGCAATATGCTAACTACCAATGTTGGTTCTTTACGTAACCAAGGTGTTGAGTTAACAGTTAACACTGTACCGGTTAAACAAAAAGATTTATCATGGAATCTGGGCTTCAACGTTTCTTATAATAAAAACGATGTTACCAAACTTACCAATGTAACAGATCCAAACTATCCAGGTGTTGCTCAAGGAGGTATTACTGGTGGAACTGGTTCTAATATCCAAATGATTAGTGTTGGACATAAGGTAAGAGCATTCTATGTATACCAACAAGCATATACCAGCGATGGTAAACCAATTGAGGGTGCATATGTAGACAGAAATAACGATGGTATTTTAAATGAGAAAGATCTATATCACTATAAATCAGCTATTCCAGCTGTTAACTATGGTATTAATACTTCGTTAAACTATAAGAAATGGACAGCATCAATGGCATTCCACGGATCAGCTGGTAACTATATGTATAACAACGTATTCTCTAACAGAGGAGTAAAAACTACCATTTTAAATCCTTTAGAGTATTTAGCGAATGGTTCACCAAATGTACTGCAAACCAATTTCAATGGAACTCAGTTGTTATCTGATTACTATATTCAGAATGCTACGTTCTTCCGTATGGACAACTTAAATATTGGTTATAATTTTGGAAAAATAGGTAAAGGCATAGCCAATTTAAATCTTACAGCAAACGTGCAGAATGTATTTGTGATTACTGACTATAAGGGCTTAGATCCGGAAATTAACAATGGTATAGATAATAATTTCTACCCTCGCCCACGTACTTTCACATTAGGAGTAGCAGTAGATTTTTAAATTATAAATAGAAAAACATCATGATTTCAACATATTTAAAGAAGATATCATTAGCAAGTTTAATGGCTATAGCATTAACATCTTGTATTAATGATTTGGATAGAGAGCCGTTTTACGATGTTACAGCAAATGTTGTTTATAAAACACCAGCAGGCTACAAACAAGCTCTGGCAAAAGTATACGGTAGTTTTGCAACAACAGGAAACCAGGGTCCTGCTGGTCAGGGTGACTTAGGTGGAATTGACGAAGGTACGTCTGATTTCTTACGATTATTTTGGAACGCTCAGCAGTTACCAACAGATGAATCGATTACAGCTTGGAATGGAGATGCTGGTTTGCAGGACTTCCATTTGATGAATTGGTCTTCAGATAACCCATTCTTAAAAGGTCTTTACAATCGTTCTTATTATCAAATTACTGTTGCAAATGAGTTTATCAGAGAGTCAACAGATCAAAAATTAAGTTCGAGAGGAATATCCGGAAATGACGCAACTGAAATTAAGTATCAGGCTGCTGAAGCCCGCTTTTTAAGAGCTTACCAATATTGGGTTTTGGTTGACTTGTTTGGCAATGTGCCTTTTGTGGATGAAAATAGTGCTATCGGAGCTGATCTTCCTATCCAGAAAGACAGAATAGCATTATTCAATTATGTCGAGAGTGAATTAAAAGCTGTTGAAGGTTTACTTAAGGATCCACGTACAAATGAATACGGTCGTGCTGATAAAGCTGCAGCATGGGCTTTACTTGCCCGCTTATATCTAAATGCAGAGGTTTATACAGGTACTGCTAAATACGCGGAGGCTGCAGTTTATGCAAAAAAAGTAATTGATGCAGGTTACTCACTAATTCCTAAATACAAAAACTTATTTGTTGCAGATAATAATGTTGCGGCTAAAAATGAGATCATTTTAAGTATTAACTACGATGGAGCAAAAACTCAGGGCTATGGAGGTACAACATTCCTTGTAAATGGTTCTGTTGGTGGTGCTATGGATAAAACTAAGTCAGGAACAAGTGCCGGATGGGGTGGACACAGAACTACCAAGAATTTACCGTTACAGTTCCCAACTCCATTAAATTCACCTGACACCCGTGCAATGTTTGTTGAAAATGACGGGATGGAGATTAACAGCATTATCACCTTTACACAAGGATACGCTAGTATTAAATTCAAAAATTTAAGAGCTGACGGATCCGACTCGCCAAATATGAATCTTGGTTTTTCAGATACTGATTTTCCGTTATTCCGTTTAGGTGAAATGTATTTAATTGTTGCCGAAGTTGCTGTAAGAGCTGGTAATCAATCAGAAGCACTTGCAGCAGTTAACACCTTGCGTGCCAGAGCATATGAAAGCTCTACAGCCGGAAAATTAACAAGTATCAATTTACAGGAAGTATTAAACGAACGTTCGCGTGAATTGTATTGGGAAGGTTTCAGAAGAACCGACCTGATTCGCTTCAATCAATTTGTTGAAGGTTCATATTTATGGCCTTGGAAAGGCGGAGCATCTGCAGGGGCAAGCGTACAGGATTTCAGAAAATTGTATCCGATTCCATCATCTGATGTTACAGCTAATCCTAACATTACACAAAACAAAGGTTATTAATTCAGTAGATTGAAAGATATTATGAAAAATACATTCAAAAAAATATTGGTTTGCAGTAGTGCATTGCTATTCATGCTTTCTTCTTGTAAGAAAGATGAAACAATGGCAATTGCAACCGAAGGCAAACCATCTGCATTATCTGCTTCAAGCCAGGATGTAGTACTATTGGAAGCAAATGCAACTAAAGAAGCCGTTAAGTTTAGCTGGACTAAAGCTGATTATGGATACGAAGCTGTCGTAAAGTATACGCTTCAAGCAGATAAGAAAGGCAATAATTTTGCAAAACCTGCTAGTTTCGTTCTTACAGTACCGGGAGGTGGTAATTCGTATGAGCAAGCCTTAACTGTTCTCCAATTTAACACCCTTTTAACCGATTTGCAATTAGAGCCGACGGAAGTATCTGAAATCGAATTGAGAGTAGCTTCTCAAATAAGTACTACAATTGATGCTATCTATTCTTCTTCTATTCCAATGAAGGTGGTTACGTATGCGGGAAAACCTAAAGAAATGTACTTAGTAGGAGGTTCAACATCTATTGGATGGAGTGAAGCCGCTGCATTACCTTTCACATCACTAGGTGATGGTAAATTTGAAAGCTATCAATATTTAACAGTAATTGGCGATGGATTTAAAATATTACCTACTAAAGGAAGCTGGAGTGGCGACATGGGAATGAAAGATGGATCTCCGGGTACCTTAACAGAACAGAATGAGAAAAATATTCCTGTTACGGCTGATGGCTACTATAGAATCTACCTGGAAATGACCACTATCAGTAAAGGTATCTATACATTAAAACCAAGTTCATGGGGTGTAATTGGTGATGCAACACCTGGAAGCTGGGATACGGACACCAATATGACATATGACCCTGCATCTAAAACTTGGAAAGTGACTATGAATCTTACCGCAGGTAAACAGTTCAAATTCAGATTGAATGATGAATGGACTACAAACTACGGTTCTACTGCTGCAAGCGACGGAGATACTGCTCTTTCTGGATCATTAAGCCCAGGAGGTAAAAACTTCGGTGTAGCAGCTGGAGGAAGTTATACCATTACATTAGATGCAATAAATCAAACCTATAGCATGGTTAAAAACTAATTTTTCATTAATGTAATTATACAAAAAGCCGCCATTCTTAAGCAAATTGGCGGCTTTTTTATTGTTTTCTAACCTTGAATTATCTACTACTAACAACATGAAACTATATAAATGGTTATTATTTTTATTGGCTTTAGTGATAATTAGTGCCTGTAAAAAATCAACCGATGATCCGGAACCGACACCAACGCCTCCTGTAACCGAACAGTCTAATTCCTTAGATGAAAAAGCTGTTATTGCTTACAGTCCGGCATTTCCAACAGACGACAAAGAAGTTACCTTGATTTTTAATGCTGATAAAGGAAATGCGGGTCTAAAGAGTTTTGGAGGAGATGTTTACATATGGACTGGTGTTATTACTGATAAAAGTACCGGTGCAACTGATTGGAAATATGGAAAGAGTCCTAAGTTTGGTGAGGCAGATCCTAACGCCAAGTTAACTCGACTTTCTGAAAATAAATACCAGATAAAATTAACACCTCGAACTTTTTACAATGTTCCTGTAGGAGAGAAAATACTAAAGCTGGCGATGCTCTTTAAAAATTCAGACGGTTCAATTTCGGGTAGAAACATTGATGCAAGTGATATCTATCTTCCTATAAATCCTTCCGGAAATTTAGGCATCAGGTTTATTGATCCTGAATTTAACCCATTTTATAATCCTGAAATTGCGAGCCCTCTTAAAACAATTGGTGAAAGCGTTAAAATGACAGCTGTAGCCTCTGCAGCAGGTAAAATAACTATTTCAGTAAACGGTACAGAAGTAAAATCAGCGGAAAATGTATCTACTTTGACTACTGATGTTGCATTGACCAAGTCAGGACAAAATGAGATCAAAGCTGTAATTAGTTCAGGTGGAAAATCAGCTGAACAGAAATTTGCAATTACTGTTAAAGGACAAGTTGAAGTTGCTGCACTTCCTTCAGGAGCTAATCCTGATGGTGTTACTTATCTGAATGGGGGAACGTCTGCGATCTTTACTTTGTTTGCTCCAGGAAAACAAAATGTGTTTGTTACCGGTGACTTTACCGACTGGAAATTGGATGTAAAAGGTTTTATGAAAAAGACTCCGGATGGTAAACGCTGGTGGGTTCAGGTTGATGGGTTAACTGCGGGTGAAAAATATGGTTATCAATTCATGGTAGACGGATCATTGAAAATAGCCGATCCATATTCAGAACTTACCCTTGATCCATATAACGATAAAGATATACCAATAGGGGTATTTCCCTCCTTAAAAGCTTATCCATCAGGCAAAACTACTGGTATAGTAAGTGTGGCTCAAAGTAACGTTCCGGCTTATGTATGGAAGAATACAACATTTACTCGTCCAGAAAAATCAAAACTGGTAATTTATGAATTACACATGCGCGATTTTCTGTCGAGCCATAGTTACTCAACCTTGCGTGATACATTAAATTATTTTTCAAGTTTGGGGGTAAATGCCATTGAATTAATGCCTGTAAATGAATTTGAAAATAATTCAAGTTGGGGATACAATCCTAGCTTTTATTTCTCGCCAGATAAATATTACGGAACCAAAAATATGTTGAAGGAAGTAATTGATGAATGTCACAAACGAGGCATTGCGGTTATCCTGGATATGGTGCTGAATCACTCGTTTGGGCAGTCGCCAATGGTTCAGTTATATTTTGATACTAAAGCAGGCAAGCCAACAATAGAAAGTCCATGGTTTAACCAGGTTGCTACTCATCCATTCAACGTAGGATATGATTTTAACCACGAAAGCGCCGATACAAAATATTTCACTAAGAATGTAATGAAATTCTGGATGGAAGAGTATAAAGTGGATGGTTTCCGTTTCGACCTTTCTAAAGGATTTACGCAGAAAAACTCAGGAACAGACGATTCTCATTCCAATGTTACTGCCTGGAGTGCTTATGATGCAAGTCGTACCGCAATCTGGAAAGATTATAACAATTATATCAAAAGCATTGATCCTAACTTTTATGTGATCCTTGAACATCTTGGTGTAGATCAGGAAGAAAAGGAATTAGCTAATGAAGGTATAATATTGTGGAATAATATGAATCATCAGTATAACCAAAATTCAATGGGGTATTACAATGATAATGCTGATCTATCAAGAGCTAATTATATTTCACATGGTTTTAGTCAGCCTAACCTTGTTACTTACATGGAAAGTCATGATGAAGAACGCTTAATGTTTAAAAACAAAAGTTATGGTGCTTCCAATGGAACTTATAATGTAAAAAACATAGCAACAGGATTAAAGCGACAAGAAGCAGCTGCTTCATTTTTGTTTACAGTTCCGGGTCCAAATATGCTATGGCAGTTTGGTGAGTTAGGTTATGATATAAGTATTGGAGAAAATGGGAGAACTGGAGAGAAGCCAATTCTCTGGAACTACTACAGTGATCCAAACAGAAAAGCATTGCGGAATGTATTTGCAAAACTGATAAAGCTAAAAACAAAAACAGATGCTTTGCAAAATGCAACCTATACATCTGCAGTTAACAATACGGCTGTAAAATACCTGATTATCCAGTCTGCTACTACCAAAATGGTTGTAATTGCAAATTTTGATGTTGTAGAGCAGCAGGCAAATGTAACGTTCCCGGCAGCAGGAACCTGGTATGAATATGTTGGTTCCGGATCAGGGACAATTAACCTGCCAACAACCACCTATAATACCGTGTTACAGCCAGGAGAGTATCATGTGTATACCAGTACCGTTATTAATCTTTAAGTCGAATTAATTGGATGAATGATCTTTCATATAGTTAACTCTTGTTGTGTCAACTTATTTCAGGACGGAACAGGAAATAAAAAAAGAAAAGCCCTGCATGCAGGGCTTTTCAATTAAAGGTCTTTTTGCAACAGAACCTTTTATATTATTAAGTTAAACTATTCGGTATTACATTGATTCAGCAACAACTTCTGTTACATCAGGTACCATACGTTTTAGTAAGTTTTCAATACCAGCTTTTAAAGTAATGGTTGATGACGGACAACCGCTACACGAACCTTTTAAAACAACTGTTACCACACCTTCGTCATAAGATTTAAAGTGGATCGCACCTCCGTCTTGCTCTACGGCCGGACGAACATAATCGTGTAAAATTTGCTGAATTTTCTTTTCGATTTCAGTTCCTTCAAACGCAACTTCTTCTTTATGATCATCAACAATTTTCAGTTCTGACTCAACAGCACCTTTCACAAATTCCTTGAGAATTGGAATCAAGTCTTCCCAGTCAGACCCTGCAACTTTAGTAACGGTTACAAAATTACTTGCGAAGAAAACACCATCTACAAATGAGAATTTATACAATTCACGTGCGAAAGGAGAATCTTCAGCACTCTCTTTTGTGGCAAAATCTTTACTTCCGTTTATCAATAACTTATTGGTGATAAACTTCATGGTTGCCGGATTCGGCGTTATTTCAGTATATACGTTTACAGTGGCTGTTAAACTCATTGCACATGGATTTTATTTAGAATAAGTACAAAGATAAACAAAAAAGGTTTTAAGAAATTTAAAAATTCTGTTTAACCGCAAAGACGCAGAGACGCCAAGAAGTTTTTAATCATTACGGTTTGCAAAAAAAAAAGCAGCTTCTTGCTAATGAAACTGCTTCTCATAATATTAAAACCTTCTATACCTTTGCGGTTAAAAATTAGTACCCTGTATAAGAATGCGGACTAAACTGTCTCAATTCCTCTTTAACAGCATCATTAACATTTAATGTTTCGATAAATGCTTTGATGCTTTGCTCGTTAATTTGCTCGTTGGTGCGGGTTAATTCTTTTAACGCTTCATAAGGTTTTGGATAACCTTCACGACGTAATACGGTTTGAATAGCTTCAGCAACTACAGCCCAGTTATTATCTAAATCTGCATCGATGGTAGCCTTGTCTAACAATAGTTTATTTAAGCCTTTTAAAGTGGCCTTAAATGCAATTACACTATGTGCTAATGGAACACCAATATTACGCAGTACAGTTGAGTCTGTTAAATCACGCTGTAAACGAGAAATAGGCAATTTGGCAGCAAAGTGTTCCAATAATGCATTGGCAATACCCAAATTTCCTTCAGAGTTTTCAAAATCAATCGGGTTCACTTTATGTGGCATTGCTGATGATCCAATTTCGCCTGCTTTAATTTTCTGACGGAAGTAATTCATCGAAATATAGGTCCAAAAATCTCGGTCAAGGTCAATCAAAATATTATTGATACGCTTTAAATTATCGCAATGAGCAGCAAAATTATCGTAATGTTCAATCTGGGTAGTTAATTGTGAACGGGTTAATCCTAATTGTTCGTTCACAAACTTATTTCCAAAAGCAATCCAATCAGATTTAGGGTATGCTGCCTTGTGAGCATTAAAATTACCGGTGGCACCACCAAATTTTGCTGAAAAAGGAATTGTTTTCAGTAAATTAAGCTGGGCTTCAAAACGCTCTATAAAAACACCAATCTCTTTACCTAATTTGGTAGGAGAGGCCGGTTGCCCATGCGTACGAGCCATCATTGAAACACCATGCCATTCGGCACGGAGTTCTTTCAAGCGATCGAGCATTTTAGTGAGCTCAGGAAGATATACTCGTTCAATGGCATGCTTAAATAATAGCGGTGTAGCTGTATTATTGATATCCTGAGAGGTTAATCCAAAATGGATAAACTCTTTATAGTTCTCCAGGTCAAGTTCATCAAATTGCTCCTTAATGAAGTATTCAACAGCCTTAACATCATGATTGGTTGTTTTTTCAATCTCTTTTATCTGTTCAGCATCATCCTCACTAAAATCCCTGTAAATATCACGTAATGATTCATAGTGTGATTTGTCGAAATCAGCTAACTGAGGTAGCGGTAATTCGCAAAGAGCAATAAAGTACTCAATTTCAATGCGAACACGGTATTCGATCAGTGCGGCTTCAGAAAAATAAGCAGCCAGTTCATGAGTAGCATTTCTGTATCTGCCATCAACCGGAGATATTGCTGTAAGTGTATTAACCAACATAATAAGGAAGAAATTTTTGAAGATGCAAAGATGCCAAAAAACTGGCAGATTCTTGCTATAAAATAGCAAAAGCTGCTTTAGTGTTTAAACAAGTAATTTGTTTTATTGTGCAAAAGATGTAAAAATCACGTTACGGAAACTAAGGAAACTTTTGAAGTTGAAAATGTTTCCATAGTTTTGGTATACAATAGCACATGGAAAAAGAAGAAGTACAACGTCAGCGCATACTTGAAGCTTCGTATAAACTGTTCAGTACTTACGGAGTGAAAAGTATCACTATGGACGACATCGCTAAGGAGTTGGCAATGTCAAAAAAAACAATTTATCTCTATTATAATGATAAGGATGATTTGCTTACTCAATTAATGCAAACCGTTTTAACGCAGCATCAAAATGAGTTGAAAGTAGCATCTGATAAAGCAAAAGATCCAATCCATGAGATATTTCTTGTTTTAGAACAAATAGAGAAAATGCTTAAGCCTATAAATCCAAGCATGTTTTATGATCTGCAGAAATATTATCCGCATGCATGGGCTTTATTCGAAACCTTTAAGAATGATTGTATGATGCAAAATTTGCTCGACAATCTGGAGAAAGGAGTGGACTTAGGGATCTATCGTAAAGGAATGAACCATGAAGTACTAGCACACATGAGGGTTATCCAGATTTCAAATGTCTTTAATCCGATGTATTATCCTTCAGGCAAATTCGATATAACTGAAACGATGTTTCATCTTACTAATCACTACATGCATGGCATTGTAACACTGAAAGGACATAAACTAATAAATAAATACCTACAAGTTAACGAAGACGAATAACAATTATATGAAACCTATATTAACACTTATTGTTGCAGGTGTTTTAACAGCCGGAAACGTATGGGCACAGGAGCAACCCAAAACTCATGTGTTCAAGCTGGAGGATTGCCTCAATTACGCGTATGAACATCAGAATGCACTTCTGAATGCAAAATTGGATGAAGAGATCGCCAAGTCAAAAGTTAAGGAAACTATTGGAATTGGTTTACCACAGATAGAAGGTTCTGCTAACTTCCAACACTTTATAGATATACCTACTACCTATATTCCCGACTTTATAAGTCCGGCTGTATACGGGGTATTAGAAAAAGAAGGTGTTAAAGACGGAAGTGGAAGCGCCATTACCATGCCTAATGATCTTAGCCAAACTTTTCCGGCAAAATTCGGTACTAAAAACACCTTTACTGCTAGTTTAACCATTTCACAACTTTTGTTTGACGGTACCTATTTAATGGGACTGAAAGCAGCTGGTGTTTATAAAGAGTTATCTACAAAAAATGTAAAACGCACTCAAATAGATACACGTATTGAAGTATCAAAAGCTTACTATAACGTGATCGTTTATAATGCTTATCAAAATACTTTAGCATCTACCATTGAACGCTTAACAGAGACTTTAAAACAAACTGATGCATTGAATAAATCTGGAATGGCAGAAAAAATTGATGTGGATCGATTGCAGGTACTTTTAAATAACGCTGAAACGCAAAAGAAAAACATTGATCGCTTGTCTGAATTCAACACAAACCTGTTAAAATTTCAGATGGGCATGCCGATTACAGAAACGCTTATCGTTGATCAAAAACTGGAAGATATGGCGTTAGATGCTGTACTTCCTGATTTAGCAGAAGTTAAAGTGGAAAACCGTATTGAATATTCTTTGCTGGAAACCCAAAAAAGATTATTGGAGTATGATCTTAAACGCTATAAATTAGCCTATGTTCCGAGTGTAGGAGCTTTTGCAAGCTTTGGCCAAACAGGTCAAAATGACGCTTTTTATGAAACATTTAAAAAGTTTTTCCCAACCAATATTGTTGGTGTAAACTTTACTATTCCAATCTGGAGTAGTGGTCAGCGTCAGCAACGTATTAATCAGGCTAAATTTAATCTTCGCAAAACCGAGAATGACTTGGTTAATCTGAAAAATACACTTGCATTGGATCTAAGAACCAACGCAATTACTTTTCAGAATAATAAAGACCAGGTAGAAAACCAGAAGAAAAATATGGACCTGGCGTCAGAGGTAGTACGGGTAAGCAAAATTAAATACAACCAGGGAGTTGGCTCAAGTTTAGAGGTAACCACCGCCGAATCTGATTTACGAACCGCTCAAAACAATTACTACACTGCAATTTACGATGCAATTCTATCATACATCGAATTGCAAAAGGCAATGGGAAATTTTAATTAATCACTTAGAAAAGCTACACAAATGAATACATATAAATCTTTATCGGTTATTGCTCTGGCAGGCTTAATGGCCGCTTGTGGAAGTAAAACTCCAGACAAAAAAACTCAATTAGAGGATCTTAGAAAAGAACAGTCAGAAATTTCTGCAAAAATTAAAAAAATAGAAGAGGAGTTAGCTAAAACAGATACCACTGCTAACAAAAAAGTTCGCTATGTAGAAATCGCAAATGTTGCTACGTCTAACTTCAAACATTATATCGATATTCAGGGTAAAGTTGAAGCAATTGAAAACGTGAACGTTTCAGCTCAAGCTCCAGGAACTGTTACCAATATATACGTAACTGAAGGTCAATCTGTTAAAAAAGGACAAGTTTTGGCTCAGTTAAATAATGCCGTTTTATTAAGTCAGATTGAGGTTATTAAAACCAATTTAGCATTAGCTAATACCGTTTACAATCGCCAAAAAGCATTATGGGATCAGAAAATAGGTACTGAAATTCAATATTTACAAGCAAAAAGTGCTAAAGAAGGATTGGAACGTCAGCTGTCCGCTATGAATGATCAGATTGATTTAACGAAAATTAAATCACCGATTAATGGTACTGTTGATGCGGTAATTGCGAAATTAGGTGATGCTGCTTCACCTGGTGTACCAGCATTTAGAGTCGTAAATGCTTCTAACTTAAAGGCAAGAGCGACAGTTGCTGAAAGTTATGCGTCAAATGTAAAACAGGGAGATGAAGTTGTTGTGTTGTTTCCGGACTTAAATAAAGAAATCAATGCGAAAGTTAGTTTCGTAAGTCGTTCAATCGATCCATTAACTCGCTCGTTTACCGTTGAAGCTAAACTTCCTTCAGATGCTGCCTACAGAGCAAATATGGTTGCTGTAATGAAAATTGTCGACTATTCAGTTAAAGATGCAATTGCTGTTCCGGTAAACTCCGTTCAAAACGTTAATAACGAAACATTTGTGCTTGTGGCGGAAAAAGATAAGGGAAAAGATGTGGCGAAGAAAAAAGCAGTAAAGGTTGGTAAAATTTACAATAGCCAGGCTGAAATCCTTAGTGGATTAACAGAAGGTGAAAAATTAATTACAGTTGGTTACCAAGGCTTAAATAACGACGAAGCCATTAAATTTTAATCATTTTGTCTGAGTATTTGAAATATGGAACTCTGTATAGATCTCATGTCTCATATCTCACATCCAAAATCTCAAGAAAATGAAAGACGTATTTAAAGAATTTAAGCCTTCAAGCTGGGCTATTGATAACAAAACGAGTATTTATGTACTCACCGTTATCATTTCCCTTGCAGGTATTTTCGCCTATATGAAATTGCCAAAAGAGCAATTCCCGGAGGTAGTATTTCCACAAATGTATATAGCAACTGTTTACCAGGGAGTTTCTCCAGTTAATATGGAGAATCTGGTAACCAAGCAAATTGAGAAACAAGTTAAATCGATTTCAGGTGTTAAAAAAGTAACCAGTAATTCAGTACAGGACTTTTCTAACGTGATTGTCGAATTTAATACTGATGTCGACGTCGATGATGCCCAACAAAAAGTTAAAGACGCAGTAGACAAAGCAGGAGATGACCTTCCTAATGACCTAACACGTCAACCACAAGTTATCCGGATTGATGTTTCTGAGATTCCGATCATGAACGTCAATATCTCAGGCGATTATGATTTGGTTACTTTGAAACAATACGCCGAAGACTTACAAGACCGAATTGAAGGGCTGAATGAGATTACCCGTGTCGATCTTGTTGGTGCGCTTGATCGTGAAATACAGATCAATGTAGATATGTATAAGATGCAAGCGGCTAATATTACCTTTGATGATATTAACGTAGCGGTTGCTCGCGAAAATGCAAATATTACGGGTGGTTTAATGGCCATGGACGGCATGAAACGCACCTTGAGTGTTAACGGTCAGTTTAAAGATGCTGAAACAATAAGCAATATTATTATCAGAGGTGCTTCCGGTGCTACTGTTTTCTTAAAGGATATTGCTGATGTGAAGGATGATTACAAGGAAAAAGAGAGTTATGCACGCTTAGATGGCAAAAACGTTATCACGCTGAACGTTATCAAACGAAGTGGAGAAAATCTTATTAATGCATCAGATAAGATCAACGAGATCGTTAAGGATATGGAAAAAAACAATTTTCCTCCAGGCCTTAAGGTTGTAATTACCGGTGATCAGTCTGATCAGACTCGTGTGACATTACACGACCTTATCAATACCATTATCATCGGTTTTATCCTGGTAACGGTAATTCTGATGTTCTTTATGGGAACTACCAATGCGATATTCGTTGCATCATCAGTTCCATTATCAATGTTCATCGCATTTCTTTTTATGCCGTGGATTGGTTTCACCTTAAACATGATCGTATTATTCTCCTTCCTGCTTGCGCTGGGAATTGTTGTTGACGATGCGATTGTGGTAATTGAAAATACACACAGGATCTTTGATAATGGGCGAATACCGATCAAACAGGCCGCTAAAATGGCCACAGGAGAAGTATTCTTACCTGTATTATCAGGTACATTAACTACGCTTGCTCCGTTTATTCCATTGGCATTTTGGCAAGGGGTAATTGGAAAATTCATGTTCTATTTGCCTATTACACTAATTGTAACGCTCCTGGCGTCGCTAGTAGTAGCTTATATTATCAACCCTGTTTTTGCTGTTGATTTTATGAAGCCTCATACAGACGAACATCATGAAGAATCTAAGAAATTAACCAAAGGCTATAAAATTACAGCCGCTATTTTTGTGGCACTTGCAATATCGTTCTACTTGGGTGGTTCAATGGGAATGGGTAACTTTATCCTGACTCTGTTTGCATTGTATTCTTTAAACAGATTTGTTTTAACTGGAGTAATTAAAACATTCCAGGAAAAACGCTGGCCTGCTGTTCAAGATAAGTATAAAAACCTGGTAACATGGGCTCTTCAGGGTTCTAAACCTGCATTATTGCTAATTGGAACTTTAGCATTACTTGTATTTTCTTTCGTTTTCACAGGCATTAGAAAACCTAAAGTGGTGTTTTTCCCGCAAAGTGATCCTAATTTCATCTATACTTATATTCGAATGCCTATAGGTACCGATCAGAAATATACTGACTCTATTACGAATGTTGTAGAAAAGCGAATCTTTAAAGTACTGGACAAAGGTGGCAAGATGGACCCAATTGTTGAATCGGTTATTTCAAACGTTTCAATCGGTGCTAATGAAGATCAGATGTCAGGGAATAATGCACAACCACACTTGGGTAAAGTTGGAATCGCATTTGTTGAATTTGCGAAACGTAACGGGCAATCGACTCGTGAATACATGGACAAAATCCGTAACGCAGTAAAAGGGATTCCGGGAGCAGAAATATCTGTAGATCAGGAACAAAGCGGTCCACCAACCGGTAAACCTATCAATATTGAAATTGCTGGTGATAATTTTGATGAATTGACATCAACTGCAGGTAATCTTAAGAAATATCTCGATCAAAAACAGATCGGCGGTGTTGAAGAATTAAAGTCGGATTTTGAAAGCGATAAACCGGAGATTGTGGTTGATATCAATCGTGAAAGAGCTGGTAGGGAAGGAATTACAACCGGGCAAATTGGACTTGCACTTCGTACCGCAATCTTTGGTTATGAAGCCTCTAAATTCAGAGATGACAAGGATGACTACCCAATTCAAATCCGGGTAAGAGAAGATCAGCGAAATAATATCAACTCATTGATGAATATGAAGATCACTTACCGTGATATGAATATGGGAGGAGCTGTCAGACAAATTCCATTGTCATCTGTTGCTGATATTCGTTATTCAACTTCATATGCGGGTATTAAACGTAAAGATCAGAAACGTTTGGTAACTCTTGCCTCAAACGTTTTAAGTGAGTACAATGCCAATGAGGTGGTTGGCGAAATTAAAAATGCAATTGCTGATTTCGATACGCCACAGGGAATTACCATCAAAATGACCGGTGAACAGGAAGATCAGGCTGAAACAGGAGCATTCTTAATGACTGCAATGGCGGTATCATTAGGTTTGATCTTTTTAATTCTGGTAACTCAGTTTAACTCGGTAGGAAAACCTGCTATCATTCTTTCAGAGATCTTATTCAGTATCACTGGTGTGTTATTAGGATTCTCGTTATTTAAGATGGATATCTCCATCGTAATGACAGGTATTGGTATCGTAGCCTTAGCCGGTATTGTGGTTCGTAACGGTATCTTATTGGTTGAGTTTACTGATCTATTGTTAGAACAAGGCATGGAACTCAAAGAGGCAATTATTGAAGCAGGAAGAACTCGTATGACTCCTGTTATTCTTACTGCATGTGCAACCATGTTAGGTTTGGTTCCATTAGCAGTAGGTTTTAACATTGATTTTGTAACCTTGTTTACGGAGCTTAATCCTAAAATCTTCTTCGGAGGAGATAGTGTTGCCTTCTGGGGACCTTTATCATGGACAATGATCTTCGGATTAGCATTTGCAACCTTCCTTACCTTGATCTTGGTGCCGGTTATGTACTACCTTGTTTACAGTGCTAAAGCACGGATCAAAGGAAAAATGAAGAAAAATAGAAAAGAAGAATTTGAATTAGCTGAGTAAGCGAATCAATTCACTTAATAAATTATTTTTTGTGTTTGTCGGCCTTCCCGTGTATGCGGGAGGGCTTTTTTTATCCTTCAGATTTGTTGTAAAGAGCATTTCGGTAGGCAATTCCCCATTTGGCAATTTCGTCTATAATAGGACGTAACGTTTTACCGTATTCAGTAATTTCGTATTCCACCGTTACAGGTTTGGTATTGAACACAGTTCGGCTAATAAGATGGTTCATTTCCATATCTTGTAATTCCTTGGAAAGCATTTTCGCCCCAATACCATCAACTTCTCGCAGCAAATCCATAAAACGCAATTTATCCCCTAACAGTAATGTGCCGAGTATATGGAACTTCCATTTGCCTGAAAGTATTTCCATCGTGTCTTTAATAGCATTAATTCGTGCTTTGCAAATCGTATTGTTGTTTAATATAGCTTCCTTTTTCATACAATTCGTAATCTAATACTCTACAAAGAAATAGAATTGCCAGTTGGTTTCCTATTGGAAAGTAGTTTCTAAAAGGAAATCGATAGCAATTGTAAACTAATTGCCTTTAGCTTTGCATCGTCCTTACAATTTAAAAGGAACTAATACCTAATTCTCCACATAACTTGTTTAAAATGATAAAAAGCAAATTACTATGTACACTTTTTTTGTTCCCCTCATTATACAGTTGTATGGCACAAACAAACATTAACAACAATATGACAACAGATTCAGTAAAAAACAATCCGCTAATTTGCGATCCGGTAGAGGGTATTTGCGGAATACCAGATAATACTTCACTACAAAAAATATCAACTCAAAAAGCGAAGAAACCTGTAAAACTCATCTATTTTACCGATCCAATTTGTTCATCTTGCTGGGGGATTGAACCTCAATTAAGAAAATTGAAATTAGAGTACGGTAACCATATCGAAGTAGACTACCACATGGGAGGCTTATTGCCGGATTGGAGTTATAACAGTGGAGGAATAAGTAAACCTTCAGATGTGGCCCACCATTGGGACGAAGTAAGTATTTATTATGATATGCCTATTGACGGTGATGTATGGTTAGAAGATCCGTTATATTCTTCCTATCCACCTTCTATTGCATTCAAGGCTGCTCAACTTCAAAGTAACGAGAAAGCAATCTTGTTTATGAGAGAAATGAGGGAGATGGTTTTCTTACAAAAGAAAAACATTTCCAAATGGGAACAAATTTCTATGGCAGCAGAAAAGACAGGTCTTGATGTAAATAAACTAAAAACAGACTTTGAAGGTCAAGCAAAAAACCTTTTTGAGGAAGACTTGAAATTAGCAAGAGCGTACAACGTTCGGGGATTTCCAACACTATTTTTTTTAAATGGAGAAGGAAAAACAGAGGTTGTTTATGGTTCCAAACCCTATACATTATATGAAAATTCACTGTTAAAATTGTTTCCTCAGGCTGAAAAAAGTGTATATAACCAAGATTGGAAAGCGCTTTTTACCAACTACCATTCACTCACTGCAAAAGAGTTTTCTGAGCTTTCTAATACTCCCAGGGTAAAATGTGAAAATGTATTGGATGAACTTGTAGTAAAAGGATATTTGAAAAAACACACTACTAAAAATGGTTCTATCTGGACTTTAATTACCAGCAATTAGGGGGGATTCTCAAAAGATTATGAGCTAAAAAGAAAGCGGAAAGTATACACCTTCCGCTTTTGTATTGAATTAATTAGTCCTTTCTATTGATCAGCAAACTTAATATACATGGTTTGATGCATACCTATTCCTTCAACCTCAAATTCATCACCAATTGGTGTGAATCCTAATTTCTCATAAAAGCCTACCGCCGAAACCCGCGCATTACACCATAAAAGTTCAATTCCTTTATCTTGTAAATGCTTAAATGCATATTTCATTAATTCGCTGCCTGCATGCCTGCCCCTGTGAGCATTTGATGTAGCCATTCCCTTAAGGTTATATTGCACCGTCTCCCCGAAAAAAGGCAAATTACATCGATTAAAAGAACCAATGCTTATAACCTCCTCATTTTCAATTACAGCCAAATGAAATGTTCCTGGCTCATTATCTTTTGGAAAATAGCACGAAGTCAGGGCACAACCTGGCTTCAAAATTTGTTGGCGAAGAGGAAATGTCTCTTCTGCCTGAATGAATTTTACACGCATGACGCCGTACAGTTCAAATCTTAAATTATTCAACCGAGAGAGCGAAAAATTTAGGCGGCGCAAAGATAAAATTATTTTAGATTTTAATCCAATTTTAATGTTTAGTTGATTTACATCAAGTTCCTGATCTTCTTCATACTAAAAAATCATAACTATTATTTCAAACTTGCGCCTTTTTGACTCATCCACGGATGTACCTCCATGATCAATCGTCCTGCTTTTACCGCCGGATCTGCTTCTGTAAGTGCTTTAGCTTCTTCTAAACTTGTCACATTCAGAATAAAGATTCCGCGTAAATCGCTATCATCTAAACAAGGGCCTGCTATATTTAGTTTTCCATCAGCAGCCATTTTGTTAATATGTGCCATGTGACCCGTCTGAATTTGCATCGCTGTTACAGAATCCTGAGACCGATTATTCCCCTTTTTTAATAAAACGAGGTAATAAGTTTTCATTTCACCATCCGTTAGTTTTTTGGTTTCCTGAGCAAAGGTGTTGATTGTCAAAAACGATAAAAGTAATATCGATAAGGTCATAATCTTTTTCATAACATCATTAATTAGGTTGATTTTGAAACTAGTAACTTACCTATAAAATACAAAAGATATTGCACACAACCGAGTACTTAAAACATTGATAACTGACTATTATGATCATTTATAAAATGTGAAAGATCAAACTCTCTGAGATCTTTTTCCTTGAAATATTTTTTAACTGATATTTTGAACAAATTGGCAATAGCCTCTGCTACTTCACCGTCACCATGCATCCGGAGCCCCCAGCGACTATCGTTGATCGTTCCACCATGACATTGAGCGATCAGACTCAGTACTTTTTCAGCCCTGTCCGGAAAACTTTTATAAATCCAATCTGTAAAAATTTCACCAATAGCTCCATTTAGGCGCACAATCGTAAATCCGGCTCCTAATGCGCCCGCCTTTGCAGCTTGCTTTATTATAGAAGGCATTTCGTCGCTATTTAATCCGGGAATAATGGGAGCAACCATCACTCTTGTAGGAATATTTAATTGAGCTAGTTTCTCAATAATCTGTAAACGCCCGTTAGCTGTAACCGTTCGTGGTTCCAATAATTGCCTGAGATCTTCATTTAAAGTTGTAATGGAAATGCTAACATGTACAAGATTCAGCTCATTAAGCTCTGTAAGCAGATCTGTATCACGAAGAATCAGGTTGTTTTTTGTAATGATACTGACCGGATTTCTATATTTTAAAAGAACCTTTAACATCGATCGTGTTATTTTTAGCTTTCGTTCTATTGGCTGATAACAATCTGTATTACCGGAAAGTACAATAGGAGAGGGCAGCCAATTTTTACTTTGAAAAGTTTTTTCTAGCAATTGAGCGGCATTGTGCTTAACAATGATTTTTCGTTCAAAATCCAGACCTGCACTGAAGCCCCAATATTGGTGTGCATTTCTGGCATAACAATAAATACAACCATGCTCGCAGCCCTGGTAGGGGTTCATTGAATACATAAAAGGCAGATCCTGACTCTCTACCTTGTTCACTATTTTTTTTGCTGTTTCTTTGAAAAGTTGTGTAGCGGAGTTTTCTAATAACGGTTCATCTAAGCCCTCAATATGCTCAGTTACATATTCTTGCTTTAAATATGGATTTTTAGTGTTTAACTGAGCACCTCTTCCTTTAAAATATTCCTTCTCTTCCATACTTAAATATACTAATATTTTTAGTATTCATGATATGGAATTTAGTAAAAAAGCAATGCCTCTTTCTCTAAGCGTTTTGTCCTTAACAGGACAATGAAAAAGGCTTTATGATTTTTTTCCGACATGTAGTCCCTAACGGGACTGCCCGATTATTCACCGATCTATATATCCATGGCAGACAATCGAAAAAGCGACACAATAATCGGTAGAGATAATAAATAATAAAAAGAAAATCGACCCGTAGGGGCACCCTATCATGAGTTTTGTCCTTAACAGGACAACAAAAAGGAGATTCAAGTTTTACCGAAATGTAGTCCCTAACGGGACTGCTTAAATAATAATCCCCAATGGATTTTAAATTGTAGAAGCGAATAGAAATGTCCCGTAGGGACAATACATCGGTAGGACGGTTAAAAATAAAAAGGCCATCCCGGTAAAACCAGGACGGCCAATCTAATTAAGTAAGAATTAATTACTTTTTCAATGAATCAACTTTAGCAGCAGCTGAATCAACGTGTGCAGCAGCTGAGTCTACATGAGCAGCAGCTGAATCAACAACAGCAGCAGCTGAATCTACAGCTACAGCAGCTGAATCAGCAGAACCTTCTGCTTTTTTACCTTCACCACAAGCAACAACTGCGAATACACCAGCAGCTAACATTAATGCAAATACTTTTTTCATTTTTGTTTTAGTTTTAAAATTTTTAAGATTCAATACGACATTAATACCCCATCCGTTAAAAGGTAACCCAACTAATTGAAAATTTTTTTAAAATATTTTTTTCCTAATATTGGGTTACCATTTCCGTTTAAAAGTATTAATAGTGCACAGAGTGATAAAGAATTCATACTCATCGGATAATGAAATCATCCAGGGAATACTGAAAGATTCTGAAGAAGCGTTGCGTCAACTTTATAAGCAACATTTCCCGGTAATTCTTCAGTTTATTCTGAACAACAATGGCGACGAAGAGGAAGCCAAAGATGTTTACCAGGAGGCAATCATTATCTTATATGACAAAGTAAAATCAGGCTCGTTTGAGCTTAACAGTAAATTAAAAACATTCATATACTCTGTGTGCAGGCGTTTATGGCTAAAGCGATTAAAATCGATGAGCCGTAAAGCAGGGAATATAGCCGATTATGAGGAGTTTCTTCCGATTGAGGATGATCTGGAACACCACGAAGCAAAAGATGCCCAGTTAAATTTAATGGAAGGCTCACTTGCTAAACTTGGAGAACCATGTAAAACGATTATCGAAGATTATTATCTACACAATCAGTCGATGCAAGATATTGCAGAGAAATTTGGTTATACAAATGCAGAAAACGCCAAAAATCAAAAGTATAAATGTTTAATGCGTCTGAAGAAGATTTTCTTTCAGGCAAATATAAAAACGGAAGAAGAATATGTACGGCGATCTTAACTTATTTAACGAAATTGAACGCTACCTTAAAGGGGAAATGACGGAGACGGAGCGTGCGAATTTCGATATGTTACGTAAAGAAGATGCTGATTTGGATCACAAGGTAGTTGAACAAGAGCAATTTGTTCAGCGACTAACTAATGTGGGTAATAGAAGAGCTTTACGTACTCAATTAAATGCAATCCATTCAGAAATTGACGTTAATGAACTGAAAGGATCAATTCAACCTAAAGAAGGTAAAATCATTCAGTTATTCAGACGTTACCGCGCTAATATTGCTGTTGCAGCAACTGTGGCTTTCTTTACGGTTATTGGAACTTTATTGATCACTAAAAATACAGGTTCTGAAAAACAAAATTCATCTTATAGTGCATTAAGAAGAGATATGGAATCAATCAAGCGTTCGCAGAATGCATTGATTCGTAATATCAATAGTACAAAAACTAAAATGCCTGCTACACCAGGTTCATTTGGAGGAACCAGTTTTGTATTAAGTACCGACGGTTTCCTGATTACAAATTACCACGTAATTAATGGAGCCGATTCGATTTATATTCAAAATGAGAAAGGTGAAGCTTATAAAGTTAAAACTGTTTACAGCGATCCTTCGTTTGATTTGGCCGTACTAAAAATCGATGATCCTTCCTTCAAATCATTTGGATCATTGCCTTATACATTCAAAAAGTCTAAATCTGATCTAGGAGAAGAAGTATTTACCTTAGGTTTCCCTCGTGATGAAATGGTTTATGGTAAAGGTTACCTGAGTGCAGCTACTGGTTTTGGTGGAGATACTATTGCGTACCAGGTTTCTATTCCTGCAAACCCAGGTAATAGTGGAGGCCCGGTTGTTGATAATAAAGGAAATGTAGTAGGTGTGATCAGTGGTAAACAAACCTTAACGGAAGGTGCTACATTTGCTGTCCGTTCGCAAAGTGTGTTGAAATTTATCAATTCAATCCCTCAGGATTCCCTAAAAAGCAAGATTACAGTAACTAAGAAAAATACTTTATCAGGCTTAAGCCGTACACAACAGATCAAAAAACTACAAGATTATGTGTACATGGTAAAAGTGTATAATTAGATTTTAGATGTGAGATTTCTTATAACACGTTCTAAAATGAAAAATGGATATAATAGACTTATATCCATTTTTTTTATATCCTATATCTCATATCTAACCTACATATACAGTTTTAATATTTACAAATTCATGGATTCCGAATAAGCCTAGTTCACGGCCATAGCCGGATTCTTTAATGCCTCCGAATGGTAAACGAGGATCTGATTTTACTTGTGCGTTTACAAAACATGAACCGGCTTGCAGTTTAGTTTCGGCAATCTGTTCACCACGAACTTGATCTTTTGTAAATATGGCACTACCCAATCCGAAGGATGTATCGTTCGCAATATCAATTGCTTGTTCTTCATTCTCCGCAATAAACAACAAGGCAACAGGCCCGAAAAACTCTTCAAGGTAAGCTGGATTACTCTTTGAAATACCTGTTAAAATAGTAGGAGGGTAGAAAGCTCCTGTTCCTTCAGGAAGGAAGCCACCCAACGTGCATTTAGCACCCTTAGCCACCGCTTGATGTACTTGAGTATGTAATTGATCACGAAGATCATGCCTTGCCAACGGGCCCAAAGAAGAACCTTTTTGAAGTGGATCTCCATAGTGCTTATTTTTCATTAATGCATGAAATTTGGAAGAAAACTCTTCAGCAATTTCCTTGACCACAATAAAGCGTTTAGCAGCAATACAACTTTGCCCGCTATTAATTAAACGGCTGTTAACACATATTTCAACCGCTTTATCAATGTCAGCATCTGCTAAAACAATGTAGGCATCGCTTCCACCTAATTCAAGAACTGTTTTCTTTATAAGACTTCCAGCTTTTGCAGCCACCTGTTTTCCTGCTTCCGTACTTCCTGTTAAAGTAACCGCCTTTATCAATGGATGTTCAATTACTGCGTCCACTTCTTTTGAGCCAATTAATATGGTGTGAAACAACCCTTCAGGAAAACCGGCTTCACGAACAACGGATTCAATTGCCATTGCACAACCCGGAACATTGGAAGCATGTTTGAGAACAGCTGCATTACCCGCCATTATAGCTGGACAGAAAAAGCGTAATACTTGCCAAAAGGGGAAATTCCACGGCATAATAGCCAAAACAACACCTACAGGCTGAAAGCTAACAAAGCTTTTAGATGCATCGGTATCAATTAGTTGTTTTTGAAGAAATGAAGTAGCATTTTTTGCATAGTAATCGCAGCAAAAAGCACATTTTTCAACTTCTGCAATTCCTTGCTCCAATGGTTTCCCCATTTCTAGCGCCATTAATTCAGCTAGTTCTTCTTTTCTATGCCTTAATACTTCTCCTAATTTTATAAGATAAGCTGAACGAGTTTCAAAAGATGTATTTTCCCAGCTTTTAAATGCTTTGTTAGCTGATTGTATTTTATTGTTTACTTCAGTAGCAGTATGAGGAATGTAATCCTTAATTACTTCTCCATTTAAGGGATTTACAGATTGCATAATAGATTAGATTTGAGGTATATAAATAGATAATAAAAACAGTTTTTGAAAATCAACCTGGATAAATGATCAATTATAAAAAACCTACTAACACGAAACCCGTAACACTCAATCAGCTTACCTATCTACTTCACCTAACACAATGTCTATAGAACCTAAAATAGCCACCACATCCGCCACCATTGCACCTCTCGATATTTCGGAAAGAACGGAAAGATTATTGAAACTCGGTCCACGTGATTTTACCCTGAATGGTATTTCTCGCTTACCATCAGCAATAAAATAAAAGCCTAATTCGCCTTTAGGATTTTCTGCGCGTACATAAAAATCTTGAGCTTTAGGTGTGCATTTTCGAGGTAGTTTTGCTCTTGGATCAAATTCTTTATCACGTTTTAACTCTTTGGTTAATCGCTCGAGACATTGCTCAATGATGCGAACCGATTGCACAACTTCATCAACTCTTACTTTATAACGATCCCAGCAATCGCCAATACTTCCCATTTCGCCTTTACCAACCGGAATATCAAATTCAATTTCGGGGTAAACTGAATATTCATCCACCCGGCGCAAATCATATTTCAGTCCGGAAGCACGTAGCATAGGTCCAGAAACACCATAGTTTATAGCAACATCCAACGGTAAAACCCCTACATTGGCCGTACGGTCTATAAAAATTCGGTTTTGCGTCAGCAATTCATCCAATTCAACCAATTTTGGTTTAAAGTAATCGATAAATTCTTTGCAACGCTCTTCAAAACCTACCGGAAGATCGTAAAACAATCCACCTACCCAGATATAGTTATACAACATACGCGCTCCTGAAGCCCACTCCAGCATGTTCATAATGTGTTCCCGATCACGAAAACACCACATAAAAGGGGTAAAGGCTCCAATATCAATTCCGTATGTTCCGATGGCAATAAGATGCGAAGCAATTCGATTTAACTCACAAACCAACACTCGTATATACTCCACACGTTTAGGTATCTCTTTATCGATTCCCAACATTCGCTCAACGCCCATTACAAATGCATGATTATTATTCATGGATGCCATGTAATCCATACGATCCGTATAAGGAATAATCTGCGGATAGGTGAGTGATTCGCAGTGTTTCTCAAAACAACGGTGTAAGTAACCCAAATGCGGAATTACATCAACTACAATTTCACCATTGGTGATCAGTTCTAACCGTAATACACCATGGGTGGAAGGATGCTGAGGCCCCATATTGAGGATCATTTCTTCCGACTTTAAATTAGTGATCCGATCGTAATATTTTTCGAGTGCTTTTGTCAAGGTTCGTAAGTTATGTTATGCCGACAATCCTACTTAATAATCTATCTTAATGCCTTTGTATGTTTCTGCAGTTTTATAATCCTTTCGGAGTGGATACCCTTCCCAATCATCCGGAAGTAATATTCTACGCAAATCAGGATGACCTTCGAAATCAATTCCTAGAAGGTCAAAAGCTTCCCGTTCATGCCAATCGGCTGTACGCCAAACGGTAGAAACAGTTGGAAAAGATGGAAGCTTTGACGAATTGCGATCAAAAGCTTTTTCAACCTTCAATACCAATTGTTTTTTGAAGGGAATGGAAGATAAATGGTAAACGACACCTATTTTGGATTGTTCTTCGCCATAATCAACTCCTGACAGACAAGAGAGAAAATCAAAGTAAGTCTGCTCATTATCTCTTAATTCCAGGCATACTTCGGCTATTAATTCAGGCTTAATGGTCAGCGAAGGTTGAAGTCCGTCAGATTGTTCCGAAACAATAACCGCTTCACCGAATTTATCCGTTAATAAGCGTTTGATGTCGTTAAATTCCATATTTTCAAAAATAATGTTTTAACAGCAAAGACGTGAAGTAATGGTTAAAATAAAAAAGAGAAAATGATGCTCACATTGCTGTGAGATCATTTTCTCCAGGTTATTATATGGAAACGACTCTTAAGTCGAGATTGCACTTAATTATGGCGCCACACGCTGTATTTTCCAGCTTTTATCCGCTTGTCCGATATATTGAATACGGTCGTGCAAACGGCTTGGACGTCCTTGCCAAAACTCAAAAGACGTTGGTTTTAATAGATATCCACCCCAATGTTCAGGACGAGGAAGTACATCATGGTCGGCATATTCTTTTTCTAATCCTGCAAGTTTTTCTTCCAGCATCTCTCTACTGGTGATTACCTCGCTCTGAGGAGAGGTCCACGCACCAAGTTGACTTCCTTTAGGTCGACTTTGATAATAACGTGTAGATTCATCAGCTGAAACCTTTTCTATTATTCCTTCAATTATTACCTGGCGTTGCAATTCAAGCCAAAAAAAGGAAATACATGCGTAAGGGTTTTGAGCTAATTCATGCCCCTTCCTGCTATTATAGTTAGTATAAAAAGTAAAGCCTTCAGCATCAAAACCTTTTAATAAAACAACACGAGAGGAGGGTTTTCCATCAGGAGTAGCGGTTGCGAGTGTTAAAGCATTAGGTTCAATAATTCCTGAATCCATGGCTTCTTTAAACCATACTTCAAATTGATCAAAAGGATTTAATTTAACATCGGTTTCAGAAAGCGATTTGGCACTATAATCCTGACGTAAATTTTCGAGAGTTGTTTTTTCGAGGCTCATACAACAAAATTAGGTATTCGACAGTTCTTAACAATGACAATTGTCATGAAAATAAGTTTCAAAAGAGGATCATCAGGTAAGTCGCTTTTATTAAGCAAGTTGTTAATTGATTCTCTAATTTTAATTCTATTTAGTATCTTAAAGTAAGCAACAGCTATTAATATGTTGAACACAATAAAACCCACCGCAGGCAAATTATTGATTTCGGAACCCTTTATGGCCGACCCGAATTTCAAACGCTCGGTTGTGTATATTACGGAACACAACGAAAATGGAACCGTGGGTTTTGTACTTAATCAGAAAACTGAATTAACACTTGATAACCTTGTCGATGATGTTGAAGATACTGATTTTCCGGTATATATTGGCGGTCCGGTAGGGAATGATAGTTTGCATTATATTCATACTCTTGAAAATTTAGAAGGTGGTGTACCGGTAGGTAATGACGTATTTTGGGGTGGCAATTTTGAACTGTTGAAAATAATGATTCAGGCAGGGCAGGTTGAACGTGGACAAATTCGTTTTTTCATTGGCTATTCAGGTTGGGGAGAAACTCAGCTTCAAAACGAACTGGATGAAAATGCTTGGTTAGTTGCTGAATCAAAAAAAGAGTTTCTGTTCGGTGATAATGAAAGTGCTTTATGGGCACATGCTGTGAAAAGCTTAGGAGAAAAATTTGCGGTAATCGTTAATTTTCCGGAAAATCCACGATTTAATTGATCAACTTTTCATAAATACTTCTTTTTCGCTTTCTTTTTACTAAAATAATCCGACTAAAATCGTAGTTCTTAAATTGTATTCCTATTTTTGAGGAATTAAATCCCAGTGAGTGAAAACATTCAATTCGTCAAACTTTAAATTAGGAATATTAGGTGGTGGCCAGTTAGGCAAAATGTTACTTCAACCCGCTATGAATTACGGAGTTGATGTTTCAATATTAGATCCGGATCCGGCATCTCCCTGCAGCTATTTTTGTAAGAATTTTCATTTAGGCAGTTTTAATGATTACAATACCGTTTACAACTTTGGTCGTAATTTAGATTTAATTACCATTGAGATTGAAAATGTAAATGTTGAGGCATTAAAACGTTTGGAATCAGAAGGAGTAACTGTTTATCCGCAACCTCATATTATTGAGCTTATACAAGATAAAGGACTTCAGAAAGATTTTTATAAGAACAATGGTATTCCAACCTCTCCATATGCAAAAATTCAAAACCGTGAGGAGTTAAAGCTCTATGCAGAGAAATTCCCTGCAATGCAGAAACTACGCAAAGCAGGTTATGATGGCCGCGGAGTTTTTAAAGTTAAATCGGTTGATGATCTACCCAAATCTTTTAATGACCCAAGTATATTAGAAGACTTGGTTGATTTTGATAAGGAATTAGCAGTATTAGTTGCCCGCAATGCATCTGGCGAGATTAGAGCTTTTGATGTGGTTGAAATGGAGTTTGATCCACAGGCCAACCTGGTTGATATACTGTTTACTCCGGCCAAAATCGAAACTGAAATTGAGAAACGTGCAAAAGAAATAGCCATAGATGTAGTTGAGAAACTGAAAATAGTAGGTTTGTTGGCAGTTGAGTTATTTCTTACAAAGAGTGGTGAACTATTGGTTAATGAATTGGCACCTCGTCCGCATAACAGCGGTCACCACACGATTGAAGCTTGCATTACTTCTCAGTATGAACAACATTTACGTGCCATCCTTAATCTTCCTTTGGGTTCAACTGAATTACTGCAACCAGCTGTAATGGTTAATTTATTGGGGGAGAAGAACTTTGTGGGAGAAGCTAAATATATTGGGGTGAATGAGATTACCCGCTTGGATGGTGTTTACCTGCACTTGTACGGTAAGAAAATAACGAAACCTATGCGTAAAATGGGTCACGTTACTATCATTGATCACAATCTCGACAATGCTTTTGAAAAGGCAAAATTTGTAAAAGATACATTTAAGATACAAGCATAAATCAGCTGTTAGGAGTTAGCTATTAACAGTTATAATCGCTATCTGTAATAAGACTCTGGCTAAAAACCAAAAGCTAACCGCTAATTGCTACTGTCTAATAGCCAATCACAAAAAAAACTATGAATCCACAAGTTGGTATTATAATGGGCAGCGACTCCGATTTAAAAGTTATGTCGGCTGCTGCAGAAATACTTGAAAAGTTTGATATTCCTTTTGAATTAACCATCGTTTCGGCTCACCGCACTCCACACCGTATGATTGAATATGGGGAACAAGCCGCAGCAAGAGGAATTAAAGTAATAATTGCCGGAGCGGGAGGAGCAGCGCACTTACCTGGAATGGTTGCTTCTATTACCACATTACCTGTAATTGGAGTACCCGTAAAGTCAAGTAATTCAATTGATGGTTGGGATTCTGTTTTATCAATTTTACAAATGCCAAGTGGCATTCCGGTAGCAACAGTAGCCTTAAACGGTGCAGCAAACGCAGGCATACTTGCCACAAACATCATTGGTGCTTTTGATAATACAGTGGCCGAAAAATTAAAATCTTATAAAGAAGAGCTACGCGATAAAGTACTGCACAACGTCGAAAAAATTGACCGATTAGGCTATAAGAAAGTCCTTGAACACAAATTGAATATACACCCGTAGGTTTTCGAATTACGAGTTACGTGTTTCGGGTTACGAGTTACGAGTTATAAAAAAACAGATGGGGTTAATTGAATAATTAACCCCATCTGTTTTTTATAATTACTAATTATTTTATTCTAGAAAAAACCCGCAACCCGTAATCCTCAATCAAAAAATCAAACCCGGTAACAAACGGCATTAATATTCATCCCTGCACCAACAGAGGCAAATAATACCACATCACCCGGTTCAATTCCATGCTCTTCACCCATTTTGCCTTTTTTAACAAGATCGTATAAAGTTGGAATTGTAGCAACTGAGCTATTACCCAATTTATGAATACTCATAGGCATAATATGTGGAGGAATCTCTTTTATACCGTATAATTTATACAACTCCTTAGTGAATCCTTCATCCATCTTTTCATTTGCCTGGTGAAGAAAGATCTTTTTTACTTCATGAATATCGACACCCGCCTTGTCTAAACAAGCTTTCATTGCCGAGGGAACATGTCGCATTGCATATTCAAAAACCTTACGGCCCTTCATTTTGATATAACGTACACGAGGATCGCTTCCGGGAAAGTTTCCTTTGCCGATATATATATAATAAGCCTCATCTATACAATGACTTACAACGCTGCTGGCAAGGATGCCGCTATTGGTTTTATCTGAATCAACAGCATCAATAATACAGGCTCCGGCTCCGTCAGAAAAGATCATGCTGTCTCTGTCGTATACATCAATTACACGACTCAATGTTTCTGTTCCGATTACGAGGCAACGTTTGGCAATACCAGCCTTAATAAAGGCATCTGCCTGAATTACACCTTGTAACCAGCCCGGACAACCAAAAAGCAGATCATAAGGTACACAAGCAGGATTGCGTATTCCTAAAGAATGCTTTACTCTGCTTGCAAGTGAAGGAACTGCATCGGTTTGAATGGAGTGTTTTACAACGTTTCCAAAATTATGCGCAACAATTATTTGATCAATTGTTTCTGGATCAATACCCGCGTCTTCAATTGCTTCTTTAGCTGCCAAAACTGCTAAATCAGAAGAATTCATATCACATGGCGCATAACGACGCTCTTCAATACCGGTTATCTGTTTAAACTTTTCAGCAACAAGGGCCGGCGGTTGATTTATATGACCATGAAACTCATCATAAAAATCATGTGCAGCAAAATCTCGGTTGGTTTTAACTAATTCAGGAATATATGATCCCGTTCCTGTAATAACGGTGTGCAGCAATGTCATTTTATCTATATTATTCAAACGTTATAAATTATCTTTTCAATAATAAATACCAAATTAGTTTTTAGTACAAAAACAACGAAAATGATATTCATAACTCATTTGCAATGTAAACAAACTTGTTACACAGCGTTAATTCAAATCGCATTTTTTTATGATGCCCAAAGCTAAAAACGATCCTCAAAAAAGGAGTATCTGCTTATCCTTATTCCAGTAATAATACGCATTAAGGTGTCACAATGCAAATAATAGACTGAAAGCAGCAAAATGAAAAAAAATGATAGTCAAGGGGAGGGAACAGCGCAATAAAAAAGGGAGCATTGTCTATTCTGCTCCCTTAGTTTTATTATTTATTCATCAAAGTAATCTTCAATAGCGCCAAAATAATAATTATTCCAGCCGTATAACATATCCTCTAATTCAGTATCAGGAATATTTGTATGCCTCAATTCAACTGAAGTTCCATGTTTATCAGGATGAAGTTTGATCGTTACAATGGACTCTTCCTGCTGATCGCCAAAGTACCATTGCTGAACAATCTTTTTATTTTCTTCAAACTCAACATTTTTACCTGCAATACTATCATCCCATAGTGAAAACTCTGAACCCGGCTCTGTACTCATTATTGCCGGATATCCACTCCATAGTTCAATGGTAAGTGGATTGGTAAGAGCAGTATATACTTCTTCCGGATCCGCATGAATAAGGTAATACTTTTTAATATCCTTCATTTGGAATACAAATTATGCTTTAACAGCGTACATTTCTTCACGTAATGCTTTTACATCCTCATTTTCAAGGTACTCATCATAGGTCATCAATTTATCAATAACACCATTTGGAGTAATCTCAATGATACGGTTTGCTACAGTTTGCATAAACTCGTGGTCATGTGAGTGGAATAGTATATTACCTTTAAAGTCTTTCAATGAGTTGTTGAATGCAGTAATTGACTCAAGGTCAAGGTGGTTAGTAGGTTCATCCATAATTAAGACATTACCGCTTTGTAACATCATTTTAGAAACCATACAGCGCACTTTTTCTCCTCCTGAAAGTACTTTACAGCTTTTCAATGTTTCTTCACCAGAGAATAGCATCTTACCTAAGAAACCACGAATATAGGTTTCGTCTTTTTCCTTTGAATACTGACGTAACCAGTCGATCAGGTTGATGTCATCTTTAAACTCATCAGCATTATCCAATGGAAGATAAGCCTGAGTGGTGGTAATACCCCATTTAAATTCACCTGAATCAGCTTTTTTATTTCCGGTTAAAACTTCGAGGAAAGATGTAATAGCTAAACTGTCTTTTGATAAAATTGCAATCTTATCTCCTTTATTAACCATAAAGCTAATATCTGCGAACAACGTTTGACCCTCATTTGAACCTGAAAGGTGCTCAACAGTTAAAATCTGGTCGCCTACTTCACGTTCTTGCTTAAATATAATGGCAGGATACTTACGTGTAGATGGTTTAATCTCATCTAACGTTAGTTTTTCCAATAATTTCTTACGGCTTGTAGCTTGCTTTGATTTAGAAGCATTTGCACTAAAACGTTCGATAAATTCCTGTAATTCCTTACGTTTATCTTCAATTTTCTTATTTGAATCAGAACGTTGACGAAGTGCTAATTGGCTTGATTCATACCAGAATGAGTAGTTACCGGTGTATAACTGAATTTTACTAAAGTCAATGTCAGCAACATGAGTACAAACCGCGTCCAAGAAATGACGGTCGTGGGAAATTACAATAACTGTATTTTGAAAATCAGCTAAGAAGTTTTCCAGCCAGCTGATAGTAGCAACGTCAAGGTCGTTGGTAGGCTCATCCAATAATAAGATATCCGGATTGCCAAATAATGCCTGAGCTAATAGTACACGAACTTTTTCGTTACCATTTAGTTCATTCATTAGTTTAAAGTGAAGAGATTCTCCGATTCCCAATGAACCTAATAAAGAACCAGCGTCACTTTCAGCATTCCAACCTTCCATTTCTGCAAATTCAGCCTCTAGTTCAGAAGCACGGATACCGTCTTCTTCTGTAAAATCAGCTTTCGCATAAATAGCCTCTTTTTCATGCATAATATCCCACAGCTTTTTGTTGCCCATTAAAACGGTATGTAATACCTGGCAATCATCAAACTCAAAGTGGTTTTGTTTTAAAACTGACATACGTTCACCCGGAGTAATAAACACACGTCCGGTGGTTGGATCAATCTCTCCTGATAAAATTTTCATGAAAGTTGACTTACCAGCACCGTTAGCTCCGATAACTCCGTAACAGTTTCCATGCGAAAATTTAACATTTACTTCCTCAAACAGAACACGTTTTCCGTATTTCAGTGATAAATTCGATACTTCAATCATGGCGCAAAGGTCTTAATTTTCAGCGAGAAAAGCCAGTTTATTTTTATTAAATCTAAATTTTTGACAAGAGGGTGAGAATTGGTTAATATTGAAGAAAAAAATGAAAAAATATCTACTTCTTCTTGTTATAGTTATCACTCCATATTTAGCTATTTCCCAATCAAAAGAAAAAAATCCTATTCCTCGAGCTCCCACCAGAGAGAGTTGGAAAGAAGAACAAAAGAAACATGAATGCATCACAAGAGCTGTTTATTCAGAATCTGAACGAACCAGTTTTTATCCGTTCAATAAAGCGTCCAATATTTTATTTGTTTCATTCATAAATCAGGATGACTCTATTATTCAGGATGAATTACCGATGGAAAGAGGTAAAGTTGCCTTAAACAAATTAAAGGAAATAGTTTATCTGAACGATGAACAAAAAAATGCGCTTACAAATGTTCTCTACAATATAGGCTATAAAGGAAAACCGACAATAAATACTGGAGCAGCGTGTTATAATCCTCACAATGCTATACTTTTCATGAATGACAAAAAACAGGTTTTTGAATACATTGAACTATGTTTTGATTGTTCAAGACATGAATTAAGCTCTAAAAAAATAAACACAGGTGATTTTTGCACTCAAAAGTATGACCTGTTGAAACAGCTATTTCAAAAGGTGGGTATAAAGCTTACAGAATTGGAATTTGACTAATCTTTACTTATTAATTATTGCGAAAGAAGTACTCATTTTACAATAACTTCCTTAAACTTGTGGTCTTAAACTGTCATTAAAAACATGAGTGAGTATTTGAAAGAAATCAATCCGGAGGAACCTGTAAAAGAATTGCATATTGCACCATCATGGACAAGGTTTCTTAATTATTTCTTGGATTATATGGTCTTAGGCTTGATCATGTCGTTTTTTGTTTCTCCAGCTGCCGAGTCTAAAGAAGTCAATCCAACCGATTTAAAATCAGTAATGGATGAAGTGCAGAAAATGTTTGAAGATCCCAAAATTTTACTACTAAACATGGCCATTACACTTGGCTATTATATAGTCATGGAATCGTTGACAGGACAAACAATTGGCAAGATCATCACCAGAACAGAAGTTGTTGACGAATATGGTCATCGTCCCACGTTTTTGCGTATTTTAGGAAGAACACTATGCAGAATGATACCTTTCGAAGCATTCTCCTTTCTGTTTACACCCATTGGCTGGCACGACTCCATTTCGAAGACATTAGTAATAAAAAAAGAACTTCCGGTTTCAGGAACCAAAACAATAAAATAATCGTATAACTATGTTAGCAGCTAATTTAAACTAACATATATGAACACTGAAACTTTTGAAATAGAAGAAATCGTTAAACCTAAAAGTGTTTTTGAAGATTTTGTCCCTGAATTCTTTGAATATGCAACAGCATGGCAACGATTTGCAAACATGATTATTGACTGCATTTGCTATTATTTATTTGCAATTGGCACTTTATCCATACTGTATTTAACTGATAAAGAAACATTTGAAGGCGAAGGTATGGCTCAATTAAGCATTATTCTCTGCATGTTCCTTTATTTTGTATTCTTTGAAGCTTTAATTGGTCAAACAATAGGTAAAGTAATTACCCGAACAAAAGTGGTAGACCATTTTAATAACAAGCCTTCATTTTCAAGAGTTATGGGAAGAACTTTATGCAGGTTGATACCATTTGATGGACTTTCATTTTTCTCTGGAGGAGAGGGATGGCATGATTCTATCTCAAAAACCAGAGTAATAAAGATTCAATAATTTAAAAGAAAAAGAGGAATGTAAACATTCCTCTTTTTCTTTTATTTAGTTGAGATAAAAATTTCCACGTGGGCATCCTCAGAAACAAAGGAATCAGGTGAGTACGCCTCTAAATCAAATGTATAACTTCTGTCTATATCTGAGTTCCAAATATCTACCCAAGTATCAATTATACAATCAGGCATTTTCCCTCTTGCAATAAATTCGGCATAATTCGAAGCCGGAATTTTCAAAGCAATCAAACCCTCAGGAACAACGTCAATGTTATCGACTCTGCAGCCAATGGCAAATGAATATGGTTTTGTAAAATCCCCTTCGTAATCATAATAAAGGCCGAGGATTCTATTTCCGGATTTGTGCTCTACCTGCTCAATCCAGTTTTGTTGCAGAAATTGAGCCCAAAAGTTCCCAATATCGGTTTCGGCCGTTTCGTTTGATGTTCGAATTGATTTCCCAACAAAATAGAAATCAGTAAAATGAGTTAATACATAACCGTTTTGACTACTCATATATCTTTGTGATTTATCATACCCAAAGAAAAATAGGTTATTGACAATAGTATGTCAACAGCATCAATTATTATTTAAATGCATTAAATCCGGTAACATCCATACCAGTGATTAACAAGTGAATGTCGTGCGTGCCTTCGTAAGTAACTACAGACTCAAGATTCATCATATGACGCATGATCGGATATTCACCTGTAATACCCATACCACCCAACATCTGACGAGCCTCACGCGCAATGTTTAAAGCCGTTTCTACACTATTACGTTTGGCCATCGAAATTTGGGCAGCAGTAGCACGATTTTCGCTTTTTAATACGCCCAAACGCCATACCAATAATTGACCTTTAGTAATCTCAGAGATCATCTCCGCTAGTTTCTTCTGTTGCAGCTGGAATGCTCCGATTGGCTTATCAAACTGAATACGTTCTTTTGAATAGCGAAGGGCTGTATCATAACAATCCATTGCCGCGCCTAAAGCACCCCATGCAATTCCGTAACGAGCTTGATTTAAACAACCTAAAGGACCTTTTAATCCTTGTACATTAGGAAAAACGTTTTCTTTAGGAACCTTCACATTATCAAACACTAATTCGCCGGTTGCCGAAGCACGAAGCGACCATTTATTATGAGTTTCAGGAGTTGAAAAACCTTCCATACCACGTTCAACCACCATACCTCTGATTATGCCCTGCTCATCTTTGGCCCAAACAACAGCCAAATCAGCAAAAGGAGCATTGGAAATCCACATTTTAGCTCCATTTAGGATATAATGATCTCCCGCATCTTTAATATTAGTGATCATGCCTGATGGATTGGAACCAAAATCCGGTTCAGTTAACCCGAAACAACCTAACCACTCTCCGGAACCCAACTTTGGCAAATATTTACGGCGTTGCTCTTCCGAACCATATGCGTAGATAGGATACATCACTAAAGAACCCTGTACAGAAGCAGTTGAACGGATACCAGAATCACCACGCTCCAATTCCTGCATAATGATACCATAAGCAATATAATCCATTCCACCACCACCGTATTCAACAGGAATGGTAGGTCCGAATGCACCGATCTCTCCTAAACTTTTTACTAAATGTCTTGGAAATTGGGATTTCTGAGCATATTCTTCAATAATTGGAGAGATCTCTTTCTTTACATATTCTCTAACCGAACTACGCACAAGTTTGTGCTCTTCGGTAAGCAGTTCATCTAACAAATAATAATCAGGAGATTCATACAAATCCTGTTTTGCTGAACGTTTAACTTGTTCTTCTGTTGAAAGTAATGACATAATTGATTGGTGTTGATCTATCAAAAATAGAAAATTGAAGCTATTTTTGTGTCATGTCATTTCAAAAGATTCACACAATTGCCCTAAATGGGCTCGAAATCTTCGCTCATCATGGTTATTACCCTGAAGAACAGCTAATTGGTGGAAAATTTAAGATAGAAGCAAGGGTTGAAACCGATTTTTCAGGGGCAGCAATCAGTGACGATTTAGGGGCAACTGTTAACTATGAGTCAATTTTTGCAATTATTAAAGAAGAAATGAAGATCTCTTCTAAATTGCTAGAACATGTAGCTCAGCGCATTGTTGATAGAATAGCGATGCTTTCGGTTAAGATTCAACGAATTGAGGTACAGATTCAAAAGCTGAACCCACCGTTTTCATCAAAAATTCAAAGTTCATCCATTACTATTACATATTTAAAGCCAAACCATGTACTTTAATAAAGTAAGTTCGGCACATCTTGAACAGTTAAAATCATTAGTAGGCAGCCAGAATATATTCGTAGATCAGGTAACGTTGCAGAACTATTCACATGACGAGACTGAAAATCTTTCTTATTTACCGGAAGTAGTTATCAAACCGGAAAATACGCAGCAAGTTTCTGTCTTATTAAAATTTTGCAATGAAAACAATATTCCGGTAACCCCACGAGGAGCGGGAACAGGCTTAAGTGGTGGCTCATTACCGGTATATGGCGGAATTTCTCTTTCGATGGAAAAGATGAACAAGATCATTAAGCTTGATGAGCGTAACTTACAGGCTCATGTAGAACCGGGAGTTATTACAGAAGTGTTGATGGAGGAGGCAGCAAAACTCAATTTACTATACCCGGTTGATCCCTCTAGTAAAGGTTCTTGTTTTATCGGAGGAAATGTTGCTCATGGTTCTGGCGGCCCACGCGTGGTTAAATATGGTACATTACGTGATTATATCCTGAATCTTGAAATTGTATTACCAAATGGTGATGTTATCTGGACAGGTGCGAATACCTTGAAATATGCATCGGGTTATAACCTTACCCAATTAATGATTGGTAGTGAAGGTACTTTAGCTGTAATCACCAAAATCGTTGTAAAACTTATCCCTAAACCGCAGTATAACCTGGTAATGTTAGCCTCCTTTCCTTCAGCAGAAAGTGCATGTGAGGCAGTATCTGCCGTTTTCAGAGCGGGGATGACTCCTTCAGCATTAGAATTTATGGAGCGTGCCGGAATGGAGTGGGTAGTGAAATATGAGGGTATTAAATTTGAAATTAAGGATCATGTTAAGGCCTATTTATTAGTGGAAGTAGACGGGAATAACCTTGATTTATTGCGTTCTGACTGCGAAAAAATAGGAGAGGTGCTATTCGGTTATGAGTGTGATGATATTTTATTGGGCGAATCCGCAAGTGAGAAAGATGAGCTATGGATGATGCGCCGGAAAATGCCATTATCGGTAAAAGCTAATTCGGTTTATAAAGAGGAGGACACCGTAGTGCCACGTGCTGAGTTGCCTGTCTTATTAAAAGGCATTAAGGATATTGGAGCAAAATATGGCTTTAAGTCAGTATGTTATGGTCATGCCGGTGATGGGAATCTGCACGTTAACATCATCAAAGATTCTATGAGTGAGGAAGATTGGAAAAACAAACTTCCTTTAGGCATCCATGAAATTATGGAATTAGCGGTTAAGCTTGGTGGAACTTTATCGGGCGAACATGGTATCGGTTTAATCCAGCAACCTTTCATGAATATAAAATTCAGTGAAGTGAGTCTCCAGCTAATGCGAAGTATTAAGAATGTATTTGACCCGAAAGGTATTTTGAATCCGGGTAAGATGATTAATTAATACATGTATAAAAAAGGAAAACCATTACTGATTTTCCTTTTCCTTTATTGAACCTATTGTTTTGAGTTGTAGACTGAATAGTATCCCTGAGCCTGACTGTTATCATACTTAAGGCTTGGATAATAGAATTTTCCCACGTGAACAACACCCCAACGTTGATCCCAATAACTCATCGTACAACCTTCTCCAGCCTTCCAATTTGCTGTCCAAACGATCTCATAAAACGGATCGGTTCCCCATAAACCAGTATGATCTACATACTTACCATCAGCATAGGTGGTTGAAGTACGCTTTCCTGTTCCATCAGCATAAAGAATTATTTCATCTTTTTGAGCAAACTTGCCATCGCTCGTTGTGTACCAGTTTGTTACCCATTTACCGGCGATCGCATTTTTGTAAAACGCAGTTGAATCAAAATTTTTGGCTTTGACTTTTAACGTAGTTATCAACGGTTTCTGAAGTTGATCGTTATAGTTTAATTCAACCGTAACATAATCATCAAAGTCTTTAGGAACATTATTCAATTTAAGTTTGAGGTTAGTTACAGTTCCTGATAGTGAAGCAGTTATTGCATCTGATCCGGAAATTACCTTAACTTTTAAATTTTCAAAAGTTTCAACAGCTTTAGCCTTTATTTTTCGCGGACTTAAAGAAGGAATTTTAAAAGAGGTAAAGCTTGCAAATTTTTGAAATACAGAAGTTAACGAATTATATCCACTAACCAGGGTAGCAGCAATCGCATTAGAACCGGCTTCCTCGGCACTTGCATTTGCATAGTTACCTTTAAAATAAATAGATCCGTCGGTATCATTCATGAAAACCTGCTCTGTTGTACCAGCAGCTGCGTCAACCGTAATAAATGCCACATTTTGTAATGCTACATGATTCTGATAGGCTTCAATTCCTGCTTCAATTATATAAGCAACGCTCACACCAGCAACCGCTACATTGAATGGAAATGGTAGGGCAGTGGATGCATATAATACCACAGCCCATTTTCCAAGCTTTTTAATTGACTCCATGTGCTGGGTTACAAGACATTTCATCTGGTTAAACAGAATCCGCTCCTGGCAAGCATTTAGCATACTTTCTATTCCTACAGACTCAACAGATCTTGTTCTTAATTTATTAATCTGTTCATTAAGCTTAATAATTTCTTTGGTTTGAAGTGAAATTTGACGGAGAGATTCCTTTACTTCGGCATAATAAGCTGCATTTGCTTTTAAAAATATTGCAGCTTTAGCCTGATCAGCTGAATTAGCTTTAAGCAATATTCCTTTATACTTAGTTAGCGAATCTGTTAATGAACTCAGAGCTGCCTTTGTATTGTTAAAATCATAGCCCTGTACAAACGCTAATGAATCAGCGTTGTCTGAAGCTATTTCTACCTGACTTATTACACTATTAATTTGATCCGAAATTATAGTACTGGCCGGTTTATCTAATTGTGTTACTAGAACTGTAAGCGGATAGGAGAACGATTTATTATCCAACTTTAAATCAATTTTTTGCGCCCCAGATGGTGCATCAGTCGGAACTATAAGATTTACAGTTGTATCATTTTGTTTAACAGCATAACAATTTATTCCGGCTATTGAGGCTGACACATTTGCCAAAGAATAACCTTTAACTGATACCACCAATGATTCACCTTGTCTTGCTTCATTATTAAAAGCGACAGTAGGTTCCTTATCGGGGTTTACATTTTCTTCATCAGAAGACTTTTTACAGGAAGAAATAATTAATAGAGAGAAGAGCATTAATAAAGAAACTGAGTAAAACTTAAGTAAAAGTCTTTTCATACATTTTTTATTGAATAGTTAAGAGGTTAAACGTGCAATGTTAACTAAGGAAGTGAAACCATCCAATACCAAGAAGAGAGTATTTTAAATTAAGGGATAGCGAAGTTGCTGCCGTTTTGAACGCATAATCTTGAGTAACTATGACTTTTTGGCATTTTTAAATTAAAGTAAGTGTCATTTTGTCTTATGAAGTTATCGAAACTCATCAAAATAGGCATTGGTACATCCCTTGATGAATAGTAAACATCAAACAATAAAAAATTTAAAAACAATTAGGAGGATAAAACAATGACACTTATCAAATGGAATAACCCAAGAAACATTGAACGAGTTAACCCTTTTGCACCATCGTTTAATGAGTTTTTTGAGAATATGTTTAACGGTAACTTACCTACAGAAAACGCACTTAAAGTACCGGCAGTAAATGTTTCTGAAACAGAAACCAGCTATACTGTTGAGTTAGCTGCTCCGGGCTTAACAAAAGAAGATTTTAAAATTGATTTAGAAAAAAATACGCTTACGATTTCAGCTCAAAAAGAAACTGAACAAAAAGAAGAAGGCAAAAACTATCATCGTAAAGAGTTTAGTTTTTCAAGCTTTAAACGTTCATTCACCTTGCCTGAAACCGTAGATCGTGAAAATATTGGTGCCGAATACAAAGACGGCGTTTTATCACTGAGTATTCCCAAAAAAGCGGAAGCTCAGTTAAAAGCAAAACAAATTAAGGTTTCATAAGTAGAGTAGTTGTTAGTTAGATTTAGTGTTAAGGGAGGCAATTGCCTCCCTTTTTTTATTTTTGAATAAATTCCTCAGCTGATAGCAAGTAATCTATTTATGCCCTCATATTAATGTATTGTAATGGCTGTTCCAGATCTTCACCCCGCATTAATGAAATAACCGCTTGTAAATCATCTATTTTTTTACCCTGAACACGCACTTGATCATCCATAATAGAAGCCTGTACTTTTAAGCCACTATCCTTGATTTTCTTTACGATCTTTTTTGCCAATTCTTTATCAATACCTTCACGCACTTTAATATCCTTGCGGATCATGTTTCCGGCTGCATAATGCTCGTCGCCAAAGTCAAGGCAGTTTGCATCCAAATGTTGTTTCACCATTCTGCTGATGATCACATCTTGAATGGCTTTCATGCGCATATCATTCTCGGTAACAATTTTTACAATATTCGTTTTTTTATCCAGATCGATTTCCGTTTTAGAATCATGAAAATCATAACGGTTTACAATTTCTTTTTTGGCATTATTAATGGCATTATCAAGGGTTTGACCATCAACTTTACTTACAATATCAAAAGAAGGCATATGTTTAAAGCTTTAATAAAAATTATTTAATATAAAATTATTTGAATACTAAGTAATTGTAAATAACTTTAAGAAGAACCATTTAGCATCACACTTATCGTATGACTCCATCAAACAAAGACGCTAAAAAAACTTCTAAGAAAATATTAGAAACAAATATAGCGTTAAAAATCAAAGAAGCCTTAAAAGACATTGAACACGGCGATTCAAAAAAAGTGGTTAAAACTATTCAGGATGCAAGTAAAAAACTGGCAAGAAGAATACTCAAAGCCGCAAAGGAAATTGACAGGGAACTCACTAAAAAAGTAGTAGCGAAGCCACCGGAAAGTCAGCCAAAACTTTCGAAAGCTAAGGCAACAAAAGTTGTTGAACGTGTAAAAAAGGTGGTAGCAAAAACCGAAGGAGGTGATGTTGCTAAAGAAAAGCCTAAAATTACTTCGGCCACCATACCGCCTGTAAAACAAATAAAAAAAGTCGTTAAAAAATCACCTGCAAAAGTAAAAAGTAGTACTGTTGCAAACGGCAAAACAGCTGCAGTAAAGAAAACTGTAAAGCCAGGATCTGTTAACCAGGAAGAGGAGCAGGAAAAAGGACATTCATAATGTTACCAGTTAAATCAATTCCTGCCTGTTAATAATTATTTAACAATTATTTAACTGCGAAAATAGTTCCGTTTGCACGAATGGAGCTATTTTTATTTTTTAATGGAACTGGCATTAACACCAACAAAAACATCATTATTTGCGAAGATAGAGCGTATGACCGGAAAGAAAATGCCATTGGTTAACAGGGAATTGAGCTGGCTGGCTTTTAATGACCGTGTGCTCCAGGAAGCCTGTGATCCAACAGTTCCCCTGATTGACCGTATTCGTTTTTTAGCTATTTTCTCTAATAACCTTGATGAATTTTTTAGAGTAAGAGTTGCTACTATCGCCAGACTCACTAAAATTAAGAACGCCGAACGTTTTAATATGGGGTTTAATCCTCGTAAAATCTTAATTGAAATTCAGGAAATAGGGAAGAAGCAACAGATCAGATTTGATAATATTTATAATGATGTTATTATGCCTGAACTTGCCGAACAAAAAATATTCATTATCAATGATAAACAACTTAATGTTTCTCGTGGCCAGTTTGTGCGTAATTATTTCCAGGAAAAACTATTATCAACATTAGTTCCGATTATGTTGGATGGACTTTCTGAGTTCCCTCAATTAAAAGATGAATCGATTTACCTTGTTGTTCAACTTTCAAATTCGAAGGGAAATGCAAAACCTAAGCGGGCGTTGATTGAGATTCCTACGGATGTACACTCACGGTTTTTGATCTTGCCGGAAACCAATAGTCTCAAATACATTATTCTTTTAGACGATGTAATCAGGTATTGTCTTGATGACTTGTTTTCTATATTTAAATACGATGTATTCCAGGCTTATAGTATCAAATTAACACGTGATGCAGAAATGGATCTCGACAATGACATGACTTTAAGCATTGTCGACAACATATCTAAAAACCTGAAACTGAGAAGAAAAGGTAATCCGGTGCGTTTTGTATACGATTCGGATATGCCAGATGATCTTTTAGCTTACCTGGTTCGTCGAATTGGTTTAAAGCCTACCAACCTGATTCCAGGCGGTCATTATCATAACTTTAAAGATTTCATGTCGTTTCCTAATGTTGGAAGCAAGGAATTGGAATACCCGAAAACACCTGCATTACCGATAGCTGGAATTGATATTGGAGAAAGCATGTTAGAGATCATCTCAAAAAAGAACATCTTGGTAAATCTCCCATATCAGTCTTTTGATTATGTTATTCATTTCCTTCGAGAAGCAGCAATCGATCCTAAGGTGTTATCGATCAAAATTACATTGTATCGTTTGGCTCAAAATTCTCGCATTATCAATGCATTAATCAATGCTGCCCGAAATGGCAAACATGTATTGGTGCTATTGGAACTAAAAGCTCGCTTTGATGAAGAAAACAATATTTTTTGGACAAGAAAGTTAGAGGATGAAGGTATAAAAGTGCTGTATGGAATTTCTCAATTGAAAGTCCACTCCAAAATTTGCCTGGTAACCCGTAAAGAAAACAACAAACTGGTACATTATGGAAATCTGGCAACAGGGAACTTTAATGAGAAAACGGCAAATATCTATGCAGACCACAGCTATTTTACAGCCGATCAGGCCATAACCAAAGATATGGACAACCTTTTCTATGATCTGGAAAAAGGCATCCTTGTTTCTACCTACAAAAGCTTATTGGTAGCGCCATTGGAAATGCGTAAAAAGATTGTTCGGTTAGTTGATAAAGAAATAAGCAATGCCAGAAAAGGTTTGACCAGCTACATGATCTTAAAGATGAATAGCCTGAATGATGAACGCATGATTGCCAAACTTTATGAAGCAAACAAAGCGGGCGTTAAGATTCAGCTGATTGTAAGGGGCATTTGCTGTCTTGTCCCGGGAATGAAAGGTTACAGTGAAAATATTGAAGTAATTAGTATCGTTGATAAATATCTCGAACATGCTCGTGTGTTTATCTTTGCCAATAATGGAAAAGAACAGATATACCTGTCGTCAGCAGATTTAATGAACAGAAACCTTGATAACAGAGTAGAGGTAGCTTTTCCAATATTGGACAGAGAAAGTAAGCACACCATCCGAGAAATCATCAATATACAGCTTGCTGATAATCTGAAAGCCAGAATTGTCGACAAGCAACAAAAGAATATTTATAAGGAAAAGCAGTCGGAGGATGAACCCAACGTTCGGTCTCAGATTGCGACTTATAATTTCTTGAAAAGCAAAGTAATTAATACTATTAACAAATAACCAATTTATACCAATTAGTTAATTGGAAACCTTTAAACGTTAAGATCTTGAGATACGCTGCTATTGATATTGGGTCAAACGCCGTAAGGCTGCTAATCGCCGACATTGTTGAGATCAATGACGAGGTTAGCTTTAAGAAAAACACCTTGGTTCGTGTTCCGCTCCGGCTGGGCGATGATGCATTCTTGGATAAACATATTTCTCCAAGAAAAGTAAACGATCTGCTGAAATCGATGTCGGCATTCAGAAACCTGATGGATGTTTACAAAGTACAAGACTATATGGCTTGCGCTACATCGGCGATGCGCGAAGCCGACAACGGTCCGGAAGTAGTTGAACGCGTTTTAAATGAAACCGGTGTTCAGTTGCAGATCGTTGACGGCAAAAGAGAAGCTAATATTATCTATTCGAGTCATATCGAAAAGTACCTCGACTCACGACGGACCTATCTGTACATTGATGTAGGAGGAGGTAGCACCGAAGTTTCTGTATTTTCAAATGGCGTTTTAATCGACTCCAACTCCTTTAATATCGGAACAATCCGCATGCTGGATAACCAGGATACCGAAGAAACCTGGCGCGACCTGAAAAACTGGATAAAAGAGAACACCAAAAACTATAAAACCATTTTTGGGATAGGAACCGGTGGAAACATCAACAAGATCTTTAAGATTTCAGGAGAAAAAGCGGGTACACCATTAACTTTCACCAAACTGAAAGCAATGTATGATTACCTTAATTCATTCTCATTGAAAGACAGGATCAATGTTTTGGGGCTTAAAGAAGACCGTGCCGATGTAATTATCCCTGCATCCGAAATATACCTTACCCTAATGCGTTGGGCAGGTATTAAGCAATTGTATGTTCCCAAAGTAGGTTTAGTAGATGGAATTATACATCTGCTGATCGAAAAGAATTTCCCAAAAGCAATTTCAATTACAGAACGAAAAGAAGAATCCGTGTAACACCGCAAAGACGCGGAGACGCAAAGGAGTATCTGTATAAACCGCAAAGACGCAGAGACGCTAAGAGATTATTTCTTTGTGTCTTTGCGCCTTTTCGGTTATTTTCTTTGTGTCTTGGCGGTTATTTACTTTCTTCCTGAATCGTGAAAATCTCTCTTCTACCACTTTTGCATAAGGGTATAAACTTTTGATACCAGCTTTTCCATTCCAAAGAAGCCATATTTTCCTGAGCAGAAGTTTCAAAATGTGCCAGGCTATCAAAGGTCATTTCCAAGACCATCGTATAGGAATCTCCTGTAAGGTCAAACAATACTCTGTAAGGTTGTTTGTTAGAAGAAACGATAAGCATTTTTCCTTCTTTCCAAAGCTCTTTTGCCTCCCTGGCTTTACCAAATTCCAATTGGAAGATATTTCTGACAAGTATCATAACTAATTAAAAATTAGATTGGTTGTGAATTAAATTTACTTAAAAATTTATCAATAAAACAATTACTTGCTTATATGTAGTTAACTACGTATTTTTATACATAAATAGATCAAAATATGGAAACAACTTTTCAAATTGAACTACTCAGTAATAGAGATAGCAATAAAATAATAGACCTAATATTGCCAATCCAGCAAATTGAACATAACGTTCCGGTTACTTTGTCCGATCAACCTGATCTGTTAGACATCGAGTCATTTTATCATAAAGATGGGGGAGGTTTCTGGGGTGTTAAGTACAATGATGAAATAATCGGAACTATTGCATTAATCGCAATAGCAGGTAATGGAGGAGCGATCCGGAAAATGTTTGTGAAAAAAGAATTCAGAGGCAAAGAACTTGGTTTGGCCCAGCATTTATTGGAAAAACTAATAGAATACTGCAAAACCAAGAATATTACCGATTTGTATTTAGGCACTTTTGATACACTGAAAGCAGCTATTCGTTTTTATGAACGAAATGGGTTTGAAGAAATAGCTAAAGAAAATTTACCTGCATCGTTTCCGGTAATGCAAGTTGATAATCGTTTTTATCACTTTAAGATTCATTAATGATGAAGAATATAATTGATGAATCAGGTTTACTGGCCATCTCCACCAGATTGCAGCGTTTGAGCGACCAGTTGCGTAAAGATGGGCAGTTGATCTATAAAGCATATGGCATTGATTTCGAACCTAAATGGTTTCCTGTAATTTATACGCTGCACCATAAATCACCACTTAGTGTAATGGATATTTCAATGGAGATTGGCTATACGCATCCTTCAACCATTAGCTTATTAAAGGAACTAGAAAAACTAAAGCTGATTGAGTCCAAACGGGACAAGAAAGATGACCGGAAACGCTTAATTCAACTAACCACAAAAGGGAAAGACTTAGTCAATCAGATCGAACCTATCTGGAAGGTAATGGTTGCTGCGTTAGAAACCCTTACCGCTACGACTAATAATATTATGAAGGCAATTGATGAAGTCGAAAATAATATGAAGCAACAAGGATTTTATAATAGGGCCGAACAGATAAAACAAGGGTATTAATCAATTTCCGGACACCAAACTGTGTTCTTTTCACACTAAGATTTAGCAAAAAAAAAATTACTTAATTAACTGATAACAAACTCAATAGCACCAACACTATTGAGTTTTCGTGTTTTAAGTTGATCATTATCATTTTAATTATTCATTTAATATGTTCATTTTAGGCTGCGATATAATTGCTGAATAGCAGTTAAGGATAACCCTAAACCATTAATTAGTAAAGGATGAAAAAGCTCTTTTTCTTTCTGGCTATAGTTCTTACGCATTTAAAAATCTATGCCCAACGGACAGAAGAAACCATAAATGATAACTGGAGCTTTTCTATTTCGGATGAACAAAGTTATTCTTCAAAAGACTTTGACGATCAGAAATGGGCACTTGTAAACCTTCCTCATACATGGAATACAGATGCCTATTCTAAAAAAGACTATTTCAGGGGAAATTGCTGGTACAGGAAAAGATTAATGATACCAGAGCGCCTGAAAACAAAGGAAATATTTATCCGATTTGAAGCAGTAAACTCCCAGGCTGAATTATTCATCAACGGAAAAAGAAAAACTATTCACTCTGGAGGTTATAATGCATTTACTATTGATATTACCAATGACGTTGACTTTGGCAAGTACAATACTATTGCGGTTAAAGTTAATAACGAAAACAAGAATATACCACCTCTGTCCGGAGACTTTACCATTTTTGGGGGCATTTACAGGGATGTTTGGCTTATCTCCACAGAAAAACAACATTTTAACCTATCTGACTACGGTTCTGACGGGATTTATGTATCAACACCGTTGGTTTCTAATGAACTTGCCCAACTTAACCTAAAGGGTTCTGTAATCAATAGGGATAAGGCTGCTAAAAACGAAACAAAGCTCTTGATTAAAATTTTTAATCCGGGTAAAAAACTGGTTTATCAGCAGGAGGAAAAACTTAAAACTCCATTTAACACACCTTATCAGTTTAGCAAAGCTATTTCCATTACAAAACCGGAATTATGGTCGCCGGATCGTCCATCACTATATACTGCTGAAATTACCTTAACAGAAAGCCGGACTAATAAAGTAGTTGATCAACTCAGCATTCCAATCGGTTTAAGGTGGTTTAGTGTGGATACTAAAAATGGTTTTATGCTTAACGGAAAAAGCTTAAAGCTAATTGGGGTTTGTCGTCACCAAGATCAAGCACCATTAAGCATTGCTTTGACTGACGAAATGCATCGACGAGATATTCAATTGATTAAGGAGATGGGAGCAAATTTCATCCGCATTTCTCACTATCCGCAAGATAAAGCCCTACTTGAAGCATGTGACCGTTTAGGATTATTGGCTTGGGAAGAAATTCCTATTGTTGATTTAATCTCAAAAGCTCCGGAGTTTGAAGAAAACTGCAAAACGGCACTTATAGAAATGATTCGCCAACATTATAATCATCCGTCGGTGGTTATGTGGGGGTACATGAACGAAGCATTGATTCAGTTACCCTACCGCTATAAAAAAGAAGAATTACCTGTTTATTATGATAAAACAGTTGAACTGGCACAAAAACTTGAAAAACTACTAAAGCAGGAAGACCCTGGAAGGTTAAGTGTGATGGCTTTTCATGGCAGCCAGGTCTATAATGAAACCGGACTCTCATCAATAGCAGATATTGCCGGATGGAATTTATACCAGGGCTGGTATGAAAGTGACATTACAGGCTTCGAGCGTTTTGTGGATAAAGAACATGAAAAATATCCCAACCGTCCATTGTTTATCAGTGAATTTGGAGCAGGTTCCGATCGTCGCCTCCAAACACTATCACCTGAAGTTTTTGATTTCTCTATGCAATGGCAGCAAAATTACCTGGAGCATTATTTGCCAGAAATTCAAAAACGAAACTTTATTGTAGGCGCCACTGAATGGAATTTCATTGATTTTAACGTCGCAACCCGCCAAGAATCAATGCCGCGAGTTAACAATAAAGGTTTAGCCTATAATAACCGGTCATTAAAAGATGTCTACTATTATTTTAAGGCCTTTTTAAGAAAAGATGAACCTGTATTACATATTGCTGTTAATGACTGGCCGGTGCGTACCGTTGTTTCTGATTCGAGCACAACCGTTCATCCTGTAAAAGTTTATAGTAATTGTGCATCCATAAGTCTTACTGTTAATGATCAATTAATTGAAACAAAAGAGCCTGCGAATTACAATGCGATATGGAATGTTCCATTAAAAGAGGGACGTAACTCCATTAAAGCTACTTCTGTATGGAATAATCAAACAGTAGCAACTGAATCAGTAATAGTTTTAAAGGTAGTACCAGGTGAAATTACTGAGCAAAACAGTAATGGGTTAGAACTGGCAATTAATGCAGGCAGCAACTGTTATTTTATAGATGAATTAAGCAATTTATGCTGGCAACCCGACAGACCTTACCAACAGGGGGGCTGGGGATATATAGGAGGCACAGTTTTTCGAAAAAGCCCGGGAAGGATAGGCACTACTGCAGAAGTTACAGGAACTCACAATACTCCGCTTTTCCAAACAAAAAGAGAAAATCCGGACGCTTATCGTTTTGACCTTCCCAACGGACAATACGAGGTGGAATTATCATTCGCAGATTTATATGGAAATACCTCAAAATCCGCTTACGATCTTGCAAAAACACAGAATGAATCTGCATTCCAAGGAAACGTGTTTAATGTATTGATCAATAATGAATTGGTACTTGAAAAGTTCAATCCAGCTACCGATGCCGGAAATAACTTTGCCCTTAAAAAGAAGTACATCATTAAGGTAACAAACGGAGCATTAACGGTTAACTTTAAAAGCATTACAGGAAACAGCTTTATCAACGCGCTAAAAATCAGAAAAATATAAATACCTAACCATCCATCCATCAAAATGACAAGAAAAAAATCATTGTTCAGTTGTTTACTTATGCTTTTAGCTTTTGCAAGCTGCAAAAAGGCTGAACAACATCAACGACCCAACATTGTTTTTATCATGAGTGATGATCATGCGGCACAAGCCATTAGTGCGTATGGTCACCCAGTTTCAAGATTAGCGCCAACACCCAATATTGACCGAATTGCTGAAGAAGGGGCTATTTTTTTAGATAATTATTGTGCCAACTCCATTTGTGGCCCAAGCCGGGCCTCTGTGCTTACAGGAAAGCACAGCCATAAAAATGGCTTTATGCGTAATTGGGCAAAGGGTTTTGATGGCACGCAACAAACCATTTCAAAGATCCTTCAGCAAAATGGTTACCAGACAGCAGTAATAGGTAAATGGCATTTAATATCAAAACCAACAGGTTTTGATTACTGGAAGATTTTGAATGATCAGGGTGAATACAATAACCCGGATTTCATTACGGAGAAAGACACTGTAAAGAGTATGGGGTATGTTACTGATTTGATTACCAAATACACCAAAGAATGGCTCGAACATCGCGATAAGAATAAACCTTTTTTCTTAATGATGAATCATAAAGCTCCGCATCGTAATTGGGTGCCTGCTGAGAAGTATTATCATCTTTATGAGCATGTAAAATTCCCTGTGCCGGATAATTATTTTGATGATTATAAGGGAAGATTTGCCGCATCAAAGCAAAAAATGAACATCTATCGTGACATGTATGAAGGTCACGATCTTAAAATGGTTAAAGGGATCAATAGTGATTCTTTATTGTACGATCCGTGGCCTCAGGTTCTTGGACGCATGACTCCTGAAGAAAGAAAACGTTTTATTGAAGCCTATCGCGACCGAAATAATGACTTCTATAAAACAAAAATGACTGATAAGGAAATTGCTGAATGGAAATACCAACGTTATATGCAAGATTACCTGGCAACTGTTAAGTCTGTTGATGAAAGTGTAGGAGAGCTATTGGATTATCTTAAAAGAGAGGGATTAGATAAAAATACAATTGTTATTTATACCTCCGATCAAGGGTTCTATTTAGGTGAGCATGGCTGGTTCGACAAGCGTTTTATGTATGAAGAATCAATGGGAATGCCATTATTGATGAAATACCCCGGACATATTGAGCCCGGAACCAAGGTACGCGAACTGACACAAAACATTGACTTTGCACCCAGTTTATTAAGTTTCTGTGGCATTAGTGCGCCGGCAGATATGCAAGGAGTAACGTTTAAACCGCTTGTAACCGGCAAAAAGCCTAAACAATGGCGAGATGCCCTTTACTATCATTATTATGAATTCCCTGGTTTTCACGATGTCAGAGCACATTATGGTATTAAAACCAAACGTTATAAACTAATGTGCTTCTACAAAGAAAAAATTTGGGAGCTGTATGATCTGGAAAAGGACCCACATGAAATGAATAATATCATCGATGACCCACAAATGAAACCGGTTATCAATCAGTTAAAAGAAGAACTGGCGCAGCTTCAACAGCAGTATGAAGTGCCGGAAAGTGCAAAGAATTAGAGTTAGATTGGATAGAAATGAAGAAATCAAATTTACACGCCCTTATTGCAAGCTTATTAGTTATTACGTTTGCAACAACCTCAGCATTTGCCCAGCAAATGCGCATGGATACTTATTGTAACCCCATTAACCTGGATTATACTTATATGATCTATAATTCAGATAAAGGAATTTCATATCGCTCGGGGGCAGACCCTGCGGTTGTTGAATTCAGGGGTGAATATTACATGTTTGTAACCCGCTCAATGGGTTATTGGCATTCTAATGATCTTCAAAATTGGGATTTTATTACACCAGAGAAGTGGTATTTCCAGGGATCAAATGCTCCAGCCGCTCATAACTATAAAGATTCTGTATTATATGTTACAGGAGATCCTTCCGGACAAATGAGTATTTTATATACTGATAATCCTAAAAAAGGCGATTGGAAAACAGTGCCTTCTATCTTAAATAATTTACAAGACCCGAATCTTTTCATTGATGACGACGGAAAAGCTTATATGTTTTGGGGCTCGTCTAATGTTTACCCTATAAGAGGTAAAGAATTAGATCGTGAAAAACGCTTTATTGCCGGTCCGGAAAAAGAATTATTTAACCTTGACTCAACTAAACATGGTTGGGAACGTTTCGGCGAAAACCATTCGGATACTAAATTGGGCGGCTATATTGAAGGCCCTTGGCTTACAAAGTATAACGGAAAATATTACATGCAATATGCTGCTCCTGGCACCGAATTTAATGTATATGGAGATGGTGTTTACATCGCTGACCATCCGATGGGGCCTTACACCTATCAGAAACATAATCCGGTTTCTTATAAACCTGGAGGTTTTATGAATGGGGCAGGGCACGGAAGCACAGTTTTGGGTCCGGGTAATCAATATTGGCATTTCTCTTCGATGGCTTTATCATCTAACGTAAATTGGGAGAGAAGACTAGCCATATTCCCATTGGGATTTGATAAAGACGGTATTATGTATTGTGATACCCGTTTTGGAGATTATCCGCATTATGCACCAACCGTACAGGGCGAAAAAGGGAAATTTAGAGGATGGATGTTACTGTCTTATAATAAACCGGTAAAAGTTTCTTCATCTGTTGATGATCATAAAGCTGCAAACCTTACCGATGAGAATGTAAAATCGTTCTGGTTGGCTGAGAAAAATGATGACAAGCAATGGGTGGAGATTGACCTGGGAAAGGTAAGTTCAGTTGCTGCTGTACAGATTAATTACTTTGATTATAAAACCGATCTGTACGGTAGGGTTCCCGGTTTACATCACCGTTACCTGATGGAGGGTTCTGTAGACGGCAAAAGCTGGATCACTTTGGTTGACCGAAGCAATAATTACAAGGATGTTCCGAATGATTATGTTGAATTGGAAAGTAAAAAGGATGTAAGATACGTTCGTTATAAACATATCAGCCTGGCTACACCAAATCTGGCCATCTCAGATATTCGGGTTTTCGGTAATGGTAGTGGTGCTGTACCAGCACAAGTGAAAACTGTTGAAATGAAACGTCATAAAGATGGAAAAGACATCAACATCAAGTGGGAAAAAATTGCAGGGATCCAGGGCTATAATGTTCTATGGGGAATTGCACCTGATAAATTATACAGCTCATGGATGGTTTACGGAGAAAACAGCTTATTGCTTAAAAGCTTAACTGCCGGACAGAAATATTACTTCGCCATTGAGTCATTTAATGAGAACGGCGTTTCTAAATTGTCGAAAATATATGAGGTGCAATAGTTAAGATAGTCCCTTGCCAGTTGCATCAAAAATTACTAAACAAAAACACCCGGATTCTTTTAGAATTCGGGTGTTTTTTACTCAGATTACTCGCCCTTTATCGACACCTAATCTGTTAATATGTGCTTTGCATAATTTACTTTCATTTGGTCTAAACGTAATGCTTGTAGCTTAAAGCGCTTAATAAAGTCTTCGTAGTTCTTCTTTTCTTTTGAAGTCCAGGTTACTTCGGCTAATGCAAGTGCTCTTGGAAAAACCATATACTCAACATGCGAACCGGTTTTCATGTATTCCGACCAAACGTTGGCCTGTGCACCAATAATATATTTCGCTTCATCAGCAGAAAGCTCTTGCGGAATAGGTTCATAAGCATAAACCTTCTCAAGCGTTGTTGGCGTTTTTCCAATTGCCATTGGTTCATTTTTTGGATCAGCCTGGTAATAATCAAAATAACAAACATCACCAGGAGTCATAATTACATTATGCTTTTGCTTTGCAGCAGCAATACCACCTTCGGTACCTCTCCATGACATCACTGTAGCATTAGGAGCTAGTCCACCTTCCAATATTTCATCCCAGCCAATTATTTGTCGCCCTTTGGAGTTGATAAATTTTTCAATTCGTTGAATAAAATAGCTTTGCAGAGCGTGCTCATCCTTAATACCATTTTCCTTCATGAATGTCTGGCAATGGAAGCAATTTTGCCAACGTAACTTTGGACATTCATCGCCACCAATATGAATATACTTACTTGGGAACAAATCGATTACTTCAGTTAATACATCCTGCAAGAATATAAATGTTGAATCGCGGGTACAAAAAACATCTTTAAAAACACCCCAACGAGTTGCCACCTCATAAGGTCCTTTGGTACAACCTAAGTCCGGGTATGCAGCAAGAGCAGCCAAAGCATGGCCAGGCATTTCAATTTCAGGAATGATCGTTATAAACCGATCCTGAGCATATTTTATTACATCTTTTATTTCTTCCTGTGTGTAAAATCCTTCGTAAGGAGTATTATCATACACACGCTCCATAACAGGTGTACGAGATGTATGCCTTCCTACACAGGTTTCTTTTCTCCATTGCCCCAGGGTGCTTAACTTTGGATATTTCTTTATTTCTATTCTCCAACCCTGATCTTCCGTAAGGTGCCAATGAAAGGTGTTATATTTAAATAAGGCCAATAAGTTGATGTATCGCTTAATAAACTCGGGAGGGAAGAAGTGTCTGCAAACATCTAAATGAGCTCCACGGTATTGAAAACGAGGTTCGTCTTCTATAACAGCACAAGGAACCGACCATTTAACTGATGATACTTGCTGCTTTTGTTCAATTTCAGCAGGCATTAACTGACGTAAAGTCTGTATTCCCCTGAAAATACCTGCAGCCGTTTTAGCACGTATGGTAATTGCTTTATCAGTAATACTTAGATAATAAGCTTCCTCACTTTTAATAGATGGATCTAATGCTACTATCAATGCATTTTTAGCCTGACTTTTTGCATACCCTAATTTATATCCTGTCGAGGGAGCTAACAGATCAACCAAAAAACTTACCGCTTTTTGTACTTGCTCATCGCTGGTTTTAACAACTATTTTAGTTTCCTTGTTGAAAATAAAATCACCTTTCTGTTCAATTAATGAAAGCGGCTTGGGAATGATGGGATAACGCTCGGGACTTAAAGTGGATTGGGCGAGGTTTGATTCAATAGATAGTAAAAAACATACCACCACCATGAAAAAAAACTTTATTCTGTACATATTCATAAAAACTGGTATAAATTGGAAAATTAAAAATAGGCAAAAGTGTAGTAACAATAATACCAAAATTATATTACTTCATCTATAATAATGTCAAAAACACATATATACAGTCAATTTATTATAATATTATTGATTATTTTTTCCAAACTATGCTTAGTTCATTGCTGCAAAAACAATTATTTCGACAGAATTAAGCTATCTAATTACCTATAGTTAGGAATATTCATTCCTAATATTATGTTCCGGTTGAAGGTTAATATACCATCTTGAGATTTCGGCAAACCAACTCCTGAGCCACCACGATTCTGCAAGCGTTGTCTTTTCTCTTTCGTCAAAAGTGGATCGTCATCAAAAAGAAAATCATCTAAATAATATTCTTTTCGCTCTGGTTCTTTTACAATAATGTGTATATGCTCAGGTATTGAGGAGTTAGGGTAATGTGCTGGTCTGAACGTATAGAATGTATACTTGCCATTGTTATTTGTTTTTACCCATCCACGGATATAGCCATGCCGTCTCGACCAATCTGTTTCGCCTCCTTTTTTGGGATAGATCCCTTTTCGATTGGTATGATAAATATAGAGTATCACACCCCCTGCGGGCGTTTTTCCGTCATTTTTAAACACGGTTCCCGTAACTTTCAACTTCGGACTATTAGCTGAAAAATCAGGAAGGGTATCTACAGCAAGAAGGTTTCTGCTTCCGTATTCATAGATAGCCTCACATCCCTCACAAGGTCCTCCTAATAAACTATCTGGCTCAGATTTCGAACTTGTTTGGGCTTTACTTTTCGAGGGTTCACCACAGCTACCTAACAATATACTTATTCCCAGCAGACAAATTAGCTTCTTCGAATGCATAACATATCCTATTAAAACAAAACAATCTAATTTAATTAACTCAAATAGAATTAATTACAAACAAAAATAGTAAATACATGCATATCAGTTGCAGAAGAGAGGAGCGAACAAGAGCTAAAAGGGAAAGATAAATATTATAATAAATTTGGTTTGTACTACAAACTACATTACTTTTATAAAGCAATTAGCAACTTAAGATGGAAACTGAGAAATTATTATCACCGCAGGAGAGCCTGAATATTATTACCGAAGCCATAGCAAAAACAAAAGATAACTTCCGCGAAAACAGTTTTTGCTTTTTGCTATGGGGATGGCTGATTGCCATTGCCAGTATTCTATTTTTTATTCTGGAGAAATTTACTGCGGTTAGCTATTATTTTATTCCGTTCCCTGTGTTAGGCGGGATAGGCATAATCATAACATTCATGTATTATCAAAAAAAGAAGGCTTCAACCCAAACCCACCTAAATAATTTTCTCCTAAAACTATGGGCAGTTTTGGCAGTTGCATTTATTATTACCGTTTTCATAAATGTTTCTCATAAACAACTTCCATTTACTGATACATTGATAATTGCAGGTATTGGAACGTTGCTTTCGGGATGGGTGATGAAGTTTAAGCCTTTAGTTATTGGTGGTATTATATTTCTGTTAATGGCAATTGCAAGTGTGTACATTGAAAACGAGTATAAAGCCTTGATACATGGCCTCGCCATTTTAACGGGTTATTTAATTCCAGGGTATTTACTGAAACAATCGAAGGTATAATGGCAGAGAAATTTGAAGAGCTGGATCCGGTATTGAATACACCGGTTCGTTTGGCCATTATTTCCATCCTTATTAAAGTTGAGCAAGCTGATTTTAGCCATCTGATGGAAGCGACTCAAACAACACAGGGAAATATGAGTCATCAGCTTAAACGCTTAAACGAAGAGGAGTACGTAATTATAGAGAAAACGTTTAAAGGTAATTATCCTCAAACGATTTGTCGGATTACGATGAAGGGGAGAGAAGCATTTGAAAAATACGTGGAATCAATAAAGAAATATTTGCATCTATGATGCATATATTTTTTACCAGTTTAGTTTGCAACGCAAACTAGATTAATATAAACATATATCGGAAAAATCTTTAAACAACAAATAATATGAAAACTAAATTAGCAACACCAATTTTGATAGTTTGCGCATTGCTCTTAGCAATCGGAAATGGGACAGGAGTTTATGAACATTTATTCGGACTTCCAAAAATGCTTAGTACTGTAACTTCACTTAATGAAACCATCCACAGCACTACTAGTCAGCCACAAAAATTCTGGATACCATTACATGCAATGATCTTCATCACGCTGATATTGTCTATGGTAATGAACTGGAAGAACGAAGGTCGGAAAAAACTGATACTTACTGTTTTTATCAGTTATCTCTACATTTCTATTGTAAGTATAGTGTTTGCCAAAATGCTCTTTACATTTCCGGATATAACTGATGCTGGTGAGTTTGCCAAACAAACGCACAGATGGATATTATTATCATGGCATCGACCATTAATTGGTTTAGCAGGTGCTATTCTTTTGATGATCGCTATCTCTCGTCCGGCATTAACTTCGTCTAAATCATCATGAAAGCATCAACAGAAAGAAAAATAATTCGTTGGATACATATTATATTGGGTATTCCAATAATTGGCTTTATTTATGGACCGGTATCTCAAATTCCACAAGCCACGTTTATGGTAAGAGTTGTGTTCTTTCCGTTGATAATTTTATCAGGGCTTTGGTTGTGGAAAGGTCATATTATTAAGAAATGGAGCAAACAGCCATCGATAAAGCCGAAAAAGCTATAGATTTATAATTAAAAGCACCTTTTAACGAGGTGTTTTTTTTATTGTTGGGGAGGATCATCCAAAAAGAAAAATAACTTTTATGTTATATGACTTGTTTGAAAGTGCTGAATCACTATCTTTAATATATGCCACAACAACAAACAATAGAACCTTATTTAGATAGATCTTTAATAGATAGAATAGACGAAGTGTGGAAAGATATTCCTGGGTTTGAAGGCTTTTATCAGGTGTCTAATCAGGGACGAGTAAAATCTTTAGACCGAACAGTAGAACATCCACGTTTATATAGCCAGTTTGTAAAAGGACAGGTATTAAGACATTCTATTGCAAAGAACCTGAATATAAAAACAGGAGAGCCGATGATTGATTTGAGGGTATGTCTCAACAAATACGGTAAATCGTATTATTTTAATACACGGAGAATTGTTTATGCCACGTTTATTGATCCAACGCTAGATTTTACGAAAGATGGAATGTATGTAATCAATGCGAACGGTAATGGATACGATTGTTCTGTAGGTAATTTGAAACTTGCTAGCAAAAGCGAAAAGCAACAACGTGTAATTAAACGCGACAGGCATCATAATTACCTGGCAATTGCCGATCGTTCAGGTTGGACCAAAGCCTACGGGGGGGCTACCCGTCGAAAACCTATAGATAAGTACTCGCTGGAAGGAGAATTAATAGCCAGTTATGAGAGTATCTCTCAGGCGTCGAAATTGAATAGTTTGGATGAAAAAAGTATCATCGCTGTTGCTAAAGGTCGTTACCGGCAATGGAATGGATTTATTTGGAAGTACTCAACCGATATGCAGGACAAGTAAAAAACTTTTCGGAAATACTAAGGATACTCTCAATCATAATAAAACAAAGCCCCTTAATACTTAAAGTACTAAGGGGTTTTAATTTTATCTTGACTTTGTCTTAAGTCTTGAATTTCATTTGTTTACAGGTGCATCAATTCATGTTCGTTACCAGACATAACGGCGATGTTGTGCTATCAGCATTCTTTACAAATGGGTTTTATTTTTTAATGGGCTTTTCTCATTATTCAGTAAATCGGCTGCAATTTGCATCATCCCATTGTTGTTTGAACCACCCCAAATTGCTCTTCCGAAAACATAACTGGTTGTGTATTCTTTCCAGGTACAGCAATGGTTTTTTATTCCTTTGTACGATTTTTCTAAATATTCTTTAAGTTCTTTTTCTGAAAAATAACCTAATTCATAACAACAACGCGATAAAAATGCACCTCTTCCATAATTCCAAGCACTATCTTTTGTCTTTTTTATTTGAGAAAAATCAGTGATTACTTTTTGTTCAATAAGGTCGGGTACTGTGTTGTTTAATTTTCTATATAAATCTAAATAATACTCAAAAACACCTTCTTCTTTTGGTAATTCTGATTTCAAAATCTCCACATAGTTTTCTTTATTTTCAAACGCATGCTACACTATATCTATGTTTACATCCTGATTTCTTTCCTGCAAATCTTGAAGGATTTCAATGGCATCGTTTTGATTATATATTCCCCAATATTCTTCAGCTAATTTTCTAATATCAGACCTATTCAAGCCTGTTTCATAAGAATTTAAGAATGCCGATTGTTGTTCTGCATACATGGAGCCAATAAGTAAATAATCTAAAGGTTGGCCTATTACAGCATTCTTATCGTTCAGTCTAATACTTTTAAAAGAGTTGAAAATTTTTGAAAAAAAGCTCATAGATATCTATGCTAATTTTAAATTCGGAAATTTGTCTTGCAATATGTCTACAAATTTTTCACCTACGACTTGATATTTGGCTCTTGTGATTAACTGTTTTTTCAAATTTAAAATATCAGTTGGGTCTGGTACGTAATTTAGTCTATCGTGAATTTCAAGGGATAAAGGGCTACCATCAATATTAAATGTAATGATATGTGTTTTAGGCAAATATTCTTCTGAAGATTTTGAATATACACCTAATTGTGATTTTAAGACACCCCCATATTGAAGTTGGGCATCTTCGATTCTGAAATTATCAAAAACGATATGTTCGTCTAATTCGCCAACCGTATTGGTACTAAAAAAATGTAAATCGTTTCCACTTAATGCCAAAAAACAATCCGTTTCTATTCTTTTTAGTTTTACACCAATTGCAGACAAGGCAACGTTTTTAATGCCATCACTCACAATTTCCTGAACTTTATTGGCTGTCGATTGAGGTACAGATGCTGAAGTAAATGCATTTATAGATTTACCTTTCATCCATTGGCTTAATTGTGAAAAATCCTGAGTTAATAGCTCTTGTTTGTAAGTATCGTACTTAGTTCTTTCAACGTCCAGGTCAATTTCTGTTTTTGCCGCGCTGTGTTTTTTATTCATAAATATCATAAAACACACACCTGCAATTACTAATACTACTGGTATTAAAAATAATGGATTCATAGGAGTTATTTATTTTAAATGTTAATTTGTTTTACGTCTGTAGTTTTGTTTTTTGAAGGAATAACTCCCCAAATTAGTAGTACTATTATAATTGAAAAAACAAGCTTTCCGCCTATTTTTTTCCAAAATGACAAAGGATCATTAGCGGTTTCTACGTCAAAACTATGTTTCTCTTTTAATATTTTAGCTGCTTGAGTATCAATTTCAAAATACGTATTATTTGAAATGTCACTCAATACATATCTTCCGTTGGTGTTCCAAATAGACATCCAAAGAATGCCGTATTCATTATTAATATAAGATAGGTTTACTTTTTGCCCCGCTAATTTTTGAATTTCGGAATCAATAGGCAATTCTTGAATAGGTTGAATTGTTTCACAAGGAATACAAACTGGAATTTTCGCTTTTGCTGATACAATATTTATTGTGAAAAATGCAATTATTGCAGTTAAAAGTATGTTTTTCATCATATATTTTACGGGGTGTGAAAATAGCTTTTTTTATCATCAATATCCCATGAAACTTAAAGTCATTATTTTTTATTTATATTTAATTAACATTCAATCTCTTGAGTTGTGATTTTTTAGTGATTTACAAAAAAGTCATCAAAAATGAGATTTGATTACTCTCTGCTTGATAGTAAATGGCTTCTAATCCCGATCCTTTTTTGCTTAAATCTTTCCTAAAGGTTTAGGAAATTTCTTTTTAAAAACCAAGGTGTCCAGATAGAAATATAAAGTGTTTCTGCCTGTATTACTGATAGCGTCCTAGTTTTGTTCCGGCACCTGTTGGCACACCTTAAACTGCGAAAAAATTGTGCGATTTTGTTAGGGGGCTATAAACAAAAAAAAGCACCCTTTTGAGGTGCTTTTATTTTTTCCGCGGAAAGTGAGGGATTCGAACCCCCGGACCTGTAACAGTCAACGGTTTTCAAGACCGCCGCATTCGACCACTCTGCCAACTTTCCGGAGGCAAAAGTACAAAAACAGGCCATACCTGCAAATATTTTTTAGTGTTAGTAGTACCATAAAGCGCTATATAACTCACTTTCAGTTAAATATTTTTTAATATAGCCTTAAAGAAATACTAAAAACCGCAATTTAACGTTAGAAAGAACTCGCTTTAGTTAGTTTTTCAAGAGCAGAAACATCTAATTTTATCCGAACTGCATCTAAAAGGTCATGCAACTGATTCACATTTGTTGCACTTGCAATAGGAGCGGTGATACTTTTTCTTGCTAACAGCCAAGCTAAGGCAATCTGAGCAGGTTTAGCTTTGTATTCTTTGGCTACTTCGTCTAAAGCATCTAAAATAGCCATTCCCCGAGGAGTGAGGTATTTTTGAACTCCAGCTCCACGCGCACTTTGCTTCAGATCGGCTTCGGAACGATATTTCCCTGTTAAAAAACCACTCGCTAAAGCGTAATAATTAATAACACCTACATTTTCTGCTAAAGTTAAAGGCTCAAGTAAACGTTCAAAATCGGCACGATCATATAAATTATAGTTTGGCTGTAAGCTTTCATAGCGTGGCAAACCAAACCTTTCGCTTGCTCTTAATGCTTTCGAAAAACGCTCAGCACTGAAATTCGAGGCACCGATAAAACGAACTTTTCCTTCCTTAATCAATTGTGCAAATGCCTCCAGCGTTTCTTCAACCGGGGTTTCCGGATCATCATAATGGGCCTGATACAAATCAATATAATCTGTTTGGAGTCGTTTTAATGAATCTTCCACAGCCTTTAAAATATGTGTTTTTGAAAGATCCTTCTTGGGCAAACCCTGCATGGAAGAACCCGCTTTGGTTGCAATAATGACTTTATCACGGTTGCCACGAGCTTTCTGCCATTTACCAATAATTGTTTCAGATTCACCACCTGAATTACCCGGAGCCCAATACGAATAAACATCGGCCGTATCGATAAATGTAAAATCTGCCGCAACAAATGCATCTAATAATTCAAATGATGTTTTTTCATCAGCTGTCCAGCCGAAAACATTACCACCAAAGGCTAAGGGCAAAAATTCAAGTGAGGATCTTCCTAATTTTCTCTTTTCCATAATAATTGCTAACGTTCAATATTGAAGTGATAAGATTCCTGATTTAATATTCATTTAACAAAGAAGTAAATATACTTTTTTGTTTTAGAGGAAAACAGAATCAGTGTTATTGTTTAATCAAAAAAAATTCGTAAGTACTTAAATCTCTTTTAGTTTTACATTGCCACTACGTTTCAGAACACCCCAACTCATCAGCTCACCTTTAAGCGCATTATTAAACGCCTTTATTAAGATAATGTACATTAACTGGCGGTAAAAAAAGCGTTGTGGAATCAGTAGCCATAAACGGTATAAAGGTTCGCGTTCAAATGAAAATGCAATGGCAGCACCTAATGCATCAACTAAAATGAATACCAGGTAATAACCCAACACAAATCCTGCGCCACCAGTAAACAAAGCATATAACATCATAATATCTGCCAATGGAGATATTAGTGGCATTAACATTTGAAATATCAACAGGTTAGGCAAGGCAATCATTCCTAAAGATTTATATCGAATATTAAAGCAAACATTACGATGTTTCCAGAAAGATTGCATAATACCGAATGTCCAACGGAAGCGTTGCTTCATAAACATTTTTAATGATTCAGGAGCCTCAGTAACTGCAATGGCTTTAGGAGCATAAACAACTTTACCGCCATCCTTAATCAATCGGATGGTTAGGTCGCAATCTTCTGCTAGTGTATCTGTTGTAAATCCTCCTGCATTAATTAACGCCTCTTTTTTAAATGCCCCAATCGCACCAGGAATTACAGTGATACAATTAAGGAGGTCAAAAGCGCGCCGATCAAAATTTTGTGAAGTAATATATTCTATTGATTGCCATTTAGTTAAAATATTTAATTCATTTCCAACTTTAACATTTCCTGCCACGCCTGCAACATCATCACCAGTAAACTTTTTCATTAATTCACTTACTGCAGTTGAGTGCAATTGGGTGTCAGCATCAATACAGATTACATAGTCATAGTTCGCTTGGGATATCCCATAGTTCAACGCGGAGGCTTTTCCTCCGTTTGCTTTCGTAAAGATTTTTACGGTAGAATTTAATTCGAACTCATCCAGCACAACTTTATAGGTATCATCCTTCGATCCATCATCTACAAAAATGATCTCAAGATCGGGATAATTGGTGTTTAATAAATTATGAATTGTTTTAACAACATTTACTTGTTCATTATAAGCCGGAACAATAATACTCACACCCGGAGTTAACAAAGATGCGGTCCTTACTTTTCGCTGCTGGATAAAGGCAAGTATTCCAACAACCAACATCCGGGTTATAGCAAGGAAAATAGCCAGTATAAACAATGCTTCAAACAAGTGTTGGAAGTAAAACAATAGCATTGCCAACACATAATTCACTTTTGATAATAGTAAATCTTTTTTGTTGCTGATAGGCGGCATTAGATCGTCACGTGTTTTATTAACCAAATCTGATACGTTGATAAACTTATAACCCTTATTCTTAAAGTAATGAATAATACGTGGAAGTGCTTTAATGGTTTGTGTTCTATCACCACCAGCATCGTGAAGCAGGATGATGCTTCCTAAATTTTGTTGGTCAACCACACGTTGAAAAATGGTATCAGCTGAAACCCCTTTTTCCCAGTCGCGGGGATCAATAGATTCTCCAATAGCCAGGTAATTGTCTTTTTTACTCATGGCAACCGGCTCAATTTCCGCATAACTCTGCGGCTCGGAGTCGGCATTGAACGGAGGTCTGAATAAAACCGTGGAATGTCCTGTAATGCATTCTATTAACCTACGTGTTGCATTAAGCTCCAATCGTTGACGTTGCAAACTTACTTCTGCCAGGTTTGGATGGGAAAAGGTGTGATTGCCAATCTCATAACCTTCTTTGTACAGCTCTTTTACAAGTGGAATATTGTTCTCTGCATTCTGACCAATAATAAAAAATGTAGCAGGAACTTTTTCTTCTTGTAATATTTTGAGAATTTCCGGTGTATATTTTCCATCCGGACCATCATCAAAAGTGAGAATCATTTGCTTAGTACCTACACCATATTTTTTTACTACATAAGAAGTTGGTAATGTTATATAATTTTGATTAGTAATGCGCTTATTTTTTGCGTCATAAGAAACGCTGATTTTACCCTGTTGAGGTTTACTCAGAATATCCAAAATTTCACCTTCACCAATGTAATCGACATTGGTTCCTCCTTTGATAAACTCCATTTGATGAAGATCTATTAACGGAGATTTTGCATCCTTATCGCTCAGGTCTTTCTTGTAAAACGACCAAACCCGTGGATCTTCTGATCCTAATCGCCACAACGAAACACCTGCCAAACCTTCTTCCTGTGCAGTCATCATCACATTAAAGTTAGTAGCCGCATCAGCAAAGTACACTTGGTGCTCAATAGCTGCATCATCAGTATAAGAGAAGGATAGGTTATAATCATCGCTATTGAATTTGATCTTCCCATCAGACTCTACTGCTGAAGTTAGTGCCTCTTGGTACGTAACATCAGCTCCTTCACTATCTTTTGGCCAATCATAACCATATGCCGCTAAACATAAAATGATTTTCTCTTCCGGAATTTGAGCCTCCATATCATTGATCACCGATTCAATCCACTTCTGTTGGCCAACAGGTCCGGGTTTACTGGTTGCATAATGCTGATCGTAGGCCATCACAAATACATAATCATTAGTTGCAGCGGTCGACTTTAAGTTATAATCCGTATTATTTGGCGGAATATCTTGCGTTACTAAATAATGACGGGTATGAAGCGCGGTGTAAAGTTCTCGCTGAAACTTGATCAGATTTTCATCTGTATTTTCATTCAATTCCTCAAAATCAATGTTTACGCCTTGAAACTTGTATTTAGCCAAAATATCAACCAAACTATTAATGAATTGGTGACGTTTTAATGGCGAACTGATGATACGGTGAACATTATTTCCATTCCATTTATCGTTACTAAAGTTTGAAACCATCGGAACAATAGGCACCTTATGTTTCTTCATCAATTCCAGGGCCTGCGGATCAATAGCTGTTTGTACTACATCTGAAGTGTCTGTAATAAATAACCATTCTGGCAAAACCATATTTAACTGATCAATATGATTTCTTAGTGTACTGTAGGATTGTGCATCCCAGTTTACATAAAAACCTGATCGAATTGCCATCACAGAGTCTGCAACCGGCTTACGCTTCGGATGCATCTTTATTTCACGCGTGGTTGAACGATAAATACCAGCTTTAAGTTTTTTATAAAGTTGATTTGCATCATTTTTGAACATCATCGGATCGTCTGGATTCAGAATCTTCTTATAGGTTAGATTTTTATTACTGAGTTTCGGCAATGAGGTGTTTGAATCTTTCCACAAGGCAATTCCAAATGTGATTCCAAGAACCACAAAGAAAAAAATACATAAACGAATAACCCACAAGAATCGTTTCCACCGCTTAGTATCGGATGTTTGAAAAACCTGATGATTTGTTCCAGCCATAATAGTTGAGCATAAAAGATAATATGCAAAACAACCAAGACGTTATGAAGAAAAGATGAAGACTGACGCTATTATTGAACGACCATGTCTTCAATGAAAAACACATTATAATTACTTAAAAGCAATATATTTGCATTCATTTTAAAGTTTTATTAGGAAAAGCAAGTCCCTTTCTTAACACCTACTTAATTGATTTTTTTATTTCAATGATTGACTTAGATTATTTACAGAATCTCTACAATGAGGGACAACTACAAGAGTGTCTTGAAGCAACTACTACTTTCTTACTTTTTAATAATAAGAATGTAGGTGCAATATTATTAAAGGCTAAATGTGAGTTTGAGTTTGCCCGTGAACAGGAAACCGAAGAAGAATGTGAAGCCATGTATGCATCGGCTTACAATCATTTTGAAACTGTTTTAACACATGAGCCGGCTAATGAAGATGCTTTGTTGTTTGCAGCCTATATCATTATCTACATTTTTAAAACCAATATTCAACAGGGGATATTATACTGCAATCAGCTCCAATTATCAGACAACAACGACAAACGATTAAAAGCAGTCAATTATCGCCGTGAAGCCTATTATTTACTTGGAGAGTCGGATAAAGTACTGGAAGATATTGACTTGTTAATTGAGTCGTACAAAAGTTGTTTCAGCAACAGCAGCGACAGAAGTCTATTGGATGGCACATTAAGCAACATTTATCTTCACAAAGCCTATGTTTATCTCGACCTCAAAAAAGAGGTGGCAAATGCATTGTTAACCTATAAAACAGGTTTTGCTTATCAATCTGAAGGCAGGGCAGAAGATGCTGCAATTGCAAAGTTGGCGTTTGAAAATAAAGACTATGAGTTTGGTACATTAGTGTATAGCCGTTTATTTCATAATGGATTTAGATGTGAGCCTGATGAATTGATTGAACTTTATAATCTTTCGTTGTCCCTATTAGAGAACGAGTATATAAGTGAAGATCTTGTTTATTCGGTAATCGTTACGCTAAGGACATTAGGAGAGGAGTATTTCGGAGCTGACTATGAAGCTGAGTTATTTAGTCTGGCAAAAAAATATATGCAATTACATCCCGAATGGAGCATCACTTATCATTTTGCGGGAACAATATTGTATGAAGCCGGAAATTACAATGAGGCTTACCCTTATCTGGAGAAAGCTCTTGAACTAAAAGGAATGGCAGTAACCATCTACAGGTACATAGATGCGTATTACAGAACATTCAATGCATTACCTGTCATCAGCCGCTTGCCTGACGATCATCCAACCGAATACTATAATGCGGGTGTTTATCTTTCCGAAATTTTGGAGGGCATAAGAGATCATCATGACCAAACTACTATTAAAGAACTGAAATGCACCTTGTATGAAAAAGCTTATAATGGCTTCTATGAGTATTTCTGTAATGGCAACGGTCCCACTTTATTCACTGATAAACACATTTTCGCAATGTGTTGTAACAACTACGGCATCGCATTATCCGATTTACAAGCCTATGAAAAAGCTGCTCAGGTGCATGAATTAGGTTATTCAATATCGCCTTTCTGGGAACAGCTTAGCAGCTGGAGTACAGCTTTGATACAATTGAACCGGACTGAAGAAGCTATTAATGTTTTAAAAACGGCAATTTCATACAATGAAGAGTATTTAGACTTCCATAATTACCTGAAATTAAAAGGCGACTTATTGGATCAAACTTTTAAAATTGGACGAACAGAGGAAGCGAAAACCTTATTAGCGGAAATTGAAAGTGAATACACGTCTTTTATTGAAGCGAATAAAGATGAGCTACCGGATGAATATCTTTTTGAATTGGATCAAAGCTATATCACTATTCAAAATATTCGTTATGAATTCCTCAAAGATGTAAGTAAGGAAGAAGCAAATAAGGAATGGCATGAACAATTAAAGAAAAACCCTGACGACAATTCTGCCTGGTATATGCTGATGCAGAATTATTATGAGATGCAAGATTATGCTCAATGTATTGCCTGCGCCGATAATTATCAGAAAATTAAACAAGATACTGTTGCAGATTCTGACAATTTGTACCTGCACTACAAAAGAGGTGTTTCTTATTTAAAACTCAATCAGTACGAAAAAGCTTTAGCTGATTTAAAGTTTGCGCTGAATATTCATCAAACAAAATACAGTGTAGATGAAACCAGCCAGGCTATACTGTATATCCATCTTTCAAATGTAACGTACCTATTAAAACATTGGATCGATTGTAAACAATACGCATGGGAGGGAATTGCTTGCTATAACCGTAATGATTGGGCTTTAGATGATGATTCGGAATTATTAATGATTCAGTATGCTGATGCATGCAAGGAAACTGATGAAATTGAAGCAGCCCGAGAGACAATTGATAACTTGTTAGCGGTAAGACCTGATTGCGAAGAGGCTTTAAAAAGAAAAGCAGAATGGAAATCCAAAGGTTTTTTCTCCTTTTTTAAAAAATAAACCATAAAAAAATACCGGTTTCCAACAAAATGGAACCGGTATTTAAGTAAGAAAGATGAATTAAAATTTATTTAAAGATTTTTCTTCTTGAATAACTTCAACGAAATTATTAAGGGTACTACAAACCAAATTATCATAATCAATATCGAAATCAAGGTTCCCCACTGATTTCCTAAAATGTTTTTATACAACGCTCCGGTGTAACCCATCAACGCCGATACATCCATTTTTAACATAATGATTATCCGTGCTAAGTCAATTGGATTTAATGCCGATAGTGTAATAATGGTTTTCTCTAAAGGATAATCACTAAAACTGAATAGAACACCCAGAATCAGCCCGTCATAAATTACGGAAAAGAAAAACCAGATCAGTAAGGATAGTCCTATGCCTTTAGCCTTATCACGTGTTAAAACAGAGCATAAAAAAGCTAATGAGGTAAAAATTAACGAAAGCAATAATCCTATAAAAAGCAGTGTAATTCCTAACGAAGTGAATGAATAGAAACAAATCGGAATGCCTAATCCAATTGCGAGAGCAATTAATAATGATCCTGCAATTCCAATGTATTCTGCCATTAAAATGGTATTTCGCTTAAGCGGTTGCGATACTAGCAACTCGATAAACTCTGATGAATTATAGAAATAAGTAGTGGTAAAGATCATGGCAATTAAAGGAACAATGATCGTTACAATCGTTAACAGACTACTAATTGCTTTATCAGGATTTTCTTCCAGGTAAAACAAGCTGCATGAAAGGATCAGCAAAAAAACAGTATAAGCAAGTAATATTTTATTCCTCAGAATATCATACAGTACATATTTAGTGATCTTAAGCATAAACATTCATTTTTAAATAGTTAATAATCGCCTTTCCTAATTTTTGCTCGCCTGTTATCGCTTTAAAATCGTCGACATCATAATTAAACCGGATGCTTCCTTCCATCATGTACAATACTTTATCGGCAAGTTCATCCACTTCACTCATAATATGAGAGGTTAGTAAAATTAGTTTACCATTTTCCTTTTCCTTATGGATTTTGGCTTTCAAAATTTCGGCAGCAACGGGATCCAATCCGGCAGTAGGTTCATCAAGTATTAGTACTTCAGGATTAAACATAAATGCCAATACTGCACTTACTTTTTGGCGAGTTCCACCAGATAATGTACGCATTGGTTTTTGATAGATGGAAGGCAAATCAAACTGTTCGAGTAATTCTTCATCAATCTTTTTAAAATTGCGAATATCCTTCATCATGTCTATTAATTGCCCAATTTTCATATTATCGGGATAGCGGCCAATTTGCGGCATGTAGCCGATATGGTTTTTGTAAGAAGGATTTGACTGAATATTTGTTCCGTTAAAGGTGATAGTACCTGAATCTGGAATAACCATGCCTAATATGGATTTGATAAGAGTCGTTTTACCAGATGAGTTAGGTCCCAACACAGAAATTACCTGTCCGGGCTCAAAAGAGGTAGTAATACCTTTCAAAACATGGAGCTTACCAAATGACTTCTTTAATTCATTTATCTGGATCATCTTGCTATTGATTTAAGGAGTGGTTGTTCGTCCATTAAAGTTTCGGGAGTAATTGAAGGAATTGCTTTTTCAGCCTTATCAAGCAGACTTACAATAAAACTTCTCATAAGTGTTACTGCATAAGGCATTTTTTCAAGGATTTGTGAATACAGACTTACAGGTCGGTAGGGGACATCACCTATTTTATCTTTATTTAAATCATACCCTTCATACTTGTCCCAGTAATTTTGCTTAAAAGTGTTCAGGTTATGAGTGCCGTTTGTGGTTAGATCAAACGTGTTGCCGATGAAATTATTCTTTTCAAACGTATCATTTTCACAATTAGCAAGCAGACGAACCGCCCAGCCGTTTTGCAAAAAATCGTTGTTAACAACTGTTATCCTGCTAGAACCTTCAAAATAAATGGCTGATGTATTTTTACGAAAAATATTATTCTCAATATGACTATCAGAAATATCTTTCAGCAGTAAGCCGTAAGAAGAATTACCCCAATTGTTTTCAAATACGTTATTAAGCATTTTAATGCGCTTGGTGTACATAACTGCTACACCTGAACCATTATCCTTGAATGAATTTTCAATGTACTGATCGTCGTCAGAAAACATAAAATGCAGGCCATATCTAATGTTACGTTCACTCTTATTCTTTTTAATAAGACTCTGCTTTACGAATTCGAAGTAAATTCCATCCCTATGCTTTTTGATTGTATTATTTTCAATGACCACATTATTACATTTCCAAAGGTGAATACCATTTCCCGAATGCATGGGATGTCCTGAACCTATTAAGTCATTATTCTTAATCAGGCAATTATCCGCATCTGATAAATAAATACCAAAGAACGTATTTGTCAACTTATTATTCAGCACCTGAACATTGTTGGCCTTATATACACGTATTCCCGCATAATCCTTCACCGATCCTGTATTGGTATTTCTTACAGCAAATCCTTTTATTACAACATTATCAGCCAAAATTGTTAAAACTTCATCCTTATTTTCACCATCCAATACAGGATAATTTTCACCGATAAGCTGTATGCTTTTATCGATAGTTACATTATTACAAGGATATTTTCCGGGCTTTACAACTATTCGATCTCCATTTTTAGCTACTGTTAGTGCAGCTTGTATAGTTTTATACTTTTCATTCGGACCAACAGTGATTTGCTGAGCATAAGAAGAAAGTGTAATAATCAAGCAAAATAACAGAGCGTATATATTTTCTTTGGTCATTATTGATACTCTTTGGTAGTGCAAATATATAATCAAAAAAATAAATAAAAGACCTTTTTATCTTTTATTATTTATTTATATTTGCCTCTGTGAAAATCATTGCCTACATAAGCTTAGCACTTTTTCTATTGGGACAAACTTTGTCGCAATACACGATGCTTATCGCATATGAGCTAAACAAAAATGAAATCACGAATCGCTTTTGTATTAATAAGAATAATCTTATGAAACATTGCTCGGGTAAATGTTACTTAGCCAAGCAATTGAAAAAGTATGCAGAGGAAGAGGAGAGGAGAAATAAGAAGAACGAAAAAACCGAACTCCTCGAAGTATATAACAATATAAGTGTATTTGAGGTCCCAACTCAATTATATTCCTTTGAAATTAAGCAAGAGATGATCCCCGATCATATTGCCTATTATTTTCAGGTTCTTACCTCGATATTCCATCCACCTACCACAGGATAATCCCCTTTTTATTCTTTACACAAATTATTTTTTTTAGCGAACTAACTTTAAAGTATCGCATTGGATATCTATTGTATTTTATTTATTATGAACACCTTATATATTACAAAATATACACTTATTGCTATTACATTCATCTTTTCATTAACACAAATGTCGTGCAGCAAAAGCAGTGATGAAGCCATTGTACCTGATAATCAATTACCTGAGTTAAGTGTAATAGGTCAAGCTACACTTGCCACAGAGGGCATTAAGGCAGAAATTCTTGCTGAGAATGAATTCAAGCAAGGCTATAACGTATTTTATATAAAACTAACTGATTTACAAACAAATAAGACGATTGAAAAGGCTAATATTTCAGTTAATCCAATGATGTCAATGAAGATGGATAATGGTATGATTCACAAGCATTCATCTCCATCAATACAACCAAAATCTGACAATACAACCCAAGGCCTGGTTAAAGGTGCATTTTTCTTTACAATGGCTAGCACTGCAACTGGTGATTGGGTGATCGAAGTAAATGCAACGGTAGCGAATAAGCAATATCAATTAACCATTCCGGTTACCGTATCTAATAATAAATATGGTGAGGTGATCTACAAGCGAACCAATACGCTAAAACTAGCTGATGGCTCAAGGATCATCTTATCTTATATGGAACCTGTTAAACCTAAGGTAGGAACAAATGACCTGCAGCTAGCTATTCACACCACTAACGACATGATGACATTTTCTGAAGCTGCTGATTTTACAGTAGAAATGGTAACAGAAATGCCTTCAATGGGACATGGTTCGCCGAATAATGTAAATCCTGTTGCAATTTCATCAGGACTGTATAAAGGTAAAGTAAACTTTACGATGCCTGGCGATTGGAAACTTCACTTTAAACTACTCAAAAACGGAGTTGCCATAGCTGAAGATGTTCCTGTAGAACTTTATTTCTAACCAATTACAGCCACTTGGAAGCTATAAAGCCTTTTAAGTGGCTGTATCAATTGCAATCTTATGCGAATTCGTTTAAAAAACATTGCAGTACTTGTTCCTTTAGTATCTACTCTTGTAGTAAACGCACAAACAGCAAAGCCTGAACCAGCAGCATGCGATAGTGTTTGTCACCAGTTACAAGAAGTAACCATTACTGCAAAAAATAATATACATAACAAGTATTTCAAGCATTACCTTGCAAGTACTACTAGTTCCGTTGATGATATTATGGCCCGGTTGCCGGGTATTACCTTAATCAAGCGTGGTAATTATGCGTTAGAACCTACTGTTAGGGGTTATTCTGCCGGACAAATTAATCTTACAATTGACGGAATGAAAATTATGGGTGCCTGTACCGACAAAATGGATCCGGCAACTTCCTACATTGAAACAGCTAACTTAAAGCAACTACAACTGCAAACAAGTGGCGAATCATTACAATTTGGATCGAACATAGGTGGTTCACTAAATTTCAAATCACAGGAACCGGTTATTGGAGGGGAGAAGAAGCTTTCGGGCTTTATAGCAAGCGGTGTACAAAGTTCTGGAACACAAAACAACAATCAATTATTACTGAATTGGTCGGAGCAAAAGTTTGGTGCAAAACTAAATGCGACCTATCGTAAATCCGAAAATTACAAAGCCGGAAATAATCAAACAATACCATTTTCTCAATACAATAAATTTAACCTGAACCTGGCTTTTAATTATTTACTTGCTGATAATTCAACGTTAAAAACAGATTTTATTTATGATGATGCGTGGGATATTGGTTATCCAGCATTACCAATGGATGTAAAATCAGCAAAAGCAATCATTGGTGGAGTTACCTACCGGAAATATTTCTCCAATTCATTATTCGAATCCATCGAAGCTAAGATCTATGCAAATGCTGTACACCATGAAATGGATGATACAAAACGTCCGGATATTGCCATGCATATGGATATGCCGGGTAAGAATAATACGCTCGGTTCATATATTGAAACCTCAATCGTACCCTTTTCGTCTCATCAACTAACAATTAAAGGTGATGTTTATACCACTTATTCGCAAGCAGAGATGACGATGTATGCAAACAATCTGCCGATGTATATGCTTACGTTACCTGATAACAGGAGAACAGCTGTTGGTATCTTTGTTAAAGATGATTGGCAAGTTGACAGGACTAAACTATTAACATTCAATGCAAGAGCGGAGTATACACAAACATCTCTTATTAGTGATTTAGGCTTACAACAGCAACAAGCGATTGGGCTTAAACCTCAAAAAGTGATGACAGATTGGTTAAAGAGTGCAGGTACTCAGTTTAACTATCGTTTTTTACCTAAAGTAAGTCTTTTAGCTTCATTGCAATATGCTGAAAGGGCTCCGGCATCAATCGAGTATTTGGGATATTATCTCTTTAATCGTTATGATAATTATGATTATTTAGGCAATCCCGACATTAAAACTGAAACAGCTTTAAAAAGTGAATTAAAATTTCAATACAATAACGACAAGCTGTTGTTAAGCCTGACAGGGTTTTATGATCGTATTAATCATTATATAACTAGTACTGTTTTAAAGGACTATAGCAGCATGACCGCAGGTGCCAATGGTGTGAAAATGTATACCAATAGTGACTATGCAATTGTAAGTGGGGCAGAAGCAACTATTTTATGGCAACCTTCAACTTCGTTCGAGTTTATTGCTTCTTCAAAATATACACGGGGGAAAGATAATACCGGAATGCATTTACCCTTAATTCCGCCATTAAAGTTAAGCTCATCAGTTAGCTATTCACTTAAGAAATTAAAAATGGAATTGGAAAATGAATGGGCCGCGGCACAAAAAAATGTGAATCCTAATTTCGGCGAAACCCCGACTTCATCATGGTATATTATGAATCTTCGCCTGAAATATGACCTTAAGTTATTAAAAACCGATTTGGGACTAACAACTGGCGTTGATAATCTATTTGATAAAACCTATGCAGAACATCTTGACTGGGGGAAAATTCCAAGAACCGGAAGGAATTTCTATTTGTCGGCAATATTGAATTTTTAGGTTTTTAACCGCAGAGACGCGAAGGCGCTAAGTTTCTCTTTGTGACTTGGCGCCTTTTTAGGTTTTAACCGCAGAGACGCGAAGACGCTAAGTTTCTTATTGTGACTTGGCGCCTTCGCGTTAAAATTTATGAAATTTCTTTAGGATTTACTCCAGAAACACAAAGGCGCTAAGTCTCTCTTTTTGACTTAGCGCCTTTGCTATAAATTTCTATATAGAGGTGAAGGAATATTTTAATCTGTTAAGACTTTAACCGCGAAGGCACAAAGTATCAAATTTCTTAGCGACTTGGTGCCTTCGCGGTAAAAAAACTATTTCTTCCTTAACACCTTCACTTCTTCCCAGGTCAATAAATCACCTTTAAGTTCCTGTTGCATTTTTGCGGCATCATCTTTGGAACTAAAAGCAGCAATATTTCCTCCCATAGGACTTTTAACGTTTTCTCCATGAAGAAAAACAGCCTCACGAGCACTGATGTAGCTACCGGCTTTAGAAAAATCAGTAACAAAATAAGAATCACTATGCTCAGGCTTCTCATTAGAATAATCGATCATACATTCGGCCGAATCAAACTTAAACGACTTACCGTTTTTATTTAGCATTACAGCTCCGAACTTATTATCCATTATGGTCATTTTACAATGAACACATTCATCCGAACCATAATTAATTGCTTCGGGAGATTTGGCTGAGCAACTATACAGTAGCAGTAATAATACTACTCCAAGCTTATAATATTTCATCTTGTAGTTCTTTTTCTTTTAAATTCAACAAAACCAACGGAAATGGCAAGGAAAATTGAAGAAATTACCATCCATCCACCTGTATCAGGAAATGAAGCAGCTAAAAAGTTTAATAATTGCTTATAACCTAAAAGAGGTGGCTGATAAGCCATTCCCGGAACCTTAATAGCAGCCATAGGGTCTAGATTGTGTCCGTAATCATATTCCCAATGATAGAAATCAATTGCACCAACAACACCAAAAATCAGCAATAATGCAATCCAGGCATATAATAATTTTTTATTGTTTTTCCAGTAAGTGAGAAAGCCAAATCCAATTAAAATGGCCATTACATAAGGTAGAAGCTTAAATTCATAAAACTCTTCCACTATAATGTGTTTCATTCCTATATAATGGTTCAGTCCATTGATTTTTTGCACATCGCCAGTAATATTATTGATCCAGATTTTCATTTCAAGTCCTTCTGGATACTGCGGTGCTTCAAGGGCTATTTTCCATAATGGGAATATGTATGCTCCAAATAGTAAAAGAGTACATACCAGAACAAGCATTCGGGATGATTTTTTCATATCATTAAAATTTTAGCATAAAAGATATGCATACCATAGAGAGCGATTAAAATAAATGAAGCTATGTGCAGAAAATGCTGCTCATAGCTTCATTTCAATAATTCATAAAATAAGTTTGAGCGCTTTATAGCATCTATTTCTTAGCTATTTCGTTTTTAGGAGCAGCATCACCTGTTCCGAATTTTAGTGCTACATTAGATCCTGCAGGAGAAACCCTTGCATAACCTTGCATTTCCTGGTGTAGTGCAGAACAGAAGTCTGTACAGTAGAAAGGAAATACTCCGGTTGCTTTAGGTGTCCATTTTATGGTTTGAGTTTCACCAGGCATAACCAGCAATTCTGAGTTTTCAGCACCTTTAATTGCAAAACCATGTGGAACATCCCAATCTTGCTCAAGGTTGGTAACATGGAAATAAACCTCATCGCCTAATTTAATACCTTCAATATTATCAGGTGTTAAGTGAGAACGAATTGCAGTCATGTACACATCTACACGGTTACCGTTTCTGGTAATCTTGGTTTCCTTCTCATTTTTAGCAGCGTAAGGGTGGTGATTTTCTTCCAGATTGTAGATTTTCTTCTGATTTTTAAGAATGATGTCTGCTGCACATGCTTGCGCATAATGCGGTTCACCAATGGTAGGGAAGTCAAGCAACAGGCTCATTTTTTCACCTGTAATATCGATCAACTGAGCTGACTGAGTTAACTCAGGTCCTGTTGGCAAATAACGGTCTTTAGTAATTTTGTTAAGGGCAATAACGTATTTACCATAAGGTTTTTTATTATCACCACCAACCACACATAAGTGACCAATTGAATAATAAGTTGGAATTCTGTCGACTACTTCTAATGTTTTAAGGTTCCATTTTACAATTTCAGATGAAACAAACATTGAAGTATAGGCATTTCCTTTATCATCAAACTCGGTGTGAAGAGGACCTAAGCCTGGTTTTTGTACTTCACCACGTAAAGCAGCTTCATATTTAATAACCGGAACAGCATCAAATTCACCTTCGAATGCTTTGTTTGCAATTGCTTCTGTTATTTTCTTGAAGGAGAATACAGGAATAGTAGCAGCTAATTTACCACTGGCAACAATGCTTTCTCCATCAGGACTAACATCAGCACCGTGTGGTGATTTAGGACAAGGAAGGAAGTAAACGATGTCTTTTAGTTCTCTTGTATCAAGCGTTAATACTTCTTTCATTATGTTAGAAGTTGCACTATGCGTTTTTTCATCATATTTGTTATGATAATAGGTCGCAGGCATTTTCTTTCCTTTTCCTTGTTTAATGTATTCCTCTGCTTTTTTCCAGTTTACAGCCATCACAAAATCTTTATCACGCTGGCTTGCATTTACTTCTAATAGCGTATTAGCTTGTTCAGAATTATAGCAAGTGAAAAACATCCATCCGTGAGAAACACCTTTTCCACTTCTTACCAGGTCATAATCGACACCCGGAACTAATAACTGGAACGCAAGGTTCATATTTCCATTTGCTTGATCAACATTTACAAATGAAAGAGCTCCTCTAAAGTTTTCTTTATAAGTACTGATCGGAACATCTGTATTGCCACCAATTGGAACGCTAAAACGAGTACCAGCTACCACATATTCAGTATTTTCGGTACAATAAGGTGAAGAGTGGTTACCTCCTGAGTTAGGTAATTCAATAATCTCTTCTGTTTTAAACGTTGCCAGATTAATACGGGCGATACGTGGCGTGTTATTTCCGTTAATAAACAACCAACGTCCATCATCTGCTCCGTCAGTTTTTGATAACTGAGGGTGGTGAGCATCATCCCAAGGAATAAAACCGTGAGACGTGTTTAACATCGCTTTTGTTTCCTCTGAATAGCCCCAGCCATTTTCAGGGTTTTGAGCAAATACAGGAATAACTTTTAATAATCTTCCCGACGGCAACCCATAGGCAGCTACCTGTCCGCTAAATCCTCCGGAAGCGAACATATAAACCTCATCTAACTTGCCGGGAGCAACGTATACTTTTTGTGCGGCATCACCTGAAACCACACTTTCTGCTTTTTTAGGCTTACATCCTGTCGCAAAAGTGACCGACAGCACTGCTGTCGCCATCATTAGCCGGGTGTAATTTGTAGAAATATTCATGACTTTTAGAATTAATAAAAATAAAGGTCTTTTTATCTTTTATTAGATAAACTATTTTGCACCATCATTTTGACGCAAGTACTCTAAAATATCACGCGCTTCATCATCCGAAACATTTTGGAAAGTCATTTGAGTTAAATGCTCTTCCAAAAGTGCTTTTGCAACAGGATCTTTTTTAGTCATTTCTTCAGGGTTGGTAATCATGTTCATGATCCACTCAGGAGTACGGCGTTGGGTAACACCTTTCAATCCAGGTCCAACAATTTTCTGATCATCTACCTTATGACAAGCTGAACATTTGGCTTCAAAAACAGTTTTACCTTTGGTTGCCACATCTGATTTAAATGCCGCAACATCAACAGAAGTGAATTTTCCAACGCCTTTACTGTCGCTATGTTCATGAGTGTTTACAGAAGCAGTTGCAGCGGTGCTTTCGGTAGCAGTGTTTTCTGCCTGGGCTGAAGACTCAGTAGTGGTTTGTTGATTACCTCCACATGAAGCTAAAATGAGAGAGGAAAGAAGCATAAAAGGAAATAAAGCCCTTTTACTCTTTTTTTCGGTTTTATGGATTTTCATATTACTTATTTGGTTAAAATATTATTGATGATTTAAAATATTAGTGAGCACATTCCCTTCAGAAACAGCCACGGCCAATTCCTGAACAGTTTTGGTGGAAAAAAGCTTTACCAGCTGAATTTTAATCGGCTTATAATTATCGTGAAGAGGGCAGGGGTGCGTATCATCACATTCTTTAAGTCCTAAAACACAACTGCTGAAAGGATTTGGTCCATCGATAGCAAAAACAACGTCCAAAATTGATATTGGTGATGCATTCTTCTCCACATAAAACCCACCGTTTGGACCTTTAGTTGATGAAACCAAACCTTGCTTAGAAAGCGTTTGAAGAATTTTAGCTATAAAATGTTCGGGAGAGCCTGTTTCCTTGGCAATATCCTTTATACCTAATTTATTGCCGTCTTTGCTTTTGTAGACGATATAAATCAGTGCCCTGATACCGTATTCACATGCTTTTGAAAACATTCTTATAGAGTTAATCTAAAATTATCGTAAATCTTCACAAAAATTACAGGATAAAAAAATCTTTTTACCTAATTATTTAACAATTCTGCTTCTAGCAATGCTGCTTTTGGAAACAAGATATTGTTTTCTAAGTGTATATGAGTGTGAAGATCATTTTCAAATTCCTCAAGCTTCGCATATAGTACCATATAGGTGTTGCAGGCATGAGCAGGAGGGGTATAATCATTTGAAAGAGTTTTAATCTGTTTAGTAAGATCTCCAGCTGAGTCATGCTCAATTTCCATCATGTTAATTGGATTTTTAACAGTTCCAAAATGTGGAGTATTAGGAGCTGTTTGCTCTTTTTTACTTTTTACCAATTCTTTGATATAAGGGAATAATATGCGTTCCTCTTTTAATAAGTGAGTATTTAACTCAGCAGCTAACTCCTGTAATACTACTAATATCTTAATATTTTCAGGGTTGTGTTCACCATGCACACGAGCTACCTTTTGGCAGTATTCTAATAATAACGGCAACGATTCGTTCACATAATTATGGTGTTTATTTACAATATAATCAGCAAGGAAATCAAGTTCCCATTTATCGTAATTTTCAATTCCGTTATCAACTTGTTCTACAGCAAGCAAGGCTGATTTTAATTTTTCGAAGTCGATACCTTTATTCTGGCAAACCTGCTGAACAGATATTTTGCCTCCACAGCAAAAATCAATTCCATACTTTTTAAATACATCGGCTTTTCTATAATCCTTAGCCACCAATTCGCCAATTGTTAGTTCGTTTAACTCTGATAAAGTATTCATACTATTTTGTTTTTTTGACCAGTCAAATATAAAGAGTTATTTTATAATAAAAGACAAATTAGTCTTTTATTTTTTATTTTGATTTATATCATAGAATAGGGGGCCTTTTAACACCGGAATTGAACTTTTTTATTATAGAAATAAAACGATCGACTACCTTAAATAATGGATTATAACAGTACAGAGCCTTTAACGCTCTTTATATATACTTAAGCAGAAATTTATTCAGCTGAATTTTAACCTGATAGAACCAAAACTGACCAAAAGCATAAAAAATATTTGCAGGTATGGCCTGTTTTTGTACTTTTGCCTCCGGAAAGTTGGCAGAGTGGTCGAATGCGGCGGTCTTGAAAACCGTTGACTGTTACAGGTCCGGGGGTTCGAATCCCTCACTTTCCGCGAAAAAAATAAAAGCACCTCAAAAGGGTGCTTTTTTTTATGGCCAAAGTGTGTTCTTTGATCAGGTGCAAAAGTTGTGGATTAAGGATATCATAAAATAATGCCGAAGTATAAGCAGAAGAGAAATTATAACTAAATAAAAATCTCGATCCGTTTATTCCGATCGGGACAATATTATTTATCTTCATTGAAGGCATTCTTTTTATCCTTTCTTTTTAAGATGGCATTCGCAATTATCAACTAGGTAATTGATGCTAATACGCTGACGATTATTGCCCCTATTAACTCTTCCCCTAAGAGGTATTGAACTAAGGTTATAACTATTGCCATTAATAAAAAAATCTCAATATTTTTTCTTAAACCTCTTGGCGCCTCCAGGCTTGTAGTTCATCTAATATATTCATGTTCTTATTGTATATGTCAAATGTATTAAAGTGTAATTAAGCTTTATTCTAATATTGGTTCGTCAGGCGGTAATAGTGGTTTCCTTAATAATTTCATAATTAAACGTTTTTAGTAATGATTTATTTACTATAAGACAAATAAGTACCCTCTTAACCACTAGTCAATTATTATAACTCAGTAAGCGCCCTTACACGCTAAATCAGGGTGTGTTTGAGTTTATTTTTGTCTGTTAAATCAAAATAAATAATTTATGAAGAACTATGGTGTAACCTATGTTAGAGAAATAGCTGGAAGACCTGTCGTTTTAGAGGTCCAAGAATGTTTATTGCATCTCCACCAATATTTAGTGAGAGTGGATTTAACGGGTTATTATTATAGTTGGACAAGGCAATCGATCAATTATTCAACTAAATGATGCACAAAAAGTAATAAAAAGAAAATAAGCGAACAAGGCTATGAAATCATTGAAGGTACCCCACTTTGCAAATTGGGCTGGTTACCAGGTAAAAATGGATACGAATATAATGGTGAAGAAAACCCTGAATCAAGAAAATTATCATTAACTTTTTGGAATACTTATGCAGAATCTATTCATACTATGACAAAAGCACTGATTGATAATGAAGTTACAATTATGGCTGGAACAGATGCTAATGTATCCGCTGTTGTTCCAGGATTTTCTCTTCATGATGAATTAGCACCTTTGCCTATAATAAAAATAGGAATATAAAAATTGACGAATATCTTAAGTGAAAAAATACACGATCTGCCAACAGCAGTTTTAGTAATTGGGTTTTTAGGACGTTAGACATCCGTGCATTGCGAAACCCTTCGCTCAAACATTTGGAATAAGAAACAAATAAAAAATATAAATTATGGCACTTATCAATCCGCACATTAACTTCAACGGAAATGCCGAAGAAGCATTCAATTTTTACAAATCTGTATTTGGTGGAGAGTTCACGAAGATTATATACCTCAAAGATATATCAAGCCCTGAATATCCAGTAGCAGAAAATGATGCAAATAAGATAATGTACATTGCTTTGCCAATTGGCAAAAACATTTTAATTGCCAATGACATTCCAGAAAGTATGGGACAAGTAAATGAAAATGAAAACAGGTCAAAGATATCTATTAGTGCAGAAAGTCGTGAAGAAGCTGACAAATTATTTAGCGGACTTTCAGCAGGCGGAAATATTGAAGTGCCTATTGACGACAGTCCTTGGGGTTCCTATTTTGGAATGTTTAGAGACAAATTCGGTATTGAATGGATAGTGGATTTTGACCCAAACTATAACGCAAAAATATAAGCGAAAAACCACGAACACCTAACAGCGGTTTGGCAAAAAAAGGAGTGACGTGCTTCTGGATCATTCACTCAAATTTATTGCTCTTGCATTAGTTAATCTTCGGAGGAGATTAACCTTCGAAGGTTATGCATTGGTCTAAAACATAAGCCCGGATAGGGCGAAACTTATTCTCTGTTTAGTTTCACTGCATCCGGAATTAACTATTCAAATCTTTCTATTTCTATTAAGGTTAAACTTCTCCAAAGTTTTCACTTTATAACTGAAATTATCTCCTTTTGCCCCAACATTTCCTGTCGGTCCATTCAAAACCTCACTCTGCATATTAGATCATCCTAACTTTTAAAAAACTCACCAAAATGCCAAAGAATCCCTGAAGGATCGTGCAAAAAACATTCTCGTCCCCAATAATCTTCACGGATCGGGGTTAGCTTTGCTTCCTGATAGTTAGCAGTCAGGTTTAATGCTACTAATTCCTCCCAAAAACGATTTACATCATCCACCTCTAAAAAAATCATTGTATTATCTATCCAATCCTTAACATAAGCGTCTTGCAGGTAAAAACTAAGTCCATCAGTTTTAAAAACAGACATATTATGAGAGAGGATTGTTTCCTCAAAACCAAGATCGCGATAAAAACTTCTGGATAATTCAAAATCTTTAGCTCCAATAAAAGGACGGATGGATATTGCTTTATGTTCCATGGGTTTTGTGTGTTATTAATAGTTGACCAAACTTACTAAATACTTCTGTGTAAAAAACTTTAGCATTCATAATTAAAAACCGAATAAAAAACAACATAAATCAAACAAAATGAGTATATTAAATCAAAAACATGCATAAACTTATGAGAGTTCAATAGAATAAATTGACTTTGATCCTATTGATCTTCCCTGGTAACCTTTAATCTAAAAACTTGTATATGAAACAGTTTATTTTTATTGTAGTTATGGCCCTAGGACTAGCTGGTTGCAGTCCTTCTACACAAATTGTAAAAAGCTGGAAAGACCCAAATTCAACTTTGGAAAAGACTGAAAGCACTAAAATTTTTGTATTAGCAATGATAAAAGATGAAGCATCCCGAAGGGTAATTGAAGATGAATTGGTGAAACGAATGGCTCCGTACGCCTTTGCTTCATATAATTTTATTACATCTGACATGTTAAAAGAAGCCAGTGCAGAAAAACTTACTGAAAAGTTAAAACTGGAAAAATATACGCATGCGTTGTTCATGCGCTTGGCCGACATTGAGAAAGAAACTTCTTACGTGCCGGGCACTACCTCTTATGGTTATTATGGCGGCTATGGAAGATACTATGGTTATGGAGCAAGTATGTATTCTACACCTGGCTATTATTCAACAAGCAAAAACTACTTTGTTGAAACAACAGTTTATTCAGTTGACCAGGATAAACTACTGTGGACAGGTACCACAAAAACAGTTGATCCTTCAAAAATTGATAAAGCTGTAAATGACATTGCAACTGTAGTTGCTGAAAAAATGCGAAAGGATGGCTTTATAAAATAATACTGACTGTTATTATTGAGTTTTTCAAAGTAGTTGAATTTTGTTGATTCCAAAAGTATCCTACTCCTCAACGGTAGCAGGATAATTACAGGCTATTGCTTAAGAATCTTCATTTTTTATAAAATTATAAATTAGATGAGTATGTGTAAAGAGCTCACCTAATTTTCAAGGTTTTATTAACTAGTCTTCAACTTATTTCGTTGTCCTGATACATTTCCACGACGTTTCCATTCTGGAATTTCGCTTTCGGCAGCAATCACCAAGCTTCTTTTTGACAAAACAATGCTGGCATTTAACTCATAACCAATCAAAATGATCATGGAGTTTAGGTAAAGCCAGATCATTATAACGATTAACGTACCAATAGAACCGTAGAGTTTATTATAAGCACCAAAATGGTTGATGTAATAGGCAAACCCTACTGATACAGTAATGGCCAGTAATGTAGCTAGCACCGAGCCTGGTGTGATAAACCTCTTCGAACGAGTGGTCGATGGTCCGAAATAATAGAGCAGGGAAGTAGAAAACAAGAAAAGTAGTGAAATCACCAACCACCTGAATGTTTGCAATGCAAATTTGAGAAACCAACCTTTAATAAAATCCTCTCTCTCCAGAAAATTAATGATGTATTCACCTGCAATCAAAAAGAAAATTCCTACCACCAGCGAGATCGCAATATAAAGTGTTAGCAGCAATGCAATCGTTCTTTTCTTAATAAAACTCCGTCGCTCTGCTACTAATGAAGCCTTATTAAAAGCCCGCATTAACGAGTTAACGCCATTCGTTGAGAAAAATAATGCGGCAATAAAACCGAACGACAATAAGCTAACATTTTGCTTTTTGATAATATCAAAAAGCGTTTCTTCTGCAGCCTTGTAAGCATTATAAGGTAATATTTGCATCAGGATCGACAACAATTGATCCTGAAAGCCGTCAAAAGGAATATAGGGGATAAGTGTAAACAAAAAAATAATAGCCGGAAAGATGGCTAATAAGAAGCTATAGGCCAATGAAGAAGATTTAGTAACCAATGCTTCTTTTTTGAGTTCATTGATAAAGAAAACTCCAACTGTATAAATGGGTAATTGCTGAAAACCGGGCAGTGCTGTTCTTTTAGTCCATTGAATGAACCAACGATACAAGCTGATCTGGTTTAAATACTTTTCAATTTTACCCATTGAGTGATGCGTCAATTTAAAAATAAGATTATTTTCCGCGATAAGCGGGGTTTAATGTTAACTATTTAAGCAAGTTGATGTTTAGTGGAAATGTCGTTTTTAAAAGGTGATCAAACGACCAGGGCTGTTTTTAAAAGAATGCCTTTAATTTTTCCATAAAAACTTCCGGACCGTGACAAGGTTTGTTTGTCTTCATGTCCACAAATACCAATTTAGTATGAGCAATGGTCAGTAATTCTCCCTGTTCATTAAACAATTCATAATCAAAATGAATTCTGATGGCAGGAAGCGTTTTTAATGTTGTTTTTATAGTTATTTCATCATCGTAACGTGCCGGTTTAATATATTTTATGTTTAGCTCCAGAACCGGCATCATTATTCCCGATTCTTCAAAACTCTTATACGATAAACCAAGATTTCTGAGCATCTCAACACGGGCAACCTCTAAAAATTCGGCGTAGTTACCGTAATACATATAACCCATCTGATCTGTTTCACCGTAACGAACGCGCAATTTTGTTTCGTGTATATACATTGTTTATTTATTATTAATCACGCAGAGCCACGAAGGCGCTAAGTTTTATTTAATTTATGAACTGCTTGTTAAGTCCTGTTGAATCAAATTATCTTTGCGCCTCAGCGGCTTTACGTGCTTTTTTTCTTTTTTATTTATTTGGCGGACAATGTTGTACAAGAAAATTGGTCAACAGCTGATATAAATGCTCTGTTGTTCCTTCTCCTTCGTTTATTGAATGTGTACGATTAGGATAAGCCATCATACTGAATGGCTTTTTAGCTTTAATCAACGCATTTACCAGCATTTCGTGGTTTTGATAATGAACGTTGTCATCACCAGTGCCATGAATTAACAGTAAATTACCTTTTAATCCATCCACATAATTAATCGACGAACCTTCTTTATAAGCATTAGCACTTTCAGGAATCAGTCCCATGTAACGTTCTTCGTAAACATTATCATAGGTAAGTAGGTTAGCAACTCCGGCAACAGCCATTCCAGTTTTGTAAATATCAGAATATTTGAACATCAGGTTTTGAGTTGATGAGCCACCGCCACTCCATCCCCAAACTGCAATACGATCGCTATCCACCCATTTCCATTTCAGAATTTCTTTGGCAGCCATTGCTTGGTCGCGCACATTAAGAATGCCAATATTCTTAAAAACTGCTTTGCGCCACTTACGTCCTTTGGCAACAGGTGTACCACGATTATCTAAAGAAATGATCACATAACCCATACTTGCCAATTGCTGATGCCAACCGTTGGGAGCAAACTGATCTTTAACAGTAGCCGCTGCAGGTTCACCGTAGATATCGAACAAAACAGGGTATTTTTTAGTTTCATCAAAATTTGCCGGCTTAATCATCCATCCATCAATGGTAACACCATCTACTGTAGTTACATGGAAGAAACTTTGCGGATTCGGCAAATATTGCTTTATCTGGTCAGGTGTTAATTCAAAGCTTGCACCAGATCTCAATTGTTTGTGTCCGGCAAGAACAACAAACTCTTCTTGTGGAGCTGTGGTGTGATTGGAAAAACGATGAACACCATACAGTGCGTCGGGAGAGAGGTTGTAAGTATGAGTACCAGATTGTACCGCCGGTGATAATTGCACAAGTGTTCCTTTTCCATCTAACGATACCGAATACAAATATTGTTGGGTGGCATTCTTTTGTGAGCCGTAAAAATACAATACACCTTTTTTCTCATCAATGCCGGCAACATCCATCACGTCGTAATTTCCTTTTGAAATCAAACGTTCATTTGATCCATCACGGTTTAAACGAAATACATGTTTCCATCCGTCTTTTTCAGATGTCCATAAAAATTCCTTTCCACCATTGATCCAATCCCATCCCGGTCTGTCATATTGCCAGAAATAGCTCAAATCAATCCATGCAGCATCACTCTCCTGGTAAATTTTCTTACCTAAGCCAGTCTGAACATTTACCATAAACAATCTGCAGGTATCCTGTTTACGATTTAATTGTTGAACCATTAGCTCGTTGTTGTTTCCGGCCCAGTCTAAACGAGTGATATAGTTTTTAATTGGATCTCCCGGTATATTCATCCATTTAGTTGAAGCTGAATTAACATCAACAACTCCGACTCTAACATTAGATGGATTATAACCAACTTTTGGATATTCAACAGGGGTTATTCTCGAATAAATAGAGTCCGTATTATTAATCATCAGGAAATTGCCAATTTTTGAAGCATCAACCTGCCAGTAAGCAATCGATTTACTGTCGGGACTCCAACGGAATCCGTCACGACAAAACAGCTCTTCTTCATACACCCAATCAAAAGTACCGTTGATTATTCTGTCGGTTCCATCTGTTGTTAATTGCTTTCTATTTCCGCTTTGCAAATCTTCCACATAAATATTGTGTTTGCTTACATAGGCCGCTTTAGTACCGTCATCTGATATTTTCGCAAACTGTAATGAAGAAGAAGGCAAACCTTTTCCTAATTGCACTAATTTCTTTGTTGTCACATTAAGCACCCAAAAATCACCTCTTGTATTAGCCCGCCAAACCTTTTTTGAGTTGGTAAAAAGTAGCATCTGCTGTTTTGCCGGATACCAGGTATAGGATTCAACCTCTAATGGTTGTGCCCCTTGTGGAGTAAGATCATTTGATGACACTAATACCTTTCGTGCAAAATTAGCCGATGGGTCATACTGTGCGATCTCAAAACCAGCACCGGAAGGCTCCATATTGGTAAACAAATGTCCGTCTTTGTTCCACACAATACTGCTGAAGTTCATTGCTTCAGGGTCGACAGGAGTGAGGTTTAAGTTTTGTTTTAAACGCAGGTGTTCTGGCAAAGGCTGAGCTTCAACACTTACGCAACAACCTATTACAGCCAAAACTGCAATAAATAATTTGGGTGAAATCAACTTCATAGTTTAAGATTTAGGATAGTATCAGCTATAGTTATTACAAACAATGCAGCACTTACGTAGATAAGGCTGCATTGCAAATAACTAAAATAACTTGTCTATTAATTAATCCCACGCTCATTTAATGCTTTTTGGAATCTTTTCGCATTTGCCAAATGTTGTGCTAACGTTTCGGCAAAGGCGTGATAACCAGAAAAGTCATCTTTGGCACAGAAATACAAATAATCATGTTTTTGGTGATTCAATACCGCGTCAATAGCTGTTACAGATGGCATTGAGATGGGCCCTGGAGGCAAACCGGTATGCACATACGTATTATAAGGAGACGGGTTTGACATCATCTTTCCACGAACTCTTTTAATAGAGAAATCGCCTTCGGCAAAAATAACCGTTGGGTCAGCTTCCAGTTTCATGCCCTTGTTCAGTCGATTTAAATAAACCCCTGCTACAACAGGCATTTCATCCGGCTTTTTGGTTTCCCAATAAACTATTGAAGCTAAAGTGCTTACTTTCTCCGGACTCATTCCTAATTCTTCAGCTTTCTTTTTACGGTCTGCTGTCCAGAATTTCTGATGCTCATCATACATTCTGCTGAAAAACTTCTGCTGATTAGTGTTCCAGAACAGTTCATAAGTATTAGGGATGAAAACCGTGAAAACAGTTTCGGTATTAAAACCAAACTTTCCAACGAATTGCTCATCATTTAACAATTCCAGAAACTTAACAGAATCAATTTCCAATTTTCGACCAATATAACCTGCAAACTGCGCCTTCGTTCTGATATTATTAAAAGTTAAGCGAACGGCTTCTTGAGTTCCAGACTTTAAACGATTAACAATGGCACGGTTGTTCATGCCTTTATTAATACGATAACGACCAGCTTTAATATTGCTATCGTTATATTTCATAAAGTCTGCGCTCCATTTAAAGCTTTCAATATTATTAAGTAATTGATTTTTCTCCAGACTATCGATTACATTTTTAAATGTTCCACCGGTAGGAATATAGAGATATGCTTTTTCTTCAAACTTTCCGGTATTCGGCTTCAACAATTTAATATAAAAGAAAAAACCTACTCCCAATGCTGCCAACAGTACAACTGCTAACACTGATAAAATTATCTTTTTCAATTCTTGTTTATAATTGATTTTACTATAAATTCATTTAACAGGCTCAGCTTAACTATTTAATTTCCTGTAAGCCAAAATTCCACCTTTTAGATTACGAACATTGGAAAAGCCCGATTGTTTAAGCACATCAACAGCCGTTTTACTTCTGATACCATGCGCGCAGATCACAATCAGTTCTTCATCCTTTTCCATATCCAGTTCTTCAGCTTCAATGGAAAGGCGTCCGAGAGGAATGTGTAAACCTCCTAAATTGAAGGTAGCAAACTCCAGTTTATCCCTAACGTCAATAATTGTTAGCTGTTCTTTGTTTTTTAACCTTTCCGTCAATTCAACTGCACTGATATCCATTTTATTATTGCTGACGAATAAAAATATTGATCATTGAACCCTGAGTGATCGTTGTTGTATCACCTTCAATATATGGAGGATCTTGTTTAAATACTTTTGCTTGTGTTGAATCTGAAATTTCTCCTTCATAGATCACTTTTCCTAAGAACAACGAACTACCACGAATGGCAAAAATTGCTTCTTGCAAGGTTAAACCCGTTAAATCAGGAATTTTAATTTCAGCAGCACCAAAACCATCACCTAAAACCAAACCAATCGTTGAACCTCTTAACAAGCCGGTACCTGGATTTATTGACATGCCTTTATAGGTTACGGCTAAAACCACATCTTTTGCAATATCCGGTTTATACGTTTGGTCACCCAATTTTAATCCATAACTATTAATAATGGCTTTCGCTTCTGTTAACGTTTTACCTTCAAGATCAGGTAATCTTAATTGAGGAGGGGTTAACGACTGGATTAGCAAATATACCGTTCGTCCTTCTTTAACTTCTGTTTTAGCATCCGGATCTTGCTGTACAATTGTTCCGGGAGTTTTTCCCTCAATATAAACCGTATCAACTTTAAATGTAATATTACCTGAGGCAACTAATTCCTGCGCCTGATCTACTGTCATACCAGTTAACACAGGAAGTGTTAAACTTTCTCCGTGTTTAGTAAATGTTCTGAGTGAAAAAATAGTGGCAAAAACCAAAAATAGCACCAGTAAAACTGCGAATATTAAATTTTTACGAAATTCAGGTGTAAGGATAAAAGCGAATAGTTTTTTAAGCATGTGTTTTTGTGGTTCTATCTGACTTCAAACTTAATTAAAGTTTTATAAAATTAAAGTGTATCGATCGTAAGATACTTGAACTCAAAACGATAAAATTAAGTTACACGTATATTAATAATGATTAAAAATACTATCAACTATTCTCCCTAAACTATCTACATCTGTTTATATTTGCTCGGGCCAAAAACGGAACATACAAATGAAAAAAAATATCGCTTTATTGGCCGGAGGATACTCCGGAGAATCAGTAGTTTCTTTAAAATCAGCTGCACAAATTGAAAAAAGTATACCTGCTGATAAATACACCGTTTATAAGATCATTATCACCCGTGATAGTTGGTCGTATACTGATGCTTCCGGTAAAGTGAATGAGATCGACAGAAACGATTTTTCATTGAACCTTGAAAATCAAAAAGTAAAATTTGACTGCGTTTTCATTGCCATCCATGGTACGCCTGGAGAAGATGGAATGTTACAAGGTTATTTTGAAATGTTAGGTATACCTTATACCACTTGTGATAGCTTTACATCCGCTTTAACGTTTAATAAGAGTTATACGAACTGTGTAATTGCGGCAGCTGGGGTAAATGTAGCCAAGTCGATGCCGTTATTTGAAGGTCAGCCTGTTACTGAAGCAGAAATTCTTGCTAAACTAACCTTGCCTGTTTTTGTAAAACCAAATAATGGTGGCTCAAGTTTAGGTACTTCAAAAGTTAAAGAAGCAGGAGAATTAAAAGAAGCGATTGAACGTGCCTTTAAAGAAGACAAGCAGGTTTTGGTAGAGGAATTTATCAAAGGTCGTGAATTTACCTGTGGAGTTGTAAAACGCAACAATGAGGTAACTGTACTTCCTGTTACTGAAATTAAGAGCTCAAAAGAATTCTTCGATTTTGAAGCAAAATATACTCCAGGCCTTACAGAAGAAATTACACCGGCAGATATTGATCCTGAACTATTAAAAACGGTTCATCTGAATCTGAAACGCTCGTACCTGGCATTAAACTGTAGGGGAGTAGTTCGTATTGATTTTTTCTTACAGGAAGGCACCAACAAGTTTTATTTCTTAGAAGTAAATACCGTTCCCGGACAAACCGAAACCAGCCTTATTCCGCAGCAGGTTGCAGCAATGGGTTGGAATATAAGTGATTTTTATTCGTCGCTGATTGAAGAGGCCGTTAGGTAATTATGAGTTGCGGGTTGTTTAATTACGAGTTGCGGGTTGCGAATTACGGGTTCTTATATTGTTTATTAATTAGCTATTATTTTTTAAGTAATCGGATTTTATTCCGAAATTGATGGGTCAAAAATTTATCCGTAACCCGTAACCCGTAACCCGTAACCCGTAACCCGTAACCCGTAACCCGTAACCCGTAACCCGTAACCCGTAACCCGTAACCCGTAACCCGTAACCCGTAACCCGTAACCCGTAACCGAATTAAATACTATACTTTTCAATAATCCATTCTGGAATAGCTTCTGAACGTCCTGTTTTGGTATTCACCATTGTATAATCAAACCAACCGTTACTGCATAATTTTCCGGTTTTGTTTCGATGGATTTCAAAGCCAACTTTCAGATCTTTTTTAGCAACGCTCATAATCCAGGTCTTTACCGTAAAGCGATCACCTAGTAATAAAGGTCGTTTATACTCAACAAAAGCCGTATTTATTACCCAGCCATAATTCAGTGCCAGAAACTCTTCCATTGGCATTTTATAAAAACGCTCCATTTGGTCATACCGAGCGGCCAATACATAATCAAAATATTTACTGTTATGGACATGATTGTTCATATCTATATCGTCTGGACGAACCTGTAACTCGCTTTCAAAGACAGAATATTTTTTTTCACTCATGATCGATAAATCTAATTGACAGCTGCAAAACTAAATGAAAAAAGCCGGATACAAATCCGGCTTTCCTATTTTATTACATTTTAATGGTGTCTTCCATGTCCGCGGTGGTGGTGATGATCATCGTCATCATCCCAATCTCTATCTCTATCCCTGTCGCGATGCTTGTATTCTTTCCATTTACCATTTTTCCAATGACCAGGAGGAACTCTTCTGTAATAATCCTCATGACGATGGTACTCACGGTAAGTTATCTGGCGAGTTCCACAATATCCTCTCGGATATCTTTCTCTGTGCATAGAGAAATGCAGATAAGGAGAAGGGCCTCCATAATCCAAAACAACCTTATAACCCGAATACAAATCATAACCTCTGTAACGCGAAGGCAATGAGGAAACTCTTACCCAGGCATGCCCATTGTTGTAGATAAAGCGAGATTCATACACATCATAATAACAGGCTACATCCGGTAAATAATAATACCTAACCTCACTATAACCATAAGGAGCCCACATAGGTGGTGTTCCAATGTTAACATTCACAGACACTTGTGCATTTACTTTGGTAAGGCCAAGAGCAACGATCATTAATCCTAATAGAAATGCTTTATTCATAACTCTACATTTTATACCTAATAGATGCCAAAAACAACACCAAAGGTTGCATGCTAATCCTAAATTTTAAAAATAGTTTCTGTGAAGAAAGTCCATCGCATTATAACAGAAATTCAATTCATTGAAAGACAATTTTTTAGAAAAATTTAACTAGATTAAAGGTGTTAAATAAACTCTTATTATGAAAAAGACAGCTCTCTTATTACTACCACTATTTTTTAGTGTTTTAATTTTACAAAAGGCAAATGCCCAAGATTCAAAATCTGAACTTGAACTAACACGAAGTGCGTTGCAAACCATGAAGCAAGATGTAGTTACGCAAGTAATGAATCTAAGTGACGATCAATCTGAAAAATTTTGGCCATTATATAAAGAATATCAAGCAGCCAAAGCAGGATTAAACGATAAAAGCATTAAACTAATTGAAGACTATGCGAAGGTTTATGACAGTATTACCGATGAACAGGCAAATGCTTTAGTTCGTCAATTTCAAAGCATTCAGAAACAACAATTGTCCCTAGAAAACAAATACATTAAAAAATTTCAGAAACAGTTACCGGGTAAAGTAGTGGCCAAATATTTCCAAACAGAAAATAAACTAGATGCTATTGCCCGGTATGATCTGGCCGGTTCTATTCCATTGGTAAAATAGAATAGAAACTTTATTTAAGTAAGTATTTTAAATTTAGTTGGATAAGTTCTATCTTTGCACCTCAATTAATTATTTGTTTAACGCTTTAATACTATTCAAGAATGTATTTAAGTTCAGAAGTAAAGAAAGAAATCTTTAAGAAACACGGCCAGAGTGAAACTAACACTGGTTCAGCAGAAGGTCAGATCGCGTTGTTTACGCACCGCATCAAACATTTGACTGAGCACTTGAAGAAAAACAAAAAAGACTTTGGCACTCAATTAGCCGTTCAGAAACTAGTTGGTAAACGTCGTTCACAATTAGATTATCTAATGAAGAAAGACATTGCTCGTTACCGTGCAATTATCAAAGAACTAGATTTAAGAAGATAGTTTTTTCAAAAAAAGAGCCGTTAGTTTATACCAACGGCTCTTTTACTTTTACCTTCTGTTTACATATAGCGCATTAACCCCCAGAAAAACAAAGCGTTATAGCAAATCATTAGAACGATAAAAGTCCTAAATATAAAATCGCGACTAAGCGAATAAGTATTGAAGTTTTACTTATTTTTAGTCGCAAATAAGTTGTAGAAAAAAATATATGTCGCAAATTGGAATTACTAAAACGTTTGATATCGGCGATGGAAGACTGATATCAATCGAAACCGGAAAGCTGGCGAAACAAGCTGATGGTAGCGTAGTAGTAAAAATGGGAAACACCATGTTACTAGCTACTGTCGTTTCGGCAAAAGAAGCTAAACCGGGAACTGACTTTTTACCCCTGTCTGTAGATTATCAAGAAAAATATGCCGCTGCCGGACGTATTCCTGGTGGCTTTTTACGTCGTGAAGCAAAACTTTCTGACTATGAAGTACTAATCAGCCGTTTGGTTGACCGTGCACTTCGTCCTTTATTCCCTGATGATTATCACGCTGATACACAAGTAATGATCAGCTTAATTTCTGCTGATAAAGATATCGCTCCTGATGCATTAGCTGCTTTAGCTGCATCTGCTGCTTTAACGATCAGTGATATTCCTTTCAATGGCCCTATCTCTGAAGTACGTGTTGCACGTATTGACGGTAAATATGTGGTTAACCCTGGAATTAAAGAACTTGAACAAGCTGATATGGATATCATGCTTGCTGGTTCTGCTAAAGACATCGTAATGATGGAAGGGGAGATGAAAGAATGTTCAGAACAAGATATGATTGAGGCCATTAAAGTTGGTCACGAGGCTATCAAAGTTCAGATCAATGCACAGTTGGAATTACGCGAATTGACCGGAAACAAACCAAAACGCGAATACAACCACGAAGAAAATGATGCTGATCTTAAAAACCGTATCAGAGAAGAACTTTACGCAGCGATTTACAATGTTGCTAAATCTGGTGGAAACAAAGATGAGCGTGGCGAAGCTTTCAAAGCTGTTCGTGATGCATTTATTGAGAAAGTAACGTTAGAAAAAGGTGAAGAAGGTATTGATGATGTAACGTTAATGCTTATTAAACGTTACTACCACGATATCGAAAAAGAGGCAATGCGTAACATGATCTTAAACGAAGGTATTCGTTTAGATGGTCGTACTGTTACCCAAATTCGTCCAATCTGGTCGGAAGTTAACTATTTACCTTCTGCACATGGTTCGGCAGTATTTACTCGTGGTGAAACTCAATCATTAACTACTGTTACCTTAGGTGCAAAAGATGATGAGCAAATGATCGACGGAGCATTATTCTTCGGATATAACAAATTCTTATTGCACTATAACTTCCCAGGTTTCTCAACAGGTGAAGTTCGCCCTAACCGCGGTCCTGGTCGTCGTGAAATTGGTCACGGTAACCTTGCAATGCGTTCATTGAAACAAGTTTTACCAATCGAAGGCGAAAATCCATATACCATCCGTGTTGTTTCTGATATTTTGGAGTCAAACGGTTCTTCATCAATGGCTACCGTTTGTGCGGGTGCATTAGCATTGATGGATGCAGGTATTAAACTTAAAGCTCCTGTTTCAGGTATTGCGATGGGTTTAATTTCTGAAGGAGATAAATATGCCATTCTTTCAGACATCTTAGGTGATGAAGATCATTTAGGAGATATGGACTTTAAAGTTACCGGAACTACTAAAGGTATTACCGGTTGCCAAATGGACATTAAGATTGATGGTTTATCATACGAAACTTTAACGCAAGCATTAGAGCAGGCTCGTCAGGGACGTTTACACATCCTTGGTGAAATGGCGAAAACACTTTCTGAACCACGTGAAGATTACAAACCACATGCACCACGCATTGTTGAGATATTAATTCCTCGTGAATTTATCGGTGCAGTAATTGGCCCAGGTGGTAAAGTTATCCAGGAAATGCAACGCGAAACCGGAGCAGATATCAATATCGAAGAAGTTGGTGAATTTGGTAAAGTTCAAATCTTTGGTACAGAGAAAGAAAGTGTAGACAAAGCAATGGCAAGGATCAAAGGTATTACTACTGTTCCTGAAATTGGTGAAGTTTACGAAGGTACAGTTAAAAACATTCAACCTTTTGGTGCGTTTGTAGAGATTTTGCCTGGTAAAGATGGTTTATTACACATTTCTGAAATCGACTGGAAGCGTTTTGAGACAATGGATGGGGTTTTAGAAATTGGCGAGACAATCAAAGTTAAATTACTTGATATCGATAAGAAAACAGGTAAATTGAAACTTTCACGCAAAGTGTTGCTTCCTCGTCCGGAGCGTCCTGCACAAGAAAAGAAAGAAGAAAACAAACAATAATAATTTGTTTCTAATCCTATTAAAACCGGCTTTATGCCGGTTTTTTTGTTTCTATGGGATTAGGTATGTTAGCTATCACCAAGAGTAGACATATATCTACATGATTGCAAAAAACAATAGACGAAGTAATCAAGGAGCTTGGAAAAATTAGCCAAAGAAATATTTCGTTTTATCATATGGTTTATCCACCTGTTTGAATGGAAGAACCCGGCAAAAATCATCAATGCGTTAAGGACTTACGAGAAAAATGTTTTTCAGTTAAAAAGGAGAGAAGAATAGTATAGTTGCAGAGCCTTTTATTAGTTCTTAGCAAAGTACAAACTAAAGTCGCCGTTTACTCTCACTTTAACAGTATCTGCTATTTTCTCTTCTACGATTTTAGGGATTTTGATGTTATGATCTTCACAGTCGATAGTAAAATCAGCATTCAGGCTTACCATTCCGTTTTTAACTACCAGTGTTCCGGGAATAACCCTAGGTTTTTCAATTCCCCTAACTGATAGTTTTCCCTCCACAACTATGGGATAAACACCATCTTTTGTTAAATCGATTGAATCCTTGAATTTCCCACGAAAAGAAGCTTTAGGAAACCGGTCGCTGTCAAGGTAGTTTTCATTAAAATGCTCCTGCATCAATGAAATGTCAAACCGAAAGGTTCTTACAGCCACCTCAAACACAAACTCACCTTTTTCAAAATTTAACACACCCACACCCATTTTAGAAGAAGCTTCGATGTCTTCCAGAGGTGCATTTGAAATAAATGAGATCGCTACATTTTTAGAGGCATATAGCGTTTGTGCATTACTTCCCACAGTAATGCATAAGCATAACAATAGTGTAGATAAGAGCTTCATACTATACAATACGTTAAATTATGGCAGAATGTTTTAAATAGGTATGTAAATATTTTACATGATCAAATTTAGCACTTTCTTAGCATATAACGTTAGCATTAAGTATTTTTGCGGCAGATGTAAAAATCAATTATCCATGGGATGATTACATCTGTTAAAAAAACGATATGAAACATATAATTGCCCCTTCTGTTCTGTCAGCTGATTTTGCCAACCTGCAGGATGATGTAGAAATGTTAAATGAAAGTTCGGCAGATTGGTTACACGTAGATGTTATGGACGGAGTTTTTGTTCCGAACATTTCATTCGGATTTCCGGTTGTAGCAGCTATTAACCATCATGCTAAAAAACCTTTGGATGTGCACTTAATGATCGTGGATCCGGATCGTTACCTTGAAGATTTCAAGAAGGTAGGGGCGAAGATCCTTACTGTACACTACGAAGCTTGTACTCATTTACATCGTACAATTGCTAAAATTAAAGAATTGGGAATGAAGGCAGGTGTAGCACTTAACCCTCATACTCCGGTAAGTGTGCTTGAAGATATTTTGGAAGATGTGGATTTAGTATTGATCATGTCTGTAAACCCGGGCTTTGGCGGACAAAAATTCATTGAGAATACTTATAATAAGATTAAGGCTTTGCGTGAGTTATGTGCAAAGAGAAATGCAGAAGTTATTATTGAGGTTGACGGTGGTGTAAACAAACACAATGCATTAGCATTATTAAAAGCAGGAGCAGATGCTTTAGTTGCCGGAAACGCAGTGTTTTCTGCGGAAGATCCAATCGCCGAAATAGCTGAGCTTAAAAAATTAAATATTGAAGCAATACAGGCATAAGTACTTTTTGCTTATAGTAAAAAGTCCATCTTCTTAATAGTAGATGGACTTTTTTTATGCATTTTATTGTTTTGACACCATCAAAAAACAAAAAATAAAAACAGTATAATAATCTGATTATCTATGATATAGATCATTTAAAATACAAAAACTATCACTTTTATAGTCTTTAGCCATCGGAATTGATGGACACGGAATTTAAATACTTCATTCCTAAATAGTATTTTTGCACTTTCAAAACTGGGAAGTAGTCTTACTTTGTATCATTTATAAATCAACCAAAACCTTATTTTCTTTAATTTCGTAGTGTGCAATAAACACTATTAATTTAAACTTTTTTTAACATTTTGGTTTATAAATAATAAATTTGACAACAAAAGTTCACAATTATTAAAATAACAAACTATAAAACTACCATTTTTGTAGATAATTATAACTGTATACATGAAACACAATTTCGGAGCCGGACCTGGTATTTTACCCCAGGAAGTATTAAAACAAGCCGCAGAGGCCGTTTTAAATTTTAATAACAGCGGATTATCCATTTTGGAGATCTCCCATCGTACTGCCGACTTTGAATCCGTTGTCTCCGAAGCTTGTAGTTTAGTTAAAGAGTTATTGAGCCTTAATGACGATTATGCGATCACTTTTTTACACGGTGGTGCTAGTACCCAGTTTGCGATGGTTCCATACAATCTTTTAGGCGAGGGAGAGACTGCAGCTTATTTAGATTCAGGAACTTGGGCAAGCAAAGCGATTAAGGAAGCAAAATTCTTTGGAAATGTGAACGTTGTAGCATCTTCAAAAGAATCAAACTATACGTTTATTCCTAAGGATTATACAATTCCTGCTGATGCTAACTATTTTCACGTTACTTCTAATAACACCATTTACGGAACACAATTACATGAGTTCCCTGAATCTCCGGTGCCATTGGTAAGTGATATGTCATCAGACATTTTCAGTCGTGTTTTTGACGCAAATAAATTCGGTTTGATCTATGCTGGTGCTCAGAAAAATATGGGTCCTGCAGGTGTCGCTTTAGCAATTGTTAGAAAAGACTTGTTAGGCAAAGTAGACCGTAAAATTCCTTCCATGTTCAATTATCAGTTACATATTGATAATGGTTCAATGTACAATACACCTCCGGTTTTTGCCCTTTACGTTTCGATGCTTACACTTCGTTGGGTAAAAGAGCAGGGCGGTGTTGCTGCAATGGAAAAGATCAATAACAAAAAAGCAGCTACCTTGTACGCTGAGATCGATCGTAATCCGTTGTTTAAAGGTACTTGTGCGGTTGAAGATCGTTCACGTATGAATGTTTGCTTTGTGATGGACAATCCTGAGATTGAAAAAGAATTCCTGGATTTTGCTAAGAAAGCAGATATCGTTGGCTTAAAGGGTCATAGAAGCGTGGGTGGTTTCCGTGCATCTATTTACAATGCATTACCTCAATCAAGTGTTGATCACCTGGTAAGCACCATGCAAGCTTTCGAACAATTAAAAAAATAGTTTGTTGACCATTCTTAATTATAGATAAAAGTTTTTTTATGGCTAAAATATTAGCAAACGACGGTATTGATCCGGTTGGTAAAGCATTATTAGAAAGAGCCGGTTTTACGGTAGATACACAAAACATTCCGCAAGATCAGTTAGCTTCCCGCTTAAATGAGTATGATGCGATCACCGTTCGTTCGGCAACTAAAGTTCGTAAAGAGTTGATCGATGCTTGTCCAAACCTCAAATTGATTGGAAGGGGAGGTGTTGGTATGGATAATATCGATGTTGATTACGCTAAAAGTAAAGGATTAGCAGTTGTAAATACTCCTGCTTCCTCATCGCTTTCTGTAGCTGAATTAGTATTTGCTCACTTATTTACCGGTGTTCGTTTTTTACAAGATGCGAACCGTAAAATGCCTGTAGAAGGTGCAGAAAAATTTAACGACCTTAAAAAAGCATATACTAAAGGGATTGAATTACGCGGTAAAACCATTGGTATTCTTGGTTTTGGCCGTATTGGTCGCGAAGTAGCTAAAATTGCCTTAGGACTTGGTATGGAGGTTTTAGCGTATGATCTATACGAATTTAACCCTGAAGTAGAACTTTCATTTATGGGTGCTTCAAAGGTGAAGCTGTATGTAAAGGTTGCTACCAAAGATGAATTATTGAAAAACAGTGATTTCATCTCGGTACATACTCCTGCGGTTGACAAACCTGAAATTGGAGCCACTGAGTTTGCACTATTAAAAGACGGTGCTTTTATCGTAAATGCTTCTCGTGGAGGTGTTATCGATGAAAATGCATTATTAGCTGCGTTAAATAGTGGTAAAATTGCATTTGCTGGTTTAGATGTTTTTGAAAATGAGCCTAAACCATTAGAGGCTCTGTTAAAACATCCTAAAATTTCATTAACTCCACACATTGGCGCTTCAACCAACGAGGCTCAAGAGCGAATCGGGACTGAACTAGCAAACTTAATTATTGATTTCTTTAAGAAATAAAAGATTTAAATAGCACGCAAAGCCGCAAAGATGCTAAGTTTTTAGCTCTTTTGCGGCTTTGTTGGTTATTAGCTATTAGCATTTAGTTTTTTAGCTAATAGCTTGCCGTTAATGCCTATTATTGCAGGTAAGGTAATCTGAATATGGTTGAAGATACCTTTGTTGCGGATTATTTTTATACATTTGATAGTATCATATGATACTATCATGTTAAAACCTCCTTATTCAATAACTTCACTTATATTAGAACAGACCGCTTCAATTTTCGAAAAATTGGGCGAAATTAAATCTGCTAATCTTCAAAAAGCACCTACGGAATTACGAAAAAAAAACAGAATAAAAACAATACAATCTTCTTTAGAGATCGAAGGAAATACACTAAGCACGGCACAAATAACTGCTCTTTTAGAGGGTAAAAGAATTCTAGCTCCTGAAAAAGATATTCTGGAAGTAAAGAACGCCATTAAAGCCTATGAGCTGTTAAATGAGTATGAACCATATAAATTAGCGTCATTATGTAAAGCTCATAAAATTTTAATGACTGAATTGGTAAAAAATCCAGGGAAGCTCCGTACTCAACAAGTAGGTATAGCTCATGGAGAGTCAATTAAGCATATCGCTCCGCCACATAGCATGGTAGAGTCTCTGTTAAACAACCTCCTTGCTTATTTAAAAAATGATTCCGATTTGTTATTGATAAAAAGTTGTGTGTTTCATTATGAGTTTGAGTTTATCCATCCTTTTATGGATGGTAATGGCAGAATGGGACAATTATGGCAACCTGTTATTCTGAAAGATAAATATCCCGTTTTTGAATTTTTACCCATTGAAACATTAATTAAAAAGGAACAGAAGAGCTATTATAAAGCACTTGCATTATCTGATTCCTTAGGACATTCAACTCCATTTATTGAGTTTATGCTAAACATAATAAAGCAGGCTTTGGAAGAATTACTACAATCTCAAAACATAAGCTTAACAGGAAAAGATAGAATTCAATTGTATAAAAATGATATAGGCCTGAACAATTTCAGCAGACAGGAATATATGCGGTATTTCAAAACGATTTCATCTGCTACAGCAAGCAGAGATCTTAAAGATGCTGTAGCAGAAAAAATAATTGAAAAAACCGGGGATAAACGTTTAACGATCTATAAATACTTTCCGGATTGATTTAGCTATTAGCCATTAGCTTTTAGCATTTAGCAATTTCTTAATTGGATATTTTACACGACTAACTGTTAATAACAGTTAGTCGTGTGTTTTTAGATAACCGGGCCAAAAGCTACTTGTCAAATGACTAACACTTAACCAAGTTAACTTTTCTTTTTTCAGAAAGCTAAAAGCCAACTACCAATAGCTAACTGCTATCCCAAATAACTTAATTCCCAGGCACTTTGGTATGCACTGTTATTTTGAACATGATCTAAGAAACTGGCATAAAATGGATGAGACGATAATGTAGCGCTATCACCGATAATCAAAAGTTTCTTCTTTGCACGGGTAATAGCTACATTCATCCGTCGGGTATCTGCTAAAAAGCCGATTTCATTTTTCTCATTACTTCTTACCAGGCTAATTGCTATTAAATCACATTCTTGTCCCTGGAAGCCGTCCACAGTATTGAAGCTGATTTTTTTGCCTAAAGAGGCCAGCGTTTCAAAATTTTCTAATTGCTCTGTTAAGAAACTTACTTGTGCCTTATAGGGAGAAATAACGCCTACACGACGAATTTTATCCATAACTTCATTATCATAGTTGGTTAACTGCTGTAAATAATCATTCAGATAATTCATCAACAGATTTCCTTCTTCCGGATTGCTGGCACTTCGCCCGTTTTCTGTACGCTCATTAAAGCCACAACCTGCTGTGTCAATAAATAATAATGGATTTTCGTCTTCCTTCACCAGTTTTCGGTTCGCTACAGTTTCAAAGGCAGTCAGTTTACCGCGATAAAACTGCTGATTCGAAAATTCCATAATCGCTTTGTTCATTCGGTACTGAACCTCCAGTAAGGTATCAACCTTTTGTCGTTCGATTACCTTTTCAAATAGCGTTACATTTAGTCCTTGCTTACCAGCCTCATAAGATTTTACAGTAGGAGGTAACTGACAATGGTCGCCCGCCATGATCACTCGTTGCGCTTTCATGATAGGAATCCAGCATGCCGGTTCTAAAGCCTGAGCCGCTTCATCAATGAAAACAGTTTTAAACTGACGATCCCGTAATACTGAATTATTCGAACCCACTAATGTACAAGCAATTACTTGTGCTTCTGAAAGTATATCACTGACAATATAGTCTTCCAGCTTGATCGCTTCTTGCTTTAATGAACGAGCCTCATTAAACAATAGCTGTCGCTGCCGGCTTTCTTCTTTTCCAAAGTTCCGCTTGTACTTAAAGGCCATATTTCTAAATTCTTCGGCCTTCTTACGGATGCTTTTTATATCGTTAAAATATTCATGCTGACTGATCTTATTATCAATCACCAAATCAGCCAGGTGATCTCCTACACGCGCCGGATGTCCGATACGAACAACATTTAAACCCTGAGCAGATAAACGCTCACATAGCAAGTCTACAGCTGTGTTACTCGGCGCTGTTACCAATACTTGTTTCTCTTTTAGGGTAACTTGCTTAATTGCTTCCACAAAGGTGGTAGTTTTTCCAGTTCCCGGTGGCCCATGTACAATGGCGACATCATTAGCATTAAGAATGTTATGAACTGCCGAATTTTGAGAAGTATTTAACTGCTGACTTTCAGATGTATAAAAATCGGCAGAGAAACTGGCAGGGGAGTGGCCTAACAAAATTTCCCTTAACTCTGCCAATCGATTATTTTGTGCTTCGGCAACAATACGAAGCGTATCATCCATTTCTTTATAAGACGTTTCGTCAAACAACAGATCAATACCGATTTTACCATCATTAATCCATTCCGGAAGCTCATCTGCGTTTAAATATAACCGTAAACGATCTTTCAAGGCTGTTCCAATAACACCTTCAACACGCAATTTAGAAGCCTGATTGTTGGTATTACAAAACAATGAAGCCCGTTTTCCTGTTTGTAACTGGTGATCGCTATTTTTGGAATTGGTTCGCTCTAGTTCAACAAAAACCTGTTCACCGCGACCATAACCTGTTTGGGTAATTTTAACCGGGTACCAGCTGCTGCCATTTTTTACACGCTCACTGATTTCGGATTCAACAACAAACTTCCGGTATTGTTGTAAATCTTCCTCTTTCTCGATCTTAAGTATTTTCCGTAAATGCTTTAACTCTTCAGCAGCAGTCATTTAATATGGGTTATTTTTATAATAAAGTGCAAAGATGACCATTTGGTTTGAGAAAGGAGAGCAATTAATTAGTTTTGAACGATAAAACCGCTAAATATATAAACATGTCTATATCATCAGATAATGATCTTTTAGGAATGAAAAAGATCAGCGAAGCTGTTGCAACAACCTTAAAAGCGATGCGTGAATACGCAAAACCAGGTATGACTACCAAAGAGTTGGACGAATATGGAGGGCAGTTGCTGGAGCAATTGGGAGCTAAGTCGGCACCAAAATTAACTTATGATTTTCCGGGGTGGACCTGTATCAGCATTAACAATGAAATTGCACATGGAATTCCTTCAGAAACAACCATTTTAAAGAATGGAGACCTTATAAATATTGACGTTTCGGCAGAATTAGATGGTTTTTGGGCTGATAATGGTGGTTCATTTGTGCTTGGGGAAGATATTAACAATTATGAGCCTTTGGTAAAAGCATCTAAAGAGATCTTGCTAAAAGCTATTCAACAAATAAAAGGTGGCGTAAAAATATCGGATATTGGGTTACTGATCGAAACAGAAGCCAAAAAACGTGGCTATAAGGTAATTAAAAATCTTACCGGACATGGTGTTGGTCGTAGTTTACACGAAGATCCACATGAAATTGCCAATTATTGTGATCGCGAAAATAAGGCTCGTTTTCGCAAAAATTCTGTAATAGCTGTTGAAACATTTATTGCCACCGATTCAACTTATGCAGAGGAACAAGAAGACGGCTGGACTTTGTTAGGTAATAAAGGAGGTTTTGTGGCTCAACATGAGCATACAATCATTGTAACCGATGGAAAACCAGTTATTTTGACGGAAGCAAACGAGATCTGGAATTAACGAGCTAACAGCAATGAAGATTAAAATAACAAGTGTGTTTGTAGACGATCAGGATAAAGCGCTTAAATTTTACACTGAAATTTTAGGCTTTGTAAAGAAGCATGAAATTCCGCTCGGAAAATTTAAATGGTTAACTGTTACCGAACCAGATAATGATCATGTTGAACTTTTATTAGAACCCAACGAAAATCCGACAGCCTCAACATATCAGCAATCGCTTGTACAGCAAAATATTCCGTGTACCACATTTTTTGTTGAGGATGTTGATCAGGAATTCGATCGCTTAACAAAACTCGGTGTTAACTTCACGAAAACCCCAACAGTTATGGGTCCCGTTAAAATAGCCGTGTTTGATGATACATGTGGTAACCTGATTCAGATTACGCAAGTTTAAATTATTTATATGATTGAAGGCAGCCTGGTTCTAATGAGTCAGGCTGTTGTGTTTAAGGTCAAATTCGAGGTAAAGGGGATAATTGAAATATTCTATTTAACATAATATCAATTATAGGAATTTATATAAAATAAGCTTTGAGTGGAATTATTATAATCAATTTTCCGTTCAACATTTTAACTGTGTTTTTTTACATAATCCAATAGTTAAATTACCGTGGTTTTATGCAAGAAATTTGTACTTTACGGCAATTAAAAAATCTACATTTACAATCATAGATTACACGAAGGTCGCAATATATAAATTGTGCTATGTATGACTCCGTCAGAAGAATTATCTTTTATATTAAACGAAAAGAGTAAGATAATTGGCAAGACATATGTTGGTCCAAGCTACCATGTGATCCAAAACATTATTCGTTGTATAGACAATCTCTTACCTTTCCCTCCTAGTTTAAATGAGCTTTCCGCTGGGCAAATAGAGCACATCCAAGAATTGATAAGTTTTGGCTGGCCTCGACTTTTAAAGCCCTATTACGACGATATTAATATAGAGACTCATTTACCATTCCAAGTAATGACAGATGATCTAATCCAGTGGACGATTTCCAATCTAATTTTTTCTGGAAAAATAGAACTATGCAGGCAACTGATTTCATATGAAAAGGCCGGGCTACTAATAATCGACAAACATGCAGAAAATAGTTTCACCTTTTCTTATTCCAATGAATTTACTGGCATTGAGCAATATGATAGGGAAAGTGCAGAGTTTTATAAAATAGAAATAGTTAACAAAATTGTTGATGAAAGAAGAAAAGCGAAGCCTTTTGATGAAAAGAAAATAAAATCAGAGTTCGAAAAGCTAATCTTAAATCCTTTAGGACAATTAATAAGTTATGATACTACTCCTGAGATAGACGACTATTATAATGAAGAAGGGCATTACAGGCTATTGATGATGCAAGGATATGATGATTTTGATAATAAGGACATTTTTGGTGGAATAGAATACAGTAAATATATTGATGTTGTTGAGCTGATTATTGGAGTTGGTATTAAACATTCTGAGGCTTGCTTTATGGTAAAGCAAAGGAATAACAAGGTGAATCTTGAAAATCTATTGACCTATACACAGACTAAAGCAAGAGCTATAAACGACTATGCTAACTACTTAGGATGGGATACTGCAGTGGTGCAGCAAATTTTTGAAACAATCACATTAACCAAAGAGAATTACGATTACTACCTGGAATACCCCGCTACTCCACCGCCTATTTTTGTAGAAGTAGGTGGCCAATTATTAATGAGATCAATTGCTGGCTGTTTTGCTAATCCTTTTTCTATCCTTAACCGGGAATTAAAACGTAAGTATAAGAAGGATTATGACAAGGCATTGAACAATAGGGAAAACAGGTTTAGAAAAGAACTGTTCCTATTCTTTCCACAAGAACAGATCGTGAAAATCCAGAGAGAGATTAAGATATCATTTGAAGGAATCAAAACAGATATTGATGCCATTGTTTTTGATAAGCAAACTGGAACATTAGGCTTGTTCCAATTAAAATGGCAAGACCCTTATGCTCATTCTATGAAGGAGAGATTTAGTCGCATTACCAATTTATTTCCTAAAGCGAATGAGTGGATTTCTAAAATAAGACAGTGGATAGCTGCTAATACGGAGCAAACAATATTAAATTCTTTACAGATCGATAAGGAGCTTGTCAAACCTGTGAAGATAAACGAAATCTGTGTGTTTATTCTCTCAAGAAATCAAATCAATTTTACGGGTGTAGAATTGGACAACACCGTAGCATGGAGTTCCTGGTACCAATTAATTGAAAGTAACGCAAAGATTAAGACCATGTTCGATGATCCAATAAGGGAAATGTATGTTAAGATTAAAGCTTTCCGACCAGAATTTAGAAGTTCAATGGAAGGAAAGAAAGAAAAACCTGGCGAACTTGAGATCGATCTGGGGGATGTTAAACTATCGCACAAAAAATAGATTCTATCTTACTTATCTCATATCATAAGCATTCCTTCAATTCCATCAAAGAATCGCGATGTTTCTTTAAGTTTATCCTTATTTCTTTGAAGGATTCTTCATTAAATTCAAAATGATTATCACCAATCTGAGCTTTTAAAAACTCTTTGCCATCTCCATTTATTATAACCTTAGAATGAGCAAACTTGTTTCTCACATCGATCACTTCTGACTGATATGGAGCATTGACCTTAATAAAGCTTGGAATATACTGATGTTTCTCTTTGTTTTTTTTCAAAATTCCTCTTAGTAGTTCCAATTTTCTTATTGCATCAAGTCGAGGTAGAATAGCGGTTATCCCTCCCTTTTCATATTCTGCCTTCAACCATTTACATTTTCCTTGTTCTTTCTCTAAAATCTGTTCATTGAAAAATTTATCAATATCAAAGGCTTTAGCAATATCTAATTCCGTGCATTGTTGTAGTCTTTCTTCAATCATTTCATCAAGATCAGACGTTTCACCTACAATTAAGCCACGCATTGAATTGATTTCTTCAATTTTCTTGATGGTGGTAAGAAATACTTTTTCAAATTTATCTTCAATCTCTTTCCTGTCAGAATGATAAACACCTTCAAGTTCTCTTTCTTTAATCGATTCTATAATGGTTTGCTTATCGCTCGAATAGAAGATGATGTCCGTATATATATTTTTCTCCCGTAAAAAATCAATAATAGAACTGCCATCTGCAGAGTTTCTTAAATTGAAATCAATCAGGAAAATATCATATTTCTTTAACCCATCGTCAACAAGTTCCTGGATCACTTCATCAAGCGTTTTCTTCCTTTTAATTATTGGATTAAATCCATGGCCCTCAACAGTTTCCCTGAATAATTCGGTAGTTGTTTCATACCATGAATTATCGTCTTCTACCCAAAGAATGTAATAGTTTAGTTTCATTGTTTAAACTCGATAATTAACTCAAAACCTTTTTTGTAAGTTGGGTTATATACAATAGATGCATTAAAATCTTTTTCAAGAATACGCTTAACATGGCTTAGCCCAAGGCCAGCTCCTTTTGTAGATGTTACTCCTTCTTCAAAAATCAATTCCTCATCCATATTACTATCCAGCACCTTACCAACATCTTTTATTGATAAAATAATGTTGCGTCCTTTTTTAGAAAATTCGAAAATACTTTTGGAGGCGTCTTTTTTCCTGGAATTACCCAATATATTATCCAACACTACAGATAATTCAATGGGTTGAAAGTCCCTAACGAACTCTACCCCATTATCAATAACTTCAATTTTCATGTCCTTATGTAGTACAGAATATATATTGTCTATATAGTTCTTCATGTACTTCACAATATCTTCTTCAGTTGAAAGCTGAGCCTGTAAGAAGTTGGATTTGGTCGTGAACTTAGTGATCGTATTTATTTTTTCGTTGGCCAAGCTTATTCCTTGCAGCATAGAAAGAATATCTTCTTTCTTCATGTTTGGATTTTTGTCAAGCTTAGTTTTAAATAGCTTTATTTTTTTTGAAATATCGTCTGCATACACACCAATAATATGGTTAGAATCCCGAAGGTCTTTGTATGTTACAGTTTCGGCAGACCGAAATCTCTCTAATTGCCGCTTTTGATTATCGGCAATTTTTTCTGCTTGTTTACGAGCTTCTTCTTCTTTGCGGGTCTGTTCTTGTGCTTTTAACTTATCTAATTCAGCTTGTAATCGTTCTTTCTCTTTACGTTCAGTCGCCAATTCTGCCTTGCGTCTTCGCTCCTCTTCTTGCTGGTGTTTCTTCTCGGCTTCCAGTCTCTTTTTTTCTTCTTCTTTAGCTTTTTCTTCTGCCTCTATTCTTCTTTGTCGCTCTTCTTGCTCACGCCTTTCCGCTTTTTCTTTTTCTTTAAGTATGTTATTAAAATTCTCTTCTGTTAGCTTAACCTGGTTGAGTAAATCGGGGTCGCTTGTTTTCTCGGCAATTTTCTCAAGATCTTGAATAAACTTTGGTTGAACAATATCAAGTTGTTCATTCACAAAATCGACAAGTTTTTTATCATAGGATATAATCCTGATGTTCTTATCATCTGATAAAGATTTAATCAGGTTCACGAAATCTATTTTACTTCCTACATTCGCAGTAACATCTTCGTACGTATCTTTGTCTTTATCTCCTTTCAGATTTTCCCTTATTTCGTATGCGATTTCATCACTTATAAAATAATTCCTTCTACGGAAAGCTTCTCCCCAAAGGACGCCTGTTACATAGCGTTCCAAACGTTTCAATGCTTTTTCTTCAAACAACTCAAAAAGCACCTTTTTGCCTAATGTTTCTACCAGACCGCCATCTCTACTTGAAACCTCTCTAAATTCATTGAATGCTTCTGTTATCAGCTCTACACTTCCAAAAAGCTCCCTTGTACCTAAATTTCGACCAAATCCTTGTTGTTTATTTTTATCCAAGCCCCAACTGTCATCCCCTGCATTACCATAAGGTTGTACTCTAAAGCCATTTTTAAATAAGAATACATTACCATAGTTAACAGGTTCAATGTCCATTATTTTGCCAAAATTAACTTTAGCACTCCTGTTAAGAAAGTAAAGACCAATATCAAGATCGTCAATAAGTTTTTTGTGCTTATTAGGTTCTTCTATATAGTAGATTAAACTTCCTCGGTCAAATAATTTGGTAGTGATTTTATTGTCTTTGACCTCGACATTTACTTGCGTAGTTTTTATATCGAGAACCTTCAATATGCTGTTATGAATTGCTCCATTAATCTTTTGAGCATCTGGTCTATCGGCATCACGTTCTAAAAACTCTTCCGCAATAATTTCAATTTCGAAGTCTTCTCCTTTTGAAAATGGGTTGATAAGTTTCTCCAGCGACCTTTTAAGTTCTACTAATTTTCCTTCTGTCCAGATGGAGTTAAGGTTACTAATTCTCAGAAAAGTTCCATGAGGTTTATTATTGGGGAACTCAATTTTTCCAGTGTACCCATCTAAAGGGATTTGAATATCGCCAAAGCTCTGTCTTGCATCAACATCGAATTGATCCCAATTCACATCAATCGAATAAACTGCACTTTCTCCATCCTTACGAGTGATAAGTTCAAGTTGGCTTCCTAACCTATCGCATGAAAAACGGCCAACTCCTTTGGCCCCAGCGTAAAATCTTTTCGACTTTAAATTATTTAAATGGCGGCCTCGTTTCGAGGTTTCAGCTTCGTTTTCATTTTCTTCGAGGTCTTCTGAACCATCCTTCTTAGCAGAATAAGCGACAGCAAACCATTTATTTTTTAAATCCTTCTTAGACATGCCCTTGCCGTTATCTGCAATTATTACCTCATCGCTTTTGAAGGTTAACGTTACGTTCGTTGCATGGGCATCGTAAGAATTTTTTACAAGTTCATAAATAGCAATAAAATCATCGGTAATTAAATCTCTACCGATAATATTTTTCATCCCTGTCTTTACATCAAAAGAAATAAATTCTTTAGTCATTAATTATCTTGTTTAATACAATACCGGCTTGTTCCCCAAACAACGGAGGAATAGCATTACCGATTTGTGTGTAACGAGGGACTTCCTGAACTCGTCTTTTCCCTCCTGTAGTGTACTTTCCTTGGAAATGATACCAATCCGGAAAGCTTTGTATACGAGCATATTCCCTTACTGTTAGAATACGCGGCTCTGAATAATGAATATAATCGTCGGGTAAAGTAGTAATGGTAGGCGCAACTTTTTTTGACGCTAAAGGAATAATAACATGCTTATTAATATTCATTTGCTCTTTAATTTTAGTATCCAAATTTTTTCCTTTGGGAGCCTTCAAATAAAAAGCAAATTTCTGTTCAACATCTGGTCTATGGTTAGGAAAACTATGACTATTAGGAATAGCATCACTACACCCATTTCTTAAAAAATGTTGATAAGGAGACTGTGGTTTTATATACTTACCACTAAAGAATTTCTTGCCTCTATCTGGAGTTTGTTCTAACCCATTGCTTTTGAGTAGATCAGAAATTGCATCTATTAATTTTGGATTTTGAGGAAGGTCTTTGCTGAATAAAAACTGCTTTTTATTTTGAGTAATTTTTTTAAAGAAATAAGTGGCGTCTAATTTCTTTTTCTCGGCAACATCATTTCTAATTCCAACTAATATAAATCGCGTTCTTTTTTGAGGAATTCCATAGTTTGAAAAATCTATCATTTGCCCCTTTACGTTATAACCCAAACGTGTCAAGACACCGACCACAAGTTCTGAATAAGCTTTCTTTTTTGACCGAATTTCATTAACAGATGTTTTATTTTTTTTAAACTGAAGTGTAAAACCTTTTACATTTTCAAAAAAAATAATTTTAGGCCGAGTGTACATAATAAATTTAAGATAAGATCGAATCAATCCATTCCTGACATCATCTTCTTTACGTCTTCCTGCCATTGAAAATCCCTGGCAGGGAGGACCTCCAGCCACCATATCTACCCTGTCTCTTAAATTTATTAGTTCATCTTTATATTCTTTTAATACTTTATCTATTTCTAATTCATTTTTGGGTAGCCAAGATGGCCAATCAAAATGGTTCTTATTTTCAATTAAATTGTACTCTAGTGTTTTAAATGCATCAGGACTTTTTTCAATGGCGAAAAGACCTTTCCAACCAGCGTTATGTAGGCCAAGTGATAACCCTCCGCATCCTGCGAATAAATCTATGTAGGAAAAAGATGGCATCATAGTTAGATATAATATTATGGTATAAACGGGCCTAAAATAAGTTTTTTTTATAAAAGGTGCAAGTATCCGCCAACAAACAGGACGTGCATAAAGGTACACGAGCTTTGCAAATACTAGCTGCAAAATCCAGTATAGCCCAATTGATTTCTTTTGATCTTGGGTGGTTTATAACTCTAAATGCCAAACTTTGTAAATAAGGATCGCATCGTATATCAGCCAACTGTCGTTCTTCAAAATAACGTTCCAATACCCGTGTCATGTTCACATCTATTAATGGCCTTGGCTTGTTGAATAGTTGAAGTTCTATGGCGTTTACAATGTATTGTCCTAAAAAAGGTATTTGTTCCAGTGATTTCCGATCCGAAGGAAAACGTCCTTCTCTGCCAACCATTTCAAGTGCTAAATCTTTAAGCCGTTTAGCACGCTGACGATATAGTCCAACTGGCTGAAGTTGCTGTTCAATAAAACTATTGTCAGCTTTTGCGATTGCTTCCCAACTTGGGAATGTTTCAAGAAATAATGCATGGAATTTTTCAACTGTTTCGGCTTTGGTTCTCTGTAATAATACTTCTGCTATAACTATTTCATAAGAACTTAGTCCTTCTTGCCTCCATGGTAGATGATGGCGACCAAAAACACCAAACCAACCTAACATTTTATCCTGAAATAAAATAATCCGGGCTTTAACTATTCTTTTACGTCCATCGACCTTTATCATGAATAATTCCAAAATATCAATTTAATTCTCTAAGGATATTCATTGTGCTCGAACCTAAGTTTGACTTTAAGATTAAAGATCACCAATTCACTTATCTATATAAACACCTTTTATCCTTCCAGAGTCATTTAAACACAAAAGTAAACCGTTGCAATTAAAAAAGTAATTATTTTAAAATCAATAGTTTATTGTTTTTTTAAAATAAATTTGCGTAGTCAAATAACTACATATATATTTGTGTAGTTAAATGACTACGCAATGAATTTACGACGCGATGTATTCCAGGCTATAGCTGATCCCACCAGAAGGGCTATACTCGTATTGGTTGCTGCTCAGGCAATGACCGCTGGTGCAATAGCCTCTAATTTTGACACGGCTAGGCCGACTGTTTCAAAACACTTGCAAATACTTACCGAATGCGAATTGCTTAAACAAGAGCAAACCGGAAGGGAAATCTACTATCACTTAAATCCTCAAAAAATGAAGGAAATAGCCGACTTTATTGAGCCGTTCCGCCAAATGTGGGACGACCGATTTAATAAACTGGAAAGTATCATGAAAACCTACATCAAAAAATAATCTTATGGAACTGAAAACTAAAATCAATGCTGAAAACGGCAAGCAGGAAATATTAATTACACGAGAATTTGAGTTGCCTTTGGAGCTGCTTTTCAGAGCGTATGCAGAATCTGAAATTGTAGAACAATGGATGGGAACGAAAGTGCTGAAACTCGATAGTAAAAAGCATGGCAGTTACCAATTCGAAACCACTGATCCTAAAGGAAATAAACACGGTTTTAGCGGTGTGATCCATGAGTTCGTTGCGAACCAAAAAATCACTCGGACTTTTGAAATGGAGAATACGCCTTATGGTATTCAGCTTGAATTCTATGAGTTTGAACCATTAACCGACAGCACTTGTAAACTCAGCATGCGTGTACTGTATGAATCGGCTAAGCAAAGAGACGAAGTGTTGAAATTACCGTTCGCTCAGGGCATTAATATGGCACATAATCGCATTCAGGAAATTCTAAACAAATTAAACTAATATATCATGACTAAGAGAAACAAAATCATCTATTGGATTTCTACCCTTTGGCTTGCATTGGGAATGCTGTCGACAGGGATTGTCCAGCTACTTAAAGTAAAAGAGAACATTGAGCCTGTTTTAAACCTAGGCTACCCTATTTACTTCCTGACACTGATCGGTATCTGGAAAATGTTAGGTGTGATAGCGATACTGATCCCTAAATTTCCTTTACTGAAGGAATGGACCTATGCTGGCTTTTTCTTTTTAATGACCGGAGCAATGTTTTCACATATTGTAGCAGGAAACCCTTTCAAAGAAATTGCACCATCATTGCTGTTATTAACACTAACTGTAGTATCTTGGTACTTCAGACCTGTGGATAGAAAAATCATGACGGTAAATGTCGGGACGGTTTAATCAATGATCATCCACAACATCCTTTAAAATTCCTGATAATTAATAGTGTTAGTATTGTTTAAACAAAAATCACCATGTCAAACAGCGTAACATTACACAGAGTTCTTAAAGCAACTCCCGAAAAGGTTTATCGTGCCTTCATCGACCCTAATGCACTTGCATCGTGGATTCCTCCCTACGGTTTTCTTTGTACTGTTCACAGTATGGAAGTAAGAATGGGTGGCAAATACAAAATGTCTTTCACTAATTTTTCTACCGGCAATAGTCATTCTTTCGGTGGTGAATACCTTGAACTTAAACCTAATGAGTTCTTAAAGTACACCGACCAATTTGACGATCCTAATTTGCCTGGTGAAATGATCACTACAGTTTGGCTTACAAAGGTTTCTGTAGGTACAGAGGTTAAAATTACGCAGGAAGGCATTCCAGATGTAATTCCGGCTGAGATGTGCTACTTAGGATGGCAGGAATCATTAGAAAAATTAATAAAATTAGTTGAACCAGAAATTCCTGATGCCTGATCAGGAATTTTGAAAACCTACATAAACCTAAAACACCAACAAAAACTATGAATCCTAAAGTTGATTTCTTTTTTAAAGCCAAACAGTGGCAGGAAGAGTATGAAAAATTAAGAACGATCATACTTGCGGCGTGCTGATCCAGCAAACGGAAAATGTTCAGGCAGCCCGTCAAATGCGTTTTGTTAATCTAATGGATCTCCTTGAAAAGGAAGCTATTTTAAAAACCTATATCCATGAAGCTATTGAGGTGGAAAAAGCAGGTTTAAAAGTGGAGTTAAAACAAACCTCGGAATTTAAAATGGTAGAAGAGTTTCAGCACAGATTAGACACCTTCCCTGCCCTAAAAACTGCTTTTGAAGGCTTGACTCCCGGACGCCAGAGAGGTTATTTGCTTCATTTTTCACAAGCCAAACAAGCTAAAACCCGTGAATCAAGAATTGATAAATCTATTCCGCAAATTCTGAATGGCAAAGGATTGGATGATTAGTAATAAGCAACTTATTGCGACAAAGGAACTTGTTTACGATAAGTGTGGTATTGAAATTACGCAGATTCAAAAACAAGAAGAAAGCTCAGAATATGAAGCACATACGTTTAATATAAATAACAAGAAGATAGCATTCAGAGCTGCTAAAATTACCCCGACCAAAGTTGGCCAATTTGTTACTTTATGGAAGCGAATTGAAAACGGGCCTATTCAGCCTTACAATAGTGCGGATGATATTGATTTTTTTATCGTTAGTGTTTGTAACGATGAAAGTTTTGGTCAGTTTGTATTCCCTAAGCATGTGTTAGTTGAAAAAGATATAGTAGCAAAAGATAATATAGGTGGAAAAAGAGGGGATACGTGTATATCCTCCATGGGATACAACCAATAGCAAACAAGCTCAAAAAACTCAAAATTGGCAACTGGCCTATTTTTTAAATGTGTCTAAAGATGATCAGATTGATTTTTCGCATGTAAAAGCTCTTTATCATCTATAAAAAAATAAAAGCATTTGCTGAAAAAGATTTTGAAAGCATTGAAAATTAGATTGTAAAATTGAATGATTAAAGATTGGATAAACAGAAAATTCGGCAAGAAAACCGAATCTGAATCAACAATAAAAGATAAGAATTTTGACATTGATTATGATAAAAATGCAAGTTTTTATCATTCAAATTTGATCAATTCCATTATCCTTTTTTCATTAACTAAAAGCGATCTTGAAAAACTAATTTCACCAACATTTAATCCGTTTTTTGAACTCGAAACTGAAATTGATTATGCTTTTATGCCAGTTTGTTTTGAAACAGTTTTCAGAAACGGATTAATAAACAGCTCATTTAGAAGTGAGCTATTAGAATTTAAATTACTTACGCATGGAATTCCAAGTGAAATTTGGGATTGGGAATATATAGATATTCACCCGACATGGATTCAGATAAGACAGAAAGCAATTAATATATTAGATAAACTTGAGGTCAAGAATCGCATTTACAGCGATGATTATATAATCCATGAAAAGTGATCAAAACAAACTTAAGATTTAAAAAACTATCATGACTAACATAAAAAAACAATTATCACCAGATCAACAACAAGAACTGCTTAAAACACTCAAAACCCGTTTTGAGAAACACATGGATCGTCATAAAGGTGTTGAATGGGCGAAAGTTCAGGCAAAACTGGAGGCTAATCCGGATAAATTATGGTCGCTGAACGAAATGGAATTTACAGGCGGCGAACCGGATGTTGTCAGTTTTGAAAATACTAAAGCAGATGAATATATTTTCTGTGATTGTTCAGCAGAAAGTCCGAAAGGCCGTAGAAGCATTTGTTACGACCATGAAGCATTGGAAAAACGAAAAGAACATAAACCGGACGACAGCGCCATAAATATGGCAGCTGATATGGGAGTTGAGCTTTTAACCGAAGAACAATACCGTGAATTACAAAAACATGGCAATTTTGATTTAAAAACTTCCAGCTGGGTGGTTACCCCTACCGATGTTCGCAAACTTGGTGGCGCGCTCTTTTGCGACCGTCGTTATAATACTGTTTTTCTATATCATAACGGGGCAGATTCTTACTATGCAGCAAGAGGATTTCGGGGTTTGCTGAAGGTTTAGAAAAGTAAGCGACGAAAGAAATAAAGTACTTAATAATGCTAAATGTGATGTTTTTTGACATTGCGTCAATTTTGAACCAGAAGCTTCCCTCCTTCCCAAACATCCTTCCGTAACAAAATACAAGCAAAGCCGATGATCCATCGGCTTTAATTATATTTGAACGAATTTAGACCAAACTTAATGGAAATTATTATTATTTTCTTTCTTACACTATTAAACGGATTTTTTGCTTTATCGGAAATTGCTCTTGTTTCAGTGAAAAGAAGTCGGATGGAACATTTAGCGCTTCAGGGTAAGTCGAGTGCTAAAACCGTTCTCGGCCTTCTTGAAAATCCTGAACATTTTCTTTCTTCTGTTCAGGTTGGAATAACCTTAATCGGAATTATATCCGGTGCGTATGGAGGTGCTACACTTACTGATAATTTAGAACAATATGTCGTTCAGTTCAATGTATTAAAACCCCATGCACATACTATTTCATTAATTATTGTTATTGGAGCAATTACCTATTTTTCCATCGTTATTGGCGAATTAGTACCTAAATCTATCGCGATGAATAATGCAGAACGTATTGCATTGTTTTGCGCTCCGATCATAAAAGTATTTACCTCTATAACCTTTCCTTTTGTTAAGTTATTATCGGTTTCAACTACTGTAATTCTAAAAGTTTTTAGGATAAAGGATAATGGATCTGATACCATCAGCGAAGATGAGCTACGTTTTATGCTGAAAACAGCCGGCACGCAAGGCGTGTTAGAAAAAGAAGAAAGCGAAGTGCATCAGAATCTTTTTTCATTTACAGATCAGATCGCCAAAACGTTAATGACACATAGTTCTGAATTGGAATGGATCGATGTTAATGATTCAGCTGAAGAAATCTATGACAAAGTAATGCATAGTGCACATTCAAAGTTTCCGGTTTGCGACGGAGATATCGATCAAGTTTTGGGTTTCATGACCATTCGTGATTTTCTGGGTAAACGTAAAGATGATGATTTTAAACTGAACAACATTTTACAAGAGCCTATTTTTATCTCAGGTAACACCCCTGCTTTTACCATTCTTAATTTGTTTAAGAAACACAAAAAGCATTTGGCATTTGTCGTGGACGAATACGGAGCTATTAAAGGAATGATTACTCTTCATGATTTAACTGAAGCCATTGTTGGTGATTTACCTGATGAGGATGAAATAGATGATCAGGATATTTTTGCCCGTGAAGACGGTAGTTTACTTTTAAACGGCAAAACATCCATTTATGACCTAAATCAATACCTTAATAAAGAAATCATCGAAAACAGACCTAATCGTTATACTACGATTTCAGGGTTCATCATTTATAATTTAAAGCGTTTGCCGCAAACCGGTGATGTATTCGTACATGAAAATTATCGTTTTGAAATTATCGATATGGATGGCCGAAAAGTTGATAAAATATTAATGGTCGCTGAATAATTTGCTTAGTTAATTCCCTAAACATTCAAACACCTCAAAATGCTGGCCTAATCAATATTTTGAGGTGTTATGTTACTATTCCTTTTTATCCTTCAAAAATTAAGTCTGTAAAATTCTGATTCTCTAAATTATTCTACCCAGTTGTGCGATTTAAAATAAATCCAAAAAGGCCTAATAGTGCAATAAACATAGTTTGATGAATTATTTTCTTCCACCGCTTTCAGCGGGACTCACTTTTTTTCTTCAGCAAAAAAAAGTAAGCAAAAAATGCCGTCGCTGCGTACAGTTCTCCGAAAATTAGTGCCAGTATTTAAACCATTTCTTCCGAACTGTACAAGGCGAATTTTGCTCATATGATAGTTTATGCATTACATTCACAAAAACTAAATTCAAATCGCACAAACTAAATTTCCAAATCCGAATAAATCCCGGAGTTATATTCCCCTTGCCTCCTCCCCTATAATTTTTTTACTATATTTACTCAAATCGCAATCTTTTTAAATTTAATGTCTCTCGCATCATGAAATCTTTTATTCTTTCTACGCTCATCCTCATCATTACATTTAATGTAGTTACCGCTCAAGAAATCAAGACTGGTAATGACACTTCAAAAGCAACCCAGTCCGTTCCGGCCAATCCCGAAAATAAAGGCAAAATTGCCATCTTACCGTTCCATTACATTTATGATCAAAAAAATGATTCTGAAGAAATGGGCTATAAAGTTCAAAATGAGGCCTATGATTTTCTGAATGGTCATACCGGAGAGTTGCAAATACAAGATCCAATTAATACAAATGCTACTTTACTGAAAGGTGGAATTACACCAGATAACATCCGTGCATTAACAACAACTGAACTATGTAATATGCTAGGGGTTGAGTATTTAATCATGGGAACTGTTGGCGAAGACTTTACAGGAGTAAATAATTACACCACTAAAACCAACACTACCAACAACAAAAAAGGCAATAAAAATGATCAGCCTGTAGTTGATAAAAACGGAGTTGTTCTAGCTACACCTTCCACAACCACCACGCGTACAACCTCAACTGTTACTACCAGTACAGAGCAATATGATACTAATTTCAATCTGAAAATTATTAACGACAAGGGAGAAACTGTTTATAATCAAAACAGAACCAGTATGTTAAAAACTGCCGATGCCTATAGGTCAACGCTTCAATATTTATTAAAAAGAATTCCGTTATATAAGAAATAGTTTAGCTTATAGTTCATGGTTCATAGTTCATAGCCCAATATAATTTAACATAATGCTATGAACCATGAACCATGAACCATGAACCATGAACCATGAACCATGAACCATGAACCATGAACCATGAACCATGAACCATGAACCATGAACCATGAACCATGAACTATTTCAACTTCTTCATTTCTTCAGAAGAAACCGGAGCCGGAACCTGATTTTTCACCGGAGGTAATGAACGTAGGTAAGCATACACCGCTTTTAAATCATCATCCGTCATCATTCCAATAAAATTCCAAGGCATTGGCGGTAGCACTTTGCGACCTCCCTCCTGTCCTAAATGTTTACCGGTTCTTAATGTTTTTATAAAAGCTTCTTCCGTCCAAGCACCAATGCCTGTTGTGGTATCAGGGGTTAAATTGGCAGTGTAAGATATCCCCCACGGACCAGCAAAGGCAGTCATATCCAAACTCATCAATACCCAGTCGCTCTTTTTAGTTAAGGTTGAGTCTATTTTTAAGTTAATTTTAGACAAAACAGCACTTTCCGGATGGCCCGACAACAATCGGGTACTGTCGACAATAAGTCCTTCAAAAGGGGTCGATAATTTAGGAGAATGACAATAATTACAAGAACCTATAGTAACAAGATATTCGCCTCTGGCAACTTGATTGGTGGCCGATTTTTCTGTATTCGCACCTTGCTCACCACCACCACATCCAATAAATACGAAAAACAAACAGGTACATAAGGCAAAAGCTATTTTTATTTTTGTTCTCATAGCTAACAGCAGATAAGTATTGCACTTAAAGTTACATAATTAAAACACTAAACAGCAATTAACTAATTGAATAATAAATAGTTATAATTATAAAATTATTACTCAGCTTCTACTTTCAGTTTACCTTTTTTGATTTCCTTTATAAAGGCATTGTAATCTGCTTCAGTCTGATCTGCATACGATAAGGCAAATTTGCTAACGCTATCTTCCAGGATATCACTTTTGCCCATATAACCAGCTAAAACTGGAGCATCGCTGGTTTTAACATGTGCCCGCGCCAACATCCGTCCACATAATCGTGCATAACTTTTTAAAAGCTCCTCATCAAACTTATCTATTTCAGGTGCAATTTTCCGGTCTCTCAGTTGCCTGAAATAGAAATGGCGACCCGCTGGACCAGTTGACCAACCCAAAAATATATCGCTTGCTGCCTGCACCAGGCGTTGCCCTTGCACCACCCGTTGCCCCTGGTGAGTAAATTGCCTTTTAACATTCGAAACATAAGGAGCTAAAACACTGATTCTGGCTTCCTTTACCTGGAGAAATAATGGATCTAAATGCTGATTGATAAACAATGTCACATAACAACGAGTTCCCACGCTTCCCACTCCTACCACTTTCAATGCCACATCGATAATATTGAACTGCTCAAACAAATACCTTCTATCGGGAGCCAGTGTTTGAGCATATTTACCAACAAAATTCTCTATAGTTGTTTTAGCATCTTTCATATCAAAAGGATGATATACTAACGGTCGCTGCTCGGCAATTTCAAAACCACCCAATACGCTTTGAGTTATCTTATAAAATATTCTTTCATTGGTACCCTTCTGCGCCTTTTCAATTGCGTCAGTTAATAGTTTTCTCGCTTTATTGTTTTTAGCCTCTTTCAGTATCCGTTCAACATCAAATTTCATATACCATAAATCCAGTAAATTCATTTGAGAGAATTCGATGAAGTTTTCCCGATAGGAATTTGAAAGGATGTAGGCTGTTTCCTGTGCAGTTTTTTCGGACAAATTCAAGAAACGAGCCGCTAGTATAAAACTGGTAGCCAATCGTTTGACATCCCATTCCCAAGGAGCCGGGTAAGTTTCATCAAAATCATTTATATCAAATACCAACGTCCGTTCAGGAGTTGCATAACCACCGAAATTCATTAAGTGACAGTCGCCGATTGCCTGTACTTTAAAATTGGAATGAGGCAGAAAGGAAAGATCTTGAGCCATAATGCCGGCAGTTGCTCTGTAAAACGCAAAAGGGGAAGCACTCATCCGATAATGACGAATCGGAATGAGTTCTTCTACCCGGTCGTAATCAGAGGCTTTTATCATTTGTAATACAGACTGCCTTTTACTTGAAAGTCTGAAAACCGATTGATCTTTTCTCTTTATTCTTTCGCGGAGTTTTTTCCCTTGATCATACTTTTTATCATACATAGGTAAACAACTGAAAATGTTTAACTTATATATCAATATACTTAATTTTAATTGAATTTAGGCTCACACTTCAGCCAACTGCATGGTTGAATTACCATGGATTATAGCCGTTTTATTTGGGGTGATGCTATCAAAAAATGAGACACAGAGAAACAATTTCTTCACAATTACTATTAACTTAACATAATTTTAGACTAAGACTTAGGACAGTAAATTAATGTTATCGGATTCAACCTACCTGGCAGCCAAAATGGTAGCCTCGACTATAGAAACACATTTTGAGAACACAATAACCACCGCTATGCACATGGGAGTTGAGGGAATATCTGTAGCGCCCCCTGCTCATGTAATTGAGGCTATTATTGATGCGTCATTTTGGGCAAGCTTACGACATGAAGAAGGTCATTCTCCCAAGATTTCTATTGCATTACTCCCACCTGAAATAGCAGAAAAGCCTTTAGTATTCGAACATGCAATCCGCTTAACACCAGCTAATTTAACCAAATTAGCGCCGGCAGTGGAACGTGCAGGGATTCACCTGGGAGTCTGGTTCGAAAACAATAATATTTATGTTTGGGGAACTACCGTTAATATCCAGGGGATCTGTTTTGTGCTTGAAGTTGTTGAACCTGGACTATTGGTGGTAAAGCATCGCCGTATTGATGGTTTCGGCAAATTTGTGAATGTGGCTATTCTAAAAGGCGATCAGATAAAGATTGTTGATGAACAAAGTACCAGTCTTACCGACTGTCCGGCTTTACTCACTTCACTATTAGGAATGCCATTACCGTCATTTCTGAGTGATTCTGTAAATGTATTGGTTGAATTAGCAGCATCAATGCGTGCTCATGGCCGTGGAGGGCTTGTAGTGGTTGTACCTGGCGAATCTGAAGCTTGGAAATCGTCCATTGTTCACCCAATTTCTTATCCGGTTACCCCCTCCTTTTCCGGAATTGCAGAACTTATGGAATGTGATCCAGATGAAAGAGCAACAATTTCATGGCAAGAATCATTTCGTAAACTGATAGATATTATAGGAGGATTTACAGCTGTTGATGGCGCAACGGTACTTAATCAGAATCATGAACTTTTAGCTTTCGGAGCAAAAATAACCCGCTCAGATTCAAATCTGCATGTTGATCAGATCATTACCACGGAACCAGTAGTGGGTGGCACTCCTGCCAAAATTCATCCTACTCAAAATGGAGGAACCCGACACCTGGCTGCGGCTCAATTTGTTTATGATCAGCGAGATGCTATTGCATTAGTGGCTTCACAGGATGGACGGTTTACTATTTTCAGCTGGTCGCCTCAATTGCAGATGGTACACGCTCACCGTATCGATATTTTATTATTATAAATGGGTTGTACGATTTGTTTAAAGTAAGTTACGATAACGAAGAAAATACCCTCTGATACAATGCATTAAGAGGTTTTTAAACTATACAACGTTATTTAAAATAAACTCAATCATTTTCGGCCCGCGTATTGATAGTTAGACCCAGTATATTTTTACTACGAGAGTTAAAAATACTGTACAACTTATCTTACCGACGTATGAAAAAGCTTGTTACCAATGACACACTCACAGAATTTACTCCTGAACTTTTAAACCATTTCAAGGCAAATGGATATAAAAGCATACAGGAACAATTGATTTTCCATTCGAAATGGGCCAGTAGTATTCCTGATAATGATCACGAGGATAACTGCACTTATTTGCTAACTCCCTCATTAAACGATAAAGAAGGTACTCATGGACCGAACAAAAACAGTTGGTATGGCAACTGTATAAAATTGTATTCAATCGATAGTACAGAAGTTGAACAAATGGCCCACGGTGTAAACGGGCTAGTATATCAAATCAATTACCCAGATTAATTGTCGAATGTTCTCTTTCTAAACACATAAAAATGCAGGGATAAGATTACTTAATCCCTGCATTTTCTTTCTTAATGTTTAATTCTTTAGCCATCTCACCTGATAAAGCAATCTCTTCTTTTTCTTTATAAAGAATTAATTTGCTTCCACGCATGTTATAAACATTTATATTATCGTTCTTAAGATCAACATATAAATCATACGCGTCGCCCGGACAATCGTGTTTTTTGCAGCCGCTGGTATGTATAATTTCGTTTTCACTTGTAATAGGGGTTTCAACATTCCAGTTCTTAACCATTACATCATATTCAATACCAAGCAATGCCTTTAACCTGGTTGTTAACACCTCATTATCAAACAATTTGGCTTCATAAGGAATTTTACCAACTTCATTTTTCAAGTAAGCGAGATTACTTTGAACAGCCGGGTTTTCAGCTGTTACTGCTGCTGAATCAGTAAAAGCAGTGTCTTCTGAAGTCATTATTGAATCAGCTGTTTCAGCATTTTTAGGTGTACGGCTACCACATGCACTTAACATCGTGATTAGTACTATTGTAGTTAAAATTGTTTTTCGCATAAGAATAGTGTTTTGGTTTATTTTATTTCTATAACTGAGTCCTGTTTCAAAACCCAACTCGCTTCACCAGGCATAAGTTGATAATTTATTTTCCTTGTACCACCACTGGGGGCCGCATTCGGATCAGTTTCTTTATAAATCGGAAAAGATCGTATCAGTCTGTTTTTCTCAATATGAAAAGAATCATGGCCCATATAACCATCCGATAATTTTACATCATCTTGTATGTCGGGCAAATAAATGATCGACAGGCTCTTATTCTTATTAGAAGCAAAAGCATATAGTTGACCGTAAGAGCCACTTCCAGCTGAGGAACAAAAACAATAGATCTCAGAAAAACCATTATTATCGAGATCGGCAGACACTACATCGTAAATGGCTCCATCTATATCTACATTAACCGTATCTGCGCCATTTGCTAAGCCTGTAGTAATGATTTGTAGTTTATCATTTGATGAGGTCGTTTCAAAAACAATCCCTCCCTTTCCAATAAGTTTTTTATGGAAATTAGCCCCATCATTATTTAAATCACCGGTGATACCAGTAGTGTCTACTGCGGTTGATTGTTCTTTTTTATTTTCATTCAGTCTACGCTCTTCTTGTGATCGGTTATTACAAGAAAAAAGGAACAAGAAACTATTAACTAACAAGAACAAAATCGAGCGCTTCATAAACAAATAACGATTAACAACATAATTTAATATCGGGAACAAAAAACGGTTATTTTAACAACTTATTTAACTCTTCCAATATGGGTAACTGCGATGATAGAATTTTTTCTTTAGCTGCATTAATTTTAAACCATCCTGCTTTATCAATTTCAGGAAACTGTTGTGTTTGCCGAGACTTTGGAGGCCATTCCATTTCAAACATATTACTTTTAATTACTGCCGGATCAAGATCGCTTTCTAATGCCCAGGCATGTACTATTTTTCCGCCTTTTTGTTTTACAGTGGATAATCGGCTAAAGTTCCCTGAAATAGTCATTCCTGTTTCTTCCCAAAATTCTCTTTTAGCGGCTTCTAACGGATCTTCATTTTCAGAAAACTCTCCTTTCGGTATTGACCAGGCTCCGGAATCTTTCTTTGCCCAAAAAGGACCTCCCGGATGTACCAAAAAAAATTCAACCTCATTATTAGTAAACCTGTAAAGGAGCACCCCGGCACTTTGTTTCATGAGTTGTTAACGAAGAGATAAGTAACCATTCTTTATACCTTTAGAAAGAACTATTTGCCACAATTGATTTTGTCGTGCTCTAAATGCTCCGGCACAGCAGAGCAAATAATAGCACCACATCCTGTAAAACCGATCTGAATAATTAGATTGTAACCTCGACCAATTGGATGTGAAGTTATGATACCAAGCCATTAATGTTTGGTCGTAATCTGTTCCGAAATTATGAACATCTTCAATAACCAATAAATCTTCAACAGCTTCAGCTATCTGTTTTAAACTAGGAATCAAGCAATTGGGGAAAATATATTTTGAAATCCAAGGGTCAGAGTATTTTGATGAAACCGATGCACCAATTGTATGCAACAAAGCTAATCCGTTGGGTTTTAAACAACTGTTTATCACTTCAAAATAAGTCCGATAGTTTTTTAATCCCACATGCTCAAACATTCCTAATGAAACAATCCGGTCATATTTACCTTCTATCAATCTGTAATCTTGTAATTTAAACTCAACAGGCAAATCTTTACATAATTCGGAGCCCAATTTCACCTGTTCAGATGAAACGTTTATGGCAGTTACCCTAACCTTATATTTTTCAGCAGCAAATTTTGCAAAACTGCCCCATCCACATCCTATATCAAGAACACTCATTCCTGGTTCGAGATATAATTTCCGGCAGACTAAATCCAATTTAGCTTCTTGTGCCTCATCCAAGGTTGAAGCATCTTGCCAAAATGCACAAGTATAAGTCATCCGCTTGTCCAACATTGCCTGAAATAAATCATTACCCAAATTGTAATGTGCTGAAGCGTTATTTATAGCCTTTCTTATATTTTGAAGGTTAAAAAACTTTGCTTCAAAGGCCACCCTTTTAGTTCCAGGGTCGACGTTTGCCAATTTTGCCAGATCGGCATCAATTATTTTGGTGAAGAACTCATCTAATCGTTCACAGCTCCACCAACCATCCACGAAACTTTCACCAAGACCAACTGATCCATTAGCCAATATCTTTGAATAAAAACGGGAATCATTAACCTGAATATCATATTTATTACTTCCATTAATGATTATACCAGCTTGAGCAAATACATCCTTTATTTTTTGCTCATAACGCGAAACTGAAAGAGACAAAGTAGCTGCTGATTTCATGACATTTTTTTTGCAGACGGCACTTTAACTTAATTACCTATTAATTTAGGAAATTTAGTTCTGTTTCAACAGCTTAGCTGGCTAAAATTTGGTAGAAATTAAAAAGCCTCCAGGTGGAGGCTTTGGGAATTACTTTCTGATAAGTGAATATCGAATGCTGAATTGATAATATTTAATTTTTGAAGCAGTGGTCTCATAGGGCGATATTCCATTTGACTGATCATTTCGAATTTCAAACTTAAACTTATTGTAATTAACACCGAGAAGAAACACTAAGCTTTGTTCATAATTCCTGGTCTCTTCAAACAGTGGAACAGTGGCCGAATTTTTCTCAAAAAGTGTGTTCTGGCGGTAATAACTAGTTTGAATGTCAATTGCTAATCCGTTACTAATTCCAATTCCTATGAACGGGCGCACCTTACCTTTAGGGTACTCATAACGAAATATATTGAGTAATTTAATATAGCTGGCTTTTAGTTTTACATCTGAATTGATTTCATAAGTGCTTGTAGGATAAGTTCCAGTTGATGTTGAACTATAAGCAGAGTAAATCAATTGATTATCCAAAGAGAACTGCTTTCTATTTCTTGGAAGATAAGCGGTAAACCCTAATCCGAATGATGGCTGAATTGTACCATCAAATTTATAATTCGGTTTGGCAATAGCGCTTGTTCCGGAGAGTGAGGGAGATGCATAGGACGCACCGGCAATGATATCAAAATCGAAAGATAACTTTTCTTTTACCAATTGTTTATTTTCAAATCCCTTTGATTCATTGTTTTTTTGAAAAATTCTGATCATATCAGCAATTTCGTATCGAGCACTATTTATTTTTTTTTCAAGTGATTTATCGGGCTGTAGAGCTCCTATCAACTGGTTTCTGAAACTATTATCCTCTCCAATATAAGTAGACCCGCCTCTTTCTATTAGTTGTTTTTTATAAGTAAGTTCATGAATATTTACGTTTTGAACAATGTAAAAATGGGGCAAATCACTTTTATCATTGAATATGTACAGATCATAATCACTTTTGACCAGTAGTCTTAAAAAAACTGAAGTATCCGTTACAACCCTAGGAGCTTCATTAGGTATATGATCAGAAATATTCCTTTTATTAAGAATCATACTAACCGTAAATCTTTTATAAGTTTCATCTACGGTTCCAAAACCTGTTATTTCATTTACGGTATATTGTTGTTCGGCGTCAGTTTTAAAAGTAATCTTCGTAGGATTCATGTTCCAGTTACGGTCATCAAGTTGACCTTTTACCGTATCTCCATTCAGTTTAATGATATATCCCGGTACAAAGTTACTTTGAGCAAAGGTTTGTTGAATTGTGAAGAACGACAGTAAGGCAAGTAAAAGTGGTAAAATTCTCTTCATTTTAAATTAAGAAATAATTAGTAGTTAATAAGTGTGTATCCATATTGAATTGGTATAAGTAGCTTTTAGTTTGGTAACGTAAAGAAGAAAATCCATTAGAGTAATCATTTCTAACCTCAATCTAAATCCATCATAACTTACTCCTAAAAGAAACATATTAATGCTAATCTATTATTCGCAACAACGTCCAATATGGACGAACTAATCCTATAGGATACTCAATATTTCAATTTAACGACATGCAAGTACAAAGTTACTTTGGTAAATATTGATTTAATACAAGTTAAGTAGTAAAAATAGGTAATGTTCTTTCGTTTATATATAAGCTAATATAAATGAAAGCCTCTTTTCGAGGCTTTCAACGTATTTTTTAATCTTGTAATTCTGCAGTTGCTTTTTTATGTTCCTTAAACGATTCGCGAGCTTTTAATCCAAGAATATCAAACATTTGCATATCCTCGTTAAATGCCGGATTCGGGGTGGTCAATAATTTATCTCCGGCGAAGATTGAATTTGCTCCCGCCATAAAACATAAAGCCTGATCTGCTAAACTCATTTCTGTACGGCCGGCCGATAAACGTACAACTGATTTAGGCATCACAATACGGGCCGTAGCAATCATCCTAACCATATCCTGAATTGGAACACGCGGCTGATTTTCCATTGGAGTACCTTTTACCGGAACCAACGCATTAATAGGAACTGATTCTGGATGCTTTGTCATGGTCGCCAATGTATGCAACATAGAGATGCGATCTGCTGTGGTTTCCCCCAAACCTACAATTCCACCTGAACAAACAGAAATCTTCGCTTTCCGTACATTCTTAATGGTATCTAAGCGATCATCATAACTACGTGTTGTAATAATACGCTTATAATCGTCTTCAGAAGTATCCAAGTTATGATTGTAAGCATATAAACCTGCTTCGGCCAAACGTTCAGCCTGATTTTCAGTAAGCATACCCAGTGTACAACAAACCTCCATATCAAGGGAGTTTACGGCTGTCACCATTTCTAAAACACGGTCAAAATCACGGTTATCACGTACCTCTCTCCAAGCAGCACCCATACACAGTCGTGATGCGCCTCCTTCTTTAGCTTTTTTAGCTGCAATAACCACCTGATCAACCTGCATTAATGCTTGTACTTCAAGATCAGTGTGATAACGTGCTGCTTGTGGGCAATAGGAACAATCTTCCGGGCAGCCACCGGTTTTAATTGATAACAAACTACTGATTTGAACCTCCGCATAATCATCATTTTCACGATGAATAGTTGCAGCCTGATAGATAAGGTCCATCAGAGGAGTATTGTATATCTCTTCGATCTCTGCTTTCGACCAGTTATGTCTTACTTCTGCCATATTGTAAGTTGTTTAGATATTTTGGTTTATTGAATGGTTATTCTTCTGGTTAAATTTTTTAAAGTGCCAAGTATACTGAAAATCTATTGACCCGTGAGCTGTGATTTTCGAATGATATCCATTGCCCTGTTTCCATGATTGAAAAGAACATCAACAATACTCAGGTCGGCAATAAAGCCATTTGCAGTTGAGAAAACCTGATAGTATGCTTCAGTTGAATACAATGGTAATTTCTTAGGGCTAATTACTTCCCGATAGTCTTTTATCGGTTCATCGTACAATTCATATGAACTGGTAAATTCATAGTTTTTATCAAGTTTCAGACTTTTGAACAAAAAGTTTAATAGCCCTTCGTTATAATCTAAAAGAAACTCGGTTTTCTTCTCGTAAAAAGGACGAATATCGTCTTCATAATACTCGAAAAAAGAAGAACTTCTATATCCGCTTTCTAGCGACTTCCAGTGGATCTTTTGCCAATTTGCATCATAACTGATCTTAACATCTTTAAGTTTAGTATGATTTTTGGATCCTTTTATCACCGGAATACTCATAGAAAGCAAACCATTTGGTGAATAAATATGTGCCCGGTTACGATAGGTCTGCTTAGGAAAATGTTCAAATTTTTCAATTTTTACAGTACCTGTATGCTGCACTAATGCTGAAAACCAGCTAATTGGTGGTAAGTAACAAGAAGGAAGTATTAGTTCGTTTTGCATTGGGCCAAAAATAATGAAATTTTAATGTCCTGATTAACATTTACACGCAACTTCAAAATTCTTTGTAAAGAAATTATAGCTTTATAGAATAATAGTAGCATTCATCTATATTTGTCATAACATTAATTTTATTCAAGTTGAAGAAAGTTTCTTACTGGCTATCGCTCCCATTACTTTATTTAATTGCAATTCTCCCCTTTCCTGTTTTATACTTCTTATCGGATATATTTAAGATTTTAATTTTTGATATTGTTGGGTACAGAAAGCAAGTGATATTAACCAACCTCCGCAATAGCTTTCCGAATAAATCAGAAAAAGAAATCAATGAAATTTCGGTTAAATTTCAACGCAATTTTACGGATATGCTATTGGAGTGTGTCAAGATGTTGACTTTAACCCAAACACAACTAGCAAGACGTTTTAAAATTACCAATCCTGAGTTTTTATTAAAGCTTCAGGAGAATAATCGTGGGATTATTGGAGTGGTTGGCCATGTAATAAACTGGGAATGGGCCGGACTGATTCAAAGTCAATCCTCTCCACATGCCACCATGATCATTTACAAACCATTAGAAAATACGTTCTTCGACAAATTGGTTTTGAATATGCGCTCAAAGTTCGGAGCTGTTCTCGTGCCAATGAAACTTACACTTAGAAAACTTATTGAATATAAAAATAAGCCATATATCCTTGTTTTGGCAGGCGACCAATACCCTGGTAAAGGTGAAAATGTATATAAAACAACCTTTTTAAATCAAACAACTTATGTTTTTTTAGGAACAGAACGAACTGCCAAGATGATGGATGCCGCTGTTGTTTTTTGTAGTATCAAAAAAGTAAAAAGAGGCCATTATGCGGTGACGTTTGAGTTACTTGAAGAACATCCTAAAGCGACACCGGATGGGGTTATTACTGAAAAACATATCAGGTTTTTAGAGGAACAGATTATCGATCAGCCGGATACGTGGTTATGGTCGCATAAGCGCTGGAAATAATAAATAACCCTGAAATTAGAAACAATTTAAAGACATTACATCCAACATATTATTAATGCAACCTAAGGTAGCTGTCGTTATATTAAACTGGAACGGTAAACATTTCCTTGAACAATTTTTGCCTTCCGTACTTAACACCACGTATTCAAATCTCGAAATTGTTGTGGGCGACAATGCCTCAACAGATGATTCAGTAGCCTATGTTCAGGCAAACTATCCAAGCGTTACTATTCTTCAAAATGATAATAATTATGGGTATGCTGGAGGTTACAATAAAATTCTGGAAAGTGTAAATGCAGATTACATTGTATTACTGAACTCGGATGTTGAAGTGACACCTGACTGGATTGAGCCGGTTATCGATTTAATGGAGTCTGATGAGTTAATTGCAGTTGCCCAGCCAAAACTAAAGAGTTATCACCAAAAGAATTACTTTGAGTATGCAGGTGCTGCGGGCGGTTTTATTGACCAATTCGGTTACCCATTCTGCAGAGGGCGAATTTTTGATTCGGTTGAGGAGGATAATGGTCAGTATAATAACGTATCCGAAATTTTCTGGGCATCAGGAGCAGCAATGTTCATTAAGAAAAAACACTTTGATCTGGTTAATGGCTTAGATAGTGATCTTTTTGCCCATATGGAAGAAATAGATCTTTGCTGGCGACTAAAAAATCTGGGTTACAAAGTTGTTTATTGTCCTGATTCGGAAGTATTTCATGTCGGAGGTGGCACATTACAAGCCGAAAGCCCATTCAAAACCTATTTAAACTTCAGAAATAACCTGATTATACTTTGTAAAAATTTACCAACAAGCAAAGTCTTTGGAGTACTATTTGTCAGATTTTGGCTAGATCTGCTGGCTTGGTTCAAATTTCTGACTTCAGGTAAATTTAAAAACGCTTTTTCGATCAATAAAGCGCATACTCACTTTTTACTCCACTTAACTAAATGGACAAACAAACGGGTAGAGCAAAAAAATAAACCCAATACAAGCGGTTTCTGGCAAAACAGCATTGTTTGGGCTTATTTTGTTAAACGTAAAAAGTGTTTCAGTAAAATCGTAAGGGAAGTTTAACGCCCCCTACTCATATTGTTCCAACAAGTACTTAACGACATCTGTTGTTGTAACAATGCCTTTTAACTCTCCATTATCAACTACCGGTAATGCATGAAACTCTTCTTGCGTAAAAATTTCAGCTAAATCACGAATAGTTGTTTCTGATGTAAGCGTTCTCGGTTTTGACGTCATAACCTGAGGAACTGTTAACATATCCAGAATTGCCTCGTCTGTGCCATCCTGGTTGTCGAATAATGCTCCAAAGGTTAATCTGTTTATATCAGACCGGCTAATTATACCCACAACTTCTTTCCCTTTAACTACAGGAATATGCCGGATCGAGTGTTGTTTCAAAAGATCAACTACCTTTCTTAAATCATCAGTATCCTCAACGGTGTACACCGTCTTAGTCATTATATGACTTACAGGTTCTCTCTTTTTCATAGCACCTTTATTGTTGTTAGAATCAAAAATAGAACTAAATGCAATTCTAAAATATGATTTTTATCAGCCAAAAATCAATTATTTTTCACTTTATCATTGAAATATAAGCCATTAAAATGCGATATAAATATTATCTATATAGATATAAAAACAATCGATTTGAATTATAACAACAGAAGCCTCACCTTTGCGCCATCAAAAAGAAAAACAATAAATATAATAAGACATGCAAAACAGAATTTTATCAGTAGGTTCACAGTTTCCGGAGTTCAAAAAACAAGCAGTAGTATCAATTGAAAAAGGTAGCGAGTTTTTTGATATCACTTCGCAAGATCATATTAATGCAAATCAATGGATGGTAATGTTCTGGTGGCCAAAAGATTTTACCTTCGTTTGTCCTACGGAAATTGCTGAATTCAATAATAAATTCCAGGATTTTAGAGATCGAGATGCTCAATTAATCGGAGCATCAACCGATAGTGAATTTGTTCACCTTGCCTGGAGAAAAAATCATGATGACTTACGCAACCTTAAGTTCCCGATGTTAGCTGATACTTCAAAATCATTAGCGGAAGAATTGGGAATTTTAGAAGCGGAAGAAAAAGTTGCTTACCGTGTTACTTATATCGTAGATCCTCATGGAACAATTCGTTGGGTGAGCTTAAACGATTTAAGTGTAGGCCGTAATGTTGTGGAAGTATTACGTGTATTAGATGCATTACAAACTGATGAGCTTTGCCCTTGTAACTGGACAAAAGGTGAAGAAACCATCAAAGCATAAATTTGAGTCTTACTTTTATTTCCTGTTCACGTTGGAGCAAGCTCCAACGTGTTTATGAAAACACTATAAAAACTCGAGGAGGTAATTCTCTCCTTCAAATCCCATTAAATTATTATGATCGCTATACAGAACGAAACACTCGTTTCTTTATTTGAACAATTAAATATTAGTGAAGATAATGTTTCAGCTGAGTTAGTAAAACTAGCGGATGCTGATAGCAAGTATCTGAAAGATTTAAAGATTAACGTACAAAATTCGCTTAATTACCCAAATCTTACCAAAAAAGAAAGTGCATTATTAGCCCTTTCAATTGCTTTAAATGAAAAAAACAACGTTTTAATTCCTGTTTTCGAACAGATGGCAACTGAAAACGGTGCTTCTGCTGAAGAAGTAGCTGAAACGGTTGCTGTTGTTTCAATGATGAACGTTAACAATGTTTTTTATCGTTTCCGTCATTACACCAACAAAGATTATTACAATCAAACACCGGCTGGTATTAAAATGAGTGTAATGATGAGTCCTGTTTTAGGCAAAGAATTCTTTGAATTAATGAGCCTGGCCGTGTCAGCTGTTAACGGTTGCGAAATGTGTGTAAATGCCCATGAAGATTCAGTTATCAAACATGGCGCAACGCAAGCAAGAGTTTATGATGCTATTAGATTATCTGCCATCATTAAAGGCTTTGCAGCCATTTTATAATTAGAAAAGAGTTAGTTTTTAGTGATATAGATTGTGTAGGGCTTCCGGTTAACCGGAAGCTTTTTTATGGTGTATGCGGTAGCCAGCTTGAAATTGAACTCGTTACATTTTTAGGTCGATAGTTATTATTTACACGTTTATACCAATCCAAAGAGGAATGTAGCATTTCATGCCGCACCTGCTTTTTCCATGCCATATCATCTATCCGCCTGTTTCTAATGTTTAGCATTATCTTATACATTAGGCTCTCTTCATTATGCAACATATAATTTTGCTGACAAGCGGCCACCACTTTAACCCATCGTTTGTAAACCGGGTTAAAGCATAATCCTGTTGCTTCTGCCTTTTCAACCAGCCATAGTAAAGAGATAAAGCTTAAACCCTTTTCAGGATATCCTCCACCTATATCACTATGCACTCCGGGAAACCATACTTGTTCTAATACCTGTTTATGATTCGGATCTTTTTTAACTGTATCACTTAACTCCCATAAGGTAGGTCTAAAAGGTGATCGCCGCTCATCTATCGCTAATGCATGGTAGGCATACTCTACTTTACTACTGAGTTTAACATCATGAAACTGGTATTTCTTCATATTTGACTGTAATGCCAGTCTTGCGGGTATTCCTAAGGCTCCCACCGTATCCCAAACTCCAATAAACCTGATAGGCACCTCATCAGCCAAAGCAAATCGTCTCCTGTAGTCAATCATTTCAGGACTCTCAGGGTGATTTTTGCTATGTCTGTACTTACCATAGGCTTCAAGAAGATGGTTAAACTTGGTAGGCTTTAAAATGCCACAATTGCGAATCAATCCTGCCAGACTTCGGGCGGTGTAGGCACCTCGACTGAAACCAAATAGGTAAATCTGATCGCCAGGATAGTAATTACCGATTAAAAACTTGTAAGCTTCAATAATATTATCATCAATTCCCTTACCTGTAAACCCTCCAAGATATTTATCCATCAGGCCAGCTGTTCCGACTCCCTGTATATAAAAGGAAATTTGATCGATTTCGTGTTCTACATCATCAATAACTGTTTTTCCCTTCGGGCTTATAGCTTCAAATACTCTTTGAACATTCGTAGGATGTTTGCCGGGCTCATTCCATGTTCCATCACAGCAAATAATAATCCTTTTCATAGCAATGTTAATTTATAACAAACTGTGTTACAGTTAATTAATAAATTTAAAAACAATTTTACAAAAAAGAAAAGGTATTTATTCGCTAACTAATTGAGTATAAACACTTAGAAAATCTCTTTTATTCTTCCTTTTTCAAGAATAAGTTGATGTTCTATACAAGAAGGCATCTCGTTGGAATAATGAGAAACATAGATTAGGGTTTTATTAAAGTGACGGCATATATTGTCGACTATAGAGGTAAAACGTTGTGTTTGATACCTATCTAATCCCTGGCATGGTTCATCCAACAACAGTAAAGGTGGATTTTTAACCAAAGACCTGATCAATAACAATACACGTTGTTCTCCTAATGATGCTTTATAGAATGGTTTATCCTGAAGTTTTTTCAGTTCCAATGCTTCCAGCCAATGCAACACCAATGAATGCTGGTTATAGGTAATGTTAGCAGAAGATCCCATTTGATCATTAAAGCCCGAACAAATGGCCTCATAACAACTGGTTTGCTCTTGGGAGAATCCGTCAAGGGTGTAATCATTCGCTGAAAGTGAAATTGACTCTACGTAGGAGCTTGTTCGCTGAAAAAACACATGCATTTCTGGTGATACATACCCGATTTTCTTTTTAATCTCCCAAATGCTTTCACCGCCGCCTCTTTTTTGGTCAAATAACTGCACATCATTCAAATACACTTGTGGGTTATCTGCATTAATCAGACTTAGCAATGTTGATTTTCCTGAACCATTATGGCCTATCAATGCCCAATGTTCACCTTTTTTAACAGTCCACGATACATCATCCAGAATAACTTTATCCTCAAAACAAATATTCACATTCGACATATGAACGGCATTTTCAAATGCGTCATTCGCTACTGGCGACAATCGTTCTATTTCCTGCCATTCAATTTCGTTTTTAATGGCATTATAATGATTTTCCTGTTTAATAATGAGTTCATTGGGAATAACAATTCCGGATAGTTTACCTCCTTCCAACAGGAAGACCCGATCAGTACATGCCGGAATCTCTTCTGGAGAAGAAACCATGACAATTGTGATTCCCTCATTTTTAAGCCTTGTAATCAATTGATGCAGCTGCTGTCTGGTTTGTACATCCAATCCGATAAAAGGTTGATCTAAAACCATTAATTGTGGCTGTAAAAGCAAAGCCTGTGCTAACTGCACCCTTTTCCCCTCTCCGTTAGAAAGTTCAATTACCGGTTGGTCTAACTTTTCCTGCAAATGGAGCAAGTTAACTACATGATTCAAAAGGCTTTCGTCTGTATCCTTACTTAATATTTTATGTACGGTTGGAAACTGTCCCTCGTAATTTCGATCAAATCGTTGCCCGAAGTAGGAACGGGAATGAAAGGCAAATCTAAAGTCATGTTGCTGATGTACAAATATTTTACGTAAATCATTTGCAACAGTAATTGAACCCGAAGAAACCGGATAATGTCCCGCAATGATTTTACCCAGCGTTGTTTTTCCACTACCAGATGCTCCTGTAATAACAATACACTCTCCTTTACTGACCGTAAAGGAAGTTTCATGAAGGATCGTTTCTCCATGAACTTTAAATGAAATATCAGTTGCTTGAATTAAGGGGAGCATCAATAAAAAATTCTAACTACAATTTAATCTATTTAAGAAAGCTTTCTAAAGCCAAACGGTATCCATCAATACCCAAACCTACAATCACACCTTTACAATTGCTTGAAAAATAGGAATGATGACGAAACGCTTCACGTGCGTAAACGTTAGAAATATGAACCTCTACTACCGGGGTTTTAATGGCGGCTATTGCATCCGCAATGGCAATTGATGTGTGCGTATAAGCCCCTCCGTTTAAGATAATTCCATCATAGGAAAATCCTGTTTCATGGAGCTTGTCTATTAGTACACCTTCGCTATTACTTTGAAAATACGATAACTCAATAATCGGATATTTGGCTTTCAACTCCTCAAAATACTGTTCGAAAGTTTGGCTGCCATAAATCTCTGGTTCACGTTTACCAAGTAAATTCAGGTTAGGTCCGTTTATGATGAGTATTTTCATAAAATGTTATTATAATTATTAATCGTAGAAATTGTCACAATAATAGCCTTTGAAGTCTAATATTTCAAACGCAAGTAGTAATATTGAACATCGTATTAATTGATCAATGAATAGTGAACATTATATTAAAGCCTACCGATCTTATTTAAAACTGGAAAAATCGCTCTCGTCAAATTCTGTTGATGCTTATATTAATGATGTAAATAAACTATCCCAATTTATTGAATACAAACAACTAAACATTTCAATTACCCAGATAAAGCTTCAACATTTAAAAGATTTTTTAATGTGGATCTATGAATTAGGGATGGAGGCTAGCACTCAGGCGCGTATACTGTCAGGCTTACGTTCTTTTTTTCAGTATTTAGTTTTGGAGGATGTAATAGCAGATGATCCAACCGCTTTACTAGAGGGACCTAAGCTTGCAAGAAAGCTCCCCGACACGTTAAGTATTCATGAAATCAACAAATTAATCGATACGATTGACCTTTCTACTCCTGAAGGAATTCGCAACAAGGCAATGCTGGAAATGCTATATGGCAGCGGATTACGTGTATCAGAGTTAGTTAACCTGAAACTTTCATCTATTTACGCTGATGTAGAGTTTATGAAAGTGATTGGAAAAGGAAATAAAGAGCGTTTGGTTCCAATGAGCTCTTCCTCCATTAAGCATTTAACCATTTATAAAGAATCCATTAGAAATCATCAGGTTATAAAACAAGGTAATGAAGATATTGTATTCCTTAACCGCAGAGGCTCGCAAATGAGCCGGGTTATGGTATTCATCATTATTAAAGATTTGGCTGAAAAAGCGGGCATCAGGAAAACGATTAGTCCGCATACATTACGACATTCATTTGCTACGCATCTTGTAGAGGGAGGTGCCGATTTACGCGCTGTACAAGAAATGCTAGGGCACGAGTCTATTACTACCACCGAAATCTATACGCATCTCGACAGAGACTTCTTAAGACAAACCATTATCGATTTTCATCCAAGAGCCTAATTAGCTAACTCAAGTTGTCAGTTATTAGTTGTCAGTTAATAAAAAATAACTACTCCTTCGGAGTATAAGATCGGTAGAAACAAAGATTATAAAAGCAGTTTTTGCGCCGATAGGTGCAAAACTCATCGCCGTCTTGGCTAAGCCAAAACGGCAATAATTCTATATCAGTAAAAAGTGCAATCGTAACTTAATAGCTATTATTAACAGACAATATTAAACTATAAATCATTTATATCCAATGACTTATCTATCATATATTTAAGGATTTGTTTAATAGTCGGAAAATATCCACCGGCAATAAACATTGTCTTTCCTTCAGGAGTTATAACCAGGTTGGTTGGAAAAGTTCCTAGTTCCAATTTCTCCAACATATCTCCTACTCCGGCTATGTGTTTATAATTGAACGAACGACGAGTCAGGAAACGTTCAACCGTTTGTTTATTATCTGTTGAAAAAGCAAGAAAAACAACTTTCTCATTAGACTTGTATTCTTCAACCAACTCATTCAGTTCGGGCATTTCTTTTAAACAAGGAGCGCAGGTTGTAAACCATACATTCACAACTATCACCTTCCCTTTAAGCTGTTCAAAACTCAGTTCCTGACCGTCAATTGTGGTGAATTTTTCATTGGGAACATTTTCACCATGTTTAAAAAATGGATTGGGTGTACTTAACGTTTGTAATGCAGCATCTTTTTCCTGTGGAGTAGTTTTTAAAAGTTTGATCTCCGAAAATTCTCCCTGTTCATTTTTCAACTGCTGCATTTTATAGTCGCCTGTTAATAACAAGTAACTCATTTCATCATAAGAAATAACTTTATCGTTAATATCTTTAATAACAATATCAGATTTCTTCTGTTGCTGCTGAGCACAACTCAGCAATGGAAATAAACAGATAATAACTAGTAATCTCTTCATCATTATAAACCCGCTTCATCTAAATTTAAAACACAACGCTGACCCGACAATAACGAAAGATTGCCTTCCAGAGTTTCTTCAGCCTTTACATTATCAAACTCATGTGCATATCGTTTCTTTAACTCCTTGCGCTTAATCGCCTCAATGAAACGTCTTGCCTCTTCCTTATCCTCCAGTATTAATCCGGGAACTTTTTTAAGCTCATTCGTCTTTTCATCCTTTGCCACCATTGTTACGTAGGAGGTATTGGTATGCTTTATCTTCCGGGTTTTAACATTTTCACTTTCCACACGAATACCTATCACCAATGATGTATTCCCTACGTAATTAACCGAAGCATGTAATGAAACTAATTCACCTACTTCAACAGGTGCTAAAAAATTGACTTCATCCACAGAAACGGTTACACAGTAAGATCCGGCATGACGGGATGCGCATGCATAAGCCACTTTGTCCATTAATGATAGTAAAGTACCTCCATGAATCTTGCCGCCAAAATTAGCATAAGATGGAACCATTAATTCGGTGATAGTGGTCTGAGAGTATTTTACCCGGTAATACGGCTGTTCGTCGGTCATAGTTGTTGGTTTATTTATTTTTTGATGTTTGTTTTTCACCCCTAATAATCAAGCGCAATTATTTTAGAATTCCCTTCGCCATCCGATCTTTATCGTAAAGATCTTTCTTAATTTCAATATAAGCGAAACCGGCTTGCTCCATTACTTCCTTGGTTTGCAAACCCAATGCCTCATTGATCTCGAAATAAAGCGCTCCTCCTGTTTTTAATGCCTTAGCTGCAAAATTGGCAATTGAACGATAAAACAGTAAAGGATCATTATCTTCTACAAATAAAGCTAAATGAGGTTCAAAATCCAGTACATTTTTATGCATCTTTTCTTTCTCAGAATCGCGAACATAAGGGGGATTACTAACAATAATATCAAACTCTCTTTCATTTACGGGTTGCAACTGCAAAATATCGCACTGATAAAACTTTACTTCTGTTTTATTAAGCACAGCGTTTTGCATAGCTGTTTCTAAAGCACCATAAGAAATATCAAGACCTTGAACTTTTGCTGAATGCAGGTTTTTTTTTAAGGCAATGGGTATGCATCCGCTTCCGGTACAAACATCAAGAATAGAAATATCTTCTTTACTGTTCTTTTTCTGATCTGCCAATATCCAATGTACCAGTTCTTCCGTTTCGGGGCGCGGAATAAGCACATTTTCATTGACTTTTATCCGGCAACCATAAAATTCAGTTTCACCTAATACATATTGCACCGGTTTACCTGTTAATAATTCGATGAGCACCATTTCTATTGAGGTTACTTCCTGCATAGTCAATTCCCGAATTCCATTCATGGAAAGCTGTACCTTGTTAAACTTAAGAAGATGCATGAGCACTAACTGAGCAATACTACGAGCTTCCTGCTGATCATATAAAACGGAGAGCTTTTCCGTAAGGTGGTTTTCAAATTCTTTTACCAGTGGCATACAACAAAAGTAGTGATGTAACGCCAAGCCGCAAAGGCGCAAAGAAATATAATATCTCTACTATTCGATATTCTTCAATAACCAGGTTGTTGATTATCAAAATTACATCCACATGCCCCTCTACATAAAGACTTTTCTTAGCGTCATTGCGTCTTTGCGGTTATATTTATCTTACTTTTGCACTGCTCATGGATAAACATCAACTCTACATAAAACGTTGCATCGAATTAGCCCTTAACGGGCTTGGATCGGTAAGTCCGAACCCCATGGTTGGTGCGGTAATTGTATGTGACGAAAAAATCATCGGCGAAGGTTATCATAAACAATTCGGTAAAGCCCATGCGGAAGTAAATGCGATTAACTCCATATTGGAAAATTATGCTGATGCGGAGGAGCTATTAAAGCGCTCCACCATTTATGTTAGCTTGGAACCCTGCTCTCATCATGGAAAAACACCTCCATGTGCTGATTTAATTATCAAGCACAAAATCCCAAAAGTGGTTATTGGCTGTAAAGACCCCTATGAAAAAGTAAGCGGACGAGGCATCGAGCTATTAAAAAATGCTAGTATCGAAGTATTAACAGGCGTACTTGAAAATGAGTGTTTGGCATTAAATAAACGATTTATCACGCTTCAGACACAACATCGTCCGTATATTATTCTAAAATGGGCACAAACTGCCAATGGGTATTTTGCTCCAACTGATCATTCACAATTCTGGATTACGGGAAAAAGAGCTAAACAACTGGTACATAAATGGAGAAGTGAAGAAGATGCTGTTCTAATTGGTTCAAGAACTGCTTTGACTGACAATCCTCAGTTAACAGTTAGAGATTTCGCCGGAAGGAACCCAGTCAGAGTGGTTATAGACCGTCTTTTGAAGCTTCCTAAAGACTTGAACATCTTTAATAACGAAGCCAAAACGATTGTTTACAATGAATCAAAATTAGGTGTGGAAGGCAACGTTTATTATAACACCTTAGAATTCAACGAGTATTTACCTCAATTCATGATGTATCAATTGTATTTACAAGATATTCAGTCGGTTATTATTGAAGGAGGAGCAAATGTGCTTAACCAGTTTATTAACTATGGATTATGGGACGAGGCTCGTGTATTCACAGGAGAAAAGACCCTGGAAAATGGTACTCCAGCCCCAGCAGTTTCCGGTAAAGTTATCTCATCGGAAATGATCGACCAGGATGAATTGACAATTATTGCCAATAAAAACAATCCTTATATAGCGCTCTGAAAAGATATAAACATCTCACTAACCTTTAATTTACAACAATGTTTTACATATTTTTAAGCATTCTCTGCAGTGTTGCAGTTGCCGTTCTTTTAAAGCTTTTTAACAGATATTCTATTGACTCACTACAGGCTATTATAATTAATTATCCTACTGCCTTAATTCTATCTTATCTTTTCTTTAAACCCGATTTACAAATTGTAGGCCAGCACAGCAACCTGCTGCCAGAGTACACTATTCTTGCACTGCTGTTGTTATCGTTGTTTTATTTCATTTCAAGATCAATCACCTATTCAGGTATGGTGATAACGGCTGTAGCACAACGCCTATCACTCTTGATACCTGTTCTGGCTGCTTTTATCTTATTTGGAGAGCAATTAAACCCCATTAAAATTGCAGGACTCTTAACAGGCTTCCTAGCCATTATTTTATCACTTCCTTATACTAAAAATGAGGACGGCAATAAAAAGGCATCTGTATTTTTTCCATTGATCGTTTTTTCAGGAACCGGGGTTATTGATGTGCTGTTTAATCGGCTTGCCCAAAACAAAGAAGTTCCATTTACCACCGCGTTGTCGACTGTATTTGGAATTGCCATGTTTTTAGGGTTCATCGTACTTGCTTATTTGTTTACAACAGGAAAATCCAAGTTTTCTCTAAAAACTGCAATTGGAGGCCTATTGTTAGGTTCTTTCAATTTCTTCTCTATCATATTTTATTTAAAAGCACTCCATTTGGAGAGTACTAAGCCCTCGGTTATTTTTTCTGCACTTGATGTTGGGGTAATTACCTTGGGTTCAATTGTAGGTTTTTTCATTTTTAGTGAAAAATTAAGTCTGAGAAATAAACTGGGCATTTTAGTCGCTATTATTTCAATTATTATTTTTTCATTCGCTTAATGTTATTTGAAGATACATATCAAACTATAGCAGCTCCGGCTGAGGGTATTTTTCGAGATAAGGGAAGTAAATTCTTGGCCTATGCTTATCCGGTTAAAACGGAAGATGAGGTAAAAGAATGGTTGCAAGTATTGAAAAAAGAGCATCCTACTGCACGGCATCATTGCTATGCATGGCGTTTCGGACTTGATCGTTCCGTTTTTAGGGCCAATGATGATGGAGAACCTTCCGGAACTGCGGGAAGACCGATTCTGAATGTCTTACTGTCCAAAGATGTTACCAATGTGGTTGTATTTGTGGTTAGGTATTTTGGAGGAACATTATTAGGTGTACCCGGCTTGATAAATGCCTATAAAACAGCAACCATAGAAGCCTTGAATAATGCTGCAATAATTCAAAAAACTGTTAATGATGTTTATCGTGTTGATTTTGAGTATTTACAGATGAATGATGTAATGAAGGTACTTAAGGACGATGCCATAAAAATTCTTAATCAACAGTTTGACAATGCCTGTTCAATTGAATTTGAGTTAAAGAAATCGGAGGTTAACCGATTAATAGGCAAACTGGAAGGTTTAAAGGCAGGGATTCACTATTTAAGGACAGTATAGCACCTTCCCTTTCAACTATTTCTTTTCTAAAATTGTAAATTTAAGCACAATCAATAAATCTGTCATTAATGCTAATTTCCGAAACTGATCTGATTTTAAACCCAGATGGATCTGTATACCATTTAAATCTATTTCCTGAAGATATTGCTGATACCATAATTACAGTTGGAGATCTGGAGCGTGTAGGCGAGGTTTCTAAATATTTCGACAAAATCGAGTTAAAAAAGAATAAACGAGAATTTGTTACACATACTGGAAGTATTGGAAATAAACGAATCACAGTGATTTCTACAGGAATCGGGACAGATAATATTGATATCGTTTTCAATGAGTTAGACGCTTTGGTAAATGTAGATTTTCAAGAGCGTATAGAAAAAAAGGTACATAGATCGTTAGATATTATCCGTATCGGAACGTCTGGCAGTTTACAACCCGACATCCCAATGGATACTTTGCTCTTTACCACTTACGGAATCGGATTTGATAATTTAATGCGCTATTACGAATATGAGAATTCCAATACTGAGTTAACTATTCTAGAAGCACTAAATGAACAATTATCTTTTAGTCCGTATGTATTTTCTGCGGATAAAACATTGAAAAGTAAATTATCAGAAGGTATGCTTGAGGGCATGACCGTTACCTGTAGTGGATTTTATGCTCCCCAGGGACGAACGATCAGAGTTCCCAACCGCCATCCCGATTTTATAACTAAATTACAGCAATTCACTTATAATGGTTCCAGAATTACTAACCTAGAGATGGAAACAGCCGGGATTTTAGGAATGGCAAAAGTGTTGGGACACAAAGCTTGTTCAATAAATGCTATTTTGGCAGCTCGACTTGAGAAAAAGTTTAGCAAGAATCCCTCTGCAATTGTTGAAAAAGCAATTAAATTAGTTTTAGAACGATTAACCGCTTAACCAAAATAAAATGAAAGCATTAGTTCTTGAAGGGTTAAATCAACCTTTAACAGTAAAAGAAGTGGAAACTCCATCATTACTACCGGATGAAGTTTTGGTAAAAGTTAAAGCCGCATCATTTAACCATAGAGATAACTGGATTCAGGTTGGATTATATGCCGGTATTAAATACCCTATTATTCTGGGTTCTGATGGCGCAGGTGTTGTAAGTGAGGTGGGTGAAGATGTTGACAAGGCCTGGCTAAACAAGGAAGTGCTTATTAACCCTGGGAATTTTTGGGGCAATACGGAAAAATACCAGGCAAAGGAGTTCAAAATTTTAGGCTTACCAGAAGATGGCACTTTTGCTGAGTATGTAAAAACAAAAGCTATCAATCTGTACGATAAACCGGCACACTTAAGTTTTGAGGAAGCAGCTGCAATTCCATTAGGTGGAGTAACTGCATTTAGAGCGTTATTCTCAAGAGCGGGTGCTCAAGCTAAAGAGAAGGTGCTGATCAATGGTGTTGGCGGTGGTGTAGCATTATTTGCCTTGCAATATGCAGTGGCTGAAGGATGCGAAGTATATGTAACTTCTGGCTCTGATGAAAAAATTGAGAAGGCCAAATTCTTAGGTGCTTATGGAGGTGTAAACTATCGCATTTCATCATGGGTAAACGATCTGAAAGAAATGGCTGGTGGTTTTGATGTGATTGTCGATAGTGCAGCAGGTGAAGGCTTTAGGGATTTAGTGGAGCTTGCCAATCCAGGTGGACGAATTGTATTTTATGGCGCAACAAAAGGAACGATCAAAGACCTTGACCCTCGCCGGATTTTCTGGAAACAGTTAAACATTTTAGGTTCTACTATGGGGAGCAAACATGATTTTGAAAATATGCTTCGTTTTATTGAACAGCATAAATTACTCCCGGTAGTAGACAAAGTATTTGACTTTACAGAAGCAAATGAGGCTTTGGAACGAATGAAAAAATCGGAACAGTTCGGGAAGATTGTGCTGAAGATAGATTAAAAATTCACGCAAAGCCGCTAAGGCACAAAGAAATTAAGCTTAAAAACGTGCATCTTAGCGGCTTTGCGTGAAACCCTTATTTTCTCTTTATCTCGTAAAGAATACCATCCCAAAGTTTAATGCGGGCTTTCAAAGCACCAATTACTGCTTTTTCTGCTGCTTCCCATTTCTCTTCATCATCCCCGCAAAGTTCTTGCGTCATTTTAAGAGCAAGCTCTCCATGATGACCGCCATCAACTTCGATATGACGTTCGATATAATATTTGAATATGCTGATTTCTCCAGGATACTGCTGATCTAACTCTTTCAGAATTGACAAGAACATATCTGGAATTAAATCTTCACGACCGAATGTAAATACGGCAGCCTGTGTATATAACTTGCCTTCTGCAATGGTATCAAAGGTAAAGTTTACAAACTGCTGAATAGACTCAGCTAACTCTGCCGTACGTAAGGCGTTTTCAACTGAATAAATACCGGTAACGCATTTGAGAAAAAATTTCAGCTTTGATTTATCAGCTTTAGCCTGAAGCATCGCATCAAGATAAAGTTCAAAATGGCTTGTGCGTTTACCGTTTTGATCTACATCACTTTCTTCACCTACTACAATCTCGTTGATCAAATAACGTGTTTCAGCAGAACCTACAGGCATCCAAGGTGCTTCTGTACAAGTTAAATTTTGCTGAAGACTCTTTAGCAACGACATAAAATCCCATACGGCATAAACATGGTGTTCCATGAAAATACGCAGATGATCAATGGTTTTAATGTGTTCGTACAGCGGATGTTTAATCAGCTGTTCACGTAAAGGTTCAATGGTAGAGCGTATTTGTTGTATAGATCTTTGCATAGCACAACATTAAATAGAAAATTCAGGAACCAGACTATGATCAATTTCTTTAAGATATTCAAGGTAAAGATTTAATGCTTCATGCTTTTTCTCATCAAACACAAAATCAATACTATGCATCAGGTAATAATCAATGTCAAAATCACTGCGCTTTTCTATGGTTTTCAATAACTCAGGGCGATGTTCAATGCCATACGCCAAAGCCGCATTTAACTCAGCTTTAATAGCTTCATCTATTGGCTTATTGGCTGCCCACACTGCAAACACAAATGGTAAACCTGTTAGTTTTTGCCACTCTTCTGCTAAATCATATACATAATTGAATTCATCTTTTCTTCCAAAAGTTCTGTCGCCTATCAACACTTGCGCATCAGCTTCGCCTTCATTCAAAACCACCGGATCAATTTTCCAATGTTTTTTCATTAGGATACGAGCCAAATTATTCGAAGTGCGTGATTGAGGATCCAAACGGATTGTCTTGATATCTTCAACCGGAATATCACTAAAAACAAATACCGAATTTACTGCTCCGGTAGCTCCTATGCAGTAATCAGCCACAATCTCGTAATAGGATAACCTAAGCAACGCGGCCACTGGAATCAATCCAATATCTACTTGATTATCAATAAGTTTTTGTGCGCAATCAGCTGGGATATCGCGAGATAACTCTACCTTATTTAAAATACCCGAATGCTCTAAACCATAAATAAAGGGCTTGGTATTGGTATAAGATACAGCAGAAATTCTCAATTTTTGGTTTCTATCATTCATCATTAATCCTCCAAATGGGCCAAGGAATTAAAAGTTAACATCTCAAAGCGCTGCCCATCATATCCCAGGGTGTATAAAGATGTATTTTGGTGGATAAATGAATCCATGTGTTTAAACTCAATCTGGAGCAAACCACAAAGCAAAATACGCATAGCACGGCCATGCATACATATCAACACTTGTTTTTCATTTTCCTGTGAAAGTACATGATCAATTGCTTCCAATTGACGCTTACTAACTTCCAGCGGGCTCTCGCCACCGGTAAACCGCACATCATACTGACCGCTTGTCCACGCATCGGTTACCGCTGTAAAACTTTGAACAACCTCCGAATGATAAGGTTTGCCTTCATTTTCGCCCCAATCCAATTCATCAAATCCAGGATGCTGTTCCCACTGCAAACCTCCTTCAATAAAAGGATGCATCGTTTGATGAGTACGTTTTAATGTAGAAGTATATACTTTGTCAAACGGCACGGTTCTATAAGTTTCAAAGAAACGTTGAGCTTGTTCACGGCCTAGATCATTTAAATCAGTATTTACTCCACGACCTTGCACTACCCCACTACGATTGAAATCAGTTTCTCCATGTCTGACTATATATAGGATCTTTTGGTAATCTCGGTTTTGTAAATCTACATCCTCACCTAAAAATGCAGGGTGATTTGACAATATTTCCATTCAGTTTGTTTTGGTTGGCTTTTGGCTGATAGCGATTAGCCTTTAGCACTATATTTTGTAAAATAACCAGACGTTAGTAGCTAATTACTAAAAGCTAATAGCTATTGAATAACCGGCAAAGAAATAAACCCGGCTTCTTTCTGTTCAGCAGAAAAATCGTAGTTCATATAATCGGTGACAGTATTGTATAAGGTATCACGCTCAATCGGGTGACGGTTTACATGTTTTATCAATTCAACTAATTCTTCGGTACTCATTGCCGGGTGCTGTTCTTCCGAGCCTGCCATTGAATAAATCTTTGTTGTATCGTCAATAGTTCCATCGATATCATCCACACCAAAGGCCAACGACAATTGTGATGTAACGCGACCGATCATTGCCCAATAGGATTTGATGTGATCGAAATTATCTAGATAGATGCGTGAAATGGCATAGTTCCTTAAATCTTCAACAACAGAGACTTCCGCCACATCAGACATCTGATTATCCTTGTTTCTGAATTTTAGTGGAATAAATGCCTGGAAACCTCCTGTTTTATCCTGAAGTTTTCTTAATTCTTCCAAATGATGAATCCGGTGCCAAAAACTTTCGATATGTCCATACAGCATAGTTGCGTTGGACCTCATACCCAGTTTGTGCCATTCCTCGTGAATTTCCAACCATTGATCAGCAGTACATTTATCGGCAGCAATTTGATTACGAATATCCGGATGGAATATTTCAGCCCCACCACCTGGCATTGACTCAAGTCCTGCTTCTTTCATTAAACGCATACCTTCAGCATAACTAAGTTTCGCTTTTTTGAAGATATAATGATACTCAACTGGCGTAAGTGCTTTTACATGCAGTTCCGGACGATGAGCTTTTATTTTGCTAAATAGTTCAGTATAGAATTTGAAATCATACTGTGGTAGTACACCTCCAACAATATGAACCTCTGTAACATGCTTACCATCGTATTTTTTTACCATGTCAAACATCTCGTCCATGGTAAACTCCCACCCTTCTGAACGTTGCTTTATTAAACGCGAGTAAGAGCAGAATTTACAATCATACACACAAAGATTGGTGGGCTCAATATGAAAATTGCGATTGAAGTAGGTATAATCGCCATTTTTTTTCTCCCTGATATAGTTAGCTAGTGTACCCAAATAGCCAAGTTCACCTTTTTCAAAAAGTAAAACACCCTCATCAAATGTTATGCGTTCGCTGTTTTTTACTTTTTGAGCTATATTTTTTAATTCAGGAGCAAGATGTGGATCTGCTAAAAGTATGTCAAGTTGTGTTTCAGATCTCATGTATTAAGTTTTGACAAAAATAATAAAATAGTAAACAATGTTGACTATTTTATATGTAGAACGATTTTTTACTAATAACTGTTTTTCAAAAATGCGAAATATTAACCAACAATGACAGCTTTTTAAGACAATCTATCCTTAATTTTTCAATCATGGTTTCTAATGCATGCAATCTTTTTTGCAGTCCATTCTCACCAATTGCATTATCGTTCAGGTTTTTATCAGCAAATTCATACAATAATTCACTATCATGCAGCGTTCCTAATTCTTCCTGCAAATGATCTATTTGCGGAATAATTTTTTTCTTATCAATACGTATTCTTAAGAATTTATGTAACAAAAAGATTTGCTTTAGCTGACTTCTGATAAAATGAAGTTGAGTGTTATCGCATCCTTCAAACATCATTTTTTCGACAACAGCCATTTTTTCGGTAGAGAATAACCGGAAACTTTTTACCTGCTCTGCCCTATCCGAATTAAGACAAAAAGCAACTTTCACTAAAACTGCCTCTGCGTCATCAGCTGCAAACTTCTTTGCCCTATTAATAAATTTTTCTTCCAATGCATGTCTTTTACTATGTAAAGAATGTTTAAGCTGTTCTATCCATTTCTCATCTTCAGTAAAATAATGCTTAAGTTTCTTTTCCAGCTGGTAATTATCCCGAAGCCTTCCGGCGTGCTTAAACAACTTTTTAAACGGTGAAAACAGTTCTTTGGATCTATGATGATCAGGGTGCACATTTTCGCATAAAACACAAAATGTTTTAACTGTTTTAAGCTTTAATCGTAATTCATGTAAATGTTCGTTAGAACAATCATCTTTAGCTAATTCAACGGCATTGAACAATTTCTCACTAAAAGACTGGACGGAGGCTAATTCTATTTCCACTACTTTAACAATTTATAATTTTAGGATCAGCTGATTCTAAATGTTTATTACTTTCAAAATATTCTGCATTTAACTATCACACTATGTAAATTTAAGGCATACAGAAAAGCCTGATTGGCCAATTTTGTATAATGCAAACATTAAAAACTGATTATAAGCAATTTACGAAAATGAAACTGGAAACAATAGCAATTCACGCCGGCAATGAACCTGATGAGTCAACAGGAGCCATTACCCCACCTATTAACCTGTCGACAACTTTTATGAGGGATGAAGACCTTGGATATTCAAAAGGTTTTATGTATACCCGTCATAATAATCCTAACCGTAAACAATTAGAAACTTGTTTGGCAGCATTAGAGGGTGGTGAAGCGGCTTTAGCCTTTGGTTCCGGCTCTGCGGCAGCATTTGCTGTTTTTCAGGCTTTGCAACCAGGAGATCATATCATTGCTCCGGATGATATGTATCACGGTCTCAGAAGCCAGTTAAAACAGATTTTCATTGGGCTTAAAATGTGGATCACTTTTATTGATTTCACTCAAATTGAGGAACACATTCGGCCGAACACACGTTTAATTTGGATGGAAACACCCTCTAACCCGTTAATGAAAATTACCGATATTGAACACGTGGTAAAATTGGCAAAGGAAAACAACATTATTACTGCTGTCGACAATACCTTTGCAACCCCTTGCATTCAGCGTCCGATGGAGATGGGTGTTGATATTGTTATGCATGCTACCACCAAATACATCAATGGTCATAGTGATGTTTTAGGTGGAGCGGTTATTGCCAAAACTAACAATGAGTTTTTCCAACGAATAAGAATGGTACAAATTCTAGGCGGAGGGGTTCCCTCTCCTTTCGATTGCTATTTAACCTTACGAGGAATTAAAACGTTACCCTATAGAATGAGAGGCCACAGTGAGAATGCGCTGACGTTGGCAAAGTTTCTTGAAGGACACCCCGCAGTTGAAAAAGTATTTTACCCTGGACTATCATCACACCCCGACCATTTACTGGCAAGCCGACAAATGAAAAACGGGTTTGGAGGTATGTTATCATTTTTGGTAAAAGGTGGTGCTGAAGCCGCAATTAAAGTTGCCAATAAAACTACTTTATTTATTCAAGCGACCAGTTTAGGTGGTGTGGAAAGTTTAATTGAACATAGAGCATCTCAGGAAGGTCCGGATACCAAAACCCCACAAAATCTGTTAAGAGTTTCAGTAGGACTTGAACATATTGAAGACCTGATCGCAGATATGGATAAGGCGCTGAGGTAGGATTTCGAATTTACGAGTTACGAGTTTCGGATTACGAGTTATGGGTTACGAATTATGAATTAATAACCCTATTAAATTAACCCGAAACTCACAACCCGTAACCCGTAATCCTTATTTATACTGATAAATCTTATTAATCTGGCTGGCATCTGAAACAGAAACGTCCAGGTCATGGATAATGCCGTCTGCAACGTCGAAGATCCAGCCATGAATTGATAGTTTTTGGCCTTCGGTCCATGCTTTTTGTGCGATGCTGGTATTGCAAACGTTCAATACTTGTTCTTTTACATTTAATTCACAAAGCAATTTAAATCGTTCGTTTTCATCTTTAACGGCATCCAGCTCATCCTCGTGCATGCGATAAACATCCTTAATATGTCTTAGCCAGTTGTCGATCAAGCCGAACTTATCACTTCCCATAGCAGCTTTAACTCCCCCACATCCGTAATGACCCACAACTAAAATATGCTCAACCTTTAGCACTTTTACAGCATACTGAATTACTGATAAACAATTCATATCTGTATGAACTACTACATTGGCAATGTTACGATGAACAAATACCTCTCCTGGATTTAATCCGGTAATTTCATTTGCCGGAACACGACTATCTGCACATCCAATCCATAAAAATTTCGGTGACTGCAATTTTGCCAGATTTTTAAAATAGTTTTCATCTACATTCAGCCAGTGCTCTACAAACTTTTTATTGTTCTCGAAGAGCAATTCAATATCTTTCATGTAATTATTTATTTAAAGTAAGACAAAAGGAAATCTCAGTGCTAAAAAAACCGTTCCGGTTTTAATCGGAACGGTTTTTACAATATTATTAAATGTCCCTGTTAGGGTCAAATGCTTCCAAATAATCAGCAACTTTTCTAACAAACATTCCTCCCAGCGATCCATCGACCACGCGGTGATCATATGAAAGTGATAAGAACATCATATGGCGAATAGCGATAACATCCCCAAACTCAGTTTCAATAACTGCAGGTTTCTTCTTAATAGCACCTACAGCCATAATTGCTGCCTGAGGTTGGTTAATAATAGGTGTTCCCATTACATTACCGAATGAACCTACATTCGTCAATGTAAATGTACCACCCTGTATCTCATCAGGTTGTAACTTGTTATTACGAGCACGATTAGCTAAATCATTAACCGACTTTGTTAAGCCCACCAAGTTCATCTGATCTGCATTTTTGATAACAGGAACGATCAGGTTACCACTTGGCAACGCCGTAGCCATACCGATATTAATATTTTTACGAACAATGATCTTAGTTCCATCTACTGAAACATTGATCATAGGAAGATCTTTAATTGCTTTGGCAACTGCTTCAATAAATATTGGAGTAAACGTGATCTTTTCACCTTCGCGTTTTTCGAAGGTTTTCTTCACCTTATCTCTCCATAATACAATGTTAGTAACATCTGCTTCAACAAATGAAGTAACGTGCGGCGACACATGTTTACTCATCACCATATGCTCAGCGATAAGCTTACGCATTCTGTCCATCTCAATGATCTCATCAGCACCACCAACAGAAACTGCAGGAGCTTTAATTTCAATAGCAGGAGTTGCGGCTTTTTGAGGTTGAACTGGTGCAGCAGGAGTTTCTTTTACCGGAGCCACTTGTGGAGCTGGAGCTGAAACGGAAGGAGTTGCAATAGTACCAGCTGCTTTTTGCTGAACGTATGCTAAAATATCTTGTTTGGTAACACGACCTTCTGATCCTGTTCCTACGATTGAATCTAATTCAGTACCTGAAATACCCTCACTTTCAGCGATATTTCGCACCAAAGGAGAATAAAAACGTATACCATTTGATTTTACAGGAGCTGGTGCTTCATCAGAACGACCTAATGTTGCATTCACCAGGTTCATATCTGGTAGTTCAGCAGATTGAGGTTCCTCAATATGTACAGCAGGTTCTGGCTGGGCATCAGAAACCGAAGAAGATACACCGCCTTCTGTTTCAATAATGGCGATAGTTGCACCTACCTGAACTACATCATCTTGTGAAAATAAGGTTTCTACTAAGGTACCCGAAACCGGAGAAGGCACTTCTGAATCTACTTTATCTGTAGCAATCTCTAAGACGTTTTCATCAGCCTCAATCCTGTCGCCGATATTTTTCACCCATTTGATAATGGTAGCTTCCGCTACGCTCTCACCCATTTTGGGCATAATCAATTCATAACGTGCCATAGAATAGTTGAATCTATTTTTTAAAGGTTAATTAATGGTAGGCAAATTTAGAAATATTTAGGTGATTACACAGATTATGTTTGGATTACACAGATTAGTTTTGATGATTATATTATTGGATTACATAGATTAGTTTGATGATTAAACTAAATATTGGATTACACAGATTAGATATGAAACTATAAGGTAAAGACTATGAACTATGATCCATGAACTATGAACCTCAACTCCCGACTCAGGACTCAAGGACTAAACCTACTGTTGTCCAACAGCAAAGGTAAAGCCTTCCCTAGCCAAATGACTATTGGCAAAGGTAGACTGGCTTTCTTCTAAATGAGGATTTAAATCGCGGTAGCGTGCTGAAAAATGACCAATTATCAGTTTTTTGGCTTCAGCCATTGTGGCTATTTCACCAGCTTGGCGTGCGGTAGTATGGAAAGTATCTGCTGCTCGCTGGTGAAGATCATGTAAAAAAGTAGCCTCATGATACAAGAGGTCCACTCCTCTTATTTGATCTACTATTTTAGTATTCATAATCGTATCCGAACAATAAGCATAAGAACGAGGCTCAGGAGGATCAACAGTAAGCACCGCATTCGGTAGCACTGATCCATCTTCCAATACATAATCGGCACCTTCTTTTATCATCGGAATAAGTTCAGGTGATATGTTGAATTGCTTAATATATTCTTTAATGACCCTTCGCGGACGTTTCAGCTCTCTAAAAAGAAAACCTGTACATGGAATCCGGTGATCCAGAATAATAGTTTCTACCTCAATTTCTGAGTTTCTAAAAATTACTTCAGGATGATCTGTTTGAGTCGGAATAAACTTTAATGGATAGCGAAGTAATGTTTGGGAATATTTAAGTTGAATTTCGAGAATTTCCAGTAGTTCTGGCGGACCTGCTAATGTTAGTTCATTAGCACGTCCGTTCAGATGCATACTTGAAATCAATCCCACTAATCCTAAATAATGATCGCCATGCAAATGGCTGATGAAAATATGATCGATTTTGTTATAACCAAACCCATAACGGTTTAATTGAAACTGGGCACCTTCGCCACAGTCGATCATAAAAAATTTTTGGTTGTAATTAACGATCTGCGCAGTTGGATAGCGGTGATGAGCAGGCGTGGCAGAACTACTGCCCAAAATGGTTACTTCAAATTTGGTCACTCGCTATACTTTTAAAGATTATTCTTCAGCTCCACCTTTTAAATCTCGCTCAATCTCTTCCATAAAGATGTAGTCAATAGCTTCATCAACCGTTGGAACTAAATTGAGCACATTCTCTAACTGAGAGATCTTGATTAATTTCTCAACAGAAGGACTAATACCTGTTAAAACAAATGTACCTTCCTGTTCACCACCTTTACATAAACGGTGAGCCAAAAGAATTGCACTTAAACCTGATGAATCAGAATATTTTATCTCGGATAAATCAAGAATAATATTTCTGATGCCTTCGGCATTAAGTAGAATGAGTTCCGATTTAAGCATCGGAGTAATGATGGAGTTTAGCTTATCTTCGTTAAGCTTAAATACTACATACTTTTCGTGTTTATCAACCGAAAACTTCATCGTGTTCTAATTTTTGTAATGGGTTTAATTTGGTTTTATAATTGTAATCGCCAAAATAAACTTTATTTCTAAAAATTATTACTTGTTATACGTTTTTTTGAATAAAATCGTTAACGTTTCTCTCTAATCTTGATAGAATATCAACCGAGTTATCTTTTACAAATTTTTCACCAGTGATATTCTCATAAAGTTCAATATAACGTTCTGAAATGGAATTTACAATTTCATCTGTCATTTCCGGAACCTGTTGACCGTCTTTTCCCTGAAAACCATTCTCAATTAACCATTGGCGAACGAACTCTTTCGAAAGCTGACGCTGTGGCTGATTATCTGCCTGTAACTGCGTATAAGTATCTTTATAAAAGTAACGCGATGAGTCTGGCGTATGGATTTCGTCGATCAAATAAATCTGTCCGTCTTTTTTACCGAACTCGTATTTAGTGTCTACTAATATCAAACCACGCTCAGCGGCCATTTCAGTACCTCTTTTATATAATGCCAGTGTGTACTCTTCCAGCTGTTTGTATTCTTGTTCTGAAACAATTCCCTGCGCAATAATTTCTTCACGAGATATATCCATATCATGGCCTTCTTTTGCTTTAGTTGTAGGCGTAATGATCGGAGTTGGCAGTTTATCGTTTTCTTTTAAACCTTCTGGTAAAGTAACGCCACATAAAACACGTTTTCCTGCTTTGTATTCGCGGGCTGCGTGCCCTGCTAAATAACCACGAACAACCATTTCAACAGGATAAGTTTCACAAACCAAACCAACGGTAACATTAGGATCTGGTACTGTAACCACCCAGTTAGGTACAATGTCTTTAGTCGCACCTAAAAATTTAGCTGCAATTTGATTAAGTACCTGACCTTTGTACGGAATTGCACGAGGTAAAACCACATCAAACGCCGAAATACGGTCAGAAACTACCATAGCAAGGTATTTCCCGTCAATATTATAAACGTCGCGAACTTTACCACGGTAAAATGATTGCTGTTTAGGAAAATTAAAATTTGTGTCTTTTAATACGTTTGTCATTTATAATTTATTACGAGTTACGCGTTGCGGGTTACGAATTTGCTTATCAACCCGCCTAATTTTTTTAACTATGAAATATTTCTGAGTTTGGTTGCAGTTAGAGATTTATAATTCGCAACTCGCAACACATACCCGAAATTTAAAAATCTAAATATCACCGTAGGCTTCTAAAATGCGTCTTACCAATTTATGGCGTACAACATCAGAGCCATTCAGGTAAATTACATCGATGCCACTAATATCTTTTAACACATTTAGCGCTTTAAACAAACCTGATTGTTGTTTCTTTGGTAAATCGATCTGGGTTACATCGCCGGTTACAATGAATTTTGCCGACGGTCCCATACGTGTCAGGAACATCTTTAACTGCAGTTCTGTTGCATTTTGAGCTTCATCCAAAATCACAAACGCATTATCAAGCGTTCGGCCACGCATAAATGCTAGTGGAGCAATCTCAATTGTACGGCTTTCTAGATACGCTTTTAATTTCTCAGGAGGAATCATGTCATCCAGTGCGTCATAAAGCGGACGTAAATAGGGATCGATCTTTTCTTTTAAATCACCAGGAAGAAAACCTAAGTTTTCACCTGCTTCAACAGCCGGACGGGTTAAAATAATACGTTTAACCTCTTTATTTTTTAATGCCCTAACCGCCAATGCTACAGCTGTGTATGTTTTACCTGTACCAGCAGGCCCAATTGCAAAAATGATATCATTCTTTTGGGCACTGTCTACCATTTTCTTTTGGTTTTCGCTTCTTGCTTTGACCAAAATACCATTAGTACCAAATACAATTACATCTTTATTTCCTGATCCTTCTCCATTTATCGGTTGTTGATTGATATTAATCGTTGCTGTTGGAGTTATTCCCAGAATCAATTCAAAATCTCTCGTCGATAACTGGTTATGCTTTTCGAGATGATTCGTCAGGTTATTGAACTTTTCTGTAAACAAGCCAAGTTCTTTCTCATCTCCTAAGGCTTTTACTTCTGTACCCCTTGCAACAAGTCTTAACTTAGGAAAACTTCGTTTCAGGATCTCAAAATGCTCGTTGGCCGCTCCCCAGAAAACAACAGGGTCAACGTGTTCAAGTTTCAAAATAGCTTCACTCAAGGTCGTACTTTTTAATTTTTTAATTCCAATATTTGCGGTCGGAAATTTTTGAACGGTAAAAATAACCAAATAATATCGAATGGCAATCATCACCTTAACTACAGATCTTGGGCACCGCGACTTTTATCAGGCCGCACTCAAGGGCGCCATTCTTAGTGAGCACCCTGAAGCCAGGATTGTAGATATTTCTCATCAAATTTCTTCTTACAATATACCGCAAGCGGCATTTATTCTGAAAAATAGTTTCAAATTTTTTCCGAAAGGTACCATACACGTCATCGGAATTGACCCAGATTATGATCAAAAGCCTAATTATCTGACAGTTGAAAATGAAGGTCATTTTTTTATTGGTCCGGATAATGGTGTATTTTCCTTGCTTTTTGATCAAAAACCTGAGCAAATAATAAATATATCCATTCAGCCAAACGCTGAATTTGGTCATTTTCCGCTACTCGATGTATTCGTTAAGGCAGCTTGCCATCTTTCAAAAGGTGGAAAAATAAGTGATATAGGTACACCTGTAAACGATTATTATCATCGTTCCCTTATTCAACCTGTTGTTGATTCAACTATCATTAGAGGTAGTGTAATTTATATAGATTCGTTTCAGAATGTGATCACCAACATTACCCGCGAACTATATGAATCAGTCGGAAATAATCGCTCATTTGATATTTATTTCCGTAGAAATGAATCCATCAACAAAATAAGCAAGCATTATAACGACGTACAGGAAGGTGAAAAATTAGCGTTATTCAGTATTACCAATTATTTGGAAATAGCTATTAATAAAGGTAATGCTGCAGGATTGCTTGGACTACAACTGGGAGATATTGTAAGGATAGAGTTTAAATAATTACGAATTATTGGTTGCATATTTCGAGTTTGTAAACCCGTAACCAATAACCCGAAACCCGAAATGATATGATAAAGAGAATAGTAAAAATGACTTTTGATCCGGATAAAGTGGATGAATTCCTAACTGTTTTTGAAGAATCAAAAGCATTGATAAGGAATTTTGACGGTTGTCATCATTTAGAACTTTTGAGAGATGCAAATGCTCCTAACCGCTTTTTTACGTTCAGTTTCTGGGATTCTGAAATCCATTTAAACACGTATCGCGATTCAGCGCTTTTTAAAAGCACCTGGGCCAAAACAAAGATTTTATTTATCGAAAAACCCGAGGCCTGGTCTGTTGAACAGCATACCTGCGCTTAATTATTATTATAAAACCAAGTAAATGAATGTTTTTTTTGTTGTTACAACTATTTTAAAAGCTGTAATTGGAGTTACCGGATTAGTTTATGTTATTTTAAACCTATTAAAATGGTTTAAAGTAAAACAAACACCTTATCCTAAGGATGCTTTAAAAGCTTTATTGATTACATGGGTAACACTGCTAGTAATTACTTTAATAGAATACTTTATCATCAAAATGTAAAATTATCCCACATAAAACCCTCTTCTCTCTATTTTGTTAAATTTGCACAGGTTATTATATATATAGGATATAGATGGCGCGTCAGCGATTGAATAGCAGTAATGCTGCAGAACAGGAACTTCCAAAGGCTAAAATTTCAAAAGAATCATTACAGCACGCTTTTACTCTACTAAAATACATGAAACCTTACCGGGTTAAATTCGGTTTAGGCTTATTTTTCTTAGTGCTGTCTACCCTTGCATTCATGGTTATTCCTAAAGAAATGGGTAGTCTGATTGATGCTGCAACGCATTCCATCCAACGTGGAGAATTAACTCAAATCCATGAAATTGCATTTATTCTCTTTGGAATTCTTGCATTATCATCCGTTTTTTCATTTTTCCGTATTTTATGGTTTGTTGAAGTTGCTGAGAAAACATTAGCCAGCATTCGAAAAGACACTTATTTTAAACTGATCACACTTCCGATGAATTTTTTCGCTCAAAACAGAGTGGGCGAGTTAAATAGTCGTATTTCATCAGATCTATCTCAAATACAAGACAGTATCACCACTACTTTAGCAGAGTTTCTTCGTCAGCTTATCATTTTGGTGTTGGGAACTGTAATGCTAAGCTTTGTTTCCGGAAAACTTACGCTATTAATCCTTTGCGTTTTACCAGTATTAGTATTATTTGCCATTTTCTTTGGAAAGTTCATTCGTAAAATTGCCCGAAAAGCACAAGATAAGTTAGCTGAATCGAATACGGTTGTTGAAGAAACTTTGCAAGGTATTGCCAACGTAAAAGCTTTTGTAAATGAAGCTTACGAATCGGTTCGCTATTCCGGAAGTATTAATGAGGTTGTTCAATTAGCAATGCGTGGTGCACGCTACCGTGGAGCTTTTGTAATCTTTATTACATTAGGTTTATTCGGAACTATTATTGGAGTAGCTACCTATGGTGCTTACCTGGTAAGTGTTCATGAAATTACAATCGGACAACTAACTTCATTTATATTGTATGCCGGTTTTGTTGGCGGTGCAATGGGTGGCTTTGCCGAACTATATGCGCAAATACAAAAAACATTGGGAGCCACTGAGCGCGTGGTCGAATTATTAAATGAAACGAACGAGCCTATTAGTATTGATGATAAAGATAATCAAATCACTCAGCATATTAAAGGCGACCTTTCCTTCGATAATGTTTCATTCTACTACCCTTCCCGTCCTGAAATAACAGTTCTCAATGGCGTGAACTTTACGGCTAGTGCAGGTGAAAAAGTAGCGATCGTTGGACCAAGTGGTGCCGGAAAATCGACAATTGTTTCTCAGATCCTTCGCTTTTATGAGCCTCAACAAGGTCAATTGTTATTTGATGGTTTACCGGCTTCTTCCTACTCATTAGCAGATATACGTAACCAGGTCGCAATTGTACCTCAGGATGTGTTGTTATTTGGAGGAAGCATTAAGGAGAACATTGCCTATGGTAAAATTGGTTCAACCGAAGAAGAAATTATTCAGGCTGCCAAACGTGCAAATGCACATGATTTTATCATGAGTTTTCCGGAAGGTTATGAAACAATGGTTGGCGAACGAGGTGTTAAACTTTCAGGCGGACAACGCCAGCGTATTGCGATTGCAAGAGCTTTACTGAAAAACCCTGTGATCCTGATCCTTGATGAGGCAACCAGTTCACTCGACTCTGAATCAGAACGTTTAGTGCAGGAAGCATTAGAGGAATTAATGAAAAACCGTACATCTATTATCATTGCTCACCGCTTATCAACTATTCGTGAAGCGGATAAAATTGTGGTGATGGAAAAAGGAAAAGTAGTTGAACAAGGCACACACAACGAACTTATTTTAAAAGATAATGGTTTATATCGCTACTTATCCGAACTTCAACTAGAAGGCACTAATTAATTGATTTAATGCTATTTAAATCAAATTACTTATTATTATTTAGATTCATTTAATAGTCTATTAAAGTAATAGTAATAATATTTTTACTGCTATTTTATTTCTAAACTACTATTTTTGCAACCATGTTTAAAAAACTGGTACATATCGCGTTCGTACTGCTGCTAACAAATATCATGTTGGCAGAGGTCTGTACGCTATATAGCTGGTTAAACACAACACAACAGATTTTGGTTGAAGAAGAACATGATCATAAAGATCATAACAACGATTTAACCAAAAAACTTAAAAAGAAATCATTTGAAGAGTACTTCAATAAAAATGCGGTATTACTTCAAAGTATTGATGCATTCTTACGTTCAAGATTTCATGATCTTGAAATGATCAAACACAAAGAGCCTCTCCGGGAAATTCTTTGTCCCCCTCCTAACTTTTGTTAATATCTGTTAACAGCATCTGACTTATTTCTGTAATAAGAAGTACGTCTGTTTATGTTGTTTTCTAGCAAGTTTAATTTGTTAAACGTAATGTTTAAGATAAACTTTCAGCCTTGGTATGTGCTATCGAAGTTCATTTGCCTGAGGAATTGAAAATTATCTCCATCAAATTTTTCACAACTAAATATTAACAAAATGAATAAGTCTGGCTTATTTTCAAGTATAAAACACGATTTTCCGGCAAGTATTGTCGTTTTCCTGGTAGCTCTTCCGCTATGTTTAGGTGTTGCCCTGGCATCCGGAGCTCCATTATTTTCTGGTTTAATCGCCGGTATGGTAGGCGGTATTGTTGTAGCAAGTTTCAGTGGTTCACAGCTTAGTGTTAGTGGTCCTGCTGCGGGCTTAACAGCTATCGTTTTAAGTGCAATTACTCAATTAAGTACTTATGAAACCTTTTTGTTTGCAGTTGTTTTGGCAGGTGTATTACAATTAATTTTCGGTTTACTAAAAGCTGGTACTGTTTCCAACTATATACCTTCCAATGTAATTAAAGGTATGTTGGCTGCTATTGGTATCATCCTTATTTTAAAGCAGATACCTCATGCTTTCGGTTATGATGCAACAGCAGAAGGCCTATTTGCATTCGCACAACCTGATCAGCATAATACATTCACTGAACTGTATTTCATGCTGAATAAAATTCATCCGGGAGCTGTTATTATAGCATTAATCTCCGTGGCTATTTTATTAATCTGGGAACGCCCCTTCTTTAAGAAATTCAGGTTATTCCCGGCTCCATTAGCAGTTGTTGCGGTTGGGGTACTTTTAAATCAAATCTTCCTTTCATCAGGATCTCCACTTGGAATTCAACCATCTCACTTGGTTAGTATTCCTGTGAGTGATGGTCTTGGAGGTTTTTTCAGCAACTTTAAAACACCTGATTTCTCTGCATTTGCTAATCCACAGGTATATGTGGTGGCAGTTACATTAGCAATTGTTGCTTCTATTGAATCATTATTAAGCTTGGAGGCTTCTGATAAAATGGATCCGGAGCGTCGTTACTCTTCTACTAATCAAGAATTAAAGGCTCAGGGTATTGGTAACATTGTTTCTGGTTTAATCGGAGGTTTGCCGGTAACTTCAGTAATTGTAAGAAGCTCTGCCAACATTCAATCTGGAGCAAAAACCAAGCTTTCAGCAATTATGCATGGTGTTTTGTTATTGCTTTCAGCTTTGTTAATTCCGGGTTTATTAAATATGATCCCATTAGCAGCTTTAGCAGCTATCCTAATCATGACGGGTTATAAATTGGCTAAAGTGAGCATCTTTAAAGAAATGTTTAAAAACGGATGGGGACAATTCCTGCCGTTTGTAATCACTATTGCAGCTATTGTATTTACCGATTTATTGATTGGTATTGCCATTGGTATTGTTGTGTCTACGTTAAGTATTCTTAACAAAAACCTACGCAATTCTTACTTCTTCAAAAAAGAGCAATATCATGATGGTGAAGTGATTCGTGTTGAATTATCAGAAGAAGTATCGTTCTTAAATAAAGCCTCATTAATGCTTACACTTGAGAATCTTCCGCATAACTCAAAAGTTATTTTAGATGCTACTCGCTCTGTATACATTGATTTTGATGTAATCGAAGTGATCAAGGAGTTTAAAAATGTAAAGGCCCCTGAAAGAAATATTCAACTGAATCTGCTTGGATTCAAAAACAATTATAAAGATTATAACAATGTGAGCTTTATGAGTGCGCCTACAAAAGAGTCGCAGTCACAATTAAAGCCTTCGCAAGTGCTTCAGATTTTAAAAGATGGAAATAATCGTTTTGTGCATAACCATCGTTTAGACAGAAATCACTCACACTTGGTACACACCACCGCATCAGGACAATTTCCACATGCTGTTGTATTAAGCTGTATTGATTCAAGAACATCATCTGAAGTGATTTTTGATCAGAGTATCGGAGATATTTTCAGCGTCCGTATAGCGGGTAACGTAAGTAATGAAGATATTTTAGGAAGTATGGAATTTGGATGTAAAGTTGCCGGCTCAAAACTAATAGTAGTGCTTGGTCACACAAATTGTGGTGCTATTAAGGGCGCATGTGATCATGTTCAACTAGGTAACCTTACCGGATTATTATCAAAAGTGAAACCTGCTCTCGACGCTGAAGTGGTAACACTTGAGAACAGAACTTCTAAAAATACTGACTTCGTAAATAACGTTACCCGACTAAACGTTTTTACAACAATGAAAAATATTCGCGAATCGAGCCCGATTTTGAATGAGATGATCAACTCAGGAGAGATTGCCTTGGTTGGAGCGATGTATGACGTAGAAACAGGAAAAGTTACTTTCTATGAGAAATCATTGGTTGAATCAAAATTTACACCTGTTCAGATATTACAGGATTAATGAATTGGAGAAATCGTTTATCTCCTAAAGTTTTTTAGTTGTGTTAGTTGGCAAAGGCACGGATTTATCCGCGCCTTTTGCTTTTAATTCATTTTTATTCAATTCCCTTCATTAATCTCCAGAGAAAATAAAAACCATTGATTGCAGTCCGCTCAATATTTTGCATCCGCTTGTTACCAAATTGAAATTTCTTAGCCAATACTTTATGTTTATTAGCAACCGCCACCCAAACTGTTCCAACCGGTTTTTCTTCAGTTCCACCATCCGGACCTGCAATTCCCGAACACGCTATTGAATAATCAGCTCCATAATTCTTAAGGGCACCTAAAGCCATTTCTTTCACTGTTTCTTCACTTACCGCTCCAAACTGCTCAAGCGTTTGGCTTTTTACTCCCAGCATTTGTTGTTTTAATGTGTTACTATAGGAAACAGCTCCTCCAACATAAGCAAGTGACGAACCGGGAATAGACGTGAACAAATGTGCCATATATCCACCCGTACAACTTTCAGCAGTTGCTAATTTCAGCCCATTTTCGGTCAGTCTTTTCAAAATAGCCTCTTGGATACTAATATCTTCTAATGCGATAATATGATTGGGAATGCGTGCTGTTATTTGCGAAGAGAAGTTCTCCACTTGCTCCAACAACAGGTTCTTATTAGTTCCAATTGCACTTAATCGCAACCTTACTTGCCCAAGTTTAGGCAAATACGCCAACTTAATATTAGCCGGAAGAGCATCTTCAATATCCTCAATTTCCTTTGCAAGGAACGACTCCCCTAATCCGGCAGTTATAATGGTTTTGTGAAGAATATTATCAACATCAAATCTTTTTTTTAGCGCTGGAAGTACATAATCTTCCATCATACCCATCATTTCAAAAGGTACACCCGGCATTGAAACAACAATTTTTCCGTTATATTCAAACCACATACCCGGAGCCGTGCCATTCTTATTTTGAATAACCACACAATTATCAGGGACCTCTGCTTGCTTAATATTTACATCGATCAATGGTCTGTTGAAACGGGCAAATATTTGCTTTACATTTTCAAGTGCGTCCTCATTTAACACTAATTCAGCCCCAAAAAACTTACACAGCGTATGCTTGGTAATGTCGTCTTTTGTCGGCCCCAGCCCCCCGGTTATTAAAATAATATCTGCATGCTGAAGAGCCTCAGTCAATCCGTTCAAAATTGCTTCCTGATGATCACTAATAGAAGTAATTTGCTTAACAGCAATACCTATTTCATTTAATTTTTGTCCCATCCAGGCAGAATTGGTATCAATAACCTGCCCAATTAGTATTTCGTCACCAATGGTAATAATCTCTGCTAACATTTGTTAATAATTTCCTGCTAAATTGTTGAATAAACTGAAAAAACTTTAATAAAAATTGAAACTTTAAACTATAAGTAAAAGTATAAGTACAGAAGCCAACTAGCAAAACATTGTAATTAAACCAACTAAAACCAAAAAACTATGTTCGCTTTTTTCGTTTGTTTACTTGCAGGAGTTACTGTAAGTATAACAATTGTCGCGTGTATAATTATGGTTGCTGTAGATGCCTACCGTAACAAATTATCTAACATCTTTTTTTGGGTTTTGTTATCTGTTTTTTTACCTGTGATAGGAACAATCATTTACTTTTCTTTCCGTAAAGAAAAAAATCAAGATAAAAAAGAGAAACTCCTGTTTAGCTAATTCCGGATGTTTTTGCCTGAGCAATTTACATATTCGTTCACTATATGGCCAACAACTTTAGTGAACGACCGCCGAATTGTAATGCAACTACAAAGTGTGCTGCTGTTTCGGAATTGGCAAAGGAGCTAGTTTAAGTAGGTTGAAAACAAGAATCCCCCGCTAACAGCAGGGGATTTCTTGCATTGGTTGAGATTGAGAAGTTGATCTTTATATCAGGTTATTTACCTAAAAATGTGTTTTATACCAATTAGTATAAAACACACTTATATTTTTAATTAAGCTACAGTAGCAATTGATTTCATGGCTGTCATCGCTTGTCTTAATACTTCACCTACAGCTTCAATCTGGTGAGTACGAATCGATTTATTAACAGCAATTAATTTTTTATTGTCTACCCCTGCATCCTTGCCTTCATTATAATTTTTACCGATAACATTTGTATCAACAGTTTTCATGAAATCAGCTAATAATGGCTTACATGCGTGGTCGAATAAGTAACAACCATACTCGGCTGTATCAGAAATTACACGGTTCATTTCAAATAACTTTTTACGTGCAATAGTGTTTGCAATTAATGGAGTTTCATGCAATGATTCGTAATAAGCTGATTCAGCTTTGATACCTGCTTCTACCATGGTTTCAAAAGCTAATTCAACACCAGCTCTTACCATTGCAACCATTAATAAACCATTATCGAAAAACTCTTGCTCAGTAATTTTAACGTCTGCAGGAGCAGTTTTCTCAAACGCTGTTTCTCCGGTAGCAGCTCTCCAGGTTAACAGGTTTTTATCGTCATTTGCCCAGTCAGCCATCATAGTTGCAGAGAAAACACCACTCATGATGTCATCCTGATGTTTCTGAAACAACGGACGCATAATATTTTTCAATTCTTCCGATACATCAAAAGCTTTGATTTTAGCAGGATTTGAAAGTCTGTCCATCATCGCAGTAATACCCCCTTGCTTTAACGCCTCGGTAATAACTTCCCAGCCGTATTGGATCAATTTTGCAGCGTATCCTTTATCAATTCCTTTTTCAACCATTTTGTCGAAACAAAGGATAGAACCAGTTTGCAATAAACCACAAAGAATAGTTTGCTCACCCATTAAGTCAGATTTCACCTCTGCTACAAAAGATGATTTTAAAACACCTGCTTTATGACCTCCGGTACCTACCGCATAAGCTTTTGCTTGTGCCCAGCCTTTACCTTCCGGATCATTTTCAGGGTGAACAGCAATTAGCGTAGGAACACCGAAACCTCTTTTATATTCTTCACGTACCTCAGTACCCGGACATTTAGGGGCAACCATAATAACAGTGATGTCTTTACGGATCTGCATGCCTTCTTCCACAATGTTAAACCCGTGAGAATAAGATAAAGTAGCTCCTTTTTTCATTAAAGGCATAACGGCAGATACCACTGCAGTATGTTGCTTATCAGGAGTAAGGTTGATTACCACATCAGCACCCGGAATTAATTCTTCGTAAGTACCAACAGTAAATCCGTTTTCAGTAGCACTTTTCCAAGATTGACGTTTTGCATCAATTGCCTCCTGACGTAATGCGTATGAAACATTTAAACCAGAATCTCTTAAGTTTAATCCTTGGTTTAAACCTTGTGCTCCACATCCAACAATTACGAGTTTTTTGCCTTTAAGGGCATCAACACCATCTGCAAAATGGCTATTATCAAGAAATTCACATACACCTAGTTGGTTTAATTTTTCACGCAAAGAAAGTGTATTGAAATAGTTAGTCATATTTGATTTGCTGGTTGCCAATTCAACTGCATCAGCAAAATTTGATTGTCCCATTTTCTGTTTAAGTTATTTTGTTATGTGATTTGTTTAATTATTTAACTATCGATCAGCTGATTATTAATTCAGAATAGTTTCATACTCCGACAATTCCTCCGCATGATAAATCTCATGTGCCTGATGACGTTGCTTATGAATGGCAATACGACCTGAGTGCACAAACTCCAGCAAACCAAAAGGTTTAAGCATGTCATAGAACAGCATCAGTTCTTCCAGCGTACCCGTTTTTTCCAAAGCAGTAAAGCCTGGTTCCATGTAAACTACACGTGCACTATGCTCATTTGCAAGGTTGATAATCGGAGTTACTTTAGTTGCGTCCTCAATATTGACCTTATAAATAGCCACCTCGCTAAAGATCATATTGTCAGCATCATAAGCATAGGCAATTAATACTTCAATTACCTTGTTAATTTGCTGAACCAATTTCTTGCTCATGTCTTCTGTACACTTAACCACAATGGTAAAGCGTGAAATGCCTTTTTTTTCGGTCTCAGAAACAGTTAAACTTTCGATGTTAATACGTCGACGTGTAAATATAATTGTCAAACGATTAAGCAAACCGATATTGTTTTCAGTGAAAACCGATATTGTATATAATTTTTCCATGATTTAAAAGCCTCACCCCGATCCTATCTCAAAGAGATAGTGCGCAGTGCATTGGCAGTTATTATGTTAAACCATCTATTTAACTGATTAATAACACTTTTCGCACTTCCAATTTGCAAAAAGCCTCCCTATGAAGGGGATCAGTAAGTTTATTCCAATCTCACCTCATCAACACTTGCACCTGTAGCCACCATTGGGAAAACATTTACTTCTTTTTCCACTACAACTTCTAATAAGAAAGGACCGTCAAAAGCTAGCATTTCATCAATTGCCCCATTCAGTTCAGCACGCTCAGTGATCTTTTTACCTTCAATGCCAAAACCTTTTCCAATGGTAATGAAATCAGGATTCTGCAATTCAACAAACGAATAACGATTATCGAAAAACATTTCCTGCCATTGACGAACCATTCCTAAGAAATTATTATTCAAAATGATGATCTTAACCGGAAGTTTGCTTTGAGCAATGGTTCCTAATTCCTGAATAGTCATTTGGAAACAACCATCACCAATTATTGCTACCACCTCACGCTCAGGAGTTGCTACTTTTGCACCAAACGCTGCTGGTAACGCAAAACCCATTGTGCCTAAACCTCCCGAAGAAATGAATGAATTAGTACGAGCGAATTTGTAGTAACGAGCCGCCATCATTTGATGTTGGCCAACATCGGCCACAATCGCTGCCTCACCTTTCGTTTTTTCCGAAAGTTTGTTGATTACCTCTCCCATCTTCATTCCGCCTTCTGTTGGATAAACTTCATGCTGAACTACCTTTTCATATTCCTGGCGATCGCAATCCTTAAATCGCTCTAACCATTCTTTATGCTCTCTTTTTGAGATCAAAGGAAGTAATACCTGTAATGCCTCTTTAGCATCCGCATTAATTGAAACAGCTGTTTTAACATTTTTATCTATTTCAGCAGGATCAACTTCTATATGGATAACTTTTGCCTGCTTTGCGTATCGGCTAAGATCGCCAGTTACACGATCATCGAAACGCATACCAATGGCAATGATAACATCTGCTTGATTTGTAAGCAGGTTTGCTCCATAATTTCCATGCATTCCTAACATACCAACATATTGAGGATGTGCAACCGGAAACGCTGATAAACCATGTAATGTGCTTGCAACCGGAATACCCGACTTCTCTACAAACTCACGGATTTCTTGTTCAGCTTTTGATATCAATACTCCCTGACCAATAAATAAGAAAGGCTTTTGGGATGAATTGATTAATTCTGCTGCTTTTTCTGCCTGTTCGTATGTATAATTAGATTTTGGCCGGTAGCCACGTACACTGTTACATTTTACATTTCTAAACTCACTACTTAATAGTTCAAATTGAGCATTTTTAGTAACATCAATTAACACAGGACCCGGACGGCCGCTGCGAGCGATATAAAATGCTTTTGAAATAATCTCAGGGATTTCATCTGCAGTTGTTACCTGGTAATTCCATTTAGTAATGGGCATCGTCATACCGATAACATCGGCCTCCTGAAAAGCATCAGTACCTAAAAGTGATTTGGCAACCTGGCCAACGATACAAACCATTGGTACGCTATCCATCATGGCATCTGCAATTGGAGTGATCAGATTAGTAGCACCCGGTCCTGAGGTTACAAGGCATACGCCCACTTTGCCCGAAATACGTGCATAACCTTCAGCTGCGTGACCGGCTCCCTGCTCATGACGAACCAAAATATGATTTAGTTTTTCACGATAATCATAAAGTGCATCGTAGACCGGCATAATTGCACCGCCCGGATAACCGAAAATGGTATCCACTCCTTCTGCGACCAAAGCCATCATTAATGCTTCGGAACCATTGATCTGACGTGCAGCTGCCTTTGTTGCAACTTTTTGAGTGTCGTTTTGAACTGTTGTACTCATATACTTTAATTTTGGGATTACACCGATTTTAGATTGATTACATTGAAAAATCGGCGTAATCATTTTAAAATCGGTGTAATCATCTATTATAATTCATCTGTAACGCATCCTTCAGAAGCTGATGATACGTTTTTGATATATTTAGCTAATGTTCCTTTGGTGGCTCTCCATGCAGGTGCCTGCCATGAAGCTTTTCTTTTTGCGATCTCCTCATCGCTTAATTCAGCATTGATGACTCGTTTTTCAGCATCAATCATAATAATATCACCATTTTTAATTAAGCCGATCAAACCTCCATTTTGAGCTTCAGGAGTGATGTGTCCCACAACGAAACCATGTGTACCACCTGAGAAGCGACCATCTGTAACCAGCGCAACACTTTTACCTAAACCAGCTCCCATGATCAACGATGTTGGCTTTAACATTTCAGGCATTCCGGGTGCTCCTTTAGGGCCTTGATAACGAATCACCACCACATCTCCTTTGTCAATTTTACCGGTTAATACCGCGTCGCTAAACTCGAATTCGGAATCAAAAACTTTCGCCGGGCCACTAAAATGTAATCCTTCCTTACCGGTGATTTTTGCAACTGAACCTTCCTTAGCAAGGTTACCGTATAATATCTGTAAGTGACCACTAGGTTTAATTGGTGCACTTAACGGAACAATAATTTTCTGATCTACCGATAAATCCGGAATATCTGCAAGATTCTCTGCCACTGTTTTACCAGTTACAGTTAAGCAGTCGCCATGTAAGAAACCTTCTTTCAATAAGTATTTCATTACAGCCGGAATACCGCCAATCTTGTGCACATCTTCCATCAAATATTTACCACTTGGTTTTAAGTCGGCAATAAATGGTGTTTTATCTGATATGCGTTGAAAATCATCAATGGTTAACTTGATATCTACTGCTTTAGCCATAGCAATCAAGTGAATAACTGCATTGGTTGATCCTCCTAAAGCCATTATAATTGTCATTGCATTTTCAAATGCCTTTTCAGTCATAATATCTTTCGGAAGAATATTTTTCTCCAGTAATACACGAATAGCTTTTCCGGCGGCTTTACATTCGTCCTGTTTTTCTTTACTTGTAGCAGGGTTTGAAGAACTGTAAGGCAAACTCATTCCTAAAGCTTCAATAGCCGACGACATGGTGTTTGCTGTGTACATACCTCCACATGCGCCCGAACCCGGACAAGCATGCTTCACCACTTCTTTAAATTCTTCAGGTGTAATATCACCGCTAATTTTTTGCCCTAACGCTTCAAAAGCAGAAATAATGTCGAGGTTTTGACCATTATGATGGCCGGCGTTAATTGTTCCTCCATAAACCATAATAGAAGGGCGATTTAAACGACCCATTGCCATTAATGCGCCAGGCATATTTTTATCACAGCCCATTACGGTAATTACACCATCGTAAAACATCGCCGAAACAACAGTTTCAATACTATCGGCAATGATATCACGAGATTGTAATGAAAAACGCATACCCGCGGTTCCGTTTGAAATACCATCACTTACGCCAATGGTGTTAAAAACAAGACCAATCATATCATTTTCTCTAACGCTCCCTTTAATTACCTGGGATAAATCATTCAGATGCATGTTACAAGTATTTCCATCGTAACCTGCACTGGCAATGCCTACCTGGGCTTTTTTCATGTCTTCATCAGTAAGACCAATGCCATATAACATGGCTTGAGCACCAGGAAGTGTAGTGTCTTCAGTTAATGTCGCACTATATCTGTTCAGTTTAGTCATTTTGTAATATTTAATTCGAAAGTAGGTTTTCTTTGAAAGTTTGATAAACAATCATCGTTTTGTTTTACGACGCTCAATTTATATGATATAACCTTTGTATTCTTTTAAAGTAACTCGTTTCCTGTACTTTACACTGATTTCATAACCAATGGTATCTTCCCACTTTTTACGAAAGCCTTTACCGTCAATACTTTCAATACCTGCTACTTCGGCGGCCGTTCCGGTTGAGAATGCTCCATCAATATCAATTAGGTCTTCTGGTCTTATTTTTCCTTCTACCACATCATACCCTAAGTATTTAGCTATTTCGATGACCGTAGATCGGGTTATTCCCGGAAATATATTGCCTACTTCAGGAGTGTAGATTACATTATCTCTTTCGAAGAAAAAGTTTGAAGCAGCACATTGAGAAACAAAACCATTTTGGTCTAATAGTAATGCTTCATCAAAACCTTTTGATTTAGCCTCTCGCGTAGCCAAAATTGCATTCACATATTGCCCGGTTACTTTGGTATCAACATGGAATGACGAAGGGCTTATACGGCTATAAGACGAAGTCATTAAACGAGTTTGTTTATCTCCATAATACACCGCCCAACTCAATGCCCCTATGAAAATATTATGACTGTTACTTGGTGTCAATGAAAGATTATCACCAGCAAAAACCAATGGACGCAGATAAGCATTTTTTAAGTGATTCTGACGAATCAATTCGTATGAAATGTCTGTTAGTTCTTCAACAGTATAATTGAGCTTAATATGTAACTTATCGCATGAATAAAGCAATCGCTTAAAATGTTCAATAGGCTTAAAAATTCGCGTTCCGTCATCCGTTTCATAAGCACGAATCCCTTCGAATGCACTGTTGCCATAATGAAACGACTGACTGTAAGGACTGAATCTCACATCTTTGGCTTTTACATACTTCCCATTGTAAAAAACCACGGAGTTTTCGTTAAACTGCATAAATCGATCTATAAGGTTAAAAGTTAAATTGGATTAAGAATTTAATGTAAACACAGTTGAACCCACTGTTACTATACGAGATATTTTCTAAGCATTTCATGATCATTTACATTGATGTAATTGATATGATTTTGCCTGAAGCGAAACAACAACGGTTCCAAATCAGCTTTGGATGCTAACTCAATCCCTACCAGAGCCGGTCCAAACTCCTTATTTGTTTTCTTCAGATATTGAAAATGCACAATGTCGTCGTTTGGCCCCAACGCATCATTTAAGAAATTACGAAGTTCACCCGGCTTCTGTGCAAATTCAACGATAAAGTAATGCTTTAGGCCTTCGTAAATCAAACTACGCTCAATTACCTCCGGGTAGCGAGCAATATCATTATTACCACCACTAATTACACAAACCACCTTTTTCCCCTTTAATTGAGGTGCTAGTTTGTCTAATGCAGCAACAGAAAGTGCTCCTGCCGGTTCGGTTATAATTCCCTCATTTTGATAAAGTTCGATCATAGTAGTACAAACCTTACCTTCATGAACCGTTAAAAATTCATCAATATTTTCCGATGCCAAACGGAAAGTAAGATCACCAATTTGCTTAACTGCAGCACCATCAATAAATGTATCGATAGACTCTAAACGTACTGGCTTACCTTCTTTCAGCGCTGCAATCATTTTTGGTGCTCCTTCAGGGTCAATACCAATAACTTTTACATTGGGATTAATTTCTTTGAAAAACAAAGAGGCTCCTGACGCTAATCCTCCTCCACCTACAGGCACTACTAACACATCAAAATCCTGTAATTCATCGTCAATTTCTTTTGCTACTGTTGCCTGTCCATAAATGGTGTTCCAATCATCAAAAGGATGGATAAATGCTAGATTATTTTGCTCTGCAAATCTTTTAGAAGCAGCATAAGCCTCATCGTAGGTCGTTCCGGTTAACACCACATTTACCCATTCACCTCCAAAACTTCTCACTTTTTCAATCTTTTGTCTCGGCGTTACCTGAGGCATAAAGATGTGCGACTTAATTTTCAGCTTACTGCTACTAAAAGCTACCCCTTGAGCATGATTTCCTGCACTTGCACACACAACACCTCTACTGCGCTGCTCATCACTTAGACCGATAATATTATTGTACGCACCTCTAATTTTGTACGAACGTACAGGTTGCATGTCCTCCCTTTTGAAATACATTTTACAATCATATTTCTCCGACAAGCGGGAAATGTATTGCAGTGGCGTTTTCAGGGCTACACCATTTAATCTCTCAGCGGCTAAGCTTATTTGTTCAGTTACGTTAGAAGTTGTTGTTTGCATAAAATGGTACTTAACAAAAGAGCCGCTTCCTTTTTCAGGAAGCGGCTCTTTTTATGTTTGTGTTTGCTTTACATATTTGAGTGCACTACTTCCCTGTCATGTGTGAATAATCACCACGATAATAATAATGACAGTAATAATAGTGCTTAGATTTCTCATTTGTTTATCTATAATGCTAATGTATTGCGATACTTTTAAAAAACCAAATCAAAGTTTAAAAAAATTAAATCATTCTACGATGTCTATTGCTCTTAATAGCTATCATCGTAATAATAAGGACGACGTTTACTTAGCTTCAAATCCTGTAAAATCGACGATTTTACCCTTAAATCGATGCTATAACTCTTATATCCTCCAAACGGAATCCAATACACAGAAAGGTCCCAACAGTGTAAATCTCTTATGATACCCAAACTGGTTGGAGAAAGCACTCCGTTAGTAATATCATAACCTGTTGTTCCATTAATCTTCCATTTAGGTGTCAAACTAAAGTCTCCACGCACGTTAACAGTTTGCGACGTAGATTTAGTTAATCCGTTATTTGAATAATTAAGGGAGTAATCTAATCCTAAATTCCATGGAATATTAAAGTCGATGAAATCATTCGGATTCGGGTCGATCATGTACAGATCTCTCCGTTGCTGATTTGTTATAGGGGTTTTTCGTTTTGATTCAGAATTAAAGTTTGCACTTAACGACACGTATGCATTTGTCATGCGAACCAAAGGTCCTCCTTCGGAAATAGAGAAGCTATTTATACGTGTTGCCTCTTTTATTCCTAGGCTATCTGTTGATATAACAATTGCATAAGGATCAAACGTTGCTCCAAAATTCAGATTTACCTTTTGAAATAAATTGGTAAATCCGCTCATAGTAATTGGGCTAAGTTTAAATTCATCAGCTGCAAAATTATAGCTGGTTGAAAAAGAGAGATCATTGATTAATGATATTTTCTTCTCACCATTAATACTATCCTTCTTAGAGCGCACCTTCATTTCAAGGTTGTTGCTCAAGCTGAAGTTAAGGGCACTTTGTACGCTACCATTAGGACTCGGTCCAGAATTAACCTGTCCCTCAAAGATTGAATATTGAACTGTATCTTTAGTAGCAGTATTTATATAGCTTTTAATATAGCCATAACTTGGGTCTGAGAAATTAGGCCTATATGAATATCCTACTGAAGGCCGTACTGTATGACGAATAGCTTTTATACCACCATTTTTGAATTGCGCCATACCATATAAAGTGGTAGATGCTGCCACATTAAAGCCATATTCCCTGTAAGATTTGAAACCATTATGCATTTGTGTTTCAACTGAGTCATTTTTAGCGTTGTAGCTTTTTGTAATGCTCTTTAAATACCAGTTTTCTGTCAATGCAACACTTGGACTAATATTGATGTATTTCAACACATTGAAGTTGGTTGAAATTGGCAACTGGTGTTGAATAACTGTTTTAATTTGATCACCTATACCTGGTTTAAACAATAAACTGTCATAGGTTTGCAACTGGTTATCGAAGCGTAAGTTATAAGTAAAGTTAAGTTTATGATACCAACGCTGAGGCCCGATTCGATTTTTTGAATCAAAAGGTGTAATACGGGAAACGCTAAAGTTTAAAGCGGGTAAACCGATGTACAATGAACCTGTATTTAACTCCTGGTTAGTGGTTAAAGCGGTTGATAAGTTAAACGGAGTTCCTTGCCACGTTTTTGAATAACTAATAGAAGAAGATAACGTGTTATTAAAACGGTTAGGAAGCGGCATATAGGTACTCGTATTCTGATAATAAGTAGAAGTACCAGCATTTACAGAAGCTGAAAAGTTTTCTCCGGTTCCTTGTCTGCTTTGCGAATGTGACCATAATATCCGGAAATCTTTTGTATTGGAAAACCCTGCTGTACCCTCTTCACCAAAACGTTGGTTAGAGTAGTTAAGGCTAAAATTACCCGAATACTTATATCGAACAATGTAACGTGAACTTACACCCAAATCATAACTTCCGTTTGTAAAAATACTCCCTCTCAGGGTCATATCCATATTATCGGTTAACCCGACATAATAACCCAAATCACGTAAAAAGAAGCCTTTTTGGGCATCCTCTCCAACTGAAGGAAATACAATTCCGTTAGCTCGTTTTGATGTTTTTGGAAAAAATCCGAATGGTAATACTAAAGGCGTAGGAATATCTTCAATGAACATATAAGCAGGGCCGGTAACCACTCTGTTTTCCATCACCTTGGCTTTAGAAATTTTAATACCAAAGTGTACATGATTAGGGTCATTACATGTAGTATAAATACCACCTTTAAGGAAACCTTCTTTATTCTCATTCAGCTTCATTTGTCCGCCGCGAATAAATCCTTCTCCTTCTTTGCTCACGCCCGACCAAACTTTTGCCTTCTTTGATTTAAAGTTATAAGCTAAACTGTCTGCAATCACATCACTGCCTTCTCCGCTTAAAAATGGTCGTCCCGCATAAAAACCACTAGTATCGTTTACTCCTTTCGCATACACCGTCATCGTATTCTGATCGATACGGATAAAATCGGCTTTAAGCGTAACTCCTTCATAAATTACTTCTGCATCTTTGTACAGGTACAAAAACTTACCTGCAATATCAGCGAGAATAGAGTCTTTGGCACTATATTGGACTTTCGATTGCAAAGCACCGCTACTTTTTTTATTAAGGTTTACCTTTAACGTATCCTTAGCAATTGTATCAATCTTATTGCGCTGAGGTTTTATAATGGTATCTTTTAATAAACTTGAAATAGGTAGAAATGAAGTAAAATTCCTGTTGTTAGCAACTTCCGCCATCATTGACGGTCGAAGAGACAACAAGAACAGGAAAACAAAAAAAGCTTTTAAAAAATGCTTACCTGATAATTTCAAAATATTTAACTGAATGTTACTTTTGCGTTTATGGAAATAAATAGCACCCCAAAGTTAAAGAAATTTAGAGCAGTGCGAATACTTTTTAACATTTTGGCCCTGTCCTTTTTATTCATTAGTCTATCATCATTTAACTTACAACCTGAAAATAAGGGGTTTAGTGGTACAAAAAAATATAAATACAAATTAAAAACCATTGTAATAGATCCGGGACACGGCGGCAAAGATAACGGCGCTAACCGAGCCTGGGCCACCGAAAAACATATTGTCTTAGCAATTGGACTAAAATTAGGCAACATGATAGAAGATGCTTTTCCGGATGTAAAGGTTGTCTTCACCCGAAAAACGGATTCATTTGTTGACCTTGATGAGCGAGCTAATATAGCCAATCGAAATAAAGCAGACCTTTTTATCTCCATACACTGCAACTCAAACAATAGTGGTTCACCTTACGGAACGGAAACTTACGCTTTCGGTACAGATTCAAGAACATCGCAAGAAAAAATGGATGTAGCCAAACGTGAGAACTCAGTAATTATGCTGGAAGATAATTATGAGAAGCGTTACGACGGTTTTGACCCTAACTCTCCCGAAGCCTATATCATTTTCTCTTTATATCAAAACAAAAACTTAACGCAAAGCTTAAATATTGCCTCTAAAATTGAAACGGAATTTGGTGATACAGATAATCGTTACAGCAGAGGTGTAAAACAAGAACGTTTTCTGGTGTTAAGGTATACTAACATGCCGGCAGTTTTAGTTGAAACAGGATTTGTGTCTAACCGTGAAGAAGGAAAGTATCTTGCTAGTTCTGAAGGACAAAGTGAAGTTGCGGCGTCTATTTTCCGCGCTTTTAAGTCTTATAAAAAGGATTTAGAGGCAGCCAATTAATTTTTTCATATTTTTGCAGACTGAAGGTTAAGGAAATTTACCCTTATTTATTGCGTTATTAATTATAAGTTAAACGTAAATTTATAAGCACAATACCTTTATCCGCACTTATTTCTATATTATTCTTAAATGAAGATCGCGAACGAAACCAAAATTGGAATACTTACCGCTCTGGCAATTACATGCCTTATACTTGGTTATAATTATTTAAAAGGGAATGACGTTTTTTCTAATACACGTAAATTCTATGCAATTTACGACCGTGTTGACGGATTAACTATTTCTCGTCCTGTTTTAGTAAACGGCTTCCAGATCGGACGTGTTGCTCGCCTTGATTTACAGGAAGATCATAAAATCAGAGCACGTTTTGATATTGCATCTGATATTGAGTTACCTAAAAATACAATTGCTGAAATTCAAAGCCCTGATTTACTGAGTGGAAAAGCTGTTGTTTTTAAACTTGGAAATTCAACAGAAATCGCTCCTGAAGGGTTTCAGTTCACTGCCGGTATTGAAAGCTCACTAATGGAATCGCTAAGTCCGATCAAGGATAAAGCGACCATCACACTTGTGAAAATCGATTCTGTTTTAACAGCGGTGAATAACATTTTGAATCCTGAGTTTCAGAAAAGTATTCAAAATAGCTTTAAAAGCATTGAGGTTACCATGAAACACATGGAAGGAACCACAGCTAAATTAACCACAAGTGCAGATCGCCTTAATTCTATAATGTCGAACGTTGAGTCGATCACCCAAAACCTGAAAAACAATAACGAGAAAATCAATAATGTATTAAACAATATTGATAAAATCACTGATCAGGTGGCGAAAGGTAATATTCAGGAAACACTATTAAATGCCAGCAAATCTATGGCTGAGGTAAATGCAATTATGGCCAAAATTAAGAAAGGTGAAGGTTCTATTGGAATGTTGTTAAACGACAATCGTTTGTACGAAAATTTGAATAAAACTGCAGCTGATCTGGATAAATTAATGGTCGATTTCCGTGTGAATCCAAAACGTTACGTGCATTTCTCATTGTTCGGTAAAAAAGCAAAAGTTTATACAGAGCCCGATTCAACAAAAAAATAATCAAGATACAAGTACCAAAAAAGGTTCATTATTTAACGTAATGAACCTTTTTTATTTACAAACTTTTAGCAAATATTAACTAAAATTTTTAGCTTTATTAAACGTATTTTAATACTTTTGAACCAATTAAAATTACAGAATGCTAAATCCCAATCTTGATCCTAACTCGGAAAGGTTAACACCAACGGAAAAAGAAATTGAACGTGTTTTACGTCCACAGGAGTTTGAAGATTTTACCGGACAGGAAAAAATCCTTGAAAACCTTCGCATTTTCGTTAAAGCAGCCAAAAATCGCGGGGAAGCACTAGATCATGTGTTATTGCATGGCCCTCCGGGATTAGGCAAGACTACGCTTTCACATATTATAGCTAATGAGATGGGTACGGGTATTAAAATTACCTCGGGCCCGGTTTTGGATAAGCCCGGTGATTTAGCTGGCTTACTAACTAATTTATCAGATGGTGATATTCTATTCATTGATGAAATTCACCGTTTAAGTCCGTTGGTGGAAGAATACCTTTATTCAGCAATGGAAGATTACAAGATCGATATTATGTTGGAAACTGGCCCAAATGCCCGTTCCGTACAAATATCATTAAGCCCGTTTACATTGGTGGGGGCCACTACCCGATCAGGTTTATTAACAGCACCACTTCGTGCCCGATTTGGAATCAATGCACGATTAGAATATTACGATGCTAAACTATTAACGAGTATTGTAATGCGTTCAGCCGATATCCTAAAAACCCCAACAACAGAAGAAGGTGCTTTTGAAATTGCCCGCCGTAGTCGTGGAACTCCTCGTATTGCCAATGCCCTACTTCGAAGAACCCGGGATTTTGCCCAGGTGAAAGGAAATGGGAATATTGATACCGAAATTGCACGTTATGCGCTAAATGCGTTAAATGTTGATGAACATGGCTTAGACGAAATGGATAATAAAATCCTTCTAACCATTATCGATAAATTTAAAGGAGGTCCTGTAGGTCTAAAAACAATAGCAACAGCCGTTGGAGAAGATGAAGGAACAATTGAAGAAGTTTATGAGCCTTTCCTGATTCAGGAAGGATACTTAATGCGCACTTCCCGAGGACGAGAAGCTACCGAATTGGCATATAAACATTTGAAGAAATTACACCACTCAAAAGGGAATACTTTATTTTAAAATTACGAGTTGCGGATTACGGATTATTAGTTATGTAATTCATTATGAACTCGTAACACGTAACCCGCAATTCGTAATCAATATCTACTCTCCGTAAACTACATTCACCTTATTTCTAAGATTGTAGTTCGAAGCCATCACTTCTCCGTAAGCACCGGCTGTACGAATAGCGATTAAATCTCCTCGTTGGGTTTCCGGTAATTCTACCGCTTTCCCAAAACAATCGGTAGACTCACAAATCGGGCCTACTACATCGTAATTTTTGCTTTTAACACTGTTACCCGATTTCGAAATATTTTGAATCTTATGATAGGCCTGATACAAAGCAGGACGCATTAATTCAGTCATACCTGCATCTAAAATGGCAAAGTTTGTAACCTGACCATTTTTGACAAACAGCACTTTCGAAATTAAAGCACCTGAATTGGCTACCAATGCTCTCCCCAATTCAAAATGCACTTCTTGCTGGGCAGTGCGCTCAAGGAAGGAATCAAATATTTTGAAATAGGTTTCAAAGTCGACAATTGATTTTGAATCTGGTTCATAATAATCAACCCCTAATCCTCCTCCTACATTAATAACCTTAATGGCTACACCACGATCAGTAAACCACTTAACAATGTCATTCACTTTAACACACAGGCTTTTAAAAACATTAAAATCAGTAATTTGAGAACCAATATGAAAATGCAAGCCTACACATTTGATATTAGGAAGAGATTTTAGTGAAGTAACTACTTTGTCAAACTCCCACTGATTAATGCCAAATTTATTTTCTTCTAAACCTGTGGTAATGTATTTATGCGTATAAGCATTAACATTCGGGTTAATTCTTAATGCTACTTGTGCAGTTTTACCTTTTTTAGCAGCTAACTCATTAATTACCTCGAGTTCCTGGATTGATTCAACATTAAAACAGAAAATATCATTATCCAAACCAAAATTGATTTCCGCATCTGATTTACCTACACCTGCAAACACAATTTGGTTCTTATTAAAACCAATCTCCAATGCACGCTTTACCTCACCTCCGCTCACACAATCCGCACCAATGTTATAGGATTTAATTGTTGCTAAAACGCGTTTATCAACATTCGCCTTTAACGCATAATGCACATGAAATCCATACTTATCAGAGGCAGTTGTACAGGCTTTCAAAGTGGCCGATAGCAACGAGAGATCGTAATAATAGAATGGCGTTTCTTCTGATTGAAACTTATTTAGTTGTTCGTTTGAAAACATCTTTTAGTAAAGTTTGAGATATGAGATTATGGTATTGGAACTTAGCGTTATGTCCCACATATCTATATCAGTTTTATATCGACCGGAATACTTGAATGTAAGAACTCTATTTTCTCAAATCTCCTATCCCATATCTGATAACTAATTAAACAGCCCTTCGTGTAAATCTTGCAATGCTGAGTGTTTGAAACTAGAATCAACAATAATTGAAATATTGTTATTGCTACCACCATACGAAATCATACGCATCGGAACTTCTTTCAATGAGTTGATTACACGCGCAGCATACCCAGTTTTAGAAGAAACAAAATCACCTACAATACAAATAATAGTAAGGTCTTTATCTACCTCTACAGCTCCGTAATCGGCCAATTCTTCAATAATATCTTTAAGATTATCTGTTTTATCAATAGTTACTGAAACGGCTACCTCTGATGTAGTAATTACATCAATTGGTGTTTTATAACGTTCAAAGATTTCAAAAACTCGTCTTAAGAAACCATAAGCCATCAACATACGACTTGATTGAATCTTAACAGCTGTGATACCATCTTTTGCTGCAACAGCTTTAATTTCACCTTCGCTACGTTGTGCATCGATTAATGTTCCCGGAGCAGTAGGATCCATTGTGTTTTTTAAACGAACTGGGATTTTATATTTCTGAGCAGGTAATACACTCTGAGGGTGTAAAATCTTAGCCCCAAAATAAGCTAACTCTGCTGCTTCTTCAAATGAGAGTCGCGCAATTGGACGCGTATTTTTAACAATGCGAGGATCGTTATTGTGCATACCGTCAATGTCTGTCCAAATTTGCACTTCTTCTGCTGTAATCCCGGCACCGATAAGTGATGCCGTATAATCACTACCTCCACGTTTCAGGTTATCAATTTCGCCAAAAGGATTACGACAAATGAAGCCTTGGGTTATGAATAATTTTGTGGTTGGATTTGCTTCTAATAATGGCGTTAATTTTTCAGTAATGAAAGGTACAATGGGCTCCGATTCTTCATCAATTTTCATGAAATCCAATGCCGGTAACAATACCGCATCAATACCAATCTGATTTAAATAAACAGTATATAAATTGGTAGAAATTAACTCACCTTGTGCTAATATTGCCCGCTCATGTGCAGGTGTAAATGAAGCCTCATTGGCAAATGAGTAAATAGTTGCAAAGTGAGTTTCAATTATTTCATTACCTTTTGCGTAAAATTCTTGCTGCGGAAATAAATCTTGTATAAAAACGATGTACTTCGACTTCAGATTATCAATCAATGAAACTGCCTTATTCTTATCAACCTTATATGCTTCACTGATTTCTACCAGGCTGTTAGTTGTTCCTGATACTGCTGACAATACAACGATCTGACGTTCGTTAGGATTAATTATGTCTAAAAGTCTGCGCATACGCTCAGGACTTCCGACAGATGTTCCTCCAAATTTTAATACTTTCATTTTAAGTACAATGATTAAAAAAATATATGTTTAGGTTTTATTCTCAGAAATAAACACTTTTAAGACTTGTGTTTCAACAAATTGAGAAAATTGCAACAATCTTAATTTTTTACTCAAATTTCCTGAACGGATAAGTCAAAATCTTATTTTAATTAAAATTTCGCTAAAATAACGATATTTTTTTCATTGATTCATTAATTTAGGCACGTAATTGAAAATTTATGATAAACATTAAATTCGGCACCGATGGATGGCGTGCCATTATAGCTCAGGAGTTTACAGTTGAAAATGTTATTCGTGTAGGATACGGAACTGCCTTATGGTTAAAAGAACAAAAACCTAAAGCTTCAGTAGTAATTGGCAATGACCCTCGTTTTGCAGGGAAATTATTTGCTGAAACCACAGCAAAAGTTTTCGCAAATGCCGGCATTAAAGTATTTATCTCTTCTACCGATTTTGTATCTACACCAATGGTTTCTTTAGGAACCGTATTATTAAAAGCTGATCTGGGGGTAATCATTACGGCAAGTCACAATCCACCGGCTTACAGTGGTTATAAAATCAAAGCTTCTTATGGTGGACCTGCTACTCCGTCTATGATTGATGCTGTTGAAGAGCTAATTCCTGAGAAAATTCCTTTGGACTTACTTTCAATTGATGAATACAAAAAACAAGGATTGATTGAAGAGATTAATCTGGAAGACATGTATATTAAACACGTTGAAGAAAAATTTGACCTTGATGCTATCCGTAACTCAGGGATGAATTTTGCTTACGATGCGATGTATGGCGCCGGACAAAATGCAATGCGCCGCTTGTTCCCTGATGCAACGTTCCTTCACTGTGATCATAATCCGGGGTTTGACGGACAAGCACCTGAGCCGATCCACAAAAATCTTTCTGAATTTTCTGAATTGATCAAACTTAGTGGTGATATCGCATCAGGTTTAGCAACTGATGGAGACGCTGACCGTATTGGTTTGTATGATGAAAAAGGAAATTTCGTAGATTCTCATCATATTATCTTATTACTCATTCATTATTTACACAAATACAAAGGTTTAAGTGGCGAGGTAATCACCACTTTTTCTTGTACACAAAAAATCGCTGACCTTTGTGCGAAGTATAAACTTCCTCAAACTACCACTAAAATCGGGTTTAAATATATCTGTGATTTAATTGTTAACGGTGGTAAGCAAGTGTTGGCAGGCGGTGAAGAATCAGGAGGAATTGCAATTACCGGTTATATTCCGGAACGTGATGGTATTTGGATTGGTTTAACTGTTTGGGAATTTATGGCTAAAACAGGTAAATCATTAACTGAACTGATTGAAGAAGTATATGCTGAAGTTGGTTCATTTGCCGTTGAGCGCTACGATCTTCACTTAACGGAAGAGAAAAAGCAAGCCATCATTAAAGCTTGTAAAAACGGCCTGTATTCTTCGTTTGGAAGCTATAAAATTGCACAAGTTGAAGATATGGACGGTTATAAATTCCACTTAGGAAATGGAACCTGGGTAATGATTCGTCCTTCGGGAACAGAACCTGTATTAAGAGTTTATGCTGAAGCAGCAAATTCTGCAGATGCATTTGCAATTCTGGATGCAACAAAAGCGACTTTACTTGGCTAATTGAGGCATTAATGCAATTTAACTAAAAGACGAAGCTGTTCCGTTTTGCGGAACAGCTTCGTCTTTTAGTTAAGAATCATTTAAATTAAAAGAACAGTATAACATCTACATGAGTTTTAACGAACAAATAGTTGAAGTCCGCAGGCATTATAACTCCGGGGACTTTGATCTTGCACATCGACGCCTTTTGGATTGTGTAATAGAAACCGCTGATACAACCCTATTTAAACAAGCACTCTCCTATTGTGAGTGGTATGAACAAAGTATTGCATCAGTAGCAAAAGATGAAATAAGTACAAAAGCAGTTGAATTATTGGCGCTTATTGAGAAAATAGGGCCGTTGGATTCTTCAACAAATCAAAAAGAACTATTAACTGTTAAATCACTGTCTAAACAGTATGCTAAAAGCAATTTTGAGCTAAATGACATTGATTTTACATTATCGGCCGGTGAAGTTATCGGATTGGTTGGAGAAAACGGAAACGGAAAAACCACCTTATTACGTTTGTTAGCTGCTGAATTATATCCTGATTCGGGTTTAATTAATTACAGCTTCGCCAATAATGTTCATGATTATGAATTACGCTCCAAATTAGTATATGTACCTCAACGCATCCCACGTTGGTGGGGCAGTTTAATGGATAATCTGAATTTTACACTAACACAGCAAGGAATCAAAGGCAGTGACAATCTGTTATGGGCTGAAATGATTGTAGCCCGTTTAGGATTAAGGCCTTTCAGACACCTAAGCTGGAACCGTCTCTCCTCCGGATACAGAACACGTTTTGAGCTGGCAAAAACATTATTGAGAGCGCCTAAAGTTTTGTTGCTGGATGAGCCATTAGCTAATCTAGATATTAACGCCCAACAAACGGTCCTTCAGGATTTAAAATTCCTTTCTCGTTCGGCGAGCAGGCCTTTTGGAATTTTATTGAGTTCACAGCATATTTATGAGGTGGAAAAGGTTTCAGATAAAATCATCTACCTTGAGCACGGCAAACCTAAATATCAGCAATTAAACGGTCAAAAAATTGACGAGGAATCAAAACCTGTTTATGAACTAATCATTGAATTAGAAACTCCCGCTACTAGAGAAAGCGTAGAGAAAACATTCCGGGATTTATCACCAAATCACCTGAAATATAACGGAAACGTTTATATCGTATCATTCTCCCCTGAACAAACCATGGGAGCTGTTTTACAATCAATTGCACAACATCAGCTGGAGATCATTTATTTGAGAAATATTTCACAATCTTCTCGGAGATTTTTTACTAATTAAACTTCTATCCAAATGAAAAAAATTGGACAATGGTTGCTGTTGCATTATCCACTTATATGGAACACTCGAATCTATATACTATTACCTTTTGTATTACTCTTAAATGTATTATTCTATTTATGGGGTTATAATTCGGTAAACAATTTAAAAGATTTAACTTATTACAACTATTTCAGATCTGGCGGTGAAGAAATCATCATATCATTACTAGTCGGAGTGTTAACCCTAATTACATGGTTGGCATTCTATTTACGTCAAAATGCGTTCAAAAGTTATTTACCAATCAATAACACTTATTTAATAAAAGAATTCTTTATTATTCTGATTGCAATCGCCGGTGTTTCTTTTTTGATGTTTTCACAAGGGCAAGGCAGAATTCATAAGCTTCGCGAACTTTCTAAAGATACTAATCTGATTGAAGAAGCTAATCTTATCAATATTGCATCCCATTTTTTACCTTTTAACACTGACGACTTTAACCCTAATAATTATTACAATTCTCCCGCAAATAAAGACTCAAGTAATTATACGCCGGTTTCTGCGTTCAGTTATTTAGATTATAACAGAGGTCCTGAAATTTATTCTTTAAATTCAGTCTCAAAAACTTCATTAAAATCAGACACGGTTATTAGAAAAACTGCCCATAAATTATTGCTAAATCATAAAAGTGATACTGTAAAAGCAATAATAAACAGGTACCTATCCATTTGTAATAAATATGGAATTGAATACCGATTAGATGTTGATCGACTAGTTAACTCAATATTTGCAACTCCTGATTTCAGACTAAATGGGAAAACAATTGAGCAATATGGAACGGAAGGAGACTATGTGCAGTCGTATAACCTTAATAATGCTATAACTACTTTAGACAATGCAAAACACCGTAACATAATGAGTTTGGAAGATAGTATATGCTTCATTTATTGGTGTTTAGGTTGTACAATAGTGCTATTATCGTTCAGAATTACACAGATTAAAACCTGGTTCATCAGTTTAATCACCTTTGGAGTTCTTGTTATTCTCAACATCTTATTAATGGTTTCATCAGAGAAGGATGCTTGCATGCTATTAATTTTACAACCTATTGCTGCTTTCATACTAGCTTTCGTTTATATTAATAAAAGAAGAAAGAAGTTAGTATCCGGAGTTTGTTATTTGTTAGCGTTATGGTCTTTAACTGGCTTTATAAGCGTTTCCTATAGACTTTTAGTGAAACTTTCTGACCGGATAGATTATCTATCAAAAACTGAAACAGATTATTACAAACCTGTTTATTACATTGATTACGCCAACTTCATCTTTGCACTCCTAATGATCATTTTTGTAATGATTCCGTTAGCAAAAAAATGGCAGGCTAATCCTGCAGAATAGCATTATTAAATCCTGACATTAAAGTGTCAGGATTTGTTTTATATTTGATTATTACGCTTCCCTTTTCTACGCCTCAATCAATCTAAACTTTACATTTTCTCATGTATGTGACAACATACTTACGTTGTACGTAGGTAAACTTGCTTGCGTATTTTCTATTTTTGCAATTGTTTTTGAACCTAAAATTCTAATTGCTTTATAATTATGCATGCTATTTGCTTTAGATGCATACTTTAAAAAGATTATAGAAATAAACAGATCTAACATGAATAAAATCACGACCATTTTACTTTCGTTAATTGCAATAGGCGTAATGTCTTCATGCGGTAATCAGAAAAAGAAAGATCAGGAACAAGAGAAAAACTTGTTTTCTGAGAGCATGTTACTTCATGATGAAGTAATGCCTAAACAAGAAGAGCTTTTTAAATTGAAAAAGAAAATCTCTGGTTTAGGAGCTAAAATGGACAGCTTGAAAATTGCCAATCCTACATTAGATACTGCTGCTTTAAGAATTAAAATTAATGGATTATCAACCAAAATTGATTCTGCTGTTGATAATATGTCTGATTGGATGCATTCATTTACAAGTGATTTGGATCAAAAGTTTGAAGGTAAATCGCATGAAGAGATCATGAAATACCTTAATGATGGCAAACAAAGCATTGAGAATGTTCAAAAAGAATTTAACCAATCAATTTCTGACGCTAATAAATTTTTGAATGAATATAAAGTTAAGTAACCTTATTCCTTTAGTTGCCATTGGAATGGTATTAGCATTTGTTGGCTGCAATAAAACCGACGATAGTAAACTTCCAATCTTAGGTCGTAGAGAACCTGTAACCAAAATGGTTGACGGAAAAGAGGTTATTGATACGCTTTATCAAACTATCCAGCCTTTCCGGTTTGTAAATCAGGATAGCCAGTGGGTAAGCAATGAAACCTTTAAAGATAAGATCTACGTAGCTGATTTCTTCTTTACTTCCTGCCCTACCATCTGCCCTATTATGAAAAAAAACATGCTGGTGGTTTATGACAAATTTAAAGGTAATCCTGAAGTTGGGATCTTATCGCATAGTATCGATCCTCGTCATGATTCTGTTAGTGTATTAAAGAAATTTGCACATAAAATTGGCGTTGAGGGAAATCAATGGAACTTTATTACCGGTAACCGCGACACTATTTACTCTATAGCAGAAAGCAGCTATTTAACTACAGCAAAAGAAGATAATACACAACCAGGCGGAATTGTACACAGCGGTGCTTTCATTTTGGTGGATAAAGATCGTCATATCCGTGGTGTGTATGATGGAACAAATACAGAAGCAGTTGAGCAGATGATGAAGGATATGGATAAACTTCTTTTGGAATACAAAAAGCACTAAACTTCAATTTAAAAATAGGCCGAATTATTATTTAAAATCTCAACTAACACAAGATTGAATAATAACTATTTAAAACCTTGATGAAGAAAAAAATTACAGTTTTAGTTCTTTTGGGAGCTATCGTGGGTGGATTGATCGCTTGTTCTAATCCTAAAGAAATAAAAGAGAAACAATACTATGCTGAAGGCATGTATCTGTATCAAAAGTATTGTCAGAATTGTCATATGGAAAATGGTAAAGGTTTAGGTGAACTAATACCTCCGTTGGCTCAATCGGATTACTTATTTAATAATATGTCTGATTTAGCCTGCATGATAAAAAATGGGAAACAAGGAAAAATGATAGTTAATGGCAAGTCTTATGATGGAATTATGCCTGGCTATAACAACCTGAGCTCTATTGAAATAGCAGAGATCATTACCTATGTTACTAATTCATGGGGTAATAAATCTTCAACCTATTCAATAAAACAAGTTGAAGAAGATCTTAAAAAATGTAAGTAATTTGATACTTTTGCATCATACAAACTGGTCTGTCGCGCTGAAAAGTGAGGAAAGTCCGGGCAACATAGAGCATCCTGCTTCCTAACAGGAAGGTCTCGCAAAACGGGAACAGAAAGTGCCACAGAGAATATACCGCCCCGGCTCTGCTGGGGTAAGGGTGAAAACGTGAGGTAAGAGCTCACGGCTTTGTCGGGCGACCGGCATCGCGGTAAACCTCAGGAGTTGAAAGACCAAATAAACCGGAGCTTGAGGGCTGCTCGCTCAATTCCGGAGGGTAGGTTGCTAGAGATGAATGGTGACATTCATTCGAGATAAATGACAGATATCAATCTGACTTGATCGGATTGAGAAACAGAACCCGGCTTATACGTTTGTATTTTTTTATAAAAACCCCGCAATTATATTTTGAATAGTTGCGGGGTTTTCTATTTTTATATAAATAAATTCCTTGTTATAAGCGCTCTTTATCTTTTAACAAAACAAGAAATTAAATTAAGCTCTTTTTTATCGTTTAAAAATCTACTTAAACATATGGCAAAACTTCTGATCGTTGATGATGAGCGCAGTATTCGTAATACCTTGCGCGAAATTCTTGAGTACGAGAATTATGATGTTGATGACACCGATAATGGTGAGTCAGCACTTCAGTTAATTGCAAAAAACAACTATGACCTGGTGCTGTGCGACATTAAAATGAACAAAATGGACGGATTGGAGGTATTAAGCCGATCACAGCAAACCAATCCTGATCTACCATTTATTATGATCTCTGGCCATGGAACGGTTGAAACAGCCGTTGAGGCCAGCAAAAAAGGTGCATTTGATTTCATTTCAAAACCACCTGATCTGAATCGTCTTTTAATTACTGTTCGAAATGCGCTTGACAGAGGTGCTTTGGCAACCGAAACAAGAGTATTAAAGAAAAAAGTTTCGAAGACCAGGGAAATTCTGGGCCACTCCCCTGCAATCCAGAAAATTAAAGAAACCATTGAGCGTGTTGCTCCTACTGATGCCCGTGTGTTGGTTACGGGACCTAACGGTAGCGGTAAAGAATTGGTTGCGAGATGGATTCATGAAAAAAGCAACAGATCGGCCAGTACAATTATTGAGGTTAACTGTGCCGCAATCCCATCTGAATTAATTGAGAGTGAATTATTCGGACATGAAAAAGGTTCGTTTACCTCGGCAATTAAACAACGTATTGGAAAATTTGAACAAGCACACGGTGGAACATTATTTCTTGACGAAATCGGTGATATGAGCCTTTCAGCACAGGCAAAAGTATTGCGCGCTCTTCAGGAAAATAAAATTACCCGTGTTGGCGGTGAACGTGAAATCGATGTTGATGTAAGAGTAATTGCCGCGACTAATAAAGATTTGTTAAAGGAAATTGAAAAAGGAAATTTCCGCTTAGACCTTTATCACCGCTTGAGTGTAATTATTATCAATGTTCCTGCATTAAAAGAAAGGAAAGGTGACGTGACCTTGATAGCTGAAAGTTTTCTGGATGAAATTTGCTCAGATTACGGAATGCCAGTAAAACAGCTCACAAAAGAGGCTTTACGTGCTTTGGAAAACCTTGAATGGTCTGGCAATATTCGTGAGCTCCATAATATGATCGAACGACTGATCATTATGAGTGATAAAGTTATTACAGATGTAGACGTACAGCTATTCTCTCACTCTCCTCAGTTATCTACTTCGAATGAGAGTAATTTCGACTTTGAACGTTTCAGTAAATTCCAGGAATTCAAAGATCATATCGAAAAACAATTTATAAAGCATAAATTGGAGAAAAACAATTGGAATGTTTCAAAAACTGCTGATGAAATTGACATTCAGCGAAGTCATTTGTATAGTAAAATAGAAAAATTTGGATTAAAACGAGAAGAAATTGGGGCCAATTAAAATGAATCACTTTCTCAAATCCTAAAAATATTTTTTCACAAAAAGATGGCGTTAAAATCGCCATCTTTTTTTCATTATCAATTTAATAACAAATACTTATTTTTATTATAAAATTATTAATGTTTATTTCTTGATTGCAACCCAAACTAGAAAAATATCATTACACAAATCCCTACCAAGCCTTCTGATTGATTTTTCATTAACAAATTTGCAACAAATTGCCATGATTTAAAAAATTTTAGCAATTACATACAAAATCGTAAGTCTAACAGCTCCCTAATTGAAAGATTGGTGTATTTTTTACAAAAAGAAAAAAACATTCATATTTCGAGCTTCAAAGCTGAAAACCCATTTTTCCTACCAATCATTTAATCGAATACTTTTGTGTCATAAATGGCACTTACATTGTACCTCAATAGCGCTAACTATCAATATTAACATTAGCTAGCGATTAATGGATTAACAGTGCCGATCACAAAAAATCTATATTTATTATGTGTGGAATTATCGCTTATGTTGGCCGACAGCAAGCTCTGCCTATTTTGCTTAATGGCTTAAAACGTTTAGAATATCGTGGATACGACAGCGCTGGTATTGCTGTTATGAATCCAGACCTGACCATCTTTAAGAAGAAAGGTAAGGTTATCAATCTTGAAGAACATGCCAATGCAAACTCTATAGACAGCACTATTGGTATGGGCCATACCCGTTGGGCTACTCACGGCGAACCTTGCGACCGCAACTCTCACCCTCACCTTTCAGACAATAAAAAACTGGCAATTATTCACAATGGTATAATTGAGAATTATGCTACGCTTAAGAAAGAATTACAAAGCAAAGGACATATTTTTGATAGTGATACTGATAGTGAAGTATTGATTCATTTCATTGAAGATATTCAGGAAAATCTTAGATGCTCATTGGAAGATGCTGTTCGTATTGCACTTACACGCGTAACAGGCGCTTATGCAATTGTCGTAATGTCGCAAGATGATCCGGATTTGCTTATTGCCGCAAGAAAAAGCTCTCCGCTAATTGTTGGGATTGGTAAAAATGAATTCTTCCTTGCTTCAGATGCTACTCCTATAATTGAATACACTAACCAGGTTGTTTACCTGAAGGATTTTGAAGTTGCTATTATTAAAAATGGTAAACTCACCTTAACCGACCTTGAAAACAATATCCACGACACTTATATCAAAGAGTTAGACATTGAACTTGCTGCTATTGAAAAAGGAAACTTTGAGCATTACATGCTTAAAGAAATCTTTGAACAACCAAGCACCATTTTTGATTGTATGCGTGGACGATTGCTGTTAGAAGATAAAAAAGTATACCTGGGAGGAATCCGCGAATATATTGATCAGTTATCTAATGCTAAACGTATTGTAATTATTGCCTGCGGAACATCATTGCATGCAGGAATGGTTGCGCGGTATTTATTTGAAGAAATCTGTCGCGTGCCGGTAGAAGTTGAATATGCTTCTGAATTTCGTTATGGAAACCCGGTTATCCGTGATGGTGATGTAGTGATTGCCATTTCACAATCAGGTGAAACAGCCGATACATTAGTAGCCATCGAAAAGGCTAAAGAAATGGGCGCTATCATTCTGGGTGTATGTAATGTGGTAGGTTCATCAATTCCACGAGCATCTCATGCCGGTGTATACACACACGCAGGGGCTGAAATCGGTGTTGCTAGTACCAAGGCATTTACAGCTCAGTTAACTGTTCTGTACCTTATCGCGTTGCAGGTTGCAAAAGAAAAAGGTACGATCGATAATGAGCGCTTCAAAAAGCTTATTACTGAATTAGATCTTATCCCTGAAAAAGTGCAGCAGATTCTTGAGAACTCTTACATTGCACAATCATTAGCCAGCTTATACATGGATGCTAAAAGCATGATTTATTTAGGCCGTGGCTATAATTTCCCTATTGCACTTGAGGGAGCGTTAAAGATCAAAGAAATTTCATACATCCATGCAGAAGGCTATCCTGCCGCCGAAATGAAACACGGCCCGATTGCTCTTATTGATGAAGAAATGCCGGTTGTGTTTATTGCCACCAAAGATCATACTTACGAAAAAATCGTTTCGAATATTCAGGAAGTTAAGGCACGAAAAGGCAAAGTAATTGCTGTAGTAAATGAAGGCGATGACGTTGTTAAACACTTAGCTGACCATGTAATGGAAATCCCAGAAACCGACCCGTTACTAACTCCATTACTTGCCGTAATTCCATTACAGTTATTTGCATACTATACCGGTGTTTTAAAAGGTTGCAATGTTGACCAGCCACGAAATTTAGCTAAATCGGTAACGGTAGAGTAATTATATGATTATACCGATTAGTTTAGATTACACCGATTACTTTAAGTGTAATCATCAAACAATCGGTATAATCATTTTTTCATAAAATCTGTGTAATCAATAATTCGTGTAATCACAATCAATATATGGCATTAATAAAAAAGGATTCGATGTTGCAACTCGGTCATAATTTCATTTCGGGTGACCAGATTCCGGAAGGAAAGGACGAGTATTATTTACGCTTTGAGCAATCGAACTCAAATAATTATCGCCAGCTGCGTCGAGATGAGATTCAGCTTTTACAAGCTAACCAAAACCTCTCAGATGACTGGAATAACCTGTTGGTTACAGATAAATTTAACCCAAGTTTTGTAAGAAACTGTAATTTTTACGGTCTGGTTCGCATTGGTGATCTCGAGGAATATTTCCTCGAATATCACGACATGCGCTATCCGGTCGGTTTATATAATTCAACAATCGTTTCCTGTGATTTAGGCAATAACGTTTCGCTGAATAATGTAAATTATGTTTCTCATTACATCATTGGTAATGAAAGCATATTATTCAATGTAAACGAATTGCAGGTTTCCAATTACTCCAAATTTGGCAACGGGATTTTAAAAAAGGGTGAAGATGAGAATGTAAGAATATGGCTTGAAATATGTAATGAAAATGGCGGTCGCAAGATTTTACCTTTTGACGGTATGCTTACAAGCGATGCCTTTCTATGGTCGAAATACCGTGACGATGACGAACTCATGCACAAATTCGTCGAAATAACGGAAAATCAATTTTCAGCTACAAGAGGTTTTTATGGAACAATTGGCGAACAATGTGTGATTAAAAACTGCCAGATCATTAAAGATGTAATAATAGGGAATGGAGCTTATATAAAAGGGGCAAACAAACTAAAAAATCTTACCATTAACAGTTCTTTTGAAAGCCGCACACAAATTGGCGAAGGAGTTGAACTAGTAAACGGTATTATTGGTTTTGGTTGTAAAATATTCTACGGAGTTAAAGCCGTTCGTTTTTCGTTAGGCAATAATTCCTCTTTAAAATACGGAGCACGCTTAATCAACTCAATCCTCGGGGAAAACTCAACCATTTCCTGTTGTGAGGTATTAAACTGTTTGATTTATCCGGGTCACGAGCAACACCATAACAATTCATTTTTAATAGCAGCAACGGTTTTAGGTCAAAGTAATATTGCCGCCGGAGCTACTATCGGTTCTAACCACAATTCAAGAGCTAATGATGGTGAAATTGTTACGGGACGCGGTTTTTGGCCCGGCTTGTGCGTAAGCCTTAAACACAACAGTAAGTTTGCTTCATTTACGCTTTTGGCCAAAGGCTCCTACCCTGCTGAATTGAATATTTCGCTACCGTTCTCATTGGTTTCTATCAATGAACGTGAAGATCTTTTGCAAATAATCCCAGCTTACTGGTGGATGTATAATATGTATGCCCTGGCTCGTAATTCATGGAAATACCATGCCCGAGATGCCAGAAAGATTAGATACCAGGAGTTTGAATTTGATTATTTAGCTCCAGACACCATTGAAGAGATTTTTGAGGCGTTAAGCTTATTAGAAAACTGGGTAGGTGCTGATCGTTCACGTAAAAAAGACTTGAATGGACAAGCAGGTGCTGGTTATGAAGAAATTGGTCGTGCTACTTTATTAAATTCATCAAAAAAACTAAATCAAATAGAGGTTTTAGGAGGAATTGTAGAAGCCAATAGTCGTAAAACCGTAATTCTGAAACCTAGTGAGGCCTATAATTCATATCGGGAAATGATTCATTATTTTGCGATAAAAACGGTAATTGAGTACTCAAGAACGCATAAGTTGGCCAACTTAAACCAAATAATTGCCCGATTAGGCGAAGGTCAACGTAGTAAATGGATTAATTTAGGTGGACAACTGGTATCAGAAAATGATGTAGCCGAACTAAAAAGTAAAATCAAGGATGGTTCTTTAGATAACTGGAATAAAATCCATGATCATTACAATTACTTGCATCGCTTCTACGAGCAACGAAAAGCAGAATATGCCTTTGCTGTATTAAAAGACCTTCATTTAACCAGAACAGCTGTTGACATTGAAAATAAATGGAACGAATGGCTCGACTGGGCAATTGAAATTGCAGAAAAAGTAAAAGACCGTACTTTCGATTCGCGTAATAAAGATTACATGAACGAATTCCGAAAGCTTCCATACGATAATGAGAAAGAGATGGAAATGGTTTTGGGAAATATTAACGATAATGAATTTATTAAAACCGTTCAAACAAGCTATTTGCATTTCCTTGAACATGTAGTTCAATACAAATTTCCGGTAAACGCTTTATAATAAACGATTAAATAATCAGACAGGCTGCGAAAATACGGGGTAAAAGCGTATTTTTGCAGCCTGTTATTTTTTTAGGGTTATTAATTTGTTTTTTTAAGTATTCAAAAAACAAAACAAATGCTTACTCTGAAAAGGTTTTTTTGGCATATTTATAGGCTATTTTGCCATTGTCAAAAAACAAGTAACAATATACTTTTTAAATCAATTTTTGAGTGAAGAACATTCGTAACTTCTGTATTATTGCCCATATTGATCACGGTAAAAGTACCCTGGCCGATCGTTTATTAGAATACACCAAAACCATCAGTGCACGCGAGGCGCAAGCTCAATTGCTTGACAATATGGATTTGGAAAGAGAACGTGGTATCACCATTAAAAGCCATGCGATTCAAATGGAGTATAAAGTTGGAGGAGAGAATTATATCTTCAATCTAATTGATACTCCCGGCCACGTAGATTTCTCCTATGAAGTTTCACGTTCGATTGCTGCCTGCGAAGGAGCCCTGCTTATTGTAGATGCTTCTCAAGGTATTCAGGCTCAAACTATTTCTAATCTTTACTTAGCTTTAGAGCACGACTTACATATTATTCCGATTCTGAATAAAATGGACCTTCCTGGTGCAATGCCTGAAGAGGTTAAGGATCAGATCGTTGATTTAATTGGTTGCGACCGTGATGAAATTATCCCAGCCTCAGGTAAAACAGGTTTAGGTGTCGATAAAATTATTGAAGCTATTGTTGAACGTATCCCTGCTCCTCTCGGCGATCCGAACGGACCGTTACAGGCCCTGATCTTCGACTCAGTATTTAACTCGTTCCGTGGTATCATCGCTTATTTTAAAGTTCTTAACGGCGAAATCCGCAAAAATGATAAAGTTAAGTTTGTAGCTACAGGTAAGGAATATATTGCCGACGAAGTTGGAACACTTAAATTAAACCAGGAACCAAAAGATGTAATCAAAACCGGTGATGTTGGTTATATTATTTCTGGTATTAAGGAAGCCCGCGAGGTAAAAGTGGGTGATACAATTACTAAAATTGACAATCCTGGTGAAGCGATAATTGGTTTTGAAGAGGTTAAGCCAATGGTATTTGCCGGTATTTATCCTGTTGATACCGAAGACTTTGAAGAACTTCGCGAAGCGATGCACAAGCTACAGCTGAATGATGCTTCTATTGTTTTCGAACCTGAATCATCAGCAGCGTTAGGTTTTGGTTTCCGTTGTGGTTTCTTAGGAATGCTTCACATGGAAATCATTCAGGAGCGTTTGGAACGTGAGTTCGGCATGACCGTTATTACTACCGTTCCCAACGTATCGTACAAAGCATATTTAACTAAAGATACAGAAGAAGTAATTGTAAATAATCCTTCAGACTTACCGGATCCAAGTAAGATTGATTTTGTTGAAGAGCCATATATCAAGGCTAACATTATTACAAAGGCTGATTTTGTTGGACCTGTTCTTTCACTTTGTATTCAAAAACGCGGTACAATTGTGAACCAGTCTTACCTTACATCAGACCGTGTAGAATTGGTATTTGAAATGCCAATGGGTGAAATTGTATTCGATTTTTATGATAAGCTGAAAACAATTTCTAAGGGTTATGCGTCTTTTGATTATCATCAGATCGGTTATCGCCAGTCTGACTTGGTAAGAATGGACATTCGTTTGAACGGTGATCCGGTAGATGCGCTTTCTTCATTAATTCACCGTAGCAATGCGTATAACTTTGGTAAAAAAATCTGTGAAAAACTAAAAGAGCTTTTACCACGTCAGCAGTTTGAAATCGCTATCCAAGCTTCAATTGGTGCAAAAGTTATCGCTCGTGAAACGGTAAAAGCCATGCGTAAAGACGTAACTGCAAAATGTTATGGTGGTGATATTTCTCGTAAGCGTAAGTTATTAGAAAAACAAAAAGAAGGTAAGAAACGTATGCGCCAGGTTGGTTCGGTAGAGATTCCTCAATCAGCATTTATGGCGGTACTTAAATTAGATTAATGAAATTACGAGTTGCGTGTTACGAGTTACAAATTAGGTGTACTTATTATGCGCAATTCATAATTATTATAAATGAATTTCGGGTTATTTTTTCAAATAATCAATAACCGGAAACTCAAAACCCGAAACCCGTAATACACAATCATGCAATTACTTGACGGAAAATTAGTATCAGAAAAACTTAAGAATGACATCGCTTTAGAAGCAGCCGAATTTACTAAACAAAGTGGTCGCCAGCCTCATTTGGTAGCTATTTTAGTCGGAAATGACGGTGCTAGCGAAACCTATGTTGCCAGCAAAATGAAAAACTGTGAAAAAGTAGGTTTTAAATCTTCTTTAGTTAGGTATGATACTTCAATTTCTGAAGCGGAGTTACTTCAAAAGATTGATGAATTAAATAAGGATGAAGGTGTTGATGGATTTATCGTTCAACTACCTTTACCTAAACACATTAATGCTGAAAAAGTAACAGAAGCAATTGATCACCGCAAAGATGTGGACGGCTTCCACCCTATCAATCTGGGCAGAATGCAGCGCAATCTTCCTTGTTTTATTCCTGCCACTCCTTATGGCATTTTATTAATGCTGCAGGAATATGGTATTGATACTACAGGAAAATATTGTGTAGTAGTTGGACGAAGCAATATTGTAGGATCGCCAATGAGTATTTTAATGGCCCGCAACAACAATCCGGGCAATTGTACTGTTACTATTGTACACAGCAAAACTCCAGATATTACCGAGTACACTAAAAAAGCTGACATTTTGATTGCTGCAATCGGTAAAGCTGATTTTGTAACCGCTGATATGGTTAAGGATGGAGCTATCGTTATTGATGTAGGTATTAATCGTGTTGAATCATCTGAAACCAAATCAGGCTTTAAGCTTAAAGGGGATGTGAAATTCGACGAAGTTGCGCCAAAAGCATCCTTCATTACTCCTGTACCAGGCGGCGTTGGTCTAATGACTATCGTTAGCTTATTGAAAAACACCCTGTCGGCAGCAAAGAAAGAAATCTATTAATTTTTTAGTTAGAAGATGTGAGACAATAGATATGAGAAATAAAGATCATATCTATTGTCTCACATCTCAAATCTAAAATCTAAAATCTCAAATCTAAAATAAAAATGCACCAAATACCCGAAGATGGAACGTCATTGCCTTTAATGGAAGAATTTTACACTATTCAAGGTGAAGGTTTTAATACAGGAAAAGCAGCATATTTTATACGTTTAGGAGGTTGTGACGTGGGTTGCCATTGGTGTGATGTTAAAGAATCATGGGATGCAGAATTACACCCGCTTACTCCTGCTGATACTATTGTTGATAATGCATCCAAGTTCCCTTCAAAAGCTGTAGTAGTTACAGGAGGAGAACCGCTGATTTATAATTTAGAATATCTTACCAGACAATTACAATCAAAAGGAATCAAAACATTCATTGAAACTTCAGGTGCCTACCCTCTTTCTGGTAACTGGGATTGGATTTGTTTGTCTCCTAAAAAGTTCAAAGCTCCTCGTCCGGATATTTTGCCATTAGCCCATGAGCTAAAAGTAATTGTATTCAATAAATCTGATTTTGAATGGGCTGAGCAACATGCCAAAAGTGTTTCAGCAGATTGTAAATTGTATTTACAGCCAGAGTGGAGTAAGGCAAAAGAAATGACCCCTTTAATTGTTGAGTATGTAATGAATAATCCAAAATGGGAAATCTCTTTACAAACTCATAAATACCTCAATATTCCTTAAACGGATACCTTTCCCACATTCATTTTCTTGTTAAGTTTTATGCATTTTTGTTGAAAATCAATTTAAATGCATTTACTTTTTTGTTGGTTAGCTCACTGATTTTTCTATCAAATTCTCAGCTTAAAATTCACTTTTTAAAATAATTAGATACTATACCTTTAAAGCAAGTGAATAATCCATTATTTCAATTTGTATACAATCATTAACATCTTTTTGCTAACTTAATTATTCAATGAGGTATATAACTATCAAATAACTTATTTGCTAGAAACTAATAACTAATAAACAATTTATACAATTTAAATTTTAAAGTTTTATCTTGTACAATTAACCACACAAAATGAAGCTTAAATTATTGGCCCGAATAGTTAGCTTAGTTTTTTTGATGAGCTTGGTTTTTTCAACACTAAATGCCCAGGTTAAATATTCCACTCAGTCAAAGCAAGCAATAAAATACTATGAAGAATCGGATACATATCTGAATGTAAAAAATTATAAAGGAGCAATTGATGTACTCAATAAGGCTGTAGAAGAAGACAAATCATTTATTGATGCTTATCAGCGGTTAGGTGATATTTACCGTATTATTAAATCTCCTGACAAGGCTAAGCTGAACTATACTCAAGTTATCACCATCGACCCTGATTTTTCAAAAACGAATTACTTTTATTTAGGTGAAATTGAGATCAAAAAAGGCAATTATTCAGAGGCCCAACAACGGCTGAATAAATTCATGATGTATTCTGATAAGTCGCAGTTATTAGTAGCCAGATCAAAGAAATATCTTGAAGACTGCAAATTTGCTATCGACGCAATGAAACGTCCTGTTCCTTTTAGTCCAAAAAATTTAGGAACCGGTATAAACACCAATGCGGATGAGTACTTGCCAAGCTTAACCGCTGATGGAAAAATGATGATATTTACTCGTAAAGAGAATAATAATGAAGATTTTTATACCAGTTCATTAGTTGAAGGCCAGTGGACGCCTGCCAGTAAACTAAGCGGCAATATTAATACACCTAATTTAAACGAAGGGGCTCAAAGCATTTCTTCCGATGGACAGTATCTGTTACTAACTATTTGCAATGCCCCGGGAGGGTACGGTCGATGTGATATTTATTATTCCAGATTGAATGGTTCTGAATGGGAAGCTCCTATTAATATTGGCGCACCTGTTAATAGCGGTGCTTGGGAATCTCAGCCTTGCCTGGCTCCCGACGGACGAACACTCTATTTTGCAAGCGATAGAAAAGGAGGATTGGGAAAAATAGACCTTTGGAAATCCTATCTTCAGGATGATGGTACATGGACAGAGCCTGAAAATTTAGGGCCAAACATTAATACTCCCTATGAGGAACAATCACCATTTATCCATCCTGATAATGAAACATTATATTTTAGTTCAGATGGGTGGTCTGGAATGGGAGGAAGTGACATTTACTACTCGAGAAAAGATACCGCAGGTAAATGGCAGAAAGCTGAAAATGCCGGTTATCCAATCAATACCTATTTAGAAGACTTTTGCATGGTGGTAACCGGTAATGGTAGCAAAGGTTATTTCTCAACTAATAATCCCAATGGAAAAGGTGGTCATGATCTATATTCATTCGATATTCCGCAACAATTAAAACCAAAAGCCTTAACATTTGTCAAGGGAACGGTTTATGACGAGAAAACAAATGAAAAATTAGATGCGGTAGTCGAAGTTCAAAACATAAAAACGGGAGAAACTGTTTATAAATCAGTCTCAAACTCTGAAACAGGACAGTTTTATGCAAGTTTACCACAAGGTAGTCAATATGCGTTGAATGTATCACGAGAAGGATATTTATTCTATTCTGATCATTTTTCCATAAAAAAGGATAATAATACAAGTGTGTTTTCTATTAATGCTCCTTTAAAAGAAATTGCAGTCGGAGAGAAAATCATTCTTAAAAATATTTTTTTTGAAACCAACTCTTACAAACTAAGTCCAGAATCAATGGTTGAGCTGCAAAAAGTAGTTCAGTTTATGAAACAAAACCCTGCCATATCCATAGAGATTTCGGGTCATACTGACAATGTTGGTGATGATCATTCAAATCAATTGTTATCCGAAAACAGGGCTAAAGTAGTATACGCCTATTTACTTCGATCTGTACCTAGTCCTATTCGTTTTAAATTTAAAGGATTGGGAGAGACACAACCTATCGATTCAAATGACACCGATAAAGGAAGAGCAAATAACCGTCGAACAGAATTAAAAATTATTAGCATTCAATAAAAAATGGACACTCAAAATTATGCCAACCATGCCCGAATCGTGAAGGGATTTCATGGTTTATTGTTTTTTCTCCTACTGGCCGGATTGATCGGTTCAATTGTAAACCTCGTAAATGCAGGCAAGCATGACGGTAGTTTATACAGTGCCTCACTGATTCTGTTCTTGTTTGTTTGTGCATCGCTGTTGGCTTATTATTCAAGAGTTTTTGCGTTAAGAGCACAAGACAGAGCTATCAGAGCCGAAGAAAATTTACGACACCTGGCACTAACAGGCAAACTGCTTGACTCGCGTCTGCGTTTAAGCCAGATTATCGCACTTCGATTTGCACCAAATGAAGAATTTGTTGAGCTGGCACACAAAGCTGCTGAAGAGAATTTACCAAGTAAAGAAATCAAAAGGCAAATTAAAAACTGGAAGGCCGACCACCACAGAGTATAAATTTCAAGAGATCGAAATGAATGAAGAGCGTTTGATCGTGTTGTTTGATGGAGTGTGTAATCTCTGTAATAACACTGTCCAATTTATTATCAGAAATGATTCAAAGGGTAAGTTTCGTTTTGCTGCATTACAATCTGAAACGGGTCAGCGATTGTTAGAAAAATATCAACTTGATACAAAGAATTTCAACTCATTTATTCTGATAGATAATAATAAACCCCGGTTAAAATCAACCGGGGCTTTATATCTTGTTAAAAATCTAAGTGGATTGTTCCCTTTGCTTTTTGCTTTTATCATTATTCCTCCCTTAATAAGAGATTGGATTTATGATAAGGTTGCTCAGAATCGGTATAAGTGGTTCGGAAAAAAAGATCAGTGCATGGTGCCAACTCCCGAACTAAAAGCACGTTTTCTAAATTAAATAACTGCTTGACGAACTCTGATCAGTTTCTCCAGCAAGCCTTCCAATAAATCTAATTGAAGCATATTGGCTCCATCAGATTTAGCATTTTTAGGATCTGGGTGAGTTTCGATAAATAATCCATCGGCACCAACCGCAATCGCAGCTTTAGCAATTGTTTCGATCAACTCAGGTTTACCTCCGGTAACTCCGCTTTCCTGGTTAGGCTGTTGCAATGAGTGCGTACAATCCATCACCACAGGAACATTAAATTGTTTCATCTCAACCAGGTTGCGATAATCAACAATTAAGTCCTGGTAACCAAAAGAATTTCCTCTGTCAGTTAAAATGATATTGGGGTTACCTGCATCCTGAACTTTACCAACCGCATGTTTCATTGATGCACCTGATAAAAACTGACCTTTTTTGATATTAACAACTTTTCCGGTTTTAGCTGCTGCTACCAATAATTCTGTTTGACGACATAAGAAAGCTGGAATTTGCAGTACATCTACATATTCTGCTGCTATTGCAGCTTCATGACTTTCGTGAATATCTGTAACAGTTGGAATACCAAACTCCTTACCTACTTTAGCCAATATTTTTAATGCCTTTTCATCTCCAATTCCTGTAAAAGAATCTAAACGTGAGCGGTTAGCTTTGCGATATGACCCTTTAAAAACGTAAGGAATATTAAGTTTATCGGTAATTTTAACGATACGTTCAGCTATACGAAGCGCTATTTCTTCACCCTCGATTGCACAAGGTCCTGCTAATAAAAAGAAATTTGTTGAATCGCTATTCTTAATGTTTGGAATAATCATTTATAATAATGAATGTTTAGAATGAATGCTTAGTTTAAAAATGTCTATGATCTATGAACTATGATCAATTACCCAGCTCTGATAAAAATTTAATTCTCATCAACTGAATTTCCTCTCTCGAATAATCACCTTCTCCAAGTTCGGCTAACGCCAGATCTATCGAATCTTCTTCTGCGGTTCTGAAATAATCAAATACTTCATCCTGCTTATCCTCATCTATTACATCATCAATATAATAGTTCAGGTTTAGCTTCGTACCCGAAGAAACAATACTTTCTATTTCCTGAATAAGCGCAGGCATGCCCAATCCTTTAGAAGAAGCTATATCATCTAACGGAATTTGCCTGTCAATGTTTTGAATAATGGAAACCTTCAGACTTGATTTATTAACGGTTGACTTAACAACCATATCTTGTGGGCGGTCGATATCGTTCTCCTCTACATATTTCTTGATCAATTCGATAAACGGAGCACCATAACGCATGGCCTTACCATTACCAACACCTGAAATCTGCTTGAGTTCATCCATATTAATGGGATACTGACTTGCCATTTCTTCAAGCGAAGGATCCTGGAAAATAACGAAAGGAGGAATATTTTTTTGTTTCGCAATTTTTTTACGCAAGTCTTTTAACATGCCCAGCAAAACATCATCAAGCGCACCACCTCCACCTTTTACCTCATCATCATCAGAAGCTTTGATCTTATCAAAATCTGTGTTAATGATGAATTTAATAGAATAAGGAGCATCAATAAATGATTTTCCGTATTTCGTTAATTTCAGAATACCATAACTGTCAATATCCTTTCCAAGGAAATTATGAATAACAGCCTGGCGCAAAACTGACTTCCATATTACCACTCCCCTGTCTTTTCCACTGCCAAATTCAGGCATTTCATCGTGGCTAAAGGTGTTCATTTCAGCATCTTCCAATCCTGCCAAAATGTTTATAATATGCTCTGCATCAAAGTTTTCACCTAGCGTATTAATTAACCTTAATACCGCAAGTAAATCAGCCTCGGCTTCAAAACGCTCTTTCGGGCTACGACAGTTATCACACATATTAGAACAACTGCTTTCATTGTAGCTCTCACCAAAATAATGAAGAATTTGCTTCCTCCGACATACAGAAGACTCTGCATAATCGATTACTTCTTTCAAAATTTGAGTTCCGATTTCCCGTTCCGAAACAGGCTTATCTTTCATGAATTTAGCCAGCTTGTCGATGTCTTTCTGGTCGTAAAAAGCAATACAATTACCTTCACCTCCATCACGACCGGCACGGCCAGTTTCCTGATAATAGCCCTCCATGCTTTTAGGCATGTCGTAGTGGATCACAAAACGCACATCCGGTTTATCGATACCCATACCAAATGCAATGGTAGCCACAATAACCTGAACGTCTTCCATCAAGAACTTATCTTGTGTTGTCGCTCTCGTATTAGCATCCAAACCAGCATGGTAAGGTAACGCTTTAATACCATTAACATTTAATGTTTCAGCAACCTCTTCAACCTTCTTGCGGCTTAAACAATAAATAATTCCAGCCTTACCATTTTGCGATTTGATATACTTGATAATCTCCTTTAATTCATTCTTTTTAGGGCGAATCTCATAAAATAAATTCGGTCGATTAAAGGACGATTTGAAAACCTGAGAATTTTGCATTTGCAGGTTCTTCTGAATATCCTGTTGAACCTTGGGTGTTGCGGTAGCCGTTAGCGCAATAATTGGGATATTTTCACCTAACTGACCAATAATCTGACGTATTTTTCTGTATTCAGGCCTGAAATCATGTCCCCATTCTGAAATACAGTGGGCTTCATCAACAGCAACGAAAGAAATATCGATATCTCTTAAGAAATCAATATTTTCTTGCTTCGAAAGAGACTCCGGAGCTACGTATAACAACTTAGTTTCGCCGGACAGAACATCCTGTTTAACTTTTGCTGTTTCAGTTTTGTTTAAAGATGAATTAAGAAAATGTGCGATACTGTCAGTACTACCGAAGGCACGTAACTGATCAACCTGATTTTTCATCAAGGCTATCAATGGCGAAATAACGATGGCCGTACCATCACTCATTAAAGCGGGTAATTGGTAACACATTGATTTTCCGCCACCTGTGGGCATAATTACAAATGTATCATTCCCCGAAAGTATGCTGGTTATGATTTCTTCTTGCTCTCCTTTAAATTTTTCAAACCCAAAAAAATTCTGCAAGTTATCAAACAGCGACTTTTTAACCTCCATTATTCGAGAAAAAGTTAAGTAATATTATGGTTTGGATTAGTTTGCTAAATTAAAAATAACATAATTTTGCACATAATAAAAACATCGATCATTTAAATCTTTGAACAAATTGCAAGTATTAGAATCAGCCAAAAGAACGCTCCAGATAGAAGCCGATGCTTTATTAGGATTGCAAACTTACATAAATAACGACTTTGAAACAATCGTTAATATCATTCTTAATTCCAAAGGCCGTGTTGTTATCACCGGAATCGGCAAAAGCGCCATCATAGCGCAGAAAATTGTGGCAACAATGAATTCAACAGGTACTCCTGCATTGTACATGCACGCAGCCGATGCTATACATGGAGATTTGGGAATGATACAAAAGGACGATGTAACCATTTGTATCTCAAAAAGTGGAAATACACCAGAAATAAAAGTACTGGTACCGCTCCTAAAAACATCCGGAAATGTATTAATTGGAATGGCTGGTGATATGAAATCTTACCTGGCAACTCATTCTGATTATGTTTTAAATACAACTGTTGAAACAGAAGCTTGTCCATTAAACCTGGCACCCACCACCAGTACAACAGCTCAATTAGCAATGGGTGACGCATTAGCGGTATGTTTACTTCAGCAACGTAATTTCACCAGCCAGGATTTTGCACGTTATCATCCGGGAGGAGCATTAGGTAAAAGATTATACCTGAAAGTAAAAGACCTTTCTTCTAATAATCAGAAACCGGAAGTGGCCAAAGACGACGATATTAAAAGGGTTATTGTAGAAATTTCTTCTAAACGATTGGGTTCTACTGCTGTTGTGGATAATGAGCACCTTGTTGGAGTAATCACAGACGGTGATTTACGCCGAATGATGGAAAAGAATGAAAACTTTTCTACCTTGCGCGCCGTTGACATCATGAACAGCCAACCTAAAACCGTTGAGGCTTCAGCTATGGCTGTTGATGCTTTGGCACTAATGAAACAATACAATATTTCACAATTAATAGTAGTAGATAAGAATAAATATGCTGGTATTATACACCTTCATGATCTAATCAAGGAAGGAATAATATAATACAGTCGATACTTAAAATGAAGAGCAACAATTACGTAGTTATTATGGCTGGCGGGGTCGGGAGTCGCTTCTGGCCGGTTAGTCGTACCAATTTTCCAAAACAGTTTATTGATATTTTAGGAACTGGTAAAACGCTGATTCAGCAAACGTATGACCGGTTTAAAGACATATGTCCGTCAGAAAATATTTTCTTTGTAACGAATGAAAATTACAGGGAAATTATCAAAGAGCAATTACCGGATGTTATTGATGACAATATCCTGGGGGAACCAGTAATGCGTAATACAGCACCTTGTATTGCTTATGCCTGTCATAAAATATCAAAAATAAACAGTGATGCATGTATTGTTGTTGCCCCTTCTGATCATTTAATTTTACAAGAAGAGGTATTTAAAAACAATATAAGGGAGTCACTTGAACTTGCTGCTAAAGAAGACGTTTTGATCACATTAGGGATAGTTCCAAGCAGACCTGACACCGGATATGGTTATATTCAATACAATAATGTTGTAGTTGAAAATAGTTTTTATAAGGTAAAGACTTTCACTGAAAAACCTGATCTTGAGTTAGCTAAAACATTTATTGCCAGCGGAGATTTTCTTTGGAATGCAGGCATATTCGTATGGAATATGAATACAATTTTAGCTGCATTTAATAAGTATTTACCTGAAATGAATGAAGTTTTCTCCGAAGGAAAAGTTTACTATAATTCTGCCAGAGAAATTGATTTTATTAAAACAGCCTACACTCGTTGCAAAAATATTTCTATTGACTATGGAGTAATGGAAAAAGCAGAGAATGTATATGTTCGTCCAAGTGATTTCGGTTGGAGTGATTTAGGTACCTGGGCATCAGTATATGATGTAAAAAAAGACAAAGACTATGTTGGTAACGTAGTTATCGATTCTAACAAAGTAATGATGTACGATTCTGCAAATTGTATTGTAAGAACACCATCTGAAAAACTAGTTATTTTACAAGGTCTTGACGGGTACATTGTAGTGGAAGAAGACGATGTATTAATGATCTGTAAAAAATCCGAGGAGCAGGAAGTAAAGCAAATCGTAGCGGATGTAAAGCAGAAATTCGGCGAAAAGTATATTTAAAAAATTACGGATTGCGGGTTACGTATTTCGGATTAACTATTTAATTCACAACACGTAACTCGAAACCCGTAATAAATTTATTTTCTTTGTCGTATCGCTTCGTATAAAATTATCCCTGCAGATACAGAAACGTTAAACGAAGCAATATCCCCAAACATTGGAATTTTGGCTTTTGCATCACAGTACTTCATATACTCCGGTGATATTCCATCTTCCTCAGATCCCATTATTATTGCCGTTGGGCCCGTATAATCCACGTCTGCCAATACATTATCAGTTTTCTCTGTACAAGCTACCAACTGAATTCCAGAATCTTTAAGGAACTCCAACGTATCCTTTAATTTCATTTCACGACAAATCGGAACTCTGAAAATTGCACCGGCTGATGTTTTTACTGCATCCGGATTAACTTGCGCCGAACCTCTCGCAGGAACAATAACGGCATCTACACCCATACATTCCGCAGTTCTTACAATGGCTCCAAAATTTCTAACATCAGTTACCCTGTCTAATACCAATAACAAAGGTGTTTTTCCTGCAGCATAGATATCTGGAACAATATGTTCTGTTTTATGATAAACAATTGGAGATATGTATGCAACAACCCCTTGATGGTTCTTTGTTGTTAAGCGGTTAAGCTTTTCAACAGGCACCGACTGGAACGGAATATTGTATTCTGCTATTACTAATCGTAATTCTGCAAAAAGATTTCCAGTCAATCCTTTTTGAATATACAGGCTCTCAATTTCTTTGCCAGCTGTAATTGCCTCAATTACAGCACGAATGCCAAACACAAGTTCGTTGCTTTCTTTTTTAGCAGTGCCAAAATCTCTCATAGGACAGCAAAACTACGAATCAATTCTTTTAATATCTGAATATCTGCCATTTAAATTTTAAACATTTTTTAAGGCTAAAATGCTTTGCATTTTCACGTTTTCCACAAAAAAATAATTATCCACAGCCATCAATCTCCATCAAAAAAATTGAAAACTAGATCATTATCTAACCTTTTATTGTCAATTATTCCACTTATTAACAAACAATGTTAATAACTCTGATTTCATACATTGCTCGTTATCAGGTAGATTTAATAAAAGCAAAATGTCTGTTCAAAAGTCAAAAGACACCTTAAAGATTAAGTAAATATATTTGCGAGCTCAATAACTAAAAATATCTACTTCATCAATATGAGTACTGATAATTTCGATTCCAATTCACGTTCTAAAACTGACAGACGCTCCACAGGAAGAAAAAGCCCTGCACAGCTTATTGGCGGTAAATTACCTCCTCAGGCTGTTGAATTGGAAGAAGCAGTTTTAGGATCAATTATGATCGAAAAAAATGCACTAACATCAGTTATTGAATTCCTTCGTCCTGAGATTTTTTACAAAGACGCTCACCAAAAGATATTTAAAGCCATTATGGACTTGTACAGCGAGTCCTCTCCTGTAGATATTTTAACTGTTACTAATCAATTACGTAAAAGTGGTGATTTAGAAATGGTTGGTGGAGCTTTTTACATTACGGAACTAACTAATCGAGTGGCTTCGGCTGCAAACATAGAGTTTCATGCTCGTATCGTTGCTCAGAAATATTTGCAACGTCAGTTGATTGAAATTTCAACTGAAACGGTAAATATGGCTTATGAGGACACTACTGATATTTTTGAGTTATTAGATAAAGCAGAAGGTGATCTTTTCAAAATTACGGAAGGTAACTTAAGAAGAAATGCCGAAAACATGGCAGATCTTGTTAAAAAAGCTGTTATTGAAATTGAGAAACTCAAAGATAAAACGGATGGTTTAACCGGGGTACCTTCTGGTTTTACCGCCTTAGACCGTGTTACATCCGGTTGGCAAAAATCTGACTTAGTAATTATTGCAGCTCGTCCAGCAATGGGTAAAACGGCATTCATCCTGAGTGCTGTTAGAAACGCCGCAGTAGGCTTTAACTTCCCTGTGGCTGTATTTTCCCTGGAGATGTCATCGGTACAGTTAGTAAACCGTTTGATTGCAGGAGAAGCGGAATTAGAGGCCGAAAAACTTAAGAAAGGAAATTTGGCTCAGCATGAATGGCAACAACTTCATTCTAAAGTTGGTAAACTTGCTGAAGCTCCTATCTATATTGACGATACACCTGGCTTAAACGTATTTGAATTACGTGCTAAAGTTCGTCGTATGAAACAACAGTACGGTATCCAAATGATCGTAATCGATTATCTTCAGCTGATGCATGGTTCAGGTGATGCAAAAGGTAACCGTGAGCAAGAGATCAGTGGTATTTCCAGGGCATTAAAAGGTATTGCCAAAGAACTGAATGTTCCGGTAATTGCACTTTCTCAGTTAAGCCGTGCAGTAGAAACACGTGGTGGTGATAAAAAACCTATGCTTTCTGACTTGCGTGAATCTGGATCTATTGAACAGGATGCCGACATGGTATTGTTCTTATATCGTCCGGAATATTATGGATTTACTCAGGATGAAAGCGGTCGTTCAACTGCGGGGGTAGCAGAAGTTATTATTGCTAAACACCGTAACGGTTCATTAGAGAACGTTCCATTGAAATTCGTTGGTAAATACATCAAATACCAGGATCTTGACCCAGATAACTTTGATTTTGGCGGCTTTGATTCAGCTAATCTAAATGCCGCTTCAGGCTTAACACCTTCTGCCGGTTTTGATGATGAACGTCCTCAGAACTTTATTATCCGTCCGTCTAAAATGAATGAGTTCGATGATGGTAATGATGATTTTGCACCATTTTAGGTTGTCTATTAGCATTAACTCTCTGTAAAAAAAACTAAAGAATAAAAGCAAATAGCCATTAGGATTAATCAGTCGTAAAGGCTAACAAACTAAAAGCCAATACCTAAAATGGTAGTTAGGTATCAGTTATTAAATTTTGCCACTCGACAAGTAGCTAAAAGCTAACTGCTATAAGCTAATAGCTATATTAAAAAGCTTAATATAAGCCCGCTGAACATAATAATGGCTGCGGGTATTTTTGTGAACCTTAACAAACAAAATGTGACTACAATTATACCTATTGAGAAATAATTTATTCCGATAGGTTTTAAAAGAAGGAAAAAAGCTGCAACTACAAAACCAACAGAAACAGCGTTTACTCCAACTAGTGAATTCTTGATACGTGTGATCTTCTTAAGATCATTCCAGAATGGAACAATGAACAATATCAAGATCAATCCGGGTAAATTTATACCTAACACTGCTGCTAAACTTCCCAAAAGTTGCCCCCCTATTCCTCCATTTTTCATGGCCATTCCTCCTAAAAAAGAACTAAAGGAAAAAACAGGTCCAGGAATCACCTGTTGTAAAGCATAACCAGAAAGAAATTCCTGAGTTGTGAGGTATTTTTTAAGCTCAACGAACTCCGTGTACATGTACGGGATCAACACTTGTCCGCCACCGAATATCAATGCCCCATTACGATAGAAGTTCTCAAACAAACGGACAGGTAAACTAAAGAATGAAGTTCTATTGATTAAAGCACCTAACAATGCAAAAAAGATAAGGATACCAAAGAAGTAAGCCACTTTCTTTTTATTTACATTGATTACCAATTTTTCACCCAAATCCCGTTCTTCTAAATTCTTATTAGTTTTAGAAGTAATGTATCCACCAAAAAAAATCAAACCCGGAAACATAAATGGAAATACATGCGGATTTTTAAGCAAAAGCGAACAAGTAAGAGAAACAACGGCCAGCAAAATGGTTAACTTGTTATTCAGTACTTTTCTGGCAAAAATATACCCCGCATAGGCTACAAAACCCAGCGCCATAGGTTCTATGATTTTAAGCAATTTAGGGACCTCAATTTTTGAGGAATAAGTAGCAAAAAGAATTGCAGCCAAAGCCATCAGAATTGCTGATGGCAACAGCCAAATAAGAAAAGTTAAAATGGCAAACCACAACCCTCCTATTTTATATCCGATAGCCGTAATTGTCTGTGTTGATGCAGGTCCGGGCAATACCTGACAAAGAGCATTTAACTCCAATAATTCTTCTTCAGTAAGATAATTTCGTTTTTGCACAAATTCTCGCAACATTAAAGCCATGTGTACCTGCGGCCCACCAAAGGCAGTTAATGTATATTTAAGTACATCACGAAGAAAAAGATTTTTTTTTGGGGTCAAAATCGTATTGTTAAATGATGTCAATATTTAATCAACGTATTACCGTTAGTATAAATGTATCAGAAAGAATCAATTATAGAAATGATTAAAGGATTAATCATCCTCATAATCTAAACCCAACACCGAATTCAATGCCTGCTGCAATTCTGCTGCAGCATGCATTTTACCAGCCTTTCTGGCAATCATTAACCCTTTTTTATAGGTAGCTTCTGCATCATCCTTTTTGCTTAGTTTTTCATAAAGTTTACCCAAATGATAATAGGTACCTACATAATTTTCATCGGTAGTTACTAATTCTGTAAAATAATTTAATGCCTCATCCAGTTGATCAAGCTTAATATATTCGGTTGCTATTGCGTATTTTAGGAATGAATCATCAGGCTCATTCAATAAATATTGTTTCAATTGCTCTAAACGAGTGTTTTGCATTTTGAGAATCTAAGGTTTTAGGTATTTTTACGAAATCAATGTCTACAAAATTAGTAAAATTGAATTTGCTTTATATATTTGTATGCATGCATAATGAATTTTAGAAACCAATCAAATAATAATTATGAAAGTACTAGTTTGTATAAGTAACGTTCCCGACACCACAACAAAAATAGCCTTTACGGATAACAATACACAATTCAATACTGCTGGTGTGCAATATATCATTAATCCATATGATGAAATTGCCCTTGCACGTGCAATTGAGCTTTGTGAAGGTGGAAAAGGAACGATAACCGTTATAAATGTTGGGGATGCTTCAACTGAACCAACTATACGCAAAGCATTGGCTATTGGGGCAGATGATGCAATCCGTGTAAATGCAGCTCCTCGTGATGCCTACTTTGTGGCTAAGCAAATTGCCAATGTTGCTAAAGACGGTGGCTATGACTTTATTTTAACCGGACGCGAGTCAATTGACTATAACGGTTCTCAGGTGGCTGCCATGGTTGGTGAATTTTTATCAATTCCATCCATCTCTATCATTAAAAAATTAGCCGTAGAGGGTGACAAAGCTACTTTGGAGCGTGAAATTGAAGGAGGAAAAGAAGTTATCGAGTCACCTCTTCCATTTATTGCAAGCTGTGCAGAAGGTGTTGCTGAACCTAAAATCCCGAATATGCGTGGAATTATGTCGGCACGTACCAAACCATTAGCTGTAATTGAAGCAGTTGAAATCGCTAAAGTTGCTGAAGTAAAATCTTATGATACCCCTGCTCCTCGTGGTCAGGTTAAGATGATTGCAGCAGACGATGCAGCTAAATTAGTGGATGCATTACATTCAGAAGCTAAAGTGATCTAAATTAAGATATGAGATGTTAGATTGAAGATTTGAGACTTACCTATCAACACAATTCTAACATCTGGTTAATAAATTAAACTGTTTAAAACATTGGATTTGATTAGATAACTAAATAAATTGTTATTACTTACTTCAAATCCTAACCAAAATTATATTTAACAAGACTATGTCAGTATTAGTATATGTTGAAAATGCCGATGGCAAATTCAAAAAATCAACGTTTGAAGTAGTTTCTTATGCAAAAGAGGTTGCAAATCAATTAGGAACAAGCTTAACAGCTCTTTCTATTGGCAATGTAGATGATGCATCTTTAGCTGAATTAGGCAAATATGGTGCTCAAAAAGTACTTTTCGTAAATAATGATAAATTAAAAAGTTTTGTTAACCAAGCTTATGCATCCATTGTAGCTCAGGCTGCAAAAGCAGAAGGTTCTAAAATAGTAGTGCTTGCAGCAAGCTTTTCGGGAAAAGGTCTTGCCCCTCGCATTGCGGTAAAATTAGAAGCTGGTTTAGTTGATGGTGCGGTTGAATTACCTGAATTGGGTGGTGGCAAATTTATTGTTAAGAAAACTGCTTTTTCTGGTAAGGCATTTGCTCATGTTGAATTAACTTCTGATGTTAAGATCATTTCATTGGTTCCTAACTCATTTAAAGTTGTTGAGCGTGCTGAGTCTCCAGCAATTGAAGCTTTCTCGGCATCTACTGCTGAAAATGATTTTAGCATCATGATCAAAGACATCGTTCGCGCATCAGATAAGATCTCCTTACCTGATGCTGAATTAGTTGTTTCCGCTGGTCGTGGATTAAAAGGTCCGGAGAACTGGGGAATGATTGAAGAATTGGCTAACTTATTAGGAGCTGCAACAGCATGTTCAAAACCTGTATCAGATGCAGGCTGGAGACCTCACTCTGAGCACGTTGGACAAACTGGTATTGCTATCAGCCCTAATCTTTATATTGCAATTGGTATTTCAGGTGCAATTCAGCATCTGGCAGGTGTGAGTTCTTCAAAAGTGATCGTTGTAATTAACAAAGATCCTGAAGCTCCATTCTTCAAAGTAGCTGATTATGGCATAGTTGGCGATGCTTTTGAAGTTGTTCCTAAAATTATTGAGGCTGTTAAAAAGCTGAAAGACGCTGCGTAAATCAAGATTTTTTACTGATTTCGGATTCTAAATCCTATATTAGCGTGTCGTTCGGTTTTTAACACCGAACGACATTTTTTAATTAATGAAGAAGATTAAGCTTGATATTGTAGGATTATCATACAGCCAAACCCAGTCGGGGGCGTATGCATTAGTTATGGGTGAAGTTAATGGTCGTCGTCGTTTACCTATTATCATTGGCGGATTTGAAGCTCAGGCGATTGCCATTGAGATTGAAAAAATGACTCCTACCCGCCCGCTTACACACGATCTCTTCAAATCATTTGCCTTAGCCTTTAATATTCAGATTCAGGAAGTTATTATTTATAATCTTGTTGACGGAATATTTTACGCAAAACTTATCTGCTTTGATGGAAAAAAATCGTTGGAAGTTGATGCTCGCACTTCAGATGCAATAGCATTAGCAGTTCGCTTTAACTGCCCGATTTACACCTATGAATTTATCTTATCCCAAGCTGGCATATTGATCGAAGGCAACGAATTCGTTTTCCTTGAGAATGTTGAAGGTAAAGAAGATTCTCCTAATGTTTCATCTCCGGGAGTAAGTAGTTATGCTTCTTTATCAGATGATGAATTACGTGTTCAATTAAAAGCAGCCCTTGAGGAAGAAGCCTATGAAAAAGCAGCCAAAATACGGGATGAATTAAGCCGAAGAAAAGCTTCATAACCAGCAGTATATTTCCTCTAAAATTTTATTTTTGCACCCGTTAAATTAATCTTAAGAGAACAATCAATAATCATGGGTAGATTTACCGGTTTATTCGGCATTGCACTTATTTTGGGCATTGCTTTTTTAATGTCCAATAATAAAAGAAAAATTAATTATCGTGTAGTGCTGAGCGGTTTATTGCTCCAGGTAATCATTGCAGTATTGGTTTTTAAAGTTCCATTTGTACGTCATTTCTTTGAAATGCTGGGTCATGGAATGGAAAAAATTGAACATTTCGCATTTCAGGGTGCATCGTTTGTATATGGAGGTTTAGGTGTTGATAAAGGGAATGGTGTTATTGGTAACTATAACTCCGGTGGATTTGTATTTGCTTTTAATGTTACTGCTACCATTATATTAGTTTGCGCATTAGTGGCTGTATTTTATCATTTTGGTATAATGCAACGTATTGTATCTCTTATTGCTAGAGCAATGAACTTTATTATGCGTGTTAGTGGTGCCGAAGCATTAAGTAATGTTGCCAGTGCATTTGTTGGTCAGGTGGAAGCCCAAGTAATGATACGCCCCTATCTTAAGACAATGACCAAAAGTGAGCTTTTAGCAAGTATGAGCGGAAGCTTGGCCTGTATTGCTGGTGGTATTTTGGTTGTTTATGCTAAAATGGGTGCTCAAGCTGGAATGGACCTGGCTCCTAAATTAATTACAGCAAGTTTAATGGCTGCTCCCGGCGCTTTAGTTATTTCTAAAATTTTATATCCTGAAACTGAAGAAAGCCAAACATTAGGGCATGTTAAACTGGATGTAAAAAGTAATTATTCCAATGTAATCGATGCGATTTCTCACGGTGCGGCAGATGGTTTTAAAATTGCCATGAATGTAATCGCGATGCTGATTGGCTTCATTGCTATTATTGCTTTGCTAGATGCTTTATTGTTATGGACGGGACAACTTTTTAGTCCTGATTTAAACTTAAGCCTTAATTACATTTTCGGCAAAATCTTTTATCCTTTTGCATGGGCTATGGGTGTTCCAAGTGAAGATGTAAATAGTGTTGCTACTTTACTGGGTCAAAAAATAACAGTAAATGAATTTGTTGCCTTTTTGAATTTAACGAGCAAAACGGTGCCGGTTGTTACAGAAAAAGGATTAATGATTGTAAGTATTGCAATTTGCGGTTTTGCTAACTTCAGCAGTGTTGGGATGCAAATTGGCGGTATCGGAGCTCTTGTACCAGAACGTCGTGCGGACTTAGCCAAATTAGGCTTAAAAGCACTATTATGTGGTACATTAGCATCTTATCTTTCTGCTACAATTGCAGGTATCTTGATGTAAGCTATAAAAAAGATTTTAATAAAATTTAATTATTAGTTAAAGCTGTTCCGAAATACGGAACAGCTTTTTTATTTTAGTCCCGCAAACCATTCATCCTATCAATTATATGCACAAACATTACCGGAAAGAAAATAACTGTTTAAACTGCGGAACAACTGTAAATGGAAAATTCTGCTCTGAATGCGGACAGGAAAACATTGAAACAAAGGAAAATTTCTGGCATTTTCTTTCACACAACGTAGGCCATTATTTCCATTTCGATTCTAAATTCTTCAAAAGCATCATTCCACTGATCACAAAACCAGGTGTTTTAACAAAAGAATATATTGAAGGGAAAAGAGCCAGCCACTTCCCTCCTGCCAGCATGTACTTATTTATAAGTGTTATTTTCTTTCTGATTTTATTTGGACAGAAAAGTCTGGTTAAAGTAAATGATCACGGCAAACTTTTAAATGAACAGGAAAAAGAAGCTATTATCAAAAGTACTATTAAAGAAAGTTTAAGCAACTCAACTTTAAAAATTGACTCTGTTCTTTCAGACTCAACTAAAAATAAAGATAATGATCTTTATTGGAGAGGAAAAAAAGGATATACTGCCGAGCAGTATGAGAAAGATCAGCTTAAATTGAAAGAAGCTGACAGAGATGATAGTTTCACTCATTTTATAAATAAAAGAACAATAGAACTTGGGGAAAAAGAACGACAAGAGGCTTTTTGGGAATCATTTAAACATAATATACCAAAAACAATGTTCCTGCTGTTGCCTTTATTTGCAGTTTGTTTGCGTATCACTTTTTATAAGTCGAAACTTTATTATGTAGAGCATCTTGTTTATTCCTTACACCTGCACACGTTTATTTTCATATTACTCTCTGCATTCATCCTTATAGGAGCACTGCCTCTTCCGGCTAATGCTAAAGACTTCCTTACTTTTGCTTTTATTATGACTTTGATTTGGTATATATACCGGTCACTAAGGGTTGTTTACGGACAAGGAAGATGGAAAACTGCATTCAAAATAATGCTTCTCTATTTGCTCTATGCTATCTGTTTTGTTTTCAGCTTACTGCTTATTACGATGATCTTGTTTAGTACTTTTTAGAAAGTGTACAAAAAGATAAAACAAGAAAGCCTCCCGAAAATAATTTGGGAGGCTTTCTTTTATTTAGACTATCAATTTTTATCGTTTTTCAATGTTTACGTAATCGCGGTTAGTATGACCTACATACACCTGACGAGGACGGCCGATTGGCTCTTTATTTTCACGCATTTCTTTCCACTGAGCAATCCAACCAGGTAAACGACCTAATGCAAACAATACAGTAAACATATCGGTTGGGAAACCTAATGCACGGTAAATAATCCCAGAATAGAAATCTACGTTTGGATAAAGTTTGCGTTCAATGAAATACTCATCATGCAATGCAACTTCTTCCAATTTCTTAGCGATATCTAATACCGGATCCTGAATACCTAATTTATCTAAAACTTTATCACATGCTTCTTTGATAATTTTAGCGCGAGGATCAAAGTTTTTATATACACGGTGACCAAAGCCCATTAAACGGAATGGATCATTTTTATCTTTTGCTTTAGCAACCCATTTATCAACATCGCCACCATCTTTCTTGATCAATTCAAGCATTTCAATTACAGCCTGATTAGCGCCACCATGAAGAGGACCCCATAATGCCGCAACACCTGCAGAAATTGAAGCAAACAAATTACAATCTGATGAACCTACGATGCGTACTGTTGAAGTTGAACAGTTTTGCTCATGATCTGCATGTAGAATAAGCAATTTATTCATTGCATCTACAATAACCGGATCCAACTCATACTCTTCTGTACGGTGACCAAAAGTCATATACAAGTAGTTAGAAACATAATCCAGTTTATTTTTAGGATACATTACCGGATGACCGATTGCTTTTTTATAGATCCACGAAACGATAGTAGGCATCTTAGCAAACATACGAACAATGTTCAGGTCTACTTCTTCAGGAGTTTGATTTGGGTGTAATGATTCCGGATAGAATGCTGATAGACAACAAGCTAATGAAGCTAATTGTCCCATTGGGTGAGTTTTTGAAGGATAACCATCAAAAAACTTCAGCATATCTTCGTGAACTAATGTATGACGACTTACGCGAAATTGAAAATCAGTCAATTGCTCTTGTGTTGGCAACTCACCATAAATTAACAAGTAAGAAACCTCAAGGAAAGTCGATTTTTCTGCTAATTGCTCAATTGGATAACCACGATAACGTAAAATACCTTCTTCACCGTCTAAGAATGTAATAGCACTTTTAGTTGCTCCAGTATTTTTATAACCAGAATCTAATGTAATGTGCGTGCTAAGATCTCTTAGCTTACCGATATCAATGGCTTTTTCATTTTCCGTACCTGTAATTACCGGGAGTTCGTACGATTTGTCTCCTAACTTGAGTTGTGCTACTTCTGACATAACTTAATTAAAAATCTGAGTGATATATGGGGCCACAAAATACCCGCACATATTGATTTCCTGTTATGGATAAGAGTCTTACTTGATGCGGGTTTTTTATGGGAGTCCAAATTTAATTATTTAAGATAGATTTAAAAATAAATGTACTTTTCTTTGTCATTTTTTAAAAATCTCTAACGCTTTAGGCAATTTCTATGAAAAATTTCAAAAAGAACGTACTTTGTACCCACAAATAAATACTCCATTTGGAGGTAATGAAAGAATCCCTTCTTTTTCGGTCAGTTTTTGTGTACTGTACACAGAATCTGCGATGCCTTGCCAAGGTTCTAAACAAACAAAATCAGAATTTTGTTTTGCCCAAATCCCAAAAAACGGAAAGTTATTAAAGAAAAAATCTAAACCGCTGTTTTGTAACTGATTTCTGATACTGATTTTTTGGGAGTGTAATCCCTTTAAAACAATCGCATCGTCCTTAAATAATTCATAACTCAATGGAAGCACATTTTCGTTATTCAGAACAATCTTATAAGGCTTACCGATAAGACCATTTTCGACACTCCAACGTTTAATAGTTTCTGTTCTTTCAAATTCCAAAAAGTAATCCGAATATTTCTCGTTCACTGTTAACGGAATTTTGAAAGCCGGATGAAACCCAATTGAGAAATACATTTCTTTGTCATCAGCATTAATCACACGGGTTATTACTTCTAGCACTTCTGCCTCCATTCGATAAACAATTTCAAGACTGAAATTAAACGGATACTTTAACAAGGTTTCAGCATCACTCTCAAGCCTAAACACTAGCTCTTTATCATCATACGATGCGAGCTTAAAGTTCATATCGCGGGCAAAGCCATGTTGAGGCAGATTGTATGATTGCTCCTTATAGTAATAGGTATCGTTTTTGAGTTTACCAACAAAAGGAAACAGGATTGGAGCATGTTTCGGCCAAGTCTCCTCTGCCTGCCACATGTATTCCAACCCTGTTTTTTTATTAAATAAACTGCATAATTCAGCACCCTTGGTTTTTACCTTAATGGATAAAAATTCGTTTTCAAGAATATGCATGTATGTTATATGTTTTGGGTGAAAAGGTCAAAATACAAGAGAATTGATATCCTAATTTTGATTGAATAGTCATCCAAACTGACTCAAGACTATAGATTCAAGACTCCAGACTAAAAAACTAATCTCCGTCTATTAAATTGCCTAAGCCACCTAAAATACTACCTTCCTCTTTACGAGGTCCGGTTGCGAGCGATAAAATACGGCCAGCTAATCTGGATATTGGTAATGATTGAATCCAAACTTTTCCAGGGCCCCGTAATGTTGCAAAGAACAAACCTTCACCTCCAAACAATGAATTTTTTATTCCACCTACAAACTGAATATCATAATCAACGCCATGAGTAAAGGCAACGATACAGCCTGTATCAACTTTTAAAACTTCACCAGGTTGCAATTCGCGCTCAACAACCATTCCTCCTGCGTGTACGAAAGCCATTCCATCACCTTCTAATTTCTCCATAATAAACCCCTCTCCTCCAAACAAGCCTGTACCCAATTTTCGCTGAAATTCGATTCCGATAGAAACACCTTTGGCTGCACATAAAAATGCATCCTTCTGGCAGATTAACTTTCCATCTAAACGATGTAAATCCATAGGAATAATACGTCCAGGATAGGGAGCCGCAAAGGTTACATGCTTTTTACTTTGCCCTTGATTGGTAAAGGCTGTCATAAACAAACTTTCTCCAGTTAGTAAACGTTTTCCTGCTGAAAAAAGCTTACCCATAAAACCTGAGTTTTGCTGACTTCCGTCACCAAAAATTGTTTCCATTTGGATCTCCTGATCCATCATCATAAAACTACCCGATTCAGCGACAACAGTTTCCTGGGGATCCAATTCGATCTCTACGCATTGTAATTCTTCGCCAAAAATGCGAAAGTCGATTTCGTGATTGTTTTTCATTTTATTTTTAGAAATTATCCGATAAAAATACCATTACTTAGCATAAAGTATTACTATCAACAAAAAAATAAATGGCTGTAAAGTGGTACAAACTGGAAGGTATAAATTGGATTGAACAGGATAACAGAAATTATTCTTTAGCCTTTCAAAAAATAGGTTCTGCAAAGATTTGTCTGTTAAAACGAGGAGATGCTATTGACGCTTTTCAGAACAAATGCCCACATGCAGGAGGAAGCTTAAGTGAAGGATGGGTTGAAAATGACTCAATCGTTTGTCCCGTTCATAGGCATAAGTTCGATATCAAAAACGGCAGGGAGACAACAGAACAAGGAAACTGTATAAGAATATATCCTGTAAAAATAATTGATGCTGACCTCTTTATAGGCTTGCCGGTTTCTTACCTTAATCCTATTAACTGGTTTAAATAAACTCGATCAGTTAAAAAAGTAAAAAAACTTTATAGAACCGAATTGGCTTGCTTTAATAACATTTACCACTTCCTTGCTCCTATAGTTATAAGAAATATCCAGTCCAAATTTTCTTTCAGTAAACAAGAAGCCAATTTGCTGACTAAAAACAAGTCGTTGAGGCTCTTTAATTATTTCATTAGGCAAAGGCCCTGGTTCAAATATATTACCCTGTATTGTTGCATCGTATACTACCGAGCTGAGCATAGGAAGTGCATAAAATGACCATTCACTATTTCGTAGAGCACCCTCTCCACCAGAGGACGGTTTAGCATTAAACACCGCACTATTAAACATTTTTTCTAAACCACCGGCCCTGAGTAAAACTCCGGCAGAAGCTCCGATAAAAAATGTACCCAAACGGGCTTCTCCTATAAAAGAACAATCGAATCTTCGATTTTCCAATGAATTTTTAATAAACACTTTTTTATAGGTAGCAGTAAAATCTATACCATAAGAGTTCTTTATTTGATGCTCCCATCCCTGTGGTTCATAATAACCAAATGCATCATGCACCCAGCTTTGCAGCTTATCAACCCCGGTTGATGGACCAATAAGTCCCAGCGAAGCTGACAAATTCAATGCTGATTCTTTTTTATAAAAAAAATCATACATACCCTTCAGGTAAATATACCCGGCATAAGGTCTGTCAATAAGATCCTCGCTGTAATATCCTTTTTGGGCTGTAAAAGGCATAAATATCTCATGGCCTAACTCAAACCCATAAATCTTTTTAACTATATTATTTGAAGTAGCATAATTTTTACTGTCTATCGCTTTTCGGAATGAAAAAAACAATCCATTGGAATAGTACCTATCTCTTCCGGTAAAAGCATAAGAATCATTGTCTGTTTGTCCACCTACCTGATATGCATATTGCCTGTTGTCTTGCGCAAAAACGAACTGATTCATTAGAATGAAAACAGCGCAAAAAAAAGGAAAAAGCAGGCCTGTTCTTGATCTCCCCATTCGACAAATATGTGATTAAAAAACAGTAATGCAAAGAAAAAACAAGCGTTGAACCGGCCCTGGCCAACGCTTATTTCTTTAGATAAAACGGTTAGATCGAGGTATCCTCAACTAATCCAGGCAGAAGTGGGATAAAGAGATTCAACTCTTAAAGAGCAATAGATTTGTGTATTTTGATATGTAAAGATGAAAATGTATTAGTGAAAAACAAGCAGTATTACTACTCAACAAAATGCGTATAACTACGTAATTTTAATCAGTAGTTATACTTTTAATAGAAATTATATGTATAGATTAATCAGTGCTTCATACATTTGCCCATACAAAAACATCAAAATAAAAAACAAAAACAATGAAAAAGAAAATTTCGTTAGCTGAAGCAAAAGAACGAGTAAAAAAATACCGGGAAAACGCTCAAAAAAATACTACTAATATAAAGCTACCTAATTGTGTTGATTTTGATTTAGCTACAATTACCAACATCATCAATAGTCATCAGGTAAAAGGAGTTAGGGCATATTTTACTCAAATTGATGATAACCAGGTAAGTCTTTTTTTAGTTGGATATAATGAAGCAGGAGAAGATGTTTTATCTCATGTAGCAGAAAGTGGTTCAAAAACATTATTAAAAGCTGCTGCAATTGACGGTGAAGTTGATGATCCAATTAGAATGTGTCCACCAGATTGTACTAAAGGTTCTTATTAATCCAATTTTTATGTCATTAACACTAAATGATATAAACACAATCAGCCTTTGTATAGCCCTGCTAACTGGGCTATACAAAATAAATAGAATTGAGATAACTAATAGGGTAATTGTCTATTACATAGCATACACACTTGTTAATGACATTCTGGGTATTTTATTCCAATCACTCTTTAATAATAATCTAATTTTAATAAATTTTTATGTGATCATTAATTTTGTTCTCCTAACTACTCAGTTTAGGCTTTGGAAATTATTTGAAAATGCTAGAGTAACATTTTGGGGCCTTAATATTATTGTTATCTCAATATGGGTAATTGAAAGCTTATTAAACCGTAACTTATTTGTACTCAATAATTATAGTTGGGCTGTTTCGGCTTTTTTACTTGTTATATTAAGCATCCAGCAAATCAATAAAATACTTTTTAAAGAAAAGGGCATTATCCTTATTAACTACAAAATACTTGTGTCTTTAGGGGTAGTTCTTATCCATCTCCTTTATTGTTTAATTGCCTTATTTATTAATTTCAAATTTAATGCAAGCAATGCATTTTACATGAGTGTTTTGAAATTGCACACCCCAATAAGTATTGCTGTTAATATTTTATTTGCCTATGCTATTTTACAAATGCCTGAGCGTAAAAAGTTTCTTTCAATAGATTCCTAAAGATACCAGATCGGTAATTTATACCCAATACCTAATAAGAAAAGATTTTCTACTGCAATTGAGCAATTAAAAATTTCTTCAATATTTTTTTAGACCATAGTCCTTTTTTAACCTAGAATTAATATTTTCGCTTTAACTAACTGGAATTAACAATAATTGATGCAGGCTATTAAGCGTTTGTAATGGATCCAAAGGAAAAAGAACTATATCTTGCTATTATTGTCGCTATTGTGCTTTTCAGCATTATCATCATCTACTTCATCACCTCATTAATTCTTTACCAACGTAGGTTTATTACTTTGCAAAAGGAACGTATTAATGCTGAAATTAATACGCTTGAGAATGAGCGCCGAAGGGTGGCCTCTGAGCTGCATGATGGTATCGGGCCATTAGTTTCATCCGTGAAACTTTATATCAATAGTATTGATGTAGCAGCAGAAGATGAAGAAACCATTTATAAAGCGGGTGCCCATATTGACGATATTATGCAAAACATCAGGCAAATATCGAATAATCTTATGCCCAACACCTTGGTAAGAAAAGGACTTGATGCGGCTATTGCTGAATTTATTGCAAAGGTTGATAACCAGAATAATGTAAAAATTAGCTATTCATGTGAAGCGGCGTCTTTATCTCTTGATAAAGACATGGAAATCAACATTTTTCGAATTATCCAAGAAATTGTTAACAATACCATTAAACATTCGGGTGCGACACAGCTTATTGTCAAATTGAAAAAAGAAAGCAACCAACTGCTTATTCAAACCCGTGACAACGGAAAGGGCTTCGATTTTGACAGCATGAAAAATAAGGACGTAAGTAAGGATGGCGGACTTGGGTTAAAGAACCTTGAAAGCCGTGTGGAAGTCATGGGAGGACATCTTTTCAGAAAAGCTCACCTAATCAAGGTATCGCTTACCTTTTTGAAATACCATTGATTCAAACTCCAACTATTTAAGTACATTTACGTGCTTACAACATTAATGCTCTATGAATTCCCAAGAAATTAAAATTATTATTGCAGACGACCATGAAATTTTTCGTGATGGACTAAGCTTGGTCCTGAAAAAAGAAAAAGAATTTAATTTAGTAGACCAGGCTATTAACGGAGTTGATCTCATCAACAAAATCGGGATTCATGGGCCAGATGTAGTTATTACTGATATCAAAATGCCTATGATGGATGGCATTGAGGCTACAAAGGTTATTGTAGATAAATATCCTTCTGTTAAAATAATTGCGCTTTCAATGTTTGATGAGGATAACCTGATTGCCGAAATGTTTGATGCCGGCGCAAAAGGGTATTTATTAAAAAATGCTCATAAAAATGAGATCATTGAAGCTATTAAAACCGTTTTTGATGATGGCAACTATTTTTGTGAAGCAGCTTCTATGAAGCTGGTAAAAATGATTGCTAAAAGTAAACAGGCTCAAAAACAACATCAAATTGAATTTAACGACCGGGAGATTGATATTATTAAATTCATTTGCAAACAGTTAACTGCTCAAGAAATAGCAGATAAGGTGTTTTTAAGTAAACGTACGGTGGAAGGTTACCGCATGCGTATCCTTGAAAAAATGAATGTTAAAAACACTGCCGGTGTTGTGGTATACGCACTAAGAAATCAGCTTATTACAGAAGAAGAGATTTTGGATTAGATTTGTTAGATCTTTTAGATTATGGTTCATAGATCATGGTTCATAGCCCTATGAATCTATGAACTATTAACTATATGATCCATGAACTATTAACTATGAACTATTAACCTTTTTGCTTCCTCTAACTGCTCCTCTACCGATAACTCTCCGTTAATCCAATTAATAACAGCTCCGTCCTTTTCCATTTTTCGGAAGTAGGTCATTTGTCTTTTGGCGAATTGATGTATGGCTGCTTCTAAACGATCTACCATATCGTCATAAGAAAGCTCTCCAATCAAGTATTGAGTTATGAATTTATATTCCAGACCATAATAGATTATTTTTTCAGGAGGAATATTCCTGTTAAGTAACGCCTTTACCTCTTCCACCATTCCATTTTGTAATCGTGAGTGCAAACGATCCGAGATGCGTTGCCTTCGGGATTCCCTGGAAATATCTATACCAATGGTTTTGGTTTTCAGTGGAGTTTTTTCGTCAGCATTTAGTTGATTCTTTTGTAAATAGGTTCCAATTTCAATAGCCCTGATCAAACGTTTGTTTGTTGAAATATCAGCCAATTCAGTAAAGGATGATGGCAATCGCTGAAATAACTTTAACAACTCTTCTTTTGATAGATCATGAAGTTGACTCCTTAATTCCGGATCAATCGGGATGGCGGTGTACTTATAATTTTTTAAGATAGCATCAATATAAAGTCCAGTTCCTCCACACAGAATAGCCATTTTGTCTTTGGCCATAATCGAATCATAAGCAAGTGCAAAATCCTTCTGAAACTCAAAAATGTTATACTCCTCACCTGCTTCCCTAATATTAATTAGGTGATAAGGAATAGCCTCACCCTGCACAATATATTCTTCTAAATCCTTACCTGTACCGATATTCATATCTTTGTACACCTGACGAGAATCCGCACTGATTATTTCACCATTAATTTCCTTTGCCAACTGAACTGCCAAACGTGTTTTACCTGAAGCTGTCGGTCCAAGAACAATAATCAAATCCTTACTTTCCATCATCCACCAATAAACGATACTTTATATTTCCTGTATTGTAAACTTTAACAAAACCATTGCTTAGTAAATAAGCCTCCTCCGTTACATCTGCTTCCTTTTCGGCCATAATTTCTTCTGGTATCCTGTTAGGATAATACCTCACCCAGCTTCCTTTACTTAACCAAAAAAATTGCGGCTCAGTAATCGTTTCAAATTTAAATCCGAGTTTTTCATAACTTTTCCCAATAGACCAATCTCTATCAGCGTACGTCATGATATCACTTGGCTTCACTTCATTAATAAAATGTTTCAACAATTTGCTTAAGCCACCAACAACGGTATAACCGCTTAAACTCGCAAAACGAATTAATTCATACGATTTGTAATTAACTCCTCTTTTGGGCATAGGCGTACCTGCACTGAAAGAGCAAACAGCCACTAATTTCTCCTGATGAAAAAGTCCGTATTTAAATTTTGCCTGAGTTGGATTTTGCAAATGATTTTCCAGCAGAAATGATTCAAGTTCAGGTTTAGTGATCTTTCTTACTTTTGTAGCTCTGCCATGAATACGTTTTGAAACGCCAATTAACGTGTTTATTCTTCCTTTAACGAGTTCTTGTTTTAGCTGCCAAACATCTTCCCAAATACAAACTGTTTGAATACCATTTAGCCGGTAATTATCAACTAACGTTATCAGATCATTTAAATTATTCGTACTCGTACTAAAAGAATCAATCTCAACAAACAAAAAGCCTAACTTCTTTTCATCAAAAAGTATTAATTTTCCAAAAGCATATTCCGTAAATACACTTTTGAAAGATGAAAAACTAGTTTGAAACCATTGAAAAAAAGAATCGATTGCCGGCATTCACAAGTACTAATTATTGCAAAGGTGCATAAATAAACGAAAAAATGAGGGACATTCATCTTCTATTTTCCTTTTCTATAACTCAGCAAAGCCAGCCAAATTTATAAAGCCCATTTCATAACGTTTGGATTTCAATTAATAAACCTGAATACTATAACATAATTCAGATTAACCAATTAATCTTTAGCCTTATGAAATGATTTGATATTGTAAATGAAATTAAGGAAGAACATGTTTCCTTGAAATCTATTTTTAGCACCAAATTCAGTTATCCAACGAGCAGCAATCATCAATCTACTTTTAGGCAGAAAAACCCTCCCCTCTAAACCCGCTCCAAAAATATGATCCTTATCGCCTCCAAAATCAAGATTACCAATAGGAATTTCGTCTTCACTTACTTTAAATTGCATGTAATAAATAATGTCCGCATTAAAAATCTTTGGTATTGGACTTCCCTCAACCGGCTTGTAGATAGTTTTTGCCAAACCTCCTTGCAGAAAACTCGTTTATAAACATTCCTAAACCCGAGTTTTCTCCACCTAATGTGTATTTACCTGTAGGGATAAACATGCCATAGTCGACTGTGAAGTCAGCACTTTTTGTATGCCAACCCAATTGTATTGGCTGCAGGTAAATATCTGTAAAAGCAAAAACTCGAATTTGCATTTACTAAGTTACCTTCCACTTTATTTGATGCAAAAGGAATTAAGATGGTGTTAAATCCCCAGTTACCCCCAAGCACTTTAACATTCGTTATCCCTGTTACTCCTAATCCGGTAAGAAAAGTATTAAGGTCTGTATTTATGGAAGCATCGTTATCAATGGCATATTTTCCGGTAGTGTAATAATAAACCGGAAGAAAAACATTGATAGAAGGCGGGCCTTGCGTTCCTGCATTCAGGCCGAGATCACCCAAAATATTTCCACCTTTTAGCTGTGCAAAGCTGAAACAGAAAAAAAGAAATTAATGAATAGGATGCAGTACGTTAAAAGGTTAACTATCTTTTTCATAAGAGAGCATACATGAAATTAGTTTAGTACAGGTTAAAATGATTCTCCTGCATTTAAGTAAAAAGCTTTTGATTTGTGGCCCCAGGCATAGTTTAGGATCAGGTTTGTACGGGTTGCTTTATCAAGCAATATCCTGAATCCAACACCAAATGCCGGTTGGATAGATTTAAACAATTTTAAGTCACGATCTTTATCACTGGTAGTCGTAAAATCGGCGAATACGGTACCACTAAACAATTGGTTTTTACTAATTGGAAAACGATACTCAGTTTCGAGATAAACAAGATTGTTTCCCCTAAATAAACCTTGGGTATATCCTTTTCCACTTCTACTACGCTGATCCCAGCCGATAGATGGTAAATTAAGGTAAGGTATTTTACCTCCTGTTACAAAATTGCCATAGGCCCATACTCCAAACACGTGCTGGAGATTAGTTTTACTTAATGGCACAAAGTATCGAACTTCTGCAAATAGCACTGTGCTATTGTATTGGTTTTTACCTATTTTAGGATTTATACGAAAATTGATATTCCCATACCAGCCATGATTGGCATTGATCTGATTATCTCTTGAATCATATAGCAAATTTAAACTAACCCCATTTACGTAATAATTCGTTGGAGCAAAACCATATTTATGGTTGTATTCATAATGCGCTGTATAACGCTGATTGGCGGTATCAAGATCAATATCCTTAATTGACGTATACCCATCCAAGTGGATTCCTGCCCCTACATAAAAGTTTTCGGCCACAGACCATGACGCTGTTTGATGGAATTTTAAATAATTATAATCCATCGGTTGCGCTATAGAATCGATCTCAAAACCCTCATCTTCTCCACGTTTGGGAATAATATCCGTTCCTAACCCATAATTGGGCTGTGAGAAAATATAAAAACGCCAGTCGCCACTCAGAAAAATCTTGTTATTAGATAGCAAAACATTATTCTTAACATTGATCAACCATTGATTTTTAGTTGTATAAGTGATACTTGCATTAATGGTTGAATACTTATCTTCCGGTTTTTTCCCTTTAAAAGTATATTGCCCCGTTAACCCAAACATAAAACCGGTAGCAGGCTGAGATGCTATTACAGGTATGGCCAAAAAGAAACTGTTCTTTGATCTGGCAGTTCTTGAAGTATCCTGTTTCTTCTTTTTGAACAGCACATCACCAATATCTTTTATTGGGTATACCTTTGATGAATCGGTTATCGATTGAGCATTAGTAAAGCCATAACTAATGAACAGGATCAGTACGATAAGCAGATATTTTGAGTAGTCAGGCTTTACAAGTTTGACCATAAAAAACTAATTAGATGTATTTTTCATTAAGCATTGTTAATCAATGTCTTCTGAAACCACCAGCTCTACCCTGTCTTTGAAAGCGTTCCGTTTGCGTTTGGCCGCGTTCGCGGGCAGAGACAGAATGATCCAGATTCTGAAATGTATGCTCATTTGTAGGATTTTGAAACCCTCTGTTTTCAGGCTCTCGTTGCACTCCACCTGTACCTCCGATTGGATTGCTACCAGTTCTTTCAGGAATCGATGGGTGTTGTTCTGTTTTGCCTGCTAAATTACGTTGCCTATCAGCATCGGCTGTTTGTGCAGGTCTTTGTTGGTTAGTTCCCGCTGTTGCAGGCTTATGCTGAGTACTACCTAATGTACCTGCTTGTGTCCAGCCGCCATCTTTATTATTATAATGTTGCCAGTTGCCATTATTATCTTTCCGGTAAACATTACCGTCTTTGCCTGCATAAATACCGTTATTAGTACGAACCGAGGTACCTCCATTAATACCATGAGTAACTACTCCCGATTGTCCGCTTGAAGTACGGTAACCTGTGGTGGTACCATATCGTGTAGTCACATGCCCTGTTTGTACCCATTGTCCTCCACGGGTTGCAACTGAACTTCCCCATTGGGCATAAGCATTGTGCCCTTGTGAAGTAGCAGCATATCCACCCGTCCAGGGATTGTATGCCTGAGCCACCGTTCTTCCTCCATACCACCCCTGAACACTTGCAGAGCGACCGTAACGACCTGTTACCGGATTATACCAGGCAGAAGTTCCGGCTGCACCATAAGGACCATAGACACGTCGGCCGGCAACATATCCACCTGTCCATGGATTGTAAACTACTCCTGCACCATAAGTACAAGGCCATGGACGATAAACCGGATAAGGATACGGGCCCCAGTAAACATAAGGAGGATAGTAATAACCTGTTCCGTAGGTAAGGCACGCACCTAAAGCCATTCCAATAACAAACACACCGAGGTACCCCCCAGTCGTGCTGCTTTCAACAGTGGTTGGAGTAGCATTTGTTTGTGTTACGTAGGTAACATTATAGACCGGAGAACTTGGAGGAATAGTATAAATTTCTTTAGGTACAGAATCGGCAGTTTTCCAGGGTCCGGTTGCGGTGGTCGACATAAACCAAACTCCTTGAAAGCACAAATAATATAAGTCACCAACCTTAATTACTTTTTCTTGTGTATTGGTTGCATACTGCAGTGACGTTCCGGAAATTGGCTTAAACACCGGGGTTCCGTCGTAATTAACCTTTACTTTTTTCTCCACTTCAGCTTTGTTTACCACCGCCGTTGTTGGAATCTGCGCCAACATTACAGCATCAGAAGCCTGTTGCGTACCCGGAACTGAGGCCAATACATTACCTCTTGGAGAATCTTCAGGAATTTTAGTAAAATCGGCCGGCAAGGAGTTTCCTGCGTAAACCCAGGGTCCTGTTAATGATTTTGATGAAAACCATCTACCAGAAAGCAATACGTAGTATAACCCATTTTGCTCAGAAGCAAACACATCATTATCTGTATTATCAATATACATTAACTGCGTATTGGGGATCTTAACAAACTTGGGATCTCCTTCTACCAAAATCAATTCGGCAGGTGAGCTGCTAAAAAATATATTGGGAGCTACACCACCAACTTTAGGCGGAATCATTTTTTTAACCTCATCAAAGTTTTCGCCCGATGGCAGTTTGTCCATGTCGGCAGGAAGTTTGGTTGTAAGAGTCCAATTCCCTTTTAAATCTTTGGACGTTAACCACATATGGTCGACCAAGAGGTAATAACTCTTACTTGTTTTTTCGAAAAAGAGATCCCAATTGGTGTTAACCACATATTGCATGCTATTTTTTTCAATAGGTGCCAATACAGGATTACCTTCTACGATCAATAGAATTGCCGGTTTTTGGCTGTAGAATATTGGAGGAGGATCATTTTTTACGGCAACCGCCTTTGTTTGTATTTTACCTTTCTCCAAATCAGCCATTACCCGATCGACTGAAATAGGGTCGCCTGATTTAGGGACCAATTCTTTAAACAGGCCAGTCATTTTAGCTGATCGAGTATCATCAAGTGCCGGAAAACGAACATCATCCGCACCAATCTTTTTTAAATAGACGGTGTGATTCTCTTTATCCACCATTGTTTCAGCACTAATGGATGCAACTCCTAAAGCTTCTTTTTCTCCCTTCGGTTTTAAGGAAAAAGCTACTCTCGCAGATAATATCTTAAAATCTTTCCAATCATCAACCTGAGGCTGGTAGTAGGTTAAAGTATCTCCATCTTTGATTATTTCCCTCGGCCATCCCAAGTCTTTCGTTTGATCTGTAGTATCTGCAGCTTTACCACTTACCACTCCATCTTTCTTCTCATGCTTGCAGGCCTCAGCGACTAAAACAATGCTTAATAATCCAATAATTATAGTTGTATTGAAAAATGTTCTTCGAATGAGGATTCTCATAAATTGTATAATTAAAATTAAAGCATTTTAACTTCTATTAATTTACCATTTCAAACATTGAAAATCAATAAACTAGCTTATCAATTAATCTTGTTTACCGAAGGAATTTTATAGGTACCGTCGATCATTTCTTTCTTAGGCCAATAGACACGCAACAGTAGGTTAAAATCCCCTGCCGGAGCTGGCAACCAGTTACTTTCTTTATCTTTTCCGGGAGAATTATGTTGTATATAGATATCTGTAGAGCCATCAGTGTTAGTCTTAAGATTACTTCTATCGCCAATAGCATTACGATTGATCGGATTTTCAACCATGTACCCCTGTGGATCGTACATGGTTACTGACCAAAATGCATTAGCAGGTGGTGTTTGGCCTTTTTCAAACCGAATAACATAGTTATTGGCACCATTAAGGGAATTACCTTGACCATCAGAAAATGTAGAAGGGTATATCGCATCTTCAGGTAAATTAGCTCCTAACCCTCCAATAGCTATAAAAGCTCTTGAACTATAATCGGTACCATAACTACCGATTGTGCCTTTCATAGGATTCCACCCATTTACTAAACCTTTTGGCTTAGTGAAAAAATCATTGGCAATAGCAAAGAAATCAGCAGGTATTTTTTTCAAGGCTTCACGAGTAGCCTCATTAAATTTGCCGAGGTCAAATTTTCCTCCAGGAGTAATCCCTAGCGTAGCGAATTTATCAAGCATGGGTTTATCTGCTGCCGATGGTGGATTTTTTACCATTAGTTGATTGCTATAATTAAAAAACTCATCAATTGGCATGGCTTGCACAATTTCATTTGGGCCTACTTTACTGAGAGTTGAATCAGGTGTGGCCTTAGGCGGAGTATAACTTTTACCCCAGTAACTTAACGGTACCAACTTGTACTGACGTTGAAGAGGTACCACCACCTTGTCACCATCCTCTTTACTGTTTACCTGCGTACGGCCAATGATCCAAACCATATTGGTGGGAGCTTTTATTTGCTTCATTTGCGAAGGGACGGTGCCATTCCAACCAGGACCGGTTATCAAGAATGTATTAGCTTTAGTACCTGTGGTTCTACTGCCCGGAGACGTAAAAACATTCGTATATGCATCTAACATTGGCATCATGTAGTATCGGCCATGCGTATCCGGAAGTGATAACACCAAAGGTTCAACAGACAGATCTAATGAAGCGGTAGAATAATAAGTATCAGCATTGGGTCTTACTACATCACGAAAATGCGCATCGGGAAAGGAAGATTTATGGAAAAATGAATTAATCGCAGCTGCATCTTTATTATTTCCATCGTTCATCTTTCTACGTGTAATGTCCATCAATACAAGAGGAACACTAAATACGAATGCATCCTTTGCTGTTTGAACAACAGCGGTATCAACTTTATCTGTCGAAGAACTTTCCTTGTTTTCCTTTTTATTTTGCTTACAAGAATAAAGCACAAGAATAAGTAACAAAATAGAGAGCGTTTTTTTCATAGTTGTTTTTATTTCAGTTTCATGTAATACTCTTTTTCTTTTTTATCAAACTGTTCAATCGCACTACGTAATAATATTCGGGGCATGGTTGTCGCATGTTTATCTAAAAAATGCAAAAGTCTTTTTTTATCCTTTGCACCCGCAAAACGTAACATCCAGCCTGCAGCTTTTTGAACAATATCTTCTGAATCATTTACTAATAATTCACCAATCTTAAAAGTGTCATTAACATCACCCTTTCTTATAAAATAGCAGGTACTTAATATGGCCGTTCGCCTTTTCCATAAATTTGCCGAAACCGCTAACTGATACAAAATATCCCGTGGTTTATCGAAAAGATAACTTCCTGTCATATACAAACAGCCTAAATCAACCAAATCCCAATTGTTTATCCGATCATGCCTGCGCATGTACAATTCATAAAAATCTTTTAACCTTTCCGGTGCAATCTTTTTACTGCGCGAGGCTTTATCCATGATACTAATAGCCCCCGCCCTGACTTCATGAATCTCACTGTCCAACAATTTTTCAATCTCTTCTATTGGCATTTCCCCAAACCCTTTGGCCAATTCAAAGAGTTGTCCCATTTTCACTCCCATAAACACATCCTGTTCACTGTATTGTCCTTCCCCTGTTTTAAAGTAGCGTTGTATTTTTTCTTTTTCTTTATCCGATTGAAGTAATTGAAGTCTTTGGATAAAGTTTTCAGCTGTTAGGTTCATTCATTATATCATATAGATTTTCAAACTATTTCATTTCTTCAATATCATCCATTTTCCAGCTTTTATCAAAATAAGCCTTAGTTGGACCATAAAAGCGCACATAAGTAAACCAATGTTTTCCAGGAATTGTCTGTACCCAGTTCTTTTCTTTCCCTGCCGGAGCTGTTGGGCCAAAATACAGGTCTACTGATCCGTCATTGTTCTTAAGTAAATCTTTTCTTGAAGATAAGTCGGCATTCTTCTGTGGATTATCGATTAGGCAACGAGTAGCTGCATCATAAATGGTCACAGACCAAAAATTTGCGGCCGGAGGATTTGCAGGCATCCTTAAATGATAGGATTTTGCTCCATCCAGCCAATTTCCATCTTTGTCAGCATACGTGGCGAGATAGGCTTGTCCAAAATTAGGCGTTTTGCTGATCATAGCTTTTGAATAGCCAACCGCCTCATAGAAGTAAGAAGTTCGTTGAAAGAACTCATCATAGTTTTGAGCTCGTTGAGATGGATCACTGATAACCATTGGATAATCCCATTCTCTATCTGACCAATGTCGAGCATTTTCAAAACGTTTCTTAAACGAATTGGCAATAGCCATCAAATGCCCTCTATCGGCAGCAGCAGTCAGTATTTTCTTTTGACTTTCTGAGGGATTAAAAGGCTTACCAATCTTAATACCCAGGTTATCTAACCAGGCAATAAACAAGCGGTCACGTTCTTCAACCGGCTCGTTCTGTAAGATGTCATAAAGTCTTTTCCAATATTCTAAGCCTTGAGGCGGGGCCATAAGATATTTTTTCCCTCCTGGCGAAATTACTTTTGTTTGAGGTGAATTGTTTCGTTGTGAATATGGATAGAGTTTTACTGCATTTACTAGTGCTTCATCTTTTTTAGGGTCAGGATCTAGTGCACGCAGGCCAAACCAAATATTCATAGTAGGACAAGTTACATTAAAGTATCCAGGCAATTTATCTGCTACCGATCCGGGAGGATAAAAAATAAACTTCCCTCCATTACCTTTATCAGGGCCTGCTTCACCAATCGCAATGATCTCTCGCTGCCAGCAATCTGTTAAACCACCAGCAATAGCTCCAGGAGGCATTTCTATCACCATAGGACCTGTTTTAGCAAGATTAAAAAAAGACAAAATATACGGTGTAGTAGCATTGGCAGTTAAAATGCCCAGCTTGTCTTCGTAAGTGTTATATAACACTAGATCATTTGATGTCGCCCCAAAAACTTTCTCCTGTGTTTCCATTTCTGATGCAAAAGATACTAATGGAAATGCCCACAAATAACATTGTGTAGCTTGTTGATAATCCATTTCATCAAATAAAATAGGAACTGACTCTTTTGCTGGCAGTTCTCCGTCCATTTTTATCTGGATAGGCTCAAGCTCCGATGCTGCTGTTTGAATAATTTTATTGCTTTCCTTTTCATTTTTAGACTGTTGCTTACATGACAAGAGCACAACAAAAGGAACTAACACGAAAAACATTTTCATAATATAACTTTAACTAATTATGATTTAATTAACTTTTAACACTAATACGTTCGTCAATTTGGTTATTTCATTTCTTCTACATTTCCCATTTTCCATACCTTATCAAAAAATCCTTTTTCAGGACCATAAAAACGAGCCAATAATTCAAATTCTCGTTTAGGATCAGTCGGTACCCAATTAGACTCTTTCCCATCCGGTGCTTTTGGTCCGAAGTAAAGATCTACTGATCCATCTTCATTTTTTTGAATCCCGGGAGTTGTCGAAGCCTTACTAAAATGAGATACTCCTTTTAATAATGCGTGTGTATTACGATCGTATACGGTTACAGACCAATACAACTTTACAGGTACTTTAGCCGGTAAATGCAACCGATACTGTTTAGAACCATCAAATGATTTACCATTGCTATCTTTTATAGTAAGCAAGTAAAACTGACCGGATCCCAAATGCTTAACACTGAAATAAGCCATTGTATACGCTACGGCCTTACCATCAACCGGGTAATTATTGGGATCTGCATAGTTTTCTGACATTGCTTTGATCATTTCCGGTTTTGCCGGGATAGCCCAATGTGTTCCTTCATAAAACGGTGGATCAAATACAGCTTCATATTTTTCGTTGAGCCATTTATGAGCATCTGTTATTGCAGTTGTAAGAATTTCTTTGGTACGGGCATCAGGATTAAAAGCTTTTCCTTTTTCAATGCCAATGGTTTTGAGTTGATCGACCATCGCCATATCTCGAGTTAACCATGGTTCGCGTTGAATAAAGGTGTTCAATGTTTCAAAAAAGCGAAGATCGTAAGGAATAATGTTATCAAACGGCACTTGCAATAAATCAACAAATGTTGTTTGAGGAGGATTGGCTGCTTGTGAATATGAATAAATCTTAACTTTCTTTCCATAATCAACTGCCCGGACTATATCTTGCTTGCTACCATCTGTTAGATTTGAACGTAGTATAATAAACCCGGTATAAGTGGATGAAGGCATGGGAAAATAACCGGCAGGTACTTTATCCTTATATCCCGGAGGAAGAATCAAATATTTCCCACCTTTACCTTTATCAACACCTGCCGGGCCAACATCCTCTATAGCCGTTTGCCAACCATCATCTATTGAACCGGTAATGGAAGACGCACCCTTTGCAGGAGGTATTTCCAAAACTACCGGACCTTTTCGGGTGTCATAAAATGGATTAATATAAATGACATCCGGGTTAGGCGTTAGTGTTTGATTGTTTGCATTAATTAATCCCGACCAATACACCACTTGGTTATAATCCCCTTTTGCTTTCAGTAGGCTTTCGTGCATTAATTCAGAGTTGACAGCCGGCATACCCCATATTACTGCATTAAATGCACGACTATAGATAGCTTGCTCATTGGCGTTAGCGGGCTTAAATGCTTGAGATGTTGTGTCTTTTTTATTATTAACATCTCTTTTATTTTCAGCAGCTTTATTGCATCCTGTGAGCAATAAAATTGATAAACCATAAAGAACAATAGTTTCTTTCATAATCATTCTGGCAATGACTTGTATTAGTCGTTGTAAATGTGACACTTATCTATTAATTTGACGGAGTGCTTAACTTTCGCATCACTTCATCTAAATTAAAACTAGCAGGTTTTTGTCTGGGAGGATATTGTTTAAAGGATTGGAGCCATTGTCCTACCAAAGCTTGTGATCCGTAAGTCATAGGTGCGTGGTGAACCAACCACAAGTTGTACATAATTGATTCATCGCCGCGTTCAAAAGGATCAGCATAAATATCGAACACTTTAGGAAACCGAAGTTTTTCAAACCCCTTCATCCATACGTCGAGTCCAGTATGATTTTGTTCTAAAAAAACAATCTTCCATCGATTATAGCGGATAGCAAAGATATCACCATCATCGCTCCAATAAATGAATTCTTTACGAGGCGATTCTTTCACTTCACCTTTAAAGAAAGGAATTAAATTATAGCCATCAAGATGAACTTTTGCCGTTTTACTTCCGAGTTTATATCCATTAAGCGTTTTAGAAACTACATCAGCATCTCCTGCAGCAGCACAAAAGGTCGGAAGGAAATCTTCATGAGAAAACATCTCATTATAAACGGTTCCAGGCTTAATAACATTTGGCCAACGAATTAAAGCCGGCACTCTAAAACCACCCTCCCAGTTTGTCGCTTTTTCACCTTTGAAAGGAGTAACACCTCCATCAGGCCAAGTCATTACTTCTGCTCCATTATCGGTTGTATATACAACTATGGTATTTTCGGCTATACCTAATTTATCTAATTCGTCCAGAAGCCTGCCAACATTATCATCATGTTCAGTCATGCCATCGGCTTGTAACCCCAACCCTGTTTTTCCGTCGTATTTTGGACCCAAGTGAGTAAATACGTGCATACGAGTTGAGTTATACCAACAAAAGAAAGGCTTACCAGCTTTTACCTGTCTATCCATATAATCAATAGCTGCACTGGTAAACTCCTCGTCTACTGTTTCCATCCGTTTTTTGGTAAGAGGCCCGGTATCTTCAATTTTTCCATCTGCGGAAGATTTGATCACACCACGTGGTCCAAATTTCTTTTTGAATTCAGGCATTTTAGGGTAATCAGGATCTTCCGGTTCTTCTTCTGCATTTAGGTGGTAGAGATTTCCAAAAAACTCATCGAATCCATGTTTTGTGGGCAAAAATTCATCTTTATCACCCAAGTGATTTTTTCCGAATTGACCTGTAGAATAACCTAACGTTTTTAAGTATTCTGCTATGGTAGGATCTTCACCCCTTAAGCCAATATCAGCACCAGGCATCCCTACTTTAGTTAATCCGGTACGGATAGGTGATTGTCCGGTTATAAAAGCAGCCCGCCCTGCAGTACAGCTTTGCTGGCCGTACCAGGAAGTAAACAAGGCCCCACTGGATGCAATACGATCAATATTGGGTGTGGTAAACCCCATCATCCCCCGGTTATAACAACTTGGATTAAACCATCCAATATCATCTCCCATAATCACCAAAATATTGGGTTTCTTTTGGGCAAAAATTTGATTGCTTATCATCACTGTTAAAGCAACGATGAAGCATTTTCCAATTGTGATGACATTTTTCATATTCTTATTGCTTTTGTTTTTAACTATTGATTTTGCCTAAATAAGGCCAAAGTATTATCGCAAAACCGCTTCATTTTTTGTTGGATTCTAATCATTTTATGCCGGATCCACGTTTTATACTGAGATTCCGGTTCTAATAATTCTTTTTCTGAATCACTTGCAACTAAAACAGGTGGGGATTTTGTCAAAAAATGAGAGCGTTTTGTCATTCGTTTAAATGGTTTTTACATAAAGTCTGATGAATGTTGTTGCAAAAAATAATACCTGCCGGTCCGAAGACCGACAGATATAGCTAAACTATTAGAGAGCATGTTTCTTATTCAAATGAAAAAATCTTCTTCCAATCATTTTTCATGCTGATGATTATCCAGCCTCTTTTTGGCCCTTCATCTAAGCCCTTATTTAATGTGCCTATTTTTGACTGACGATCATAAGCAAACTCGCGATCGGCGTCATCATGATGAACGATTAACCCTAATCGTTTACCTGAAGCAGAAGTGGTGTATTCCAGCATTTGAAAATCGCCGTCTGAATTTCCAAAAGCAGCGATCGGAATTCGACCAATGTGCTCGTGTATGCCTACCGGTTTTCCCTCTTTATCATCCAATAAGCTTAAAGCCGGAGTTCGTAACAAAGAAGGGACTCCATCAACAACCTGATATTTCAGTTTCATTTTAGTACCCACGATCTGTTCCGGAGGAATTCCATAAACCCGTTCGGCCCAAACACGCATAAAATCAATATCTCCACCCGAAACAATAAATGTTTTAAACCCATTTGCACGTAGATAAGTCAAAACCTCTAACATGGGCTGAAATACACATTCAGTATAGAGTTTCTTAAATTTTGGATGTTGAGCGGATTCAATCCATTCTTTCACAGAAGCGTTAAACACATCAGTAGTCATTCCGGCATGGGTCGCCATCATGATGGCCAGCAGTGATTTCTCCCCTCCTGCCAAAGCACCTTTCATACTACCGGCCAGTACCGATTTAAATGGTTCCTTGGTTTTCCACTCCGGATGTTTAGGTGCCAATACTTTAACCTGATCCACGGCAAACAGAAACTGAAAATACAGCGGTTGTTCACTCCATAATGTTCCATCGTTATCAAATATGGCTATACGCTCAGGTATGGGTACAAAATCAGCCGATCCCTCCGTTGTAACAGCTTTCACAAAATCGATAATGGACTGTTTTGTTGCCCCTTCATTCCATGAGGGCAAGGGATCTTGTGCTAATAGGTTTAACGGAAAAATGAAAAGCAGGAAGAAGAACGACCTTAAAAAAGCTTTCATAACGTTTACATTAATAAGGCAATCTCATTAGTAATAAGATTGCCCTGATTCCTTATTTCTTACCAATATTTCTATTTAGTTCTTCAATAACCTGGTCTATTGAAAACGATGCAGGTCGCTGACGTGGTGGAAACTGTCGATAGGAAGCTAAATAAGCACCTACTTTCTCTACTGCAGGTAATATCAGGTATGCATGATGGGTTAACCAATCATCATAACCTGATGCACCACTATAAGAATATTCATAAGGATCTGACTTTAAATCAATAATTACCGGAGCACGCAGGTTCATCATTGGATTTCTCCAAATATCCATTCCGGTAGCATTTTGAATGGAGAAAATATATTTGAAACGTTCATCTCGATAAGCAACTAAATGTCCGTCATCATCAAAATAAACAAATTCTTTACGAGGGCTTTTGGCTGATTTTCCTTCTAGGTAATCAACCTGATTATAACCATCCAGGTACACTTTGAAGTTTTTACTACCAGCCTGAAATCCGTTCCTCACCTTAGTGGTTAAACTTTGATCATCTCCTGTAGCAGCTACAAGTGTAGGAAGCCAATCCTCTGCTGAAAAAAGTTCTGTTAAATTTGTCCCTGGCTTAATATGGCCTGGCCAACGTACTAAAGCAGGAACACGGTAAGCACCCTCCCAGTTAGTATCTTTTTCTGAACGGAATGGAGATGCACCACCATCAGGCCACTGATTTTTCATGGCTCCGTTACCAGAGGTATAAATAACAATTGTATTATCTGCTACGCCCAGTTCATCTAAAACTTTCAGGAGTTCACTAACCATTGCATCATGTTCAACCATTCCATCTCCTTGGATGCCTGCATCAGTTTTACCCTGTGAAGCTGGTTTTAAATGTGTATAAACATGCATTCGAGTTGAATTAAACCAAGTAAAAAATGGTTTTCCAGCCTTAACCTGACGGGTAATAAAATCTTTTGCTGCTGTAAAAAATTCTTCATCTACCGTTTCCATTCTTTTCTTGGTTAATGGTCCGGTGTCTTCTATTTTTCCATCAGCAGTTGATTTCAAAACTCCTCTCGGACCGAATTTTTTCTTAAACTCAGGGTCTTTGGGATAATCCGGACTTTCGGGTTCTTCCTCAGGATTAAGATGATATAGGTAGTGGTTTTTACCAAACTGTCCACATACATACCCTAGCGGTTTTAAAAATTCGGCAATCGTAGGATCTTCTTTTTGCAAGCCAATTGACGAGCCTGGTAGCCCAACTTTAGTTAATTCGGTTCGAAAAGGACATTGCCCCGTTATAAAAGCGGCCCTTCCGGCCGTACAACTCTGTTGCCCATAATAATTTACAAAGACACCACCTTCTGCTCCTATCTTATCAATATTTGGAGTCATAAATCCCATCAACCCTCTGCTATAAGCACTCACATTTGACACGCCAATATCATCTCCAAAAATGACCAGGATATTAGGCTTTTTTTGGGCTTGAGATTCGAAAGCATTAAGAAAAAGTAATCCGAATGAAAAGGAGTATATCGATCTTTTGATAACCCTTAGGAGACGCGTTCCGTTAATCATGAGAATTTAGTATTTGTTAAACATTATGAAATGATTTGCAATACTTATTCGCTCCGGAACGGTATTTAAAAAGCTAATACGAAATGTAAAGAGATACTACAGAATGAGAGCACATAAGTAAATTTTGATTACAACTATTAATTTACAATTTTAATTCAAACAAAAACAACATTTTATTTAAAAACAGGTATTGTTATTCATTATATCATTTGTCTTAATTAAAAAACAATCCTCCTCCACGATATTCATGTTATTCATTTTTTTTACTGATTAATTATTATTAATTTCCTGTATATCACTTTGATATAGAGTACTATGAAGCTTTGTATCATTAAATAACGCTATGCTCTCTTTTCAAAAAAAAACACAAACACCAAAAACTGAGGTGGCAGTAACACTTGATAGTTTACTGCTGCAACAATATCATTCATCATCACTACGCTTTTTTCTACATCAGCTTTCTTCTACTGTTTTAGCCGGAAGACATCTTTCTCACATACGCGGACGAGGTTTAGATTTCGAGGATTCAAGAATTTATGTACCTGGAGATGATATCCGCAACCTCGACTGGAAAATCAGTGCTCGCACCGGAAAAACACATACTAAGGTTTTTAATGAGGAAAAGGACAAAGTCTTGCTGGTAATGGTCGATCAAACTTCAGGTATGTTTTTCGGTACAATTAATAAAACAAAATCAGTTGTAGCGGCAGAGTTGGGTGCATTGATTGGCTTTAGCACGTTAGACAATGGTGACCGTTTTGGAGGCATTGTTTTTAATGAAACGGATAGTTTTTTATTGCGCCCATCGAAAATGAAGTCGTCCCTAACGCGCTTTCTTCAGGTACTTACAGACTATAACCAAAACCTAGTAAAGACCAAATCATATAGTGCAGAAAGTGAGAAATACACAGAGAACATACTTAAGCAATTAGCATCACTTACTTCTCAAAACATGATGGTTGCATTAGTAAGTGATTTCAGGCGATTGAAAAATGAAACTTATGAACATCTAGCTCATTTACGAATGCATAATGACGTAATTCTGTTCCATGTATATGATCCATTTGAATGGCAGTTGCCCGAACAAGAGTTTATTTATAGCAATGGTAAACGCCAGATCAGGGTTAAAAACAATCAAAAAAGTTTGATAAGAAAAATCAATAAACACTTTTCAGATAGTCGTAATGATTTTTTTGACAAGATATCTGGTCTCAAGATTCCGGTAATTCATATTAATACAGAAGAGCCAGTAGCTGAACAGTTCGGAAAATGGTTTGCCAAATAAACATTCATTATGGAGCCATCAAAAGCATTAGATACCCTTCCGCCTCCTGTCCTTCATCCCGCAATAGAGCCACCCCCTATTGAGTTCTCATACGCTGCGCCAGGATGGTGGTTATTATTATTGCTTATCATTGGATTGGTTTACCTAATTATTAAAACAACCATTCACTATCTACAACAAAATGCCTATAAAAAACAAGCGCTAAAAACAATTAAAAATATTACGTCTACTTCGCCGGAGCCTTATTTAACTGTATTAAAAAACACTGCAATTCAGGCGTATGGCCGAGAACAGGTGGCAGGATTGTATGGAAAGACCTGGATTGATTTTCTTGATCGCTCCATTAATGGAAAGCAATCCATAGCATCGATTGAACATTTCTTTGGTAATGAATTATATACTGAAACAGCTACGGTAAAAAACACAGAGGAACTAAAAAACTATGTAATTTTTTGGATTAAACATCATGCTGCACGACTGGCTTAATAGTATTGACTGGCACCACCTGGCTAAGCAATTTGGTGTTGATGCTGAAGGAACTTTTCAGTGGGGACGCCCCTGGGCTTACTGGTTATTGCCTGTACCCTTAATTGTTTGGTTGTTATATCCACCTAAGAAATACAAGGCAGCTTCTTTACGATTCCCTTCCTTTGACCGTTTGCATGAGGCCTCAGGAATTCGCACCAAAAAAGGAACCAGGATTTTACACCGCAGTTTACTTCAGTTTATCAGCATGTGGGTGGTCTGGGTGCTGATTATAGTAGCATTTGCCGATCCTCGCTTGATCGGTAAACCTGATAGAAAAATAATTACCAGCAGAAGCTTTTTAATTACTGCTGATATTTCTAATAGTATGGGAACAACAGACTGGTCGGTAAACGGACATGCAGCCAGTCGATGGACGGCAGTTAGATCGGTTATGAATGAGTTTATTCAACGAAGAGAGGGTGACCGTATGGGCTTAGTTTTATTTGCCTCTCAGCCATTTCTGCAAACACCGTTCACGCCGGATTTATCAGTCGTAAAAACATTATTAAATGAATCGGATGTGGGTATGGCCGGACAAGTTACTGCCATTGGCGATGCAATTGGCTTAGGAATCAAGCTTTTTAGATCCGATACTTTGAAAACAAAAGTAATGCTTTTGCTAACAGATGGAGTTGATGCAGGCACTAATATCAGTCCGCTGGATGCCGCTTCCGCCGCTGCCCGCGATGGTATTATTATCTACACCATTGGAATCGGACAGCATCAACGATTTGGAAGCGATCTGGATGAAGGTACTTTACAGGGAATTGCTGCCCGAACCGGTGGAAAGTATTTCAGAGCTTATAATCACCAGAGTTTAGAACAAGTTTATAAGACACTTGATCAACTTCAACCCATAAAATTCACAGAAGAACAATATAAACCAGTTACTGAGCTTTATTTCATTCCACTATCGGCAGCCCTGGCTTTAGGCGTGGCGACTTTGTTTGTGATGAGTTTAGTGAGGTTGTTTGTTTAAAGGGATTACGGGTTGTGGGTTACGAGTTGTGGGTTGATTTAAATTAAACTCATAATCAAACCCGAAACTCGTAACTCGAAACCCGTAATAAAAAATGATAGATATTGAAATACTAAAGGAAAACTTTCATTTTTTGAGGCCCAAGTTATTGTATGCCTTGGTTCCGGTTGTTGCTGTGTTTTTGTTAACATGGCTGACGAGAAGGAAGAAGGAAAAATGGATAAGGCTGATACCGGAGCACCTTCGTCCGTATATGGTTATTAGCAGTAGTAACAGAAGCTTATACCTGGCTCGGTTTGCTTTATTGTTTATTATGTGCCTAATGGTGGTGATGATGGCAGGTCCGACCTGGCAACAGCAAGATATCCCCGGAAAGAAGAATGAATCAGTCTTGTTAATCATACTTGATCTTTCGCAAAGTATGATGGCAACTGACCTTGCACCTAACCGACTTGAGCGTGCTAAGTTCAAGATTCGCGACTTATTAAAAACCAATCCGCGTTGCCGGGTGGGTTTAGTTGCATTTGCAGGAACAGCGCATATGGTGGTTCCGTTTTCTGATCAATACCAGGCTCATTTGCTTCAATTGCAAAATATGGTGCCTGCTATAATGCCTTTAAAGGGAACCGATCTCTCCTATGCATTTAAGATGACAGACACCTTAATGAGTCGTTTTAAAGCCCCCAGTACAGTTTGGTTGATTACAGATGACCTTGATGAAAATGCAGTTAAAGTGCTGAAAGACTTTACAACAGATACACCACATACTATTGCACTTACTACCCTGGCAACCCCACAAGGAGCAATAGTACCGGGAACAAAAGCAATCAGCAAACTAAATGTCGCAGCTGTTAAGGAACTTAGCGGCAACCCCAAAATAAGAACAACTGTTTTCACATTAGATAATACGGATGTCGAAAAGTTAGTTGAGCAAATCCGGAAAAATCAAACCTTGCAAGACAAACCAAACAGTAAACAAAGCATCTGGATTGATCAAGGTCCGTTTCTTTTCTGGCTATTATTACCCTTAGGAGCGCTATGGTTTAGGAGGGGTTGGCGAGCTGTGTGTTTACTTCCCTTTTTAGTTCAACTTTCGTCGTGCGGAAACTTATCAACAGATGATTTATGGTTCACAAAGAACTATCAAGGGCAAAAATTAATGAAACAAGGCAAGTACAACGAAGCTGCCAAAAAATTTCAAGACCCTGCACATAAGGCAATTGCCTATATGAAAGCAGGAAGTGAAGAAAAAGCAGTTGAATATTTTGAAAAAGATAGTACAGCAACGAGTTTTTACAACGAAGGATTGGTTTATGCTAAAAGCGGAGACTATAACGCCGCTGCCAACGCTTTTTCAATGGCTGTAAATATGGATTCATCCCTTATAATGGCGAAAGAAAATCTTGATGAGGTAAAAAATTACTTGAAAAAAAAGAAGGTTCTTGAAGAGCGAATTGCCGCTCAACAAAACAAGCACGCAAAAACAAAACAAGGTGAAAGAGCAACGCACCATAAAGCAACACCCGAAGGCGGTGATGAAACAGAAGGTACCTCCAAACAAAAAGCCCCTCCAGGAACTCCTCCTCAATCGGCAGTAAATGATCCGGGAGGAACTACAGATGAGAAGAAAAACATGAAACCTTCTGACCCCGGCAGCAACTTCAGCAATGTTTTGATACGAAGAGTTCCACTGGATCAGACAGAGTTTCAAAAACGCAAATTTCAATTACAATACAGACGCTATTATGAGGATGCTCCTAAACCGGAGAATAGCTGGTAATTAAAATCTTAAGTATGGTTTTTAGAATTAAAACATTGGTTAAATCTATACTGCATAAGAAACAGCAGTTTCTTTTGGGTTTCAGCTATGCTTTTATTCATCTTTTCCTTTTCATTGTACTCATCCTGTTATCCATCTCTGTTCGGGCACAGGATGCTCATGCTTATATTGATTTAAGTATTTCACCTAAAAAAGTATATGCGGGACAACCTGCAATTTTAACCTACACTGTTTATACGGATCAATATTTTACGCAACCACCAGAGGTAAGCAATTTGCAAATGAATGGTGCTTTTTTAGTTCCTTATGATCGTTCGTATTCAATTACATTGCAAAAGAATGGCAAGAATATGCCTGCCATTCAGTTTATGTTCAGAATATTTCCGGTGGAGGCCGGTAAATTAGTTTTGCCTCCGTTAAAATTTACCGTCACTGTTCCAACAGAAAAAAATCCTTTAGGTGTTGAAAGAAAGATACAATCGCACGGACTTACCTTAAATGTACTTAACCCACCTGGAGGTCCACCGGGAGAAAGTATTGTGGGCACTTCAGCAACATTGAATGAAAAATGGAGCAGACCGCTAACAACAATAAAAGAGGGTGATGTGGTAGAAAGAGATATAACCATTCATGCAGGAGGAACTGTTGCGGGATTATTACCTGCAGTGAAACTAGATAGCCTGGATTGGGCTCAGATTTATGAAGGAACCCCCATTACAAAGGATAATCGTCCTCCGGGAAGTAATGCCATCAGTGCCTATCGCACTGAACGATTTAAATACCTTTTCAGTAAAACAGGAAAGCACAAATTACCTGAAATTGAAATTAACTACTGGAATCTATCCACTCATCGATTAACTAAACTAAAGATTCCGGAGCATGAAATTGATGTAAAGGAAAATAAAAACCTGGGTATGCTTCGGTCGATCCAGGACTCAATTGATGAAGCTTTCCTGAAGGCAACTGATCCTAAAACAGCAAAAGCAACTCCGAAAACTTACTTAGGACTAACACCAAAACAATGGCTTTTTCTGTTAATCAGCCTTGGCATTTTATGGTTTATTATAAGACGAATGATTTTACCTCTTTTCAGATTTGTTCGCAACAAGTTCTATTCTTATAAAAAAACAGAAGCATATCTATTCAAAAAATTAAAGTGGAAGGCTTTTTTCGGTAAGCAAAAGGAAACTTATAATCTGTTGAATCAATGGTTGCTTACATTACCGGGAAATGTAAAAACCTTAAAAGACCTTGCTAATGAAACTTCTATGCCTGAATTAAATCAGTTAGCGCAAAAGATAAATAATGAATTATTTGAATCAAATGCAGCAGAATCAGCTGCACTTAAGCATGCGACGCTTTTCCCGCTATTATCAAAAGCAAGAAAAATTCAATTAGATAACTATAACCCAAAGAAAGAACAGCAGGATTATACGGTATTGAATTGGACAACGGACGAAAATAGTTAATCCGTTAATTAGATTAACCAAGTAAAGCAATTGTTGAACTACGTCTATGAACTACCATCCATAGATTATGAACTAAAAAGCATGAGTACGCTCCAGGAAATTAAAAAACTTCAGACAAATGTTTCTCAGCAGATCATTGGTCAGGATCAGTTGATAAACCGCATTTTAATGGGATTATTAGCCAATGGAAATTTGTTATTGGAAGGACTACCAGGTTTAGCAAAAACCCGTGCCGTAAAAACACTGGCCAGGTACTTGGATACAGGTTTAAGTCGCATTCAGTTTACGCCTGATCTTTTACCTGCCGATATTACCGGAACAGAAATTTATCAACCTGATGCTTCCGAGAAATTTGTATTCCAAAAAGGTCCAATTTTCAGCAATTTGATTTTAACGGATGAGATTAATCGCGCTCCGGCAAAGGTACAATCGGCTTTGTTAGAGGCGATGGAAGAACGTCAAGTAACAGTTGCCGGAAAAACCTACAAAATGCCTGCTCTATTTATGGTTTTGGCCACACAAAATCCAATTGAACAGGAAGGCACTTACCCCCTGCCAGAGGCACAAATGGACCGTTTCGTAATGCATGTAAAAATTGATTACCCAACTCCTGAATCTGAAATAGCCATTTTAGCATTGGTTCGTTCTGAAGAAGGCAATCATTCGGCACAAGCCACAATAGAGAAAACTGCTACTGAGCATATTTTCACTGCCAGAAAAGAGATTCAGCAAATTAAGGTATCTCCGGCAATAGATAAGTATATTACTGATTTGGTTCATTGCACACGCTATCCAAAGAAATTTAGTGAAGAATTATCCAAATGGATTGAATATGGCGCCAGTCCGCGTGGAGCATTAAGTTTAGATAAATGTTCACGCGTAAATGCCTGGTTAAATGGAAACGATTTTGTGAGCCCCGATGATGTAAGAACCGTCTTTCATGATGTGATCCGCCATCGTTTAATATTGGGCTATGAGGCAAGCGCAAAAGGCATAACAAAAGAACAAGTTATGGATGAAGTATTAAAAGTGGTCGCAGTGTTGTAGATTAGTAACTTTTATTAACTCGAATGAAACTATTTTTAGCCCTAATTTTATCAAGTTTATTTTTTTTCTCATCCTGTACTTCTAATGAAAAGAAACAAAAAGTTGCTGTTTCAGATACTGTTAATGTAACCAACTGGAACAAAAGTATTCCGGGTAACTACAGTGCACAGACACAACTTCATTTCGATAGCACTGCTATTAAGGTATTTCTGGAGAAAAACCCTGACCTAAAGCCTTTTTCTGATGATATGCTTAAATTTTACCGGAATCGGAAATTTGCCTATGCATGGTTTGATAACAAAGGATTAATTGAACAGGCCAGTAACTTAAATAGTAGAATCCAACATTTGGGTGATGAAGGATTGTCTGGCAAAGTTCCTTATGCTGATAAATTAGACACCTTGATGCAGACTTTGCATAATTCAAAGGCTGATGTTTCTACAGAATTAATGCTAACCGGTAATTATTTCGCGTTTTCGAAAATAGCCTGGCAAGGTGGAGTTAACGATAAGGACATTAAAGAAATGGAATGGTTTCTGCCACGCAAAAAACTTGATTACCAAAAATATCTTGAAGAGATTGTCAGCCAGCCTTCCGAACATTTGATAAGTAAAGACCCTGCCTATCAACAGTATGATCTTTTAAAAAGCAGTTTAAAGAAATACCGCGACATTGCCGCTACTAATAAATGGGATATCATTAAGGCCGACAAAAAATCCTACAAACCAGGTGATTCATCCGACGTAATAAAAAAGATCCGAAGTCGGCTAACCTTGTTAGGTGACCTTAAAGCCGACAATGGCAGTGCGTTATATGATGATGTATTGCAAACAGCCGCCAAGCAGTATCAATTTCGACATGGCTTAACGGAAGATGGTGTAATTGGCAATGCTTTTATAGCAGCTTTAAATGTTACTCCCCAACAACGCATTCAGCAATTATTAGTGAATATTGAAAGAAGCAGGTGGGTGCCTGAAAAGGTAACCGGATCCCATTTAATCGTCAATATTCCATCTTTCAAACTGTATGCCTTTCAATCCGACACGCTCGATTGGAGTTGCAATGTTGTAGTTGGTAAAGCTATGACCAAAACAGTAGTTTTTAATGGTGATTTAAAATACATCGTATTCAGTCCTTATTGGAATGTTCCTCCAAGTATTATTAAAGGTGAAATATTACCGGGAATGAACAAAAATGCTAATTACTTAAAAGATCACCGCATGGAAATAGCAGGTAAGCAAGGCAGTTTACCTATTATCCGTCAGTTACCCGGCCCATCAAACTCATTAGGACAGGTTAAGTTTCTATTTCCGAATTCATTTAATATTTACCTGCACGACACTCCTTCAAAAGGTTTATTTAAAGAAGATCAACGTGCATTTAGTCATGGATGCATTCGGGTAGCCGAACCTAAAAAATTAGCCACATACCTTTTAAGACATGACAGTACCTGGACAGATGCAAAAATCACTGCAGCAATGAATGCCGGCAAAGAAAAAACTGTTGTATTAAAGAAAACTGTTCCAGTATTTATAGCCTATTTCACCGCATATGTAGATCATAACGGTTTATTGAATTTCAGAAAAGATATTTATAACAGGGATAAACGATTGGAAGAGATGTTGTTTAAGAAATAGGTCCATGGACCATAGACCATAGCTAATATGTAGAAAAAACTATTGACTATGGACTATGGTCTAACTTAAACCGGAATTACTTCCTCATAAAGTCCTCCATAGCCAATATATGTTACTCTTTTTTCATTGCCTGAAAGCGTTGCTTCATAAAAACGGACTCCGGCCTGGGCTATGCCGTCCATGAACTCGGGATAAGTTGTTTTTCCTTGTTGGTTATCTCTGATGGCTTTTATGGTTAGCTCCCGGTTAAACTTTTCTTCAATACTGCGTGGCTGAACAGTTCCTTCGTGCAAATGTGTATGACCGTGCTCTAAACGATAAAGTATGGATCCAGTTGCTACGTCAACCGTATAGGATTGAATTCCTACTTCAATTAATTGTCTTACCAACTCAGGATAATTGGAAGCTGTTTTATAAACATGCTGAATTTGATCGTGTAAACTCATAGTTGATTTTATAGGTTAACCAGCCAATCCGCCGGTCATACTAAAGATAATGATTGACAACACTAATAAGGTAATAAAAACATACAAGTAATCTTTTTCAATAATAAAGGCTAGTGCAGAAAAAGCGACCCTAAATATGGGTGTTGCTATCAGTACAATTACTCCTAACTGAATTATTTCTCTACCCTTATTTTCAGAAACACCTTTAATTACACCGTACAGACTTGTATAACCGGACGGCTCGCCGTTAAACATGGAATAGTGCTCCACCTCATAGCCATGCCTGTACAGATAAGTAATTCCTCCAATAATTACCATAATACTTGATAAGGCAACTCCATATCGAAGCAGTTGCCCGATAATGATTTCCACATCACGTTCATCCCAAAACGATTTCGAAAAAAATCTTTTCATTTAATCAGAACCTACCTGTAAAACCATTATACATCATCTCTAAAGCTAAAAATACAATAACCATACTAAAGACAATTTTAAGGTACTTAACATCCATACTTGTAAGTAATTTCGAACCAGTAAAGGCACCAGCCAAAACACCCAAAACCACAGGAAAAGCAATTCCGGGATCTATATAACCTCGTTGCAAGTAAACCACTGCACTTGCTGCGGCTGTTACACCGATCATAAAATTGCTAGTGGTTGTTGACACTTTAAATGGCGTATGCATTACCGTATCCATTGCTAAAACCTTCAACGCTCCTGATCCAATTCCTAACAACCCAGACAAGATTCCTGCTATAGACATTATTGCATATCCACCGGGAACATTTCGCACCGTATAAGCAACTTCTCCGGTTGCCGTTGGGTACGTGTTATTTAACTTTAATAAACTTGCAATATGATCTGGGTTAGCAATATCCAAGTAATCTGCCTTTTTACGCAACGTCATAATAGCTGAAAATATCAGCACAATACCAAACAGTATGGCCACGAAATTAGTTGGTGTATAAACTGCAAGTATTGCTCCTACAACAGCTCCACTTGTTGTGGCTATCTCAAGAAACATTCCAAGTCTGATATTGGTAATACCCTCCTTTACATAAGCAGAAGCTGAACCCGAAGAAGTGGCGATGGAAGCCACCAAAGCCGCTCCTATTGCATAGCGGATATCAACCCCAAGAAATAATGTAAGCAATGGAATAATTACCACCCCGCCTCCTAAGCCTGTAAGAGAACCTAATAAACCCGCCAGATAGGCTCCTACGAGTAATATGATGGTAAATTCGAAAATGATCATTTTTAATATTGGGTTAGCGGGTTGCGAGTTATGGGTTACGAATTGTGAGTTATAGTTATCATTATTAAATAATTTCACTTTAAATCAACTCCTAATACGAAACCCGAAATCCATAATTTCACTTTAACAACCCGTAACTCGAAATCCGTAACCCGCAATTTCACTTTAACAACTCGAAACCCGTAACTCGCAACCCGTAATTATATAAATCTAAAAAGCCTCCTGGAAATTGAAATAAAATCCACTACTGCCCTTTCCTAATCCATAGTCTAAGCGGAGATTCATTCTCGGTTGTACTTCTACTCTAAAACCAAAACCACCGTTAGGTAACCAATTTTTGAACTCGGTGGGATCTTCACCAATAGAACCTGTTCCCAGCCACCCTACCACTCCATACTTGGAAGGCTTTTTATCCTTTTTGTAAAAAGTGTGCCGATACTCTGCAATACCAAACAACATGGACTTATCACGGTATTGTCCCCATAAATAGCCACGTAAATCAAATGGAGTTCCTAACTGAGACATTTCTCCATAGGGCACGCTCCCAACTGCAAACCGCCCACGTAATTGAAATGCTAGTGTATGTCCGGGCTTAGTAATGGAAAAATACTTTCGTGCATCAAAAGAATACACCTGGTAATTATTATCACCTCCTAAAAATCCTCCATAAAAAGCAAGTTGCGCCTCTAAAAATATACCCTTCCAGGCATTTACAGCAACATCACGCGTATCATGCTGAAATAATAGTCCAAAGCCTGAATTAAAAGGTTTATCGTTAAATTGCTGATAAGTGAGATCGGCAGCTACACCGGGACTGGGGTCTTTTCCCTTTGTATAGTTGATATCCAATACAGCTCCTGCAAAAAAGGTCTTCTTAAATTGCCATAAGAAACGAGGATATATTTGAAACCACGTACGAGTATATCCCGTGGTAGAATCTCCTTTAGGGGTATTTCTACCATTATCATAACCAATACCGAAATAATTGTCGTCCATGTTTTTAAACCACAAATCAGTATACAAGCGATATTTGTCTTTTTTGAAAAATATAGAGGAACGGGTGGCAAAAAAATAGGATCCGGTTGAACCCCAACCAATATTAAAGGGTGCTGATGAACGCTGAAGTGTAGTATCAACTTTATCCATCCTCCAGGAAGTCAACACACCTCCGGCAATGGTAAATCCTAATTCGGGAGTATAAGCAGGACCCGCTAAAGGAGTAATCATAAATTTACCCTCTTTCTCCTTCTGTTTTTTAGCAAGTTGTCGCTTTTCTTTTTTAGTAAGAGAATCTGCTTGTTGTGCGTTTACTATGCCGGAGCCAAATAAAAATAATAGCAATAAAAGAGAGTGTAAAAGCTTATTCATAGAGGTTAGAGCGTTTAAATAGAAGTTAATTTCTGTTATTAATATAACTGAAAGTTTCGGCTTTTACAATGGAGTACCTGAAATGCCTTCGATACCTGTTTACGATGAAGATGCTGATAATTTATTACCAAAACCTGTTAAAAAACAGCGATTTATCGGTTAAATTAATTGGGGTTTAAGAATGGATTGTGTAATTTAAGTACACTGATCAATCTTTAATTTATGTCAACTACAATTTGCCCTCCGGATATTACCCACCGCTCATATAACTTTACCATTGAACGTGTGGTTGCCTTACCTGCTAATCAAGTGTTTAAAGCATGGACCTCCGATTTTGATAAATGGTTTGCGGCAGAAGGAACCTTGTTAGGTAAAGTGGAAGTAAATGCTCCTTTCTTTTTTGAAGTACACCACAACGGAGAACGTTACCCACATTACGGACGATTTTTGAAACTTGAAACCGACAAACTGGTAGAAGTTACCTGGCTTACCGGGCCAAAAGGAACACATGGAGTAGAAACGGTTTTAACAATAGAACTGCAGCCCGACCCAAAAGGAACTCATTTAAAACTAACCCATGCAGGCTTTCAGGATGAAGAATCCAAAAAACAGCATAAAGTTTCATGGCCTTTTGTGCTTGACCAACTGGAGACGAAACTTAAGGGTAACGCATAACCAACAAAAAGTCCTTTACAAAATTGTAAAGGACTTTTTATTATCCACCATCAGTTCCTCGGAGCACTAAGGGTCTCTACATCTTTTAACCGCTTCATTGCATCCTGCATTTTCAACATACCATAATTAATTCCACTAGGATTTAATGTACTTCCTGTTTGGTAAGGATATTTATCGAAATCAATGAAGAAATCTTTAATCTGAGCCTGAATTGGCACGAGTAACCAAATATTTCGAGCTAAAAAATCAATACTTCCACCTCCTTCTTCAAGCCCCTTTTCATAAGGATCCATTCGTAAATTGGCTATCAAAGCCCAAGCTGGTGTTTCTCTAACTCCAGTGGCAATATTTCCATGAGATACAGCAAAACTCAATTTCCAATCATTCCATCTTATTGCATTCAGGTTTCCACCCTGATCAAAATACATAATGCGCTCTCGAGGTCCCTTGGTTTCTTTACCTTGGAAATAAGGCATAAAGTTGAAACCATCCAAATGCACTTTAAACTTTTTACCGTTGGCAGTAAATCCGGAAACCATTTTTTCTTTAATATCAGGAATACCTGCAGCCGCACATAAGGTTGGGAACCAGTCGATTAGTGAAATAACATCATTATAGGTTGTTCCCGGTTTTATAACTCCTGGCCATCTGATCATCATTGGTATACGCATACCGCCTTCCCAAGTGGTTCCCTTTTCTCCTTTAAACATGGTCATTGCACCATCCGGCCACAAGGCAATTTCGGCACCGTTATCGGTAGTGTAAACAACAATAGTATTTTCTGTAATTTTAAGATCGTCCAAAAGCTTAAGTAATTCTCCAACCATACCATCATGTTCAACCATACCATCAGCATGTATACCCTTTCCTGTTTTACCAAGAGAAGCTGCTTTTAAGTGCGTAAATACGTGCATACGAGTTGAATTAAACCAGCAGAAAAAGGGTTTATCAGCTTTTGCCTGACGATTGATGAAATCTTTAGCTCCGGCTAAAAACTCTTCGTCAACGGTTTCCATCCGTTTGGTATTCAAAGGTCCGGTATCTTCAATTTTACCATCAGCAGAAGCCTTAATAACACCTCTTGGACCATATTTTTTCTTAAACTCCGGATCTTTTGGATAGAAATAACCTTCAGGTTCTTCTTCCGCATTTAAATGATAAAGATTACCGAAGAATTCATCAAAACCATGTTTGGTAGGCAAATGTTCATCCCGGTCGCCAAGGTGATTTTTTCCAAACTGACCGGTAGCATAGCCTTGAGTTTTCATTACATCGGCAATTGTTGGCATCCAATCCTGAATACCGTGAGGATCACCAGGCATACCAATCGTTAATAAACCGGTGCGAAAAGGTTCTTCCCCTAAAATGAAAGAAGCACGCCCTGCTGTACAGCTTTGTTGCCCATAAGAATCGGTAAAGATTGCACCTTCATTGGCAATACGGTCAATATTGGGCGTTTGATAACCCATAAGTCCCTTGGTATAGGCACTTATCTGAGGAATTCCAATGTCGTCGCCGAAAATGACAAGAATATTGGGCTTTTTCTGAGCTTGCACAGTTTCAGCAAGCAGCATTGGCAAGGAACACATACCAAGCAAACATAATTTTAGAGAGCGCATGTTTATAAAGTATTAGTGAATTAATCTATCAGAAACTTAACTATCATAGATAGTTTTAATTTAACAAAAACTATTTAAAAAAAGCCAACTCACTATCACTAATACAACAAAAGGACAGCTAATGCTGTCCTTTATATACCTATTTTCTGGAAATCTTTTAGGTTCTTAGTCTTCAACTACCACCTCAGCTCCGGGAGCATTGATTTTTACAGACTCAATTCCGTTGTCACGTCCTGATGCAGATTCATACATTTCACTATTACCAATGATTTGTCCATTAGTTGCTTTTAAGTTGAAATAGTATTTACCGTTTGTAGAGGTTTTTTTATCGAATTTGCTTTCGTCCTGAGAATTTTTCTTTACAGACTCAATTCCATTTTCACAAGCAGCTTTAGTAGTGTACATTTCACTTGCTAATATGGTTTGACCGTTATTGGCTTTTAATGCAAAATGGAACTGGTCATTTTTACCTTTTTTGATAACAAATTTTCCCATAGTAAAATATTTTTTGTTTGAATACTAAAATATAAATCTTTCTTTGATATTAAAGATTAATGAAAAACTTTAATATCAAAGTGATAAATAATTTACACTTCAAGATTCCTACAAAAAATACCGTTTATCAGGTTTTATTTTAAAAAACCTAATAAATAAGCTAATCCCATCAGCACAATTACGGATACAATAAAAATGACGAAGAAACTTCCACTGAACTCTTTACCTATTAAAAAGTTACCCCTATTTTCTCTTTCTTCATGTGGTTCTCTCATAGCTGTAAGTTTTAATTTTGTCTATATTTTAAAACGAAAAACAGAAGAACAAATTACAATAATTACTGATATATAGAAAGTTACAAAATCTGTTCCTTATATAATTTATCAAATGTTATTTCTGCATCCAATGTTAATCCAGTACAAACTCTGGATGTTTGTACAACTGTACTTCGTTTTGCAGTAAGCCACCTGAAACGAGATGGAAGGTCAAGCTGTGCAATCGGGCCACCATCTTTTCCCCCTTCACTGATACGTTGAAAAGAGCGTAAGTTTTCTTCCAATTCTGAAAAATCTAATTCACCGAAAGCTGCTTTCAAACGAGGCTCATTTAACTCAAATTTTGCCTTCAGGTATTTTTGTTTGGCACTGTAAAGAATAAGTCCAACATTCAAGAATTCATCACGTTCTACCCTAGGTACCACGCGAATGACGGCATACTCATATAACTGTTTCTCTTGCATGGTTGGCTTCATTTACAAAAATTGATGAGTTAGCAATTCTTATGGTTAAAAATCGGGCGTACATTTCACGTTGTTCTTCTGCCGATTCAAAAGATCGTTCGGTTAACCAGTCCTCTGGCAGTAATGCTATAATGGATCTTATACGTTCTTCGGTCAGTAATACCTTAAACTCTTGGTCAACCTGCTCAAGCATCGTTGCCTGATTCAATAACACATGATCCTTAATTAGGGAAAATGGCCGTAATGCCTGCTCTTCCCAATTTAATCCCGAATGATGAAAATACAAAGAGGCCCCATGATCAATCAGCCAAAGCTCTTTATGCCACATTAGCATATTGGTATTGCGCGCTGTACGATCCATGTTCATCAGTAAGCAATCAAGCCATACAATCTGAGATGCTAACTTTTCATCGAGAGTTGTTACTGTAGGATCGAATGTGATAGCCCCAGATAAGTAATGTAAAGCTAGATTTAACCCAACACTGGCCTTCAATAAATCCTGAATTTCTTCATCGGGTTCAGTACGACCAAAAGCTTCATCAAGGTTAGCAAAAACCAACTCAGGAACTCTGAAACCTAATAAATGGGCAATCTCCCCACCAATCAGTTCAGCAATTAACGCCTTGGGACCTTGACCGGCTCCCCGAAATTTCAATACATATAAAAACTCGTCGTCAGCCTCAGCGATTGCCGGTAACGAGCCTCCCTCCCGCAAAGGCGTAACATACCGGATCACGTTGACAGTCCGGAGATGGGGTTGGTGGTTGTTCATCAAATGATTTATGCTATATAGGTGAAACACCTAATTATTATTTTCTAACTGATTTGTTGAATCTTTTTATCCCAGATTTCAATAAACTGTTCTTTAAAATCGTTAGTTAAAAAGGAGTTTTCAACTTTATCTACTATTAACTTTCGTCCTTCTATGAATTTTTTATAAGCATTTTCTTCAACTTTAGGCAAGATCTTAAGAGATTTTGCAAGTGCATTAAAATCCTTCCTGTTTATCTTTTTCTTCTTCGCATTTAATGTAAGGGCAAGTTCCTCTTTGTCCGGTGGATACACTAGATTAATATTTAACAGATCATATGCCGGAGCAAAATAGATAGCATCCTCCCCATGCAATAATGAGAAATTCTTAAGATGCATGTCATTATTTCCTGTAAGAAAACTGAATACAACCAGTTCGAAATAAGTTAAAACATCAATACCTGAATTTGTGCAATACTTCAGAATAATTTTACCCGCCTGCTCGTATGAACCTTTATACTTATTTTCTGTGAGAAACTCGGATAATTGACAAAAGTCTTCAACATGTACCTTCTCACCGTTTACCCTATCAAAACGTTTAGCCACATAAGCTAAATTACCTTCTGTTGTCCGAATAAGAGCATGCTTACATACCGGAAGTTTAAACACTTCTGCCAAATGCATTGTCAAGTCCTCAACTTCAGGCATAGAGGGATAATGTTCATGTTGAGGCTTTAATATAAACTCTCCCCATAAACCAACAATTGTTAGCCTATCTTTCCCTTTTTCTTTTTCAAGAGATAAAGAGAGCTTTGGTTGTACTCCTGTAATTGCAATTCGTTCGTTTACTGTTTTTGTTGCAAGGTCATTCAACAATTGCTTATTTAACGCTAGCTTTGGTAAACCATTTACACCAAAAAAACGTTTACAGCAACTTGAATGATATTCTCCTTCATTAACAGGTTTATAACAAAAAAAACAATTAGCCATAACTTATTCTTTTACAGGTATTACACTAACAGCCCCTATTGAATCTCTACATAATGTGATTAATAATTCAAATCGGTCATTAGTTTTCAATTTCCAGTGTTCTTCGGCAATATGCAATAGCCATCCTTCTGGGATCAGACCATCAAAAAAAGGAAAAAGGACTTTACTTTTATAAGGTTCGGCCCTAACTGGCAATGTTAAACTGACAGGCTTTTGAGGAAATTGATGAATGTAATCCTGATCATATATAAATTCATAACCCTCATCGGTTTCAATCAGCATTCCTGCGAAAATATCTTTATAATAGATAGAGGCTCTATTAGTCATTACTATTTACTGATTTATTTATTACCCCCATTTCACTTCCAAACAAACTTAAAACCTGATTTACTTTGTCTAAACGTAATGTTTCTTTACCCTGTTCCATTTCACGGATTAAACGTAACCCAACCCCTGCCTTTAAAGCCAAATCCTCTTGGGTGAGCTTAAATTCTTTTCGTTTTGACTTTAGAAACCATGAGAGATTGGTCATATTTATACCCTTTAAGGTATAAATATAAAACAATTATTTAATATTATACCCTAAAAGGTATAAATTAGCTGAAAAGGGATTAAATATACCCGATGAGGTATAAAATTGACTATTATGTATGTCAACTGAAATTGACTACCGGAAAACCAGTAGAAAAAATACACGTTTTCTGTGATTACATTTCAATTTGCGGGGGTGTAGTTTTGCCGGTATTGTTAATCACAGTTAAACTGATTATATTGAAAAAGCCGGTCATTGTGTTGATCGGCTTTTTTTGGGTGGATGAAAATTACTTTTCTCTCCTAATACTACAAATTTAACAAGTAATTTGTACTTCTCCCTCCACTATCATCTTTACTCAAAATACCTTTATTTATCAAATCCTGTATATCCCTAGTGGCAGTATCATGAGAACATTTAGCAATTTTAGCCCATTTAGAGGATGTTAGTTTGCCTTCAAAGCCATCGAGTAATTTGTTCAGCATTAAACGCTGTCTTTCATTGAAGGTTTGAGCAACAGGCATACTCCAAAGCTTGGCTTTTCTTCTTACTGAAGATAATACAATATCAGAAGCGTCTATCGCTCTTTCCAGACATTCTAAAAACCACTGAAGCCAACCGGTAATGTTTAAATCACCCGACTGAGTTTTCTCTAATATGTTATAGTATTTATTTCTTTCAAGCCGAATTTGCCTTGACATGCTATAAAATCGTTGTGATGTTCCATCGGCTCTTGTTAATTGTATATCAGCTATTGCTCTGGATATTCTACCGTTACCATCATCAAAAGGGTGAATTGTTACAAACCAAAGGTGAGCTATTGCAGCTTTTATTACTGGATCTATCCTTACATCACTATTAAACCACCTTAAAAAAACATCCATTTCCTGAGGTATCCGATCCGAATCAGGTGCCTGAAAATGTACTCGTTCTCTACCAATAGCTCCGGAAACGACCTGCATTGGATCATTTTTAGAGTTATTTCGCCAATTTCCAACAACAATACGATGCATACCGCTACGCCCTACTGGAAATAAAGAAGAATGCCAGCCAAACAGACGCTCTTCATCAAGCAATTGGTCATATTGCTGAGTTGCATCAAGCATCATCTCAACCACCCCATCTACATTTCTGTCTGATGGAATTAATCCGTTAACATCCATTCCAAGCCGACGAGCTATTGACGATCTAACTTGATCAATGTCTAACAGTTCACCTTCAATTTCACTGGATTTTACCACGTCCTGGGTTAATGTTTGCAAAACAGCCTCCGATCGCAAATTAAATCCCAATTGTTCCATTAAGCCCAGTAGCTTACCTTGCTTATACCGCACAGTTGCTAACGGAGACATCAATTCTTCTGCATCCCATATGAATTCAGGCCATTTTGAAAGTAAATGAATGTACATTATACGCATATTTTGCGTTAAATATACTAATTATTCTACGCAAAACTAATTTTAGACGCATTTTTTGCGTAGAATAAACCAACTATTCTACGCAAGAATATAAAACAATATAATTGAACCCTATATTTATTGAGATTGAACAAACGCATTCCCTTAATCAATCGCTTTATACTCGCTTTTGAGCAAAGAATAAACTGCAGAATCTTCCAGCTTATTATCTTTATTATAATGTTCTCTTAAATGACCTTCTTTCGTAAATCCAAACTTTTGAACAAGTTTTAAAGAAGGAATATTGTCAGGACTAAGAAACGCCTCAATTCTGTTTAATTTCATTGTTTCAAAACCATACTGAATGATCGGTTTCAATGCTTCAGTCATAATTCCTTTTGCTTTAACCGCTTCATCAAATAAGCCATAACCAATCTCTGCTCTAAAATGATCGAGGTACCAGGTATGATAACCGCACCAACCAATAATATTGTTGGTCTGCTTATCAATCAGATGAAAATAGAGGAATGTTTTATTAAAGGTTGATAATCCTTTTTTTACTTTTTCCGTTTCGACTTTTAAATCTTCATCAGTTCCAATACCAAACAACTGCTTTATTTCATTATCTGAATGGTTGTTAAAGATCGATCGATAAACGTCGTCGGTCAGCTTTCTGAGGGTTAGTCTTTCGGTTTCTATGGTTTCAAATAGCATGGTAGAATTTGTTACTAAAAGAGGAATTTACACTATTTAAACTATTAAACTCAAGTTGTTATAATCTTTACCAAACTTTTTGCCTTGTTTTAATCGTTCGTCATCTACAACAAACCCTTTTAGGATAAATTCTTTAAGTGTTTTAGTTGCCCAAATTCGGAATTGCGTAACTTGAAAACTGTTTACGCGATAGCCTACGGCTATAATGGCATCGAGTTGTAAAAGTTAGTAAGGTAATTTTTACCATCTGCTGCAGTTATTCTAATTTTTCGAACAACTGAACCTTCTTGTAATTTCAGCACTTTTAAAAATTTCTTTCAGGTGATAATTGATGGTATTATTTTCTACGCCAAAAAGCTCACTCATTCTTTTTTGGGTAAGCCAAAAGGTTTCATCATTAAAAATGACCTCAATTTTTACATTACCTTCGGGTGAAGTGTAAAATATGATGTCGTTATGTCGATTTTTTTCTGCCATAGTTAAAATGTAATTTCCGCTTTATCCAATAAGTCCTTTAAATTCTCAATGCTGCTTTCAATAGACGTATTATCATTAAACATTTAATTACTCAAATTCTACTTTCTCTTTATTTAAAGTTGTCCACCTACACCTTTAAACTTTTCAATGAACAAAGTTAGCTTTTGAAACACCCTTTGCTTTTTTGTTAAATATTGAGGATTTAAAGGGCTCATTTTGGGTAAAAGTGCATTCAGTTCCGTTCCGTTTTCACTGGCATATTCACGTTTTAAGGAAGCTGTTATATACCGCTTTGCTTCTGCCTCATTTAAGTTCTCATCTGCAATTAATTCTGAAGCTTCCGTTTTCTGTTTGCGTTGTGCAAATGCAAAGAATGACTCTATGACATTTGCTTTATCCTGAAGGGTATCAAGGTCAGTTTCATTTATAAAATCAACTACCAAACTCTCCTTTGCTCTATTGCCTACACTTGCACGAATTACTCTACGGATCTCTTCAATTAAAGTAGCTTTGTCTTTGGTTTTTTTGTTATGCTCAAAAATTAATTCAAGAATGTAATCAAGGTTTATTTCTTGTGATTTTAACAGGTCAACTTCAAACACTACATCATCCCAGTCGATCGTAGATTCTTCAGATGCTGCGCCGCTTTTCTCACGTCTTAACCAGTCTCGTATATCATTATAGGTTGAACGATAATCCTGAATGGTCCGTTCTTTCAGCAATTCAATTTTCTGCATGGAGGCTATATCCTCATCCGTTACAAAATGCTCCTTTTTAAACGCTTCAATAGCGGCCGGGTCATTTTTATTTATCGCTTGAAATGCTTTCAGGTTATTGAATTCATCGTAGTTCTGGAGTATGTTTTCTACACGCAGGTACTCTCCAAATAGTTTTGAGAATTCTTTTTTGTCTCTTTCTGTTACAATTGCATCAGGATTGGGGAACTTTTGATTTAAGTCTTTTACAACTTCAATGTAACCTCTGCGTGCTTCGCCTGTAACAATGTCCGTAAAGCCCTCCAAATATTCTTTGTAGCTCTTTTCAAGAACAACATTTTTGGTATTACTATCACCAAAAAGGGTAATGGCATCAATAGTTGCTTTTTCTAAATCCCTGAATGTAACAATATTGCCAAAAGTCTTTGTAGCATCATAAATTCGATTTGTCCTTGAAAACGCCTGAATCAAGCCATGATAACGCAAATTCTTATCAACAAACAATGTATTAAGTGTAGGAGCATCGAATCCGGTTAGGAACATTCCAACAACAATAATTAGGTCAACCTCTTTATTTTTTACACGTTTTGCAAGGTCACGATAATAATTCTGAAATTCATTGCTGTCAACACCATAGCTGGTTTTGAACATTGTGTTATAGTCATTGATCGCTTTAGTTAAAAACTCTTTGGCGCTACTATCCATTGCAGATGGTTCAAAGCTCTCGTCAACTATTTCGCCTATGGCGCTCTGCTCTTCATTTGCTGCAAAGGAGAAGATTGTTGCAATTTTTACTGGCTTATCGCTATCTTTTTGCAAATTGTTTAATTCCTCATAATAACATTTAGCGGCATCAACACTACTTACTGCAAACATGGCATTAAAGCCTTTGTTACTCCCTTGATTTCTGTGCGTTTTTATCTTGAAATTCTGTAAGATATATTGGGATATTTCTTTAATACGAGAAGGGTGAAGCAAAGCCTTTTTGTTTTCCGCTGCACTTAACTTTTTCTCATCTTGTTCTGATTCTATTCCCTTAAACTGAGGCCGAACATCATTATAGTCAACTTTGAATTTCAGTACTTTCTCATCTCTTATAGCATCAGTAATTACGTATGAGTGTAACTCGCGACCAAATACACTTGCTGTAGTTTCAGCACCTAAGGCATTTTGAGGGAATATCGGTGTTCCAGTAAAACCGAATTGATAGAACTTCTTGAATTTCTTTTGCAGATTCCTTTGTGCCTCTCCAAATTGCGAACGGTGTGCTTCATCAAAAATGAAAACTACCTGCTTTTGATAGATGACTAAATCACTCTCAGTTCTCATGAGGTTATTTAACTTCTGAATGGTTGTTACGATAATTTTATTATCATCCTTTTCAATATTCCTCTTTAAACCTGCTGTGCTGTCAGAGCCATTTACACTATCGGGAGAAAAGCGTTGATATTCTTTCATCGTTTGAAAATCCAGATCCTTACGGTCGACTACAAAGAATACTTTATCAATAAAATCAAGTTGTGTGGCTAAACGTGCCGCTTTAAAACTGGTCAGTGTTTTACCTGAACCTGTGGTGTGCCAAATATAACCGCCTCCTTCATTGGTTGACCATTTTTTTGTTTGATACGAACTGGCAATTTTCCATAAGATTCTTTCTGTGGCGGCAATCTGATAGGGTCTCATGATAAGCAGCGTATCGCTGGTATCAAAAACCGAATAGGTGAGTAATACATTTAAAAGGGTATGTTTCTGAAAGAAAGTTGCTGTAAAATCCTTTAGGTCTTTAATCAACGTATTGTCAGCTTTTGCCCAGTTCATGGTAAAGTCAAAGCTATTTTTATTTCGCTCAACAGTGTTCGCAAAGTAACGACTGTCAGTACCGTTTGATATGACAAAGATCTGTACGTATTTATAGAGTGAGCTTTTACTGTTAAAACTTTCTTTGGTATAACGGTGTACCTGGTTAAATGCTTCACGGATCGCAACCCCACGTTTTTTTAATTCTACCTGCACCAAAGGCAATCCATTGACCAATATGGTAACATCATAACGATTTGCATGTGTTCCTTTTTGTTCAAATTGCCTGATGACCTGCACTTTATTGCGTGCAATATTCTTTTTATCTACTAAGTAGATGTTTTTAATATGTCCATCATCAAAAACGAAATCGTAAATATAATTGTCGTGTATCTTCCTTGTTTTTTCCACAAGGTTATCACTTGGTTTATCTAAATATTCTTCTACAAAACGAGCCCACTCAGCATCTGAAAACGCCACATTGTTCAGCGATTGCAATTGCACTTTTACATTCGCCAACATCGCTTCTGGCGTATTTAGGTTTATCGGATCTTCATAACCTTGATCAATGAGGTCCTGGATGAATTCACGCTCAAGAGCTGCCTCTGTTTGATAGACAGCAGGCGCCTCATTCACCTCATAATATTTGGTAAATTTATCAAGTACAATGAAGTTGTTTGATTCCGCTATGGTTTTATACTGCATCAATTTTTCTTTTTGGCTTTTTGCTCTATGGTTTTCAAACTTTCTAAGTAGTTTTTTTCTGCTTCACTTAGTGTTTTTTGCTGGTATTGTTTGTATTCGTTGATTGCTTTTTCAATAGCTTGGTCGTGGCTTATGCTTCCTGCTGTTTGCAATAATTTTTCTCCGCTCATTGTTAAAATACGGTCTAAATGCGTTGCCCAATCTTTCATGGTCATTGCTTTTTCCCGTTCGGCTTGTCGTTCGGCAAAATCCAAATAACCCGAAACAATTTGCCCTAATGCTCTCAGTTCTTTTTCGTTCAAATAATTCTTTGCTATCACCACATCTTTTAAATGTGGTTGGGTGCCCGAAAAGGTCATCAAGCCCATAAATTCTTTTTCAGCATCGGCACGGTTAAAAATCACTTCGGCTGCGGTTTGTCCGTGAACGGCAAAGTGAATTTTGTTTTGTACTTTCTTAAAAAACTCAATGGAAAGATCGGCTTTATGGTCGTAATCAATACTGGTGGCGTAAATGTCTAACACCTGCCGGTAAAACACTTTTTCAGATGCACGAATATCTCTGATGCGCTGCAACAGTTCTTTCCAATAACCGCCGCCACCAAGGTTTTTAAGGCGTTCGTCATCCATGGTAAAACCTTTACGGATATACTCGTTGAGGCGTTTGGTTGCCCAAACACGGAATTGCGTTGCTACTTTTGAATTTACACGATAACCGAGTGAAATTATCATGTCTAAATTATAGTGTTTGGTATCGTAATTTTTGCCGTCTGCAGCAGTTCGTAAGAATTTCTTACTAACTGAATTTTCATTTAATTCACCCTCGGCAAAAATGTTCTTGATGTGTTGGGTAATGCCGGGACGCTCTACTCCATACAACATTGCCAACTGATCTTGCGTAAGCCACACATCTTGTTCGTTCATACGTACGTCCACCGAAATTTTCTCGTCTTCGGTTTTAAAGATGATGAACTCCGAACTGCCTTCTGTATTTTTAATCTTTGCCATTGTCAATTCTCAATTAAAAGGTTAACAACTGCTCCCGATAATATTCATACTGCTTTTTCCTTAACTCAATTTCCTTTGGCAGACCTTCGCTTATTGAAGTGGTGAGTATGTCGAATTTATCGAGGATGGAAACAATGCGGGCTTGTTCTTCGAGCGGAGGAACAGGGATTTTGAAACTCTTTATCATGCTAGAATTTAAATCACCTCTTGCACCTTGACCAAGATTTTTTAGATTCTCATAATTAAAACTAACCCAATGAAAAACATACCTATAATTTGCTTTTTCATTATTTATTTCCAAACATAAACAGTGCTGATTTGTGGTTAATGGAATTTTATTAATAGCAGACCGTCCTGCTGTTGCTCCAGAAATTGCTATAATTACACAATTAATTGGAATCCATTTGGTAGCAGTATTTTTTAATGCAAATTCAGTAATGAACATTTCAGTGCTGTTAATATCAGAAAATTTAACCTCTTGAGTACGGAGCCACGGGATAGTGCCACTATCGTAAAATTTAGGATTGCCAGCTTGTGGTGTACTTCCTGAATAAGATTTTATAGTTATCTCCCCCAACGTCTTCCACTCCACTTCTCCATCTTCAAAACTTAACAACTGTTCACGATAGTAGTTATACTGATTTTTACGAGCTGTAAGCTCTGCTGTAAGCTCTGCTGTAAGCTCTGCTGTAAGCTCTGTAAACGTATCGAGAATACGAACAATTTCTTTTTGAATTTCGAGGGGAGGGATGGGGATTTGGAGTTTCGCCATATCCTTAGCTGATACATCAATAACCTTTGTGCCTTTAGCATACTTCCTTTTCTGGCTTGCAAAATCTTCGGTTTGGGTGAAATAAGCAAAGTATTTACCCAAAAGAAGATGACTCGGCTTAATGATTGTGGCATGTCCGCCAGTGACAGCTTGCATCCTTCCAAGGTAAACAACGGCTTTTCCTACATCTTCAATATTCTCACTTGTATTTGTGATAACGATATCGCCTGTTTCAATTTTCTTTAAAGTTTTAGCTAATTCTAGTGATACAAAAGATTTGGTTTGTGTTGTGCTCAGTCCATAATAAGTATAGATTTGACCGTAGTGAATAGCTGGAACGCCGGTTTCGGCAAAGTCTTTTTTTTGCAAACCATTACCACGAACCAATTCCGAAACTTCCCCCAAAGCTTTCCACTCCACTTCAACGCCTTCTAATAATTTTTCTAAATAACCCATGTTTAATTGTTAATGATAAATGGTTAATGGTTAATGTTGGTTTTTGGCTGATTTGATAATTACGGTTAGTAATTTTATAATCTCAACAGCATCGTTGTTGATGCTTTCAAATTGCTCCCTGGTCAAATAATCGGTTGCTTGCAATAATTCTAACCAATATTTTGTTTCGTTGATTTCTTTTTGAGCAATTGCCATTTTATGTTTAAAGTCGGTTTTGGATTCAGCGTGTTCCGCCTCTCGAACCATTGCACCAACACTTGTGCACTCTTTTTTCTGCTCGCACAAATACTGATACAATTTCACAATTCGCACCGCAAACCCAAAACTTTTATTTTTGACTATATTCTCTTCCATCCCATTGATCATTTACCATTGATCATTCTATCGGACAAGTAGTTTTAACTACACTTACATCAAATTTTTGGATTTTGCCCGTTGGTGCGTCTTTCCACGTGGTTAATCCCATATTTTCTTTTTGGAGGCCGGCTCTGTTTACAATTACTTCGGCTGCTGTTTGCCCGTGTATTGCCCAATGCAGTTTGTTTTGCACTGTGGCAAAAAACGTTTGGTTGCCTGGGCGGTTACATCATAATCAATGGCTGTGGCATAGATGTCGGTTATTTTTTGATAGAATTTTCGTTCGCTCAATCGGATCTCCCGTATCCGTTGTAGCTGTTCTTCAAAGTATTTTTTCCCGAGAATGGTCCCGTCATTTTTCAGACGTTCGTCATCCATCGCAAAACCCTTAATAGTAAATTCCTGCACTATTTGCGTTGCCCATTTGCGAAACAAAACGGCTCGTTCAGAATTTACTTTGTAACCCACAGCAATGATGGCGGAAAGATTATAGTGCTGTGTGTTATAGCTTTTGCCATCTGTTGCAGTTATCCGGAATTTCCGGATAACTGCAACTTCTTGTAATTCATTGTCTTTAAATATCTTTTGGAGATGCTCGCTAATGGTTCTTACATTTACGTTATAGAGCGTGCCCATCATTTTTTGTGTCAGCCATACATTTTCATCAGCATAAATAGCATCAACACCGCCCTCTCCTGTAGCTGCAATAAAAGTTAAGTATTCTGCCGAAGAAGAACGTACCAATGACTTTTTATCGGTATTCTTTTTCATTATCCTTCAATTTCTCTAACAATCAAATCAATATCAGCTCGAAGCGCATTTATCTTTTTCACAGTTTCTGATATCTCCATATTCAACTTAGCGATATTTATTACCTCTCTATTATCTTTAGCTTCAACATAGGAACTTACAGAAAGATTATAATCGTTTTCAGCAATTTTGTTGTTGTCTATAGATTTTGCTATGTGGTCAACATCTGCTTTGCTGTCGAATAGCTCCATAATCTTTTCAATGTGTTTGTTTGTAAGCACATTGTTATTGGTTGCTTTTTTGAAGAAATCTTCACCACTTGCATCTATAAATTGCGTTTTATTATCAGGCTTATGTTTAGAAAGAACCAGAATGTTTACGGCGATAGAAGTACCAAAAAAAAGGTTTGGTGCTAAAGAAATAACAGTTTCTACAAAGTTATTGTCCACCAAATATTTTCTGATTTTCTGTTCCGCACCGCCACGGTAAAAAATACCAGGAAAACAAACAATAGCAGCTCTGCCTTTACTTGAAAGATAACTTAGGGCATGTAATACGAATGCAAAATCAGCTTTTGATTTAGGAGCCAATACACCGGCAGGTGCAAAACGGTCATCATTAATTAGTGTGGGGTCATCGTCACCAATCCATTTTATGGAGTAAGGAGGATTAGACACGATGGCATCAAAAGGTTTTTCATCGCCATAGTGCGGGTCAATGAGAGTATTGCCCAGGGCAATATTAAACTTGTCGTAATTGATGTTGTGCAAAAACATGTTCATACGGGCCAGGTTGTACGTGGTGTGGTTCACTTCCTGCCCATAAAAACCTTCTTCAATAATATGATTATCGAAATGTTTTTTGGCTTGCAACAGTAAAGAGCCAGAACCAGCCGCTGGGTCGTATATCTTGTTTACTTTTTCCTGCTTGTGCATGGCCAATTGGGCAATGAGTTTGGAAACGTGTTGTGGCGTAAAAAACTCACCTCCTGATTTTCCGGCATTGGCGGCATAGTTGGAAATCAAAAACTCATAAGCATCGCCAAAAAGGTCAATATGGTTATCTTCAAATTTCCCAAAATTCAATTCTTCAACACCTTTCAAAACAGCAGCCAAGCGAGCGTTCTTACTTTCAACGGTATTTCCAAGTCTTGTGCTTGTGGTGTCAAAATCGGCAAATAATCCTTTTATATCTGGTTCAGATGCGTAACCATTTGCGGAACTTTCAATAGCGTCAAAAATCGCTTTTAAGTCGGTGTTAAGATTGGTATTGGTATTGGCTTTTTCAGCCACATTTACAAAAAGCTGACTGGGATAAATGAAGTAACCTTTCGTTTTAATGGCATCATCTTTTATTTCGGGTGTAATTACACTATCCGATAAGCTTGCATAGTCAACGCTATCATCACCACCTTCAATGTAGTTGGTAAAGTTTTCACTAATAAAACGATAGAAAAGAGTACCTAAGACAAACTGTTTAAAGTCCCATCCATCAACTGATCCACGAACATCGTTGGCTATTTTCCAAATTTTAGCTTGCAATTCTGCTCTTTGTATTGTGCTTGTCATTTTTTATCGTTTATTATGCCTATTGATTTTACTCTTAATATCATTTACTCAAACACATCTACAATTTTTTTATAGAGTGTATTCTCGCCCAGATTTGAAAAAAAAATGTGACATCAATTCTTTTTCTTAATTTTTTTTGATACAGATTTTAATGCTTCATCTGCCGTTGGTTCATCTTTTACCAATTGCATCAGTTGGTCTGTAAGCCAAAGGGTTTCTAACTCTACTTTATCAGCTTTAAGGATTTCAGCCAAGAGTGGAATTTGTTCCTTTTTCAATGGGCGTAGTCCCTTCTCAATTTTACTAAGCTGGGCTGTATCCATATCAAGCTGTGGAGCCACCTGCCGTAGGTACAAGTGTTGTGCTTCCCTTAGCATTCTAATTCTTTCACCTAATTGGCTTTCCATTGTCTTATTTTTGACTTGTCAAATATTGGCAAATATAAACAAATAAAAGAAAGGGTGTACCGACTTATTTTGCAGCCCCGCCTGTTCGGACAGACAAGCTTGCAAAGTTTGCAAACTGTACAACGAGCCATCGGCCGCCTCTCAAAAGGGAGGGAGTAAGGCCATAAAAAAGCCTCCGGTGGAGGCTTGAAAGATGCAGTTAGAAGTTGTTTCAGGAACGGGCAAATGTTAGAAGCAGACTATAATCGCCTTTGTCGGCTGCCTTTACTGCCCGAAAGTAAGCCGCACGGGCATCGCCCTCGCTGGAAAGATTGGCAGCACCCCAGGTGAACACGGGCAGCTTATAGATTTTCTCAATGATAATATCGGCCATAAGTCGGCTATGCCTGCCGTTGCCATTAGCAAAGCAATGAATGCTTACAATGCGGTGTTTGAACCGCACTGCAATTTCATCAGGAGGGTAGGTATTATGTTCGTGCCAGTAACGCACATCATCCAGCAGGTACCGCAATTCGGTGGTTATTTGCCATTTATCTATGCCAATGTTCTTGTTGGTTTTACGAAACTCACCTGCCCAGGCCCCATACATCGGCATACATGCGTTTATGCACCGTGCGGACAAAATCTTCTGTAAAAACCAGCTCCGGCTTAAAGGAACGCCCTAATGTCCACTGTACGGCCTGTTCTATGTTTTGCTGCTCAAATTCGTCCAGTTCGCCATGGGTGGCAATGGTAGGAATGAGCAACCCTTCTTTCTCTTCTTCATCTAAGGGGGTTTGTCCATCAATGTATTCTAAATCTAATCCCATAAGATTTTAGGCATTTCGTTTTGAATGGCTGTTGCTCTTTCCTTGATGGCCGCTTCAATCCGTTTTTTTGAATTGGCCTGGTCTTCGAGCTTCATGGTGTTGGCGGTCCGCATTACAATTTGGGTGGCCAAATCGGTGGCCCGTTTTTCGATGAGGGCATCCAGCGATCCGTCATTGGGCACAAAGCCATAGACCAACTGCATATCCATAGCACGGGCAATTTCCCGGAGGGATTTGATGGTAATGGAACCGTCCTTTTCCCGCTTCTCAATATCCATTACTCCCTGCTTGGAAACGTTCAACTTGTTGCCGAGTTGCTGCATAGTCATCCCAATGGTGGTGCGGATGGCTTTTATCCATCCGGTGGGTGGCATGGCCACCTGTTTGAGTGAAGCAAAGCCCAGCATTTTGCTGTTGAGCTGTTGCAGTTGGAGTGATTTTTTGCCCATAAAGTAAAGTTATAGCTTGACTTTTACAAGGCAAAAGTAAATCTAATACTTAACTAATGCAAGTTATTAGTAAAGTTATTACTTGACTTTACTACCCGTTCGGTAAAGCCGTGACTTGACTATTTAGGACGAAAATAGCCTGCAAATAACTGATTAACAATATAGATAACGGATTTTTACTACAGTGTTCTGTAGTGGCCAGCCTTCAGCTTTTCCAAAGCCTTGCCGGTGGCATTGTGGAGAATATCATCCACGGTACTGGCAGAAAGTTGGAACTGCTTGCCGGTTTCAACGGCCTGTTGACGGGTAAATTCTGCCGGTAAAGCATCAAAGAATTTGCGTTTGCTATCGCCTGTTTTGAATTGGGTGCTTCGCTTTGTTTGGGCAGGTTGTTGAATAGGAACCCCACTCTTGCTTAAATACATTGCCCAGGGCGTCCGCTTCGGTTTCGCAAATAATACCTGTGCCTTCGTTCTGCTCCAAGTGCCAAAGGATTTTTGCATAGCTGGTATTTGCCGGAATGTAGACCACTTTAAAAGAAGATAGTTACTTTCCAATACAAAACCTAGTAAAAATACTATCCAGCAAATCCTCATTCGAAATATCACCAGTAATTTCACCTAAATGATGTAAAGCACGTTTGATTTCGAACGCCAACAATTCACCTCCAAAAGGTTGATCCATCAAACGTAACGTATCGTCCAATGCTTCATTGGTTTTTTGAAGTGCTTCAAGGTGACGCACGTTGGAGATCATGGTTTCGTCGTTATTCAGTTGATCTACATGGGCTTTATGCAATAACGCTTCTGTAAATTTATCAAGGTTAATCCGGTCTTTGGCTGAAATGAATAACATCCCGTTTAAACCTGCATATTGTTTTTGCAATTCCGTTTCGCTGGTTCTATCTAATTTATTGGCTACTAATAAAATAGAGTCGATTGAAGTATGTTGACCCAGTTCTTCTACAATTGCTCGTAATTCATCTGCTGATGTTTCTTCCGGATCGAATAAATAAATAACCAGTGCTGATTGGCGAATCTTCTCGTAGGCCTTCTCTACTCCTATGGATTCAATTTTATCAGAGGTTTCGCGGATACCAGCTGTATCTATAAAACGGAAATTAATTCCACCTATGTTTATTTCGTCCTCAATGGTATCTCGCGTGGTTCCGGCAATTTCAGAAACAATCGCTCTTTCTTCATTCAGCAAAGCATTCAGCAACGTTGATTTCCCTACATTGGGCTTGCCTGAAATAACTACCGGAATACCGTTTTTAATAGCATTCCCTAAGTCAAACGACTTAATCAGTTTTCGGATTACCGATTGAATGCTGCTAATTAATGCTTTTAACTGGGGACGGTTGGCAAACTCTACATCTTCTTCGGCAAAATCTAATTCCAGCTCAATTAGCGCAGCAAAGTCGATCAACTGCTGACGTAATGCCTTTAGCTCATTGGAGAATCCTCCACGCAGTTGGCGTAATGCCATGTTATGCGAGGCTTCGGTGCGACTGGCAATCAAGTCGGCTACAGCTTCTGCTTGTGAAAGGTCTAATTGGCCGTTTAAAAATGCGCGTAACGTAAACTCTCCGGGCTTCGCAATTCTTGCTCCGTTTTTAATAAACAGATTAATAAGCTTTTGGATGATATAGGGTGAAGCATGGCAAGAAACTTCTACCGAATTCTCACGGGTATATGAGCTTGGTGCTACAAATACGGTAGCCAAAACTTCATCGATAATGATTCCATCTTCTCTAATCGTTCCGAAATGAACGGTATGAGAGGGTTGTTTTTCTAAATCCTTCCCATGAAACACTTTGTTACAAATAGAAATTGCTTCCGGACCTGATAATCGGATGACCGCTATTGCACCTGTTCCCGATGGAGTGGCTAATGCAACAATGGTATCTTCTGCAAATGGAGAATTAGAAAACATTTAATAAAAATTTGGCTTTATGCCGCAAAGATAAGATTATTATTAGCTGTTAGCTATTAGCAATTAGCCGTTGGAAAATGAACAAAGGATAACTACTCAAAGTTAACAGCGAACGCCTATTCATAGTTTTTTAGCCTTTTCGGCTCTTAACATTTCACCGAAGGTTAAATTGTACTGCATCGCATTTAATGTTAACGCTATGCGCCGTGCGCGGGTAGGTTCAGTTTTAGCACTATTGATCCAGTTGATAAAGTAGTTTTGATGAGATTTGGGTAATCTTTCAAAGCTTTGAAGCACCTCCGATTCATCTTGCAGACAATCATAAAGATCTTCCGGCATTTCAATTTTAAAGTCTTTATCCTCTTCCAACTCTACATGCAACATAGCTCCTGCCGACTTACCTAATTTCTTACGCAGTCCGGCATTAAGGGCGATAATAAAGTTACCTTGACCAACAGGAAACATGGCCATTCCATTTATGGGGGTATTATCAAGGGTTCCTTTTACCCGTAGTTCTTTACGATTTCCAGGTTTGATTTCCTGAGCCAAATCAGCCGGAATATCAACATAAGTCCAGCCCGTTTTTTCAGCATTCTTCTTGTATTGAAATATGACAGCTTCAAAGGTTACCATGAAGTGAAGATAACCGCAAAGACGCAGAGGCGCAAAGAAAATTACGAATTATGTGTTACGAGTTACGTGTTATTAGTTTTTCAGAAGTGATAATTCTTAACATGAAACACTCTACAAAAAATCAAAAACCTTTTGCAGCTTAGCGACTTTCCTTAAGCGGTATAACTATGAATGTTAATAGTTGCCGACATAGGGATAACTCGTAACTCGAAACCCACAACCCGAAATCAAAAAACTTAGCGGCTTTGCGTCCTCCCTTTAAAACTTCTCTTCAATCCCTAACCCAAACAATGCAAAATCATAGCGGGCGGGATCAGCAGGATCAAACTGCCGGAGGTTTTGGCTGAGTTCGAGGGTTGTTAACCAGTCGACTTGCTTACGGGTAATTAAACCAAGTTTGCGCGCCACTCGTTCTACATGCAAATCTAGCGGACATAAAAGGTCTTTCATCTGAATGGTGTTCCAGATTCCAAAGTCAACGCCCTTATCGTCTTTTCTCACCATCCAACGCAAAAACATATTTAAACGTTTACAGGTCGATTTATTATTCGGACTGGTTACATGCTTTCGTGTACGATGCGGATAATCGGGCAAGGAGAAAAAATAGGTTTGAAAGTGATTTAAGGCCACTTCAACATTTACCTCTTTATTGTGAGGGATAAAAGCCTGTTCTAAGCTTTCGTAATAAGCATAGTGATGCTTAAAAAACTCAATAAAATATAGGGTATCGGTAGCATTAAACGTGCGGTGCTTAAAATGAAGAAAACGTTTTAAATCCTTCTCTTCATGTTGCGTAATAAACTGATGAGGAGCACCATCCATCAACGAAATCAATTCATTACATTTATTGATAATCGTTTTCCGCTGGCCCCAGGCTAAAACTGCCGCCCAAAAACCCATTATCTCAATATCCTGTTTCTTCGAAAATAAATGCGGAATACAAATCGGATCGTTAGGAATAAAGTCGGGTTGGTTGTATTGCTCAGCTTTTGCGTCGAGGAAAGGCTTTAAATCTATTATATTCATTGTATATTTCGAGTTACGGGTTGCGGGTTACGTGTTAAACACTAACTAAAAATTATGTATCGAGTTTAATAGTTCGTCCAAAACACGAAATTCGTAACCCGTAACCCGTAATTAATTTAAAACCCCAAATTCCCTAAACCCGGAATATTCGGCATTATCGTTTTCATTTCTGCAGCCATCAGTTGATCGGCTTGTTCTAACGCACGGTTTACGGCTACAGTAATTAATTCCTCCACTTCTTCCCTGTCGCGAACATTAAACACGCTTGGGTTAATTTTTATGTCCAACACCTTACGGTTTCCATTACAGGTAACCACAACAGCACCATTGTCAACCTCACCGGTTACACTAATGGTTTCAAGGCGATTTTTAATCTCTTCCGCCTTTTTCTTCGCTTCAAATAAATTGCCTAACATGGTTCTTCTTGTTTTATGTTATTTAGGACCATAGTCCATGGACCATAGACCATAGTGACTACATTACTTAGATAATAAACTAATTATCAATAAAATACTCAATTACAATTAAATATTTATCACGTAAAGTACCATGGTCTATGGACTATGGACCATGGACTAAACACTCGCCAGTGCCTTCTCCAAATCCTCAATTAGATCTTCCACATCTTCAACACCAACGCTTAAGCGGATAAGTGTATCTGTAACACCGCTTTTTAAGCGCTCTTCGCGAGGAATAGAAGCATGCGTCATTGATGCAGGGTGACCGATCAGTGATTCAACACCTCCTAATGATTCAGCCAATGAGAATAAATGCGTACCGCTTAAAATCTTCATGGCATCTTCCATTTTATCACCTTTCAGAGAAAACGACATCATGCCGCCAAAATCACGCATTTGCTGTTTTGCTATTGAATGGTTGGCATGATCTTCGAAACCTGGCCAATATACTTTATCTACTTTAGGATGATTTCTTAGGTAATGAGCAATGGTCTTTCCGTTTTCAGAATGACGCTGCATGCGCAAATGAAGCGTTTTAATACCTCTTAAAACAAGGAAACAATCCTGAGGACCAGGTGTAGCTCCACAAGCATTTTGATAGAATGCAATCTGCTCTGCTAGTTGATCATTATTTACCACTAATGCGCCCATAACCACATCCGAGTGACCCGACATGTATTTAGTCAACGAGTGCATTACGATATCAGCACCTAAAGTCATTGGATTTTGCAAATAAGCCGATGCAAATGTGTTATCAACACCTAATAAAATATGGTGTTTTTTAGCAATTGCCGAAGCTCCTGCAATATCAATGATCTTTAAGGTAGGATTGGTTGGCGTTTCAATCCAGATCATTTTTGTATTTGAATTGATATAGCTTTCAATATTTGCCACCTCTTCCATCCCAATGAAATGAAACTTCAATCCGTAATTCTGATAAACTTTGGTAAAAATGCGATAAGTACCTCCGTATAAATCGTTAGTACAAATGATTTCATCACCAGGTTTAAACAATTTCATCAAGGTATCAATCGACCCCATACCGGTACTAAAACAAAAACCATGTTTGGCATTTTCAAGAGCAGCAATGTTATCTTGAAGCTGCGCACGTGTAGGGTTTTGTGTACGAGCGTATTCATAACCCTTATGATTTCCAGGAGCTTCCTGCACGTAAGTTGAAGTTTGAAAAATTGGTGTCATGATGGCTCCGGTAGACGGATCAGGGAAAACACCTGCATGAATGGCTTTTGTACCGAATTTCATATTCTTAAATATTGCTATTAATTAAGTGAATGTTAAGATACTTTACAATGTGGCAATAAAATTGTTATTAGTCTTTTTGCAGTTTACGAGTAAAAACAATTTTTAAAACACAAAAGAAAGAAAAACAATTCATTTAATTTATCAACTAATCTTAATTATCTAACGCTCATGAGATTAATCTCCTCTAAGGTCATCGTCATGCTGGGCATGCTTGGCTTAATGTTTACCTCCTGTCAAAAGGACGATCAAAAAGTTTCCAAATCAATGGATGTCGAGGCTTCTGTTCAGGGAGTTTCAAAAAATGACATCATCGTTGCCGATTTATTTGAGCAGATCAACATCATTTCAAGAAGCAACCCTTCTTTAATTGACGAAAGTGCTAAAAGTAAAGCTGTAGAGGGTTTTGGAGATGATGTTTTGGGTCATTTGGAAGATTTCTCATGTGCCAAAGTTAAGGTTAATGTTGGATGGCCAAAAGTGGTTACTGTTGATTATGGAGCAGGTGGATGTGAAGATCCTAAAACCAAAAAACTTCGCAAAGGCAAAATCAAGCTTACTTATAATAAAGTATGGTTAGCCCTTGGATGCGAGGTAACAGTAGAATTTGAAGATTACTGGTGTGGCGACACTAAATTTGATGGTTATTGTAAAATTACTTCAACAGGTATTGCTAAAAATGGCAACCTTAAGTTTAAATTAGAATGTGAAGGAACTAAGATTCACTGCGAATGTGTTGAAAGATGGTCTTGCAAAAAAGAGATTGAATGGTGCAATAATGGCACACTGCTAAACATTTTTGATGATTATTATTCAATTACAGGCTATGGTGAAGGTTCTGATAACAAAGGCAACTATTTCACCGAAAAAATTAAAGTTGCCCTTATCAAAAAAGCCTTCTGTCCTTGGATAAGCAAGGGTTCTATAGAACTTAGCTCAAGTAAAGCTCCATTATGTACGTTAGATTTTGGTGCGGGCGATTGTGATGCAAAAGCAACTTTAACTATTAATGGAACTACCAAACAAATCGATCTATAATTTTTCTTATTCCTAACGTTTATTTAGCGTCGCATTCAGGTAATGCGGCGCTTTTTTTGCTTTTACCTCTTCCTGTTGATTGGTATACAATGCCTATTAGTTAAAGTTTAATTATTAAGCATTGTATACACAAACAATCGCCTGATTTATCCTACATTTTTAGTTAAGAAATAAACTTAATTTACTTTAATTCAAGTATTTGGTTACTATTTTTAACTATCGCTTTAAAAACTGAAACGAATTATTTTTTTCATCGTTAAACTCTTTTAGATTCATTTGGTCTGACAATAAAAACTAACCACAATAAAAAAATATGAAACTTATCACCTCAAAATCACTTGTTCTTGCAGCAGCAATTGCATTAACTTTTACTTCCTGTAAAAAAGATGATAACGAACCGTCTGCTAATGCAGAACAAACATCGGCTGTTGATAACCAATTGGCTGACGATATAACCACTGATGAGATTGACTTATTTCTTACTGCCCTTCAAAATAAAATGCCTAAAACTACCACTAGCGCATCTGTATCGGTTGAAACTACTGATACTGGAACCGACACACGTACGGGTGCCGTGGTAACTATTACAGGTGAAGGATTTCCGAAAACCATTACAGTTGATTTCGGTACTGAAGGAAAAACGGTAAACGGTATTACCCGCAAAGGTAAAATCATTGGTACGTTAACAGATTATTGGTGGAAACCCGGAGCAGAATTAAAAATCGTTACGGAAAATTTCTCCTTAAATGATGTAAAAATCACAGGAACTAAAATCTTCACAAGCAAAGGTTATAATGAAACAACAAACAGTTACACTTATACAGTAAAAGTTGACAGAGCAAAAATCAACAGTGATAATCAAACTTTCACCTGGAGTGCCGAACGAACTATTACTTACTATACCAAAGGAACCATTACTGCACTTGACGACTATTTTACGGTAACAGGTGCATCTTCCGGAACTAACCGCGCTGGCGATAGCTTTACAACAACGATTACTACAGAACTTAATAAACCTATTATTTCTCGTTGGTTTGTTTCTGGAGTTATCCAACACCAAGTAGGTTCTCGTCCGGTAGCAGTACTTGACTATGGAAATGGAACAACTGATAATAAAGCCACTGTTACAATCGGTGGAACTACAATTGAAATTTCTTTGCACCGATAATTGTAAAAATATATTATAAACAAAAATCCCTGTAGCTGAATACGCTACAGGGATTTTTTGTAGGTATTATCAACTTCATTATTTTCATCATAAAAACTATTGGATAAAGTTATTATTCTTGTATATTGATGTTAAAACATCAAATTCCTGTTAAACTACATGAGAAAAAGCAAAGAGGTATGTGACATGAGTAGTTGCTTTTTATGCAAATATTGTATCAAAGAGTGGCTACCGGCTGTTGAGAGCCATAAAAAAAATTTCGACTACAAAAAAGGTGAAGTAATATTTAAAGAAGGAGATCCGGTTGAAGGAATTTATTTTGTTTATAAAGGCAAAGTAAAAGTACACCAAAAATGGGGCGAAGATAAAGAGTTGATCATCCGGTTTGCGAACTCCGGAAGTGTATTTGGCCATCGTGGATTAGGAAAGTATACTTCCTACCCGATTTCCGCAACTGCCATCGAACCGACTACGGTTTGCTATATTAGCAAAGACTTTTTCCTTGCAACCCTTAAAGTAAATCCAAATTTGCTTTTTGAAACAATGCTTTTCTATTCGAATGAACTACAGATCTCTGAGCAAAAAATGAAAAACCTAATGCATATGTCGGTAAAAGGACGAGTTGCCAATGCATTATTATCATTAATTGACACATTTGATCTGGATGAGCGCAAATTCCTTAGAGCAACGTTAAGCAGGCAAGATATTGCCTCCTACGCAGGAACCACTTACGAAACTGCCTTTAGAATAATGAGCGAATTTGTTTCGGATCGGGCTGTTATTATTGAAGGGAAAAAGATAGGAATTGTAAATGTTGACTACCTAAAGGAGGTAGTAAAGCAGGAAACAAAATAAATTTACAACAACAACCCACCTTTGTTGTAAATTTACACAATGACTACGCAAACAAAAGATTTCACCCATTTGGATGAAAATAATCAGGCTACAATCGTTGATATTGAATCTAAAAAAATCACGACCCGTATAGCGGTTGCTCAATCAAGAGTGTTTTTACCTCAGGATGTGCTGGTAAATTTTGTTAATGGTGAAATTGTATCAAAAAAAGGTGCTGTATTTCAATCGGCTATAATTGCCGGTATTATGGCAGCAAAAAAAACACCTGACCTGATTCCCCTTTGTCATACACTCCTGCTTGAAAATTGTAAAATAACCATCAATGTCGAAAACGATGAAGCGGTTATCAATTGTACGGTTAAAACAACCGGAAAAACAGGTGTTGAAATGGAAGCACTAACCGGAGCCAGCATTGCCGCTTTAACAATTTATGATATGTGCAAAGCTTTATCACACGATATGATCATCAGAGAAACTAAACTTATGAGCAAAAGCGGAGGAAAAAATGATTTCGAACGAAAATAATGCCCAGTTATACGCTTTGATCTTATGCGGAGGTTTTAGCAAACGCATGCAAACGGATAAGTTTCTTATTGCCTACCATAATAATGTTCCTCAATGGCTGTATCTTCATAATTTACTGACACCTTTAGTCGAGCATGTTTTTATATCATGCCGAAACGATCAGGTTTCCGCTTTTGATCAACAATATGCGCTTATTGAAGATTCAATTGAAGGAAGTAGTCCAAGTGTTGGTTTGTTAAGTGCCCATAAAGCTCACCCCGAAGCAGCATGGTTGGTTATTGCCTGTGATCTTCCTTTGCTGACCGATCAATCGTTGCAATTGCTGATCAATGAACGTGATCCTATTAAATATGCAACAGCCTTTATTAGTCCCGAAAATGATCTTCCCGAACCGTTAATTGCTATTTGGGAACCTAAAGGCTTAGCTGTTTTGAGAGAGAATTTTGAAAGCGGTTTTAATTGTCCACGTAAGACACTGATCAACAACAACATTAAGCTCATTAGTAATCAGTTGCCTCATGAACAATTAAATGCGAATACCCCGGAAGAAATGGATTACGTACTTAAAAACTGGAAGGTTAATAGCTAAAAACAAGAAGCCCGGGACCGGGCTCTTGTTTATAATATTCATTAATAAATTGGTTGACGCAATAAAAATAATATTTTAAAGCATTATGGCAAATTTTATTTGTTAAATATTTGTCAACACAAAGTTAACTTTCCCGTTTTCACAAATTGGGCAACAATAATCTGGTGGTAAATTTTCAAATGAAACACCTACTGTTATATTATTTAATTCATCGCCATACGCTTCATCATAAATAGATAAACAACTTTTACATTGATAAACCATTTTTAATGCAGTCGTTTCTTCCTGTTTCGAATCATCAATTAACTCATTGTTAAATTCATCATTCAATCCCTTCTCTTCATAATACAAGCGACAAAGCTCAGCAAGGTGTGTATCCAATTCTGTTAATACGATCCTCTTTTTATAGGCAATATAGTTTTTAGAATTAGCATTGAAATTGGGAGTATACAGTATATCGAACCTATCTGTACTCTTCGCATTATCTTTTCTGTAATTATGCAGCTTTTTGATTACAACAGAACCGAATAGTCCCGTTCTTGGCTGAGTTTTGATAGCGAAGCATAGTCCATGAGTTTTCAAATCAGTACTATCGAACTTTCGGGCAAGGTATTTTTTAATAGAAAGTCCTTCTGTCGAAAGATCTTCTACCTGCCAGTTCAATTCATTTGATGCATGCCTGACGTTAATCTGATGCTTACCTAAAATATAACTCCAATATTTTTGATCATCGCGCTCAATACCTTTCACAATCAGTGATTTCCAGGGTGTGGTATAAACACGCCCAATCTTTGTCTTTAGGCAAATCGCACAGATATCTTTCAAAAACGAAATGGAAAAAACTTCATCTCTCCTGTAAATACCTAACCAAACTTTCTTCCCATAATTATTAAATCCTTCATAATAAGGCAATGAAAAATCAGGAAACTGAAGTTCTTCTGTTTGGTTTTGGTAGATAAAAGCATTTGTCGCTTCTACTTTTTCCTGCAAAAGGAATCCGTTTGCGGTTGTTTTATCATAAAAAAGAGGCTTATTGTTTAAAATGATATCCTCAATTGTTTTAGTTAATAATGGAATGTCATCTGTATAGATCAAACCCTCCCATTTATAATTAACAGAAACTTTAGGAAAACGAATGTACAAATACCAATAATTGGGAATATTGCTGGAAATAAAGTTGATATTTCCGGTAAAAAAAGGCACAAAAGTTTGTGAACTGTCAACAATGTTGAGTTTCAGCTGCGGTTTAAAATCGAATGAATCTAATATATCTGCATAAACACCTTCTGTAAGCCAATTCGAGTGATTAAATAATTCATCCGCTACATAAGAACTAACGATATTCGGAAACTCATCAAAATCGATTTCATGAAACATACCTGATTCACTAAGTATGGCTGTGAACATTTCGACTTTTCCGTGCGGAAGTGTTAAATACATTTGCTGACGCATACCCATTTGCACTTCTTTCACACCAACTGTTTCAGCAGCTTTAACAATAATACGCAGATCACCGGCCGACAAAATCCCTCCGGGTAAATTGATCTTTACTATGCATCTTGGCTTACCCATTATACCTCCACCGCTAATTGTTCCAATTCTATTTCCAACAATCGCTGCACTTCCGGCTTGCAAGAACCACAGCCTGTTCCGGCCCCGGTTGCTGAACAAATTTCCTTGAGCGATAAGCAGCCTTGTCTTATTTGTTGCTGAATATTTCCTGCACCCACACTATTACAACTACAAACCAATTTTCCGATTACAGGTTCAGCTTTTTTGCCGCTTCTTAATAAGCCCAGACGTTTTTCGCTTAGTTCAATTTTATTAGCAATTAGCTCTTTGTACTCTACAAATTCATTTTTATCACCAATTAAAATCGCTCCTACAAGCCTGTCTTCATGGATAATACACTTCTTATAAAACCGCTTGGACAGATCTTTAAAGATGATCTCTTCATAATCCACTGAATCCGGAGCTTCTGTTATACCCATGCTACACAAGTCAAAACCATGAACTTTAATGATATTCATCAACAGAGTCCCTTGATAAAAACTTGAAACATCACCATTCAAGTAATTGGCAACTACTTCAGCCTGTTGTTCAGCTGCTGCCGTGATACCGTAAAGCATTCCATTAAACTCTGCTATTTCACCAATGGCAAAAATAGAGGGATCTGATGTCTGCATTCTTTCGTCAACAATAACCCCTCTTTTAAACTCTAACCCACATTCTTTAGCAAGTTCAATATTGGGTACGGTTCCAATAGCAAAAACGATAGCATCACAATTAATTGTACGGCCACTTTTTAAGCGTATAGAGGTTACTTTAGACTGCCCATTAATCAATTGTACTTCATCATTATAATAAACTTCACAACCCTGATCAATCATTTCCTCGTGTAAAAGCTGACTTCCCAAGGCATCTAACTGTCGATCAAGAAAACGGGATGAACGTTGGATAATCGTAGCTTTATGGTTGATTTCGGTTAGCGAAGCTGCTAATTCCAGACCTAACAAGCCACCACCGACAATTACTACCTGCCCGCCCGTTGGCAGATAGTTCTTAAAATTGTCAGCATCAGTTCTGCTCCGCATGGTAAAAATCCCCTCAAGAGTAGGAAGATTTTTAGGAGTAGCCGCCCTGCTTCCGGTAGCCAAAATCAGAACATCAAACGTAGTAACCAAACCATCAGAATCTGTAATGCATTTATTCTTACGATCAATGTGTTTAGCACTTATACCTTTTTTAAAATTGATGGAATAATCAGGTTCTTCATGCTCATGCATTTTAATGAGCTGCTCCCAATTTTGTGCTCCTGAAATATAATCAGGCAACATTACCCGGTTGTAGAAAGGAAACTTTTCGGCACTGAAAATGGTAATATCATCGGTTCTATTAAGTTCACGGTACGCCTTAACAAATCCGAATGCTCCTGCTCCTGCTCCAATCACCACCACATGTTGTTTGGGCTTGGTAAACTTTTGTACGTTTACAGCGCAAAATTTAAAATCAGGTTCTTTAGATAAAGGATCGAGCAAGTTATTGGTGAGATTATTTGCTCTGTTTAAATCACTGTTTAATAATTTCCCCCAATGCATCGGCAAAAAAACAACCCCTGATTTTATTGCAGTTGTTAAGGAAGCTTTCATCTGCACATTTCCTCTTCGGGAGGTTATGCTAACTATATTTCCATCTTCAACACCCAATGCAACTGCATCTTCCGGGTGAATTTCGACTAAAGCTTTGGGCAAGTGCTGATTGAGCTTATTTACCTTCCCGGTTTTGCTCATGGTATGCCATTGATCCCTCGTGCGTCCTGTAGTCAAGATCAGAGGAAAATCGGTTGTTGGCAGTTCACTGGTCAGCTGATCATCGACCGAATGAATAATTGCTTTTTTGGATGACGTATAAAACTGTTTATCGGTGAATAAACGTTTTGAATCGGGTATCATTTTATCCTTCGGATAAGGCCATTGAACCGTTTTAAGGCCCTTTATTAACCCATAAGTCAATCCTGAAATATCAATTGAAGTTTCTGCTGTTAATTTCGTGTGTTCCTGATAAACTTCGGCGTCAGTCTCATAATCAAAACCGGGGTAACCCATTTTTTGAGCAAACCGACAAATGATCTCCCGATCGGGCATTGCTTCTCCCGGAGGATCGATCAATTTAGTCAAATGACTTATCCGGCGTTCAGAATTAGTCATAGTCCCTTCTTTTTCGAGCCATGCAGCAGCCGGAAGAATTACATCGGCATAGGCTAACGTCTGCGGTTTGGAACTTATTTCCTGAACGACTACAAACTTGGCTTTTTTTAATGCTTTTTCAACAAACCTTACATCTGGCAAGCTCACTAACGGGTTGGTACACATAATCCAAATTGCCTTTAGCGTACCTTTATCTAATGCCTCAAACATTTCAGTGGCGGTTAATCCCGGTTTTTCGGAAATAACAGTACCACCCCAAAATTCTTGAACATATTTTCGGTGTTGAGGGTCATTTAGATTGCGGTGAGCGGGTAAAAGATTGGAAAGTCCACCCACTTCTCTTCCCCCCATTGCATTAGGTTGTCCGGTTAATGAGAATGGCCCGGATCCGGCTTTACCGATATGTCCGGTAATGAGATTAAGGTTGATTAAACTTAGGTTTTTATTAACACCAACCACGCTTTGATTTAATCCCATTGTCCACATGGATAAAAAACCCTTTGCAGCACCAATATACCGTGCTGCAAGAATTATATCCCTGCTATCAATCCCGCAAATCTGTGCGGCTTCTTCCAGCGTTTTTGAAAACACTGTACTTCTATAATTCTCAAATCCCTCCGTATGATCATTTATAAACTGGTAATCGATATCTTCATTTTCAATTAACACCCGGCCTATTGCATGATTTAAAGTAACATCAGTTCCAGGATTTATCTGCAAATGTAAATCGGCGATGGAACAACTATCGGTTTTTCGCGGATCAACCACGATGATTTTCACATGGGGATTTTCGGCTTTATGAGCTTCAACTCTTCGCCAAATGATTGGATGACACCAGGCAGGATTAGCTCCGGTAACGAAAAAACAGTCTGCCAATTCAATATCATCATAACAAACCGGAACACTGTCTTCTCCTAAGGCCATTTTATAACCCATAACCGCACTACTCATGCACAAACGTGAGTTGGTATCTATATTATTGCTTCCTATAAACCCTTTGATGAGCTTATTTACCACATAATATTCCTCCGTTAAGCATTGTCCGGATATATAAAAAGCCACGGAATCCGGGCCGTACTTTTCAATAAAGGTTTTAAAAACTGCAGCCGTTCTATCCAATGCATCATCCCAGCTCACACGTTGAAGCGGCAGGTTTTTATTATACCGCATTTGAGGATAAAGTAGTCGGTCAGTTCTATCATTAACGGTATAATGCAGGTTCATTCCTTTACTGCAAAGCATTCCCTTATTAACCGGATGATCTTTATCACCTTCGATGGCGACACTTCCCTTCCGGTCTTGCCAGGCAACAATACCGCAACCTGTACCACAATAACAGCAAGTAGTTTCCACTTTAATTCTCTTATCAGCTGCCATACGGATTAAGTACTAAAAGTTTATTTGTAATAACCTGTCAAGTGATTTAAATGTCTATTAAATGCACTAAAACTCAATTTTAAACACTATTATCTTTCGTCACCTTCGGTGGGACTTACTTTTTTTCTTCAGCAAAAAAAAGTAAGCAAAAAATGCCGCCGCTGCGTACAGTTCTTTTCCAGTTTGTGCTAATATTAAGTTCATCTCTACCGAACTGTACAAGGCGGATTGACTCATTTGTTCATTAGTGCTGTATCTATATAAAAATCAAATCGCACATTAGGTTTATAATGCTTTGATTATAAAGTCTGAAATTCCACTTTTTCCTTAACTGCTTCACCCTGAAACTGAAATCTCGATAACCCTATTAAAACCCCAATAATTAACACACCAATGCCTATATAGAAAAATGCATTCGCATAAGAAATTGTAGTGGATTTAAATAGAAAACCGACAAGTACTGCTCCTAGATTTCCTCCGGCTCCTACAATTCCGCTTACACTACCAATGGCATTTTTATTAATAAAAGGAACAATTGAATAAGTGGAACCATTGGCCATTTTAAGAAAGAAGGCAAAAAATAACATAGCTATAATTGCCAGCGTTAAACTCGGGGCTTGTGCAAACCATATTATTCCAATGCCTTCTAAGGCCAGCAATAAGCCAAGCAAGTATCCTTTCCCCTTTAAACCATACAGATTTCCTACTTTATCACTGGCAATACCTCCTATGGCTCTTGCAAACAAGTTCATCATGCCAAATATGCCGGCCAAGGCTCCTGCAAGTATCATTGTGGTTTCAAAGCGGTCGACAAAGAAAAGCGCCGCCACATTATCGATAGTTATTTCAATCCCGAAACAGGCCGCATAGGCTATGGCAAGCAACCAGGTTCTGTAATCTTTTAAAGCGATCATAAAGCTGCCCTTTTGTTTTACGGTTTGTTTGCGCTCTGTTTCATTGAAGTTTCCTGCGGGTGTATCTTTGGTGTATTTGTAATAGATGAATGCCATGATCAGGAGAATGACACCGGGAATGATCATCGCCAAACGCCATGAGTTCGCTTTATCCACATAACCTAAACTCACCAACGCAGCTGCAATCAATGGCATTAACAAATTAGTAACGCCTCCACCTAAATTTCCCCATCCCCCTGCCACTGCATTTGCTGTTCCAACAATATTGGGGGCAAACATCATAGATGTATGAAATTGAGTGATCACGAACGAAGCACCTATTATTCCGATTACCAACCTAAACAATAGAAAGCTTTCGTAACTATTGCTTAGTCCTATTCCTAAAACAGGAATCGCTCCTACAATTAATAAAATAGTAGCTGTGATGCGAGGTCCAACCGAATCACAAAGTTTACCAACTAATAATCGTGCAAAAATGGTGGCAGAAACGGAAGCAATCATAATATTGCCAACCTGCTGCTTATCTAAGTGTAGCTGTTCACGCACTAATGGCATGAGAGGCGCAATACCAAACCATCCGAAAAAACAGAAGAAGAAGGTGATCCAGGTAATGTGAAAGGTTCGCATTTGAACCCCACGAATGGCAAATATATTAAGCTTTTTAAGTGGTTTTAAGTCGAGGTTTTCCATAACAATTTCTTTAGTGAAGTGATTGAACAATGTTATTTTGAAAAGATAAATTCAGGTTTAACGGTAACTGAAAGGTAGGCCCACTGCGGTGTGGCGTCGAAACTTGTTGGAGAAGCTGCAGGTAGTTGCCCTTTGGCATAGGCCATCGCTTCTGTTGCCTTCATCCACGAATAACCCAAATCGATACTGGTGAACTTATTTAAATTATAGTTGAGAGTAAGATCTATTTCGTCACCTAACTTGGTCTGATCTGTAGAGGTTAACTGGTTGGCAACTGCAAAATGATGATAATCTAATCCAAAGGCTAGGTATTTTCCCGTAATCTTTGTTTTCAGGTACGCATTTTTAAGTCCTTGTGCCGGTGAACCCGTTCCTGCATAGAAATAATCCATATAGCCCCAAAATTTATGTGGAGTTCCGTATAATGGATCAAAACGGCGATCCTCGGTTGAAACAGTACTGTTTCCTGATAGAGCATCATATCCGGGCGTAACAGAAAACTTGCCTTTTGTAATGCTTGCATTTACAGTGTAGTGATAAGCATTCAGATTAATATCGTCCCGATTATTTCCCGACTGGCGATAATAAGCCAGCTGAAATCGTAATCCGCCATTTTTTATAATAGTTGGAAATGACTGAAGAAACATTAATCCATAGGTTTGTCGGTTAGCTGTTCCTTTTACGTCGAAATACCGACCATAAACCAAACCTCCACCTATTTCAGTGCTGCCTGTTCTATACTTTCCAAAAGCATCATTAAAGAATAGTCCTGAAATTTTTGTATTATGAATTCCTTTGCTTAGATAAAGACTTACAAATTGCTTATAATCCTGATTACCTCCATTAGTGGTAGGTGGATTGCTATAGGTTGGTTTTCCGCTTGCTGAACTAACTCCATCGGGATTGGTTAAAGGCACCATGCCTTCTGGTGTTGTTACCAAAACACCAATATCATTTTTTACATATTGTGGAACATTGCCAGGCACATAAAAACCTCCCGACATCTTTTCTCCATTTTGATTGATGGCGTAACCAATATCCAACTGCCATCCTTGATGTGTTGCTTTAAGCAAGGCCATATCAAACCGTCGGGCTTGTTGCAACCAATCAAGATTGCCAATTAAGCGTGCATCATCATAGATCAACTCTTGGCGACCAATTTTTAATGACAGGTAATCAATAAATCGGAGTTTATTCGAAGTATCTGCCTTGTTGGCTAAGATTACTTCTGCCCAAGCCTCGTGTAACATCAGTTTATTACCATCGGCACTGCTAATGCTTGATGCATCTTGGCCCCAAACTCTTACATCTTGAATGGCACCTCCCACCACCAGAAAATTCCATTTATATCCAAGGTTAATCCGGGTTCTTTGAGAAATAAAACTTGCCGGATCGGCGGTGGTGGGAAGTAAATTGGAAAATCCGCTACGGTATTCTCCCCTGGCCCTTAATTGTGCACTTAATGAGAATTGAGCCAGCGAACTGCCAGCAGAACAAATTATCAGAAAAAAGCACAAAACGGGTGGTACAAATCTATTTTTTGAATACATTTGAGTTAGTTTTAAGTAAATAATCAGATCTTGAAACATGCACCCCAGCGCAGACCGCAATTCTTCGTTGGGGTTTTCTATTTTAGTACTCTTTACTCCAGGCTTATATACACTTTCCCGTTTTCAACCTTAACCGGATATACTTTTATTTGATATTCATCATTGGTAAGGCATTGTCCGGTTTCCAGCGAAAAGGTGTTTTTATGAAATGGGCAGGCAACTTTTGGTTCACAATTTTCACCTGTACTACCAATCATGCCGCGCGACAAAACCATTTGTTGCTTGTGTGGACAAAGATTTTGAGTGGCATACCATTCATTCCTTCGTTTAAAATTAAAAATGGCAATTTGTTCATCCTCTACTTTAACACACGCCCCTCCATTTTCAGGAATATCGCTGGCATTACAGGCCAGTACCCATGCTGTTAGTACGTCTTCAATCATTATAGTAGTTTTTATGTTTGTTGATTATAGGTTACCATTGAGCAGCCATTACCTGTTCTCTAAGTGGTTCAAAAACAATATTTGGATCTTTTTCTTCTGGAGCATTAACAAAATGGCTGAATTTCTTTTTTAAATGTTCACTTTCAACAACATCCTTCCACTCACATTTATATTGGCTTATCAATACTTTCATTTCTTCTTCCAATACATCGGCAATTCCCAAACTGTCATTCACTACCACGTTTTTCAAATAGCTAATACCTCCATCCATTTTGTTTAGCCATGTTGCCGTTCTGGTTAAAGGATCAGCAGTTTTGATATAGAACATCAGGAACCGATCAAGGTATTTTATACAAGTTTGACTATCAATATCAGCCGCTAATAGTAAAGCATGTTGAGGTTTTGAACCACCGTTGCCACATACGTATAAATTCCATCCTTTTTCAGTAGCTATTATTCCAAAATCTTTAGATTGAGCTTCGGCACATTCTCGGATACAGCCGGAAACACCGCCTTTTAATTTATGCGGCGACCGTAAACCTTTGTAACGATTCTCTACCTCAATAGCGAAAGAAACACTATCATGCAAACCAAAACGACACCAGGTACTTCCGACGCAACTTTTTACGGTACGCAAAGATTTCCCGTAAGCGTGGCCGCTTTCAAAACCGGCATCAATCAATAGTTTCCATATGGCTGGCAGATCATTTAAGTGGGCTCCGAACAAATCAATACGTTGTCCGCCTGTAATTTTGGTATATAAGCCGAATTGTTTGGCAACTTGTCCGATTACAATTAATTTATCTGGTGTAATTTCGCCTCCAGGGATACGAGGAACAACAGAGTAAGTTCCTCCCTTTTGAATATTTGCCAGGAACCGGTCATTGCTATCCTGAATGGTATCTTGCTTCAAGATCAAATCATTCCATAGACTTGCTAAAATACTTGCTACCGCAGGTTTACACACCTCACATCCATCGCCACGACCAAACGTATCCAATACTTCATCGTAATTTTTAATGCTGTTTATCTTGATAAGATCAAGTAATTCCTGACGAGAGTAGTTAAAATGCTCGCAAATATTGTTCTTAACATACTGACCATTCTCCTTTAAAGTTCCGGTGATAAGATCTTTTACTAATGGAATACAGCCCCCACAGCCTGTTCCGGCTTTGGTACATTTCTTCATCCCTTCAATGGTCGTGATCTCTTTATCTAAAACAGCCGAACAAATAGCTCCTTTATCAACAGCTTCACAAGAACAGATCAGCGCATCATCGGGCAAACTCATCACTCCTGCACCTTCTGATGCTGCCCCTCCTCTTGCTCCCAGAATCAGATCTTCAGGGTTTGGGGGCAAAACGATCGAATTATTAACCGTTTGAAGCAACATATTATAGGAATCGGCATCGCCAATAAGAATACCTCCCAATAAATATTTACCATCATGAGAAAGGTTAATGCGTTTATAAATACCCTTATGAGAATCTTCGAAAGTGATGGTTTTACAATGAGGTTCAGCAATAAAAGGGTCGCCATAACTTGCTACATCAACCCCTATTAATTTGAGCTTGGTGCTCATATCAAAACCCTTAAACTGTTTATAATTTTGGTATAAATAAGAAGCGACAACTTCAGCCATTTCATAACCAGGAGCCACCAAACCATAGATCATACCATCAAATAAAGCGCACTCACCAATTGCAAAAATCTTTTCATCATTGGTTTGCATGTATTCATTTACTACTATGCCACCTCTAATCCCAGTCTCCAAGCCACATAATTTTGCCAATTCATCCCGCGGACGGATACCAGCCGAAATCACCAGCATATCCGACTCAAGGGTAGTATTATCTGAGAATTGTAAACCTTCAATCGAGTCGTTTCCGAGTATCAACGATGTACTTACGTTTAAATGCAACTGCAAACCTAAATCGGTTAATTTAGCTTGTAACAGCTTACTCCCGCTTTCGTCAATTTGCCTCGGCATTAAACGTGGAGCAAACTCAACCACGTGCGTTTCATCAATACCTAAATCAATGAGCGCCTTGGCTGCTTCCAGTCCTAACAAGCCACCACCCATCACTGCTCCTTTTTTTGCATGTTTAGCATACTCCCTGATTTTTTCCAAATCTTCAATAGTGCGATAAACAAAAACTCCTTGTTTCTCTACACCTGGAATATTGGGAACAAAGGGTGCTGATCCTGTGGCTAATACTAAATAGTCATATGACTGAAGAATTCCTTTGGATGAATGAATGGTTTGCTCTTCCCGATTAATCTCTTTAATAGGATCATTCAAATACAAGGTAATGTTGTTATCAGCATACCATTTAATTGATGCCATACTCAGATCATCAGCAGTTTTTCCTGAAAAGAATCCACTTAAATGAACACGATCATAAGCGGCTCTTGGCTCTTCTCCAAAAACAATTAAATTAAATTCACTTGTTTTTGATATCAATTTTTCACAAAACTTATATCCAACCATTCCATTTCCAACAACAACTATACTTTTCTTATAAAATTCACTCATATTAATACTGTTATTTAATTTTTAAATGGTTTAAAAACAAAAAATGAATTATTTAAATAAAAAACATCAATAAAAATTTAAATAATAAGATTAATACTATAAAATATGATGTACATTTAAATATTTTGTATTTCAATAAGATAAAATTACAATTAATTATGATTAAAATCACAAAAAAAATAAAAATTAAATATTTTTAAACCGTATTTTTATAGAATAAAATTTAAATAAATAACATTTATTAGAATATTATTACTTAAATAGACTCAAAAACCTCAATAATTATAACAAATCTTAAAAAACAGGAATAAAAACATGAAAAACCAACCAGAATTAGTAATTATTGGCGCAGGACCAGGAGATCCGGAATTAATTACCTTAAAAGCAATCAATATTTTAAAAAAAACCAATGTTATCTTATATGATAATCTTGTAAACAGAGATTTATTGGAATATGCGGCGGAAGAATCAGAAAAAATATATGTAGGTAAAACCCCTTACCTGGATTATACACCACAAGAACATATTCATGAACTTATTAAGGAGAAAGCATTCAACAAAGGATTGGTTGTGCGTTTAAAAGGTGGCGACCCTTTTGTATTTGGCCGCGGCATGGAAGAAATCATTTTTGCCCGACAAAACAATATCCCTGCCCGGTATATTCCGGGGATTACAAGTATGCTGGCTGTTGGCATGTCTGATATCACGCTAACTCACAGGGGAATTAGTGAAGGCGTCTGGATAATTACCGGAACAAAAAAAGACGGGACATTATCAAGAGATATTCAACTCGCTTTGCAAAGCAACACAACCTTAGTTATCTATATGGGTATGAAAAATCTTTCGGTAATAGTTAATGAATGCATTAGCTGCGGAAAGGGCCATACACCCGCTGCATTAATTCAACATGCTTCCCTTCCATATTCGAAAACAATAAAGGGTCAGATAAAAGATTTAGAGGACCTTGCCATAGAAAATGAAGTAACACATCCTGCATTAATTGTAATCGGAAAAGTAACACAATTAGATACGCATGCTTTTTAAATTGTGTGTTGCGTATTACGAATTGCGAGTTACGAGTTGTGTATTAGTTATTACGTATTAGTTTTAAAGGCAAGTGACAATTTGTAATGCAAAACCACAACTCAAAATCTAAACCTTTGCGTCTTAGCGCCCCGATAACTATCGGGATTGCGTGAATTTCTTATTTTAAACATTCAAATAAGGTTACGTTTATCGGCAATAACTCGAAACCCATAACTCGTAATCAAGACCTAATACATCCAAACAGGATACACTTCTCCTGCTTCAAAAAAATCTCTATTTTCCGGCAACTCCATAAAAGCATTTGCAGAAGTTAATGTGGCAAAATCACCGGACCCATTGGTTGCGTGAGGATCTGCCATTAGATAGCCTTGCGAAGAAATTGAAAGCTTTACCGGAACAAAAAAAGTTAGCGGCTTATCAAATTTTAAAGCTGATGCTAAAACTGCACGAGTAATTATCGATTCTTGAGCGAACTGTAGTGATTTAAACAGCCAAGGGAAAACAAAACGGTGTAAACACATAAAACCAGAAACAGGATTACCCGGTAAACCAAAAAAAGGAACCTTATTTTCGGCTAAGCCAAATAAAAAAGGCTTTCCCGGCCGTTGTTTTACTTTATGAAATAAAATAGTTACGCCAAGTTCATTTAACACTTGCGGTATATAGTCAAATTTACCAGCAGAAACACCTCCGGAACAGATAATTGCATCTTTCTCTTTAAACAAAAGCGAAAAATTTGCAGATAACACTTCCTTATCATCTTTGAAATGATGGATAGATGCCTCTATTCCGATATTTTTGAATTGATTATATAAAGCGTATACGTTTGACATACGCAGTTGATGCTGCTCGGGCTGGTCTGTTATTTCAACCAGTTCGTCACCGGTAGCAACAATAGCAATTTTCGGTTGTTTACTAACTAGTGCCTTATCCTTTCCTACAGTTGCCAATACCGCAGTTTCGGCACCGCCAATTCGTATTCCCTCATTTAACAAAACAGCTCCCAGCTCAACATCGCTTCCTCTTACATGGATGTTCTGATTTCTTTTAATCTCTTTAACTACGGCAAAAGATCCTGTTTCATTTTTAACCAGATCTTCATATGGAATTATGGTATCTGCATTTTCAGGAACAATAGCACCAGTCATTACCTCAACACAACCATTTCCATGCAATGTTTTTTGAGGCATACCAGCCGCTTGCAGATCTTCGATTTCGAACGTTCTTTTACCTTCAGCATAACTACTCCACTTAATGGCAATACCATCCATGGTAACCCGATCAAAAGGTGGAAACGGTCGGTCTGCGATTATCTTTTCTCTTAATATCCTTCCTTCTGCCTGCTTAATAGCAACGAGTTCTGTTCCAAAATCGGCGGCAGTATTTATTACGGTTTCAAAAGCTTCGTTAACAGTCAGCATAATGTATTAATTACGGATGTGCGGCAACCCAAATTTCACCATCTTCAAAAAACTCTTTCTTCCAAATAGGTACTGTTTCTTTTAATGTGTCGATTGCAAATTGACAGGCTTTAAATGCGGCGTCGCGATGATAAGAGGAAACTGCTATTAAAACCACCACATCGCCCGGAAGTTTCTCTCCTGTTGCATGATGGATGGCTATCTCCTGGATATCAAATTGTTTTTTAGCTAATTCGGCTATTTTTTCCATTTCGTCCAAAGCCATTGGATGATAGCATTCGAAGAAAAGCTTTACTACTGCTTTCCCTTTAGTGTGATTCCTAACCTGACCAATAAATAGGTCTACTGCTCCGAATTGGGGTTTACTAACCAGTGATATTACTTCTGCAGCATCAATAGTATTGGCAATATGTATATGTGGCTTCATGCTATCCTCCACTAACTGGTGGTATTAGTGCAATTTCATCAGTTGCATTAATCAAAACATCGTCAGCTGCATAGTTTTTATTTACAGCGATCATCAAAGAATTAAGTTTTTCCAATGACGGATACTGGTCATATAATTTGGCTCGTAATTCACCAACACTCTTAACAGTTCCTTCCAATTGGTACTCAGGAGAGCCAATTATATCTTTAGTAACTCCAAAAAGAAGAATCGTATGTTTCATAATCTATTTATTTTGATTATTTTAATCATCTAATCAATAATCTTGTTCCGGCGTACAACACCAACATCGCTGTCGCAATGGTCACCCATTTCTCACTGAATTTTTTAGCACTTAATCGAGTCCCTATTTGTCCTCCAATAATCACACAAATCAACAATGGTATGGTAAACATGGGATCAAAATTGATCTGTTTCCTTGAAAACTGACCCAGTATGCCAGAAATTGAATTCACTAAAATAAAAAAACTGCTTAATCCAGCTATGTTTTTGGCTGTATCAAAATGAGCAAGTTTTAATAAGGGCGACAAGAAAATTCCACCTCCAATACCAGTCATACCTGATAAACCTCCAATAAATCCTCCAGCTATACTAAATTTATACCTCGGCTGATCTTCTATAACTCCATCACGGGCATTAAATATAGGTAATAGACGATAAAACATTAACAATGCCGAAATAATCAATGAGATTCCTAATATTAAAAAGAACACATGCTGTTTCAATGGAATGTAGCTACCGATAAAAGCCATAGGAACACTGGCTATACTTAGCCAAAGCGCCTTTTTTAACGGTAAATAACCTTGTTTATAGAAATTAATCACACCACCTGTTACCACCACAATATTGCACAACAATGCTGTTGACTTCATTAAATAAACATTAACCCCCATTAAAGCCATTATAGCCATGTAACTAGACCCTCCACCAAAGCCGGCAGTGGAATAAACAAACGCTACAATTAAAAAAAGCAAGCAAAGCTGGTAATCCATTTTTTATTAATTAGGGGTTGAGGATTCTATTTGCCGCAAAGACGCTAAGACACAAAGGAATTTATTAGTTACTTTAACTTGCGCCTTTGAGTCTTTGCAGTTATTCAATAAATAGCTACTGCCTCATCAACTTCGCGCGACCAACTATCTATTCCACCCGCAAGATTATAAACTTCTTCGAAACCTTGCGCTAATAAATCTTCTCCTGCATATAAGCTTCTGATTCCGTGGTGACAAATTAACACGACTGGCTTTTCTTTATCAAGTTCCTGACATCTGAATAGTATGTCGTTAAGTGGAATATGAATTGAACTTTGAATGTTACATATATTCCATTCATCCAATTCCCTCACATCGACAAGTTGTATTTTTTCCGGTTGATTTAATTTCTCTGCCAGCTTTTGAGCAGAGATTGTTTTTAACCGATTTCTGGTACATAGTGATTTGTAATCTTCTGTTCTTAGATCGGTGAGTGTTTTATTTACTGGAACAAGCTGATAATTAAGTACAAACTGACTATTTTTTAATGTATCGATCATCAGCAATTTATTAACAAGCACTTCTCCTACGCCTGTAATCAGCTTAACTACTTCATTGGCCTGATAACAGCCAATAATACCAGGCAATATTCCTAAAACGCCATTTGTATTACAATCTGCCACAACTCCTTTTTCAGGTGCTGACGGGAACAAACAGCGATAAGTAGCACTACCATTAAAATTAAACACACTTATCTGACCTTCAAACTTATGGATGGCGCCATAAACAAAAGGTTTATCGAGAATTACACAAGCGTCATTGATCAGGTAACGAGTTTGAAAATTATCGGTGCAATCAACCACTACATCAAACATTCCAATAACAAGCAAGGCGTTATCAACGTTTAACCTGTCATTAATAATCACCACTTCAACTTCAGGATTCATCGCCCTTAAACGTTTTGCAGCTACCTGCACTTTGGGTTTACCAATTTCTTCAGTTGAATATAAAACTTGTCGATGCAGGTTACTTTCGCTAATTACATCATTATCAATAATTCCAATTTTTCCAACTCCCATGCCTGTTAAATATTGCATCACAGGAACACCAAGTCCTCCTGCACCTACAACCAAAACGGAGGCTTGTTGAAGCTTTAATTGAGCAGGTTCTCCAAAACCTTCTAATAATAATTGACGGATATATCGATCTGAGTTTAATTTCATGTTAATAATAATTTATGGTGAGCAAATTATTCATTAATAATCTGAGGAGATTGAGAGCTGAAAGATAATGACTTTCCAGCCTTTGAGAGCCGGAAAGTCAAATTTATATGCTATGAAAAAGTATTTTCGTTTTTATTTAACTTGGTTTTTCACATCCTTTTCGGGTGTAATACCACCAGTTAATACCAGTTGCTATTATGAAGTAAATGATCAACCCTATAAAAAATGGTGCAGGATTTTTATCATTCAATTTCATCGTTGTTCCTATTAATGTACTGTATATAAATGGCCCAAAAGCGGCAATTGCAGCAGTAAAACCGATAACCCCTGCCGCCTGACGAGGCGAATGAGAAAATATGATCGGATACTGCCTGAACGTTGCTGCATTACCTACCCCTGTAAAGAAGAAGATGGCCAGCATAATTGATAAAAATGCAGGGAACTGACCTAACGAAGTAGGTGTTAAACATCCCAAGGCTACCAATAAACCGCAACAAATGATTAAGGCAATACCTGTTATATGTGTTAAAATTGCACCGCCAAATTTATCAGTAAGCGGACCAAATAACACCCGGGCAGCTGAGCCAATAAGCGGACCCAAGAAGGCATAGTGTAAAGGATTAGGTGCATTTTCGAATCCACCGTATAAAGTTTTTATCAGCATCGGAAAAGCAGCTGCTAAACCCGAAAATGCGCCGAAAGTCATTACATAGGTGATGGTACAAAACCAGGTATGTTTGTTATTAAAGATATCAAACTGCTCTTTAAATGAAGATACTACAGGAATACTTTTTAGCTGTTTCCAGGCAACAAAACCAATGATTAAAAGAAATGGCACATAAACAAGGGCTGCATTTTGAAGCCAAACATTACCTGTGCTTCCGTCTGGTTTAGTGATCTGTTGAGGATCACCAGATAAAAAGCCAAATGCAGCGGCTCCTATAATCCATGGAGTAATAAATTGCACTACGCTTACTCCAAAGTTCCCAATACCTGCCTGAATTCCCAATGCTGTTCCTTGCATTTTCTTTGGAAAGAAAAAGCTGGTACTTGGCATAAAAGATGAAAAATCTCCACCGCCAAAACCAGAAAGAAAAGCCAGGATCATAAATATGGCAAATGGAGTATCCCTATTCATCACTGCCACCCCGATTCCGATACACGGAATAAGTTTCAAGAAAGTTGCTGTAGTGATCACATTGCGAGTTCCATAGATCGGAATTAAAAACATGTGACAAATACGTAAAATACCAGCCGCTAAACCGGGCATTGCAGCCAACCAAAAAAGCTGGTTATCCGTAAATGTAAAACCTATTTTAGGTAACATTACCACCACAGCACTCAGTAAATACCAAGTTGAAAATGATAATAATAAGGCTACTGTTGTTATTCGCAATGTTCGCCATGCAATCACCTTCCCTGTGCTGTTCCAGAAGTTTTCATCTTCCGGTTTCCATTCTTTTAGCCAATGTGAAGCCATATTTTTATATTAAAGAGATAAAAATTATTCGTGTTCGATTTTAGTTGCTAATTCTGGAGCTTTCCTTTTAATCATTGCGGCTATTGCGGCATGCATCCACCATAATGAAACAAGTGAAATCGCAAACATCAGTATCCATGAGCTCGTCCATAAACCTGTATATTGAAGTAGGTAGCCAAACACAATTGGATTAATAAATCCACCCAATCCGCCAATTAGCCCTACCATGCCTCCTACCACACCTACATCGTTTGGAAAGTATTCAGGAATATGTTTATAAACCGCTGCTTTACCAATACCCCAAACAATGCCAATAAGGAATACTAATACAATAAATACCCAAATATTTGCCTGAAAATAAATTCGGGTAGTACCTTTAGCCAGCAATTGCTTTTTCTTTACTTCATCACCTTTTTTCACCACTGGTTCTTGCCAGGTATTTTTAGTAGGAAGAATTAATGCTTTTGCATCAATTTCATCATGAGCTTTTTTATTCTTTTCTACCAGGTAAACATCATTATTTACCTTAATAAGACTATCTGTTACTTCCGTTACTGTGCCTGCATGCTTGGCCATTACACCAAAACCTGGTGAAAAAATTTCCATACGAGGTATAATCAACAGAAAACTGATTACAACAGAACTACCAAGTACCCAATACATTACTTGTCGTGCTCCAAATTTATCGGATAGCCAACCACCTGCTGCACGAATAACTCCTGAAGGCAGACTAAATATGGATGCAAAAATTCCGGCTAAAACCAATGAAACCTGGTACACATTTACACAATAAGGAACCAACCATTGTGAAAAAGCTACAAAGCATCCGAATACGAGGTAATAATACAATCCAAAACGCCAAACACGCTTGTTTTTTAAAGGTGTAAGCATTTGAGCTAACGATTTTCCTGAAGCCGCTGGCTTAATATTATTGGTTAACGACCAAAACAGGATACCGGTTACCACTAAAACTGCAGCATAAATTACAGGAAGTGTCCGCCAGCCATCTGGATTATTGTGAGTAAGGTTTTTGAGTAAAGTGGGAGCCAATAAAGTAGTGATGGCAGCACCTGCATTTCCCATTCCGAATATACCTAAAGCTCTTCCCTGCCACTCCTTAGGATAACATACGGAGGTGTAAGCAACACCAACCGCAAAACTGGTACCCACCATACCGAACATAAAGCTCAGTAATAAAAAAGAAATGTAGCTATTGGCCTGTGACAATAAAAACATAGGAATTGAACAAGCGAGCAGTAAAATACTGAAAACTTTTCTGCCACCAAATCGATCTGTCCATATTCCTAATGGCAATCTGAATATTGATCCGGTTAACACAGGAATTCCAATTAACCAACCAACTTCTACAACTGACCAGTTAAAAATGCCGTTATCCACCAAATAAGTAACTAATACGCCATTTAACATCCAGCATGCAAAACACACTGTAAATGCAAGGGTATTCATGAATAAAATCTTATGAGACTGTTGAAGCGATTTATTATCCATAACTTGGTAATTATATCGATACAAAACTCTGATAGATGACCACGGCAAAAAATGATTTATATCATGCTTTTAAAAATAATTTATTAATTAATTTGCAAAATAACATGATATAAATTATAAAAAAATCCAGACCAACTATGGCAATTTGTTATATTTAACATATCCTGTATATTTAAATGTAGGCAGATTAATTATAGAAAGTCTAACTCAATACATACTTGAATTAGTTAGCATCATGAAAACTTTAAACATTCGTGCATTATTGATTGCTACATTTTGTTGTTTATGTACCATTGGACTCGTATTCCTTGGCTCCAGAAAACTTCAAAATTTTGACGCTGCTCTTATCGTTTACCTCTTCGGAACCTTATTTGCACTGTTCGGAGTAATCTATAGATACACTGTCTGGCTGCAACGACCACCAACCTGGCTTTATTTTAAAAGAGGCTGGCAGTTGCTCTTTTCCAAGAGCTTCATTGAATATTTTATTCTATCAGTAAAAAAAATCTTCGTTAACATCGGTTTCCAGCAATTTATTTATCCCAGAGGACGTGCAAGATGGTGGGGACACTTTTTATTAGCCACCGGATGCATGATTGCCTTTTCGGTTACCTTTCCCTTAACCTTTGGCTGGATTCACTTTACGATGAACCCTGAAACAAGTATTAATCCCGCAGTTACTAATATGTACGAGGCTCATGTTTTCGGCTTTAAGGTAATGGAATTTAGGTTAGGATCTATTATGGGTTTCTTTATTTTCCATATTCTTAATTGGTGTTCATGGCTGGTCATTATCGGATGTTTATTGTTTATGAGACGCCGGTTTACTAATGCCGGACAAATTGCTATTCAAACTTTTGAAGGTGATTTGCTTCCACTTATCCTGCTTATTGCCATTTCTGTAACAGGACTAGGTCTTACTTACGACTATGAATTTCTGAAAGGAATAACCTACGAGTTTATGGCTGTTACACATGCCGTAACTGTTATTATGTTTCTTATATGGATTCCATTTGGTAAGTTTTTTCACATTATTCAGCGTCCGGCACAAATTGGGGCTCATTTGTATCGCAGAGAAGGCGAAAAAAGAGGAATGGCGGTTTGCCCTCATACCGGAAATGAATTTGCAACGCAGATGCATATAAACGATTTAAAAGAAGTTACTAAAGAATTAGGATTTGATTTTACGCTTGAAGATGGTTCATCACACCTTGATCTGAGCCCCGAAGGTAAAAGATCTGCTTTAGCTAAAGCGCATTTGAAAGCACGCCAGGAAAGTGGCAAATTCTTCTAATCATTCGTTAAATTTAATTATCATGTCAAAACTCCCCGTATCAGCCGATAAAATTATTAAAGAATTTGGACCTCATTTAAATTATGCTCCAACAGAAGGTTATTTGGGAAGAGATGAACCGGATAAGGTGGTGCCAACCCATTGCTGCTTTTGCGGAATGCAATGTGGTATCAAATTACTGGTTAAAAACAATAAAGTAGTCGGCTTCGACCCTTGGATGGAATTTCCATTTAACGAAGGCAGATTATGTCCAAAAGGTGTTCAACGTTATTTACAGAACAACCATCCCGACAGGCTACTCGATCCTTTGATAAGGGTCGAAGGAAAAGGTTTTGAGAAAACAACATGGGAAGATGCGATGGATCGCACGATTTCAGAAATAAAACGAATCCAGAATACCTATGGGAATGACGCCTTTTCTATGCTTTCGGGTGTTAGCCTTTCCAATGAAAAGAGTTACCTGGTAGGCAAATTTGCCCGTGTAGCCCTAAAAACAAAAAATCTTGATTATAATGGCCGTCTGTGCATGGTAAGTGCAGGCGCCGGAAATAAAAAAGCATTCGGACTTGATCGTGGATCAAATAATTACGCTGATTTAGAAAAAGCCGAAGTTATCTTCGTAACAGGTGCGAATGTTAGTGAAACCTTCCCTACGCTAACCCATTGGATATGGCGTGCACGTGATAACGGGGCTAAGCTTATTGTTGTGGACCCTCGTGTTATTCCACTGGCTCGCACCGCTGATCTGCATTTGGATATTAAACCAGGCACGGATTCAGCTTTGTATGGCACCATTCTTAAATACATGGCTGATCACGATATGTTGAATCAGGAATTTATTCGTGAACATACAAGTGGATTTGAACAAACACTGGAAGCGGTAAAAGACTACACATTAGAATGGGGTGAAAAAGTTACAGGAATTGATAAAGAAAAAATCCGGACCGCTGCTGAATGGTGGGGATCGGCTGCTACCAGCTTTTTATTACACGCCCGAGGCATTGAACATCACTCAAAAGGTGTGGATAATGTTGTTGGCTGTATTAACCTGGTACTGGCAACCGGAAGAATTGGTAAACCGTATTGTGGTTATGCGACCATAACTGGACAAGGAAACGGACAAGGTGGTCGTGAACACGGACATAAATGTGATCAATTGCCAGGAAATCGCGATATCAGTAACCCTGAACATCGTAAATACATATCTGAAGTCTGGGGAATTGATGAAAAAGAGCTTCCTGGAGTGGGTTATACTGCCTATGAGTTGATTGAAGCTATTCATCGCGGTGAGGTGAAAGGCTTGCTTTCCATTTGCTTTAATCCGCTGGTTTCACTGCCCAACAATAATTTCGTACGTGAGGCGCTTGAAAAACTTGAATTTTATGTAGTGATCGACTTCTTCTTAAATGAAACTGCTCGCCATGCTGATGTTATTCTGGCAGGCTCTTTACACGAAGAAGAAGAAGGAACCGTTACTACAGCTGAAGGTCGTGTAACAAGAATTCGTCAGGCGGTTACGCCTCCGGGTAATTCAAGACAGGATACTGCCATTTTATTGGAAATAGCTGATCGATTAGGTGCCGGTGATAAATTCAGGTATAACTCTAGTGAAGATATTTTTAATGAACTGCGTGTGGCCTCAAAAGGTGGAACGGCAGATTATTATGGAATTACCTATGAAAAAATTGAACAGAACATGGGTATTTTCTGGCCTTGCCCTACATTAGATCACCCGGGTACACCACGCCTATGGGAAGATTACAAGTTCAAAACGAATGATGGCAAAGCTCACTTTAATCCCGCACCTTACCGTGATCCGGGAGAAGTAACGGACGATGAATATCCAATTGTTTTAACAACAGGGCGTGTGGTATCTCAATACTTAAGTGGCACACAAACCCGAAGAATTGGAAAACTGGTAAATCAGTACCCTGAGCCATTGGTAGAAATCCATCCTGAGCTTGCTGCTAAGTACGGCATAAAAGAACGTGATTTGGTAAAAGTGGTAACACGTCGAGGTGAAGGACTTTTTCCGGCAAATATTGTTGAGACTATTCGGAAAGACACTGTTTTCATTCCATATCACTGGCCTGGAAAAAAATCCGCAAATCAGTTAACTCCAGGCACATTAGACCCAATTTCCAAAATACCTGAGTTTAAGGTATGTGCTTGTAAATTAATTCCAATGGGCGTAAAAGCTCCTTCATCTGAAGAAGCAGCGGCGTTCGCAAGTGAGTAATGATTTTAATTTGATTAACAAAGCAAGATAATTAAATGGAAACACCTTCTTATTATAAGATCGACCAGGAATTTTTTGTTGACATGCAAAGATGTATTGGTTGCCATGCCTGTGAAATGGCTTGTGCCGAATGCGAAACCAATGGTCAGGAGTCCATGATCCATATACATTATGTAAACAGGGCTGTTACGGTTCAAACAACTGTGCAGGTCTGTATGCATTGTGATGATCCGGTTTGTGCAAATGTTTGTCCTGCTGATGCTATCACCAAAGATGAATTTGGTGTGGTGCATACCGCTAACACTGCAAGGTGTATAGGTTGTTCCAACTGTGTAATGGCCTGTCCGTTCGGCGTACCTATCAAGGAAGAGAAATACGATTTGATGATGAAGTGCAATATGTGCTACGACAGAACCAGTGCCGGGAAAAAACCAATGTGTGCAACCGTTTGTCCGAGTGGTGCTCTTTATTATGGAACCAGAGAAGAGATCAGTAAAATGAGACCATCAAGCACGCCGGTTAATACTTTCTATTTTGGAAAAGAGAAAGTAACTACAAAAGTTAATCTAATGATGCCTGCTGGAAGTACCTCCATCCAGGTTGATTAACTAATAGTTGATTTAAACATTATTCCATCGATCACAAAATAATAATACAATGACGGACGAGAAAAATAATCCGAATTGGAAAGAAGATTTTCCCATCAGCAGACTTGAAGCAACCAATGTTACCAGACGTGAATTTGCTAAATTCCTTTGTTTGGTTTCAGGTGGATTAGCTGTTGGCAACTTATATGTTTTAGCAAAAGGAAAAGAAAAAAGAGATCGTTCAGATAAGGACTTCTTTGTTTGTAAAAAGGAGGATTTACCTGTTGGCGGTACCAAAACTTTTGTTCTTGAAGGAAGTACTATTCCTTATATTCTGATTCATTTGGAAAGTGGTGATTTTAAGGCCTACGAACAAAAATGTACGCATCTTTCCTGCGCCGTTTTTTATAAACCCGGAACCGGAAAAATAGAGTGTCCTTGCCATAATGGCTGGTTTGATGCCCTTACAGGTGAAGTTTTACAAGGTCCGCCTCCCCGCCCGCTCCCACACTTGGATGTTGTGGTAAAAAACGATGAGGTATATGTTAAATATCCTGTTGAGTCTAATGTTTGATAAGTAAATAGTATTATCATGAGTAATTTTAGAGACGCCCAAAGCCAGGCCCATCCCAATAAAAGGAGCACCATATCATCTGCAATCATGATGATATTGATATTAAATGTAACCTTGCAGATTTGGCTATTATATACCGGACTTAACAATGCACTTAGCAACAATACCGACATTGGTTTCCCAATGCTGATAGCTTCTTTAGTGATATTTTTAATCAATTGCGGGCTACTTTATTATTTACCAGGAAGAAAGAAAAGATAAAATTTGAGATATGGGATTTGAGATGTTAGCTTTGATGTTATTAGTATAACCCCGTTTGATAGTTATGAGGGTAATATAATCTTTTTTGCACATCCGTGTAATCTATTTAATAATCAAACCTAATCCTACAAAAATGAAAATAAGGATAAAAGCCGACACCATTCGATTTCGTTTAGATAAAAATGACATTCAATGCTTGCAAGACAGTGGTCATACAAAAGAAGAAACTACAATTGCAGGTGGTAAACTTCATTTTTGTATTAAAGCTAAACCCATTGAAGAAGCTGTAATTAAATTAGACCCTTTTGCTGTTCATCTTCTGTACCCTGAGCAAAAATTAATGGAATGGACCTCAAATGATGATAATGGTATTTATTTTTCTATTACTAATGCAGATGGCTCTATACTCCAAATAACATTAGAAAAGGATTATAAATGCTTAACAACAAGAGATGAGGACGAATCAGCGTCTTTTGATAACCCTTTAACTGCCCACAACTGTTAAAAATGTTAGTCGATAAATTCGGACGAAAAATAAACTATGTAAGAATTGCCGTTACAGACCGTTGTAATTTGCGATGTAGTTACTGTATGCCCGAAAATCAGCATTTTTTGGAAAGAGAGAATCTTTTAACTTATGAAGAAATAAGTTATTTGCTTAATATACTATCCCGTGAAGGAGTAAATAAGGTTAGAATTACCGGTGGAGAGCCTTTTGTTAGAAAGGATATTTCCTTCCTTTTGAAAGAGATTGCTAAAATTGATTCGATCGAAAAGCTAACTATAACCACCAATGGTGTATTAACCTCTTCCTACATTAACGAGTTAAAAGATGCCCATATTAAACAGCTTAATCTCAGCTTAGATACATTAAACAGAGACAAATTTCTTTTGTTAACTAAGCGCGACGAGTTTGAGGCAGTGCAAACATCTTTTCACTCATTAGTGAAGAATAATTTTTTAGTTAAACTGAACATGGTGGTAATGGATGAGTTTAACACAAACGAGATTTACGACTTTGTTGAACTAACCAGAAACTTGCCGATAAGTGTTCGATTTATTGAAGAAATGCCTTTTAATGGTCAGGGGAATTCATATTCGGGCATTAAATGGAATTATCAAACGATTGTTTCTCACATACGGGAAAAATATCATCTTCGCAAGCTCCAGGACCCGACAAACGCGATTGCCTTGCATTATAAGATCAACAATTTTGCCGGCAATATTGCTGTGATTCCGGCCTACTCAAGAACGTTATGCGGAACATGTAATCGCTTAAGAATTACTGCTACTGGAGATCTTAAATTGTGCTTATATGGCGACCCTGTTTTAAATGTCCGCGATCTTCTTCGGTCCGGAATCAGTGAAGAAAACTTGATTAAGACCATTCAAAATGCTGTACTTAATAAACCTTTAAACGGGTTCGAAGCAGAGAAACAAAAAACATCCTCCTTCCATGAAAGTATGTCAATAATTGGAGGATAAAAAAAGTCCTTGCTTAATGGCAAGGACTCCTATATTGTCTGTAAAGAACCACAAAACTACATGATCGTTTCCTGCGATTCTTGTTGAGCCTTAAATTTATACCCAATCAATTTACCTGTTTGATAACCAGAGTTTGCAAACTCAAGCTGCTTTTGAATTAAAGTAATTTCATCCACTTCATTAAATGGCGGAACCTGTAATTCAAACTCGAAACAATAGTTGATGGCAATTTTAATGATCTGGCTAATATTCTCATCTGTTATTTCCTCTTTCACCAAATTGTCAAACAAGAATCCTAACTGACTTTTACCTTCCGTATAAAAATGACGTTCTTTATTTACAAACACTCGTCCAAGTAAATACCCAATATCATTTATCCGGTTATATTTTAATGAATCTGATAAAAAATTGTGAATGTGAATAATGCCACAATAAGATCTCGACCTATCCTCTTTCACATAATTACTTTTGAAAATCGGATGCTCAAGCGGGAAGGTAAAAATGTTGGTGTGCATAGTAAACACCAACACGTCCCCACCGAAACGAATTCTACATTCAAACTTACTTACATCAACATATTCAATCTCAACACTAGGGTCAATATTTTTAAAGTCATCAGCCATCGCATGCGCCAAATCCTTTAATTGAGCTTTAAACTGTTGAAAAACGGAACAAGTTGTTCTGTATATCTCTTGCTTAATGGATGAATGATTTTTCAGTCCATTTAATATCTGTTGATAATTTTCGTCCTTTTCCATTGATTTAGATATGTGATTTGAGATGTGAGATAGGAGACAACTTTTCAAAATCTTTAGTTAATCTTCAAAACTCTAAACGATAAGGAGACAAGAGAAGTATCTTTCTCAAATCTCATATCCCATATCTCACATCTAAAAATTAATACGCTATTGCAAACAATACACGTTGTGTAGATGGATTACCGGTTAAGATACATTTACCATCTTCCAAAGGGTTATCCAAAGGAATACAACGAATAGTAGCTTTTGTTTCTTCCTTAATACGTTGCTCGGTTTCGTCAGTTCCATCCCAATGAGCGGAAACAAAACCAGCTTTAGTTTCGAGTACTTTTTTAAACTCTTCGTAAGTATCTACTTTTGTGATATTATCGCCACGGAAAGCCTGTGCTTTTTTATAAATATTATCCTGAATCTCTTCCAATAAGTTTTCAATCTTATTAGCAAGATCATTCATCTGCAATACCATTTTTTCCTTAGTGTCGCGACGAGCAACTTCCACCGTTTGATTTTCAAGATCACGTGCGCCAATTGCGATGCGTACCGGAACTCCTTTTAACTCCCACTCCGCAAACTTAAAGCCCGGACGTTGTGTATCACGGTTATCATATTTAACCGAAATGCCTTTTGCTTCCAGTTCTTTTTTAAGACTGTTTACAACAGCTGAAATTTTATCAGCTTCTTCATCGCTTTTATAGATTGGCACCACAACTACCTGTATTGGCGCTAATTTTGGAGGAAGCACCAAACCGTCGTCATCAGAATGAGCCATTACCAACGCACCCATTAAACGGGTTGAAACCCCCCATGAGGTAGCCCAAACATAGTCTAATTTACCATCCTTACCAGTAAACTTAACATCAAATGCTTTAGCAAAATTTTGTCCCAAGAAGTGTGATGTACCAGCTTGTAATGCTTTACCATCCTGCATTAATGCTTCGATACAGTAAGTATCCAAGGCCCCTGCAAAACGTTCATTTGGTGTTTTACGACCTTTTACAACAGGTAATGCCATCCAATTTTCAACGAAATCGGCATATACATCCAACATTTGTTCTGTTTCTGCAATTGCTTCTTCCGCAGTAGCATGTGCGGTATGACCTTCTTGCCATAAAAACTCAGCCGTGCGTAAAAATAAGCGGGTACGCATTTCCCAACGAACAACGTTTGCCCACTGGTTAACCAAGATCGGAAGATCACGATATGACTGAATCCAACCTTTATACGTGTTCCATATAATAGTTTCAGAAGTTGGACGAACAATCAATTCTTCTTCCAGTTTGGCATCCGGATCTACTACAACTCCCCCATTTTCAGGATCATTTTTTAAACGATAATGGGTTACCACGGCACATTCTTTGGCAAACCCTTCAACGTGATCAGCCTCTTTTGATAAAAATGATTTGGGGATAAATAAGGGGAAATAAGCGTTCGAATGTCCGGTGTCTTTAAACTTTTTGTCTAAAACGGCTTGCATCTTCTCCCATATAGAATATCCATAAGGTTTAATGACCATGCAGCCACGAACCGATGAATGCTCCGCTAAGTCTGCCTTCATTACCAATTCATTGTACCATTGAGAATAATCTGCTTCTCTGCTCGTTAGGTCTTTTGCCATAAAAAATGTTACTTATACTTTTAATTGTTACCAATACGTTATGTATTGTAAATACTCTGTTAAAAATTCTTGTTTGAGCAACCAAAAATAGAAATTTGTCATCTAAGTATAGAATGATTAATTTTAGAATCTAATTTTATTGGCCATGAAAAGTAAATTATTTCTCGCAATTGCCGCCTCAGTGCTACTGGGAGCGTGTTCTTCTTCGAAAATGGCTCAAAACTCACCCAAAGAATCTGTAGATAATGACCTTTATTTTACGAATGTTAAGGTGAGTGAACCAATCACATATGCTTCAAACAATACTAATTCTTCTCGTACAGAAAATAATGACGGTCCGCTGACACGTTACTATGATCCAAATGATGATGAATATTATTACTCAAACAGAATAAATAAGTTTTATTACCCAGGAGGTTATAGCACTTATTTTGATGATTATTATAATCCTTATCGTCCGTACACTTCATTTAATTACGGAATGGGGTATTATGATCCTTTCTATAGCAGTTCTTATTACTGGAACCGCCCTTATTATTGGGGAATGCCTTCTAATTATTTCTCAATGTCATTTGGTTTCGGTTGGGGATATCCTTCATATGGTTACGGATACGGTTATTCTCCTTACTGCTATAACAATTACTTAGGATATTATTATAATACTCCTTGGTACGGAGGAGGTTATTATCCTGGTTATTATGTGTATAACGTGGCTCCAAGCCGTACATACAATAATTATGGACCTCGCAATGCCAGTGGTGGTACTAATATAAACCGCCCAAGAGGAACTACTCGTCCGGGTACTGATGCTTACATTCCAAGAGGTAGTGGTTCATCAGTAGGATCAACTCGTCCAGCATGGCGCCCTGAGAATACCGGAGGTACAAATAATAGTGGAAATACTGCTCGTCCTCGCGATCGTTCAAACGGATCTGGTTCGACAGAAACTACTCGTCCTACAACAACTCGACCATCTTATGATGGAGGCTCGCGCGGCACAGAATCTCGTCCTTCTTATACCCCTCCTCCTTCTCGCTCAGGTGGCGAAAGTAGAGGTAGCGGTGGAAATAATGGAGGAAGTGCAAGACCACGTTCAAGAAATTAATCATTCAATACAATATTAAATACTGCATACTCTTTCTACATTCTTGTAATCAGATATGCAGTATTTTTTTGTCCAAATCTCAGTAATCAACAATTCATTAAAAGCGATAAAACTCTCTTACAAATGAAAATCAAGAATTTAATATATTTCGTTCCTTTCTTAATAACACCCTTCTCTTTAAAAGCCCAATATGCTTCAGATGGACTTAAGTTTTCTCAACCTGCGTTAAATGGCAATGCAAGATATTTATCAATAGGCGGTGCTCAAGGCTCACTTGGGGGCGATTTAGGTTCTTTAAGTGGTAATCCAGCCGGTGTCGGAATGTTTCGTAAATCAGACATCTCCTTTAGTTTACAGTATAATAACAATTCTGCAGAAGGCAGCTATTTAAATTCACCTTCACAAAAAGAAAGTGCAAACAACTTTAAACTAAGCAATTTCAGTGCTGCATTTCCTATTTACATCAATAGGTCAAAAGTTAATGAAATTAGTAATGAATGGGTAGGTGTTGTATTTGGTGTAGGCTATAACCGAACGAATGATTTCTATGCTAATTTTAATTTTAATGGAAGAAACGCCAATAACTCTATTACACAATCCTATGCGCAAGAAGCTTCTGCTATTGGAACTACAAATGATTTACTTCCAAGTCGTTTAGGGTACGCTTATGATAATTACTTAATAGACGAAGAAGCTAATGACCCAGTAACAGGCAAAGTATTATATACGCCTATTAGTACGGGAAATGTAGATCAATGGATCAATAATAAATATGATGGTAGCCAATCGGAAACCAATGTAAGTTTGGCAACGAATTACGGAAATAAGCTTTATTTAGGAGGTTCATTAACTTTTACCAACCAAAAATATAACATGGAAGGTTTTTTCCGTGAAAGTGGTATTCAGAGTATTTTCCAGAATCCAAATACTAGTGTGGTTTCAATGGATGAAAAACAAAATCTTTCTGTAAAAGGAACTGGTTTTTCTGGAAAATTGGGTGCTATCTATCGTCCGGTTGATGAATTGCGACTTGGAGGAACAATCTATTTCCCTACTTCATGGAATATGCAAGAAGATTACGTATATGATCTTAACTCAACAGCAAAGGATGGCACAGTCCGTCGACCTTCGCAATTAGATCCAAGCTATTTTGAATATACCTTAACGACCCCATTTAAATTTAATATCGGTGCTTCTTATTTTATTGGAAAGTCGGCCTTTATTTCAGCTGATGTTGACTTTATTGATTATTCGAGCATGAAATTAAGTTCAAATGATATCGATCTAGACAATAATTTTAAAACAGAAGTTAGACAAAACTATAGATCAGCCATCAATGTTCATTTGGGTGGAGAAGTTAAATTTGATCAATTAAGTGTTCGTGCCGGATTTGCGCAATATGGTAATCCATTCTCCGAAAATTCAGTAAATGATGGAAAACGTAACTATTATACAAGCGGTATTGGTTATCGTATTAATAACTTTTATGTGGATGCTGCTTATGTAAATTCCTCGTTTAATACAACTTATCGTCCGTATTTACTAGATGATTTCTCTGAACCAGTTATCAACATTAAACAAAGAACAAACTCTGTTGTATTAACAGTTGGTACACGTTTTTAAGGAATCAGAAAATATAGCTTTTTTAACACAAAGGTTACGGTAAATCACCGTAACCTTTGTTATTTTTGAACCTGATATGCGTATTCTCTTTACTATACTTCTTCTAACGAAAACCTTCACTTGCTTTTCACAGGAAACTACTGTTTCTCAATCTTATAAAGGAACCATCAATAATAAATATGCTGTTATAATGGACCTTACGACCAAAAAAGATAGGGTAACAGGATCCTATTATTATGTTTCAAAGCAACAGCCTATACCCCTTAACGGTTATCTATCTGGTAATAAGCTGATTTTAAGAGAATTCAACAGTAATGACAGCCAAAAAACATTGGCTACTTTTGAAGGAACTGTTACATCAACTTCCATTCAAGGCACCTGGAAAAATGCGGACGGAACTAAGAGCTTTCCTTTCCTGCTTAATATAACAAAAGGTGATGAAAAGGTATTCGCCTATAATTTTGTTGTAAATGATGGATCGCCAAAATATACCATTAAGTTTAGTGTAGAAACTTGCGAAGGTGACGAATGCAGAGGGAATGCCTCTATTAAGCTAATAGATAAAACAACCCACAAACTAATCCAGGTTCTTTATTCTGAAGATTTATTCTTCTACATGGATAAAAACAAAAAACCAACTACCAACATTATTGAATTATATGGTGAACAGAGTCCATTTATTTTTGATGATTTCAATTTTGATGGAAATACAGAGCTCGCTGTAAGAAACGGCAACAACAGTGGTTATGGAGGGCCATCATATGATGTTTATTTATTCGCTCCTGCTTCAAAAGAGTTTGTGCTTAACGATCAGCTTACTACAATGGCAACCGAAAACCTTGGTATGTTTTCTACAGACCACAAAAACAAGCGATTAACGACTTTTACAAAATCGGGTTGCTGTTGGCATCAAACAAGTTCGTATGTTTGGCGTAATAATAAACCTATTGAGGTTTACAAAGTAACAGAAGACGCAACAGGTGCCGGTGAGTACATGAGTGTGATCACAGAAACGCTTGTAAACGGTAAATGGAACAAAAAGGTTAAGACATACAAAACCAGCGATTATTATAAAGAATAATGTACTTATACCTTCAATCTGATATTAGATATTAAAAGGAAATGGCATACAAAAATCTTCAGCACTTCATAGAAACCCTAGAGAAAAACAATCAACTAGTCAGGATTAAAGAATATGTAAATCCGGAGTTGGAAGTTACGGAAATAACCGACCGTGTATCAAAAGTTTACGGCCCTGCCCTACTATTTGAAAACACTGGAACTGATTTTCCTTTGCTAATCAATTCAATGGGTAATTATGAGCGCATGTGTATGGCTTTAGGCATAAATCACATGGACGAAATTACACATGATATTGAAGCATTATTTAAAACTCTGACAGGGCCAAAAGAAGGTTTGTTGGATAAGCTAAAGATGCTACCTAAACTTGGTCAGATTGCTTCGTGGATGCCTAAGGTTGTATCCGGCAGAGGAGAATGCCAGGAGGTAGTAATGACTAATCCTGATATCACTAAATTCCCTGTATTAAAATGCTGGCCGGAAGATGGCGGTCCGTTTATCACTTTACCCGTTATTCATACAAAAGATCCAATTACCGGTATAAGGAATGTGGGTATGTACCGTATGCAAATTTTCGGTCCGCAATTAACCGCTTTGCATTGGCATAAACACAAGGTATCAGCCCGTCATTTTAATGAATATAAAAAACTAGGTCAGAAAATGCCTGTAGCAGTAGCACTAGGTGGAGACCCTGTTTATACATACGCTGCTACGGCTCCACTTCCAGATGGAATTGATGAGTACATGTTGGCAGGTTTCTTACGCAAGAAAAAGGTAGAACTTGTACAATGTTTAACACAAGATGTTCAGGTTCCGGCAGATGCTGATATTATTATTGAAGGATATGTTGACCCAGAGGAAGACTTCATTTGGGAAGGTCCGTTTGGAGATCATACTGGTTATTACTCTTTAGCCGACTGGTATCCTCGTTTCCATATTACTTGCATTACCCATCGTAAAAATGCTGTTTATCCTGCTACCATTGTAGGTATTCCTCCGCAAGAAGATGCATGGATCGGTAAAGCCACAGAACGCATTTTCCTTGCTCCTATTAAAATGACCATGGTTCCTGAAATAGTAGACATGGTGTTGCCAATGGAAGGGGTGTTCCATAACCTGGTGATCGTTAAGATCAAAAAAAGTTACCCGGGTCAGGCCTTAAAAGTAATGAATTCGATGTGGGGAGCCGGACAAATGATGTTTACCAAAATGATCATTGTTGTTGATGGTGACGTAAATATTCATGATAATGCTGCTGTAGCGAAGTACATTTCTGCTAATGTTGATCCTGAGTCGGATATTCTTTTCACTCAAGGCCCGATGGATGTGCTGGATCACTCCTGCTCGAAAATGGCTTTCGGTGGCAAAATGGGAATCGACGCAACTCAAAAACTTCCGGAAGAATTAAGAGGAAACGGAGAATTTGCATCAAAAGCAACTCCTGATTCAATTAATAAAGAGGAAGTGAAAGCGAACTTCTCTGAAATCATTGACATCAATGATGCTTTATTAAAAATTGGCATTTCGCTGGTCATTGTTTCTGTTGAGAAAAACCGTAAAGGTCATATCGAAGAATTGAACAAACAATTATTCAATACTGCTCCATTTAAAAATGTGAAGGTTGTGCTGTACCTGGAGCATACAATCGACATTTCAGATATCGCAGATGCAGTTTGGCGTTTTTCAAACAATGTAGATCCTCGTCGCGATGGCTTTATCATTAAAGCTGAAAATAACCATGAAACTTCTCACGTTGGATTGGATGGAACACGTAAAACAAAAGAATTTGATGGTTTTGAGAGAGACTGGCCAAATATCCTGGCCTCAACCACTGAAACCATTGAACATATTGATAAACTGTGGGATAAATTAGGATTAGGCAAGTTTATTACTTCTCCATCATTAAAGTACCAAAAACAGCTTTATAAAGGCGGTGCAGTTGCTGAAGAATAAGTAACCTTAGCCGCTAATTTTTCGTTAAAGTTTTAAGAATTAAATGAAATTATAGTAATTTAATTCTTAAAACTTTTTTACTTTATAACTAACCTATTATGATCAAAAAAATTTTAGTGAGCTTAGTATCGCTTGTGATATTGTTGCTTATAGTTTCATTCTTTTTACCTTCTAAGTACGAAGTATCACGTTCAACAGTGATCAACGCTCCTGTCGAAAAGGTATTTGCAGAGTTTAATGATTTTAACAGCTGGGCTCAATGGAATACTTTTGATGATATGTATACTGATATTAAGTATAATACGTCAAATCCTAGTTTTGGAGCCGGAGCTAAACAATCGTGGACAAGCAAAAAAGGCAATGGTGCTATGGAAATAACAGAAAGTATTCCAAACCAAGAAATTAAAATGACTTTGAGATTTGAAGGTTTCGACGAGCCTATGCTTGGAAATTTTCAGTTTGAACAAGCTGGAAATGGAACCAAAGTAACCTGGACCGATAAAGGATCAATGGGCAATAATCCGATTTATAAATATATGGGATTAATGATGAACTCAATGATCGGTGGTAACATGGAAAAATCATTCGAGAACGTTAAAAAGATTTGTGAATAATTTTTGAGATTTGAGTTGAGGGATATGAGATTTGAGACCTTTCTTATATCCCATACCTCAGATAAATTCTTTTCGTATTTGTCATGCTGAGGTACGAAGCATCTGTTTCTTTTAGGCACCCATAACTAACAGATCCTTCCTTCGTCAGGATGACAAGATTATGTTAGTTTTTTGAGGGTCAATCCTTAAAGGACATTGCCGATAACCCTTGTAGTTACTTGTTACCGATGACTGAACTCTATCCTTATGTTTCGTTTTTTATAGGAACAACATTATTGCTTTACACCCTATTTTATCAATTTAAAAGTGATGAATTAATAAAAACTGGTATTTCAGTAGAGGGTATTATTTTCACAGTTGAAGAAATCAATTCGTTTAATACTCATAAAACATATTACCAGGATATTACTGTTAGATTTCTAACAATCGATAATGAATGGATAACAGCTAAATACAACCCTGACCTGCAATTATCTTACAGCGGACAATACTTTATTGGAGAAAAGATTTCAATAAAATACAATCAGGAAAACCCTCAGGAATTTATTATACTCTCAAAGCAATCAAACAAATTGTCAAAGATAGGATTAGCTACTATAGGAGTTATTTTAATGAGTTATGGAATTTACCTATACCTCTATTCTTAATTCTCCAATTAGTTATTAACTAACATCTGACAATTGACTTATTTTCAATTACCCAGTGTCTCAAATCTCATATCCCATTTCTCACATCTAAATTACACCCAGCGTCTCAAATCCCACATCTCACATCTAAAAATCATGCCTCATTCAATATAGCACGCATATCCTCAAAGCTATTCTTTCGCAATAATTTCCAATGCGAGATCATTGCTTCTCCTAAACTCATGCTTTGATAAGTAATTCCAAAGTCAGCTGCGGTTTGCCTTACTATTTTGGTAAGAGTAGGGTAATGAGAGTGAGAAACAGTTGGAAATAAATGGTGAACCACATGCAAATTAAAACCGCCCATTAATGAAGTAACGATCTTACTATTGGGTGCAAAATCAGAGGTAACGATCAGTTGATGTTCAGCCCAGGTGTGGGACAATTTGCCCTCATCATCTGGCTGCGGAAAAACTGCATTTTCACCCACATGAGAAGATATCAGTGCCAACAAGGCAACTAAACTTGAAATAAGATGCATCACAATAAAGGCCCCGAATATAGTCCAAAAACCGACAGGTAGAATCATTGCCGGCAAAACCAGCATATAGAAAAAGTAAAACAACTTAGCTCCTATTAAAATGATCACCTGAAATACGGGATGTTTCACTCCTTTCTTGGGCCCCATTTCATTATCGAAAATATCTTTAAAATCTCTTACCAGCGTCCAATTCAATGTATAGGAGAAATACAGCAAAGGCATGTAGAAATGCTGGAATTTATGATATTTAAGATAAGGGCTGTTATCGGCTATACGAACAATCGGCGACTGCTTTATATCAACATCATAGCCAAACATATTTGGATATATATGATGAGATTCAAGATGCCTCATTCTCCAGATGTAATTATTTGTGCCAAATAATTCAAGGAAATGCACCAGCACTCTATTGGCTTTTTTATTTTTAAATATGGCTTCATGCGCAGCATCATGCACCACATTCAGAAAAATTAATACCACTAGTACTCCTATTACTCCGTACGACAGATAAATAGCCCAAGTGCTTTTTACATTAACCAATAAGTTAAAATACAAGCCAAAGTATAAAACTACCAGCAGAATGATTTTTACAAAATACGAACCTTGGGCATGTCGAGACAGCTTATTATCCTCAAAATACTGGTTGACTCGCTTTTTAACAGTTGGGTAAAAATCTTCGTTTCCTTCCTTTTTAAATTTGACAGATTGGGTATGCATGAATATTGAGATTGTAATTTAAATTCAAAAAGCAGCATTTATTATTAACGCAATCTTTCAGAAATCTTATTCCAACTTCAACGCCTCACATCACACAAGTTTTCTCACAAAGATTGAGATGGTTTCATGTTTTATTACGACAACTTCTGTGCCTTTTATAATAAACTCTCCTTCGGAAAGTGCATCGTATCGTACATTGTCGATCAATATTTTTCCTGAAGGGCGAAGGTCTGTAAGGGCAAATCCAGTTTTTCCGGTGAGATCAAGTTTTGTTGCAGAGCTTATATAACCTTCCGACGCACGTTGTTCATCTTTCAATACAACACGTTGAAACAAAGGACTGTTAAATAAGTTTCGACCGAACACTAATGCTAAAATAACTGAAGCGAACATCGAAACAATTACAATTCCAAAAGCACTCATTAAATTTCCTCCGGTAAAACTAAAATCAAATAAATTATTGGCCACCAGGCTAAAAGCCAATCCACAAATTATGCATATTATACCTAGTATGCCGGCCACTCCAAAGCCGGGAATAATAAAGATCTCGGCAAGTAACAGTAATATACCAATAACAAATAAAAGTATTTCCCAGTTTGCCGCTAATCCTTGCAAATAAAGTGGTGCAAAAAATAAAGCGGCAGCAATTACGGCCACAATTAAAGCAAAACCAATTCCTGGTGCTTGTAGCTCAAAATAAATTCCACCAATAATTAACAGAATAAGAATACCACTAATAGCGGGTTTTGTAAGAAAATCCAATGCATAGTCAACCCATGTTAACTCCTGCGTTTTCGATTCGTAGTTATTAATATTCTCCTGCTTCAATATTTCGGCAATACTCTCTGCACGTCCATCACAATACTTGTTTTTTATAGCCTCTGAGGTCGTAAATGTTAAAACGGTTCCACGCGCTTTAACACCTGGAACAATTATATTTGAATCCACAAACGCTTCAGCAATCCGCGGATCACGGTTATTTGCTTCTGCTGTTGCACGCATAAGCGAACGCATATACGACTGATACTTCTCAGGCATTACTTGTCCTGTTTGGTTTACAACACTTGCAGCGCCAATACTGGCAGCATTTCTCATGTATATTTTATCACACGCAATGGCGATCAATGCCCCTGCCGAAGCAGCATTATTATTTATAAAAACTACCGTTTTAATCGGTGACTCCAGAATGATCGTACGAATAGAATCAGCCATATCAAGCATCCCACCATAAGTATTCATGTCAATTAGAATCACATCGGCTTTATATTCATTTGCCTCCTTGAAGGCCTGTTTTGTTTTTCGCCATGCAGCCGGAGCTATTTCTTCACTTATTCGAAATTGATAAACTTTTATTTTTGAATTCGATAATTGCGTAGTATCCTGCGCATTAACTGAAAAACAGATCGAAATAATAGCTAAAAAAAGAAAGTAAATACGTTGAATCATAGATTTTGATAGGTTCTTTTAACTTTGTGTTAATTATTACAGTTAAAAGTTGTGATTAAAGATAAGGTAAATACTCATTTTTCTAAAGAATTTAATGGATTTGTGTGGAAGATCATGGTCGACGAAAAGAAGGATATGCTTGCTTTAGAGATCAGAAATGCCGAATTAAAAACGACTTCATTCACCTGTATCAATATTAATAATCAACAAGTTACTATTAATAATTTACAACTTGAAGAATCTTGGTTCTGTGGGATGGAAATTATTTCTGATGGAGTTTTATTGTTGCATTATTATATAAATGAATCTTCTCCTGAACATAAAGGAATGATTGCGTTTGATGCTTGTTCAGGCAAAATGTTATGGGAAAATTATACGCATGCCTATTCCGGAGAAAAATGGAATGCTTTTATAGCTTACAACACCCGAATAGAACCTAAACGTTTTGTTTATCTCGATAAAACTACGGGTCAGGTTGTTCAACCTATTCCTGACGATGAAAAAGCTTCATTACAAAACTCCTTCTTCACATTTCCTGAACTTGTTGACGCAAAAGTTTATGAATCTTATTTGAGTCCACATACGCCCGAGGGGATTGTTGAATTAGCACAAACAGATAACACAACTATTATTTCATTCTATATAAAAGATAATCAAGTAGTTACAAATTACATAAGAGTTTTCAACAATATGAATGAACTTGTTTTGGAAGACAAAATGCTTTCAGACATACAAAATCAAGGTTCTGATACGTTTTTTGTCTACAAAAAGTGCTTATTGTACATAAAAAACAGGTCAAAAATTGTCGGTTATTTCTTATAATTGCGGCTGCTTACAATTAACGTTTATGAAGAGATTAGGATTATTATTTATGTCGGTTTTTGGCGTTTTGTCGATTGCCAAAGCAACAACTATTGATTCATTGGGAATTAGTGAATACAAAGGTAAAGCGGTAATTCTTCACCTTGTTGAATCAAAGGAGAACTACTATTCCATCAGTCGTAAATATCATGTAAGTCCTTCTGAATTGATGGAATTTAATGATAATGCTCCAATCAGAATCGGTGATACATTAAAGATCAACAAAAAAGGGTTGACATTAAAAAAAGGAGCTACAGCTGTGGCTTCAGGAAAAACCATTGAACATACAGTTGCGACAGGAGAAACATTATTTGCCATTTCAAGAAAATATGGAGTTTCTGTTGAAGATATCATTAATTTAAACGGTTTAACAGATAATAGCGTTAAAATTGGTCAAAAATTAAAGATCAACTCGGGAGGAAAATCAGCAGCTACCGTTGTAGTTACTCCGCCTGCTAAACCAACTGAGACTGTTGTAAAAGTAGAACCGAAACAAGAAGAAGTAAAGGTTAAACCAACAACAACACCCGTAAAAACTGAACAGAAGCAGGAAGTGGAAACGGATGAAAATGCAGCAGTTGTAGATACATCTGTACCGGCAAAAGTAGGTCGTGAAATTCATGAAAGCGGTATGGCCACCTGGATCAGTGATAATGATTTAAACCAAGCTAAAAGCGTTGCATTGCACCGTACAGCTCCAATTGGAACAATCGTTAAAATAACCAATCCTATGACTAACAAAAGTGTATATGTGAAGGTGGTTGGTAATTTCCCGGAAAGTGCAGATACCAAGAATGTTTTGATTGTAATATCAAAATCGGCGGCGAACTTATTAGGTGTACGTGATCAGAAATTCAGAATCGATCTGGCGTACGCAATGTAATCATTAAGGATGAGTAACAGACCTTTTGTAATTGGAGTTGCCGGGGGGAGCGGATCTGGTAAAACCTATTTTTTGCGCTCGCTGCTTAACCATTTTCAACCTGAACAAATTTGTATTGTTTCGCAGGATGATTACTATATTCCTGTTGGAGACTTAAGTCCTGAGGAGAATAAACTTTACAACTTTGATCTTCCACGAACAATTGACAACGATAAGTTTCATCTGGATGTCGAAACGCTTATAAAAGGAGAATCGGTTTTCAAAAAGGAGTATACGTTCAACAACCCAAATGCGATTCCCAAAATGCTGGAATGTAAACCTGCTCCAATTTTAGTTGTTGAAGGTTTATTTATTTTCCACTTTGAAGCGATTAATAAGCTCCTTGATATGAGGATATTTATTGATGCACACGAAGAACTGGCACTTAGACGTCGCCTTAAACGCGATCAGGAAGAACGAGGTTATTCTCACGAGGATATCATGTATAAATGGGAACATCACGTAGTTCCTGCCTATAACGAGTTCTTATTGCCACATAAATTAAACGCCGACATTGTTGTTGATAACAATGAAGTACAGGATATTGATTTTATTGGTTTTAAACATGCTGTAGAAGAACGATTGATCAAAAAGAATATGTAATCTTCTAAAAGATACAAAACAAGAGCGGCTTTATTAATATAGAGCCGCTTTTGTTAGTTTATTACAGGATGGATCAATCCCAAAAAGGAGAATAACCTTAGTTGTTATAGTCTAAAATATAAAAAAAGCTGACCCGCATTGGATCAGCTTCATTATAATAAGGGCTAACTGAATAGCCCGAACACCAGTCTTTCTTATTATAAAACCATTTCGGGAACTTCACCCTCAACAATTAATTTACCTGCTGTTGAGTTTTTAATATATTCAACAGAAATACCGGGAGCACGCTCTAATAATTTAAAACCTCCTTCAGGAAGTACGTCAAAAACGCCCAGCTCTGTAACTATCTTTTTTACACAACGCGTGCCGGTTAAAGGTAAAGTACAAGCAGGTAATAACTTAGATTCTCCGGCTTTATTAACATGCTGCATAGCTACTATGATGTTCTTCGCAGAAGCTACCAAGTCCATCGCCCCTCCCATTCCCTTTACCATCTTACCTGGAATTTTCCAGTTAGCAATATCTCCATTTTCAGATACCTCCATTGCCCCTAAAATAGTCAGGTTTACTTTCCCAGCGCGAATCATTCCAAAACTTAGCGCCGAATCAAAAATTGATGTGCCCGGTAATGTGGTGATAGTTTGCTTGCCCGCATTGATTAAATCAGGATCCTCTTCTCCTTCATAAGGAAAAGGGCCCATACCTAATAATCCGTTTTCAGATTGCAGGGTAACAGAAATTCCTTCAGGTATATAATTGGCCACTAAAGTAGGAATACCAATTCCGAGGTTTACATAATAACCATCCTTTAGTTCTCTTGCTATTCGTTTAGCTATGCCGTTTTTATCTAACATTTTTCTTTTTTTTGATTACACCGATTGATTTTCGATGACTATAAATGATTACACCGATAGAACGTCTAATGATTAAAGACTCAAAACTCAAGACTAAGATTACCCTTCTCTCTTCCGAACGGTACGTTGTTCAATCCTCTTTTCGTAATTAGAACCTTGGAATATACGGTGAACATAAATACCAGGAGTATGAATCTGATCAGGGTTTAATTCTCCTGCAGGAACTAACTCTTCCACTTCTGCAATGGTAATTTTACCACCCATTGCCATTAAAGGATTGAAATTTCTTGCTGTTGAACGGAAAATTAAATTGCCATGTGTATCACCCTTCCATGCCTTTACAATCGCAAACTGAGCATCAAAAGCATATTCTAATAAGTAATCTTTACCGTTAAAATTCCTGATTTCCTTTCCTTCTGCAACCTCGGTGCCCACACCCGCAGGTGTAAAAATTGCAGGCATCCCATAACCGGCAGCCATACACCGCGTAGCCAGGGTTCCCTGCGGAATTAACTCTACTTCAAGCTCTCCACTCAACAACTGACGCTCGAATTCGGCATTTTCACCTACATAAGATGAAATCATTTTTTTGATTTGCTTATGCTGCAATAATAAACCCAATCCGAAATCATCAACGCCTGCATTATTAGAAATACAAGTGAGATCCTTCACGTTTTTTTTCACTAAAGCTGAAATACAGTTTTCCGGAATACCACACAAACCAAAGCCACCCACCATAAGTGTTAGTCCATCAGTTATGTCTTTAACCGCTTCGTCGGCATTAGCAACAACTTTGTTCATAAATATTTAACTATCGTTTATTGATTAAAGGTTCTCAGAATTTGAGGTACCAAGCCGGCGACTCACAATACTGATAAATTGGTCTTCTAAAATACTACTTTACCCGCACTATTGTTAATGTTTGCTTCCTTAAAGTTTAGATTAACAGCAATTTTTCTTACTTAAAGTTTATTTAAAATTTGTCTAAATATTATTTGTATTCAATCTAAATATTGCTTTATATTTGCAGCAGTTTATAACGAGATGGAAGAGGTAAAGTTTTTAGATTCAGCTGTTTTTAAGTCATCTGTTAATCCAACAGATCCGGAATTAGCAAAAGGTTTAAATATTTATTTAGGTGGATGTTGCGCATTTAAAAAATGCTGCAAGAAATATAAAAAAGGTAAAGCTTGCAAAAGCTGCCCTAAACATTAATGATTTGGTAATCGTTTTTACGATTATCTATTTGAATATACAAAAACGGTCCGGTTAAAATTAACCAGACCGTTTTATGTTTTAATAGGAAGTAATCAAAATATTGACCTATTAGTTAAGGTAGTAAACATCTCGAGGACATGAATACCTGCTACTGAATTACCAAATTTATTAAGTCCAGGGCTCCATGTAACTACACTCAATTCTCCCGGCAAAAATGCGGCAATACCGCCTCCCACACCGCTTTTCCCTGGTAATCCAACACGGTAAGCGAACTCTCCTGCTTCATCATAGAAACCACAAGTGAGCATTATCGCGTTTAAACGTTTTGCCTGACCCGAAGTTAAAATTTGTTGGCTGTTTACAGGCAGAACTCCATGATTGGCAAATAGTAAAAATGCTTTTGCAAGCTGTTTGCATGTCATTTCAACCGAACAAACATGGAAATATAGATCCAGAACTGTTTCCACATCATTATGAATATTTCCAAATCCTTTCATAAAATTGACGAGGGCCCGGTTATTAAAGCCATGTTCGCTTTCCGAAGCCACCACAGCTAAATTGAAATCAATAGAAGTATCTCCTGCCAGCGTTCGGATAAAATTTAACACCTCTTTCTTAGGGTCGTTAAAATTTGAAACAATTACATCGGCTATTACCAACGCACCTGCATTAATGAACGGATTTCGTGGAATGCCTTTTTCAAATTCAAGCTGCACTAATGAGTTAAATGGATTCCCCGAGGGTTCTACTCCTACTCTTTTCCATAATTCCTCTCCTAAAACTGAAACAGCCAGGGTAAGGGAAAATACTTTAGAGATACTTTGAATTGAAAATTTTGTATTTACATCTCCAACACTAAAATTTTCTCCCTGCAAAGTATCAACAGCTATACCAAAATGATTAAGTTCAACTTTGGCAAGTTCAGGAATATAATCCGCTACTTTACCTTTATTAATAGAACTTTGTCCGAAAATAGCAACTTGCTGTAAGATTGACTGATAATCGATTCGCATTGAATATTGTTCCAGATTACTTCAATTTTACAATAGTTATTCCATCGCCACCTCTGTCAGGGTGTTCATCTTCCATTTGATCAACGGCCGAATATTTTTTCAGGTAATCGCGAATAAGTTTTCGCAAAATACCGTCACCTCTTCCGTGCAAAATTCGTAATGAACTTAATCCCATCATTAACGCTCTGTCCATAAACTTCTCTAACTCGTAAAGCATTTCTTCACCACGCATACCCCGTACATCTATTTCCGGACTAAATGAAGCCCGCTGCTGAATCTGATAATCGGCATACCCACCTTTGCTTTGTTTTACAGGTTGATCTTTACTTTGAATTTTCTCCAACCTGTTAACTTTCACAACCGACATCAGCTCTCCAATCGCAATAACTGCATTGGTTTTATTCAACTCAATGATTTTTCCAGTAGTATCACTATCGATTAGTTTTACCCAATCGCCCACAGCCAATGGTTCTGCTTCTTTTTTACGTACAGGCTTATCCGCTTTCAGTTTCAGCTTCTGTTGTTCTTGCTCCAACCGCTGGCGTGCCTGTTTCGTTTGCTCTTTATCTGCTTTTGCTGTTCTAATTTCAGCAATGGTATTCTCTACTAATTTATTGGCGCCTTTAATGATATCCTGGGCCTGTTGCTTAGCATCATTAACCAATTTCTTACGATTTTCATCGAAGTACTCTTTCAGTTTTTTATTTTCTTCGAGCAATTCATTCAATCGTTTCTGGCGCTTCTCAATCTCTACTTTGGTATCGTAAACCTGTTTCTTTTCACGCTCCAGATCTACCAACAAAGTATCTACCTTCTTCTGCTGATCACCAATCTTTACTTTTGCCAATTTGAGCACTTGTTCAGGCAAGCCTATTTTTTGCGCAATTTCAAAGGCGTATGAGCTACCTGGCTTACCTATTTGCAAAACATACATCGGCTGCATATGCACATTATCAAACAACATCGATGCATTTTCAAGTCCTTCCGTATTATTGGCGAAAAGTTTAAGATTAGAGTAGTGGGTGGTGAGCACACCCTTTACTTTCTTCTGATTGAGCACCTGTAACACCGCTTCGGCAATTGGCCCACCAAACTGCGGATCTGTTCCTGTACCAAACTCGTCAATCATTACAAGCGTGTGAAAATTAGCCATCTCCACAAAGTTTTTCATTTTGGTAAGATGCGCGCTATAGGTACTCAAATCGCTTTCAATTGATTGATCATCTCCAATATCTACCAGGATTCTGCGATAAAGGCCCATTTCAGAATGACTATCAGCAGGAATCAGCATACCAGCTTGTAGCATTAATTGCAACAAACCTACTGTTTTCATGCAAACCGACTTACCCCCTGCATTTGGACCTGATACCAGTATTATTCTTCCTGTTTCGTCAATTTTGATATTTAAGGGAACTACCGTTTGCTTAGTCTGCTTAAAGTTTAAATACAAAAGCGGGTGACGAGCATTGCTCAGTTTCAAATAAGGCTCATTCTTCAATATTGGCATGCTTGCATCCAGCTTAATGGCCAATGAAGCTTTAGCACGAATAAAATCGATCTTAGTTAGTAATCCATGATAAGCAATTAATAATGGAGAATAAGGTCGAACTTCATCTGTTAAGGCTGTCAGTATTCGGATGATCTCCCGTCTTTTTTCAAATTCAAGGTCACGAACTCTATTATTTAAATCGAAGACTTCTGCTGGTTCCAGGTAAATAGTTTGCCCCGTGGCGGATTCATCATGAATAAAGCCTTTCATTTTTCGCTTATGCTCCGCTAAAACGGGAATCACTAAACGGCCATCTCGAATTGTCAGACTCCCATCGGCACTCCAACCCTCTTTAATGGCGTTACGAAAAATAATATCCAGCCTTCTGCGCGATTCGCTTTCAGCGGCAGCTATTTCACGAATCACCTTATTCAACTCCGGCGATGCATTGGGCCTAATTTTACCTTTAGGATCAATTACCGCATCAATACTTTTCAATATCTTTTGCTCAATCGCCATTCCTTCAAACAATGCCTGAAGGTTGGGATATTGCTCTTCGCGATCTTTGAAATAGCGAATTGTTTGAAAAACTGTTGTTAACGCTAAAGTGAGGGAATAAAAGTCTTCTTCCGAAAGAAAAGCACCTTCTATCCTAATTTTGTTAACAAGATATTGAATATCAATAAAGTTAGCTGAAGGAAATGGCGCATCATTCATCAATATTTCCTTAAATTCAGCTGTTTGAGAGAGCAGTTTATTAAGCAGTTCAAAATTTGTAATGAACTGCATCTTATCAACCAGGTTTTTACCCATCAAGCTTAAGCACTCATTGCGCAAAAGCTCTTTTATATCATTGAAACCTAATTTTTCTCCTACGTTTTCGGGATATAACACTATTTGTATTTTTAATCAGGTTAAATCAACCTTTTTTGATTCAACCATTCTATTGAACAGGGTGCTTCTTTAAATCTAATTTCCTAAAAACGGAGTCTCTCACCCTTTTTAACGAGTCTCTGTTTATAGTTTTTTTGTTTACCGTTTTACCCGCAAAAGGTTTTTCAATTGAAGCTGGTCGATCAGTTTTAGACAACTCACTTTGCCTTTTCGATAAGCTATCAATCATCTGCTCATACATTACATCCATTATTTCAGGATTATTGAGGTAGTATTTCATGCTTCTGCTTAATGCAGCAGTATCAATACCATACTTTTTGAATACAAACTCGTATGAAGCTTTTGTAACACGTTTAGCAGAGTCGTCTTTAGGAATCCGGTACGATCGTGACTCTATCAAATGTAAATCGGTAAGAATATTCTTCATTTTTTCTTCCGGAATTACATCTGAGGGACGGCTATCATTTTTACAGCCGACAACTAAGACACTTAAAATAAAGGAACTAAATAAACATATCTTTATTATTTTTTGTTTTCCAACAGTTGGAAGCTTTACATTAAACATTATTATCCTTATGATTTTATTGAACATGCTCGTTTCATATTGTAAATTTGCGAACCATTGAAAAGCCAGATGGTTTTTCTTTACATTTTTCGTTTTTAATAATCTGTAAAATTATACATTAATGAGCATCTCTGCCAATATCAATGATTTTAAAAAGCAATTAGGCGCAGTAAAAGTTAAACTTATAGCCGTTTCCAAGACTCAACCAGTAGAAAAAATTCAGGAAGCTTACGATGCGGGGCAACGAATTTTCGGTGAAAACCAGGTTCAGGAAATGGTAGATAAGTATGAACATTTGCCCAAAGATATTGAATGGCATTTAATTGGACACCTTCAAACGAATAAAGTTAAATACATTGCTCCGTTTGTAAACCTTATCCATTCTGTCGACAGTCTTAAATTGCTTCAGGAAATCAATAAGCAAGCGCTCAAAAACAACCGAGTTATTGACTGCTTGTTACAAGTTTATATTGCCGACGAAGAGACTAAATTCGGTCTCGGATATGATGAACTGATAGAATTACTTCGCTCGGAAGAGTTTTCTACATTGAAAAACGTAAGCATTGTTGGAGTTATGGGCATCGCAACTAATACCAACAGTCAGAAACAGATAAAAGAAGAATTCTACGAGCTCTCCACCTTATTTAATGGTTTAAAAACTGCATTTTTCCGAAACAACCCGACATTCAAAGAAATATCAATGGGCATGTCAAGCGACTACTTGATCGCCATAGAACAAGGCAGCACCATGATCAGAGTAGGAAGTGCCATTTTTGGAGAAAGAACGAAGAAACCGATTTCCAATAATAATTTATAGTATTTAGTTCATAGATAATGGATCATAGCATCCCATAAACTATGATCCATGAACTATGAACCACCTAACAACTTATGTCAATTACAATACGAGAAGCACAAAAAACGGATTGCCCGCGTTTGCTGGAATTAATAAAAGAATTAGCGGTATATGAAAAAGCTCCGGATGCCGTAACCGTTACGCTTGAGCATTTTGAGGAAACCGGTTTTGGGCCTAATCCGGTTTGGAAAGCATTTGTAGCCGAACAAGACGGTATTATAGCTGGTTTTTCCTTGTATTATGTACGCTATTCTACCTGGAAAGGAGCTCGGATGTACCTTGAAGATATTTTGGTAACAGAAGAAATGCGTGGCAAAGGCATTGGAAAACTATTATTCGACCGACTTATTGTTGAAGCCATGGAAAAGAACTTTAACGGTATGGTTTGGCAAGTGCTGGAATGGAATGAACCGGCAATTAACTTTTATAAAAAATATGCTGCCAATTTTGATCCTGAATGGATAAATTGCAGCCTTGAATTTTAATACTGAATGGAGTACAATCAACGACAGAATGCAATGTAACTTAACCTAAACTATTCATTCTCTCTCACTGCTATCATTCTATAAAAAACACGCTTTACATGCAGATATTTAAGTTTGGAGGAGCATCAGCCAAAGATGCCAATGGAATACGGAATATTACCAAAATTGTTAAAGAATACGGTTCTCCTCAGAATTTGTTGATTGTGGTTTCGGCTATGGGAAAAACAACCAATTCCCTTGAAGACCTTACCAAAGCTTTTTTTAATCGCCAGGATAATACACATGAAATCTTTGAACAAATAAAACAGTATCATTTTGATGTTATTGATGAGCTGTTTGAAGGTGCTGAAAAAGAAAAAGTGGCTGATGATATTTCGAATCAATTTGTGGAAGTCGATTGGATTATTGAAGATGAGCCACACGACGAATTTGACTATGTATACGACCAGATCGTTTCTATTGGTGAATTAGTATCCACAAAGATTGTAAGTGCTTACCTAAACGCTAATCAGGTACAAAACAAATGGATCGATGCCCGGGGATATATCCAAACTGATAACACCTACCGTGAAGGTAAAGTAGATTGGGATCTTTCTGCTACATTGATTCAAAACGAACTTCCGGCAATATTAAAAAATGAGATCATTGTAACCCAGGGTTTTGTTGGAGGAACATCGGAAAACTTTACTACGACATTAGGACGCGAGGGTTCCGATTATAGCGCCGCCATTTTTGCATATAGTTTAAATGCTGAACAGATGACTATATGGAAAGACGTACCCGGAGTACTAAACGCCGATCCTAAATGGTTTGACAATACGCAGAAATTAGATCAGCTATCTTATCTTGATGCCATTGAATTAGCTTATTATGGAGCAACGGTTATCCACCCGAAAACCATCAAGCCTTTGCAGAATAAACAAATTCCATTATACGTTCGTTCGTTTATCAAACCGGAAGAAAGTGGAACTGTAATCAGTAATGAGGCTCCCAAAAAGATCATACCTTCATTTATTTTTAAAATTAAACAGGTGTTGATCTCCATCTCTCCTACAGATTTTTCTTTTATTGTAGAAGAAAATTTAAGCGATATTTTTGAAGTATTTCATGCTACGGGTGTTAAAATTAACACCATGCACAATTCTGCAATCAGTTTCTCTGTAAGTGTTGATTTTGATGAACGTAAAACTCCGGTATTAATTAGCAAGTTAAAAGAATCCTTTAAGGTTCGCTATAACGACAACCTGGAACTCATCACCATCAGACATTATAACCAGGAAACAATTGATCGCGTGTTGGTTAACAAAGAGACTCTATTGGAGGTTCGTAGCAGACATACCATTCAAATGGTTGTGAAAGATCTTAGCAATTAATACATTATTCATAAAATAAGAAAGGCATTTGGAATACTCCTTTCTAAAGGATTTCCAAATGCTTTTACTTTTATAGCTGTTATATACTTTATTTCTTTTTCTCTACTACAACATTTTTGACTTTACCGAACGGTAACATATAGCTTAATGTATAATTGAAGTTAAAGATGAAATCCTTTTTAAAACCTACCCCCGGAATATAAAGGTCGTCAAATGATTCATCCATTGAACTTGATAAAGGAAACGCACCTCTTATAGTCCAACCCATAATAAAGTTTTTAACCATTTCCACTTTCATTCCTACAACCAAATCTAAACTGACTACCGTTGAGTTAGGTGGAGAAAAAGAGCCTGTGGAAGAACCCGTCCAATAGTCGTCACGAATCTTATAATTGTTAACGTCCGTGCTTAACATACTATACACTCCACGCATACCTACGTAAAATGAGTTATTGGTAGGTTTACTAAATTTGATGATATTGTAATTAAAGCCCAGTTTTAAATACGGGCCTTTAATAGAATAATCAAGGAAATCATTTACTTGCGTTCCATGCCCATATCCTGCTTCAGCCGCAATATACCAGTTATTGTTAAGTCGAAGATCACCTACTACCTCAAAAGCCTTTATATCCTTGTCAAATGCATAGCGGATAGGGTAACTAATATCAACACCTAAAGTAAAAGCTTTAGGTAATTTATAGGTTACAGTATCCTTTTTAGATTTAACCCTGGTTGAATCTTGAGCAACGGCTGCTGATGAGATAAATAATAAACTACTTAAAGTAAATATAAAGAGCAGTCGAAGCTTCATTCGTAATATCAGTTTGTTGTGTTACACTATTTTTAAAGCGATTTTGAGTGGCCGTTGCATTTTTAATGGTGAAATCAAATTTAAAACCACATTCTTGAGAAACAAACGCTCTCCGACCTTCATAATCAATCTTTAAGGTATCTTTCGTTATTTCCCGTTTTTTAGAGGCAGGATTCAACTTATTTATTACAAAAGTAAATGTGCTTGTCTGTGCATTGTTATTCAATGGCAAAACAATTCGTTGAACACTTCTTAATGAATCCACTACTAGAGAATCGGTTCCAATTCCTTTCACAACAAGTGTATCAGGTAGTGAAAATTTAAAGGTATCCAGTTCACCGGTTTTCTTATTTAGTGTATCTCTGTAAAACTCTACTACTACTCCAGGGCTTGGATTAGTATCGCTACAAATTTTATCGGTATTGCAAGCAATGACTCCAAAAACAGTAACTACTATTAAAAGGGTACCTATTAATTTCATTCAATAGTTAGATTAATTGCCAAACTTAGAAAAATAAGAAGCAAGATACAAGGTGATACTTTTAACTAAATAAAAATGAGAACTTTAGAAAAATCAACTTAACACGGCTAATCATAATGAAAACGGCATTTTGCAATAAGTATTTCATCATCCTTAACTTTATATATAAGCCTATGCTCATTGTCAATCCTTCTTGACCAAAAGCCTTTATACTTATGTTTCAAAGGTTCCGGTTTTCCAAGACCAGTAAACGGCGTTCGTGAAATATCTTTTAATAACTCGTTAATTTTCAACAAGTACTTCTTATTTGTTTGTTGCCAATATAAATAATCCTCCCAGGATTCATCTACAAATACATATTTCATTCTTCAATTAAACCCTTTTCAAAAGAGTTTCCATTATTAAGCTTTTCAATAGCAGCATCCAGACGTTTTTCATTTATTTTAGAAGATAGCTCATGGCTTGTAGCCAACAACGAATTATATTCGGCTAACGACATAATAACGATACCATTATCCTTTCCTCTATTAATGATAAGTGTTTCAAGATTTTTAGATACTTCGTCAAAGTATTTTTTAATATCTTTTCTAAAATCTGAAATGGTTGTTGTTAACATCATGTACATATTTATGTACAAATATAAGTACAAATTTCAATAATTAATACGTTTTAATTAGCTAAATCATATCCCATAGAATGAAAAGAATCACTAATTACAATGATTACATCAGCTAAAAACCAAATGCAACAACCATTTAAATAGCTTGTACATACTTTTTTAGCGCTTACTCTCCTTAAATTTCTTCAAAATCGAATTACCCTTAAGCTGAACCGCTTTAGGGAGTTTTTTCCAGTTTTCTGAATATTCTACATGGTACTTGTCATCTTCATTTCCAGAAGGAAAATAGGCTGTAGCTTTATACTTATCAAAATCCTTGTCATAAACAATTACCTTTAAAGGTTTTGCATCCAATCCGTCACTTTCTCCATAATAAACAAGGTAGAATTCAGGTTTTCCGTCGTTATCTTCATCTGCAGCAGCGCAATAGTCGTACTGAAACTCGGGCCAGTAAACCTCATTGCCGAAATCCTGAAATTTGCATTTCTCTACATACCCCCCGTGATCTTCCAGCAAAACATAGGCAAATAAATTCTTTACAGTTAACTGATAAGGTTCATTAAAATCTTTCCGAACAACACCATATTCACCATTTTCTTGCTTTTCATAAACATCAGTACTGTCGCCGCCAAAATGCTCCTCCTTTATGATTTTCTCTTTGAAAACAAACTTAAAGTATCCCCATTGAGGGGCTTCAACATTGATAATCAAAGCAGTATTCCCTTTGTCCCCATAATCATAGGAAACATCTTCATTCAATTCGTTAAACTGATCATCCGATGGACGGATATAATTAACGCTGACTTCCTTACTCCCTATTTTTCCTTTGGCTTTATCATTTATTGCCTTGCTTTTACTGTGAGAGTGCTCACACGAAGAAATAAGTACGGTAGAAAATAAAAATAATAGATAATAATATTTCATATTAGTAGATAAGAGATGTAATAAAACGCTTAATTAGCAGCACTTGTTATAGTTGGCATGTATTCAATTATAACCGGCTGATTGTTAACAAATAAAAACTCAGGTATTTGTTCTTTTGGAAATAAAAAAACTAGTTTTCGACTTTTGGTCGAATTCTCTTTAATGGAGGATTCAATATTCCCCCACATGTTTACCGGATCTGTTAGCATAGAAAACTGCACTTTATATTTTGTTTTACTTTTAACGTCTAGCAAGTAAAAATTATCAAAATTCAGGTCCTGTTTCCGGTCGCTTTTGTTAGTTATTGTTAGGTAAATAATACAAATTTTTCATTTTTTCCCGCTCTATAATAACCACTCCCTGTTGAGATAGTACTTCCTTCTTCAACTCTATCGATAGTTAAATTTATATCACTATTATATTGGTAGTTAGTAATTTTTGTTTGACGGGTGGTATAGCAAGATGTTAAAAAAACACCAGTAAGCATAAAAAGCAGATATTTCATTTGATTAATATCTATCATATTAAACTTTAAACTAATTACTGTTGTTACAAAAACAATAAAAAAGCCTGTTAGAGAATTCTAACAGGCTTTATATTAATTTTAAACTTGAATTACTTCACGGCGTCAACAACTGCCTTAAAAGCTTCAGGATTATTCATAGCTAAGTCAGCAAGAACTTTACGGTTCAAACCGATATTTTTAGTGTGAATTTTACCCATGAAAGCAGAGTATGACAAACCATGCTGACGAACTCCAGCGTTGATACGCTGAATCCATAATGCACGGAATTCGCGTTTTTTAACTTTTCTGTCACGGTATGCATATTGCAAACCTTTTTCTACGGTGTTTTTAGCAACCGTAAATACTTTACTTCTTGAACCCCAGTAGCCCTTGGCTAATTTCAGGATTTTTTTTCTGCGACGGCGAGCCGCAACAACGTTAACCGATCTTGGCATTTTTTACGTTTTTTAGTAGTCAGCGTCCTTTGTGGAACTTATGTCAACTCTCGTTGACGAGCTGAATCCTTGGTTAATTAATTAATTTAATAAATCTGGATAAGATCAACTTATTTACCAATACAAAGCATGCGTTTTACGTTACCCATGTCTGCTTTATCAACTAAAGCTGCTTGAGTAAGGTTACGTTTTTGCTTAGTAGTTTTTTTGGTCAAAATATGGCTTTTGAAAGCACATTTTCTTTTGATCTTACCTGTTCCAGTTAAGCTAAAACGTTTTTTAGCGCTGGAATTGGTTTTCATTTTCGGCATTACTCGTCTTTATTTAGTTTAAAATTATTTCTTGTTTTTAGGAGCAACGATAAGGAACATACGTTTACCTTCTAATTTAGGTAACTGTTCAACCTTACCAACTTCCTCTAAAGCCTGAGCGAATTTTAATAATAAAATTTCTCCTTGCTCTTTGTAAACAATCGCGCGACCTTTGAAATGTACATAAGAACGTACTTTATCTCCTGCCTCAAGGAATTTAATCGCATGCTTTAATTTAAACTCAAAGTCATGATCATCCGTATTCGGTCCGAAACGGATCTCCTTAATAACAGTTTTTTGAGCGTTTGCTTTAATTTCCTTTTGTTTTTTCTTCTGCTCGTAGATGAATTTATTATAATCTGTAATTCTACAAACAGGAGGAACAGCATTAGGTGAAATTTCAACAAGGTCAAGTCCCAACTCCTCAGCTAGCTCTATGGCTTTTGCTAAGGTATAAACACCTTGTTCAACATTTTCGCCTACAAGTCGAACTTCATCGACACCACGAATATGTTCGTTAATTCTGTGTTCTGCCTGTTTTCTAACCGGCATAGGACGGGCACCACGTGGGCCTCTGCCAAAACTTTGCTGTGCTATAGGTTTAACCTCCTAAATTAAATTGCTGTTTCTGTTTTAATTATCTCAACAAACTGATCAAGTGTGAGTGAACCTAAGTCACCGGCACCGTGTTTACGCACTGAAACGGTATTTTCTTCTTGTTCTTTCTCTCCTACGATCAGCATAAAAGGGATTTTTTTAATCTCGGCATCTCTGATTTTCTTGCCAATCTTTTCATCCCTATTATCGATTAAGCCGCGAATATCGGAAATATTTAAGTTTTCTGAAAGTTTTTTTGCATAATCAGCGTATTTTTCACTGATCGGCAAAATGATATATTGTTCTGGCGTTAACCATAATGGGAAGTTTCCTGCGCAATGTTCAATCAATACGGCAACAAAACGCTCCATTGAGCCGAAAGGTGCACGGTGAATCATAACCGGACGGTGTTTTTGATTATCACTACCGGTATATTCCAATTGGAATCGTTCCGGCAAGTTATAATCTACCTGAATGGTTCCTAATTGCCATTTTCTGCCTAAAGCATCTTTCACCATGAAATCTAGTTTAGGTCCGTAAAACGCTGCTTCTCCTAACTCAACAACAGTTTTAAGTCCCTTTTCAGCAGCAGCTTCAATAATTGCAGCTTCTGCTTTTTGCCAGTTTTCATCAGAACCTATATATTTTTCTTTATTCTCTGGATCACGTAATGAAACCTGGGCAGTATAATCTTCAAACCCTAAAGCTTTGAAAACATACAGTACCAGATCGATTACCTTTTCAAACTCTTCTTTTACCTGATCTGGACGACAGAATAAGTGCGCATCATCCTGAGTAAAGCCGCGAACACGGGTTAATCCGTGAAGCTCTCCGCTTTGCTCATAACGGTAAACTGTTCCGAATTCAGCATAACGCACCGGAAGATCTTTGTAAGAACGAGGTTTCGACTTATAGATCTCACAGTGATGCGGACAGTTCATGGGCTTTAACAAGAACTCTTCGTCTTCGTTTGGCGTATGAATCGGCTGGAACGAATCTTTTCCATATTTTTCATAATGGCCGGAAGTTATGTACAAATCTTTATGAGCAATATGCGGAGTGATTACTTGTTCGTAACCAGCCTTCACTTGTTCCTTTGATAAAAACTGTACTAAACGCTCTCGTAAAGAAGTGCCTTTTGGCAACCATAATGGTAACCCGGCCCCTACTTTTTCCGAGAAAGTGAATAACTCAAGCTCCTTACCTAACTTACGGTGATCGCGTTTTTTAGCTTCTTCCAATAAAGTTAAATAATCTGTTAACTCACTAGCCTTAGGAAATGTAACTGCATATATACGAGTTAATTGTTTATTTTTCTCGTCACCTCTCCAGTAAGCGCCTGCAACACTCATCAATTTCGCAGCTTTAATAAATCCGGTATTCGGAATATGTGGACCACGACAAAGATCTGTGAAGTTACCCTGCTGATAGAAAGTAATACTGCCATCTTCAAGGCCATCAATCAGCTCCAGTTTATACTGATCTCCTTTTTCAGTAAAATACTTGATTGCGTCAGCTTTAGCAACATCAGAGCGTTTATATTCCTCTTTCGTTTTAGCCAGTTCGATCATTTTCTTCTCTACTTTATCAAAGTCGTCAGAAGAAAACTGGTGATCGCCGAAATCAATATCATAGTAAAAACCCGTTTCTATAGACGGACCTATACCTAATTTAATTCCTGGATACAAGGCTTCTAAAGCTTCGGCCATTAAGTGTGCCGATGAATGCCAAAAGGTAGATTTACCTCCCTGATCATTCCATGTTAATAATTTTACGGTTGAATCAGTGTTAATCGGACGAGATGCGTCCCAAATTTCACCATTAACCTCGGCAGCCAAAACATTGCGGGCCAATCCTTCACTAATGGATTGTGCTACCTGCAAGCTGGATGTGCCCTTTTCGTACTCACGGATTGAACCGTCGGGAAGTGTAATTTTAATCATTAATCTTTTCCTATTTACCTACAAACGTAATTTTGAAGAATCGCAAATTTAGCTTTTCAACACCAAAAGAAAAAGGTGAATATGAAGGTATTTACTTCTTTTTTTCGCCGTTTGCAGTAAATCATCCTTAACGCAACTTTCTTAAAATTGTATACATAAAAAAACTGGCAGTTTATTTGTGATGATAGCCTGAAAGTTACGCTCTTAACTGAATTTATGAAAAAAATCGTTATCGATACTCACTAATTACGCTTTGTTATGAGCCAACTAACTTTCCCTAATTTCAACACTGAATTCTCGTCAGTTTTGAAGCCTAAGTTATTGAGTAACTCACAAAAAGAGATTCTGGATCAGATTCCATTCGCCATTTTCTATATTAATTCCGTCGGTCATTGTTACTATGTAAACAGCCATTGTGAACGACTTACCGGTTATCCCAAGAGCATGCTCATCAATGAAGGATGGAAAACAAAGGTGCACATGGATGATCGTGAAACTGTACAGCGTACTATATCAGAAAGTGCAGAAAAAAAGACAAGTTACAGTCATACCTACAGAATCATTCAACCCAACGGAAGCACTAAATACATTCATGTTCAGATGTGTCCGATCATTGAGGAAGAGTCTAACATGCTTCATTTTCTTGGAACCGCCATCGATGTTACCGACCAGAAAACCAATGAAGAAAAATTCAGAAAAAACGATGCACAATTACAGGCCTTAATACGCTCATTAAATGATATTGTATTTGAAGTAAACGATAAACTGGAGTATGAAAATGTTTGGGTGAATGATGAATCCATTTTGTTTACTTCAAGAGAAGAAATATTACATAAAAAGATCAGCGAAGTAATCCCTAATGAGTTTAGTAGACGGATGGAATTATTCGCACAGCAGGTATTAGATACCGGAGAAACCATCAACTGTGAATATCCTGGTATACATAGTGGTGCTAACGTTTGGTATAATGCAAAGATCTCACGGATACAAGATGAAGATTTAAATACAAAACGACTGCTTATAACCATACAGGATATTACACTCCAAAAGAATTTTGAAAAAGAACTCATTCGTGCTAAAGAAGAAGCAGAACAAGGTGCTAAAGCCAAAGAAGAATTTCTTTCGGTTATAAGTCATGAAATAAGAACACCCATTAACTCGGTCATTGGAATTGCCCATTTATTATTAGATGAATATAAGGATCTGGCTCAACTTGAAAATCTGATGATCCTTAAATCTTCAGCCGAAAATCTTTTGGGACTTGTAAATGCCATCCTTGATTTTAACAAGATCGAAACAGGCAAAATTGAGTTAGAAAAAGTAAGCTTCAACCTAAGTGAACTTATTCAAAACTCTTGCAAACCCTTTGTGCTGAAATCACGGGAAAAGAATATTGCTTTTGAATGTGTTATCGATGAAAAAATTCCGGGAATAATTATTGGGGATCCAATTCGTTTAAACCAGATCATTAACAACCTGATTGGCAATGCAGTAAAATTCACACTGGAAGGATCTGTGACGCTCTCCGTTCAATTGATTTATGAATCGGAAAACGATGTTGAACTGTATTTTTCAATCAAAGACACTGGGATTGGCATAGCTGAAACTGATTTGGAACGAATATTTGAAAGTTTTACACAAGCAGAATCTTCAACAACCCGTAAATATGGTGGTTCTGGCCTTGGATTAGCCATAACTAAACGATTATTATTACTACATAACAGCACAATACAATTGAATAGCGAACTCGGAAAAGGCTCTGAATTTAGTTTCCAGATCAGGTTCTCTAAACTTTATTATGCGTTAACCGAGCACGAAGAAGAAAAAAGGAAAAAGAAAATATATAATTTATCAGGGATGAAAGTTTTATTAGTGGAAGACAATCAAATGAATGCATTGGTTGGCCGTAGGTTTTTAACAAAATGGAATATTGATGTGGATATGGCCGAAAATGGTTTGATTGCAGTTGATAAGTGCCGTGCCAATCAGTACGATATGATCATTATGGATTTGCAAATGCCTGAAATGGACGGCTACCAGGCAAGTATGGAAATAAGAAAGTTTAATTCAGAAATACCAATTATTGCATTTACGGCTGATGTGATGCCGCATATAACAGAAAGAATTGAAGAATGTGGTATGAACGATTACCTGGCTAAACCATTTATGCCGGATATTCTTTTTAGCAAGATTTCTAAATATTATAAAATAATGTGCCAATGAGCATTACACACTCATTAGCACTACTATTTATTATTTCATATTTGAATCTACCGAGTATTTTCCAGGACCAGTAAAAAACAGTCCGATGAAAGCAACCAGGTAAAGGAATGCCATTTCTTTATCTCCAAACGGATCATTACCATGGATGTAGAAAAATGCTATGCCCATTGTAACAATCAAAAATACAAGTGCAAAACGGCTGGCTAAACCTAAAATCAATAATGCAGCACAAAATAATTCTGCGAAAATTGCCAAGATCAATGAAGTTTGTGAACCAATTCCGAAGAGGCTCGGGAACTTATTTACCATTCCTGAATAACCATTTAGCTTTTGCAAACCATGTGTAATCATAGCCGCACCAAATCCAACTCTAACTAATAATAAAGCCAGGTCAAGTGCTAAAGGTTTAGCAGAGAATAAAGTTTTTTTCATAAATTGTTTTTGTTTTTTGGTTAGTGTTTTATTGTTTTTATGCGATTTATTACCATCCACTTGCCAACACATCTGCAATATGCATTGTTTGAATAGGGAGATTATTTTTTTCAATATATCCCTGTAAATGCATCAGGCAAGAAGTATCTGTTGATATAATATAATTTGCTCCGGTCGCCAAGGCATTGTTTACCTTTTGCTCTGCCATTGCTGAAGAAATAGACTCAAATTTAACGGCAAACGTACCACCAAATCCACAACAAACTTCCACATCATTCATTTCTACTAGCTCCAATCCTTCTACGTTTGCTAACAAAGTCCGGGGTTCCGTTTTTATTTTACATTCACGTAGTGCACCGCATGAATCATGGTAAACAGCTTTACCTTGAAGTTTGGCTCCCACATTTTCTTTCTTCAATACATTTACGATAAAGTCGGAAAGCTCGTGAATAGCATTCTGAACATTCCTGCATTTATTGTGTGATATTGCATTAGTAAACAGATCGTTATAATAACTCTTTACCATACCAACACATGATCCGGAAGGACCAACAATATAGTCGTGTGCTGAAAAATCGTCCAGAAATTTCTGACCAACTTCTTTGGCTTCATCCCAAAAACCTGAATTGAAAGCCGGTTGTCCACAACATGTTTGATTAGGATTGTATGAAACTTTACACCCTAATTTTTCTAATACTTTTATGGTATTAAAAGCCGTTTCCGGACTTATTTGATCGATAAAACAAGGAATAAATAATTCGACTTTCATGGAGAGTATTAATTTTAATTATTTGAATTCATTACACGCGAAAGCGCTTGCAATGATGGAATTTTAACTAAACGGACTAATAAAAGCAATCCAACTATAAATATCATGGTAATGAATAATATGGATCCTCTCATACTACCAGAAATTACCTCAATATAACCATACAAAAATGTGCCTATGACTAGTGATATTTTTTCTGTTACATCATAAAAACTGAAATAAGAGGCAGTGTCTTTAGTTGCAGGTAATAATTTGGAATAAGTCGACCGTGAAAGTGCCTGTATCCCTCCCATTACCAAACCAACGAAAAAAGCCAAAGCCATAAACTGAAGGGAGGTTTGAAGAAAGTATGCACATGTACCTATTCCGATCCAGATCATTACAGCAAGAATCAATGTTTGAATATTCCCAACCTTAGATGATAACCATGCAAAAATATAGGCTCCTCCAATGGCAACAAGCTGAATGATAAATATAGTGGCAATGAGTTGTGCGTCTTGCATATGAAGTTCTTTAGTTCCAAAAAGCGTGGCCACATACATAATGGTTTGTACACTCATATTATAAAAAAAGAATGCCAGTAAAAATCGCTGTAAGCGCGGTAACGACTTAAGTTCATTCCAAACTTTTAACAGCTCCTTATAGCCATTGAAAAAAACATGTTTTGTAACACTTTTATCAATGGTAGATTTAGGTAAACGGGCAAAGGTTATTTGGGCGAAACCGGCCCACCATAATCCAACCGATAAAAATGATAATCGGGCAGGCATATCATTGTTCTCGAGACCAAAAAGGCCAGGAAACTGGATCATTGCGAGATTAATTACTAGCAGAATTGTACTGCCAATATATCCGTATGAAAATCCTTTGGCCGAAACAGCATCTTGTTCTTGTAGTGGGGCAATCTCAGGTAAATAAGCATTATAAAAAACAATACTTCCAGCATAACCAATGCATGCAATGATACTGCAGATGATTCCTAACTCAAGGGTATTTTTATTGAAAAAGAATAAACCGATGCAAGCAAGTGAACCCATATAGCAGAAAAACTGCATAAATGTTTTCTTTCTTCCACTGTAATCAGCAATTCCTGATAGCAACGGACTGATCAATGCCACTACTAAAAAAGCAACAGAAATAGCATAGGAATAAAGAGCTGTGTTCACAAACTCCATCCCAAAGATATAAACCTTATCGCTTGTAGCACTCGATGTTACGGCATTATAATAAACAGGAAATATCGCCGAAGTAATCGTTAATGAATATACCGAATTAGCCCAGTCATACATTGCCCAGGCATTTACAACTTTCTTGTCAGATTTAATCAACATATGCTGGCTAAAAGTAATATTTTTTAAGTAAATCTACTTAGCCATTGAAAAAGCTTATAAACAAAAAATCCTTCCTGAGCTATCAGAAAGGATTTATATAAGTTATTAAATCAGCTTACTCCACTTTTTTTACTGATGAAGCTCCGCTTGAGTTTTCAACAACTTTGGCAGGAGCACCTTTGTAAGAAACCTTACTTGCACCACTTGCAGAAACATTAAGTTCCGACAATACATTTACTTCTGAATCAGCAGCTCCACTAACATCAACAACACATTTATTAGCAACCAGATCGAAAGCCTTAATTTTTCCGGCGCCTGAAATCTTGATGTTTAATTCAGCAGCTTGTCCACGCAATGCTATCTTTCCGGCACCACTGATTCTTGTACTTAATGTATTTACATTCATCATCAAATCTGATTCTGTTGCTCCAGAAGATTTCAATTCAAATGATGGCTGTTTAAACTCATTAGTGGTTTTAACATCTACAGCACCAGAAGCCTCAATTTTTGATAACTCGTTAACATGGATTCTTATCAGTACATTTTTTGTAGCACAAAGATTTTTTTCACTCTTTATTACCAGTCTATCACCATTTACGGTGGTTTTTACATAATCCTGTAAATTATCGTCTGTAATTATTTCTACTTTTTGAACAGAATCCTGAGTAAGTTCCAATTTAAAAGCTCCACTCATATCAAGCTCTTTAAAGTGAGTTAGCACACGCTCTTTGGTAACAACGTTGCCAGACCCTTTCACGCAGATCTTTTTACATGCGCTTAAACCTAAAATAGCTAAAAAAAGTATCGCAAAGGTAATTTTTGGTTTCATAAAATGTTAGTTCTTATTTATTGTATGTTTTGACGTAGTTGCTTAACTAAAGGTTACAGTTATGTTCAAATATAATATCCTTAAAGAAAGTTTCCACGAATAATAATTTAATACCACTCTATGCTTACTAATTATAATTCATTAATTTAGAGAGAAACCCTTATAAAACACACAATTAATCTTAGAAAAACAATACGCTCTCTTTATGACATGGTTTGTTACTACGCTGCAGCAATACCCCGAACTTTCGGTATTCCTTGCGCTCGCCCTCGGCTTTTTTATTGGAAACATTAAAATCGGCAGTTTTAGTTTGGGCTCCGTTACAGGGGTACTGTTGATGGGAGTTTTAATCGGACAATTAAAGATTGATGTTTCTCCTACTGTAAAATCTGTTTTTTTTCTCATGTTCTTATTTGCAGTTGGCTACAGTGTTGGCCCTCAATTTTTCAGGGGATTAAAAAAAGATGGTTTACCGCAAGTCTATTTTGCAGTCATTATTTGTATCCTGTGTTTACTTGTTCCTTATGCTATTGCTAAATTTTTGAATTACGATGTTGGAACTGCCTCCGGCTTCCTTGCAGGAGCAAATACAATTTCGGCAGTAATTGGTGTCGCTTCCGATTCAATAAATCAGTTAAATATATCTGCTGCTGAAAAAGCAGCGTTAACTAATAAAATTCCCATTGCATATGCTGTTACGTACATTTTCGGAACAGCCGGAACAGCTTGGTTTTTGGCCTCTGTTGGACCAAAATTATTGGGAGGAACTGAAAAAGTGATTCAGGAATGTAAAGAACTGGAAGCAAAGTTAGGACAATCAGTTTCTGACAATGATCCCAGCCTGCGTTCTGCTTTAAACAGAGTAATTTTTAGGGCATTCACAGTAGAAAATGAATGGTTCAAAAACAGCAAAACCGTAAATGAAACAGAAGAGTACCTGGAAAGTTTTGGGAATAGGGTATTCATTGAACGTATTAAATCAAACGGTAAGATCATTGACGCTACTCCTGATCTTAAAATCTCATTTGGAGATTCAATTGTTGCAGGTGGTCAGCGTTCTTTTTTCCTTACCGATCAGGATCATGTTGGAAAAGAAATAAATGATCCTGAGTTACTAAATTTCACCATTGAAACAGTAAGTGTATTAATTACAAATAAAGAGGTTATTGGTAAAACATTAGCTGAAATCATCAAAAACGACGAGCTTATCAGTAAAAACTTCCATGGTATTGGTGTTAATCGAGTTACACGTGCGGGTGTTGAAATGCCATTAAGTGGCGGGTTAAAAATTGAACGTGGAGATCAGATTGATATTACAGGGCTCAAACATGAAGTGGACAGATCAGCAAATTTCCTCGGTTATGCCGATCGTCCCACTACTTCAACCGACATAATGTTTGTTGGTGTTGGAGTTTTGCTTGGTGGATTATTCGGTGCTTTGACTGTCCATATTGGTCATGTGCCCTTCAGTTTAAGTACAAGTGGTGGTGCTTTAATTGCCGGATTAATATTCGGTTGGCTACGATCACAGCACCCAACATTCGGTCGCATCCCCGCTCCTGCATTATGGATCATGAATAATCTGGGTTTAAATACTTTCATTGCAGTTGTAGGTATAAGCGCCGGACCAGGCTTTGTTGAAGGATTTAAGGAGTTAGGATTAAGCCTGTTTATTGCCGGGATTTTCGCTAGTCTAATTCCTATGTTTCTGGGGTTGCTCATTGGTCGCTATATCTTCAAATTTCATCCGGCCATTAACTTGGGTGGCTGTGCGGGAGCCAGAACCACCACTGCGGCATTAGGCGCTATTCAGGATGCTGTTAAAAGCAATACCCCTTCCCTTTCCTATACAGTAACCTATGCAGTCGGAAATACTTTATTGATTATCTGGGGTGTGGTAATTGTACTATTGTTTTCATAAAATCGCTAACTAATAAATCTAAATATGAGCTCTAAAATTGAAAAAATTAAGACATCGAGGGCTAAGCAAGAAGTTCTTCAACAACTTAGTCCTTTTGAGTTAAAAGACAACCTGATCGCCTTAGCAAGCGCAAAAGATAAAAAAGAAACCGATGTAATGCTGAATGCCGGGCGCGGAAACCCAAATTGGATAGCGACCACTCCGCGCGAAGCTTTTTTTGCATTAGGGCAGTTTGGCTTAGCAGAATGCCGAAGAGCAATGGACTTTCCGGGATTAGCAGGTATTCCGGAACTTAAAGGGATTGCTAAACGATTGGAAGAATTCATCAAAAACAATAAAAATACCCAAGGCATTGGGCTATTGGAGGCAACTTACCAGTATGGATTAAAGAATCACCAATTTGATCCTGATTCATGGGTACATGAAATGGCTGGATCAATCATTGGTGATCAATACCCTGTTCCTGATCGTATGCTTGATCATTTTGAGCCAATTGTTCATGATTATATCGTACAAGAAATGTGCGACAATAAGCCACCAAAAGGCAAATACGACATATTTGCAGTAGAAGGCGGAACAGCGGCCATGTGCTATATCTTTGATTCATTGCAAAATAATGGCTTATTGAATAAGGGAGATACGATTGCCCTAATGGTTCCAGCATTTACACCATACCTTGAAATTCCGGAGTTAGAACGTTTCAGTTTTAATGTGATTAAAATTGAAGCCGATGAAATGAGTGCTGATAATAGGCACACCTGGCAATATTCAAATGAACAAATTGAGAAGCTGTCTGATCGTTCTATAAAAGCTTTATTCGTCACCAATCCAAGTAACCCTCCGTCTGTTGCTATTAGTCAGGATAGCATAAAACGCTTGATTAAGATCGTCAAAAACATGAATCCAAATCTGATGATCATTACTGATGATGTATACGGAACATTTGTTCCCGGGTTCCGGTCTTTAATGGCTGAATTACCGGAAAATACAATTGGCGTTTATTCATTTTCCAAATATTTTGGCTGTACGGGTTGGCGTTTAGGCGTTGTGGTAATCCATGAAAATAATGTATTTGATAAAATGCTTTCAGCATTACCTCAAAAGCGTATGGATGAGCTAAACAGACGTTATTCGACACTTACCCTACATCCCGAAAGAATTAAATTTATTGACCGGATGGTGGCTGATAGTCGCTTGGTGGCATTAAATCATACAGCAGGTTTATCACTGCCGCAACAAACGCAAATGATGCTTTTTTCGGCGTCCTGCTTACTCGACAAAGAAAATAAATACAAACAACTAACCAGGGATATTGTCCTGAAACGTCTGAACTTACTATGGGATAACCTAGGTATTCCATTATTTAAAAACCCAGATCGTGCAGGCTATTACTCTGAAATCGATTTATTAGGCTGGGCACAGATGAAATACGGAGATGGTTTAGGCGATTATCTTCAAAAGAACTTTGAGCCTACCGATATCTTATTCCGTTTAGCCGAAAAATCTTCAATTGTATTGTTAAATGGCGGTGGATTTGACGGACCAGAATGGTCGATCAGGGTTTCGCTTGCCAATTTAAATGACGATGATTATGTAAAAATTGGAAAAAGCTTAGCCGAAATTTTTGATACTTATGCTGAAGCCTGGAAAGCTGAAAAGAAAAAATAATTTAATAACCAAAAGGCCAGTGTAGAGTACTGGCCTTTTACGGTAAAAACAAAAAAGACCAATCTGTTGGTCGATTGGTCCTTCTTAAAACTAAAATAATGATCTGTAGAAAAGCTACAAGTGTTATGTTTTATTGATTCAAAAGTATCGAACCCGAAAATTAATCACTAATCGCAAAAGACATTATTTTGTTCAGTTTGTATCAAATTACATCAATCATTTTTAATTCCGGCAGTTCTGATATCATGGGAAGAAGCCCATAATCCAATATCCTGTTTACTTAATGCCGCAGCCATCAGATCTGGAAACAAGTTAGGAGTGCATGCAAAAACGGGAATTCCTAATGAGGCGAAATACGCAGCATTTCTGCTGCAATACGACGGAGCACCGTCATCATTCAAGGCTAATAAAGTAATCACCTGAACTCCGCTACTAACAAGATTTAAAGCTGTTTTCCTCATTTCTGCTTCATCTCCTCCTTCATACAGGTCGGTAATTAATACACAAACCGTATCCAAAGGCCTCGTAATAATTTGCTGGCAATATGTTAAAGCTTTATTAATATCGGTCCCACCACCCAACTGCACACCAAAGAGCAGATCGACCGGGTCTTGCAGCTCTTCGGTAAGGTCTGCAACAGCAGTATCAAATACAACCATTTGGGTTCGAATAGCTGGAATTGACGCCATCACCGCACCAAAAATCCCTGAATAAACTACTGAAGTTCCCATTGATCCGCTTTGATCAAGGCAAAGAACAATGTCTTTCATTGCCTTTCTCTTTTTTCCATACCCAATCCTTACTTCAGGAATGATCGTTTTATATTCTTCCTGATAGTGTTTCAGGTTCTTTCTTATGGTTGTATTCCAGTCGATTTCATTATGACGTGGGCGGCGGTTCTTTCTTGCCTTGTTCAAACTACCCGAAACTGCCTGTTGCATTGGAGATGCTAATTTTTGCATCAATTCATCCACAACCTTCTTTACTACCTGCCGGGCAGTATCTTTAGTCTTTTCCGGAATTACTCTTCCCAATGTCATTAGGTTAGCCACCAGGTGAACATCCGGAACCACAGCTTCAAGCATTTCAGGTTCTGTAAGCATTGATGTCAGGTTAAGTCGCTTTAACGCATCTTGCTGCATCACTTTCACCACTGTATTGGGAAAATAGGTTCTGATATCACCCAACCACCTTGTTACATTAGGCGATGAGCTTCCTAATCCTCCTTTGCGATCTCCGTTATACAAAGCTTCAAGTGTTTTATCAATACTAACCTCTCTCAATGAAAGCTCTACAGGCAACTCATCTTTCGTTTCATTCCCTAAAATCAATCGCCATCGTTTTAAACTTTGTTCACTCATACTAATTAATACCCATTAATTGATTTAAAACAGGAACTATCTTTATAGCTCTTTCGGTATCGAAATCTCGGTTAATTACAGGTGTTACATGACCTGAAATGCCCGATTTTGCCTTTATGGCAATTTTTTGTTTTTCAGGAGATGTATATGTTGCAAATGTCCGCCTTAGTAAAGGAATCAATTGCTGAAAAATTTCTTCGTCCAAATCTCCAACCCAATTATTTATAATACCCCAAATGACATCATCCAATAACAATGTAGTTACATTTCCACTTAAAAAGCCCTGCAGCCACATCGCCGAATAAGCAGGATCATTCGCTATCGATAAGGCCTTATTAAACTCAGCAGCTATTATTTGGCTGTCTGTCGCTTTCCAATCAAATAACAACTTACAACTTAGGCCGTGCAATAAAGCAATTGAGTTGTTGCTATTAATAATTCTGAACAATGTTTGTATCCATTCCGCCTGCAGCTCATCCTCCAACAACATCATGGATTGATTCATTTCGTTAATGAGCATATCAAATTGTTCAGCCGTATCTTCATCAATTCCCGAACAAGCAGAAGGAAGCCCTATGCAAATTCTGCTAAAAAGCGTATCTGTTATTAACTGAATGATATCCAGATCTGTTTTTCGAACATTCCCATAACGTTTAATCTTTACCAACGGAATAAAAGCCTTTATTAATGAATGAACATCAGTTGTGTTAGCCGCCAGTAAATCCATTCGATTCATTACGCTGAAAATACCTTCGTGAAGGTCTGCCGGTATCGCAAGTTCCAATAATAGTGCTACATCCGAAAGCTCATTAGTTTCAGAGGCTTTGTAAGAAAGATAGTTATTGGCAGCCAGTTCAAGCGTATTTCCCCAAACTGCTTTTTCCAATAGTTGTATGGTATACTCAGGTTCCCATTTAATCACCCATTCCTCTTTAAAAGTTCCTTTCCCTGAGGCATACCCTTGTCTTCCCCATTTTACGCCAATAACATTTAAACGATGAAGCAGAATACTTTTAGCCAGATCGTTTTCCTCGCGAAGGTCAAATGTAATCGACTTACTCTCATTGAGTTGTTTTAAACGAAGTTTTCGGATAGCAATTTCAAGGTCTTTTTGTAATGGAACCTGAGGAACATCTTCAGGAACTTCTCCCATTTCCAGCCCGACAATAAGTTGATCCCACACCAATCGCATCAGCACTTCTTCTCCGTTGCACATCACTGATTGAACAGCTTCATTCATCTCTTTTAAACCGGGCCGATGCAAGTTTCTCATCGCAGCCAGTGACTGAGCCAGTCGGACCGACTCAATTACATGAGCAGAAGATACATCCATGCGGTTATTTCTGAATAAACGGGCTACATGAGTTAACCATATCACTCCGTTATCGTCGGGATTAACCCAAAGGTGCTGGTACCAGCCTGGTGAATTTACCCCAGCTCCGTAACCACTCTCAAATGACAAACGATCATTCGTCCAGGGAATCCATGTCGTATCTACTTTAACTTTATTTAAGTTCTTTAATAACTGGTCGTCCTCTTTCTGTGCAGGCATTGTTTGCAATGCAGGAACATGCCATGCACCACAAATAACCACTATACGGGAAAAACCTTCTTTTTGAGCTAAACGAATGTTTTTTCGCATAAAGGCTTCACGAATCATTTCCTTTTCACTTTTATCCGGAAAAGTTTCGCGCAACGAATGCATTAAATGTGATATAGCTTCAAAAGCCTGAAGTGGCTGATGATTAATTTCAAACTGATGTTCCCACCATTCTTCAGCATCTTCAAATCCAGCAATTTCAGCCAAATGCGCAATTGGCTGTTTACCAATGTTAGTCGAATCCGAATTTTCTTCTGCTTCTTTTTCAAAAGCCAGTTTATTTACCAATGGCATATCAATAAACCTGACCGGAATATTATTATAGATTCCATAATAGATGGCTTGCCACTCTGGAGAATAAACTGCAAAGGGATAGAAAACAGCATTTTGCGGATTATCAGGAACATAGCCCAATAAAGCAACCGGCGGTTTCATTTCCTTTCTGATCACCCATTGCAACATTTCCTCTCCTTCGGGAGGACCTTCTACCAGGATAATATCAGGTTTTATCTGTTCAATAGATTCTTTAACATGCCTCGCCGAACCTGGTCCGTGATGGCGTATTCCTAAGAAATGTAAATCAGGCATTCTTGTTAAACATGATCCCTACATGCGCGATAAATGTCTTTCCATCCATCACGTTGCTTCACCACTGTTTCAAGATATTCCTGCCAAACAATTTTATCCTGAACAGGATCTTTAATAACCGCACCAATTACCCCCGAAGCAATATCATCTGCTTTTAAACTTCCGTCACCGAAATGATAAGCAAGTGACAATCCACTATTCATTACAGAAATTGCCTCAGCCGTACTTAGTGTACCTGAAGGGGATTTAAGTTTGGCCTTTCCATCTATGGAAACCCCTGCTCTAAGCTCACGAAAGATGGTTACAATACGTTGTATTTCTTCCAGAATTGGTCTTTCAATAGGAAGTTCCATCGCTTTACTAAAGCCCGAAACACGCTGTTGCACAATTGCAATTTCTTCGTCCATTGAAGAAGGAACCGGAAGAATAACGGTATTAAAACGGCGTTTTAATGCACTTGATAACTCATTAACACCTTTATCCCTGTTATTAGCTGTTGCGATCAGGTTAAAGCCTTTTACAGCCTGTACTTCCGTATTTAACTCAGGTATGGGCAATGTTTTTTCTGAAAGAATGGTAATTAACGTATCCTGCACATCGGAGCTGATACGGGTCAACTCCTCTACCCTCACGATTTTACCATCTTTCATTGCCCTCATAACAGGTGTTTCGACAATTGCATCGATTACCGGACCGGCAGAAAGTAACCGCGCATAATTCCACCCATACCGAACAGCCTCTTCTCCTGTACCTGCTGTTCCTTGTACAACCATTGTTGAATCGCCCGCAATTGCTGCAGCAATATGCTCCGATACCCATGATTTCGCTGTACCAGGCAAGCCATATAACAACAGGGCCCTGTCGGTAGTCAGTGTAGCTACCGCGATTTCCATCAGTCGGCGACTTCCTATATACTTTGGTGTGATTTCAAATCCGTTACTCAACTTACCGCCTACCAAGTACGTTACAACAGCCTGAGGTGATAGTTGCCAGTTTTGAGGTTTAACGTTTTTATCTTGTTTTATAAGTTCTTCTAATTCTGATGCAAACTGCTCTTCAGCGTGCTGACGAAGTATTGATGACATAAATAGTTGTTAATTATTACTTAAATAATCTTTTATTTTCTCTCTGATTTCAATGATACGAAGCATTGCTGCCGACTGGGTTGAAAGGTATCTGTCATGTGCCTGTTCATTTCCAGTATTGTAATATCGTTCCAATGTACCACAAACCGACTGAGGTAAATGCATTGCAAGCAAAGCATAACCATTCTGATAAACAGTGTAAGGTTCTTTTTTTAGCTTTAAAAGAAGTTTTTCTGCGAATGCAGCTGGTATCAGTTCGTTTTCATCTAAATCACATACCAACTGGATAACATAGCTTAATTCGTTTTCAAGCAGCTGCTCCAGGTATTTATAACGATCAGTTACATTCATCAAATGAATTAAGCTTTTTCCGTCTACCTCTTTTTGATCAATTAACTTATCGAGCCAGCTGGTATATCGATAAGTATTTACAGCTTGAATCAATGACGGAGTGAAAAGCTTTTTTTGTGGATGATCCAAAAATAGCTCTAATGCTTCTCCGACAGTTGTACCCAACAAACTGGCAAGATCTTCCGGATGAACATATTGAATCAACTCGGAAACCCAAAAATCACTATCATCAACTCCTTTCTGGGAGCTGATCTTTCCGATTCCTGACTCAAATAATTCCTTATCAGGAGTAAATTCTTTACTAATCACCAACGATTTCTTTTTAACAATGATAAAAGCACGTTGTTCCTGTACAGACAAAACCTTTTTAAGAAATTCGATATAAGAAAGGTTAAGAGCAGAACCTCTTAACGATCTTAATAAATTGTAAACCGTTTGTTTAATCACTTTACTTCGGTCAGCAATAAACCCTGTCAGAAAAGACTCATCGTCTAGGCTTAAACCAATGGCAAATATTTCAAGGAACTCCTGACGATTGGAAGCAGTTTCTTCTGCAATTGTTTTTTCCAGTAATGGAATTACAGCTCGAAGATCTTGTTCACGAAGTTGTTTAAGGTAACTTTTACGCTGCACAAAGCTCCCTGTTTCCCATATATCAGTACCCTGAGGATTGAATAATTGGCTCCATGATTCACTCAATCCGGTTAGCCATTTACCTGTTTCGCCACAAACTTCAACTAAACTTAGAGCGCTTTCTTTATTTTTATTGACAAATGCTTTATCAAGCAGTTCCGGTACAAATTCTGGAGTTACCACCTTTCCTTGCTCCCAGCATAAATTGATAAAATAGCTAAATAAAAGCTCTTCCTTGGTTTGTAGTAATTGATTAAGTAATGAGGTTGCCTTTATTGAAATATATTCTTTCGTTTCACAAGGGCAAACTGTACCTACATCTGTTACCTTAACCGGATCGGTTCCTAACTCATCAAACAGTAGGGCACCGACAGCTAACTTTAGAAAATAATCCTCTTTATCTTCTTTTGTCGCTTGCAGGGAACTATCCCATTCCGTCAATGCAGAGGGAGCATTGGGAATATACTTATCAGTCCCTAAAAGAGCCGACTTAATTATATCTTCTGAATGCATTACACTATTGAGTAAAAGTTAGCTTTTGTCCACATGGACAGGATCGTTAATTTCTCGTTTTCATAAACAGCAAATGCCGAAAATGGCAATCCTTGGCTAATTGCTAAGGCTTTCCAACAAGTGTTTTCCGTATTATTCAACAAGTATGATAAATTATCAGCATCCATTAGCAACCATTTTTTATTTGTCAGGTTAATCTTAACATTGGACAAAAGACACGGAACTTTTTCAGCAAAAGGTAATACCGATAACGTTTGGGCAACCAGCTCAGTTATCGACTTAAAACTTCCAAAACCTGTTAATGAAGTAAAAGGTGCAATAGCTGTTTGATCCTTTATAATGGCCCTAAGTGGCAATACAGAAGGATAAAAAGCTAACTCCGCATTTACAATAGCACCGGAATAAAGGGTATGCTGGGCAGTTTGTCCACCTCCATAAAAATTAAGCAGCAAAGCAAAACACGCTGATTCTTGTCCATACATCCAGATTCTTTCTGTGGTTACCTTATCATCCTCTTCTGTTGTAATGGATAATACCACCCAGTTATCGTTAACCGAATTACCTGCCAACACCTCTTCCTTGGAGGTTGTCCACCCTGTAAGCGATCTGACATCCTGCGCTAATAATGGAGGCAAATTATCAAGTTGCCTATACCCTTCTGTTAAAAGATAGATTTTGCTTAGTTTTTTAAGAAATACTTTTTCCCATCCTTCATGATAGAAATCAACTGACGACAGCCCTTTTGCCATGGTGGCTAAACCGGATGCTTGTGCATCAACCATACGTGCAGCAATGGTAGTTGTTAAATTGTAAGCTTGTTGAGGTACATTCACAATTCCGGTACGCACAGTGTCTTTAAGCCAAGTTCTCAGTTCTTCAATACCGTTCTTTACCTTTTTTTCTCTTGCTTCAACACGTTTCTTCTGAGCAGCTTCATCTACCGGTTTTTCTTCTTTTTCTTTCTTAACCTCGGCCTTTACTTCACGTTTACCTATCCATTCTTCAACCAGTTCTGCTAACGTAGTTTCTACTTGAAAATCGCCGGGATTCTTCGCATATAAAAGGCCAAGTGCAATACCATGCTTACAAGGAAATTTACGGCTTGGGCACGAACATTTAAAAGCCAGGTTAGCCCGATCGATCATGGTCTTATAAGGTTCTTTCCCACTACCCTGACAATATCCCCATATGGCTTTTTCATGTACATGACGTTTCACCCATTTAGCTACTGTGGCTAGTTGTTGTCCGGCTTTTAAAGATGATGTATCAGGAGCTAATTGTATAACTTGTTCTTCAGTAATATTCACATTGCAAACTAATAAAATACACCTTCATTCACTACTCCAATTGTTCTAAAAAAGATCAATTTATACTTAAATAAAGGCATTTCAGCTTATTATTCTAACAATCAAAAGATTACTAACATAAAAAAACGGTTACCTTTCGGATAACCGTTTTAGTATATAGCGCATGAAGAAAGTATTTCTTATTAATGGACCTAATAAAGGCTTGAAATGGAAACTTCTTGTCCGGCCAAACTCATTTTAGCAGGTGTTCCATTTTTATAGTTGAACTGATCTTTAACAACTGCCTTAAAATCGCAGATGCCATTTAGTTCAGCATTGTAATTATTTACAATGAAAGATGAGCCGTCAATACAAGCCGATTGATCTGTTTTAATATTGTGCACTTCAGCAGAGCCCTTTACCATTAATTTTGAGCCAAGAGTTACCTGAGAATACAGTTCGTAGACATCAATAGTTAAATTAGCGGAACTTTCCTGATCGAGTGTTATGCTCAATTCTATTGCATTAAATGTGCTTAATGACTCAATTTGAACATTTTTGCAAGCTTCAATTGCTTGCAAGTCTTTCGCAAAAACCACAATCTGAGGAGTTCCTGCAAAGCGACTCATTGTTGATTTAATGCTTAATACACCATCCTTAACTTCAACTTTAATTTGCTTAGAAGTAAGATGTTCTTTAGAAAGCATCAGGAGTTGGTCATTATCACCATTACTGATAATTAATCTGACATTTCCTTCCACATTAACTTTAGTAAAATGTTGCAATGAACGGGTAAGTTTTGGTTTCTTAACCTGATCGGCTGCCTGAGCATTACCAACCCACAAAATGCTTGTTAAAGCAACCCATGCAACAGCGATTAGTTTAGAGAGCGTTTTCATCGTTGTGTTTATTTAGTGTTAGTTATTTGTTTTTCTGACGCTATAAGTTTGATGAATGTTGCACTTTGAAAGTGTTTTTTTTTAAAATAAAAAAATCAATCAACTGTATCTCATTCACTTAGTCAAATTTCACAATAAAACAACTTGCTAATCAAGCGTATATTTACCTGAATATGCTCGTTAAATTACAAGTACATGTACCATGATTATAAAACAACAAGGCCGTTCCGGTTAAAATCGGAACGGCCTTGCTATAGATTTCAGCAGAATTTATTCTTTTACAACTTTAACATCGCCGTAGGTGCTGATATTATGGATGTCTTTTAAGGTAATCCAAAGTGTTATTTTTTTCTTAACAGCATCTGTTGTATAAATATTCAATTCGTTTTCAGACACAAATGACTGAACAGCGTTTGCCATTTCTTCTGGTGCTTCAATGATAATTTTTTGCTCATTACCTTGTGAAAGCATTACTTTAAAGTTTCCACTTACTTTTACAGTTTCAAAAGCGGCAACCTGCATTTCTTTACGAACTGGAGTAGTTTCTTTTTTGGCTTTTTTAGTTTTGCTATCGTCATTAACTGTGGTAAATGACATTGTGCTTATCATAAGTAATGCTGCTAATGCAAATGCACCGATACTTTTAATAGTTGTTTTCATAATCTCGTGTTTAGTGTGTTATAAGTGTTAGTGATTGGTTAATGAAAACCAGTGGTTAGCTGCTGATTTTCAACACACCAAAATTGCAAACAGAACGACAAATATTCTGCACAAATCAAGTAACATGCTAACGACGAAGATGTAAAAACGGGGCTACTGAGAAATAGAAAAATTACATTTAATTAAGATTTTTTAACATTTAAGAAAGGTCAATTTTACCTTGTTTCTTAAATTGAAAAAGTTACAATTTCTACAATAGGCTGATTTCATTATTCTCATTTACTTTTAACGTACCTTCATCCTGTAACAACCTTATAAAATTTGTAATTTCCTCTGCCGGATAGCTATTAAATTTTGTTTGTAAATCCAAAAGCAGCACGGGACCATCCGAAAGTTTTGCAACAATTAAGTTGCGAAAAACATCCAAACCGTCTTCTTTTGTTACATGTTTTTTAAATGCTAAACATACATCGCAAACACCACATTCTTGTGCGTTTTTCTCATCGAAGTAATGTAACAACATAACACTACGGCAAACCTCCTTTTCTTCAGCATAACTCATCATCGATTCAAGCTTTGCTCGCTGGTCTCTTTTTCGCTCTTCTATATAAACTTTATTGATAAACATAGACTTAGCATCAGCTCTTGGAGTTAGAAAAGTTACTCTCGGCAAGTCCGTTTGAGGGAAATAATAGATGATCCCCAACTCGTTTAATTTATTTAGTACCTGGAGGTAAGTTTTGTAATCTGTATGAGTACGAGAAGCCAATAAACGTTCATCTATGGAAACATAATTATCAAACAAGCTTCCGTAAGAACGTAAAATTATCTTAATAGGAATATCAAATACTGAGTTAGCAATCTGGAATCGATATAACTCATCATTACTAACCGCAAATTTCATCCGGGATGGTAAAAATACGTTTTCTGAAAAACTCAGGTATCCATCCTTTTCCAAAAATTTTAAACAGTTCAGAACCTTTATAGCCTTTAAATTAAATCGATTACAAAGCTCATTTAAATCCAGGTCGAAACTTAAGCCCTCACCAGCACCAACTGCCAGTTGAAGATAATTTCCTAATGCCTGGTAAACAGCCCTGATTTCTTCTACTTCCGGAAATGCCATCTCCTGCTTTTGGAGTGCTTCTATCTTATCCGTTTCATTATACAACAGCACTGCATAGGCCTTCTTTTCGTCGCGCCCTGCCCTGCCTGCTTCCTGGTAATAAGATTCCAGACTTTCGGGAGCTTCTAAATGGATTACAAAACGAACGTCGGGTTTATCAATACCCATTCCAAACGCATTTGTCGCTACTATTACTCTCAACTGATTTCCGATCCAGGCGTTCTGTTTCCTAAACCGATCAACCGTTGGTACACCTGCATGATAAAAGTCGGCCTTTATATTATTTGTCCATAAAAAATGGGCAATCTCCTGGGTTTCTCTTCGATTGCGTACATAAACAATACCGCTGCCAGGAATTTTTCGCATAATTTCCAGCATCTTTTCATGTTTATTTTCTCCATACCTCACCACATAGGTGAGATTAGGGCGTTCGAAACTTTTTTGAAATACCTTACCGTCTTTAAAAAGTAATTTATCATGGATGTCTTGCTTTACTTCTGCTGTAGCCGTGGCTGTTAACGCCAAGAAATGAATATTGGGGAGTAATTCTCTTAGTCCGGCAATTTTCAAATAGGAAGGCCTGAAATCATACCCCCATTGCGAAACACAGTGCGATTCATCTACTGTCACAAAACAAATCTTCATTTTTTTTATCCGCACCTTCACAATTTCAGTTGACAGGCGTTCGGGCGACATATACAAAAACTTAACATCACCGTAAACACAATTATCTAATGCTGAATCAATTTCTCGGTAACTCATCCCTGAAAAAATGGCAACAGCTTTTATGCCTTTGCTTTTCAGATTTTCCACCTGATCTTTCATTAAAGCAATTAGCGGAGAAATTACAATGCAAACGCCTTCCATTTGCATAGCCGGCACCTGAAAACAGATTGATTTCCCTCCTCCTGTAGGCATTAATGCAAGTGTATCATTACCAGCCAGCACAGATTCAATAATTTCCTCTTGCAACGGCCTGAATGATGAATAACCCCAATATTGTTTTAATACTTCGTGATTAGCAGACATAGCGTTTTCAAAAATCGAAAAAGACACAACGATGCTAAGTTATGAAATGTTAAACGTATCTGGCATCACCCTTACCCAACTCCATCTTAACGGTAAAAAATTTAGCTATCTTTACGTATATGAAAACTACGCTCCAACAGGCACTCTCTCAAGTGCTAAATGCAGATGTAATCATTGATGATTTTCATCTCGTAGAAGGAGGTTCTATTAGCAGCGCTGCTAAAGTTGTTACCAATTCCGGTACATTTTTTATTAAATGGAATGATGCTTCTTTCCATAAATTGTTTGAAGCCGAAGAAATCGGGTTGAATGTATTAAGAACGGCTTGTCCTATTTTGGTTCCTAAACTAATTGGCTCTGGAGTTATTGATTACACCGCTTTCCTTATTTTAGAATGGATTGAACCACATGCTCCTGAAGAAACTTTTTGGGAAGATTTTGCCAAACAATTAGCCATCATACATTCAAATACAACTACATTACATGGCTTGGCTTATACTAATTTTATAGGAAGTTTACCTCAGTACAATCATCATTACACTAATTGGGTCGATTTTTTTGTTGCTAATCGCTTACAGGTTTTAGTGGAAGCTGCTTTTAACAAGGGTTATCTGACCAATTCGCATCTTAAGAAATTCTATGGTTTCTATTCAAAGCTCTATACTCTTATCCCCGAAGAAAAACCATCTTTACTCCATGGCGACTTATGGAATGGAAATATGATGTGTGGGTCTGACGGTAAAGCACGCATTTTTGATCCTGCAATTTATTACGGAAACAGAGAAATGGATCTTGCTATGAGTGCTTTATTTGGTGGTTTCAATTCAAAATTCTACAAAGCTTACGACGAATATTATCCATTGGAAAAAGGATATGAAAGTCGCTTTCCAATCCATAACTTATATCCTTTACTTGTTCATTTAAACTTATTTGGCATGAGTTACTTAACTGATATTGAAGCAATTTTAAAAGAATATAATTAAAGAAATTCAATTTTCCGGGCAATTTAATCTACAAAAAGCTGTTATAATAATATCCTGCGTACTTTGAATGCCCATTATTCTTGGGTACAGAACTTGTCTTATTTAATCATTATTAGCACTAGTATATGAATAAATCTAAAACAATTATTGTCTCCAATCGATTGCCTGTTAAAATCACCTTTAACAGTGGGCAAATTGCGTATCAAAACAGTGAAGGTGGCCTTGCTACTGGTTTAGGAAGTATTTACAGAACAGGAAACAATATTTGGATTGGATGGCCCGGAGCAATCATTGAAGATGATATGCTTAAAGAACAGGTTTCTGTCGATTTAAAAGAAAAGAGCCTATTTCCGGTTTTTTTATCCGATGAAGAGATAAACAAGTATTATGAGGGTTTTTCTAATGAAACGCTCTGGCCACTGTTTCACTACTTTCCTTCCTATGCCCGCTACTCTGAAGAAAACTGGGAAAGCTATAAAGCGGTAAATCAAAAGTTTGCTGACATTGTTTTAGCTAACCTTAAAAACGGAGATCAAGTATGGATACATGATTACCAGTTAATGCTCGTTCCTCAAATGATCCGGAGCAAAATGCAAGATGTTAGCATTGGATTCTTTTTACATATTCCATTTCCTTCTTTTGAAGTTTTCAGGCTGCTACCCTGGCGAGCTGAACTGATAAAAGGAGTAATTGGAGCCGACCTCATCGGATTTCATACATTTGATGATTCTAAATATTTCATTAATTCTTGTCAACGTATATTAGGATTAACTTCTATTAATAACCAGCTATATGTAAACGACCTTCCGGTTATTGTGGATGCATTCCCGATCAGTATTGACTATGTAAAATACAACGAGCTGGCCAGTAATAAAGTACTTAAACAGCATGAAGATAATATCATAAGACGAAAGGGTGAAGCCAAATTAATGATATCGGTTGACCGGCTTGACTACAGTAAAGGACTAATAAACAGACTAAAAGCATTTGATCAATTACTTTCACAATTTCCGAAGTACAAAGAAAAAGTGGTGTTTGTGCAATTGGTTGTACCCTCTCGTGATACGGTAAAACAATACAGTGAACTAAAGGAAGAGGTCGACAGGCTGGTAAGTGATATTAACGCCCGCTATGGAACCTTAAACTGGCAACCTATCCAATATTTCTATCGCTCATTTTCGATTGAACTACTATCCGCATTGTATAAAACTGCAGATATTGCCCTTGTTACACCTATGCGTGATGGTATGAACCTGGTAAGTAAGGAATACGTAGCCAGTAAAATCGATAAGAAAGGCGTTCTGGTACTAAGTGAAATGGCGGGAGCATCAAGAGAGTTAAATGATGCCATTATTATTAACCCTAATGATCAGATAAGTTATGTAAATGCATTGGTTCAGGCCCTTGAAATGCCAGATGAAGAACAATTACGTAGAATGACTGCAATGCAGGAAATCGTTGCCCGGTTCAACATTTTTCACTGGGTAAAGGTTTTTATGCAACGCTTGGAAGATGCTAAAACACTGCAACGCCGGCTTTCTGTAAGAGAGATTTCTCCATTAATTCAAGAAATGATTGGAGAGCGATACCTGCGTGCCGAAAAACGATTATTGTTTTTAGATTATGACGGAACACTGGTTGATTTTAATAACAATCCATTACTCGCCTGGCCCGACTGGGATTTACTTCAATTGTTGGAAATGTTAATTGCCGATCCGAAAAATACGGTTGTATTAATAAGTGGCCGCAAACAGGAAACGTTAGAAGAATGGTTCGGCAAACTGAATATGAACATTGTTGCGGAGCATGGTGCATGGATAAAGCGCAAAGGCAAAGATTGGACACACCATGAGATTGATGTAGCATGGAAAGAAGATGTATACAATATCATGCAGGCGATAAATGAACGTACCCCTCGTTCGTTTATTGAAGATAAAAGCTATTCGGTAGCTTGGCATTATCGCAATGTGGAAGTTGGACTGGCTGAATTGCGGGCTAAAGAACTGGTGGAGAATTTGAAATACTTAACAGCAGATAGAGGCCTTCAGATAATGCATGGTAATAAAGTTATTGAGGTTAAAAGCGCCGAAATAAATAAAGGCAAGGCTGCTAAAAAATGGACTGATCGTCATAGTTATGAATTTATTTTAGCCATTGGCGACGATCATACGGATGAGGATACGTTTAAAGCAATGCCTAAAAATGCCGTTAATATTAAGGTAGGTAGCACCAGTTCTGTAGCCGCCTTTTACTTACATTCACCAAATGATGTAAGGCTTTTGCTCAAAAATTTGGTTAAAGAGCAAATACAGGAAAACGTAGAGTAAGCGATTGCTAAATGCTTGTTATTGATATTTTGGAAAGAGGCGTCAGTTAACCAACGCCTCTTTCCAGTTTAAAAAGATAAAAAATCCGGTTTATCAATTTTCTTCGCAATCCGATAGGCTGCATTCATTAAACCCACATGGCTATATGCTTGTGGAAAATTACCCCACTGGCTGCCATCTTCCCATAGCACATCTTCACTTAATAGGCCCAAATGATTTGTATACTTCAGGAGATTTTCAAACGCTTCTGTAGCCTCTTTAATACGACCCACACATGCAAGTGCCTCCACATACCAAAAAGCAGTAATCAAAAAAGTAGTCTCAGGAATACCAAAGTCGTCCTTGTGTTTATACCTGTAAAACAAACCTCCAGGGGCCTTTAATTCATCCTCAACTGCTTCCAAATGTTTCCTTGCTTTTTCACTTCTATGATCGAGATAACCCATCATTATCAATTGTAATGTGCTTGCATCCAAATTACTTGTTCCTTCAGCCTGCGTATACACCTCACGAACCGGATCGTAACAAGCCTCAATATGCTTTGCGGCTCTATCGGCAAGTTCCATTGCCTTCTTCTCCAACGGGATATTATTAATGTGTGCTGCGATCTTCATCGCTGCCTGACAGCCGGCCCATTGAAATAAATTGGTATAGCAATGGCGTTGAGCAATATGCCTGAATTCCCAAATACCAGCATCTTCTTCGTCGATGGTATTTTCAATTTTCAGTAACATGTTTTCTACCCATTTAGCAGAATCATGACGTTCTGAATATGTAAAGCGTTTATCGGTGTAAAGCGGTAATAAGGAAAGGAGCATTTGACCGTAGGCATCATTTTGAATATGTTCTGATGCCTGATTGCCCACCCTCACCGGTTTGTTACCAAGATAACCGTACAAATCAACCTCACGTTCCCTTAAATTGGCATCACCGCTAATGCTAAATAAAGGCTGATAACGTCCTTTCTCATTTTCAGAAATATTAGCGAGGTAATTAAAATACCCCTCCATTTCTTCAAAGTGACCAATATTGTTAAAAGCCTGTAGAATATAATAAGCATCCCTTAGCCAACAAAATCGATAATCCCAGGTGCGGCCACTCTGATCAAATTCGGGTAAACTAGTGGTACTTGCTGCAACTATGGCACCCGTATCTTCAAACTGATGTATTTTTAAAGCAAGAGAAGATCGTATTACCTGCTCCTGGTACATATTTCCGATACCCGTATTCTTAACCCACTGTTGCCAGTAAACAGTCGTTTTTCGTAAAAAATCTTCCGCCGTACTTTCCAATGGGGCTTCTAATGGAGTTCCAAAAGTTAGCACGAGATATTTGGTTTCATTAAGTGCCGAATACTTTCCGGCAACAATATGGCTTAAAGGAAAATTACTGGTAAGTCGGATAGGATTGGCAAGTCCGCTATATTGAACATGGTTACTGCCCACAAATCTTTCAAGCTCGCTTTCACCATAATTTTTTGTAGGCCTACATGTAATCTTTACACGTGGATTGCCCGACATTACCTGTATTTTACGTACAAGCATCAAAGGCTTATAATACCGTTCATATTGGTAAAATCTTGGGGCAAAGTCGATAATGCGATAAATACCCTCCGAACACTCTACCTCTGTACAAAGCACATTGGTGTTTTCAACATAAAACTGACGGGAGGTAAAAGAGCCTTCAGGTAAAATCGTAAATGATCCGCCTTTTTCCTGATCGAGTAAACTTCCAAAAACAAAACTACTGTCGAACCGGGGCCAGCATAACCATGAAATATCTGTATTCTTGTGTACATGCGCAATAAACGCACAATTCCCGACTATGCCGGATTGATAGGTGTGTTTCTGCATAAACGTAGGTTTTAAAAGAAGAACGTTTAGACATTAAGTTAGCGTATATTTATGAGGAAATGAAGTGGTTTTTCCTGAAAATCTTAATCTACTAACACCTGTTCGGCTATTGGTTCCTTAGCTGCTTCTAATTTGTTTTTTAACATCCAAAAACCGGCAAATATTACAAGCGACAAACCCGATATCACATACCAGAGAGTTGTAAAACCATAATTCTGGACAATGCGAGATCCCAAAGTTGGAGATAATACTTGGGCTATTGAATAGGCTATGGTATATAATGCTGCGTACTGACCTCGATTATTTTCTGAACTTCTGCTTATCCAAAATGAATTCATAAAGGGCATTGATAACATTTCGCCAAAGGTTATGGCCAACATTGATATAACCACCACCATAGCTGAAGGTCCCAAAATATTAAACATCAGAAATGACGAACCGAGTAATAAGGTACCTTTGCTAATGTAAACCAATGGCGATCGCCTTCCTTCCAGTTTATACACCATAACCATTTCAATAATGGCAATCAAAATACCGTTCATTGCCATAACCAAGCCTATTTGCCACTCTTTTAAATGCACTACCTCTTTATAATATACCGGAATGATGGTAAACATTTGAAAGAAACAAATAGCATACAGCGTTACAAAAAAGATAAATGATAAATACACTTTATCCTTGTATGCCGATTGGGTATTTTCTGTTATGCTTTTTTGGGCAACTTCTTTTTCCGGTGTTTTGGTAACCCTTGGCAAAAACATTCGGAGTAATATCGCCGCCACAATACACGTGATACCATCTACCCAAAACAACAGGTTGTAACTGATACCCGCCAATAAACCTCCGATTGCAGGACCAACGGAAAATCCTAGGTTAACCGCCAACCGGTTGAGAGAATAAGATCGTGTGCGATTTTCAGGAGCACTGTAATAAGCAACTGCTGCTGAGTTTGCCGGACGGAATGACTCTCCAATAACACTTAATGCAAAGAAACAAGCTCCTATTGCATAGATTGAGTGCATTTGTCCCAATACGATGAACATGAAGCCGTTCAAAAACAAACTCCAAAACTGTAAATTCGAAAAGCCGAATTTATCAGTTAATCTTCCTCCAAAATAGGCTCCAATAATCGCTCCTGCTCCAAAACAAGCCATTACAACACCAGCCTGTGCAATTGAATAATGAAGTTCCTGAGTTAAGTATACAGTCATAAATGGCAGTACCATCGCCCCTGCTCTGTTAATCAGGATTACGAATGATAATAACCACGTAGGACGAGATAGACCGCTGTAAGCGTTCTTATAAAGTGTTAAAGTTTGTTGAAGCATTAGTTAAGGTTGGCGAAAACGAATATCCGAAATTGTAGCTTCTGTTGAAAGGAAAATTGAAAAAGTGGAAAACTATTTAACAAAAAAGCGTTAGTTGATTGGCTAACGCTTTTTTGTGATTATTTAACTCTCGATCTCTTCCGGAACCTGTACAGATTGAGTCGCTTGGGTGTCCGTATTATTCATGTAATCCGGATGTGTAAAAACAAATGTTTGCTTTACGCGTGAGGATAGAATAAAATAAGGAATAAAGATAGCAACCCTTAATATCACCAAGAAAATCTCTTTACCCACCTGATAAGAAACAGGTGTATTATTAACCCATGATGCTAGTAACATATCACTGGTAAACCAGACCGCATAAACCGAATAAAAAATTACCATGAGTTTCGGAACTGTATTTCTCCTCTTAAAGAACATGATAATTAACAATACCGAGAAGACTATAAAACCAATATTGATTGCATATTCAAGAATCACCATTACTGATACAACCGGTTTAAGATTAAACAAATTTGCCCATAAAGCTTCACTGAAGAAACCTCCAGTGGTCAGTGTGGCAAAAATAAGTAAAGGTGAAATACACAAGCCAATAGCTACCAAAATTAACCACCCACCGATAGGCAATATGTCTTCATATTCATCAACATGATACGGCAAAGAATACCTATATATTTTTTTTGCCCCAAACACTAATCCTCCAATTAACAATAAAGTACAAAACAGAGTCAGCCAAACCGGGCCATTACTCTTAGGTTTCCCATCAATACTCCCATCAGACGTAAGCGTAAACTCCAATTGTTCTTTGATACTATTCACATCCTTAATAAACTCGGGAGCTTTAATGGCTGAAACGCTTTCTTGTAGAATCTCATATTCATAATAAAGGTTTACTGATTTTTGAGTAGATGTAGGTCTTGAAATGAACCGGTACTCAGGTTTAACCAGTTCATAATCCATACCTCTAACACTAATTGGCGACGGAGTTTGAACATTGATTTCATAACGTAAATAGTAAGGATAATTTAATCCAATTGGAGCAACCCTGGCTTTTCCAGGAATTTGGATTAACATATTTGCTAATGAATGAGCTCTTATAGACGTTTTTAAGAGACTACTTTCTTTATCGTTTTTCCAGAAATTCTTAATACTATACTTCTCCAAAAACCTGATAGTGTTCTCCTCCTCGTTATCCTCTATCTTCACTTCTTCCAAACTTTCAACATCGCCGTACACTTTACTATAATAATCAAGATTACTTTTCTCAAGTTCTTGAATACCAACATTCGCCAAACGATATCTCACATCGTCTGCCACATTTAATGTATACTGAGTAGAAACACTAAGAACAACATCTTTTTTATTAGGAGCTAATTCAAAGTCTTCCGTTAGCCAAACATACCCAGGCGTGTTCATTTTTATTGGGGTTAGGCTATAGGTATTATTCTTGATTACCAGTCCTTTTTCATAATTTGGAAAAGCCAAAGCATGTGCAGGACCTCTTTGATGAGAAATTGTTGGATCAATCCAGTACTTTTTACCATTAATAACCGCATTAACCACCGCATGATTAAATACCGAAGCACTTGGCAAAAATTCATCTGTTCTAGCTTTAGCATAGGTATTTACATATACCATATATGCATCAATGCCATTAGATTTAAGCATGGTGCATAGCAAAAGTGATTTATCCTTACAATCACCATAACGTTGTTTGAATATTGCAGCTGTTGTATTGGGTTTATGTGAATAAGCGCCCATTTCAACACCCATGTATCTTATTTGATCCTGAACAAAGCGAACAACTTTCTGAAAATAATCATACTCATCTTTGCTTTCCTTTTTATATTCATCGATCTTTTTCTGAAGATCGGGAGAAATTACAACGGATGGCTGGTTTAATTTTAATGCCCAACTTACCACTTCATTCCAGTTGGCAAATTCTGTTATTTGTACATGTGGATAATTATTAAACCAACTTGGTTGATAATCCTCAATGTCGGCAGCTTTAACAGAATAGAGATTCCATTCATAGCAATTCAATCCATTTTTCTGAGAAACTATTGCCTGTGGAGCATTATGGAATGACTTAAAATTGAGTTTTCTTTTGGGATTAAAAATGACAGTTTCATAAATATGTCCAACAGGATCTGAAGTTTGGAAATAAATATCACTTTCATATTTATCATTAAAAACCGGATTTCTACCCGTAACTGTATAAGAGAATTCGATTTGATCGCCCTTTCTTACATCATCTAGTATTAAATAGGCTGTATGATAGCCATAATACAAAAACCTTGAAAGATCTTCTTCATTTTGGATGATCTTGAATTTAGCATTAGGCAATTTATTGATCATCTCCCCTTGTCGTTTTATTACTATACTATGAAAGGCAATACTTTCATAAACAGGATCATAAGACACCTGAATTTGCGAACCATGCTGAACACCCGTTTCAGATATAATTTCTCTGACAACTCTCCTATAACAAGCTTTTTGTTCAACGTGATGCTGTTCCTCATATAATGAAAGGTAAAAACCATCTCTAACTTCTTTAAAATTGATTTTATTATTGCTTTCTTTAATTGGAAGCAACCAAGAAGGTTTAGGCTTAATCTCTACTTTTTTTGAGAAGGCGGATACATCATCGAAAATAAAAATAGCAGCTAAGAGTAAAAATAGAAATGTTAATGATTTAGGCTTTACAGTAGACATACATGTTTAAATATTCCCGAAAAATAGAAATATTTCAGCTTAATTAGTATGACAGGCTAAGAATGTGGAAATGTTGAAAACACATTCTACTCTATTTCCAATGCAGTTTCATGTTTGATTTCCTTTAGCACAAAACTACTCTGCAAATTCGAAATATTAGGGATAGTTGATAATCTGTTCATTACAAATGAGTGATAATCATTTACATCTTTCACGGCTATTTTGAGCAGGTAATCATGACTCCCGGCCAAACATAACACTTCCAGAACTTCTGTAAACTGCTGAATCGCTTCTTCAAAATTAGTAAGCGTTTCCATCGATTGTTGCTTTAGAGTTACGGTGCAAAGTACAAGCAACTGCTTTCCTAATTTCTCCCGGTTTACCAACACGACATACTTTTCAATAAAGCCTTCTCGCTTTAGCCTGTTAATGCGCTCATAAGTAGGCGAAGGACTTAACCCAATTGCGTTGGCAATATCCTTTACGTGTAAAGAAGCATCTTTTTGCAGCAGATTTAAGATCCGGCAATCGAGTACATCCAACTTTTCCATAGTTACTTTTCCTGTTTAAGTTTTATTAAATACAAAAATCAGCAAAATATTCTACCAAACCACATAATAACAGATGATATTCCCGAATTAATTAATTATCAGACAATATATTTTATGATACCATAATTTTGCAAAAAATTAACCTGATGAACTATAACTTAAAGGAAGATGATCATAACCGCTTGCATGACTACATGCAAAAGGCTGAAGAACGTGCTAAGCACTTCATTGGATATCCGATAGCCCGTGATTTTGACTATTCTGAGTTGTATCCATTATTAAGCTTACCATTAAACAATGTGGGCGATCCGTTGGTAGATTCTACTTACGATCTTAACTCACGTTCATTGGAGCAAGAAGTTTTGGCTTTTTTTGCAGAACTGTTTAATGCTCCCGAAAATAACTGGTGGGGATATGTTACCAATGGTGGTTCAGAAGGTAATTTATATGGACTATACGTAGCCCGTGAATTATTTCCGAATGGTATCGTTTATTATTCTGAAGCTACGCATTACAGCGTTCAAAAAAATATCCAATTACTAAATCTTCGCAGTATTGTAATCCGTACCCAGGAAAACGGGGAAATGGATTATGAAGATCTTCGACAGATGTTGCAAATGCACCGCGATCAGCCTGTAATTATGCTGGCTAACATCGGTACTACAATGACTGAAGCAAAAGATGATCTGGGTGAAATTCAGAAAATCTTAAGAGATTTGGCCATTAAAAACCATTATATCCATTGTGATGCTGCTTTAGCCGGAACTTACAGTGCCTTGTTAAAGATGAAACCTGGATTTGATTTCACTTATGGTGCAGACAGTATAGCTATCAGCGGACATAAATTTATTGGTTCTCCTATTCCTTGTGGTTTAGTTCTGGTAAAGAAAAACTATAAAGAACGTATCGGAAGATCAGTTCCCTATATCGGCACTGTCGACACAACAATCACAGGAAGCCGAAACGGACATAGCCCGATCTTTTTGTGGTATGCAATTAAAAAATTAGGGAAAGAAGGATTAAAACATCGTGCGTTAACATGCCTTGCATTAGCGGGTTATGCTATTGACCAGTTACAGGCAATTGGTGTAAAGGCATGGAGAAATCCGGATGCACTGACCATTGTATTCCCTAAGCCTTCTATTAAATTACGCAATCGCTGGCAAATTGCCACTGAAAATGAGTGGAGCCACATTATCTGTATGCCAGGCATTACCAAATATCAGATTGACGAGTTTGTAGCAGAACTTGCGGCTGATATAGAAGAACAAAAAAGCCTGGCACTTGCGCAACGTGAGTTGCAGGAGGTTTGAACAATATTTTCTTCATATAACTAAGTATATTGGTTGTTACCTTCGGTGGCAACCGATTGTTTTTATGTACTTATACATCTCTTTTACCCATTTCTTTTACCTCTTTCGTATCTTCATTTTTCTCCTGCAAATTCTTTATAAAAACATCCTGTTGAGGGAAAGGAATTTCAATATTATTCCCTTTAAACTCTTTATCAATGGCAATAATAATCTCACTTTTAATCAGTGTCCAGCTGTTGAATTCTGCAGTCCAAAATAAGATGCGGTAGTTGATTGAACTATCACCAAAACCTGTAACCAGTACAAGCGGAGGCGGATAAGTCAATATTTCTTTTCGATTATTCAGTATTTCCAGCAAAATTGCTTTAACTTTTTCAAGGTCGCTGCCGTATTTTACTCCAACAAGTATTTCTACCCTTCTGTTATTATTACTAAGTGTCCAGTTAATTAAGTGTTGATTTAACATATCACCATTGGGTATAACAATTTCTGCCCCGTCAAATGTGACCATTTTGCTACTACGAATTCCAATTTCTTTTACGGTACCGGTATTCGTTCCTACTTCAATCTGATCGCCTACAGAAATAGGCTTTTCAAACGCCAGAATAACACCACTTACCAGATTATTCACAATGTTCTGTAAACCAAATCCGATACCTACACCCAAAGCTCCAATAATGATGGTAACCTTATCTAATGGAATACCGGCAGCTGCAATTGCTACCAGGAAACCTAAGGCTAATATGGTTAATCGCAAAATAAGTCCGATGCTGCCAAATCTCGACTTTCTGATCTTTTGTCCTTGTGAAGCCCCCAACATATAGGAAACAATACTGGCTATTATGCTGGCTACCCAAATGATAATAAAAAAGATGAGCACGCTGCCAAGGGTAAAATCAATGCTTCCCACTTTACGTTCTTTGGATAAAAAGTTACTGATATCCTCGATAACAAGATCGTAGACATCCAGATTTTTTGCCAGAATCAAGAACCAACCAATTAAACCCAATATCCCCAACATCGGACGAATCACCTTTTGCAAGTGATCAAAATTGATATAAGCCGTTAGCTTTTCATTCGACTTATTTGCTTCTGTTTGAACAAATAGAAATTCACTAACTAACCTAATCCACCATACCAGACAAATTCCGGCAATAAGGTTAAAGTAGCTTCCATCAACCATAAGTTTGGCTAACGAATACCTGCCTAAGGGATTAGCGATCACTCCGATAGCCAGTTGTATAAAGAATACCCAAATCAGTATTTTATATTCTGATTTAAGTACAGTGCTAATGCGTATCATGTAGATACTTAAAATTAGGCCTGCGCAGCCCATAACAAATAAACCCCAACGTTCTTGTCTTGATACCTCCAACAGTAAATTATCTAGTACCGCCAAACCAAACAGTAGCAAAATAAGCGGCCAGATTGCCCTGTATTGAGGCCGGGCATCTCCCCAAAATATGTATGATCCTAACAACACCATCACTAACCATAAAAACTCAAGGTAAATCATCGGACTGTCCGAATAAAAAAACTGAGCCGGTACAATCACAATGAAAATTGCAGAGGTAATTTGATGTAGATAAATATGCTTTACTTGTTTGGAGATTTTCTTTAAAACCGTTGAATCAATTAACCTGAAAGCTCGAATAGTAATAAAGACCATTAAAGCGATCAAAAACAAAATAAACATGTGCGATGGCCAATTGCTTTCGAGGTAGTAATTAGCAATCAGTTTATTTTTCTTAACTGAAAACTTCATCACTTTCATCAGGGTTTTCGACTGCATCGAAGTTGGTTCCCACAGATAAGGTGCTTCCTTAGAAAAAATGATCTTTTTAAAATTACGAATCTGATAGTTGATCTCGTCAAGGCGGTCGTCAACATCCAAATTTAGTCGCACAACCCTACCCTGCAGTATCCCAATTCTTATGATTGCTTTGTTAATATCAGCATCAACCGCTTTATAGCGTAATACAAAATCCTGCATCTGCCGTAAATACTCTGCCCTTAAAAAATTGTCTTTGGGCATCTGAAACATCAACGGATCGTGTTTGATTGATTCCCTGAAAACTTTATATTGGATTAATCGTTCCGAAGCTTCGGTAGTTATTATCTGCCATCCATCCAATTGATTACCTACAGCAATTAATAATACTTTACTGGTATAAAGATTCCGAAGATTTAGTCGCCCCGATGAATGATAAATACCTTCTTCTGCAACCGCCATCTGATCTTCCACCTTGTCCAGCTTTTTACTCATATCAGTAGTATCAAATCCGCGGCGCAAGGCATTTTGAATTTGGGTCATCTTTTTGGAATACTCTTCAAGACGACTTAACTGATGGGTTACAATGGTATCGCTACCTTGATATTTACGTGCAACCGAATCAGAAAAACGTTGGAGTCGTTTTAAAGCTTTTTGCTGCTTAACCTGAACTTTGGAGGTATCTTCAGCCTGAATGGTATCTTTCTTTTGTTTTATTGAGTCTTGCGCAGGTTTGATCGATGTTTGTCCATAACAAGTAACAGAAAATAAAACAAATAGCAATAAGTACCTGAATGCTGTCATTCCAAACATAAGGGTTCATGATGATCATTAATATACGAAAAAGAAAACACTAAGAAATGGTTCCCAATTAGCAATTGCATGCAATTGTTCGTATAAAAAAGTATTATTGCAGTTATAGATTACTTAATATGAAAAGATTGCTACTTACCCTGACTCTTTTATTGACAGGTATTTGTCTGAAAGCTCAAACCAGCTATATAGAAGAAATAAAGCATTATCAGAAAGAACTGAACGAGGAATTTGCCAGTCCAGAGAAGTCGCCGCTGACAGAAGAAGACCGGGCAAAGTTCAAAGAGTTGCCTTTCTTTCCGATAAACGAAGCATACAAAGTTGAAGCGAAATTTATCCGAACACACAATTCGGTTCCTTTTGAGATGCCTACTACCACTGCCCGTAAGCCGGTTTATGAAAAGTACGGAGAAGCTCATTTTAAGTTGAATGGGAAAGATCTTGTGTTGAGCATTTATCAAAGCCACTCATTGAGAGAGAAAGCGGAATATAAAGATCATTTATTCCTGCCCTTTATGGATTTGACCAATGGAGAAGAATCATATGGCGGAGGGCGTTTCCTTGATCTAACCATACCCGAAGACGATACCATTGTGATCGATTTTAACAAAGCATACAATCCATATTGTGCCTATAATCACAAATATTCATGTCCAATACCGCCTAAAGAAAATGATATGAATACGGAGATAAAGGCTGGCGTTAAAAAGTGAAGATGATTACACCTATTATTGAGCGGATTACACTGATTAGTGAGATGATTATACAGATGATAAGAATTGGATTCTATCTGTGGTAAATCAATTAATCCCAAACTATCGGTGTAATCCCAAAAAATCTAAATCGGTGTAATCACTTTCAAAAATCAGTGTAATCCCCATCAATTACATACGTTCCGGAACTTCGATTCCTAAAAGCGCCATACCTTTTTGAAGTACATCTGCTGTTAATGAAGATAACCCCAAACGAGATTTCTTTAATTGCTCGTCTTCTGCTTTTAAGATTGGCGTTTCATGATAGAACTTATTATATCCTTTAGCTACTTCGTATAAATAGTTGGCGATAATTGCCGGACTGTAACTTTCTGCGGCGTCAGCAATAATTATTGGGAATTTATCCAGTTGTTGAATTAACTCACGCTCATCCTTCGTTAAAACAGTCGGAATTACATTTGTAAACTCAATTCCTTCACTTTTACGGATTACCGAACGGATACGAGCATAAGAATATTGAATAAACGGCCCTGTATGTCCCTGAAAGTCGATTGACTCGTTAGGGTCGAACATGATACGTTTTTTAGGATCTACTTTTAGCAGGTGATATTTTAATGCACCTAAACCAATCTGACGGAATAATTCTGTTTTTTCAGTTTCTGAGAAATCATCCACCTTACCTAACTCTTCGGTATGTTGGGCAGCTGTATCGATCATCTCCTGAACCAGGTCATCCGCATCCACAACGGTTCCCTCGCGTGATTTCATTTTACCACTTGGAAGGTCAACCATTCCGTATGAAAGGTGGAATAAACCTTTTGCCCATGATTTTCCTAATTTATCCAAAATCAGGAATAATACTTTGAAGTGATAATCTTGTTCGTTACCAACCACATACACCGATTTATCCATTTGAAAATCGTTGTATTTTAGCTCGGCCGTTCCTAAATCCTGGGTCATGTAAACAGAAGTACCATCTGAACGTAAGACTAGTTTTTCATCCAAACCATCAGCAGTAAGGTCAATCCACACAGAGCTATCAGGTTTGCGGAAGAAAACACCTTTAGCTAGTCCCTCTTCGATCAAATCTTTACCCAACAAATACGTATTAGACTCGTAATAGTATTTATCAAAGTTTACGCCTAAGTTTTTGTAGGTAACGTCAAATCCTTCATATACCCAGCCGTTCATCATTTTCCAAAGGTTAATCACATCGGTATCCCCTTCTTCCCATTTCTGTAACATCTGCTGAGTTTCAACCATTAATGGAGCTTGTTTCTTTGCGTCATCCTCACTTACACCCTGCTCTTTTAATATGTCGATTTCTTTCTTGTATTCCTTATCAAAAATAACGTAGTACTTTCCTACAAGGTGATCACCTTTCATTCCACTTGATGCAGGCGTTTCTCCGTTACCAAATTTCTGCCAGGCCAGCATCGACTTACAAATATGGATACCTCTGTCGTTTACCAGGTTAGCCTTAATCACTTCATATCCTGCTGCCTCAATAATTTCAGCAACTGAATAACCTAATAAGTTATTACGAACGTGGCCTAAGTGTAAAGGTTTATTGGTATTCGGTGATGAATACTCTACCATTACCTTCTTACCATTTGATGCTGATACTCCAAAATTTGGTGTAGCAGCATTTACTTTATATCGGTTGATCCAGAATGAATCGTCAATAACAATATTTAAAAAACCTTTGATTACATTGAAATCAGCAATTTCAGCAACATTTTGTTTAAGGTATTCACCGATTTCTTGTCCGGTTACATCCGGAGATTTCTTTGAAAATCGGGTAAAAGCAAATACTACCACAGTAATATCACCTGCAAATTCTTTTCTAGTTTCTTGTAATGAAATGTCTGAAGCGGTGATCGTTTGATTGTAGAGTGTCTGAACGGCTTCAATGGTTTTTTGAATAATAAATTCCATGCGGCAAAAGTATCAAATCTGTTGAAAAAACGAGGATATTTTTTGATTGAGCCGCTAAGAAATGGAGACACAAAGTATAGAATATCATTACCACCGCATTGCCATGGTTCAATTAATGACCGGCTAAAATGCGACAGCTTCTTTTTTTTACTTTTTTTCCTCCTCCTTTATTCATCCCCAAAACATAGTTTAAATGATTTAAACTCGGAAAATAGACCAAAACCTTAAGCTATCTTTAGGTAGAATTGCCCCTCACAGCTTCACAAGGGCTTTTTTATGTGGTTTTTTGATATAGCTTTGTATATCAATCAACCTCCACGAAGTGAACTCTTCAATGAGATTAAATTTATTTTTATGAGTTTCAAAAATGTAGAAAACAAAGTCAATGTTACCTCTGAAATTGGCACACTCCGCCGATTATTAATTCACAGTCCTGATAGCGGATTAGGTAAAGTAGTACCATCAAAAGCGCAAGACTGGCTTTTCGAAGATATTGTACACCTCGATACAATCCGCAGAAAAGAATACGATTTTTACGTAAAGATCTTACTCTATTTTCTTGATCCTGAAAAGATCAAAGGCAAATTAGCTGAAATAGACGCTGAAGCATCGAGACGTGCTTTTTACAAACCCGACAATCCAAATTTCCATAATTCCGACAAGGTAATTGAAATTCAGGTTTTACTTTCAGACATTCTAAAAGATAAAGAAACCAAATTACAACTTGTCGCTTCGGTATGTTCATTAGAGAACTGTACTTATGAACTACAAGCAGAATTAATGGCTTTACCTGAAATTAAACTGGCTAAAGTGCTTATTTCCGGTTCCATTGATGATGAACGAATGATCTTCCCTCCGATTCCGAACTTCATTTTCACACGTGATATTGGTATTACCATCAATAATCACATCTTAATGAATAAAGCAGCCAAACAGGCCCGCACACGCGAATCGGTTTTAACAAAATATATTTTCTTCAATCACCCGATCTTTGCTGATTACAAGAAAAACATTATTGAAATTTCCGACAACGCCCATCATTTCTTACTACCTTATAATGAGATTGAAAATCAGAAGGTAACGCTTGAGGGTGGTGATGTGATGGTGGTAAGTGAAGACCACCTTGTAATTGGTTGCAGTGAACGTACTTCATTGTTTGCCTGTAACCAGGTGATCAAGACGTTATTCAAAAAGAAAGTGGTGAAGAAGGTTACAGTTGTTAAAATTCCGAAAAAACGCGACTATATGCACCTTGATACCGTTGTTACGCAGGTAAAACGTAACATGTGGATTATGTTGGGTTCATTAGGAAGAATGGCTGAAACCAATAAGATTCCGGTGGCTGATGTAATTGTTGAATTGCAGAATATTAAGGAGGAAGAAAAAACAAAAATCATCCAGTTTAAAATTGAAAATCCTCAACAACCTGTGTATTTTGAGTATCTTGAAGATTTACTGGAAGATATCAGCAAAAATGATTTGGGCTGCACCGAAGAAGTTAAATTTATTTATTCGGGTAACAATAAATTTCCTTATGACACCCGCGAACAGTGGACAGATTCCTGTAATTTAGTATGCATTAAGGAAGGTGTTGTTTTAGGCTACGACCGCAATGAGAAAACGCTGGAAGTGCTAAAAGAAAATGGTTTTTCAGCAATTGAGGCACATGAACTAGTCGCAAAAATGGAAAGCGGAGAGATTGACCCTGAAAAACTAAGCAACACAGTGGTTTTAATGCCTTCTGCTGAACTATCACGTGCGCGAGGAGGTTTCCATTGCATGAGTATGCCGATATTGAGAGATAACCTCACTCCGGCCCTCTCTTAAAAGGAGAGGGAGGTAACGCACTTAACTTAGTGTTACGCGTTATTCTAACAAAGGTGTGATCTATTTCTTTTCTAAGAGATTCATTATTTAACTTGTATAACCATAAAAGAAATCCCCGCAGCCAAGCGCTCCCTCTCCTTTAGGAGGGGGCTGGGGTGAGGTATTATTATGCAAACTACCAATCATATCATGATGATCCGCCCGGTTCGTTTTGAATTTAATGTTCAAACAGCCGTTAATAACGCTTTTCAGGATCCTAATGCACAAACTGCAGATACCCAACAAAAAGCGTTAATAGAGTTTGACAATTTTGTAAACCTGTTAAAAGAAAACGGTCTGGATGTAACTGTAATTGAAGATACGACAGAACCTCATACTCCTGATTCTATCTTTCCAAATAACTGGATTTCATTTCATAACGACGGAACAATTGTATTGTATCCGATGCAAGCCGAAAACCGTCGCTTAGAACGTCGTTCAGATATTCCTGAGTTATTAAAGAAAAAGGGATTCACAGCTACCAAAACGCTTGATTTTAGTCATTACGAATCTGAAAACAAGTTTTTGGAAGGAACCGGTAGCATGGTATTAGATCGGGTTGATCGTGTAGCCTATGCCTGCTTGTCGCCGCGCACCGAAATGAGTGTGTTGGAAGATTTCTGTAAGCAACTTAATTACGACTTTGTTGCTTTTGATGCCATCGACAAATCGGGAAAAGCCATTTATCATACGAATGTAATGATGTGCTTAGGTACTGATTACGCAGTAATTTGTTTAGATTCTATTCCGGATCCGGAAGAACATGAATCTGTGGTTAATTCATTAATCGCTTCGGGTAAGGAAATCATTGAAATTACGCTGGAGCAAATGAATGAATTTGCCGGAAACATGCTTGAATTAAAGAACAACAAAGGCGAAAGTTTATTGGTGATGTCGGAGCAAGCATACAAATCTTTAGCTGCTTCTCAGGTAGAAAAATTAAGCAAACATAGTAGGCTTGTTTATGCTCCAATTTACACAATTGAAGCGAACGGAGGAGGCAGTGCAAGATGCATGATTGCCGAAGTACATTTGCCAATGGAAAATCAGTAAAAAATTACATAAAACTGAAGAAATTCACTTTTGCTATTTCAGACTTACAATTAACTCATTTACAATATTTTACAAACGGACATTTTTCAAAAAAATGTCCGTTTTTTTTGAAATTCCCCCGAAGTAAAAAAAATCACACTTTTAGGTAAGTTTTTTGTTCTAAAAATTACATTTTTGCAAAAAATTTAAATAGATGCAGAGCTACCAGGAATTTCTTGACTTAAGTGTGGGTTTTCCACAGGAAGGTTTCGACATTATTGACGATGAATTATTCTTTCATGATCTTAACCTGATGGAATTAATTGAGACGTATGGCACGCCCCTACGGTTTACTTATGTTCCTTTGATCTCTAAGAAAATTCAACAGGCTAAATTATTGTTCCAAAAGGCAATCCTTAATAATAATTATCGCGGAAAATACATTTATTGTTATTGTACTAAAAGCTCACACTTCCGTCACGTAGTTGAAGAGGCATTGAAAAATGATATTCACCTAGAGACTTCTTCAGCTTTCGATATGCCAATGATCGATGCGTTAGAGAAAAAAGGCGTGGTCGACAAAAGTGTGTATGTAATCTGTAACGGATATAAAACATCGCAGTACAAACAGTACATCTGTGATATGATCCATGATGGCTTTAAAAACATTATGCCAGTTCTGGACAATAAAGAGGAGTTTTTCTTTTACGATGATGAGCTGGAAGAAGAATGTAACTTGGGCGTACGCATTGCATCTGAGGAGCAACCAGATTCTCAGTTTTATACCAGTCGTTTAGGTATTCGTGCGGAAGATATTATTGATTTTTATCATCAGCGTATCGAAAAGAACCCGAATTTCAACATTAAAATGTTGCACTTCTTTATCAATTCAGGAATTCAGGATTCTCCATATTACTGGAACGAGTTAGAGAAGCATGTAACTTTATACTGTAAATTCAAAAAAATTAACCCGGCTTTAACTATGCTGGATATCGGTGGAGGATTTCCGTTTAAAGATTCGCTAGTTTTTGATTTCGATTATGAATACATGACTAATGAGATCATCAAACGTATTAAAGAAATCTGTGCTGAACATGAAGTTGAAGTACCGGATATTGTTACCGAATTTGGTAAATACACCGTTGCTGAGGCTTCAGGTATTATTTATAAAGTGTTAGGTCGTAAACAACAAAATGACCGTGAAAGATGGTTAATGCTGGATGGTAGTTTTATTACAAACTTACCTGATGTTTGGGCTTTAAATCAGAAATACATTCTATTACCCATTAACAACTGGGATGCAGAATACGAACGAGTAAACCTTGGAGGCATTACTTGTGACGGACAGGATTATTATAATCAGGAAGCTCACATGAACTCTGTATATATGCCTAAAACACGTAAAGTTCAGTACCTGGGTTTCTTCCATACCGGTGCCTATCAGGAAGTGTTAAGTGGTTACGGAGGTATACACCATTGTTTAATGCCAACTCCTAAACACATTCTGATTCGTCGCAACCGTGATGAAACATTTAACTTTGAGGTATTTGGTGAAGAACAAAACTCTAAACAAGTATTAAAACTATTAGGATACGTCCAATAAGTAAAAAAAATCCGGTTAATGAACCGGATTTTTTTTTAAGCTGGTAGCTAGTAGCTAGTAGCTAACGGCTAACACAAAAAAAATCATCTTATTTTCATAATTGAATTTTATCTTGCGCCGACCAAATTCCGAAAATATAAGATGAAAAAAATTTTGTTGATGGCAATTGGCTGCCTGTTTTTAGCTTCATGCACTAAAACAGTGGTAGTTGAAAAAGAAAGAAAAGGCCCTCCTCCTCATGCCAAAGCTTGGGGACACAAGAAAAAACACCGTACCTATTACTATTACTATCCTACTTCAAATGTTTACTTCGATATTACATTTGGACAGTATGTTTATTTTAGTGCTGGCGCTTGGGTTAGGATGAATACCTTACCTTCAGGTGTGACAATTGGATCGGATCGTGTAAGAATTGATTATCAGGGTGACGATGTTTATGTCTATAACTCTAATCATAAATCAAAATATAAATCAGTTCCTCCAGGACAAGCTAAAAAGATGTCTTATGGAAATGATGATAATGGCCGTGGGAATGGGAATGGGAATGGGAATGGTAAGGGAAAAGGCAAAGGTAAAAAGGGTCATTGAGAATAAGTAGGTCTGTCAATAGTTTATTGGTGAAAGGCTCGACAATGTCGAGCCTTTTTTATTTTAGCAACCTTTTTATTGAAGGTAGTTTATCCATTAATTAGATTTGATTGACAGTCAGCAGCTTTCATCGCCTATTATGCATCAAACTTTTCCAACAACTTTAAGAAGGTAGCAAAATCTTTAGGGTATGGTGCATGAACCGTTATTTCCTCTCCATTCAATAATTTAAAGGAAACTTCATACGCATGTAATGCAAAACGTCTGATTAGTGGTTGCTCCTCTTCACCTTTCGACAATCTGTACCCTCTTTTAAAAGTTGAAAGCATTGGGTATTTACCTCCATACATTTCGTCAGCAACAATTGATGCACGTTGCGTTGCAAGGTGAATACGAATTTGGTGCATACGTCCCGTTTTAGGCTGACATTCAACCAAGGTAAAATGTTTGAAGAATTTTATAGAATTGAAGGTGGTCTCAGCACGCTTACCTTCGTACTTATCGATCACCACATTGCCTTTACCAAAATTAGCAATTGGCAAGTCAACTAATTTATTATCGAAAGCATGCGAACCATCAATAATTGCATGATAGATTTTCTTAACCTCGCGATGCTCAAACTGCATGGAAACTGAACGGTAAGCTTCAGGAGTTTTTGCAAAAATCAACGCACCGGAAGTTTCTTTATCTAAGCGATGACAGATCTGCGCATCATCCCAATACTTTTTGGCCAATCTTAGCATATTTAATTCACCACCAGTACGCTCATCAACAGAGGCAACAAAAGGTGGTTTATTAACTACAATTACATCATCATTTTCAAAAAGTATCAGGTCTTTAAATGCAGGAATCTTCATGCTAAAATTAATATCGAACTTAAAAGTCGACAAAAGTACTAAAAAGAATTAGCTATTGGCTTTTAGCTGTTAGCTTTTAGAGCAGCCAATGACAAAAGACTGAATACTCAGGCCCTCAAGACTCTGAACTCAAGACTCCGAACTAACAACTATCCTTTTCTCAATGTAAAGCCAAACGTGGTACCCACACCTATACTGCTCCTAACATTAATGGTTTGATTATGAGCCTCAATAATGTGCTTCACAATGGCCAAACCTAAACCGGTTCCACCTTCAGCACGTGAACGGCTGCGATCAACACGATAAAAACGCTCAAACAAACGCGGTATATGCTCAGGTTCCACACCTATTCCGTTATCGGTAATTTCAACCAGAGTGTTTTCATCCATATCATACAATCCTACAATTGTATGACCATCTTTATTACCGTATTTGATAGAATTAGAAACTAAATTAACGACCACCTGCCGAATACGCGACTTATCAGCTTCAACAATAAACGGTACATCACAGCCTTCCTTAAATCCAAAGGAAATATTTTTGTCATGAGCTATAAACTCCATCGAATCAAAAACATCCTTTATGAGATCATGCACATCAAATGTTTCCATCTCCATGGTAAGATAGCCTGACTCTAATTGAGAAATAGACTCTAAATCTTCAACCAGAGAAGCTAAGCGATCCGCACTTTTCGAGGCCTTGGAAAGAAAATGAAGATTAACCTCCGGATCATCCAATGCGCCATCTAAAAGGGTATTTATATAGCCCTGAACATTAAAAATTGGTGTTTTAAGTTCATGAGAAACATTGCCCAAAAACTCTTTCCTAAAAGTCTCGTTCTTCCGAAGCTGTTCTATTTCAACGGCCTGATCTTTAGCCCAATTTAACACATCTTGCGTAACACCGGCAATAGGATCTTCCGTAGATCCGAACAGTGGAGGAAAAACCGGATCTGATTTACCCGTTTTTAACTGATGAATGCTTTTATAGACAAGTTTTATCTTCCTGTAGATGAAAAACTCAAGTGCATACAAGGTTAATACAAAAGATACGATGAAGTTTAGTGTAACTTCAAGTAATATCTCTACGAATGAAGATTTAAAAATTATGGAAATCAGCCCTACAACACAAGTTAAAATGGTAGCTGTTAAAAAGGCAATTATACGAGGCGTAGGGTTTTTTATCATAGTTCAAATTTGTATCCAACTCCTTTTACGGTGGTTACGTAATTTTCGCCTAACTTTTCGCGTAATTTTCTGATGTGAACATCAATTGTTCGATTGGTAACCACTACCGAATCCTCCCAAATATTTTTAAGGATAATTTCGCGGGTATAAACTTTTCCAGGTTTTGAAGCCAATAAATACAGTAATTCAAATTCTTTTTTGGCTAAAATTACCTTATTACCGTTTTGAAAAACGACAAAAGCTTCACGATCGATAACCAAGTCACCTATCTCCAGTTTATTTTCGAAATTATCTTCGTTGTAAACATTTCTACGTAAAATGGCATTAATACGACTTATAAGCGCACGAGGTTTAATCGGCTTAGCGATGTAATCATCTGCACCTACATTAAAACCTGCGATCTCTGAGTACTCTTCACTACGAGCAGTTAAAAACACCATAAACGTATTTTTAAACTCCGGCATACTTCTCATTAAACGGCAAGCCTCTATACCATCCATTTTAGGCATCATAATATCAAGGATGATTAAATCCGGCATTACTTTTTTGGCAATAGTAACCGCTTCTTGTCCATTGTTGGCAAGAAAAACCTGATATCCTTCTTTCTTTAAATTGTACTCGATTAACTCCAGTATATCCGGTTCGTCGTCAACAATTAGAATTTTTTGTTTCGGTGTAGTCATATCTGAATTTTCCATAAAAGTAAAACGCTAATTGAAGCAATTTGTTAATCCTATATTAAGAATTTGTTAAGAAGTAAAAAAGAGTTAATATGAGATAGTTGTTAATTCAACAATTTCTTTAAAAAATCTTCTAATTGAGTGCCGTGTAAGTCTTTAGCAATTATTTTCCCTTCCTTATCAAGGATAAAATTTGCTGGAATTCCTTCAATTCCATAGCCTTCAACAGGCTGAGAACCCCATTTTTTCAGATCCGATACATGAATCCATTGCATTTTGTAATCTTCAACGGCCTTTAACCATCGATCTTTATCCTTATCTAAAGATACTCCATAGATTTCCAGGCCTTTATTTTTATACGCTGAATATAATTGAGTAAGATGCGGGATTTCGGCCCTGCAAGGTGGACACCATGATGCCCAAAAGTCAATCAATACATATTTGCCTTGCAATGATGATAATTTTACTGGAATTCCTTCAGCTGTTGGCAATTCGATTTCAGGCGCCATAAATCCAACATCTTTGCCAATCGGCAACCCATTGGCAGCTAACACTACAGCGGATGATTCTTTTTTAGGAGCGGTATTACAGGAAGCAAGAAATAAAGCGATTACGAAAGCAAAAAAGATTTTTTTCATCATATACAAATGTACAAGACTTTCTGGTTGTAAAAACCGGAAAGTCTTGTAACAATTTATTTAATAAACTCAAGTTGTCGCTGTTAGCAATTAGCTGTTAGCCATTAGAAATTAGCTCAAGTGCCAGTTCAATAGGATGTCCCAGCGGGACAATAGATCGGTAACAATATCTTGATTGCATTATGCTGATAGCCCTGTTAAGGGCTAAACAATTATTCATTTTCTATTATAACTGACAACTTGGGTTAATAAGTAAAATCGGTTTATTTAAACCTCCTTAAAGGCTTCTAAGCGTTCTACCACTAGTTTATTTGCAGATTTAGGGTCAATTTTTCCTTTGGTAAGCTTCATCACATCGCCCATAAACATCCCTACCAAATTCTTTTTGCCTTTATGGTACTCTTTAACCTTATCCGGATATTTTGACAACACCTGATCTATAAAACCAATCAGCTCGTCATCATTTGATTCAATCAATACACCTAAATCATGCGCTAACTGGCTAACTTTTTTTAACGGGTCATCCAACAGCGCAGGAAATACTTTTTGTGTGGCTACAGAGTTATTAATTTTCCCAGCGTCAATTAAGTTAATAATTGCGGCAATCTGTTCAGGCTTCAATGCAAAGTCTGTAATTTCCAGCGACTGGTCATTCAGGTAAGATTTGATTGCCCCCATCATCCAGTTTGCAGCTGATTTATAATTGCTCGTATGAACAATTATGCTTTCGAAAAACTGCGCAAACTGTTTATTTTCCGTTAAAACTCCTGCGTCATATTCTGATAATTCGTATTCGGAAGTATACTTTGTTATCAACTGCTCTGGCAATAGCGGCAACGATTCTTTAATGGATGCGATATATTCATCCGATAGTACTACCGGCAAAATATCCGGTTCAGGAAAATAACGATAATCATTCGCCATTTCCTTTGTTCTCAACACCGAAGTAGATCCACTAACTGTATCAAAGTTCAGGGTATTTTGAGAAATGGTTCCACCTGCTTCTATTACATCTATCTGGCGCTTAAACTCGTATTCAATCGCACGCTGTACATTTCGGATCGAGTTCATATTTTTTACCTCACAACGGGTTCCATATTCTTCGGCTCCCTTTAAACGAACGGAAATATTAGCATCACATCGCATGCTACCTTCCTCCATATTTCCATCACATATCTCAAGGTATCTCAAGATCTTCCTAAGCTCCGTTAAATATTGAGTTGCCTGCTCAGCGCTTCTCATATCGGGCTCCGAAACAATTTCCAATAATGGAACTCCTGCCCTATTTAAATCGATGTAAGAGTTATACGGATCCTGATCATGCATACTTTTCCCGGCATCTTCTTCCATATGAATATGGTGCAAACGTAATTTCTTGCGAGTACCATCTTTCAGTGCTACATCAACATACCCACCAATACTGATTGGTTTTGTATCCTGACTGATCTGATAACCTTTTGGAAGATCAGCATAGAAATAATTTTTGCGATCAAAGGCATTAAATTTATTAATAGTCCCGTTTGTTGCCAATCCAAGTTTTACAGCATATTCTACTACTTTACCATTTAATCGTGGTAGAGTGCCTGGATGGCCCAAAGTAACAGGGTTAACATTCCGGTTAGGTTCTGCGCCAAATGCGGCCGAATCACCGGAAAATATCTTCGTTTGAGTTGACATCTGCGCATGCACCTCAAGTCCGACAACCAATTCGTATTTATCGTATATCGTTGTATTCATAGCTTAATCACAAAAATATAACTTAATAACATTTTGTCAACAGATTAAGACTTTTTAAATAAATTTATTAACATAAATGCGATTTTGTTTAAACAATTTAAAAACAATAACAAATTTCAGGTCTATCACTACAACATTGATTTTTAGGTAAATGAATCCTCTCAGAAAATAATTATATTGCAAGCAGTAGGACCAGCACCGAATTCTTTTAAAACTTAAATGTTAAGCAGATTTTTTAACCAATTCTTTAACGCCATATCAGGTGAAAGCAAACGTTTTTCTCTTGAAAATCGGATTTTCAATATTACCTGTATCGTTACCATCTTAATTGCGTTTGGGGGAATTGTCCTGAATGTTATTAATCAGATCGATTATAGGCTTAATATTGTGATCATTATTGCCGAATGTGGATTGCTTATCTTGTATTATTTCTCCCGGTTTAAACAGCAATTTCAGTCTACTTTAATTACTTTTTTAATAATTTGTTATATAAGCTTAGGCTTGGGTTGGTTTTATAATGGAGGTGTTGATGGGCCAGTGATTTATATTATTACTTTCTTCCTGATCGTTTTTATCAGCATTATCAATGTAAAATATCAATACTTATGGATATTCACCTGTATTGCATTTACACTATTATTGTTTTTACTTGAATACTTGCATCCGGAACTTGTTGCACCTTATTATAGCAGGAAAGCCCGCTTCCTTGATCTTGCCGGAAGCTACATCATTGTGATTGTCAGTATTCTAACCATTGTTTTGGCCATAAAACGAAACTATGAATACGAAAGAAAAAAGCAGAAATACAGAGGACAGAAATTACGCAACAAAACAAACTCATTAGTAAACAATACAAAAATCTTGAAAACCAAGATTTAATTAAGATTAAGGTATTTTCGATTATTTCACATGATTTGCGTGGCCCACTAACATCCTTGCAAGGTCTGTTGAATCTTTTTAACGATCGTTTAATAGAGGTTGATGAGTTTAAAGAATTATCGATGGAAGTAACCGAACGCGTACGTCATAACCTTCAGCTGCTTGATAACCTACTTTATTGGTCGAACAGCCAAATGTTGGGTTTACGGGTTGAAGCCAAACAAATAGAGTTGAACAACTTAGTGGATGAATTTTTACACTTGCTAAGACCTGAGGCTGACGCCAAAAATATTATCATTGAAAATAAACTTTCTGAGAACAGTATCGCTTATGCCGATATTAACATGATAAAGGTGGTAATCAGAAATTTACTTTCGAATGCAATTAAGTTTACGAGACAAGGTGGACGCATAAAAATTAATTCGCGAAAAGACGGCGATGCAATGGTTTTTTCAGTTGAAGATAATGGGGTTGGTATTAGTCGCGAAAATCAAATGAAATTGTTTAGCATGGATCATTTTTCAACCAAAGGTACGGCTAATGAGGTTGGCACCGGTTTGGGACTTATTCTCTGCAAAGATTTTATTGAACGCAATGGCGGAAAAATATGGACGATGAGTGAACTAGGTAAAGGCAGTACATTTAGCTTTTCGTTGCCTCATCATAAACTAACCTAAGGGTTTCTACCTAAAAAGAACTGTTACCCTCATGAAAATAGAAAAAGATCACTCCTTCAAAGCTCGCCTGAAAAGTTTTGGTTATGCCTATAAAGGATTGAAGTTTTTGTTTTTAAATGAACCCAATGCTAAAATCCATCTTTTAATTACCATTATCGTCATTATTGCAGGTTTCTATTTCAATGTTAGCTCCATTGAGTGGTGTATGTTACTCTTGGCAATTGGATTGGTTATTTCTGCTGAGATGATAAATACAGCTATCGAAAAAATGGCCGATGTTGTTAGCCCGGAAAAAAATGCAAAGATCGGTTTAATAAAGGATATTGCCGCAGGAGCGGTACTGTTTACAGTAGTTATTGCAGTACTTATAGGCTTAATAATATTTTTATGATTACACTGATTATTGATTACATTGGATTGATTACACCGATTTTTGAATAGATTTTAAGATTAGTTGATCTTTAATTGATTCAAGAAATTACTAATCGTAATCATTAAATAATCCGTCGATAATCTATAAATACCTGAGTAATAAAAAATCGGTGTAATCAATCCAATAATCAGTGTAATCCAAAAAAACTATTTAGTAAACGAAGCCAATAAGTCGCTTCCTTTAAACAGCTGTAATTTTTCACCGTTTAATTTTACGTCAGTAGCGTCATTTAAGGCTTTAGAAAGAGCGTCTTCAACGGCCATTTCAGTACACATCATTTTAGTGCTTGCTAACGGGCCAAATTTCAGTTTTCCTTCTTCAAACTTATATCCACCGGTAAAATTATTGCAGCCTAATGATCCGCTTACCCTGCTATCGTCTTTATTAAATTCAATAAAGGCTGGCTTTCCTTTTGAAATATCAATGGCACTACCATTCGACATTAGTTGAGATAAGTTCCATTTGCTGCCAACTAATTGGTTTACATTTTCAGGGGTTACTAATCCGGAACTTTTCATCGTGTTACATCCAAATCCTAAAAAGGCAAAAATTGCAAACATTGCAACGAGCGTGAATTTTACTTTCATAATATTAAGTGTAAATAAATTTTCGACTTGATACTTACTAAATTTAAGCAATGACTGCATCAAATAAAAAAGTAGTCTGGGTAAACCGGACTACCTTATACTTATTACTACGATCGTATTACCAGATATGTAACACTCGATGTGGTTATTTTTTAAGAAAGATATTGCTTGGCTTTTTCTAGCGCTCTATCTAAGCCTGATGCATCTTTACCTCCTGCAGTTGCGTAGAATGGCTGTCCGCCCCCACCTCCCTGGATCTCTTTCCCTAACTCGCGAACGATCTGAGAAGCATTTAATTTTTTATCTTGAACCAGGCTATCAGAGATAATTACTGAAATACTTGGCTTTCCGTCAATTTCAGCAGCTATAACAAGGAACAAATCATTTAACTTCTCACGCATTTCAAACGAAAGATTCTTAATCGCTTCGGCAGATGGAATATCTACTCTAGTAGCGATGAAGTTTACTCCATTGATGGACTCTGCTTTTTTAACAAGATCATCTTTAAGCATTGACGCTTTCTGAATGATCATTTGCTCCAGTTCTTTACGCAAACGATTATTTTCTTCTAAAACATTTTCTAATCCTTTGACAACATCTTTAGGATTTTTCAATAACGTTTTTACTTCGTTAACGATCGCTTGCTGCTGATTATATAATTCTTCTGCTTTGGTGGCAGTAATCGCTTCAATACGACGAACACCTGCAGCTACAGCGCTTTCGGCAACGATTTTAAACGAACCAATTTGACCGGTTGCCGGCACGTGAATACCTCCACAAAGCTCTTTTGAATAAGAAGGATCAAAGGTAATCACACGCACAAAATCACCATATTTTTCACCAAACAAGGCAGTTACACCAGAATCAATCGCTTGTTGGAATGGAACTTTTCGTTGTTCGTCCAGCTTTATGTTCTCGCGAATTTTTTCGTTTACAATTTTCTCAATTGCGGCAATTTCTTCATCAGTTACTTTAGCGAAGTGTGAAAAGTCAAAACGCAAATATTCTTCATTCACCAATGAACCTTTTTGATTCACGTGATCACCTAAAACGCGTTTTAAGGCAGCATGTAGTAAGTGCGTTGCAGAGTGATTATTAGCCGTATCTCTACGTTTATCTGTATCAACCTTAGCAACAAATGCCTTCGTTAAGTCTTCCGGTAATTCGTCCGTAAAATGAACAATCAGGTTATTTTCTTTTTTGGTGTCATTGATTCGAACCAATTCATTTGCATTTTCTAATACACCGGTATCTCCTACTTGTCCACCACCTTCAGCATAGAAAGGAGTTTTATCCAATACTAACTGGTATTGCTCTTTACCTTTCGCTTTAATCTTACGGTATTTTAAAATATGCACTTCAGTTTCTAACTGATCATACCCTAAGAATTCCGTTTCTTTATCTTCACTTACTAGCACCCAGTCGCCGGTATCAATTGCAGTAGCTGCACGAGAACGATTTTTCTGCGCTTCCAATGCTTTATTGAAGCCATCCATGTCAACGTTTAGCTTACTTTCGCGAGCCAACAATTGAGTTAAATCGATAGGAAAGCCATACGTATCATATAATTCGAAAGCGAATTCACCTTCAATCTCTTTATGATCAGCAATGTATTTTTCAAAACGTTGGATACCTCCTGCAAGTGTACGTAAGAAAGATGCTTCTTCTTCTTTTACCACCTTTTCAACAAATGATTTTTGCTCTTTCAATTCGTTGAAAACCCCGTCAAACTGTTCTGCCAATAATGCAACCAGCTTGTACAAGAAGGGCTCCTTAAAGTTTAGGAATGTATAAGAATAACGAACCGCACGGCGCAAAATACGACGGATTACATAACCTGCTCCTGTATTTGACGGTAATTGTCCATCGGTAATGGTGAAGGCGATTGCACGAATATGATCTGCCATTACACGCATAGCAATATCCGTTTTTTCGACTTTACCATAAGCAATTCCACATTGTGACGCGATGAACTGAATCATTGGCTGGAACACATCGGTATCATAGTTTGATCGTTTTTGCTGCAACGCCATACATAAACGTTCAAAACCCATTCCGGTATCCACATGTTGAGCAGGAAGTTTTTCCAATGAACCATCGGCTTTACGGTTAAACTCCATAAATACGTTGTTCCAAATCTCAACAACTTGCGGATGGTCATTATTTACCAGTTCCTTACCATCCTTCTGAGCGCGTTCTTCCTCACTTCTTAAATCGATGTGAATTTCAGAACATGGGCCACAAGGTCCCTGGTCGCCCATTTCCCAGAAGTTATCTTTTTTATTTCCGTAGAGGATACGATCTGCGGCAATATATTTTTTCCAAATTTCTAAGGCTTCGTTGTCGGGCGCTAAGTTTTCTTTAGCATCACCTTCAAAAACAGTCACATACAAACGATCTTTAGGTAACTTATAAACTTCCGTCAATAATTCCCAAGCCCACTGAATAGCTTCTTTTTTGAAATAGTCGCCAAAGCTCCAGTTACCCAACATTTCAAACAACGTATGGTGATAGGTATCGATACCTACTTCTTCCAAGTCATTATGTTTACCAGAAACGCGAAGACATTTTTGCGTATCGGCGACACGAGGAAACTTAACCGGAGAAACACCTAAGAAAATATCCTTAAAAGGTGCCATACCTGAGTTAACGAACATTAGGGTCGGATCGTTTTTAACCACCAATGGTGCCGAAGGAACAATTTTATGTCCTTTACTTTCAAAAAAGTCTAAAAATGCTTTACGTATAGATCTGGAATCCATGAAATGTATAATTTGATATTTTTAACCGCTAAGGCGCTAACACACGAAGGCTATTGTCTTTGTGTGTTAGCGCCTTTTTCGATTTTTAATAAGCCTCAAAAATAACTGTTTGAATTGGAAGGCAAAAGCTAAATGAAAAATAATAATCTTTGCCTTTTGACAACAATTGAACTGAAAATCTCTTAGCGCCTTTGTGCCTTTGTGGTTAATAAAATTTTTAGCATGAATTTAGTTAAACGTGACCTTAAAGCCATATGGCACCCATATACTCAAATGAAAACCGCCTCTGCCCCTATTCCAATTGTAAGAGGCGAAGGATTATATTTAATTGATGAGCATGGAAATCGTTACATGGATGTGGTGGCTTCATGGTGGGTAAATATCCACGGACACTCACACTCTTATATCGCTCAAAAGGTTTCTGAGCAATTACATACCTTAGAACATGTGATTTTTGCTGGATTTACACACCCTACGGCTGTTGAATTAGCTGAACGTTTATTGGCGATAATTCCTGATAATCAGCAAAAAATATTCTATTCAGATAATGGTTCAACCGCTGTTGAAGTGGCATTAAAAATGGCCTTTCAATACTGGCATAATTCGGGAATTTCTAAAAAGAAAGTACTTGCTTTTAACAACTCCTATCACGGCGATACATTCGGTGCTATGTCGGTAAGTGCCCGAAGCGCTTTTACCAATGCGTTTGAAAGTCTTTTATTTGATGTAGAATACATTGATCTTCCTACTCCGGAAAATCTCTCCAATCTAAAATCCCATATCTCAAATCTAAGTGATCATATCTCCTCTTTCATTTTTGAACCTTTAGTACAAGGTGCAGGCGGCATGATCATGTATGAGGCGGCTCCTTTAGATGAATTAATTCGTTTTTGTAAAGAGCAGAATATTCTTGTAATTGCCGATGAAGTAATGACCGGCTTTGGTCGTACTGGTAAGCTGTTTGCCTGCAATTATTTGACCGAACAGCCTGATATGATATGTTTTTCAAAAGGGTTAACTGGCGGAACTATGCCTTTAGGAATTACTTCGTGTTCGCAAGCTATTTATGACCGTTTCTTATCGGATGATAAATTAAAAACACTTTTCCACGGACATTCCTTTACAGCTAATCCTGTTGCCTGTGCAGCTTCTTTAGCAAGTTTGGATCTTCTTTTAAAAGAAGAAACTATGAAACAAATTGAAATGATCTGCGAAAAGCATTCGGTGTTCAAAAACAAGATAGTTGGGCATGCTAAATTATTTGACATACGCCAACAAGGAACCATTTTGGCGATGGAGTGGAATTACGGTGAAAACACTTCCTATTTCAATGAAGTAAGGGACAAGCTGTACAACTTTTTTCTTGAAAACAAGATCATTATGCGCCCAATGGGCAATGTTCTTTACCTATTACCTCCCTACTGCATTACAACTGCTGAACTTGATTTTGTGTACGGCAAGATTGAAGAGGCATTAGAAAAATTTTAATAACCCGCAAAGACACGAAGGCACAAAGTAAAAACTTCTGATTTGTAAAGAAAAAACTTAGCGTCTCTGCATCTTAGCGGTAAAAAATACTTTAATAAACCGCAAAGACACGAAGGCGCAAAGTAAAAACTTCTGATTTGTAAAGAAAAAACTTAGCGTCTCTGCGTCTTAGCGGTAAAAAATACTTTAATAAACCGCAAACACACGAAGGCACAAAGTAAAAACTTCTGATTTATAAAGAAAAAACTTAGCGTCTCTGCGTCTTAGCGGTAAAAAATACTTTTAACTTTGCCACCCTAAACCAATCTTTTATGCAACTCGAAAAAATTGTATCCAAAATAACACAGCAACCTGAAGTGCACGCCAAATGGTTAAACACACTTTCGATGATGGAAAATACCGGGGCACGTAAAATTTCAGCTTGTGAACATAAAAAGGATGTAACGCTCATTGTTTTAAAACATGCTGCTGAAGAAGCTCGTCATGCTTATTACCTTAAAAAGCAAATCGGTAAAATTGATGAAGCGCTTTGTCCAGACTATAATAATGACCATTTATTAGCGCCACAAGCAAGCTATACTTACCTAAATTCATTGGATATCGAAGTTTGCAGGTACCTAAAGGATGAATTGAGATTAAAAGGTGAAGAACTAAAATTTGCAGCTTACTTATTGGTAACCTATGCTATCGAAGTAAGAGCGGATGAAATTTATCCAATCTACCAGGATGCATTAGATCTTACGGGTAGCAAAGTAAATGTGAAATCAATTATTTTAGAAGAGGAAGGACATTTGGAAGAAATGATCAATCAACTGAAAAAGTTCTCTGACGACTGGGAATCGCATGGACAAAAAGCTATTGCGATTGAATCGGCACTCTATCAAAATTGGTTAAATGAGTTGGAAAAGGAATTAATTTGATAGTATTGGAAAAATCTGAGCAATATTAAATTATGCAATCAAACGCTAAAACTCCACAAGAATATATCGAATCCCTACCGGAAGATCGTAAAACAGCACTTTCAAAATTAAGAGCTGCTATTCATCAAAATCTTCCGGCAGGTTTTGAAGAAGCCATGTCCTATGGCATGCTTGGCTATATAGTTCCACATTCGCTATATCCAGCCGGGTATCATTGTGCACCAGAACTGCCGCTTCCCTTTATGAGTATTGCCTCACAAAAAAACTTTGTGGCCATTTATCATATGGGAATGTATATGGATAATGAATTATTAGACTGGTTTACAAGCGAATATACTAAACATAGTACACTCAAACTGGATATGGGCAAAAGCTGTGTCCGTTTCAAAAAAATGGATCAAATTCCATTTGAATTGATCGGTGAGCTAGCATCAAAAATGACAACTGATCAATGGATCGAACTTTATGAAAAGAAACTGATGCGTTGATAATGATTCTTTTACCATTTTAGCTTAGTTTTTGTCAAGAAAGAATTAACACCTTTTTTAAAATCTTCGGTTGAACGAATATGAGCATTGGTTTCTGCGGCATAAACTAATGCTTCTTCTGACTTCATTTGCTGAACCTTCTGAATAAGATCTTTGGTGTAGGCAATAGAATTTGCTGATGTTTCGTTACTCAGTTTTTCGGCAAAAAGTCTGACCTCTTCAGCTAACTGATGTTTGGTTACTAAGTAATTAATCAGTCCAAACTCTTTGGCTTCTGAAGCCGTAATCAGCCGCCCACTTAATAATAAATCGCGAGCTTTGCCTTCTCCAATTTTCCTGATCAAAAATAAGGCAACTATAGCCGGAACAAAACCTATTTTAACTTCGGTGTAACCAAACTGAGCTTCAGGAGCTGCAAACACAAAATCGCACACGGTTATCAAGCCACATCCTCCCGCAATGGCATGTCCTTGTACCTTTGCAATGGTTATTTTTTGTGAAAAGTAAATCGCTGCAAACAGTTCGCGCAACTGGTGACTGTCGGCAAGGTTTTCAGCGGCAGAATTCTGTTGAAGTTGCTGAAGATAGGCTAGGTCTGCACCTGCACTAAACACATCCCCTTCCGCTTCTAAAACAATAATCTTTACATCCTTATCTTTTTCTGCTTTATAAAATGCTTGTTTTAACTGCTGAACCATTTCCTCATTTAACGCATTGCGTTTTTCAGCACGGCTCAACGTAATAAAAGCAATTCTGTTTTCGACTTTATAATTGATCAGTTCCATTAAATAGAAATTCTTAATGCTTGAGATTGATGTATATTAACTATATCCTTACCCAGTATTTTACATTGTTCCTGAATCTGAGTAGCCCTGTATTCCGGAACCGAATTATCGATCACAATACATTTTGTATCAAACAGTTGCAATAGCTGTTTAGGATCAACTTTATGTTTACCGGATATTAACAGGTAATCGACTTTTAATTTCTTGTTTACTTCATAAGGTCGAAATTTAGAATCAATTACTCCGATACGCAAATTATAAAATTGAATGAAATTATATTGCTTTAATAAATGAACATTCTCGCTCTTCTTTTGGAGATACTGAACCGATTTTATTCCTAAATGTAAAATGTACGGTTGAATTGAAAAGTTGAACTGTTTTTCGGGTAAAACGCTGTCGGCATAAAGATATAATGTTTGACCATCCGTAAATCCCATTGCCGTTGTACTCTTTAACGCAAAAACGATCATTTCTTTTTGTTTTGATGAATGGTAGCTTTTAAACGCAAACGAACAACATAACGCAGTCATACAAGCTAAAAAAGAAAGTTTCAATAGCGTTTTTCTTGAAATCATTAAATAACCTAAAATGACTATAGCTACGACCATAATGGTCAGCTGAAACTCATCAATCATTAAGTTTTGAAAAATAGCAAAGGGTAAATGACTCAATTTATATAGTATGAGATTCATTAGTGAAATCACATTTGAAAGAGCCCACCCTACTCCCGACCCCAAAATTGAAACGGGTGAAACGAGCAATAATAAAATTCCACCATAAAGAATAATACTTGCCAGAGGAATTATTAAAATATTAGCAACCAGAAAATAATTAGGGAATTGATGAAAATAGTAAACTGACAATGGAAATGTAACCAATTGAGCAGCAATGGAAACACTCGACATTAACCATAGTTGATTCAGCAGCCAATTGTCAAGTTTTATCCATCGATAAATCTTGGGTTGAAAATAGATAATGCCCAAAACAGCTAAGTACGATAACTGAAAACCCACATCAACCAATAAATAAGGATTGAATAACAGCAAAAAGAATAATGAAACTGCTATTGAATTATAAATATTGGTATACCTGTTAAATCCCTGAGCTGTTGCAATGATACTGATCATAAATGCTGCCCGACAAACTGCCGGAGAAAACCCGGTTATTGATGCATAAAACCAGGTAAGTAGCAGTGTTAAAAGAACTTTTATATACCTACCTCCTTTGACTTTATCCAAAAAACCAAGCAAGTAATTAATTACTATGTAGATAATGCCAACATGTAATCCGGATACTGATAGAATGTGAACTGTGCCTGTATTGGTAAAGGCATTTACAATATCGGGACTTAAATCGGCTCTGTAACCCAATAAAAATGCGGAAACAATTCCAGCATTTTCCCTTTCAGTAATGTATTTATTAAATCGTTGTACACATTTTTCGCGAAGCTTTAAGGCATAATAGGTTAAGTTGTGTTTGGGTTCTACCGGAATAATCCTGAACTCACTTTTCTTTAAATAAGTTTGGTAATGAATGTTTTTAAAACCCAGGTATTGTTTGTAGTCAAATTCATATGGATTTTGGGGAGGATCCATTAATTTATATTTGGAAGGGATTAACAAATAGGTACCGTAGCCAACAGAATCAGTTGTTTCTAAAGTTACCAGCAAATTGCCAGAACAATCTGACAGCCTTTCCTTCTTATTTACCTTAACTACTTTTGCATTAAATTTCACCTGCTTCCCTTTTCGTATTGGGACATCATTTACATAAATTACAAATGAGGTGGCAGTTTTCTTGGTAAAATGCTCCGAACTCATCAGTTCATTATGCAATCCAGTTCCCACCAAACCAACAATAAAAAAGGATACGTTTATCAGTTTTCCTTTATATTTCTTCCAGGTTGTTTGATTGATCTGCTTGTTATTAAATGTGATAAAACCCAAAACAACCAAGGCTATTAATAATAGCAGTACATTAAAAGATATCGATAGTGAGCTAAATAGACTTACTGTGACTCCTGCTAAAAATGGGAATAGTATTCTTAAAAAAGTTAGCTGTCGGGTTTGGAGACGTAAACTGCTCATTTGTTTGATTTTATTCTTATCGTATAACACACCCCTAACCCCTCTCAAGAGGGGAACCTTGAATCAACTTCGTTGATTTAATATTCTTAAATCGCATAACAATTATGTGTTAAAACTATGAGTAAGCACTGTCGGAGTTCCCCTCTTGAGAGGGGTTAGGGGTGTGTCTTTTATTTATTCATTTTATTGCATACATTTTCCTCAATCCATATTTCAATCGTTCTCACAACATTTTCAATATCCTTTAGCACCTCATCATCATCAAACCGAAGTACTTTAACCCCTACTTCGTTTAATTCTATTTCTCTTTTAACATCATGTGCTAAAGAATGCTCATGATAATGAGAAAATCCATCCACTTCTATTGCCAGATTCAATTCATGACAATAGAAATCTACTATATAACACAGCAAAGGTTTCTGTCGATGAAAATCATAATTATATGGCCTTAACTTGAGTTCATTCCACAATAACACTTCAGCCAAGGTGCTGTCGTTTCTAAGCCTTCTGGCTAATAATTTCAACTTAGGATCATAAGGAATAATTTTTCTTTTCATTTACTTAAAATGCATACCTCATTTGTGCTTTAACCTCCGATTTTTTATTCCCATCAATTACATCATAGCCAGATCCCAATTGTTCAACATTTCTATAAGAGTAGACACTATACCTTAGCCAAAAGGTTAAACTCTTGATTGGAATAGCTTTTAAATTCACATAAAAACGAGTTCCGGCATTTTGATACATGGCCGAAGAATAAGAATATAAAATGTCCTTTTCCGCAGCATACAACCTGGAGTTATAGGAATCTGTATCAAATAGTGTGTACCTTGATTCAATCCCTAAACGCTTAGTACGGTTTTGGAGGGCCAAATTAAATGACATGGCAAAACCACTTTCCAATGGGTTCTTCGATTCTTGGAAAGTGACATAATCAATTTTATTCCCCAAACTAAAGCCCTGACTGATATCGTACTCAAATGAAAATCGATAATTTTTTCTGGTGTCGGTTACAACCGAAGTTATTGTTGATTCACTTTGGGTTTGATTAATATCCTTTTCTTGCTTAGTAAACCTTAATTCAAATTTTGCTTTTCTATTGGGTACATAACAGATCATTGAAAATAGTCCATAGCCATTTGTTGGAGCATCAACCCTGTATTTAAGCCAGGGAAAATTGAAATGATCTGCATAGCCAGCCCACTCAATCTTAGGAGTTAGCTTAATATTAATACCCGAATAAAAGCCTCTTTCATTGTTATTGTTTCCGGATTCTCCAAATGCTTGAGAAAATGGATTTGAAAAACTTCGTTGATAATTTCTATAGAGAAAACTCAAAGTTGAATTGGGGCTAATTGCCACCAATACGCCATTTATAGTTCCTGTGCCACCATTAATCAATTTGGCTTCTTCTCCATAAAAATAGAACCTACTTAAGTTCAGTCCATAAGAAAATGAAAGTGCACTTTGTTCTTTCCCCGTAAATTCAAACTGATTATATAAATGAGCAGTCTTAATTAGCGGCTTATCATATTGAAAATGAAAACCTGTAAGTCCAATTGTTAGTTTTCGGAACAGTTGAGCCGATAAATTTCCTCCGTAAAGGAGTTCCTTTAACGATTTTTGATTAGTTAATTCGGTTTCCGTTCGATGATACCCTGTAGTCAATAAAGCTGAAACGAACGATAAAGAATCTGACTTATGGAGAGTTGCATCTAAACTTCTAAATGAGACGAAGGGTGTAAAACTTAAATTCTTATTAAATGCTAATTTTCCAGCTACTCCTCTTAAATAAGCATTTTCATTGGAAGATCTGAAAGCTCCAACACCTGTTCCAATTCTAGCTGTGTTAACAGTCATTGCACTTTTTCCCATTGCATAGCCCGTCCACATTGCTACGCCCTGGCCAAATTGCAAACTATAATCTCCTATAACCAATTGCTTTAATCTCCCGGCATCTTTAATAAACAAATTGCCTGTATAGAAATCGAACCCCTTTAATTTTGTATTAAAAAATGCTTCTCCGGCATCCTTATGTGCCTGAAAAGTCATTTTGATTTTATCTGTATAACTATAGGACAAACGGCTATACAAACGGATTTTATCTCCTATATATTTGTGATCTTTATACCCTCGAGCATCCTCTAGTATACTTGCGGCCGTAACAACAAATTCATTATCCGACAAATGAACTAAATCGCTGAATTTATAGGAGGTGGCACCTGTTACTGCCATAACAGATACAAATGGTTTTAACTGAAGAATGGTTGATTTATCAATCAGATCAATAACTTGTAATTCGGCAACATCTGCTAACGCTCCAAACTTTTGAATGTGCTCCTTTATCGCACTGATCTGCAAATCATTTAATAGATAAAGTGATTTAAGCTCCTCATTTGAAGCTGTATTTAGGTTTAATGGATGCCTTTTATAATAATAAAGCTGATTGGCAAGGTCATTTATATCTAATTCTTCTGTTTCATGCTGAGCAACCACAGATTCTATGATAGTATCAACTATATTAACTTCCTGTTGTTGAGCGTATAAAGAGATTGGAATTGCAAATAAACACCAAAACAAGGTAAACAACCCTAATTTAGAATGCATAAGCAAGATTCATTTGTGAAGAAAACCCTAAGGTTGGATGACTTATTGCACCAAGGTCCATTGCAAAATTTGCGGTATGCAAGCCTAAACCCGCTGTTTCCCTGAATGGGTTAGTGAGAACCCCGCCTCGCAGTGATAATGCATTAAGTAAACCATATTCGATCGCAGTTTTAAAAACAGGAGCAAATGATAAGGTTTTTTCAATCTCAGCAACCCAAAATGTCCGCTGACTAAAATTATATCGCCCTCCGACTCTTAAAATGGTGAATAATGGATTTTGTAATTCGTTACCAAACTTTTCCCTGGTTGGATTAACGATATGCGTCCCTAAGGTTAATTCGGGGAAAACCTTCACTTGCATGCCTACTTCTATTGTATAGGCTGCTACATTACCGTAATCAAGTATGGAAACAGTGTGGTAGTTAAATTTTAATCCTGCTGAAAAATTGGGACCGAAGGTTTTAGCATAACTCAGCGTAGATGTTGTTTCGGTATATGGTTGTTCTCCAAAGGAACTAAAGCTTAAACCAAAATAGTTTGATTTTACCGGAAATCCGATAATAGCTGATTGAGTGCTAAATTCTTTGCTTAAAAAGCGACTTTCGTACCCAATTGAAGCGGAAAAGGAATGGATAGAAGTAAATCCTGCAGGATTTCCCGAAATATTCCAAAGATCCGATATACTCGCCCCTGCATTCGCCAACGCTCCGATACGAGACCCCTGAAAATAGTTTTGTCCGTATACTTTTGCGCAAATGAAGGATACGGACAAAACACCCAGTATGATTTTTCTGATCATGTATAAAAGAGTAGATGTTGACGTATCAATTAAATTACAAAAAAACTTTGAAAATCAAGTAGTTGAATGATTAAATAATAAAATTAACCTTATTGATTTCAACTATTTGAAATGGTAATTACGAATCTGTTTTAATAGTTAAATTAGATGTAGACATTGTTTGTTCTTCGTTTAAATAGCAGCTACTAATAAATCACAAAGTGATTTTTAGAAATTAAACTTTCAAACAATTGAAAAGTTACCGGGGAATGTAAAATAAATGAAAAAAATTGTCATTGGATAATGGAGCGTATCCAATGACAGTATAAAATTGTTATTCCTTTAGCTCGTCGCCAAGTTTCAATAAAAAGGATTTCAAACTTGTTAATGACTCGATAACCTTTTGTTTATCAGTTTCAACATTTTTGTTTCCTTTTAAATAATCTTTGGCTCCCTGAAGGGTGTAGCCTTTTTCTTTCACCAAATGATAAATGATTCTTAAATTTTCTAAATCTTCTGGTGAAAAGAGGCGATTTCCTTTTTTATTTTTCTTTGGTTGAAGAATATCGAATTCCTTTTCCCAAAATCGAATTAAAGAGGTGTTCACATTGAACAAAGCAGCGACTTCGCCAATGGTGTAGTAGAGTTTGGTTATTTCACGGTCTTTGTATGGCATAGTTTAATCGAAGGATTGGTTATTTCGTGATGATAATTCAAGCATTTTTTCGTACTCTGCCGGACTCAAATCATTAAAGTAAAAATTAATCGGGTTTACAGGTTGTCCGTTTTTATGAACCTCGTAATGGCAGTGCGGACCTGTTGATGCCCCTGTACTACCTACATAACCAATCACCTCGCCCCTTTTAACCCTGTTTCCAACCCTCACCGCTATCTTACTCATATGGCCGTAAAGCGTTTGATAGCCATAGCCATGATTTATTTTCACTTCATTTCCATATCCACGTTCCTGTCCTGCAGTTATTACTACACCATCGCCGGTTGCATAAATAGGTGTTCCGGTAGGTGAAGTAAAATCCATTCCCGCATGAAATTTACGGGTTTTATAAATAGGATGAATTCTGTATCCATAACCCGATGCCATTCTTGTTAAATCTTTGTTAGACACTGGTTGTATGGCTGGCACTGATGCCAGTAATTTATCTTTATTTTTAACCTCTTTAGCAAGGTAATCGTAAGACTTGGATTGAATGTACATTTTTTTAGCCAATTCATCTAGTTTACGGGTAGTTTCTATCATCAAGGCGCCAAAATTTGCCGACTCGAGTGCTTTATATCTATTAATGCCGGCAAATGTAGTTTGCCACTCATCCGATGTAATTGGCTCCGATTCAAAAACGGTACGGTAAATATTATTATCACGCTCTTGCAGATCACTTACCACCATATCCATTTGTTTTATCCTTTTTTTTAGGATATCATACTGCATATTAAGCTGTGAAATGTCTCGCTTAAGTTTCTTCTCTTTCGGTGAATCAATTACATTATAGGCAATAGTTACGGCAACTACAGAAAAAACAGTTACTGTTGCTAAATACCCAAGTACTCTAAGAACTTTTTTCTTAACGCTTAGTTCTACTTTTTCGTACTTTAATGTATGCGAGTTATAGAAATACTTTACCTTTTTCGCCATGACATAGGCAAGTCAAAAATTAAAAAATCGATGAAAAATGCGTGAGACCGGGAAAAATAAAGCTTGGCTTTTAATGGTTTGGCTCCTGGCTTTTTACGATTAAAAAACGCATTGGTTACATGAAAAACTGCAAAAGTGTTGTTTAATTATTTATTCAAAAAACTAAACATCATAAGTAACACCACTTAACCTATTAACAAACAAAAGAATATGAGAATCTACTTAAAACCATTACATTCCGGTTGTTAACACTTTCTTTACAGTTTCACATGAATTTAAATCTAAATTTAGGCCTTGAAACTATCCAAACTTGAAAATTTATATTGTTTCTCGAAACCATTGGTAGCAAATTTTGCCCTTTAAATGGATGATTATACTCATAGGAAATATTAAGTAGAAAGGAATAGATAATTTTGTTGAGCCGAGGAATATTTTGAGAATATTACGAGAAAAATAATAGTTAGAAAGACTTTGGGCTTCAAACAGAAAACAAAAAAATTCAATAATAGCTAATGCTGTATAAGGAATTAAACTTTAAGGAACCAGAAAAGTTAACTTAAAAACCCAACTAATCTATTTTAGCTGGTCGATAACACTCCACATTTTCTCCCGGGCAGTCTTAGGGCTACCAGTAAAATTATTTACGATGAAAGAGAAAATATAGGTGTTTCCATCCTTTGAATTCACATACCCGGCATAGGAACGAACGCCATTAATATAGCCATCTTTCATTTTCAATCCATTTATATCTGGAAGTGAAGTATTGAATGTATTAAACCAAGGTTGACGATAAGCATATTGCAATACCTTAGTCATCACCGAAGTAGTTATCCTGTTACCAGGAGATAAACCGCTTCCGTCTACAATATTTAATGCATTTTTATCGATACCCTGCTTAGTCCAGAAATCTTGCTCAACTGAAATACCATTTGTAGTTGACGCCTCTTTACCTTGCATCATAGCAATCGTTTTAACAAGATGCTCACCATAAAGGTTTACGCTTTTACGATCGAACCAGTATATTATTTTACCTAAAGAAGGTGATTGAATTTCTGTTAGTACCTTACTAATTGCAGGAACCGATTTCTCTTCAATTTTCAATCGTCTGGCAGTGGTAATGTCTATTTTAAAATCAAGTGCATTTTGCTCAAGGGCTGCTTTAATTCTATAAGCACACTCATAAGCAGGATCTGGCAATGAACCTGAAATTGTTAAGCCTTTTTCATCAATGCCAATCTCTCCTCTTAAATATCCAAAATCACAGTATGGGGGTAAAAACACATAAGCATCATCTCCGATACCTTTGGAACCCGTTTTAAGTTCATTTTTAAACTTAAGATAATCCATTTTCGGTTTTGAACTTATTAACTGAGCATCACTTCCCACAGATATTCCCGGTTTTAAAACAAGGTCATATTGATTTTCACGCCATGATAATCCGGATGCTCCTGCTCCATAATAGTTACCTATATCTTGCCAAATCCAACCGTCAGGCAAAGTTTGTGATGGAAACAGGCTATCATCAGCTACTAAGCGGCCATTTATCCGTTTAATACCTGCTTGTTTAACAGCTGTAACAATTATACTTATGATTACGTCTTCTTTGGTATCTTCATATCGCCAGGAAGCCAGTGTAGGATCTCCTCCACCTTTAATAATTAAATCACCATTTAACGTTCCGTTATGATCTATTGTGCCTGAATAGCCTATTTGTGTTTTATAACGAAAATCTTCTCCCAATAAACTTAATGCCGTTACAGAAGTTATTGTTTTCAGTGTAGATGCCGGAGCCAAACCCATATCAGGGTTCCGCGAATAGACAACTTCACTGGTTTTAGCATTCAACACTGTAATTCCTACTGAGGCATATTTCAACTGTTCATCTTTCATAAAAGCCGACAAGCTATTATCAACCTTTTGGCGGATCGTTTGGGCTGTTGATTGAAAGTAAGAAGGTAAAAAGAGAAGCAGAATGCAGATTTTCTTCATCAAAAGTTTAATTGGAAAATGATTGGATTCTTGTTAAAAGCATTGAAACTACATGTTTATCAATAGGAAAAGTCATGTCTTCAGGACTGATTTTTTGTAGTGAAAGCCAACGAAATGATTGTGATAGTTCAATTCTTTCCTTAAAATCAAAAGGCGTTTGTGAGATTCGGACGGCTAAAGGAGAGCTATTTCTAACTAAGTAATAAATGCTGATCAGTTGTCCGCTGCCAAACATTGATTCCTGAAAAAAGTCGGTCGTATAAAAATGATCCAGCACTTCAATTTCACAACCACATTCCTCCATAAACTCACGTTTTAATCCGTCAATTGTTCCTTCTCCAAACTCCAATCCACCTCCGGGAAACTTAGAGAATTCAATGCCATATTCAAATTCATCGCTTACCAGTACTTCATTATTTTCATTTATGAGGATTCCGTAAACTCTTACGTTGAATTTTTTTACCATTTCTAATTAATTACGTTTTTGGGGTTGCGGGTTATTAGTTGAATATTAATCTAACATTTCAATATTAATAAAACAATCGAGAACTCGCAATGCGTAACTCACAACTCTCCATTTTCTAAACAGCAAAATGTTTCTGATTTTCCATTAAAATATCAACAGTCCATTCAATTTCCTTACGGTATTCTTCCGTTCTAACAGGACAGTTTTCTACTTTACAGTAATGACAACACTGAGGTAAACATGGATCAGCATGAATAAAGAATTCTACCGTTCCTTCCGAATCTTTCGCAACCATTTTATCAATGCATGAAACTTCTTCATGCACACGCTGAAGGTCAAAATACCAAGGCAAAGTAACATGACAGTCGACATGAATATCAGCTCCGTATTGCTGTACACGAAGGTTATGAATGTCAATCCACTCCTTTCTTCGATTTACATTTAACTGGGCTACTACTTTTTCGAGCAAATCAAAATCAGCTTCATCCATCAATCCTGCTACGAATTTTCGCACCAGTTTGTAGCCGTTAAAAATGATATATCCACCAATCATCAAAGAGAGAACACCATCAATAATTAAGACATTGGTGAAATAGATAAGCGCTATACCTATTATAACTCCCAAACTGCTAAAAGCATCTGTTTGTAAATGTTTTCCATCGGCTTCGAGTGTAAGTGAATTAATTTTTTTACCATTCTTAATTAAAATATAGCCAAGAATATAGTTAACCAATCCGGTTGATGCAATAAGTATTGAACCCAAACCAAGCTCTTTTATCGGTTGCGGAGCCACAATCGCAAAACAAGCTTTAACACAGATTAATATACCAGCCACAAAAATGAGCACACCCTCTACTCCTGCGGCAAAAAACTCTACTTTACCATGACCATAAGGGTGATTTTTATCTCGGGGTTTCGACGAAAGGTAAATGCTGTAGAACGCAAACCCGCTTCCTACAATGTTAACGATACTTTCAGCGGCATCTGTTAAGATTACGGTTGATCCTGTTAAAAAATAGGCCAAAAATTTGGTCACCATTAATACCACAGAAACAATAATTGCAACTATTATTAAGCTCTTAGGTGTTTTCAATTTAAGGATTATTGAGCCTGCAAAAATATTGATTCGACAAGATTTAAACTAATTGTTTATTTTCATTTTGATGAATACAGAATTACTAGTTTGTCATTTTAACAACAAAAACAATAATTAATTATGAATTAAATAATTAATAAAATGAAAAATTTTAATTCAGTTAACACAGAAATATAAATTTCTATATATTTGTAATCTAAGGATATTTTAAAAACCGGCATGAGTTTTCAACTTACCAATAACAATGAAAGTTAGTTAGCCGGTTCTAGATGACCAAATAAAACAAATCAACTTTCAGAAAAAATGAGCGTACAACTGTCAGAGCGTATTAACCGACTTGAAGAATCTGCCACCATCTTGATGGCAAAAAAAGCACGTGAACTGGCTTCACAAGGTGTTGATGTTATTAATTTAAGCTTGGGTGAACCTGATTTCACTACTCCAAAACATATTCTTGAAGCAACAAAAACTGCGTTAGATGGTGCTTATACCTTCTACACTCCTGTTGCAGGTTATTTAGACCTTCGTCAGGCAGTTGCCGCTAAATTAAAGAACGAAAACGGATTGGATTATGCAGCTGACCAGATTGTAGTTTCAACAGGTGCAAAACAATCATTGACTAACGCTGTAATGGCATTGGTTAACCCAGAAGAAGAAGTAATTATTCCTACTCCATACTGGGTTTCGTATTCTGAAATGGTGAAGCTGGCTGAAGGAGAAAGTGTTTTCATCCCTAGTTCTGTAGAAAGTAATTTCAAGATCACTCCTGCACAGCTTGAAGCAGCTATCACTCCGAAATCAAAACTATTCATGTTCTCTTCTCCTTGTAACCCAACAGGTTCGGTTTACACTAAAGAAGAATTGGCTGAATTGGTTAAAGTATTTGAAAAACACCCTCAGATCTATATCATTTCTGATGAGATCTATGAGCATATTAACTTTGGTGCAGCCCACGCAAGTATTGCTTCTTTTGAGAGCGTAAAAGACCGTGTAATTATTATCAATGGCTTCTCAAAAGGTTTTGCAATGACCGGATGGCGTTTGGGTTACCTTGCGGCTTCTAAACCAATTGCAGCTGCTTGTGATAAATTGCAAAGTCAGATTACCTCAGCTACTTGCTCTATTGCAAAACGTGCGGCTTTAGCAGCATTAACCTCTGATATGACTCCTACTTACGAAATGCGCGAAGCATTCCGTAAACGTCGTGATTTGGTTTATAACCTGATTAAAGACATGAAAGGTTTAAAAGTAAATCTTCCTGAAGGAGCATTTTATTTCTTCCCTGACGTAAGTTATTTCTTCGGAAAGTCTTATGAAGGAAAGGCGATCAATAATTCAAGTGATTTGAGTTTATTATTGTTAAGCGAAGCTCACGTATCAACTGTTAGTGGCGATTCATTTGGTGATCCGAATTCGATTCGTTTCTCTTATGCTACTTCGGAAGACAAACTAATTGAAGCAGTTAGACGTATTTCTGCATTTTTAGAAAAAGTGAAATAAGTATCCTAATACTATTAACAAAAACAGGCCGCTTTAAAAAAGTGGCCTGTTTTGTTAATATACCGTTTCAACATGCACTCTTATCATTAAAATCTTTATTTTTGGGCCGTTTCAAACAATACCTTTAATGAAGGAACTATTCAAAAAACTTGAACACCAAACGATATTAATTATTGGCGATGTAATGATCGACTCTTACTTATGGGGAAATGTTGAACGTATCTCGCCAGAGGCTCCAGTTCCAATTTTATCCGTAACAAAAAGAGAAAATCGCTTAGGGGGCGCAGCAAACGTTGCCCTTAATATTTTAGCGATGGGTGCAAAACCTGTCATTTGTTCTGTAATTGGTGATGATGAACATTCAACCACATTTCTGAATTTACTGAATGATCAGAATATCAGCAGTGCTGGCATTGTTAAAAGCCAAAATCGGGTTACTACAATTAAAACGCGATTAATCGGTCATCATCAGCAAATGTTACGTGTAGATACCGAAATGACCAAAGACGTAACAAAGCATGAAACTGATGAATTGATTTCAAAAATTGCACAGCTAATCGGTACCCAAAAAATCGATGCTATTATTTTTGAAGATTATGATAAAGGCGTAATTACGCATCGTCTTATTGAGCAAATTGTTGAATTGGCTCAAGAGCAAAATATTCCGACGATTGTTGATCCTAAGAAGAAAAACTTCCTTCACTATAAGAATGTAACGTTGTTTAAACCTAACCTGAAAGAATTACGTGAAGGTTTAAAGATTGATGTGGACGCCAGGGATAACCAGCAGCTTACGGAGGCTATTGAGCTCTTAAAGCAAAAATTAAATGCCAAAATGGTGATGGTTACACTTTCTGAATTAGGCATCTACATTAATAGTAATGAAGAAAAAGTATTAATTCCTGCACATATACGTGATATTTCGGATGTTTCGGGTGCTGGTGATACGGTAGTTAGTGTTGCAGCATTAGGTTTAGCCGCTGGCTTAACTCCTTCAAAATTCACTGCTTTGGCAAACCTGGCAGGTGGCCTGGTATGTGAGAAATTAGGCGTAGTCCCAATTGATAAAGAGCAATTGTTAGCAGAAGCAAAAAAACATTTATAGGATTACACCGATTAAGATTGATTACACAGATTTAGATTTGATTGCAACGATTAATGTGTAATACTCAGATTATTTAGGTGATTATAGGAGGATTTGAAGATTATACAGATTTTTTGTGCCTCATATAAAAAACAAATACACCGATAAATTGATTTTAATCGGTGTATTTATTTTAATATCGGTGCAATCACACAAAAGATCGGTGTAATCTCAGCAACTATTATTTAGATCTTATCGCTTCTACCGGATCTAATCTTGATGCGGTAAATGCAGGGATAAAACCTGCTAGGGTTCCTATTCCCAATGAAATGCCTACCCCTGTAAGAACATTTCCAATATTTACGCTAAAATCTATACCCAGCAGACTTGTTGCCACGGCGCTAAGTCCAAAAACGATGGCCATTCCAATCAATCCGCCAATTAAACACAATGCGATAGATTCAACCAGAAATTGCAACAGGATAAAGAAATTTTTGGCCCCTAAGGATTTTTGAATGCCAATGATGTGAGTACGTTCTTTAACAGAAACAAACATAATATTAGCAATACCAAAACCACCTACCAAAATAGAAAAACCACCTATCACCAAACCTGCCATATTCATTACAGCAAATAAACCATCTATTTGGTTGGCTAACACTGTGACCTTATTCACAGCAAAATCATCCTCTTGTTGTGGATTTAATCTTCTGATCGAACGCATTACACTTTTTAACTCTGCTTCAACCTCTGATTCCGGAATGTCTGTTTTTCCCTTTAACATAATCCTTGGATCGTTGCGTTCGTCTTTAGGATTGATCATGTTCTTGGCAAAATTCAACGGAATATAGACACAGTTATCATCTTCCGTGAAATTCAAAATTGATGTTCCTTCTTTCTTTAAAACACCAATAACTGTTGCTTTAAAGTTTCCTATTTTGATTTCTTTTCCAATTGGGCTTTCATTCTTAAACACACCGTTGGCAATTTCATGGCCTAAAATGGCCAGTGCTTTTCCACTCTGAGCTTCATTCTGGGTAAAATAACGGCCCTGTTCGATTTCTAACGTATAAACTTTATCCATATCATACGTTACACCCAACATATAAGCACCTTCGGCAGTGTTGCTTTTATATTTAATTGTCTTTCCTCCGGTAACAGTATAAAATGCAGCTGCATCGACTGTTTTAACCCGAGGCATCAATGCATTATAATCCTTTTCATCTACAGGCTTCCGATTGATAAACTTCCACCAAGGGTAGTCATCTTGAAACAACATTGGCCATTTTTCTATAATCATTGTATTGCTGCCCAACTTATCAATGCTGGCCCGAACATTACGTTTTAAGGCATCAACAGCCGTTAAAATGGAAATGATTGTAAGAATACCGATGGTAATACCCAAGAGCGAAAGAAAGGTACGAAGTTTGTTTGTCCTAAGCGCCTCAAAGGCGAAGGCAAAACTTTCTTTAATTAAACGCAGATAGATCATTCATCAAATCTAAATAAATAACCATGTCTTCCACCTAATTAATTGTAAAATTTATACTAATAATTGTTACAAACATTACGTAAAATGCACCTCAAATTGTGCACGATAATCTTTAACATTTTTTCTATCTTTGCCAACATTTTATTGTACAAAATAATCATCATATAACATGAAATTATCGCAATTTAGTTTCCACTTACCGGAGTCATTAGTTGCCCACAAACCTTCCGAAACCCGCGACGAAGCACGCTTGATGGTCTTACACAAAGATTCAGGTAAGATTGAGCATAAAATTTTTAAAGACGTTTTAGATTATTTTGATGATAAAGACGTAATGATTCTTAATAATACCAAAGTATTTCCTGCCCGTATGTACGGCAACAAGGAAAAAACCGGTGCCCAAATCGAAGTTTTTTTATTACGTGAATTAAACAGGGAAATGCGACTGTGGGACGTATTGGTTGACCCGGCACGTAAAATCCGTGTCGGTAATAAATTATATTTCGGTGATAACGATTTATTAATCGCAGAAGTTGTTGACAATACTACTTCACGCGGTCGTACTATCCGTTTCCTTTTTGATGGAACTGATGAAGAATTCCGTGAGGCAATTGAAATCTTAGGAGAAACACCTCTTCCTAAATACATTAAACGTAAAGCTACTGCTGAAGATAAAGAGCGCTACCAAACAGTATTCGCTAAGAATGAAGGTGCTGTTGCAGCCCCTACTGCCGGTTTGCACTTTAGTCGTGAGTTATTAAAACGTTTAGAATTAAAAGGTGTTGATTTCGCTGAAGTAACCTTACACGTTGGTTTAGGAACTTTCCGCCCGGTAGAGGTTGAAGACTTAACTAAACACAAAATGGATTCAGAGCACTTTATCATTGAACAGAAAGATGCTGATATTGTGAATCATGCTTTAGAACAAAAGAGAAGAATTTGTGCGGTAGGTACCACCAGTATGCGTGCTATTGAATCTGCTGTTTCGGCTAGCAGAACGTTGAAAGCAGCTAACGAGTGGACTAGTAAATTTATCTTCCCTCCTTACGATTTCAGCATTGCAAATACAATGATTACCAACTTCCATACGCCTGAATCAACATTATTAATGATGGTAGCAGCATTTGGCGGTTATGAACATGTAATGAATGCTTATGAAGTGGCTGTTAAAGAAAAGTATCATTTCTATAGCTATGGAGATGCAATGTTAATTATATAATATTTTATTACGGGTTACGAGTTATTAGTTGCGAGTTTATTACCCGTAACTCCTAACCCGTAATCCGTAATTTCATTTATGACCTATTACGCAATTATCGTTGCAGGCGGAACGGGCTCACGTATGGGAGCACAAGTTCCTAAACAGTTTCTTGAGTTAAAGGGCTTACCTATTTTAATGCACAGCATTAAAGCGTTCTATCAATGGCCCTTAGTTCCTAAAATTATTTTAGTAATGCACCCCGATTATCACGAGCATTGGAAAAAGCTTTGTGATGAACATAAATTCACTACTCCACATACACTTATCTCCGGCGGAAAAACTCGTTTTGAATCTGTAAAAAATGGACTTTCGGTCATTAGTTCTCCTGGAATTGTTGCAGTGCATGATGCGGTAAGACCTCTAGCCGATCATGAATTTATTACCCGACTATTTCAGCAAGCACAACAAAATGGAAATGCTATCCCGGCAGTAAAATGCCGCGACTCCATCCGTAAGGTTGAAAATGGTGTTTCAGTAAGTTTAAATCGTGAACATTATTACTTAGTGCAAACACCGCAATGTTTTACCACAGAGCTTCTTTTACAGGCTTATGAACAACCTTTTAGAGAGGAATTTACAGATGATGCAAGTGTGGTAGAGGCTATGGGGACTAAAATACTATTGGCTGAAGGAGAATATAAGAACATTAAAATTACTTATCCTGAGGACCTGATATTTGCAGAAGCGATAATGAGAGGATAACCAGCCTTAAGATGATACAAAAGAAATACCGGTGAGTTTTTGAAAATAATGAAACTCAGCAACAAAACTTCTTAGTTTAAACAAAAATCCCCACCGGTTAGGTAGGGATTTTTTGTTTAATATTCATCTTCGTTGAATAAGAAGTCGTCTTTTGTTGGATAATCAGGCCAAACCTCTTCGATTGTTTCGTAAGGTTCGCCATCATCTTCCAATGCCTGTAAGTTCTCAATCACCTCAACCGGTGCTCCTGAACGGATAGCGTAATCAATCAATTCATCTTTGGTTGCAGGCCATGGAGCATCTTCCAGGTGCGAAGCTAATTCTAGTGTCCAGTACATAGGCAATAGATTTTAATACGTTTAACAGAAATTGCTAATTTTTTGCGAATATATAATAAAAACGATTACTTGAATAAAAAAGTTTTTTTTTACTAATAATTAATTTCTTGTATTAAAAAACCATTAATTCTCAGCTAAATTAAACTCTCGGTACCCAAATATATTCTTCTGCACTCAAATCTTTTGCCAGTTTTCTACCTAAAATAAATAAATAATCAGACAATCGATTTAAATATTTAATGACCAACCCATTAACAGTCCCATCTCCTGCCAATTCAACCACCAAACGTTCGGCTCTGCGACAAACAGTTCTGCCTAAATGGCAAAATGACACAGTTGTATGTCCACCAGGCAACACAAAATGGCGCAATGGGGGTAATTCATCGTTCATTTTATCCATTTCTTTCTCCAGGAGCTCAATATCACTTTCATGAAGATCTGGAATAGTCATCTTTGACTTTTGTGGATCTGATGCCAATGATGCGCCAACCGTAAACAAACGATCTTGTATTTCCTTTAATATCGTTTTATACTGTTCATCTATTTGCTGATCGCGGATAAGCCCGATGTAAGAGTTTAATTCGTCTACAGTGCCATAAGAATCAATTCTAAGGTGGTGCTTTGCTACACGTGTTCCTCCTATTAATGCTGTAGTGCCTTTATCGCCGGTTTTAGTATATACTTTCATCGATGTAGGTTTATTTTACTGCAAGATTGATTGCCTTGTATTGGGTTATAAAAAAATTAGGTCTAAGTTACCCATTTCAGGAAAAACTTAAACCTAATATAACTATCTATATTTTAAACGCAGTGCGATTAAAGCATTTCTGCTTCTTTTAATGCGCTGCGGATATTGGTATTCAGGTAGTCATCTTCAATCAAACCATCGCGCAAACGGATGATACGATGTGCATGTTGAGCAATATCTTCTTCGTGTGTTACCAAAATAATGGTATTTCCTTTTTTATGGATCTCTTCCATAAGTCCCATTATTTCAATTGAAGTTTTGGTATCAAGGTTACCAGTAGGCTCATCGGCTAAAATAATGGATGGATTGTTAACCAGCGCTCTGGCTACAGCAACCCTTTGGCGCTGACCACCCGATAATTCGTTAGGCTTATGGTCTACTCGATTACCTAACCCCACTCCTTCTAAAGCTTTGCGCGCCCGTTCATCACGTTGTTCTTTTTTAACTCCTGCATATACTAATGGGAGTGCAACATTGTCTAGTGAAGATGAACGAGGTAATAAGTTGAAGGTTTGAAATACGAAACCGATCTCTTTATTTCTTACTTCGGCCAGATCATCATCAGTCATGCGACTTACATCTGTACCATTTAAAATATAAGTACCTTTTGTTGGAGTATCTAAACAGCCCAAAATATTCATTAACGTTGATTTCCCCGATCCGGAAGGACCCATCAACGCCACAAATTCTCCTTTATTAATGGTTAACGTAACCGAGTTCAAAGCATGTATGACCTCTGAACCGATCACATATTTCTTACCGATATCCGTAATTGAAATTAAAGCCGACATATTTTTTCTGAAAGTTAATGTGTTTTTTATTGGCCATCAAGAACCCGCTAACTAACTTTCATTCCTACCATCTCATTCAGGCGTAGGCGGGTTTTCTTAACTGTGGCTTATCAAATGTACTTTAATTGTTAAGTTTTAGATGCTTGTATAAATAAAATTACAAAGTGGATTTATCCAATAATCTGAATGGATTAATGAATTATCTTTCAGATGAGTTATTGCTCAATTACCTTTGCCACTTTAAAGAAATTTTCATCCGCATCAGGCGCATTTTTCAATGCTTCCGTATGCGTAATTTCCTGTTTTACCACATCCGGTCTAAATGCATTCACTTCATCTGTTAAATACACTAAAGGCTCAACATTTTCGGTATCCAATTCGTTCAGTTTCTCCATAAACGTAAGGATCTTGTTCATGTCGGCCACACTTTCGTCCACATTTTCAACGTCTAACCGGGCTAAGTGCGCTATCTTTTCTACTACGTTTTTGTCGATCTTCATAATCTTTAATTTTACCATTGATTACATGGTACACCTGATTTTTCAACATTTCGTCATCATCTGGTGTAAGTCCGATTGTTTCAATGGGTTTGTGTACAAATATATCAATTACACCCGGACGAGAACCATAGAGTTTGCCATCATCAAAAAAAAGTTCCCAAACATTCGCTAGTGTAATCGGAATAACAGGAACCTGCTTTTCAATTGCCAATCGGAAGGCTCCGTTTTTAAAATGATGCAATTGCGGCGGGTATCGTTCTAATATTCCTCCTTCCGGAAAAATAACCAAACTCATCCCATTTTCAATGTTTTCTGACGCCCTTTTAAATGCCCTGTACGACGAAAGCTTGCTTTCCCTCTTTACAGTAATATCAATCGTCTTAAAAAACAGTTTTAGCACAGGAACTTTTAGCAGTTCTTCCTTTCCAATAAAATGATGATTGCCATTACATAAAATCAGTAATAACGGACTATCTAAAAAGGATGTGTGGTTAGGACAATAAACATACACTCCATCTTTCGTTAGTGTATGCTCAGCATGTATACGCCATAACATTCCACTTAACAATAATGGAACAGCTGCATTTATCTTTCTGAAAAAGTTAAGTACACGGTATCGTTTAGGTTTTCTGGATGTATAATAAAATATGGGATACAGAAAATAATATACGAGTACTGTGAGCGACAAATAATAATAAAGATGAAGCTTTCTCAATAGGATTTTCACGGCTCAAATTTATAGATTTTTTTTATTAGCTGTTAGCTTTTAGCCATTAGCTATTAGCCTTCTGACGGTTTCATATTATTAGCTGTTGGCTTTTAGCCTTAGCTATTAGCTTCCGGCGTTCATTGGATTAAATCAAATACCTAATGGCTCATTGCTATCAGCTAACTGCTACTAGCTAACAATCAACAAAAAATGCAAAATCAATTTTTTGTCAGCATGTTTTCAGACGGATTTTTTTACTTTCGTGCAATGGAAACAGTAGTTAGCGGTATACGTTCTACCGGAAATTTACATTTAGGAAATTATTTTGGTGCAGTTAAAAATTTCGTTCAAATGCAGAACGAGTATAACTGCTTCTTTTTTATAGCTGATTATCACTCATTAACAACACATCCAAATCCAGCTAACCTTCATGGAAGCGTTCGTCAGGTAATGGTTGAGTATTTAGCAGCCGGTATTGATCCGGAAAAAAGTACTATTTACATCCAATCGGATGTACCTGAGGTTACTGAACTTTACTTATTGTTAAATATGAATGCTTATTTGGGTGAGCTGCAACGAGCAACTTCATTCAAAGATAAAGTACGTGCCAATCCGGATAACGTAAACGCAGGATTATTGACCTACCCTACCTTAATGGCGGCAGATATTTTAATTCATCGTGCTACTAAAGTACCTGTAGGTAAAGACCAGGAACAGCACCTTGAAATGACCCGTACATTCGGTAACCGTTTTAACAAAATGTATGGTCAGGATTATTTCCCTGAATCTTTTGCATTTAACTTCGGTTCAAAATTAATCAAAGTTCCAGGCTTAGATGGTAAGGGTAAAATGGGTAAATCTGAAGGAGAAGGAAATGCTATTTTCTTAGCAGATAAGCCAGATGTGATCCGTAAAAAGGTAATGCGTGCACTAACAGACAGTGGACCGGCAGAACCAAATGCTAAAAAGCCTGATTACATACAAAATCTGTTTGATTTGATGAAATTGGTATCAACCAAAGAAACCGTTAAACATTTTGATGATGCATGGAAAGATTGCACCATTCGTTATGGAGATTTGAAAAAACAATTGGGAGAAGATATGGTAACGTTCCTTACTCCTGTGCGTGAAAAAATTGAAGATATTGCTGCAAACGAAAGCTATTTACGTCAAGTTGCTCGCCATGGTGCAGCTAAAGCACGTGAAAGTGCTCAAAAGACAATTCAGGATGTTAGAGAAATTATTGGTATTAAACGATTTTAATTAATTACGATTTGACTAATTTCCAAATTTTTCAAATTCATAAATTCCCAAATTCATAATTATGCATATTGCGATCGTAGGAAATATTGGAGCGGGTAAAACCACGTTAGCTGAATTGTTGGCAAAGCACTACAATTGCGAAGCACTTTTTGAAACAGTGGATGACAATCCTTATCTGGAAGATTTTTACAACGACATGAAACGTTGGTCGTTTAACCTCCAGATCTATTTTTTAAATAGTCGTTTTAATCAAATTTTAGATATTGACCGTAATAAACGATTTGTTGTTCAGGATCGTACGATCTATGAGGATGCTTATATTTTTGCAGACAACTTGCATGATATGAGCCTGATGACGGCTCGTGATTACGAAAATTACCTGGCAATTTTTGATTCGATCAAACAATTTATCAAACCGCCTGACTTGTTGATTTACCTCAGAGCTTCGGTGCCTACTTTGGTTAGCAACATTCAACGTCGTGGCCGCCAATACGAGGCAGGTATCCGCTTAGATTATCTGAGCAGTTTAAATGAGAAATACGAAAAATGGATCGGTGGATACAACGAAGGTAAATTAATGATTGTCGATAAAGACAAAATGGATTTCACTAATAATCCTGAAGATCTGGGACAGATCATTAATAATATCGAAAAAGAGTTTCACGGGTTGTTTAAGTTTTAAATAACCAAAGTTTATGTACAAAACATTCTTATGATCCTACATTGTAAGAATGTTTTTTTATTTAATACCAATGCCAACACACGAAGATCAAACCTTTGAAAAAGCCAGCTTTTCAGAAAAAGTTATAAAACAGGAGAGCTTTGAGAACTGCACATTTATCAATTGTGACTTTTCGAATGCTAATGTAACCAATAGCCGTTTCACCGAATGTTCATTTATTGGTTGCAATATGGGTATGATGAAGGTAAAATCAACCACCCTGAACGATGCAAAATTTAAAGATTGTAAGTTAATGGGTATTAACTTTAGCGAATGTATTGATTTTCTTTTTAGTGTGTCTTTTCAAAATTGCATTCTTGATTATTCCTCATTTGAGGGAAAGAAAATGGTAAAAACCACTTTCGCTGATTGTTCACTAAAAGGTGCTGTATTCGCGAATACTGATTTGAAGGGTTCAAAATTTGATAACTGTAACCTGGATTCAGCCCAATTTGAACGGACGAATCTAAGAGAAGCGAATCTTTCTACTGCGATAAATTACGCGATTGATCCTGAACTAAATGATATAAAGAAAGCTCGTTTCTCAATACACGGAATTCCCGGTTTGCTAAATAAGTATGATATTAAAATTGAACAGTAAACTTTTGTTTTCCTTTCTTTAATATTAAAAAACAACTAATAACCAATCAGTTAGCCATATTAAAATTCACAAAAGTATTGTAACTATTAATTATTTTTTCTTAACTTAATGTAAATCAACCAATTTGCTACATTAGTTATGAAAAAACACAAATTTTACCTACTGGCAGCAATTATAATTTCTGCCGCAGGTCTCGTTTATTGTTCAAAGCAAAAGGACAATCTTAACAATTCAGAATCCGAAAAAACAGCTTCGTCCCGAAGTACAGAAGCTGTTGGAACTACCTCCACTCCCATTCAGATTTATGGCGTATGGCACGCAGGAAACGAAGCCTGCGGCTGGTCGACTGAGCGAAACATGACAGAATTTGATGCCGCCAATCATTGGCTTATTGATCGAGGTAACGGACAACCATCAGTTAACCTTGTTGTTTTAAGCTTTGTAAATCCTCTGAAATTATTAAACAAAACCACAGATGCTCAAACCTTAAATGGTTTGCCAAGAGGCATGACACAAGCTGTTGTCAATTATTTTAAAACAAGAGGAATCAGAGTAATGCTTTCAATTGGAGGTATTACCTATACTAACGACTGGAATAGTGCATTAGCCCAGAATGCTACACAATTGGGATTAAATGCAGCAGAGGTTGCTGTTAACATGGGAGTTGGGATTGAAATTGACTATGAACAAAGCAACGCACCTAATCTTACCGGTTTACAGAGCTTTATTACCGCATATCGTTCCGTATTACCATACGATGCTTCAGGTAATAATCATGCAGCCAGACTTACAATAGATCTTGCTGCAGGCGACAGGTGGTTAATCGACATTTGCCGTAAAGCTACTGCAGACTGGCTTCGTACGGATACCCCTGTTCTGGATTATGCAAATGCCATGGTAGAAGCCCGTCAGGCAAGCAGTGCAGCTGCGGCACAAGCTAACTGGCAGGAACATATTGATGGTAAATCAAACTACAGTCCGGTTATTCCTCCGTTGGCTCCATGTAAATTTACCGGCGCTGTATATCTTGTAACTGGCAAAAGTGCAGCACCTGAATGTAATAATTTCAACAATTCTTTAGCAAAAAGCACCGGAACTTATGTTCAATCAGTAGTACCTAACGGTGCCGGTACAAGTCCGGGAATGTTAGGTTATATGTATTGGGCCGCTGAATGTCCGTCGTCACGTCGTATATGTACCACTCCTCCAAACAGCTGTGAAAATGGGGTTGGGACAGGTGCTACCTTCTACAACATTCAAATACCAATGCCAACTTTACGGCAGCAATAGTTTTTCCAATAGTTTAACATATGCCATCCATGTCGGAAACTCCGGCATGGATTTTTTATTTACGAAACCTTTTCTTTTGTATTTTTGCTAAAGGAAATTATCATGAGTAAAATCCCACAGAAAATACTATTTCGTCAGCATGAGATAACTGCTGATTTTTTAAAGGAATTGGACAAACATTTGGCCGATATTCTTGATGAACGGACTATTGAAATGCTCGAAATCAGGGATTTTGCCTCGTTGATGCATATCCATCCTACTCATTTAAGTAATACCATTAAACTCACAACAGGTAAGGCTCCCTGCTTTTTCTTTGAGGAAAAGATCATGAAGATAGCAAAGGAACTGTTAAGTGATCCTTCTTTACCAATTGCTCAGATTGCTTTCAAACTAACTTTTGATCCTTCTAACTTTACGAAGTTCTTTAAACGATTTGAAGGAGTAACTCCAAAATACTATCGGGAGCAGGTGCTTTCAGCAAAGTATTCACCTCAATCGGAAACACTCACCATTAATACTGAAACAGTCACCATAAATTAAAGCTGAGAACCCTGCAATTTTGTGATCAACAAATCACAACAGAAATGAAATCAGAAAACAAAATAGCATTAGTAACAGGCGGTAGTCGTGGCTTAGGTAAAAATGCTGCATTGCGCCTTGCTGAAAAAGGTTTAGACGTTATCATCACTTATAATAGCAAACAGCAAGAGGCCTTAGCTGTGGTAAAGGCACTCGAAGATAAAGGGGTTAAGGCTGCATCTCTTCAGTTAAATGTTGGATCACTCAACAGATATGATGATTTTTCCTCTACACTTAATTCAATATTAACCGAAAAATGGGATCGCTCTACATTCGATTACCTGATCAATAATGCCGGTATCGACTGGGCGGCTCCATTTGCTCAAACATCGGAAGAACAGTTTGATAGTCTGATGAATGTGCATTTTAAAGGAACCTATTTCTTAACACAAAAACTTCTCCCCTTATTAGCTGATAACGGAGGTATTATTAATCTTTCAACCGGTTTGGCTCGTTTCGTAATTCCGGGTTATAGTGCTTATGCTTCTATGAAAGGAGCTATCGAAACATTTACCAAGTATTTAGCTAAAGAATTAGGCTCACGTGGTATCCGAGCCAATACTGTAGCACCCGGAGCAATTGATACTGATTTCAACAAAGCGAACTTTGACTCACATCCTGAAGTGAAAGGTTTTATTGCATCACAAACAGCACTGGGCAGAGTGGGTATTGCTGAGGATATTGGCGGTGTGATCGCTTTCTTATGTACTGATGACGCACGTTGGATCAATGCTCAACGCTTAGAGGCTTCTGGGGGAATGTTCTTATAGTCCTTCACCTAAAATTATTCCGAAGAACTCAATGAAGATGTCTGTGTTCTTCGGAATAATTTCCCGTTTGTCTACAGAAACCTTCACTTCTTCTCGGATTAGGCATTGTGTTTGACATAACCTTTGCAAAAAGATTACATTTGCAGACAGTCCAACATAAATGAAATTTTTAGGCATTATTCCATCCCGCTATCAATCCACAAGATTTCCGGGCAAACCATTGGTAGAAATCAAAGGTAAAAGTATGATCAGACGTGTTTACGAACAATGTAAACTTTGTCAGGAACTTGATGAAGTGGTGGTTGCTACCGATGACCAACGCATCTATGATCATGTGATCGCCTTTGGAGGCAAAGCTATGTTGACGTCAGAAGACCACCTAAACGGGACCTCAAGGTGTGCAGAAGTTGCGGAAGCTTTTCCTGATTATGAGGTGGTCATTAATATTCAGGGCGATGAACCTTTTATCTCTCCAAAACAAATAAGTGATTTAATTCATTGCTTTGACGATAAAGAAACCGAGTTGGCGAGTATGTATAAGAAAATTAAACAGCCTGAAGAAGTATTTGACCCACATGTAGCTAAAGTGGTAATGAACTTAAAAGGCGAAGCATTATTCTTTAGTCGCTCACCTATTCCATTTTTGCGAAACGTTGCAGAACATGAATGGCTAAACAAACAGGATTATTACTACCATGTTGGTATATACGGCTATAAATCAGCAGTGTTGTTTCAGCTAATCAACTTAGATCCGTCTCCACTCGAGCTCAGCGAGTCTTTGGAGCAATTACGTTGGCTTGAGTATGGCTTTAAGATAAAAATGGCGGAAACTGATATTGATACGATTGCAATTGATACTCCCGAGGATCTGGAAAAAATAAAATGATTTTTTCCTAAAGAGAGAATAGCGTTGTCATGCTGAGGTACGAAGCATCTGTAACATATTTCGCAATGAATCAACAGATCCTTCGTACCTCAGGATGACAATCATATGAAGTTATTAATGATGTAACACTACACCACACTCACCGGCTTTTTATGTTCGTCTATAGCCACAAAAGTAAAAGTTCCTGTAATAGCCTTTTCACGTTCAAATGAATACATTTCTTCGATAAAAATCTCCACGCTTACCTTTAAACTGGTATTTCCGATATGTGCAACTCTACCTACCAGTTCGATAATTGTTCCTGCCGGAATTGGCTTTGAAAAGTCAATGCGATCTGAAGAAACGGTTACTACACGTTTGCGGGTAAAACGGGTTGCCGTAATAAAAGCTACTTCATCCATTAAATGCATTGCTGTTCCGCCAAATAGCGTATCATAGTGGTTGGTAGTATTAGGAAAAACGGCTTTAAAGATTCGGGTTTCTGAGAGATTTATTTTTTCTTCTATATTCATCTTGTTTTTAATATGGTGTTAATTTGTTCTTTCTTTTCTATGAGCGCTTTGAATTTTATCTCTTGTTTTATTTCCAGCAAACAATTACGACAAAGACAGTCGTTATAGCCACAAGCTATCGCTTCTTTCTCCTCCTCATTAAATGTGAGTCCAAAGCATTGACATTGAGTAATGCTTCCGGCTTTACACTCAAATGAAGCATTGCACCGTGGACAGTTTTTTGATTCGTGATTTGCCATCAACTTTCCTTTGCAAAAGTTATAAAATTAACCAGTTCCTGTTTTCTGTTAAATACCGGAAATCCTTGAATATTGCTGGTATAGGGAGTACCATTTTTTCGGTAATTCAAAATACTCACCTCAAAAGGCAACTTATTGCTAACCACCACTGAGACTTTATCCTTTACAACTTGATCCGTATCTATCCCTTGAAACATACTTAGTTTGTTTCCTATTACTTCTGTAGGTAAATAACCGTTCATTTCGAGCATATTATGACTTGCAAAAACAATTCTCAAATCTGGCTCAGTTACAATAATGGTCAGTCCTTGGTGGAATATTTTCTGATTAAAATTAAAGTCGTGATTCCATTTATTCTCCACCGCATACTTTTTCAGGTTCGTTATATCTTTTAGTAATAAAGAGTTACGTTGAAATCCTTGGATATAAATATCCCAGCTGTTTAATGGCGCTTTAAAATTGATTTTTTCAGTTTCTTCAACGAGTTTCTGACAATATTCCTTTGCGTTACATTTCATTTAATTTATGATTAACAACTAAATACAAATAAACATGGCTTATGCTTGTGAACTATTCACGATTCAGTGTAGAAATAAAAGATAATAGTAATCCGGTCGTCAGGAGGAAGATTGGTTAAACGACAGAAATATAACTTTTGACTACTGCTTTTTATCGCGAAAGCATTGATCCGAATAATGAGGCAAGTATCCTGACTTATTATAATTGATCGAAATCAATATAAATTACAGTTGCGCGACAGCCCGTGATTTGCACACGGTTCCTTTTTAATCTGGCATAACAATACCAGAACCACATTATAACAAGATAAAGAACTAACGGCGCAAAGATAGGAATAAGTTTTTCTTCTGCGGTTATTATTGAAGTCAGTCCTACTAATCGAGCATTAAAGTGAACATTTTGATTTCATATCTTATTTTTAATCAAAATTTTACCATAAGATTACGAGAAAATAAAATCATTAAGATAAGCAACCATTATTTTTCGTACTTTTGCAACCCGTAACCAGCAGCGATCAATTCAGATTATGACTAAATACGTATTTGTTACGGGGGGTGTTACCTCGTCGTTAGGGAAAGGAATTATTTCAGCTTCATTAGCTAAATTATTACAGTCGAGGGGGTACAGGGTAACCATCCAAAAGCTTGATCCTTATATAAACATCGATCCCGGAACCTTAAATCCATATGAACACGGAGAGTGTTATGTAACCGAGGATGGTGCAGAAACCGATCTTGACTTAGGTCATTATGAGCGTTTTTTAAATGTTCCAACTTCACAGGCCAACAACGTAACTACCGGCCGCATTTATCAAAATGTAATTAACAAAGAGCGCAGAGGTGATTATTTGGGAAAAACTGTTCAGGTGGTTCCTCATATCACTGATGAGATAAAAGCAAATATTCAGCGTTTAGGAGATACTGGTGAATACGATATCGTTATTACTGAGCTAGGCGGTACCGTAGGTGATATTGAGTCATTACCGTATATTGAGGCTGTTCGTCAATTCCGTTGGGAACATGGTTCAACTAATACCCTGGTTATTCATTTAACGTTATTACCCTATTTAGCTGCTGCAGGTGAGCTTAAAACCAAACCAACCCAGCACTCGGTTAAAATGTTAATGGAGTACGGTGTTCACCCTGATATTTTGGTTTGCCGTACTGAGCATAGAATGACGCCAGATTTACGTAAGAAAATCGCTCTATTCTGTAACGTAAACGTAAATGCAGTAATCGAATCGGCTGATGCTTCAACCATTTATGACGTTCCGTTATTAATGTTGAAAGAACAGCTAGATCGTATTGTTCTTACCAAACTAAAATTACCTATTAAAGACGAGCCAAATCTTGATTCATGGAAAGAGTTTTTAGGCAAGCTTAAAAACCCTACTTCTGAAGTTAAAATTGGGTTAGTTGGTAAATATGTTGAACTTCCGGATGCTTATAAATCGATTTGTGAATCATTTATTCATGCCGGTGCTAAAAACGAATGCAAAGTAAACCTACAATACATCCACTCAGAGCATATCAATGCTGAAAATGTTGCCGAGAAATTAGGCGGACTTGACGGTGTTCTTGTTGCTCCGGGTTTTGGTAACCGTGGTATCGAAGGTAAAATTGATGCTATCAAATATGTTCGTGAGAATAATATTCCGTTCTTTGGTATCTGCTTAGGTATGCAGTGTGCGGTTATTGAATTTGCACGCAACGTATTAGGCCTAAGTGATGCACATTCATTAGAAATGAACCCTGATACTCCATATCCGGTGATCAATCTGATGGAAGAACAAAAACAAATCACTAATATGGGTGGAACAATGCGTTTAGGTGCATATCCTTGCGAAATAAAGAAAGGAACTAAAGCATTTAGCGCATATGGTAAATCGCGAATTACTGAGCGTCACCGCCACCGTTATGAGTTCAACAACGATTATTTACAACAATACAATGATGCAGGAATGATCACTTCGGGTATCAACCCTGATTCTGGTCTGGTTGAAATCATTGAATTGAAAAATCATCCTTATTTTGTAGGCGGACAATTTCACCCTGAATTAAAAAGTACTGTAGCTAACCCTCACCCACTGTTTGTTAAATTTGTGGATGCTGCTAAAACTTACCATTACGAGAATAATCCAAAGAAATCTAAATAAGAATTAAGAAACCAATAGATGGATAGAAACACCTTCACCGGTATGTTTATGATTGCTGCCATTTTGCTTGCGTGGGGCTATTTTATGAAGCCCAACGAAGCGGAAGTGAAGCAATACCAACACCAAACCGATTCAATTAAAAATGCAAAAGCCGGCATTAAAACAACTCCGGCCGCTGCAAATAAAAGTGTAAATCTGGCCGATACCTCAACTGTTCAACAGCAACAATTCATCACTGTTGAAAATGAGTTGATCAAGGTAATCCTTTCAACCAAAGGTGGTCGTGTTTACTCAACCGAAATCAAAGGTCAAAAATCGTATGACGGTAAACCTGTTGTTCTATTTAACGGTGACGACAACCGCTTTGGTTTTAAATTGCCTTTAAACAGCAAGAATGTTAATACTAACGATGAGTTTTTCCAACCTGTAGGTTCTTCTTTCAGTGTTGCAGGAAAAGACTCTAGCAGCGTTACTTTACGTTTAGCCTTCTCTCCTACACAATACATTGATTATGTATATTCATTAAAAGGAAACAGCTATTTATTAAATTATGCTGTTAAAATGGTGGGTATGAATCAATTGATCTCTCCTAATGCGAAAGCATTAAATCTGGAGTGGAAAAGTGATTTGATCCAACAAGAAAAAGATAAAAAGAGTGAGCAAGGATACACTACTGTTTATTTCAAAAAAGACGCAGGAGATGTAGATTATTTATCAGAAACAAAAGATAAAGAAGTTAAGAATGAAGAGCCTGTAAAATGGATTTCATTTAAACAGCATTTCTTCTCTACTGTTTTAATTGCAAAGGATAAATTCCCTGGAAGTACTTTAAATACTGAAACAGATTTAACAAAATCCTATTTAAAAAGACTTTCAGCTGATCTTACCATTCCTTATCAGTCAAAACCAACTGATGAGTTGAACTTTACGTTCTACTTCGGTCCTAACCAATATAATACGCTTAAAAATGTTGGTAATGACTTACAACGTCAGGTTAACTTAGGCTGGGGACCTTTAGGTTGGATTAACCGTTGGGCAGTAATTCCTCTGTTTAATTTCCTTGATAACTTTAATATGAGTTATGGTATTATCATTTTGATTTTAACCATCATATTAAAACTGGTTTTATTGCCAATTACTTATAGCTCATACATGTCGCAAGCAAAAATGCGCGTGTTAAAACCAGAAATGGATGCTATTAAGGAAAAAGTTGGCGAAGAAGATCAAACCCGTTTACAACAAGAATACCTGAAGTTATACAAGCAAGCCGGTGTAAATCCATTAGCGGGATGTATCCCTCTGTTACTACAGATGCCTATCTTACTGGCATTCTTCCGTTTCTTCCCTGCTTCGTTTGAATTACGTCAGCAATCATTCTTATGGGTACCTGACCTTTCAACTTATGACTCGGTAATTACCTGGGGAACTAATATTCCTTTCATCGGAAATCACTTGAGTTTAATGTGTTTATTAATGACCATTTCCACCTTAATTTACACATGGATGAATAACCGTATTTCGGGTGTTACAGGCCAAATGAAGTATATTGGTTACATTATGCCAATTATCTTCTTAGGCGCGTTAAACAGCTTCCCTGCAGGTTTGAACTTCTATTATTTCTGTGCTAACATTATCACATTTGCACAACAGTTCATTATCCGCAAATTCGTTAACGAAGACGCTATCCACGCAAAAATTCAGGAAAACAAAAAACGTCCTAGCGCTGGCAAGAAATCTAAATGGCAAATGCGTTTAGAGGAAATGACTAAACAGCAACAAGCTGCGCAATCAAAAAGTAAGAAATAAGATCCTGTTTAATATAATTATGAAAGCCGTCCCGGTCTAACCGGGATGGCTTTTTTTTGTAGTCTATAAATTGATCAGCTATTCATTTGGATTCGGACAAGGACTAACGGTATAATAAAATACTCCTTGAGGATCTGCATATTTATAGAGATAGAAATTAACAACGGTGTCTAAAAAGCCATCAATATAATAGTCTGTAAACTCAAAGGTACTAGGGTAATTAAAGTCAGCTATAATTACTTCATTAGTGTAAAAGTCTGAGATTGGAAATTTCAATGCCGACTCTCCATTAACATAAGCGTATTCACCTGTAAAAGTTCGTAAGCCATCGCTTGAGGTTAACTCAATATAATTCAGACCATCATATCCAGCTTGAACATAGACAAACTGATGATCATGAAATATTGAAACCCCGAGATTATATGAATCATTGGAATCTTCCATTGTCATCTCCTGAGTTACACCTGGAGGGTTAATCTCATGGGTATCGGACTCATACCTTAAATAACTCGAATGCATAACAACAGTATATTGGGCTGTTGGACCACAAGATTGAACAGTTGAAGCTGAATTGTTAACAATCGGAGAGTTTACATTGGGATAAACCTTATCAATGTCTTTCTGACAACTTAGTGAGCACACTAGTACTCCCATAAGCACAATGATTTTTTTCATAAAGAAGATGTAATTTAAAGAAGATGTAATTTATTGAGTCAATTTGCAATTGAACAAACTATAAATCAATACATTAAATGATTTAACAAAAAAAAGAAAAAATAGAATCAATCGAAAAGTAAGAAGTAAAGATCCTGTTTAATATAATTATGAAAGCCGTCCCGGTCTAACCGGGATGGCTTTTTTGTAGTCTATAAATTGATTAGTTATTCATTTGGATTACAACACGGGCTGATCTTATAGGCAAGTTCACTTTTATTCGTGTTAATTGAAAGCCCGCGCTTAATGCTTCTGAGGTAAACATAAATCGGAGTTTCTAAGGTATAATCAATATAATAACTTTCAGGATCAAAAGTTTCAACATAACGGATCAAAATTGATTGATTGGCAGAAAATTTACTAAGTGGTATTTTTAAAATTAACGTACTACTATTTAGATAATCGTATGTTCCTGTATAGGTCGTTAACCAATCTGTTGAAGAAACAACAAAAGCTGATGAATCAATGTTAACCGTTCTAACATATAAATATTGATAATCGTTAAAGACGCAAACAGAACCAGAATGATCAGCATCATCAAAACCAGGAGTTGGGGGTATTCCAGAAGGCTCATAATAGCGGATTGTTTCTCTTTTAAATAAGACTGAATCTCTAACTACATTACCACAGATTTGAATAGGAATTCCCAAACTGTTTACCTGTTTGGCTGTTGCATTTACATACGGACATTTGTCCGTGTCTTTTTGGCAACTAAGAAGGCACACCATGGCCATCATAAGTAGAAAAGTTTGTTTCATAAGTATAAAGTTTAGATAAACAATAAGTTACGAAAAAAACAGGATATATAGTGGGCTTGAAAAATCAGATAAGGTAGCTACATAAAAAAAGGAGTTGAAACCTGGGAAGAATCAACTCCTTTAATTTAACCTAAACCAAAAGAAAAAGAATAATAATAGGAATATAAAATATAACTATACTCTTTTTCCTACCGCTAAAGTAGATTATAGATTTGACTTACCCAAATTTTTTTTAGAAATGCGAGATAAGTCCCTATAATCTACGTGGACAAAAAACTTAATTATTGTTTTTGAAACTTTAAAGACTTTTGAAAATCGGCACTTTCAACTATTATATTATAATAACCAGGAGACAGTGATGATACATTTATACTTTTATTATTTTCAAAGACACCTGTTTGTACTATTTGGTTATCTAAACTTACAATCCTATATTTTCCTAATTTAACAACTTCACTGGTTTTCAAAGTGATTTCAGAAGTTGATGGATTAGGATATAGTAACATAATTGCTTCATTAGATTTGTTTTGAACCTGCATTGTACTTCCTCCACCGCATCTAAAATCCACATTTACTAATGTAGAAGAAGTTGAGGTCTCTACTGCTGTTCCACATAAACTGACAGGTAATGCATATATATAATAGTTACCGGGATCTGTTATTCCAAACTCTTGATAATTCAAGCCAAATTGATTGACAATGGTTTTATCATTAGGATTATTAGCTGGATAATACCCCCAAACGTAGGTTGATACATCCGGCAATGGTTCTGCCTGAACTGTAAATAATTCTCCAGAGCAAACTTTTGAAGGTGCACTTACCCAATTTACTGGAACAGCTCCAATTAAAAACTCCCTACTTGCATACGGTGTTGAGTTTGTACAAAGTGGTTTATTTGCTTTAACCTTTACAGTTCCTTTGTAATTAGATAATTGACTTGAAACAACTACCGAAGTACCACCCAACCCAGTGATGGTAACAGGAGATGACTGACCATTTATTAATAAGGCAGATGTCGAAGTTTCCCATGTATATGAATCTGCTCCTTCAACTGGGTTAATAGTTACATTTCCTGATCCACATAGTGTACTAAAATCATTTGTTATTACCGGCGCATTATTTGTCCTATTGATCTGAATTGAAGCAACCTGACCAGTTGTGGTACATAGGTTATCTCTGCCAATTACATTGATACTAATTGAATTATTAGTTGTTACATTGTAATTTACACTTGGAGTTGTGGTTGTCTGCGTCCAGCCTAATCCATCGGACCACGTGTACTGATTCGCAATAGCAACCGGTGTAATACTTAATGGAATACTTCCTCTAAATGAACAATCTTTAGAAATTGTTAGAGATTGAACATCAGCAAATACCCTGACCTTTACATCATGTTTAATCGAAACAATATCAGTAGTACATCCACCACTTGAAGAAGTTTTATAATATGTATAATAAACCTTTGCATTAATTGATGTAGGGGTATTGATCCACTTGACTTTAATTTTGTCTTTATTCTGTGAAACCTCAATTATTTGCCCTCCAGATACAGACCATGGAAGATTATTTGGACATGGTGGAATACTTGAAATTGAGTACTCATAAATTACATCCGGACAAGGATTTTGAGGGCCAGAAATTGTTTGGGCTTTGGAATTAAAGCAACAAGAAACCACAAGGAATAAGATTCCTGGCAGAATTAGGCATTTTTTATACATAAATAAATTGTTTAAGATGTGATCAAGTGTACGACGATTAATAAAGAAAGTTGTATAAATTTGCAAGTATACAGTATAATGAGTATCAGTGCTCCCATTTTTAACTTGCAAAAAAAACGCAACCACCTTCAATCCTCCATTAATAATGCAGTTCACATTTATGTTACAATTAAGTTAATAGTCATTTTATTTAGCAAAATAATTGCAACAACTGCTTACCTTTGTAAACATTAAACCCAGAGGCAACATGAAGGATACTGAATTTGTAAACTACACTAAAGAGGAAAGAAAGTCGCACATCTTAAAAGAGATTGATTTACATACACGTGTAAGTTTCGAAACATTATCCAATCAATTAGGAGTTTCTGAGGATACAATAAGGCGAGATATTAACGAATTAGAAATCGAATCGCTGTTGATTAAGGTAAAAGGTGGGGCTATGACAAAAGCCTATCATCATACCTCCTCTGCACAAACTTATGCTGAATCTTCTAAAAAGATCATTGCTCAAAAAACAACGAAATTGCTGAAAGACGGCATGGTGTTGCTTGTTGGCGGAGGCACTACAATCAGAGAATTTATCCGATTGATTCCTACAGATCTTAACCTCACTGTCTTTACAGTAAATGTTTTATCAGCTGTTGAGTTATTAGATAAAGCCAATGTAAAAACCATTATGATTGGTGGCAGTATTTCTACCTACAGTCAAATGTGTATAAGCGGAGATGTTTATAGTCAATTGGCCAACATTAAAGCTGACCTATTGATTTTAGGAACAAACGCTTTAGCCATTGAAGGAGGATTTTCAGACTCGGATTGGGAAACGGTTCAGGTGAAAAAGGCGATGATACAAGCTGCTGAAAAAACAGCCATTCTTACTATTTCTGAAAAGTTGGATACTACCCTAAAAATGAAAATAGCCAACTTATCCGAAGTAGATTATGTTATTACTGAGATCGACACAGATAACGAAAAACTACAATCGTATAAGGAGGCTGTTCCTAGGCTAATATTTGTTTAATTCCAATTTTTCATCAGAAAATTAATCCAATTCTGGTGAAAAATATTATTCAAATCTGCTTGTGAATACCCATGATCTGTAAAAATCGTTACTAATTTTTGCAAATCTGCGATTGTATCCAAATCATGCGGACACTGTTCCGTTCCGAAAGCTCCATCCAGATCAGACCCAATACCTATATGCAATGTATTTCCTGCTAACTGACAAATATGATCCATGTGATTAAATACGGTTTGTAAATCACAGTGCATACCTGTTGGCGTTGACACCCCTCTCTCCCAGTTAGGAACCAGCATCCATGCATCAAATGCTCCTCCAATTACTGCTCCTCTTTTGATCAACGCTGTTAGCTGTTCATCGCTGAACTGCCTGTTGTGATTTACAAGAGCACGACAGTTATTATGACTTGCCCATACTGCACCATTAAAATGATCCATTGCCTGCCAAAAGGCATCATCACATAAATGAGTTGCATCAAGTATAATATTCAACCGCTCCATTTCTTTTAACAACGCTAAGCCATTGGCATTCATTTTTCCTGTAGCATCAGTACCGTTAGCATATCGGCCTGGACCATAATGTGCAGGTCCAACTGCACGTAATCCATAATTATAGGCTCTTTCAAGGTAGGAAAGATCGATCAGCGAATCGGCCCCTTCTAAACTTAATATATATCCAATAGGTTTTTGGTCGTTTGGCTGACCATTATTCCATAGTGAGATATGGTTTTGTAAGGATGTTTTATCTATGATCTGCACCATTTCACCAGCTTCTTCCATGGATTTATACCATGCAAGCTGGGCTTGTGTTTGTGCCCACGCTTGTTGGGGTGAATTCCAGCCGGGAATCAGGCTGTCGGGTTTTACAAAACGGGCAATCTGCGTAGCCACAACAATTCCAATATTTCCATTTCTTAATGCAGGCAACGATACCGTTGCTCTTTCTCTGTCGGGTTTATCGGTCATGCCTTTTTCCAAAGCACGCAACGTTGTAACATCATTTCTCAGATCCCTGTTCCATTCCATGGCATTCATGCTAAGGTCCAGGTGTGCATCTACTATAAACATAATAGCTAGTATGTGATTTTAAATAGTTATTTTTTTGTTGCGTGCTTCCACCAACCATGTATCATAGATCTCATGATTATTATTGACGACTTGTACGGAATCGTACAAAGCACACGTCGGACATACATGATAAGGTAGTGCATAAATGGTTTCTCCCAAAGAGTAGTGGTGTACACCTTTGTTCTCTAAAACCAAATGCTCTTCTGAATGCGAAATAGGGATTAAATTCTCATCATTTAAAATTGCCAGGCGCTTATCCAGCGGATTTTCAGAAGACACCGATTTATAACCTATATCAACACATAAAGTACTGGCAGATGGTTTAGAAATAACCGTTCCAACAATTACAGCAGCATTTTTAAACTCTTGCTCCGGAAGATTAGTCTGATAGTTTACATCCCAGAATACAAACGTACCCGGACTACATTCAACCTCCTTTATTCCAGCATAGAATGGGAAAGTGTTTGAACCTCCGGCTACAATCTTTAATTTATAATTTAACCGCTCCTGGAGGGTAGACAAACGGGAAATGATTTTCGAAAAGGAGTTACAAGCTTGCTGTTCACGTTGCTCAACAGTTCCTTTTATATGCCCGTCGTAAATATGTAAACCTAAAAAATTAAGATTAGGTAGTTGAGAAATTTGCAATGCCAGATCGTCCCAGGAATCATTCACATCAATACCTGTTCTGTTCATTCCGGTATTCATATCAATGTAAACATTTAACACCAGGTTATTTTCTTTTGCCGTTTCAGCTAGCAATGTTGCGGTTTCTATATTATCAACAATGATTGAAAAAATAGAATTCCGGTACCGCTGGATTAAACGAATCCAACGATTCAACTTCAGACCTGCAGGTTGGTAGGCTAATAAAATATCTGAAATATGATGCATCGCACTTAACTCAGCCTCTGCAATCGTTGCACATTTCACCTTTTCGATCTTGAAGTCTTTATATAATTGCAAGATCTCCCCTATTTTATGCGTTTTTATATGCGGTCTAAGGCGCAGAGGATCACCATCCACTGCTCGAATCAATTGTTCAATATTGTATTTGATTCGATCCGTATAAATAGCTAAAAAAGGTGTATCAATGCGAGTTTCAGGAGTTATTTCCCACCAATTATACTGCATAACTATTTTGTTCTGGATTTTCTTACAATTTCTATTAACTGTTTAAATACCTGAAATGCCTTTTCATAGCTAAGATGGGCTAAAACATTCTTAGAAAACAAGTGAGAGCCTATACCCACACAATCAACACCTGCATCAAACCAAGCTTTCAAATTAGTTTCTTCAAGTGTTACTCCACCAGTTGGCATTAATTTAAGACTTGAAAAAGGAGCTTTGATTGCTTTTACATAATCAGGTCCACCAATTTTATCGGCAGGAAAAAGTTTAACGATTTCAGCTCCTAATTTATTGGCGTACAACACTTCATTAAGCGTGGCAGCTCCAGGAATCCAATAAATATGATTATCAATACAATATTTCCCTGTTTCAGCATCAATGTGCGGAGAAATGATACAATCGGCACCTGCTTTATGAAAAAATTGAGCATCAGCAACATTTAAAACCGATCCTACTGCTAATTTTATGTTCAGGTTATTTTTTACTTTAAAATCCACCATTTGGGTGAAAACATCCTTTGCATCTGCTGAGCGTGCTGCAAATTCAATAATTCGAATTCCCGCATCTTCAGCCGACCTCAAAATTATTTCAGCAGTCTTGATATCAATCTGAGTAACTAAAGGAAGTACACCTTGCGTATATAAAATTTGGTACATGAGATTATTAAAAACTATTTATCGGCTAATTCTATTACTTGTACCATTTATCAGGAAATGATTTACTTCATCAACCGAAGTGATAGAAAAGTCGCCTGGTATACTCTGCTTAATAACTCCACAAGCGGTGGCCCATTCAATGCTTTCCTGTGCAGCAAACTGATTCATCAAGCCATACAATAATCCGGCTGTAAATGCATCACCAGACCCAATTTGATCGGTTACCAAATGAATTTGATGTTGCTTCGATTCATAAAAATTATCCTCATGCATTAACATGGCCGAATAAATATGTGATTGTCCTTCCGACTTTCTGAAACTCATTGCAAGCGTTTTCAAATAAGGCATCTTTAATTTCAATAAGCCATATGCTTTCTGAAATCGATCTGTATCCGGCGTATCTTTATCGGTTTTGATACCGAAATAGATCTCGACAGCATCCAGATCTGCCACAGTTATCGTACTATACTCAAGCAGTGGCGGCATTATTTCTGCCGGCGTTTTACCGTATCGCCATATTTTAGACCGATAGTTAAAATCCGAAGAAATGATCAATCCTTTATGATGTGCCGCTAAGATGGCCTCTTTACATGCCAGACTAGCCTCATAAGAAATTCCTGGACTGGTACCCGACCAGTGAAAATGAGTTGCTCCTTCTAATGCTTTACCCCAATTAATTTGGTTTAGGCCAATGGTTGAAAATGCTGTGTTATCACGATCATAAATAACCTGCGATTGTCTTATTTGATTGCCCTGTTCAATAAAATAAAGGCCGATACGATGTCCTCCAAACACACAATTGGTGGTATCAATCTTGTATTTATGAAGTTCATTTAGTGCAAGCTGAGCTAAATCATTTTCGGGCAACCGGGTAACATAAGCTGTTTTTATACCTAATTGAGAAAGTAATACACAAACATTTGCCTCGGCAGCTCCTACATTAACACGTAACTCATTAGCCTGTGTAAATCTGAATCCGTTGAGCGTGCCCATGCGTAATAATAGATCGCCAAAAGCAACAAGTTTTGTTTGTGTGTGGATATTATTCATGGATAATTAATTAATATAAACGCATTGTGATCTGACAAACAGCATAATTAGTCAGTATAATTCAAAAATCGCTTCAACTTCAACCGGAATATTATCTGGCAACGACCCCATGCCAACTGCACTTCTAACACCTATTCCGTTTTCCTGACCCCATACATCTGCAAACAACTCACTGCAGCCATTGATTACATATGGATGTCTTAAAAAATCGGGAGTACAATTTACCATTCCTAATACTTTTACCACTCGCTTAACTGCATTTAAACTTCCAATGTTGGTAACAATGGTTGAAAGCATAGTTAACCCAACCTGACGAGCAGCCAATTTACCTTCTTCCATATCCATATCATCACCAATTCGACCAATAATCAATGATTTATCATCTCTCACCGGACCATGACCTGATAAGTATAAATATTTGCCATCAATCAAATAAGGTCTATAAATACCCAATGGTTGAGGAGCGGGAGGTAATGATAAGCCAAGCGTTTCAAATTTTTCTTGAGGAAGTAAATTCATATAATAACCTAGTGAATAATAAAATTTAACACAAACACAAATACAATTCCGATAACAGATACTAATGATTCCATCACCGTCCACGATTTAAACGTATCTTTAATACTGATATTAAAATACTCTTTAAACATCCAAAAGCCCGGATCATTAACATGCGAGCACATTAAGCTTCCGGCTCCAACAGCGAGTACTAACAAATTAGGATCCAGTCCATGAACCTGGAGTAAAGGCAATAAAACACCCGCCGTCATTAACCCAGCCGCAGTTGCAGAACCGATGCAAATACGTATAATGGCGGCCATTAACCAGGCTAACAGGTACGGGTGAATATCAACTAAAATTAAAAAATCCACAATTGTTTGGCTTACCCCACTTGCCGACATCACCTCCTTTAAACTTCCAGCTCCACCGATTATGAGCAATATCAAAGCAACATCTTTGATTGCTACAGCATATTCGTCCATAACATTGCGAATGCTTTTACCGGACCGAACTCCTAAGGTGTAGGTGCATATCAGCAATGAGATCAACATGATAATACCTGGCGCACCAATGGTTTTACAAATGATGCTTACTTGTTCATCTTTCCAGATAAGAGGCACTAAAGAGGTGATGGTTAATCCGAATACCGGAAACAAGGAGGATAAAATACTTACCGAAAAACTAGGCAGCTGTTTTTCATCGATGGCTTCATCTATCGCAATTATTTCATCCTGCGAAGATGATTTAATGTTCTTAAGGAGGTTGGAGAATAATAATCCTGCGATTAAAATAGTAGGAATCGCAATTAAAACACCGTACACCAACACTAAGCCAATATCTGCTTTTAACAAATTGCTTATTCCCATTGGAGAAGGGTGCGGTGGTAAGAACCCATGCGCAACCGAAAGAGAAGCCAACATGGGTATTCCTAAGTAGACCTTAGGCAATTTAAATTGATAGGCTACCGAAAAAATTAAAGGAACCAGCAGCACAAAACCTACACTATAAAACAAAGGAATACCGACAATAAAACCGGTGATCATTAATCCTAACCGCACGTATTTTCTACCGGTCCATTTCATTATGGTTCTGGCAATTACAGTTGCTGCACCTGATGATACAGTAAGTTTTCCTATACAGGTTCCGAAAATGATAATGAGTGTAATCGAGCCTAACATATCTCCTAACCCCTTTTCTACCGATTGAGTTAAGGTTGTTAGAGGTAATCCTAATAACAAGCCCGTCAGTAAAGAAGTGATGATAAAAGCAATGAACGGATTGATTTTAAGCCAGGTAATCTGCAATATCAGGAAAACGATGCAAGCGATTAGTATAACTATACTCATTACACACTAAAATTGGTTGTTTTAAGGTCCTATTCTGTTTTGGCTCACTCTAACTCCATAACTAATCTCTCCTTACTTATAGCGCACGGTCAAATATATAAATTAGAATTATACTTTGCATATTTTTTGCATCAATTGCATTTTTTTTGCAAAATAGCTTTTAGCAATTAGCTATTGACTTCTTTTCCGTCGGCTAAAGCCAGACGGCAATGAAGCTCCTTGCTAATGGGCTATTAGCTTCGCTAACAACATACAAATCTCCCAATTCTGTTGGCTGAAGCCAGAGGGTTATAAGGCTCTCTGCTAATGGATTAATGGCTAATGGCTATTTTCCTATCCGTCGGCTAAAGCCAGACGGCAATGAAGCACTTTGCTAATGGCTAACTGCTATTGGCTAGTAGCAGCTTTTTCAAGATTTTGTTGAACCCTGAATTTTACAATTTCTGTAACCAGATCAAGAGGAAGCGGTTGATCCAATGGAAACTGAACAGATCCTTTAGCTCCTTTATAGGCAGATAGCTGTTCCTTGAATGTTGCAATTCCTCCTGCTCCCGGATAAAACCCTATGTGCTTGTTGTATCCTGCAAAATGTACCAAGTTTCCTTTTAAATAAAATGTGGGAATACCATAGCTTATTATTTCTTCAGCTTCGGGAGCTGCTTTCTGTATGGCTTTCCTTATTTGTTGCAATAGTTTCTGTGTGGATTCCGGAAAGCCGGCTATATATTCATCGGTATTGATTGGCTTTTGCATAGTATAGTACTGTTAAATTAACTCACCTTGTTGGTTTGGTAATATGCACAAACTGTATTCATAAGACATACTTCACACTTAGGTGTTGGTCGGCAAATTTCGCGACCAAGAAACGAGATGGCCATACCTGCATCCCATTGTTCGGGAGGTAAAACATTCATGATCTGTTTTTCTATTTTTACCGGATCTGCACCTGTTGCAATGCCTAATCTTGGTGCTACACGCACTACATGTAGATCAACAATTACTCCTTCAGCCGGTTTACCTGATTCTCGCAAAATAACATTAGCCGATTTTCGACCTATTCCCGGAAGTTTTACTAATTCATCTAATGTGGATGGAATATGTTGATCTTCTTTAACTTGTTGAGCAATTGACAAAAGCCATTTGGTCTTATTCCCAAAATTGCGCACATCATTTATAAATGGCAGTAATGCATCTGCGGACGCATTCGATAAAGCATGCATATCCGGAAATACTTCGAATAATTTCGGAGCGATCTGATTAATATGACGATCGGAATCTTGGGCCGATAAAACTACCATAACCACAAGCTGGTACACATTCTCATAGTCTAATGGATGTTTCTTGTTTTTATACTTGTCGAGTAAGGGTTGAATGGCTTCCACCCAGTTAACTTCTGTAGGCATAAGTAATAGATTTTGTCTGATTCTAGTTACTAATCTAAAGAATTGCAGAGAATTATAATAAGCTTTTAATAGATAAGCTTAAATTCAGTAGTTATTGTATTAATCACCTTATCTTACTGACGCATTTATTACTTGAAATAAAAGCCCAATTATAAGGTTAATTACAAAAGACAATTGACCAACTACAAATAAAACAATACCCCCTTGATAAAGCTGATAGATTAATTCAAGCGAATTAAAGTTATATGATTCTGAAAAATTGTTACCATAACCAATACCCATTATAACTAAAATGAAAGCTGCTAGTGTAAAAAGAACGTGCATCCAGACTAAATACACTGTCCAAAATTTTACTTTTGTGAACCTATAAACCACCCAGACCATGAAAAAGACAGATGCGAAAAACAAACACACCAAGAAGTCTATAACTATGTAATTATCGTGTAATTGTATTTCAATTGCAGAGTAGTAAGTAAAAAAAGAACCAACTAACCACAGAAATCCTATAATAAGGAATAAATTATAGGGTTTACTTAATATATAAGCGTGTATTTCTTTGCTAACTAATTTCATAGGTATTAATCTTACTACTTTTTACATCTTCGTAACCATTGGTTTGTTGTTCCTCGACCACTCACTCCACGAACCAACATACAATTTCGGTATTTCCATACCGGCTGCATCTATTGCCAATAGTGTATGACAGGCAGTAACTCCCGAACCACAATGAACAATAATATTTTCGGGATTCACATTTTCAAACGCTTTTGTGTATTTATCGTGAAGTTTTTCTCTTGATAAGAAAAATCCATGCTCATCTAAATTGGTGGTAAATGGGATATTAACCGCATTAGGTATATGGCCTGCAATTAAATCAATTGGCTCTATTTCGCCGTTGTACCGTTCTTCATCTCGTACATCAATAATCAGGAAATTTTCATCTTGTGATGCTTTATCAATCAGGCTAATGTCGGCCAATGGCAATTTAGACCCTTCAATTTTGTAGGGAGCAACCGGTTGAGGGGCCACCGTTTTATCATTTACAGGAAATCCAGCTTTAACAGCGGCCTGAAACCCGCCGTCCAATACCTGCACATTTTGATGTCCGACAGATTTCAACATCCACCAAAATCTGGCAGCTGCATTTGAACCGTTTTTATCATCATAAATTACCACATGACTTTCAGGTGTTATACCTAATTGCGACAATGTTTCTGAAAATTGTGAAAACGTAGGCAAGGGATGCCGCCCTCCTACCGCCACATCTGCTTTAATATCAGCCAATTGAGTATCCAGATCAACGAACAATGCACCATCCAAATGACTCGTCAAGTATTTCTCCTGTCCGGCATTTGTTGCATCAACAATTGTTAACTTTTCTTTTTTCTGATACAGAGATAATAGCTCCTCCGGCTTAATGAGTGGCGATAGTTGTTGTGACATAGTGATTTATGATTTTATACTTTTCATGCTATTCTAAACCTGTATACGGTTTCAAACGAGGAATCCACCGCGGAACATGTTCTTTATACTTTTGGTAATCACCTCCAAACCTTTCTTTTAAGTCGGGTTCTTCTTTCAAAATGAAGTAAATCGTATTGATTATAAAGAATATCGCAGCGAAGATTAACAGGTTAACTGAATTTAAAGTTAAGGTTTCTCCCAATAAAATAAAAAACACTCCTGTAATCATGGGATTTCTACAATATTTATAGGGCCCTTTGATGACTAACGTTTGTGTAGGTGTCCATGGTGCCAATGTTCCTTTTCCGAAAGTCCGAAATAAGTAAACTGTCCAAATAAATAAAGACAAGCCTGTTAACAGGAATAGTACGCCTAAAACAATAAAAAATGGATTCGCTATAAAGAGCATTTGAGTTTTATCATAACACAGGTATGGAATAATAACCGTCATTGTAAACGGTAAGATGAGGATATCCCGAATATGTTTTATGATAGAGGGCTGGGGCATTGAGTTGACGAATTACGTGTTGTGGGGTTTGAGTTTTGTATTAAGATATTATTTTTTATTGACACAACAACGACCAATACTCCTAATTATTTATTATCGAATATTCCTTTCTGTGTATTTTAATTTGGTTAATAAGAGACCGAAAAATCCCCAACTACAACATACTACCAAGCTCATAATGATATACCCTTTAACAGATACATTTTGATAAAAATACAACCGGTAGATATACATGATCCCAATACAAGAAAGCACTGTCAACGATAATATCCAGCCTATTTTTGTATCTATTAATAATGTAATGCCGGCTATTAAAGTAAGAATATATAAAATAACTACAGCAAAATACTTTTGAATCATAATTAAGGAATAATCAAAAGTGTTGATTTTTGCTCCCTTCGAGACAAAAAAGCGAAACATTTCAATGTTGCCCTTTATAAAGGTCCAGAAAAAGATCACCGCGAACACAATCAGTAGTATGGCAATTACCCTTCGGGAATTGTTTATCGTCCATGGTTTACTCATCTTTAGCATTTAAATTTTTGATTAGCACAATCATATGTTTACACTGTATTCCATTCTCAAAAATGGGTTCGTTGTAATTATCCAAAAAGAAATTTTTTCTGATCTCAACGATTTCAAATCCACATTTCTGGTATAAATAAAGCTGGGTAACACTTGAATTGGCGGTGCCGATTAAGAGTGATTCAAAACCTTTTTCTTTTGCAACCTGTATGGCACTCTCCAACAATAGCTTACCTATTCCCTTGCCTTGATGGACATTATGAACAGCAATGTTTTTTATTTCAGCAACATGATTATTCAAAGGTAAAAGTGCATAAACTCCGGTTATCACATTTTCATTTATTGCGAGATAGATTAATGAGTCATTTATGTATTCGTCAACCATTTTTTTGGAAGGATCGGCAAGTAAAAGTAACTCATAAGGAATTGCCTCGTTTTGTTCGAATGGTCGTATGTGGATATTGAGATTTTCCATGGAGTTAAAAGCTTTTTAATCCTCTTCTTTTTCAATCGATTCTATCATTGATGCAATCCGCCTTTCGGCTTCTGTTTTTGTTATACCGTTATGGTAGTCACGAACAAATGGATGATCGAAATCTTCATGAGGCACAATTTCTGGTCGCTGATTATTTGTCTTAATATACACTGTGGTCGGAATACTATCGTTAAAAATATAGTCAGGCAAATGGTTGCAAAGCCACCCAAAATACTTAGCCTTGTGATTCTCATTAGTATAATTATCTAAATAATCCTGAAAACTATTCTCACTTAGCGAAACCCATAAGCCATAATCTAAGTCTTCACAATGATCTATTACTTTCTGAGTTAAAGTACATCTGATAAATCTATCTACTTGATCAGGATAACGAATAATGCAGAAGTCGCTATTAAGTTCTGCGATTTTTTGTTTATCATCCTCTGATAATAGATTATAATGCAATGGAGAAATAAATCCTAGAGCAGGCCAGTCCTCATGTTCTTTTCCGCAACAACTACAGATGTATTCAATTGATTTTGTCATTTTAGTATAGTGATAGTTTAGTGCACCTTAAAATCCAATTAATAATGTCCTTTTGAAAGAATTCTACTTTCCTTTATTTACCTATACAGTTTGATTAAAGTCCAGTTTAGGTCATCTTGTTCACAAGAATAATCATCAATTACTCCGTAACTCTTATAATCAGAAACATTAAACCCTTCTTCGATATCATTATACCAAATCACTTTTCGTCCATAAATTGCCACTACCCAAAAACCACCTCCTTCTTTTCCAAACTCTTCTTCACTCCATTTCTCTGGCTCTATTCTGATGAGACGCCAAAAAGTCAATAAATCTCCTTCAAGTACTTCTTCAGCTTTCTGCATCTGAAGAACGAGCTCAGCTTTTGTTATTGGAGTTCACATAGGCTCCAGTGTTTCACAAGCTTCCAAAACATTTCCGTCAGGATCATAGAATTGAAAATACTTAATAGATTCGTCCTGGTTAAGTTCAGTTACGTTTACCGCATTGTCGAGTAGTTGTTGACGCAGGGTTTTCGCATCAGTGGTTTTGAAAATTGGGAATGAAGTACTTTTCTTGTTACTGTCTATTCTTTCTTCTGTTTTCCATAATGTCAAACTCGTCGGACCATTGGTGTCTACCACTACAAGACCTATTTGTGCATCTTCATAGATCGAATTCAACCCTAATTTATGTAGATACCATTCTTTAGCTTTTTCGATATCGGATACGCGAACAATTACTGTATCAATTCCCTGAAGTAGTTTTTTTTTATCCATGGTTTTTGATGTATTTAATTAACTCAAGTTGCTAGTTAAATAAGATGTCCCATCGGGACAATAGTTGCTTTTATAATCCCTCATACTACCGGTCTTTTACTCCGATGGAGTATTCATTCACTTAAACTTGGTTGTCAAAACTTAATGTTAAGATCAAAATCCTGTTTCAGTGTAAGCAATGCTTCTGCATTACCTTTTGCATCGTCAACCGGGTGATGTGTATGTTTAGTTTTGCGCAGGTGTTTAAATGTTTTGAAGGTGTCTTTTACCAATCCTTTATATAAGCTCCCTAAATTTTGAGAACTGAAACCAAACGGATTGGTACCGATAAAATGATGAAAATACCTGCAGACAAACATCCAATCGAAACCATTATTATCACTGATAAATATTGGATGATCAGTACAAGTTTCTCCCACCCAAATCTTAAATTCTGTCATTACCTTTTTCGGATCGTCAAAAGTGAGCGTTTCTTCTCTCGTATGTCCCGACATCGCTAACACTTCCGGTAGATATTTATCTGAAATAGGTTTTAGTTTTCCAAAAAACGTCTTATCAAGCTGTTCGTTGACCAATACCGCCCCCAAAGAGATCATTGAATAATCACCGGGAATAGGTCCGTCGCTTTCGATATCCACCATTATATAGGCCATGTTCTATATTACTTTAGATCAAACCATCAATTAAACCTGATAATTCTATTTATTACGTATGGCAAATTAACTTCAACATCGGTTTTGTCTTTAAATATCCAAGGAGGCAGAAAACTAATTGCTTCATTTATCTTAAAATTCAAGAGTTTCTTAGATAACTCCGTATGCTCTTTTTTTATAAGCTGAGACTCAGGATCGGTGCTTACAATAAAAGGATAAATTAGTGTTCCATTTTCATGATAATTTTGGATAGGTTCTACAAGGAAACTTGAAATATTATCATTAGTGATGTTGAATTTAATTAAATAATTATAACTGATATATGCATCCCAATAATCAACAGGTACTTCGATCAAATCAACTAACAAATCGCTCGAAAAAATAAACCCACCTAAAGGTGATGTTCCATTTGCTTCTTTTCTATCAGGATATCTTAGAATATAATATTCTCCCGTATTATCGTTCCTATTGATTTCATTGTCTTTATGAAATGCAACAGGCTGATTCATCAAAAACTGCGATGAACTGTAATCATATTGCACAGATGGTTTCTTTCCTTTTTTATCATAAATACTCCATACTCCTAAAGGTTTACCATTTTCGTACTCTCCCTCAATAAACACTTTTGAATTTGCCGTAAAATATGTCCATTTACCATTTTGTCTGCCATTTACAAAAGAAGCAGAAAGCTTCTTTGCACCATTCTGATAAAACAATTCACTACTTCCATTTAATACCCCATCTGTATAATTAATTTTCCGTATTAATGTACCTTTCGTGCTATAAGTATTCCATTCACCGTCTTTCTTCCCGTTTTTAAAGAAACCTGATTCAATAATTTTCCCTTTATACTCTCTTTCAAACTTTCCTTCTAAAGAAGGTGTAGTGTTTACTATTTTATCATTACAATCACAATGATCAAGTTTATATGTTTCCTGTGCTTGTGTAGTATTTAATGCTACTACTAATCCAATTAATGTTAATGTGATTCTATACATGCTAATTTTACTATTGTATATATTGTTATGTGAATGATAATAGGTTACCTTAATCACAACTATTATCAAGTCTCTGCCTTAAGTTTTTTGTCGGAATTAGCCCAGGAACCTTTACCCAAAAGAAAACGATCGCGTCGTAACACGTTTTCCATTTCGCTTTGTCAAGCACAACATAACCGATGTTGCTAACCTTTTCACCATGCTTGATGATATAACTTTGATTGCTTTGGAAGAAGGATTTCTTGTCGACCAATGTGCTGCCGGTACTGCCCGAAACAAAGACGACTTTTTTGTGAAAGAAATCATAAGAAGTCCCGCTTTCAGAAAGCAATTCTTTTAAAAGCCGGGCTTCCTGTTCATTGATCAATTCAGAATTTTCGGGAGTATAGTTTTCAAATAGTGTAACTATTGAGGGTTTGATTTCATTCTTAGCTTCCTGGCCAAAACAAATCATCGGAATCAAAAAAATAGCGAGTGTAGTTAATAATTTCATAGGTTATTGATTTCAATTTAGCAATGCAACATGTAACCAAAGATATATAAGTTATCTTTTTAACGAAGTTTATTAAACAAAAGTTATCATCCTATAATTTAATTTTTATATCTGCCTAAAAAACGCCCATAACGCTTATTTAAAGCACTTTTAATCGTATCTTAATAAGTAAAGAAATCTGGTAATCAATATTAAATCATCAGTGACTTATGAAGTATTTATTTCTTAGCCTTGCCTCTTGCATTTTGGTGAGTTATAATGTGTTTTGTCAGCCTAAAACTCCAATTCATTCCGACACCATTAATAAACTCATTCAACCAGCTGCTAACGTAAGCCCTTTGGCAATTATTAACCGTTACATTGATTTAATAGGTGGCATGGACAGGCTTAAAGAAGTTAAAACACTGTATATCCAATCAGAAGTTATACTTAAGGTGACTAATATTACATCTGTATTGAAAAGAATGGCTCCCAATAAGGAGTACAACACAATGAGCATTATGGACCTAACAGTTCTGACAAAAACCGTTTTTGATGGTACTAACGGTTATAAGATAATTGATGGCAAGAAAATACCTTTCACAACTGAAGAAATTAAACAGAAGCAGGAAGAGCATTCACTCTTCCCTGAATTATATTTTATCGAAAATAACTTTGCATTAACTGTGGAGGGAATTGAAAAAGTTAATGAGAAAGATGCCTACAAAATCAGAGCTGTATCACCATCCGGCAATATAACTTATCGCTTCTATGATGTTGAAACGGGGTTAATTGTAAGAGCTGACATTAAGCCTGTGGGCGACCCTGATTTTTACACTTCCATCGTTAGTAATTACAAACCTGTTAAAGGTATTTTATTTCCTTTTACCATAGTAACGACACTTCATGATAAACAACAGATGTATATTAAGTCTACTGAGATAAAAATTAACGAAGGAGTGACTGAAGGAGATTTCAAGTAATAAAATTGAAAGCCTGGTTATATGCACAACCAGGCTTTCTTATACTTCCCTTATACGGTCTTATTGACCAGCAGGTATAGGAGGAGCATCTGGCGGTAATTTAGCTTTCACCTCCTTAACCAGCATTATTTTCCCTTTATTGTTCACTCCAATGATATACTTATACCGGTGACTCATTAAGACATAATTTCCTTCTACGGTTGTAGTAGTTGATTTTTCCTTATTCAAGGTGTAATCCGTTCCTTTAAAGAGCGTTTTTACTTTATCCCAGTTATTCCTTATTTCATTTATCGTATAAAATCGCTTTGATTTGTTTGCAACCTGAAAAGTAACAGTGTCATTAAACAAATCATTATTTGCGGTTTTATCTATTTCCTTTTCCAAACTCTTAACAAATGAACTTGCATTAAGAGTACCCGTTTGGGCATTACAACTAAACTGAGATAGTAAAATGAAGCTAATTATTAAATATACTCTCATATTATTTTCTAATGATTGAAGGTACTGAATATGGACGGAATGTAGAAAGTCTCGTTTTTTGCGATTTTGCATCAATAGCTCTAATCATCGTACCGTCATAGATAACTTTACCACTACTGTTAGTTTTAAAGAGTCCACTACTTGTTAATGCCTTTACGGTAATTCCCATATTGTCTGCGAGTTTTTGACCAAATGAAAAACTCCGAATCTGTGCATCACTCCAAGATTGGTCTCCTCCTATCCAGCATCCGTAAAAAGTAGCCACGGCCGATTTTTCAAAGTTTGATTTATCAAATCTCATCACATTATTACCGTTGATCTCTCTTAAATCATAATTGTTTTTCTGCGCATCTGCATCCGCCTGACTTGTAGTTGTTCCATCTGAACGTCGTTCATTTGGTTTTTCTCCACCCAAGCTCACTCCTCCCGTGTTGGTTCCATTGTTATCACTAAATCCATATCCATGACTAAATACAGTGAGACTACCAATTTTACCCGATTTGTATTTTTTATTTACAGCACTGATAAATCTTGAAGAAGATGGAGCATAAACAAGAATAACTGCATCCCTGGCCGGATCAAAAGTTGGACTACTTTCAATTTTCTTTTTAAGCGCTTCCGCGTTCAATTGAAATCCTTTACCAACATCATGGCCTCCACCTGCAGTTGTATAGTTTAGATACCCCGCTCCATACACCACCAAATGTGTAGTATCACCCGTTGGGTCAGTAACTATCACTGGGTTATTCAAACAATAAGAATAACCACTAAAACCGGGATATTTTTCTGTATACCTGTCAATTGACAACCATAAAGAAGTTTTTGGATCCATATACCTCGACCCATAATAATACAGTCCGGTTTCTTCATCTAACTCTTTTCCATTAAATAAATAAGGTACCCTGTTAGTATTACTATGTTCTTCTACAAAAGTTTCTCCGAAAGCAAAATATTCTAAATGCTGATATATTTCTCCGGCAGCATCTGAAATGTAAGAAGTACTTCCTAAATGATCAGGATGGAAATAATATTGAAAAGATTCGGTTGCGTTTCCGGTGCCGTTAATTTGGCCAGGAGGAATTTTACCACTTTTGCCAGCTGTTAAAATCTGACCGTCCATACCCAAAAATTTAAGGTTTTTCACAATACCCTGCTCCATTGCCTGCTTCTTATTCGTATAGTTAAGTGAATCTCCTCCTGCCTTTAAAGGACCTTTCCCTTTATTATCCCAACCACCACCTAGCTTACTCAAAATGCGTTGACCCTCAATGTAATAATGCTTGGTATAACCACCACTTTTTAGCACAATATATGGGTTTACATAAACTGTATAATTACCCATTTGACCCGAGCCGGCTTTTCTTTCACCATTTACAAAAGCTGTTTGTCCTTGGCTCTGTCCTTTCAATACGCGCTCACCCGAGGCATCATACACATAATGATAAGTAGCACCATTATCCATCACTGCTCTTACACGGTTCTCTTCATCCCAGAATATCTTCCGACGTTGTCCGCTCTTATCATCCTCCCAACCAGTCTGATTACCATTTGCATCATAACTATAGGTTTGCCGACCTATATGCACAGGCGTATGCGGCTGACTTTCTCCATAAGTATAATCACTAGCATAGGTAGTTTTTTTCTGCTCTGTCCACGCATTTCCGGAACTACCACCACTTCGTTCATGCTTTTGAACTTTTTTGGTAATTCCACCTACTGTATTATAATCCATAGTTAGTGAATAACGATGCTGACTATTACTGCCCTTAAATAAGCCAGTAGCTTCTTTAAGTTGGTACATATCATCATAATCATAAGCATATTCTGAAGACCCACCCATCAGATTTGCAGCAGGCACAGGCGCGTTATTTTTCAGGCTCAGAATATTATTTACTTTATCATAACCATAAACATTATCCATAAAAGTTCTTCCTTTGGCCGTTTTGGCATTCATCACTTTTAGTCTTCTACGATCTGGTTCATAGGTATAAGTTGTTTTAGTTCCATTGCCATAAGCCAGGAATAAACGCTGTTCAAACTTATCGTATCCCAGCTGCTTAACATAGTTATACTGACTGCCTTTTTTCTTGCCATTCAGACTATTAAGCAGGCCACCAACATTGTAATTATAGGCAACCTCTTCTCCATCCGGATAAATCATTGAAGTTAATCGTCCCCAAGTGTCATATTTCCATTCTGTAATGTAGGTTTGCTCAGCATGTTGTGGGATCACAATAGTGTGAACATTCTTCACCACCTCTCCTAGCGCATCATAGAAAAACTCTTGTGCTCCTGAAACATCTTCCTGTAAAACGATGCGTCCTACACGATTATCAGATGCATCTACAGCTCCATAAACATACCTTACATTATTTTCAGGATTTTGAGGATAATTAACGTTTGTTAAACGTTCAAAATCATAATCATAATTGATGTGAGCATTATCCTTTTTCAAGTTAGCTGTTTGTAACTGAATCAGATTTCCAACCAGGTCATAGGTATAAATGTTTATGCCTGCATCAGGATGTTTACGGCCGGTGCGTCTGCCAAACCAATCATAAACGGACTGAGTAGTATGTCCTTCATCATCAGTTGATGCAATCAGTTCGTCAATTGCGTTATAGGCAAAACTTGTCCAGATATCTTTATCTGTTGTATAATTTTTTATAGAGGTATTTCTACCTTTTATATCTGTAAATTGCTCAGTTTGTTTCCCATTTGCGTCAGTAATTTTAATACTAAATTGCTTTACACTATTCCGATCATTTCCGAAACCATATTCAGTTTTATTAACTGCACCATCCGGTAATGTAGTCGTGAGTGTACGCCCCATAATATCATAAGTACTTAATGTAGGAGCGATATTATCTTCGGAAAAATTAAACTTACCGAGGGTACCTAAATTTTCAATTACAGGATAACGAGATTCATAAATTCTGCCAAAAGGATCAAACTTCACTCTTCCTGAAACGACCACTTGTTCTTTATCAGCTTTATTTTCCCCTTGATAAATGGCAGCATCTTTCTTCGTTTGTAAAACACGCCCCAAACCATCCACAAAAATGACTGATTCCAAATCATTCCTCGGATTTGAAGGGTCGTAATGTTTTGTTAATGCCCAAGGAACAGCTGCCTCCGGATGGTATTCGAATTTAATCGTATAACCAGCGGGCGAAGCTTTTTCATAAGGACCGGTTACTTTAATAATCCTGCCCAGGTTATCAAATTCCGAAGAAATCAGGTGACCATTCATATCCTTGCTACTTATGACTTGGCCGAAACGAAAGTCATAACTGGCCTCAGAATTATACCCATAGGAATTACTCACCTTTGTATTGTAGGTATGAACCGTATTATCGTAAATGTAGTTAAACGATAGTCTTTGTCCTTTTGCATTTGTCGGTCGGGTTACCTTGCTAAGATTACCATAAGCATCGTATTCCATATCAAAAGCAGCGGCTTCCCCATTTTCAAGGAATTGTTTTACTTGGCTAACATTCCCCTTTTCATTGATAGAAGATTCGCGCTTGCGATATACTGCGCTACTGCCACTAACCACAATTGACTTAGGCGATGACATTATGTATTTATCTTCAACTGAATGATAAGTGATAACTGATGAAATATCATCCTGATCGCCTTCATCTCCAAAGTCAGTAAAATTGGTAACGTTCCCTAGCTGATCATAAGCATAAGTGCTTCTGGTGCTTTTTCCCGGATCTGTTTGTCCTTCATAAAACTTTTGTACGGTTTCCTTTAACGATGGAAAAGCACTGTTAACAAAGTTTTTTTTCGCATCTGAGGATAAGACAGTTCCAGTTGATCGGTCGGTTACTGAATATTGATTCTCTTTTTCTAGATATTTATGGCCTTGTCCGTCTTGCATCACCTCTGTCAGTTGCAGTCCCTTTTCATAAAAATTATCATTATTAAAAGTTTGCTCAACAACTATATATTCTTCATCGCGCTTTTGAGTATCATGCGTATTTACAATTACTTTTTTAAAGCCATAAAAATCTCTCTCAAAGCGATCGTAGTAACCATTTTTGTAATCAAAAGTCGTTAGCATCCGATCTGCTCCGTCCCCTGTAAAACCATCCTTAACTTCAACCTGACTTAAAGCCCATACATCATTTGGCATCTCATAAGTATTACCAATACGCTTGTAGTCGATGGCAAAAGATGCCCCCAATGGACGTTTAACACCTTTTAATAGATTGGTTCGACCTATAGTTGATCGTGATACAAACAATTCATTATCCTTTGTAGATTTTACATAATCCGGATACCCGTCACCGTCTACATCAGAAAGTTTCTCCAAATCCCTGGTCATACCTTTACCTGCATTCACACTTGGGTTAAAACAAATCTTAATATTAACTATAGGAAAATAAATACCGAAGGTAAAAGCAACATTCGCAGCTTCATTAGCGGCCGAGCTTTTGTTTATTTGCGATGCCCCCAACCAATTTATTTCTTCTCCAAACCCACTTCCGGTATTTAATCTTACTTTCATTGGGTTTCCTTCTAAGACAATATCAACCAGGTTATCACCATTCACATCCTGCAGCCCGATTCTGTTATAGTTATCCGATCTTGATAAACTGATCCCTCCTGAAATACTACCATTCCAAATACTGAATCCAAGTCCGCCGCCATAACTTTTACTATCACCTTTCTGTATTTGACTGTACCCCCAAGGCTCTTCCGGAGCAAAACTGTATCCCAGATTTAATTCAACCATTCCACCTTGCTTAACCCTATCTGGCAAACCATCTCCGTTAATATCCATCCATGTAAAATCAGCTTCATTTTTTCCCTTTCCATAGTTGGCACTTAAACCTGCTGAATTATTGCCCGTACCAACACTAAATGTGATTTTTTTGGCATTTGAAGGAGATGAAGTTCCCTTGGAAGTAACAAATGAGCCTGATAAAGAAACACCATCCGACTCAGTGGTAGTTTTATGATTTTCTTTTTTACCGTGGTCAATATAGGTCGATGATAGTCCTCCTAAAGCATTGGTATACTGAATTTTTCTCTCCGTAACAATATCCGGATAGCGATCGCCATTCATATCTACAAAATCAGTAAGCACCTTCATTCCTCCATAAGATTTGCCATAGCTACCACTAACAAAGCCTCCTCCGGCACCAACAGAGAATGAATAATTAGTACTTTTTGCAATTTTATTTATTGCTCTTGCACCACTGCCATTTCCTGGAACAGCCTGTGCCGGACTTATATCATCATCTCCCAATCGAGAACTACTAATAATATCAGCAGTTATAAACGTTTGCTTATCATATCCCTCCCAGTGTTTTTTTTCACCCATGGCAACTAACATAATAAAATTGTCTTTTGCAGGATCATAAGTATTCTTATTCTCCAATTCATTACCATCTCCTATAGAACCAACATCTACAGGTTCGGTATTTAAAAGCACTTCGCTTAATTTTAGCTCACTTTCATTGATGGCACTTGTTGCCCGGTCGCGATTACCGTTATAGGCAAAATGTCCCCATCCTCTAAATAAAGGGCCAAAAATTATATTTCCATTTTTAACTGTATCCAGATAAGCATGTAATCCGGTTGCTACATTCAGTGTCGTTCCTGCCTGAACTACAACAGCCTTATGATCCAGCACTTTAGCTAATTCAAAACTAGTTGTGTGGTATTCAAAATATAAGGTATCATTTGTAGATGTATTAATGTTTAATGTTTGGGGATTACCAATCTGACCATTAACTACATTGAGTCTTTGTTTAGCAACCAGCGTATCTTTCTTCTTTACGGAAAAGGTGATTGAACCATTGTAAAGTGATGAAGGCGGTAACGAAAGCTGAGGGATTACACTAATGGAGTTAACATTTGCATTTACCACCCAAGGCTTCGTAATTGAAATCACATCAGCATAAATGGAATAATCAGGTACAGGATAAAACTTAATGAGCGATTCTCCTGAGGTTCCTGTAACTGGTATTGCAGGATCAGCTGATGCAGTATAATACATCACCGGGTTCCATTTTATATTACTCCAGTCAATATTTGTTGAAGAGTGTACTTTAAATGAATAACTTTCATTATTCTCAACAGCTAAATCAGCAACAATCGGCTCATTTACTTCTGTTTCCCAAGAGTACATTTTAGACCATACAGGTACTTCAATACCATTGTTAACTTTCTTTATAATCTGCACCAAAACTGAATCAGAGGTTTTAGGTTTACTAAAACTTCCTTCAATTTTAACCTGTCCTTTTATTGGTGTTGCCACTTCCTGACTAGAACTCAGTACAAAATCATCCTTACTTGAAAAGCTATAAACCGGTTTATTATTAGCATCTTTTAAGCTGATATCCTGATTTAAGTACTCGATCTGTGGACTCCAATTCACCTGATCATAAGAACCATTGGCTATTGAACCTACTCTAAAATAAATCCTGTCCCCTTTTTGAACAGCTAAATTATTTACTCCTGATGGCTGATGCCATGAATAGTCATCCGGACCGATGGTTGCGTTCCATAATTCGGTTCCTTTCAGCTGAATAGCTACCCTCACACCATCTGCGGGAGTCTCATTTCGATCCGCATCATTACTCTTAATTAATTGAACAGGAGCCTTAACCACTACCTGACCATCAAAAGGAGCCTTCCACGTACGAACAACATCATGCAAAGGGTTTTGATTAATTGCAGAATCAAGTTCAGCGGGATCTACTTCATAAATATCAGTAGCCACATTGCCGTCCTGGTTAATAGGACTTGGAGTTCCATTACTTGTCGGATTAAACTCCGGATGGCCGGAAGTGGTATTAAGTCTATTGAAATAAACTGTTCCGTTAATCACCACATCCGTTAATTGATCGCCATTGGCTTCAGTGAAATAAACCGTTGTAGTAGAGGTAGTTTTGCTAGCACCTACACCTGCAAAAATAACCGCTCCGGGACCATGAGCTTCAATACCTCCGCTAATTGTCTTACTCTTCTCTTTATGAAACTTATTAATACCCTGAATTGAAATCTTATCTCCAAAAACAGCAGTACCATCAGGTCCTGATAAATTTGGACGATAAAACATTCCGTCATTAGTTGTGAAAACTTTATCAGGCAATCCGTCTCCATTTATATCAATCATGGATAAAAGCCCTTCACTTGTTGATTCCGAATAACCCAGATTACCTCCAACAGAGGTACTCTTTGAAGCAACATTCGCATCAAAACCAACCGTAACAGCAAGACCGGCACCTATGTCTGTAGACTTTGTACCACTTAAAGCCGAAGCCTCATCTCCAAAATCTTTTAACGGATCAATGTTTTTTATTGGATTTATAAAATTGGCATTAATCTTATCATTATTAGTTGTCCAGTTTTCTACGGTTTTAAAAGGCTTTAAATTACCTCCCGTAGTTATATCATTATAATATTCGAACTTGTGACTATTAAAGAATTTACCGGCGGCATCAAACTCACTTATACTATCGAGCAAGGTTTTGAAAAACTCTCCTTGTTTATAGTTCAACTCGTAACTCCGGATATTCTTTCCCTCAAACTGTACTTCAATTTTCTTTAACAAATCGGCTGTAACTTGCTTAAAACCAAGATTGGCCATGATGTTTACATCCACACGTTTTTTCCAGTTTTGCAATTCCCGGTCTCTCTTAAACAGTACAGCATATTTGCCTTCTTCCGTGTTATGTCCTGTGTAGGAAATCTTTTCAATGTAAATCTGATAACCTGGTACCGTTCCACCCTCAACGCCAACATCTTCAACTTTTCGATATTGATAACGGACAAAATTCCCATTCAAATCACGTGTTTCTTTTAAACACCAATGGGCTTTATTGTTATTAGCATCACTTAAGGTAGCATTTTCATCTACCCCATTATCAGGGTCACCACCATAGAAATATGTTGTCCCGTTCTTATCTGTTACTTCCCACCAATAGTTTGCAGGGCTATTTCCATGACGAATAACCTTACTAAAAGAGCTCTCCACCCTTGGATAAAATCGTTTATCACCCGTCGTTCGGTCTTGCAATTCGCCCCGATGAGCAACCGGAGTCAACTGTTCTCCATTAAACAAATAGGTTTCTGTTTCTTTTCCTGCATCATAGCGTGGTACACCCCAACGTGTATCAATTCCAATAAAAGGTGTGCCTAATCCCCATCCTAAACCCAACCATCCATTACCATTTCCGCTGTTATAAGAAATGCCCACCTGTGGTTGCATACCATTTCTGCCAGATGGAATATTAATGCTATAACCAATTGATGCGTTACCCATACTATTGGCCTGTGGAGGCTCTATAAGATTAACTGCAGCCGTTGGATTTGCTGATTTAATGTCTTTAATGGAATTAGAGTTGTAAGCATTTACTTCGGGAGATTCGGGCACCTTAATCACCGCATTGATCATGTCAGTAAAATGCGTGGTACCGGAAATTACTTCGCCACTTTCTTCCATTACTGAATCCAATGGTAATGCAATCCAATGATGCGAACTCTCATCAAAGAAATAGGTCTTTACATCTTTTGCGGTATAACCGTCTGGTATCTTTTCCTCATCAAAAGCAATACGTAATTGAGCTTCTTTCAGGAACTGCGTTTTATGTGGAAGGAAACGATAACCGACATGATTTTTGGTCACATTTACCATTCCCGGGTCAAGAGCCGGAATATCGACATCTCTTAATGAGGTAATAGATATAGATTGAGCACTTTTAAGTGAACCATTAACTAATGTCAAACTTGCTCCATTTAACGAAACACTGGCATCCTGATGGGGAAGAATGAGTTTTTTAGTGGCGCTAATTGCTCCCGACAAATCATAAGTGTAATCAGCGTTTTCCGAATTTAGAAATTCAACGTTCTTCACTAATCTTTGCCCATTCGGATATACGGCTTCTACTTTAACCCGTTGTGAAATACCGGAACGTTTAACAACTCCTTCAAATTCTCCTTTGTATAGTCGTGCCTTTTCTCCGTCAATAAAGATTTGAGCCTTATTATCATTACCTGTAATAAAGCCTTTAATGTAGGCCATATTATTATAATAAGTATGGCCAGCGTTTTGATCGATCACCAAAGATTGACCAATAGCACTATTAGTGTGATCTATTTCGAACTGAAGATTGCGAACCTGATAATGATGTTTTGCTCCTGAAGGTACAGTGAAGCGAATAACATTGTCTCCTGATTTTAGCCAGGCGGCATTTATTCTTTCACGTTGTTTTACCCAACCGTTTCTCTTTTTAACCAGATACCCCCCAACAGCTAACTGATCATTTACACTACGAGATACAGCATTGTGGTCTTCCACTCCTTCTAATTCATAGATTAGCCAAACATTTTCATTGCCGCGTAAGGACTTATCGATATTAATATGAAATACGTTATCTGCCGGATTATCGATTGGAATTTTCTCAGATACCCCAATCTGTCCTTCCTGTTTTTTTGAAAGATAGTATTTTTTAGAAGGGCCGTTTTTGTCTATTATTTCTGAACAATAAGCATTATTGATAATGCCCGCAGTTAAAACTAAAAGAGCAGTAATTTTCCTGAAAGAAATATTCGTCATTGGTTATTGACTTAACTAAGGTAAATGGAATTATTGCTTAATGAGAGCGGGTATAGTTTACTTATGATTAGTGAACCATAAACTTTTTGGTTTCAATTCCCTTGGATGTTTGTAGTATTACGATATACATTCCGGGCACCTGCAATGAGTTCATAAAATGATACTCTGATTTATCACTGCTTTTTATTTCTTTAAGAATGCTACCGTTTAAGTCACATATCTTAAGTATTACAGCCTCAGGTTCATTTAATGATACTGATACGTTATAATTATCTCCAACAGCCACCGGAGCCGGAAATACATCAAATTTTCTTGCTACGGATCCAGAAACTATGATTTCATCCGAAAAACTACATCCTAGTGAATTCGTTACTGTTACAGTGTAAATACCAGACTGAGATACCTTTATCTTTCCTGCATCACTGCTAAAACCATGACTACTCGTCCACTTATAGGTTACAGCACTTGAATTGTTGATATGTGCAGTTGCGTCTAAGATGATTTCTTTATTCGGTGAGAGTTTTAAGTCCTGGTCTTCTCCAAGGTTTACAATTAACTCATCAGGTAGATTAAGAGAAAATGTGCGTTCTACCACATCATTCTTGCTATCCTTCAATTTAAAGGTATAATCTCCTGCACTCAATCCGTTGATTGTGATGTTTTCCGCACCTTCGCCTTTATGAAAGGAGTTTTGTGATGAATTTCTTAATTCATACTGATAAGGACCTCGTCCGCCGATTACCTTTAAGACAACACTTCCTCCATTAGAAGCTGAACAGGTTGGTTGTACTTGTGAGGTAATCATAGCAAACAGTGGTTTTGATTGAGCAAAGCCAAATACATCACTTCCTGATTGATCTGTATCCCATTTGATATTTGCGAAATGAGCTACACTATCAGCAGATATACTATCCGGAAAAATATACTCCAGCTTATCTTCCGAAAAATCTCCCTTACCACTTCTATCTATAACTAACCAATAGCCTAATGAATCAGCAGGGAATTTTGAAATTTTAACCTGTAGTTCCGTAGGCAACTTTGATGCACTGTTCCCATTCACCTTCATAAGCCATTGCCGTTGGAGAAAAGAAACAGCCGCATTTTGCTCAGAACCCTGTTTTATAGCAAGAGGTTTGTTATTGTCGCCCCACAATAAAAAGTTCTTATCATCAATTTTAGCAGTATTACTATCATTAGATTTAGCTAGATTGTTAACACTTATCGTTAACAAATTGATACCGTCATACGAACTTTTAGCTTGTTTTTGATACAGTGAATAAACATCATCCCTTCCAATTCCTGTTATTCTGTTTGAAAACTGCTGATTATCTTTTGCACTCCATAAGACAAGCTCATCAGAACTTATATAATTACTCTTTAAAGGAATTCCATACTTTATGGCCAAATAGGTTTCGAATTGAAGCTTGACCATCGGCTCTAAAACCTTATCAAAAACAATGTATTCAGCAATTCCCCCTTTAAACAACCGGTTACCGGAAGCCTTACCTGTATTTCCCAATATTAAAGAAGCGTTTGTGCTTAAAACTGATGTTCCGATCCAATTTTGAGTAATGGTGTTAATTACCGGAATCTTCTCATTCTGACCATAAAAATCAATTGCACTATCAGGACCGGTTATGTGCCTTGTTGTTAACAGAACTTTTCTTGACAGCGCATTTTCTGTACTCCATACATTTCGTTCTGTTGTATCAGGAGATTGAAATACTGTTATTACCGTTAATCCTGATAAACCTTCGAAACTGTAGGGTATTTTCATTTGGTCATTTACCCCATCAAAAACCATTACAGGATTATAATTTAAAATTCCGGTTTTGGATGGATTTTCGTCCTTGGCAGCAGTAGCATCATGTTGATTACCACTAATATCTGTCCAAATGGTTGTTACAGCAGCACTACGGTCACCTCTTAGCCAGATCACTTGCGCAGATACAGAAATTACGCAAATGCTAAAAGAAAGCAGCAGAGCCATAAAAATGATCAATTTTCTCATAAAGTATGCTTTTCTTGGTTACTAATTCAGCGCTTTTAGATAAGCTAATTAGCTAATTATTTAGATGTTATAGTTCTTTTAACGACAACACTTTCTCAAATGTTTCATTATAAGAAATTATAATAACCTTTATGACATATACTTTCTGATGCGTAACACTCCCAGGCGTGTTTTGATCATTTAAACTTATTATCAACTATTTACAAACAGCAGCGATAAATCAACTTACAAACACCTTCTCTTCCTTTTCATATTCCCGCTTTATGCCTTCAATAAGATCTTTCTTTTGGATGACCGAGCTATTTTTATGGATGGTCTGCAAGGATGCATAATGAACAACACTAATGATGGATGATCCGGTAAGCTCATACTTGTTCGACAGCATTTTCAAATCTATATCATCAGCTAATTTTGCTTTAGGAGGGATTGACGTCTTCCAGATTTCGTACCGTTCATTTGTGTTGGGCATAGGAAAATGAACAATGGCATTAAAGCGGCGAACAAATGCCTGGTCTATATTACTCTTATAATTAGAAGCTAAAATGATGAGTCCCGGAAAGTCTTCTACCCGCTGCAGCAAGTAAGAAACTTCCTGATTGGCGTATTTATCATGCGCATTTTGCACATTGGTACGTTTACCGAACAACGCATCAGCCTCGTCAAAAAATAATATCCAATCTTTGTGTTCGGCTTTGTCAAAAACTTTCTCGAGATTTTTTTCTGTTTCGCCAATGTATTTTGAAACAATTTGCGACAGGTCTATACGATAAACTTCTTTCTGAAATTGCTTCCCTAAAAGAGTGGCGGTTAATGTTTTACCGGTGCCAGATGGACCATAGAACAACGCCCGGTAGCCAGGTTTAACTTTATTAGCCATTTCCCAATCATTCATCAATGCTTGATTATGATCGAGCCACAATTTGATATCCTGTATTTGCGTCTCTGTTTTGGTATTAAGCACCAAATCATTCCAATTCAGTTTTGTAGAGATGCTCTTTGCGGGAAAATCAGGTCCAAATACCGGTTTAGAAATTGTACCGATCGTAAACAGATCAATATAATCCGGCTGCAGTATTATCTTTCCGCTCATACGAGGTTCTCCGTCACGAAGCTGCTCTAGGCTAAGTATATGCTCTTTTGCAAAAAAATGATCAGGCGAAAAATAATGGGCTACTTGCATTCTTTTAGTAATATCATTTCCTCCAAGAATAAATAAGGCTGTTTCTCCGGTTGGTATAGTTCCACGATGGTTATTTCCCTTTACTCCTCCTATTTCCGCAAAATCACCACCATTAGGTAAGTAGGTTTGAATTATAGCATCAAAAAAATTGGGTTGAATATGTGGTGTTAAAGCCAATAGCAACACAATATACTCTTCGATATTTACCTGATAATGCACCAAAAATCGATTAATCGGCGCGTTAATATCTTCCAGCACAATCTCAGGATAAGCAAAAGGGGCAGCCGTATCTTTCTGAAAAAACAATTGCAACCTCCGGTCAATTGTTTCCTGAAGAAACGCGAGTGAACAAGTAATGGTGTGTTGGTAGCTTTGCAAGGGCTTAATGCTTTTACCTAAAAATACTTTTTTTTATTGAGGTAAAAAATGGCTAATGATGGAGCTGCTTACTAATGTCCTTTGAGCACATTTTGCGGAGCAACCAATTTTAGCTTGAGCCAGTAAGTAGATCCGCTTTCTTCTCCTCCGGTTATCGATTCTCGTTCTACTTGTACATCCAGAAAGTCAGTAAAGCGATAACCAAGTCCTAAATTGTAAGATCCAACAGTACTGGCATCCTTTCCAACCTGGAATCCACCGCCAACAGAACCAAAACCAAAACCACCTCCTTGTTTTTTTGGATCAACCCTGATGCCTACGGTTGCCAAAAAACTAGCATTAATTCCCGGTTCGTCAGTAATACCTAAACTGGTATCCACTCCAAAGGTTAAGTAAGAGTTTATTGGTATTATTGGTAATGGCCGGTCTCTTTTCTCCAAACCGATGCCTAATTTTAGGTCGAAATTGGTACCTCCACCAAGACTAATGGTCGGTAAAAAACCGCGTCGTTCGGCAAATTTATTAAACCTCGGCAGTCCTTTACTACCCAGGTAAAGTCCAAAAGCACCTAATACTGCTGGTACCCAAAGGCTGTTAGCTCCAAATCCTCCCTTTGGCAGCCCAATACCCATTGTAATGCCTGTAAAAGCACCAAAGCTTCCTCCTATCAAATTCGCATCTTCTGTAGCAATATCACCAATTAAATGTCCCATTGATCGTTGACCTCTTTGGGTAAATGGCTGAGGCGGATCGGTAAGTTTCATCGGAATATCACAAGTGCCATCTTTTAACTGCCCGGAAACAGCAGATACAAAATCTGGACTTGATTCTTTAAAAGCGCCCGTATCTTTGTCGAAGCAGTATTGATCACCGGGTGGATGTCCTTTAGCGGCAGGAATTTCCCGATAACATTGCAACCCCGGATGCAATTTCCCCGACTCAGCAGAATCGCGACACCATTTGCCTTTTTTTACTAAATTTTCAATATCCGATTGAACGGGTGTTTTTTTCTGACGTTGAATATGATTCGAAGTAGTTGATTGCTGCATCACATGTGCTAATTCATGAGCCAACAGTCGTTTGCCTTCAAGGGTATTCGGCTGATATTGTCCGTCACCAAAAACAATATGGTTACGGTGTGTATAAGCCCTTGCATTAATAGCGGATGACGATTGATGTGCATTTTCATCAGTATGAATCCGTACGTGGTTAAAGTCGGCTCCAAACCTTGATTCCATAAAACTTCTCGTACCCATATCCAATGATTGTCCGGAGGTATTAACCGTTTGGTAAACACTTGCAGGAACATTCACATTTGGGTTATTGATTGAACCTGGTTTTAACTGCAATTTTTCTTCCTCTTCGCAATGCGAACATTTACGTTGGATAGAAGAAGTTTCTGTGTCTTTGGATCGAAAGAAGGAATGGTTAACATCAGCCGTACGAATAATTTGATCTGCAACAGCATCTGCCTGCTGCTCGTAGCTATCATTTGGCTGATTAACGGTAAGTTTTGGTTGAATAAATGGCGCAAAGAAATGTGAACTGTTTGGATTCGTAACAGCTTCCGAAGAGGTGGATTTATAGCTAAAGGATAACATGCCTCTGTAGATAGATAGCAGATTTTAACTACTTAAGTTACGAAATATAATGCGTTAAAAAGATCAGGTGTTGAATATTTGCGAGAATCCTATTTTTAAGGAATAGATATCCTACAATAACTTGTTTCGTTTATTTCGTTTATGTACCTTTGTTAAAACAACGAGTTTTATGGAAACAGTATTGGAACGTACTTCAAAAGCTGATCAGGAAATTGCAAAAAAGTCGATTTCCAAAATTCGGAGAATTAATTCCTTAAAAACCAGTATTACTGATACAGGCTTTATCCAGTTTACTTTTCAGGGAAGTGATGAGCCTTTGTCTATTCCTAAAAAAGCTATGGCATTATTAAATGTAATATTAGATAATATGGCACAAGGTAAATCTATCACCTTACTACCATCTGATTCTGAAATAAGTACTCAAGAAGCTGCAGATATTTTAAATATTTCCAGGCCATATCTCGTTAAGCTAATTGAAGATGGTGCAATTCCATTTAAAAAAGTTGGTACGCACAGAAGACTAAACTTAAATGATGTAATTGAATATGACCTTCGAATGAAAAAGATTAGAGATAAGAAATTGGAAGAGTTGGCAAAATTAGCGCAAGAAATGAATTTGGGCTATTAAAAGAATGATTGCAATATTAGACGCCAACGTATTATATCCTGCTCCCTTACGTGATTTTTTGATGCATCTGGCAAACGTGAAGCTTTATCAACCAAAATGGAGTGCTCAAATTCAAGAAGAATGGGTTAGAAATTTATTAATCAAACGACCAGATCTTAATATGAATGGTATTAAGAGAACAGTTGATTTAATGAATGAAATCTTTCCAGATGCGAACGTAAACGGGTTTGGTAATTTGATAGATGGGCTTGATTTACCAGACCCTGATGATCGGCATGTACTTGCTGCAGCTATTAAATCAAAGTCAAAATTTATAATTACGCATAATCTTAAAGACTTCCCCAATACCGTACTAAAAGATTTTAATATAACCATATTACATCCTGATGACTTCGTTTTAGAATTAATAGAAAATAACGATGTATTGGTAATCGAAGCATTTATGAATCAGGTAAAAAAACTAAAAAATCCCTCACGAAAAGTTCCTGAAGTTTTAGATACGCTGTATAATCAGGGTTTAAAGAAAACTGTTGAACAGATAAAAGTAAAATTGAAAATTTTCGATTAATATACTTCTATATCAAGTAAACACCTGTAACACCTAGTAGCATTTATAAAAATGGCCCTATCGAAACCTTAATGAGAAAAGTCTCGGATAGACTGTTCTATATTATTTAAAACCACTACTTTTAAAATACTGATAAAGCTTTAGGTTCTTTTTCTTCAATAAATCAGGATTCAATTTATAAATTGCAAATGCCTCGGCAAATGCTTCGCGTTCATTTTTCTTTGAGTAAGGTGTTAACGGAGGTTTACCTTTTACCAGTTTCACAAACTCAGATTCAACCGAAGGATTTTTGTTGTACGCTGCTTCAGCTTTATCATGAATACGTTTTAATTCATCCAGTTTTGGCTTCATACCTTTTTGTTTGTCGGCAGAGGCTTTATCAAATTCTTTTTGATACTTATTTTGGAAATACATAGCCTCCATATATGGCCTCGATCTTGCATACATCATAGCATGACCAATTTCATGTAGTATACAAGGAACTCCCGGTGTTACCCCTGCTTTAGTTCCTACTGGTGTATCTGAAGTTCCATCAAAACAGAATTTCCAAAATTCAATGGTATATTCATTCCTGATAATGTCTTGAGTGGTAAGCCCTGCCACCACCTTGTCACCATCTTCAATCATTACATCACCCTGTTTGATAAATCGATAACCACGCAAGTTGGCAATCTCCGTATCGTTAAGCATAGAAAGCGCTTCCGATATCAATACAAGTTCTGATTTCAACCATTTTGCTCCACCGGTTTCAACTTTAATATTATAGGCTGTTTCCAGATCTGGTATTACTCTATCTTTAGTATTAGCATATTTGAAATAAACACGCTTATCGTTATAACAGAAAAAATAACTCTTACCATCAAAAAACACATCATAGACCTTTCCTTTAATTGGCGTATAACCATCTAAAGCGGCAAAATCGTGCTGGTTTTTTACAGATACCCAGGCCTGGCTCCTTACACTTTTATCGGCACAAGCGCGTTGTATACGAGGATTACCAGCTTTGGTTTGCTGAATCACATGTGTGAGTTCATGAGCTAGCAGTTGTTTACCTGCATCAGTTTGTGGCTGATATTGTCCAGCAGCAAATGCAATATGATTAGCGTGTGTATAGGCTAAGGCATTAATAGCTGTAGACGATTCATGAGCATTGGAATCATCATGAATATGGACATTACTAAAATCATGGCCAAACCTTGATTCCATGAAATCTTTAGTTGGATTATCTAATGATTGTCCAGCGGAATTAATCACCTTAAATGCACCTGAAGAAACTTCGCTAGTGGAATTATGATTGGAGTCCGACTTTAATTGTAATTTTCCTCCTTGCTCACAAGAATCACATTTACGTTGAATCTGTGACACTGCGGGTTTAAAGAACGTTTGTGTTGATTCACTATTTCCCCCTCCCATCACCTTTTCTGCAACGGTATCTGCTTCCTGTTCATCGCTATCATTAGGCTGACTAATGATCGATTTGGACTGCATTCGAGGTTTAAAAAAAATCGACCCTTTACTTGGAGCAGAACGAATTAACCTTTGTTTATTCATTTGTTTCGGATATAAATGAAATTATTGCCTCATTACTGGGTATATCAATTTAACTACGGAAGTTCTTTTGCTTTGGTATCGCATCGCACTCCTTTTGGAAGCACCGACTCTCTGGTTCCAATTTTTTTCGGTTCGTTATCATCCGAAAAATACTCAAAGACAAACCGTTGCGAAATGATGTAAAACTGTCGACCACAATGTCCACTACGTGCATTTGCCTGATCTTTAGGACTAGGTTTAGGCGCATCTTTATCATCGAAAGGATGTGTATGAACATTTCCCACTATCATACCTGAAGCTCTGATAGCTCCACATGGAATATTGGTTTCTATAACTCCGGTAGCCATATTCAATGGTTTACCCATATAAACAGCATCCTCCGGATCGCGATGCAATGTATGATCACGGTCCTTCCAGTAAACAAGAGCAAACTCCCTAGGTTCAAGTCCGCCTTTGTTGAATGGATCATCGTCAGATAAAAGCAACTCAGTACATGCCCATAGCAAAGCCATTTGTTCCTTTACTCCTGGCTCTTCAATAAGTCTCTTTTCGTCTTTGGCAGCTATTAATGGAGGTAAGGTAAATCTCAGGAAAGTTCCATTCTGATCGCTTGATAATTTTTTTATAGCTTCTGTATTCAGTATCACTTTTTTAGCCTGATTTTGCTGATCAAGTTTTTCAAGTCGAAGTCCAAGCGCTTTTGACAAACCATTCAATCCATTTTTTCCAATACCCGGACTATCAATTAATACCGATCTGTTTTCTCGTTCATTGTCGATCTCCGAATAAGGCAACATTCGTCCTGTATTGGGGTTTATTCTTACCGTTATGGTAAGCGTATCAAAAACATAACCCAAACGAGGCATGTCTTTACCTGCCTGATTATTGGCGATTTCTTCCTCGGTGAAAACCTTAAGGGTATCAACAATTTGTTTTATTAACGCCATATATTCAGGCAAGTCCATTCCTTCACCTCCAGAAGGCGCTTTTCCAGGACCTACCATTGAAACAAACTGTCGGTTCAAATCTATATTTCCTGCGGTTGGGGTCCCAAATCTGGCCAATCGGAAGTCTGCAGCTGCATCCGATGTTTCTATGGTTCTAAATACACCATCAATTAAAACATTTTCAACCTCACCCTGATTTAAAGGATCATTTTCTGGTAGATCCAAGTTTCCTCTTTTACGTTTAAAATCGACCTTAATATTTTGAGCGATTTCATATACTTTACCTTCCATCGGAATAACAGTGAACCGATCTAATGGCCCTCCAAGCCGGCGTGCTACTAACCAGATGGCTATCTTCGTATGATGTTGAAGTGTGTCTAAGAAATTGGCATTAACAATTGGATTATCGTTAAAGAAACCAAGCGTTAAAGCAAAGTTGGAATCCATTTGCCAGGTGCTGTTTAATTTTACCTGTCCTTCGGGGTCAGGTCTTTGCATGGCATTCATCGACATCCATGGTAATGGTACCTGTGGATTTCCCTTTATTTCTGCTGCTCTTGTGGGCACAGGGAGCTTTTGAACTACTTCATGACCAGTTATGTATTGGGCAATGGTGAGATCATCAAGTATCGATTGCATAAACCCAATTTCATAATCATTAAATACATTTTCATTACCCACTAATGAAACAGTGGATGATGGCTTAATAACGGGTGATGCTTCTGCTGTTTTAATTGTCAGATTTTGATTTAAGGCAGGACCTGTGCTTTTTTTCGGAGCAATCCTGATCGATTCATGTGCACCCTTCTGTTCCAGGCCAAAATCTGTATTTTGAGGCTTAAACACTGTTTTTTCACGTTTTTTGGCACCTTTAGGCGGACTTAATAATCGGCTGGGTTGTGGAACTGCTGCACATAAAGGAGGCTCCATCAATTGAAGTGGGTCATCTTCAATTGGCTCTGATACGCCTGTTGATTTACCACTTGGTGATTTTCCGGCACTGGCTTGAGTACCCAGACAGGCTGAAAATCCTGCTAAAAATACCAGGTGAAGTCCTACCTCATGACGCATTTTTTTATCTTTTCTTAATCGGGAAATCGTTTGCGAATTATCATCTTCCAATAAGTTTTTATTGGATGTAAGCACATCATTATTAATTACCGCATGATGAAATGCCATATCTATTAAACGGCCCATAATGCATTCCAGTGGATTATCTGCACGCAATGATGTATTTGATAATCGTACGGTATTTACGCCAATTCCTTCCTCTACTCCATCAGCATCGACTGTCAATAATTCATCTTTATCGCCCAACGGAGATTGAATATGTAAACGCGTAACAGCCTGTCGAACAGTTTGAGTGGTTCCACAAGTCCAGAAAGATAAATAAGCATCAGCACCCAGATTATATTGTCCCGATAAGAGAATTTTAGCCGCTTCCTTTATCAGCGCGGCCTTTTGTTCAGCTGTTTTTGCTTCCTTAGGTTTATCATTTAAAGGATTTATACGACCTTCATCAACGTGTATAACCACCACTCTATTTTGAGAGAAGGCAGTTTCATTATTTCCTTTGGCAAATTTATCTGTAGCCCCAATGCCACTCACTTCCTTGATTTGCTCTGACAAAACTCCGGCATTCATCAATTCCCGCGCAACTCGTAAGGCCCGGTGGCATGAAAGTCGTTTATTCGTATCCTTAGTTCCCTCTTCACTGGCAAATCCATGGATTGTAAATGAGGCACTGGCAGCTTGTTTATGCGCAAATGTTTTAACATTTTTAGCGGTTTCGCCTAAAAAAACATCAGAACCCGTACAGAAGAAGAAAAATCGCCGTTGCAAACTTGCCTCAGTACCCTCGAGCACCATAGTAGGTTGATCGCAGTCAATATCAGGCTTCACATCGCCTATGTTTTTAGGCGCATCTTTACAGGCAGGCTCATCGGGGGCTTCCCCAAGTGGTTCCTGGAGATACAAAATTGCAATACGATTTGCTTCCGGTGTATTTCCAAATTCTTTAGTCGGACCTTGTGATGCGGTTTCAATTCGTCGGCTTATTTCAGCATCTTGTTCTGTTTTAGATTTGTCCATGCTGTTTCGTCGCATTGTAGCTGAAAGAGCCTCCAAAATGGTGTTAGCTCTGCGACACGCCAAAACAAAATTATAATCCTTATTCCCCTCTAAACTTGCATAACCATGAATCAGAAAACGACTCGATTTGAAATTGGTCTCCAAAATTTTATCGAGATCATTTAACTGATTGGGGTCAATAAGCGTGCTTGAATCGGCACAAAAATTAAAACGTTTCATCGCTTTTGAGCCGATATGTGTACCTATTGGACAAGGCGGATCAGGAAATATAAACCCTTCATTAGTGGGAACTTTAGGGCACTTTGAACTTTTATCACCTGAGAAAATATCTGTTTCTGTACCAGGTGTTTCTTTACGTTGAATAGTGCCTAAATCCGTATTGTGTGAAATTTGATGAGTCTGTATTGATGGGTTTTGCTGCAACACATGGGTTAATTCATGTGCCAATAATCTCTTGCCTGAAACAGTATTCGGCTGATACTTACCTGCAGCAAATACGATATGATTTCCATGTGTATAAGCTAATGCATTGATGCCGGCGGACGATTGGTGAGCAATTGAATCATTATGGAGTCGAACATTCCCGAAATCATATCCAAACCTCGGTTCCATAAATGCTCTTGTTATGGCATCCAATGGGACGCCTTTTGAGTTAATCACTTCATTTACAACTGAAGGGACAGCCATTCCCGCTTTTACACCCTCTATTCCTTTCATTTGTACTTTTCTATCTTCCTCATGACAGTGGGTACATTTTCTTTGTAAAGGAATATCTTTTATAGGATTTGGCTCAAGAGGCTCTGATTCTTCGTTATCTTCTTTTCGATTCAATTCTTCTTCTTCACACGCAGCACATTTCTTTTGAACAACAAGAGGAGCTGGTTTTGCTGCTACCTCCCTGTTATCAGACATACTCATCACTTTTTCGGCGGTTGCATCTGCTTCATGTTCATAAGGGTCATCTACAGGTCCAATTGTCAATTTAGGCTGTAAAATTACGGGAGCAAAGAATGGCTTTTTTTGCTTACTACTGTTGATTAGTTTAATGCCAGATTTCGCTGATATCGCTGTTATGCAAGTTTGCATTGCCTCCGTAAGTTTAACAGGTTTATACTTTGACTAACTGTTATAAATTCAATTCACTCCTTTCATTCATTTCATTTAGGTATTACTAAGCATTTGCAAATACAGTAGCGCAATCTGTTGCATCCAAATCTTCAGCTGTAGCTGCATTAGTTGGATGCATCAATTTTGTCGTTACTCCCGGAGCATGACCGGGACTATTAAGCAGTATATGTCCAAATTCATGTGCAAGAGATCGAGGCATAGCCGAATTGCTCACAAATGAAAAATTTAAACGGCTAGCAGCTAATCCGGTTGCACAATACGGAGGAAAACTCATTGCCCTATCTCCAGTACTTATTGTATCGACATAAAAAACCTTGAAGCGTGAACTGACCCGTGGAGATAATTTTGCAACAAGGCTTGATTCTTCAGCAGAAAGTGCCGCACATGAATTGGCTACATTTAACTCCGTATTGCCCTTCAGTATTATATCAGATTCTGCATTGCTTAATGAGAACCCTTTGCCCATTTCAAATTTTACACAACATTGATTAAAAACTGTATTTGCATAATCCAAATCAGCCCCCGGATTACGAGTCGAACCCCTGAATGATACAAAATCAACTTTGATGGTTTTAAATGCCGGACATCCAGTGGTTGCTCCTCTTGATGTTCCCGCGGGAGTTGGTGAATTGGTAAAACGCTGATCAAGCCAGCCCATGGTTGTAGGCCCAACAACTCCATCCCGGTCTATGCCACTTAACCCTGAAGCCCGCTGAAATGTCTTTACAGCATTTTCTGTTTCCGCACCAAATTTACCGTCGACACCGTAAACAGGTAAAGTCATTCCTGAATCGATCAGCGCTTGTTGTAAAATTTTTACCGCAGGTCCTTTATCGCCTTTACGTAACAGTTGTTCGTTGTCATATAAGGCTTCTAAAACTATGTTCCCTTTAAATCGTGCAGCGTTCAAATCATGGCCGTCGCCTATTCTCCGTTGAACAGCTTGTTGTTGACCGGCTCTCTGTTGCACCACATGGGTTAACTCATGTGCAAGCAATTGTTTTCCTGCATTTGTATCAGGTTGGAATTGACCCGAACCAAACACTACATGATTGGCATGCGTATATGCCTTTGCATTTATTGCCGTTGAAGATTGATGGGCTAATAAATCATTATGAATTTGAACATTACTGAAATCATAACCAAACCTTGATTCCATAAATGATCGAGTAGCTGCATGCAATGGTTCTCCTTGCGAATTGATTACCTGGTTGACAATGGAAAGAGCTCCTAAACCTCCTTTAGCACCATCGGCACCTTTCATTTGTAGGTTTCGTTCCTCTTCTTCACAGTGGGCACATTTCCGCTGCACGGGAATATCCTTAATGGCAGATAATTCGTCAGCAACTGCAGGGGCTTCATCTTCCTTGCGGTTCAATTCTTCTTCTTCACAAGCGGCGCATTTTTTTTGGATAACAATAGGTGATGGTTTAGCTTGCAAAACATCCTGCTCAGGCGTGCGCATCACTTTTTCGGCCACTGAATCTGCTTCACGTTCATAAGGATCATCAACAGGACCAATCGTTAATTTGGGTTGTACGATTACAGGGGCAAAAAACGGCTTGTTTTTTTGCTGATTACTATTGACTGTATTTCCAATCTTTTCCGTTATCCCTGTTACGTGAGTTTGCATTGCCTGATAAATTAAGCATGATACGTTAACACCAGTCGGTATGTACAATTTCTTTCATCCACGGTAACCTGATTACTCCAAAACCCCAAGGTAAATAACCCAGTAAAATATCGGTTGATTTTTGCTCTACAGTTAACAGCCAGCCATTGTCAACAGGACTTAACTTTCCGTTACGCTGTAAAAAGGTTTCTCTTAATGCATCAATCCCGGTATTTTTTAAAGCACTCCAATGAACGATTACATTTTTCAAAAGCGTTTCACACTCATTTTTTGCTTCATGATCAAGTGCTACATCAGTTCTGATAATATTATTGATAGCAAAGCCGCAGAGAATTTTGTTGAGCATCAGGTTAAACTCCGCTGCTTTTTCATTGCCTGTTACCAAATAATCCAGTACCAACACCGCTTTAGTTTGCGCTAACTCGTCAATCCATTCATTTTCATGGATAAGTTTTAACTGCTCAAATAAAATTGACAAGAAAGGATGCAGCAGAATTAACCCAGCATTAGTGATGTAGCAATTATTATCTTCTTTCTTATTAATGTTCTTATCAATGGTTTTATCAATTTTCTCATCAATGGCTTTATTTTTTGCCAGGGCTTTGTCCACCAGTTTTTCGAGTAGCTGTTCGGTTGGATTATCATGGTGATCAGAAGCCAGCATCTTTAAAATTGCCCCATCAACAGCCTGCCTATTTAATGTTGAATCCAGTTTTGAAATCCGTGAATTAAGCTCACTTCTCTCCCATTGTCTTTCTTTAGTTAATTCAGTAATAACCGTTGACGTAAACTTTTCCGAAAACTGCAAAGCCAGGCGTTCCGCAATTTTTGGATACTCCTTTATTTTTTCTGTTAACTTGGCTAAAAGTTCATTATTTACACTTATCAATTGTTCCAATTCATTAATTGAATTAACCCGATTATTCCAGGGAAAGGAACCGTTTTCAAGAAAAAAGAGGAAGATTTCGGGAGCCGTTAATTCTTCAACCTTTGCATCCTTGATTTCTCTTTTATTTACAGGACTAAGTTTTTCCCTTAGCTTTTGAATGATCTGCTCTGCAAGGCCCTCTTCCCAATCTTTTTCGTTCAAAACTTCGCATTCAATCTCCAGTTTCTCAACAGAAGCGTAATATTTTTCACCAAACAGTTCATCAAGTAATTGCTCCATACCAGGCTCCAACCGATCATAAAACAGATCAGCCAGTCGGTTTTGCAATCCATTATCGTTTTCCATGTTTTCAAACTGAATATCTATGGACTGACGTTGGATGATATGGGCTCCTGCTTTCATCTTTTTATCCTACAATAATGTCGAGTGCCACTTTTGTCTCCAATAAAGCGAAACAACCGTTGCTTGATTTGATACCAATTACGCGGACTGTTGGCTGTTCCTGAGATGGCAATAGCTGCACTTTCTGAGGCGCCACCTGATCCGAATACAATGGGATTCCGGTATGGAAATACCAGAAATACTTATCAAAAATAGGTTTCGTACTGAAGTTGAAGAACGGCTGGTTAAACTCAACCTGGCTTCCTTTGATCTCATCGATCTTTAACGTTTCGTTGCATTTGTTTACAACCTTCCCAGTGCATTTATTAACCTGTACACAGCCGAATGGCGGTACAATTACCTTAGTTTGTCGTTGTGTATCAACTATGGTTACCCCATCTTTATCATAAATAATATTCAGAATGAGTTGCTCGTCGCTGAAGCTCATAAACACTTCTAACGTTAATGTAACCTCATGACAATCGAATTTATCAATGATCCAAAGTTGATTTTCAGCATCATAGGTAAACATTGGCTTATTATTGCCAATAAATTTGGCAGGTATAACATTGTTTATCTTTTCAGTAAGCGCTTTAAAAATGGAATCGAAATTAGTGGCGAGGATGACGTTATGAACTGATTCAAATACTTCTTTAAAAACAGGCATCAGATTAATTACTGTTTCCTGGTTATTTTCATCAACTAATCTCAATTTTGCACCTCTTGTTTCATGGACAATCCTGGTTCCTACAGGTTTGGCAACCCATAAGATATAGCGACAAGCTTGCGAGTTACCATCACAAGGTAAGTTACATGGTGGCTGACAGGTATGGCTCTTAATGACGATTTCTGCAGTTTTTCCGGCCGCATCCTTTACGGTAACTTTTGTATCCGGACTGCCACTTGCCAGTACAATGGTATTGTTAGTTTGTTCAACATTATTTACAATGAATGTGTATGGACCAGTACCGCCACTTACCTCTAACCTTACTGAATAAGATGTACCTTCCGTATTACAAATAGGTTGGTCTGCAAAAACACTTAACGGCAATGGTTCAGGTGGTTGCAATACATAAGAAACAGGCGTGCAATCACTGCAACATATGTATGGAACATAAAAATCGGCTATTACCGTTCCAGAGGCGAATGAAAAACCCGGCCTTTCCGGGGCTTTTCGCAATGCCGCCAATAAAGCCTCCCTTGAAGCCTCCGGAATATTAATATCAGTCTTTAAATAATCTTTTACCGCATTTGTTAAAAAAGTAAACTGTTCCGGACATTTAAATTCCACAGCTGTTTGCAATTCCTCTGTTGCCGCCTTGAGTTCAGCATCCGGTACATCTCTGGCAAGCAGATCAGGATGTTTGGCAAGCATTAGCCTGCCTAAGTTTTTATTAACAAATAAAGCACTTATATCAAATCTTCTGTTTCGGGTTTCCTCATAATAAACCAAGATAAAGGTACCGCCTTTACTCACACCCGCTTTATGCTCGATGCCTCCATGAGCTTTAAAGTAATTATTAAACTTTCGGGCAAGTGCATATTGATTCATGCGTCGACGGTATTCATCTTTCAATGCTTCCAGCTTTTCTACTATACAGGTACTCAAAAAGACCTGAACCTTATCAGTGATCACCCTCAACTGTTTCGCAAGGTTCTTTACCTCTTTCTCATAACGGATGTAGGCATTTTTAAATTCAGTAAGGTTTAGCTCCGAAAGTTCATTGTTCAGCAAAATTTTAAACATGCTCTCAATACTATCGATCAGTTCAAAGAACCTGAAATACAAGCTGGCAGCTCTTATTTTGGTATTCAGTGAAATCGGATTGGTGAAAATATTGTCGGAAATATTGGATAAATAAATATCACCGATAGAGCCTTTTCTGACACCGCAAATCCTCAATATTGAACTTCCTTTTACGTAATTTTTGGTGATATGAGCCTCACTTACCAGTCGCGACAAAACCGGATGATTGACCGCTAATCCATCAAAATCGGTTTTACCGATCAGTTCATTCACTTCAAGATCTTCATCTTCTTCATTAGTTGCCGCGGCTGCTACAGCTTTTGCTTTCGATCTTACCGCAACGAGCTCAAGTGGTTTTGGGCTAAAGTCAAACCTGTAAATACTACAGAAAGCATCATGCAGTTTACAGATAAATTCGGCGATGATGATCCGGTAATCTGCTTCTAAATCCTGGATAACACATTGAGGTTCCTCTCCTTTTAATATAGCCCCTATATAGTCGGCACTCAATGCAATCACTTCGGCAGGAAGATTATATTCTTGTTTGATGTTGATTATGCCTGGCAATGCAACACCCACTTGCTTGCCAATGTGACCCTCTACTCTGAAAAAGTTATACTTTTCAATATCAAATAATAACGGATCCCTAACCAACAGATTGGTTGGATCTGCATATTCATTACTCTTATAACTTAAATTATAATCGGCTTCACCATGCAGTGTTTTTTTGTAGTTCCAAAACTTAAACAAAGCAGGTTGGTTAGCTCCTCCGATCACATTATAATAATAGGGTATGCAACGTTCAGATAAATGGGATTTTCCAAGGTTACTTGGTGTAATCTTAATGACCCTCTTTTCGAATAAAGTGGCATCATCTGTCGAAAAGTTCTGAATTAATAATTTCAACCGGGCAAAAAGAAAACGGACCTCTCCTAAGCGATAGTTTTGAGCATCAAACAGCGGCGAATAGATAAAAAACTCCCTGTAGGCTGATTGTTTACCCGGTAAAGTGTTAACGGTAGCTTCACCAAGCATTAGATGAAGTGGGAATCGCATCTCATCCATGCAACATTCGCTATACACGTAATAGGCTTTTTCCCTGAATTCATAATAGGCTTTAATCAGATCATCAAGAAAATCATAGAAGTATTGGATGAATAACGGGTTGGTAGTGACTATTTTCTGCCGGATTGACTTGAGTGTATTACCGACACCTCCAAAAGGATTTCCGCCTTGCTCATCAAGTAAATAACTATAATTGGTGAAACTACTGTTTAATGCTTCATCGATTTTATCAATAGTGGCATCATTGGTAATATCAGCAAATGCTGCTAATACGGCCGATGTGGTTAACAGATTTCTTACCGGAACATTGTATCGTTTGAGCTCAACATGAGGAAGGTTGTTTTTAGTAACCTGCCCTTTAGAGTCGGCATTGATTCGATCTAATACAGCCTTTTGTACCAGCAGTACTTTAGGCTCAAAATCCATACGACTGCCCTTATCATTACAATCATTTGTATCACAATTCTTTAACTTAATCTGTTCAGCTTCCAAAAATAACACAACAGCCAGCTCACTCAATGTCTGAACGCTCATAGCCGATAAAGCAACAGCAGTATTCTTGATCTCGGTACTTAATCCTTCTAATTCTTTCGCGCTGATCAACTGAAGCATCGGTTCGGTAAAACCTGGCTTATAGAAAGGGACAGAACCCGGCACACCGTTTCCACATTGAGAAATAAAGTCAAAGTCTTCCGGAAACTCAGGCGCAGTATAGGGGATGCAATGCGTGTATTCACTATCGCACAGTGTAATCAGAAACCCTTGAGATGTGAGTCCACAACCTTTTGATATCTTGATAGCTGATGAACTGACAGTAATTTCCAATCCACACACGATACCCGACCCGATTAATTTTGAACGGGTTAACCTGTTTTGCTCATCAAGATATTTGCGCAAATCATTCAGGTGATTATTAGTAAGCACCTGATCGGCATCAAATACAGGAAAACTGGTTTGCATACCCATAATATTAAGTTTTAAATGTTCCCAAAACTGTTTTATTTAATACAACTGTATTGCTTCCCTCCTTACTCTCGTCGCAGTTGTGTAATGTTGCCTGCGGATATTCACTATGCAGACGTTCAAGTATTTCAATCATTTTATTATTAGCATCCATAAAGTCGGCCTCATTAGCGATTTTATCAAACGAGTAAGCCGCCAACAGTTCAATCCACCTTTTATAGCGAACCTCAAATTCTCGCATCAGGTCATTATTGAGCCAGCAGATCTTTAGCATTACATGCGCTGGAGCTTCTTCCCTTAACCTGTTTTCGAAATAGCTCCGGAAAGCAGGATTGTCAAAATGTCCTGGCCAGTATGGTAATACAACCGATGCTCTGAATGTATATGGATCGATTTCGCACGGACAATCACAATCGTGCAGACACACCTGCATTAAATCGAATTGATTGGTGCGCGGTCTGAGCAAGATATGTTCGATAAGGTGGAGACCTTCAGGGTCATTACAGGTTCCTTCAAATTCTAAGGCAATTTCATTAATTGCTGTAGTCGCATCACCTTGTGAATTATATTCATTTACACCCGTAAGAATGTCTTTGTAGCTTATTTTGAACTTACCACCTACGGTAATCACCGAATAATTGGTTTTAACGGCACCACCGTTTATAACATCTGCCAATGCGGCTTCTGCATCTGTTTTGATTTCATACTCTTTTGAAATCAGTTGAGTACCATTCAGCGGGGTTACTGTAAAACTATGGAAGCACTTTAGCACCTTATTACCTTCCACCAACACTTCTTTTTCCGTGCAGATGATTTCAATTTGCTTAATACAATACAGGAATCTCCTCTTATGATCTTTGATGCCAGTAAGCGCACAAATCCGTTTTTCCAGTCCTGATACATTATCTGTATCCCAATACTTAGTAGGGTCAGGTAAAAATTGAACATCATCACCAACCACCTGTACAATCTGAGGAAAATAGTTAAATGCTTTGCCCCGGTTAGCGCTTATATCATCGTATTGTTGCAGGGTCAGTATTTTTGCCGTCGACAGCTCTTCAAAGCTTATTTTTTCTTCTGTTTGCTCTTCATAATTAATGGTATACATCATTAGCGCATAATCATTAAAAGATTCTGCAAATCGGGCCAGCAAATGGTCAAAGAACCGACCTCTTCTGTCTTCGAAAGTTTCCTTCGTTTCATAAAGCTTTTGCCATTCATTCTTTTCAGCTTTTGTTGCATCAGGATCACTAATTGCATCGTTAAGAATGGCAGAAGCCACATTGGGTTTATAAATGGTCTCAATATTCTTAATGTCGGCTAAGAATTGCGCATAATAGGTATGTTTAATCTTATCAGTAGAGAAAAGCTCGTGTGAAAAAGACAGCTGTGAAAAGAAATCGGCTAATAACTGCTCATAAAATAACAGATAAGCTTTTAGCTGCCGCTGCTGCGCCTTCCGCTCAGGTGTAACACCTTCAGCCAGTCCGGCTTCACCTATCCCATACACCAATGGAAAATCATATTGAACAGGCCAGTAACTCTCCGTATCCCGCTTAGCACCTTTCGGAACAGGAATATCATCTTGCAAACCACTTAATTTATTTCTCGATCGAATGGCATGCAATAATAAAACCGTGTCCTTCACTTCATCATACCGGGCTATAAAAGGAAACTCATTCTTAAAAAGCAGGATTTTTGATTTATCAGTTCGAAGTACCGGTTTGTGAAATGGTTTCACAGGCATGCACCATTTAAGGTTTTTAAATGCATTATCCGGCTCTCCGTTCTCTTTATATTTGGTCATCTGGAAATTCCTGATCGCAATAACGCCTTCAATATCCATTAGTAAATTAATGATGTCGGAAGCGTATATTTCCTTTTTCAGATTGGTCGATTCCAGCTGAATGGTATCAATGAATCCGTGTTGCAATACCGGACCATTGAATATTTCATCAACAGGAACCTTCTTCTCCAACAGTTCTTTTAATGAGAAGAATTGAACAGGAGGATTTAAATAGTTTTCAATCAAATAAAAAATTTCCGCCTGTACCTTTTCAATATCTGCATCGGGCCTAACATCCGTATCAAAACAAAAAGCAATCTGATCGGTATCTGCTGTTGTAACCTCCACAAAATCTTCACACAGATTCCGGTGCTCATGCAAGGTTTTAATGGCACTCTTTACTATCGTTTGTGCAAGCTTAATTTTTGAAAGATATTGAGCAAAAATTCCCGCCACCCAATCTTTATTATCAAACATGCTCTGAGCATCTGCTTCACTCAGCTTGCCTGATTCGGGCAGTTTTGAAATGGTGACGCCAAATACTTTAGGATTCGGCACTCCGGATACAGTTAAAGCACAGGTCCAGCCATTTTTACCGGCCGATAATACTGCCGACTGAATCTTGGTTTTATCTTTAGCCAGTTGCGCGAAATCAAAATCTGCATTCTTCCAAGCATCCAGTTCAATGGAAAAATAAAACTCATTTTCAACATATTTCCCGACTAACTCAGGATTACCCGTTACGATATCTCCATCATTTAAATCGCCAAATTGATCATCATAATCGAGCGAAAGCAATACCCTGTACAAACCCGAAAGAAATAGCGGATGCTCATTAGGAGTATAGATTAACTGATCATTGATACAATCGGCATATATTGGCACTTCATTTACCGGAACTGTTTTTCCGTTCACCATCTGCACATCTTCAGCAATTAGCCAGGCATTCTGCACGCCGGCCAGATCAACCAACAACTTACGGTAATCATTTATGGTTAAAGGATTTACTGTAAGAATTTGCTTAGCAGTAAAGAAGGTTTGTCCGCTTACTAAGTTGCCATTCACATCCGAAAGGAGATCCTTCATATCGAACTGACAACGGTAGCCAAGTTCGGTGATCGCATAGCACAATGCTTCCAAGATGGTGATGCCCGGATCATGCACATTATAATCTGTCCATAAATCGCTTGATAAACTCTCAATATGTCGTAATCCTTCCTTACGCAATAATTCATAATCCATTGCTTGCGGAAGTTTCCTATTTTTCGATATGGTCGTTTTTTCTTCCATCAGCATTCACAGGTGGCAGGTGAATCAATAAGGTGAGTAATCTTTGTTATCTCATTAGTATAAGATACCAGTAATGACCGTGCCGTAGAAGGTATTGCAACTTCTACGTCTCTTTTTTCAATCGTATGTACAGCGCCATTGCGTTGTATGATGTGATGCATTTTAAAGCAGGTAACGTAATCAACATAAGGCCGCTCCTCCACAAAATTTAACACTTCAGATTTTATGATCTTTCCTCCAAAAGAAATCTCATTGCTTATGTCGAAGGCCCATGGTGTCAGAAATTTCTCAATTTCCTTATCGAGCAATTGCCTGTAAAAGGAGTTATCAAGATTTTCATAAAAACTTACCATAAATTCAAACTGAACTTCTTCGAACTGCGGATTTTTTACATGCAGTTTCACAAAAGGAGAAATTAGCTTATGCAGGTAGGCATCCATGTTAACCAGTGTGCCTATCGGAGTGTAAGGTTTTAAAGGATTGATACCGGATTTGTTCCTGAAATCAGGAATAGTAATAATGGTTACATGACCCGGGAAATTTTCGCAGAAAACCTCCGAGTTATCAGTTTCTGTATAAAACCCCGCATGATTAATGCATTTTACCTTACTTATTTGAGGGAATTGTTCGAGTATAATGTGCTCATAATCCCAAATGGTGATGGCTCTTTGTTTATGCCTTAACCTTTCGCTTACTCTTGTATAAAAATGCTCGTCCGATTCTCTAGTTCTTCCTCCAAAGGAATCGAAAGGTTGAACAATGCTTTTTATGGCCGACTCACTAACTACCAGTTTGGAAATTGTACCGGCTCGCAAGGTTTGAGAAAACTCAATTTGCTTCGTTTCATCCTGCACTAAAGTTACCTGCGCCGCTTGAGCCTGTACCATCATCAATTTGCAAACTGCATCCGGGTTTTGTTTAGCAGCAATTCTGATCCAATAAAGCCCTTTTTGCTGTGCGGTACATTGATTACTTATCGTTAATGGAAGTGTAGCCGTAACAATACCGGATTGTGTTAAATTATTGGTTCTGTCGATAATATGCTTACTCTCAAATTCTATCCACTTATTACCAACAGCCAGGTAATGCCAAAGCAATTTTTCCTCGTTTTTAAGCGGATTGGAAGAACCTTCTGCCACCTGGAATAAGATATTCACCACTTCTTCCGGTTCGGTGTTATCGAGCCCAATAAATAGTTCGCCATTGTTATCCATTTGGGCAACCAAACTTATTTTGGCTGATGGTAAGGCGTTATCAAACGCAACTTCATAATACCCAAATGGTGCTAAATGCAGAAAACGGTTATTGCTATTTGTATTAACCGCATTAAGAGGAATAACTACGGTTGCTTTGTAATTAATAGAAAAAGCTGATAAATTCAGTTCCGGAGGCGAAGCGATCGGCCCAGTATTAATTTTATACGTTGGTGTTGTATCAGTGGTTTGGCTAATGGTGGTGCTGTTTATTTGCGTTTGGACAGCCGATAAATAGGTGTCTTTTGAATAGTCACTTACACCTATTTGTAAACGAATAAATCCCGTTAAAGTAGTTGATGCAAGTGGTTCATTCTCCGAAAAATCTTTAGCAGAAGGAATGTAATTACTGTTTAAATTAAATGCATCCACACCTGCTGAAGTTCCACTGATAGCTACCCAGTTTCCCTGGTATAAATAACCTATTTGGCTGTTGTAAGGTATCTTTTCTCCAAAAACAAACTGTATTTCTGTTAAGCTTTTCTGGAATATTTCTTTACTGCCAATGTAAAATAAAGCATCCGAGTCAGGAAATTCGCCATAAGGTTTAAATGGCTTTGAAGCATCAACAGACCCCGTATTATTTGAAAGCTGCAAATTCCTTACCCCAACAACATCAACAGCTACCTGTATGGTATTGATTCGGTCTTTGGTTAATAAACGATATGGATAAGAAAATGCTGAAGATTGATTCAGATAGATCTTTAAAATCGGTAAATCCGTTTCTATGCTTTCCTTGTGTATGTTTTCTGTATAAGGGATAATAGGTGGGTCATCCGGACTTAGTGTTAATGAAAATGTGAGTTGGTCACCAATACTATTTCCTATTACCTGCAAATCTACCGTATGCCAACCTTTATTACCTGTTAATTCGCCTTTAAAAAATCTCGAATGCGGTAATGAGGATGTATCAGCAAAAGTAGTGGTACCATTGGCAAAGGTTACGGTTATCGTTACTGTTCGTTGTCCTTCGTTTAAGAACAGTAGATTAGACACAATTGCAAAACCTGTAGTAGCCTCTTTTATAGTTTCGGGATTGCCAAAGGTAAACCAGCTTTTATCAACCGAAACCAGCTTGGCTCCCTGACCATCTTCTGAAGCTGAAATTGGCGATGCCACTAGCAACTCTTTTGATTTATTTAGAAATTGAATGGATTGAATTTGTTCTACTACTGCTTTATTAAACACTACATCCTCAACCAACGCATAACTAAGTTCTTTCCCGGTTATGCTGTCTTTTCCGCCCTTAAATAGTGTTCCTTTGGTTAATAAATGTTTAGGAACAGGTTTCTGCAATTCAAGCAATAAATGGGCTTTGTCGGTTTCTGCTTTTTTATTAACCAACTGCAACACTTCTTTATAATAAAAGTCGAGATGTCGTTTGGTATAGTTGTTTAATTCATCTTGTGCTTTTGCAAATAGCTTTACAAAAGCAATGACTAATGCATAATGAGGAGTGTGTGATGGATAATCTTCAAGTGTTTTTTCAAACAGTACTGCGGATTTTTCTGCCAGTGTGGCTATTGCTTTTAGCAAGGATTCGATCTGGGCATTAAAGAAATTATGGTTGATACTATAAACTACCTTATCTTTTACACTTGGTAAGGAAGGAGGCACCGTTAATCCGGTAACCGGAAGTGGAAGCGTCCATTCTGTTCCCAGATCGGTTAATGCAAAACTACTACTTGAGGCTGTGTTAATTGGCGCCGCACTATCGATATCTGTGCCCGTATTTAATAGGCCATCGGTGTTAAAATTGTCATATAATTTTTTGAGATTAACGGCAGGAAGCAATAGTTTAGTTTTTATCAGATTTTCGATTTCCTGCTTAAACTCATAAGATTCGGGCAATAGATGGTATTGCTCGGTAACGATCTTTAACAAGGAAAAAAGAAGGTCGAATACGTATTTAAACTCTTTTTTAACTTCCGCATCTGTTCCGCTAAGCCTGATTTTTTTATATACTAATTTCTTATAATCCGAACATTTTCGGGAATCTAAACGCATTAAAAAGGCCAGGGTAACGCTTATGTCCATTTTCATGAATGGTTCCCAATCTCCAGCTAAACTATTTGTAGTGTTATAGTAATTTAAATAGGTGGAGTAACGTCGCAGAAAAAGCAAGATATCTGCTGCTTGTCTTTCATCTGCTTTGGCAAATGAGGTAGACAAGGCGGATAACACCCTGGTTAGGACACTGGTTCCCTCTCTCTGCAATGGATTTTTCTCGTTACATGCCATAATGTACAGCTTACTAACTTATTTCCTGATCTCTGTTCCTTCTGTTTTATAATACGGATAAACAAAATTGAACCTCGAATTAGTCGACCTGACGGTATATTCCACTGTTATCAATATCTTTCCCTGCAATTCTTCAGAATCGTCCAGGTCTATCTTATTTACATCTATTCTTGGTTCATAATATAAAATTGCAGTGGCTATCAGGTCTTTGATGTAGGTTTTAAAGGTAGTGGTAAGTGGTTCGAACACCAGCTCGTCGAGGTTGCAACCATAGGTTGGTTGCATAACCCGCTCTCCTTGCCTGGTAGCCAATAAAATACCAAGACTACTGTTAATGTCTTCTACATCACTGATCATCACTACTGCAGAAGTTATATCATCAAACTGCGGTGGAAATCCCCACCCTGTTCCCAGAAATGATCTTTTTGCATCCATTTCTTATCCCCCTATTATAACTGTCGGGCATCCAATTACAATTGTTCCTCCGTGTGCAGTTGTATCTCCCATCCTTGCTGCCGGCTTCCCTCCGATAAATACAGAGGATGAACCTTTTACAATTAAATCAGGCGGGCCTGTACACACACACATGTCTCCAACCGTTGCGGCAGGCAACCCTCCAATAAGCACTGTAGGCACTCCAGCAGGGAGTATAGGCCCGCCAACATGGGGTACCACTCCGGTAACCATCGGACAAACATGCATATCAGATACTCTTGCTGCCAGTGACATGATTTATTGTTTTTGTTCTATAATTCATTTCTCCCTCCGTCGGCTGAAGTCAGACGGCAATGAAGCTCTTGTTGAATCATCTATTATAATTATCCATTCCGTAGGCTGAAGCCAGACGGCAATGAAGCTCTTGCTTAATCTCCTATTTTAATCTAATGCTTAGTTGATCTTCACCACTCCGCCTTTTATTTCTGTTGCTCCTCCTCCTGAAATTTTCACAGATGCACTCCCCTGCGCTTCCAGACTTGTATCTGATTTTATGGAGATTTTCTTTGCCTCGAGTGAAAGTGATGTGCCTGCCTTTATTTTTATTTCTTTTGATGCTTCTATGGTAATTCCGGAACTCCCCATTACTATTTTGTTGCCGTTTCCATCTTTAAGGGTAATTGTTCCGCTATCATCATTCATTTCAAAAGACCTGCTTCCCGGTGTTTGTATGATTACGCTTTTTTTATCATCGTCAAACAGAAGCTTAATTTCAGAACGTGATACATAGCCTTTTTCATTATTATTCTTCTTAGGCTCTAAAGGTGATGATTTAGCACTACTATGTAGCATTCCGAGTATTACAGGGTTTGAAGGATCGTCGTTGATAAATCCTACAATTACTTCATCATCAATCTCGGGCCTGAAGAATGTTCCCCTTTTGTTTCCTGCGTCTAATGTTGCAACACGAGCGTGCAATCCTTCTGCCTTATCATCAACTACAGGTAGCTTAACTTGCACTCTGTATTCTCCATCACTATCTTCAATGTTCGTTACTATACCAATTTGCAACCCTTGAACCGTTGATGGCTGACCAGTTGTGGATGCGGAATGTTGTGGGTTTGTTTGTTCTGAAAAGAACTGTTCATTCCATCCAAGTGTCGCTTCTGTTATCCAGCACCCATCGGTATATTCTTGTTGTACAGCTGAAACAAAGTGAAACCCCTCAAAGGCATTTCCAACTCCGCTTAATTCGATAAAATCTCCAGGCAAAACGGTTATATCCGTTCTTGCGATGTACTTCACTTTGCCTTTAATACCCGACAAGTCTTGCTTTATTTTTTTTGTCTTGGCTAACACCGTTTGCTCTTCTTCCGTAAAAAAGGCCGCAGAACGCATTTCAAAACCTTTGGAAACATTTTTACTTTGATCCTCTTTCTCCTCTACAATCTTTTCATCGTTTCCCGAAACTCTTACTTTTTGTTCCTTAAAATCCCAGCACAAGGTTTTCACCTCATCACTTCGGATTCGAGAATCTTTATCAGCACTAAACTCAAGTATGTTTTTACCATGAATGAGTTTTAGCATTTCTCCTGATTCATTCGTTGGCGGATTTTGTATTGCTAATTGTTTTATCTTAACTCCAGCACTGGAGATGACACATATCATACCCGCCACATCAATTCTTCCAATCATAAAATCCCAGTCCGAGATGTTGGATTGGACCAGTTGTTCATGTTTGAGGTCGATGGAAGCAACCTTTTCGGTTGATATATTATTTTTATTCAGCAGTTCTTCAGCTATTTCAGAAGCGGTTATTTTCTTTTTAAAATGAGCGTTGCTTTTGTTTACGGTCATTTTTATGGTTTCGTCCTTGCACTCGATGGTTAGTTCACAGCAATTATTATTTATCTTGTGTGTATTGGTAACAATGATTCCGGTGAAGAGAAATTTATCATCATCCGATTGTCCGTTTCTAAAATATCCCAGCTCAATTTCAATTTTCTTTCCGGGTACAAATTGTCCGGTTGAGCTAATCGAAAAATCCTGTTTGCTGGCTTCACCATCGATAACAACAAGATTAGCTGTAGGTATTTTATTGATTTCCTGAAGAATGGTTAAAGAGGTAACATGGTACTGACGGGATATTTCTTCTCCATCTACCTTAATCAACAAGGTTACCACATCCATCTTGTCTTCTACCAAAACTGTATTATCGGTTGATGCCATTGTATTAAAATAAATTCTAAAATGATTAAACCGTGCAAAAACACGATTCGGTAAATTATCTTCTTCAGTCACCTTCAGTGGGGCTCACTTTTTTTCTCCAGCAAAAAAAAGTAAGCAAAAAATGCCGTCGCTGCGTATAGTTCTCCCGCAGTTTCTACTAGTACTTTCGTACGAACTGCCGAACTATACAAGGCGAGTTTTGCACTTTTGATAATTATTGCATTTTATTTTTTTAACATAAATCGAATCATTGTATTAATCTATTCTGGGAAATAATACCCGTTCACCAGGTTTTATCTTTCTAAAACTGTCCAGCCTGTTAAAAGCTGCCACATCTGTATAATAATCCTGATTATTGTAAATGTTATGTGTCATGAGTGAAAGTCTGTCGCTAGCGGTTATTATGCGTTCATGGGTAATATCCGGACTTTGCGAGTTTTCTTTGGCGACTCTAAGCTCTTCGGTTACCGTTCCTTTGAATGTGCATTTGGCAATGGCTCGTAGAGGTGTTCCGTCCGGTTTAAAAAGTTTGAATTCAATATCCAATGCAATAAGCACTCCTTTGAAAAGAAGCGTTCCCCAAATGATTTTCAAATAATTTGGCCTGTGTTTCTCTCCATTATACTCAAAGATCTTTTTCTTAAAATCATCCAATTGTTCTGCAACTGTTAAGGATGAGACCGATGAGTTTTCAGTAGCTGCATCTTTGAATGCTCCGGTTCTATCAAACAAGAAATCAAAATTGAAATCTTGTGGCGGCATTTTGTTGAACTTCAACGCCACTCCGGATGTTCCCGGAGCTTGTGTATCGCAAAATTCAATCTTGTATTTATACGTATAGGTTTCTGGGTTAATTAACGCATAGAACTTCCCTCCTACAGGTTCGTTTAGGTCCGGATCCTTATAGGCCTGGATGTATAGTTTCTCTATTTTTCCAAACTCGAGAGCCATTATCGTTCACTTTTTTGACGAAGAATGCGAAGTACTTTATCAGTTACTTCTTTTGTAATTTCTTTTTTCAGTTTGTTTATATCTTCCTGCTTAAAGCTTGCACCTGAATTGGTTTCTTTATCCCGATTGGTGATGATGGCTTTTATGTGCAGTTCTTTGATTTCAATGGGCATAGTTTTAATTGATTTAGTTGGCTTCTCTTCTTCCTTTATTTAAAGTCATTTAAGAAATTACACCGTCTAAGATTTGCTTTATTTCCATTTACTTAATTTCTCTTCATTTCTTTTGCTTGCCCAAAAGAAACGAAGCAAAGAAAAAGGCACAAAATCCTAATGCTTTCCCCCACATAACCTTGCGCATGGCCGGCCGGATTTTGATTCCCTCCGCTCTTTCTCTTATATCATTAGTATATCATTCAAACACTGATAATATTGAAATACTGATAGCTCAATGTTATTGATTCGACTACTATTGAATTTTCCTGGGCATTGAATCCTGATACAGACCATTTCTTGGGAATTGCGTTTACTATATACCAGCTTTGGAGTGGAACGTGTTGCTCATTAAGCAATGAAACTGTTAGGTTTACAGGTTCAAAAACAAAGTTTTCCAATGCATTTCTGCACCACAACAGAATTCCTGATCCAATGAACATTCCTCTTTTCAGTGTTATATCGGCATACCTTGTCCTTTTGGGGGCTTGCCAGGTAAACCTGTTCTGCCCTCCTTCAGCAAATGATTCCATTTCTATTTCGGCATCTAATCCGCTTACTTCCTGGAAACGGGAATCATTTGGCGATTCTGGAAAAAGTTGGAATATCACCAAAAAATGAAATCCTACCGGTGGATACTCAATCATTAAGCTTCATTTTGAATGGTTAATCCTTCATGCGCCAATTCAATTGTCTCAATTGCAACTTCATTGCCATCTGCTTTCAGATCAGTTGATTGCACTTTCACAGGCCAGGCGTTTTTAATTTTCCAAACTACAACAGGCTCATGGTTTTCATTTAACAAGGAAATAATCACATTTCTGCGTTCAATTGTGTTCAATGCAACCGTGTTCCACCAGGTGTAATAATCATTATCACCTTGAAAAGTGCCACGCTTCATCGTGATATTGGAGAATTTTTGCATGCCGGGCATTTTTATTTTATGATATTCCGGACTAGCGCCGTCTCTATATTCAATTACTTCGGTAGAAACTTCAAGACCTGTTACTTCGGTGAAACCAATTTTTGCGCCGCCCCACTCAACCTGGAAATGAAATTTCGGAATTGGGTATTGTGCCATATCAGTTTTATTTAGTGTGAATAATAGTTGTGACGAATTTTATTTATTCTCAACTTTCTTGTAGTTTATGCATAAAGCGAAGAATGATAAATTCTGCAGGCCGTACCGCTGCCATACCGATCTCTACAATCAGTTTTCCATCAAGAATGTCTTGTGCAGTCATTGTTTGTCCGAGTCCGCATTTGACGAAAAAAGCATGTTCCGGTTTAGCACCTGCCAGTGCCCCCTGACGCCACAGCAGCGTAAGGTAATTTTCAATCATGGCCCTAACTTTCGTCCATGTATTGGCATCATTAGGCTCAAAAACAAACTGTGCTGTAGCCTTTTTGGCAGATTCTTCTACCATAATGAAAAAACGACGAACCGGAATAAACCGCCATTCACTGCTGTTGCCATCAAGTGTTCTGGCCCCCCACACTACAATCCCTTTTCCGTTAAATGGCCTGATCGCATTTACTGATTTACCGGTCCCCGGATCAATGTTCATCGAAGCTTGTTCATCGTCCGTAACAAAATCCATCACATCCAATACAGACACCAACGGCACATTTGCCGGAGCCTTCCATACGCCTCTGTTGGCATCTGTTCCTGCAATCACTCCTGCTATTGCCGGCGTTGGCGGCAGCACAGGATTCAGGGTTCTTTTTATAGCGTCTCTGGCAGCATAGTAGGCAATGCTTTCATTCGGAAGTAAAGCGTTTAAAAATGTGTTGGTAGCCGGACCACCATTTTTCACCAACTTCACTTTTACCTGATTTTCCAGGTATTGGTATTCATAGTTGGTTTTAAGATTCGGATAGTAAGCCGCAGCATAATTAAGGTCCTTATTTAGCCCTACTGTAGTTCTGAAATTATTGATATTGGTAGTTGTATCTACAGCTGTATTGTCAACCACATCTACCAATGTAAACCTGTCTTGCAATTTTGCACACTGATTAACAGCTTTTTGCATCAGCGCATAAAAAGTTGCTGGCGTAGCAATAGCCTGTCCTTCAGGAATTACAAACAAAGTTGGCTCATCATATGCTTCCAACGCCTTGATCCCATTGTCAAGATCTGTATCTGAAATTCCTACCGTTGAAGACGGTTTTACAGAAACGATGTAACACGGACCACCCCCATTATCGAAATACAGGCGAAGTGCATAATACATATTATGCGCATTGGGAGCTGCTGCCAATTTTGCAACGGCAGTAACAGAAACTGAAGGGGTGGTGGTGAGTGTAACATCCACCGTAATATTCTTTTCATTTTCGGCTTTCCCAAAGCGCTGCTCATATTCTTTCAGGTTGAAAATCTTAACAGGAACAATTCCTACTAAGGGAATTCCTTGTTCGTCAACCGCTTTCTCTGTATAGCCAATAAAGGCAGGTATTGCAGTGGAAACCTGCGCAATCGAAGGCGGTAAAACAGAAATCTCATTTATATATACACCAGGTGTTGCAATAGCAGACTCGTTCATGGTATAAAATTTTGATTGTTAAACAATTATTTTCAAATTCTACTTTTAAATCGTATGGTAAATACTGGTGCCGGATTAAACAGTTTATCACCGGTATCTAAAACCTTGTAACTATTATTTATTACTCCCGTCCTTTGAATATCAATTGCTGCAAAACAATTAACATCAAGTAGTATGGCAGCACTATCTTTCAGATCGGCATTGCTGGCAACTTGTTCTACTCCCGGAAGTTTCTTCCAGAATGCAGTATCGGATAATGCAATGCTTTGACTGGCCAATACAGTTTTTATGGGACTGAATAAATTGCTTCCGCTTTTTACTAAAGTGCCTATGGAATAATCTTTTGCGGCAGAATGATTCTCTACAGGAGTTGTAAGCAAGGTGAAACCACCACTTATATTGTTAACCTGGTTAGAAAAGCGATAAGCTTCTTTACTTCCGGTTGCTACCACGTAGGTTTTAGCCAAAAAATCACTACTACTGTACAGTAGAAATCGGATTTTCATATCTGCGGGCATCGTAATAAGTGGTATTTTAGGTTCTTCTGTCGGCGGATTAAAAAATGCGGTTTCCACAAAACAAGTCAAGGTATTTTGACTAAATTGATAGCTGATCCTGTTGTTCAAAAACAACTCTGTTGTAGCTGCGTCAGCTGCAATATTGATATGCTGATCGATAAAACTCTTTTGAGGTGTTTCATAAGCAGGATGAGCGAACTTAATCACGAATAATTCGCGGTAAATGATCTTTACCGTTTCGCCCACCCTTTGTATAGTAAACACCGTCATAATTCAGTTTTAAAAATTTAAAATGATCTCTTTAACAGGCGGTCCTTCCATATCGGTAATGCTATCAATGGTTACCATGCGAACCCGGTACATTACAGATGGATAATATTTACCTCCCAATACCGACCATATTTCATGCAATTGTTGAAGGTTCAATGTCACCATTTCCAGTATCAGTTTTTCAATATTGGGATGTAATGCAGGGGTATTGGAATGATCGAACACAAATTTCTTCTGGAAAAATTCAATCACATGCTGAAGGTTTTGCAATGACATTCCATACGCTGAAGTTGGTTTTACAGAAGTAAACAGTAAGGTAAAGTATAAGTGAATGGCAGGATTCTTTTTCAGTATTGTGTTATCTTTTTTAACGTAATAATCAAGTTCACGGGAAATCCTGTTTTCTTCAATATTTATTAAGGAGATGATGATGTCTGAATTTGCACCGTTAGACAGGTCATTTACGATCTCGGTGATATTACCCAGATCAACTGTAACGGGAAACGAACTCAACTCATTACTTAATTCTTGTTGAATAATATTGACAGCTGGAAAAATCATGAGAGCATATTAAAGCTGTAAACAATACTTTGATTTTTGAACCAGGTTATCCCCGTAAAAAGGCAGAACACCACCTACAATGTAAGTCTGATGGAATTATGCAGATGCAATTTCCCGGTTATCTGTTTTTCCACAGGAAAGTTGTAATACTTTCCGGCAAATAGTTGAAAGTAGAAATAATCTAAATTTATGATTATTAGGTAAATAGAAAAAATATTTAATTAAATATAGATAAATTCCAACATAAATCAAATGGTTAAATTAGAAGAACCTGATTGTGGGGTTAAATTTAATTTCTGTCGTTATGAAAAAGCTACTCCTCCTCACCTTTTCTGCTTTCATCTTAAACATTGCTATTGCCCAACCAAAACTTAAAACCAGGAACATCATACTAATAACTCTTGATGGCTTCCGTTGGCAGGAATTATTTAAGGGTGCAGATTCAACATTGATCAACGATAAAGATTATACTACCAATTTTGGCAGAGTAAGCGAGCAATTCTGGGCCGAAACCCCACAAGAACGCCGACAAAAGTTAATGCCTTTTGTTTGGCAAACGATTGCCCGTAATGGTCAGCTGTATGGAAATCGCGACTTGAATAATAAAGTGGATATGACTAACCCGCATTGGGTATCTTACCCTGGCTATAGTGAAATACTCTGCGGTTATGTAGATACGCTTATCAGGGGTAATAAAAAAAGGAACAATCCGAATATAACGCTCCTTGAATTCTTAAATAACCGCCACGAGTTTAATGGTAAAATAGCCGTTTTCGGTTCATGGGATGTTTTTCCTTACATTATCAATCAGGAACGATCTAAAATTCCGGTCAATGCAGGATATGCTAAGGTTGAAGGAGACCATTTGAGCACATCCACTAAATTACTAAACACCATGCAAAAACAGGTTCCAACGGTATTTGGAGGTGCACGTTTAGATGTATTTACCCATTACCAGGCAAAGGAATATTTAATTAAACACCATCCAAGAGTGTTATTTATTGGATATGGCGAACCTGATGAATGGGCTCATCAGGGAAATTATGAATATTATCTACAGTCGGTTAACAATATCGATCAATTTATAAGTGATATCTGGAATTATGTCCAGAGCAACACATTTTATAAAGACAAAACAACCTTAATTATCACGACAGATCATGGCCGTGGTGAGGCCCAAAAAGGCAAATGGAAAAGTCACGGAATCAATATAATTGGAGCGGGTGAAGTTTGGTTGGCAGTAATTGGCCCCGATGCAAAACCATTGGGTGAGGTAAAATCAGAGGGCCAGTTATACTCCACACAAATTGCTCAAACAATAAGCAAGTTACTGGGGATTAACTATATGAATACCAGGTCGGTTGGAAAGGCTATTGATTCTGTAATTGAGTGAGGGATTAAATTGTCAAAAAGCATAACTCCTGAAAAAAATTAGCAACAAAAAATGGGGACGAAATACGCCCCCATTATGGTAAAGTCTAATTATGCTATATTAATCAAAGAAGCGAGCAAAAAATCCTTTTTTGTCTCCACTTTTATCACTTTCTGTGATGATGCCTTTGATGTAAGCGTTGTAATCTTTTCCTTTTTCTTCTAAAAAGCCATTAAAGTATTTTTCGCTGGCTGCTACACCACCTACTTTCTCAATCTGAATTAACTTTTCATAAAGCGGTTCTATTAAATCAGTTATTACTGGTTGTGGAACGGCTCTTCTTTTTCCATAATAATTAACGATATCACCCCCAGCCAGTTTAACCTCAAAATCTGTGATCACCCAATAATAACGGCCATTTTTGGCGAGGTTTTTTATAATAGCATGCATATTTCTGCCAGCTTTCAAATTATCCCAAAGAATTTTAAAAATTACTTTAGGCATATCCGGATGGCGGACAATATTTTGAGGTTGGCCCATTAACTCGTGCTCTTCGTAGCCCGACACCTCAATAAATGCATCGTTTGCATACTCAATCACACCTCTGGGATCGGTTTTGCTCATAATTGTCTTGGATTTATCCCATGCAACTTCTTTGTTAACTGGTATCGGCTTTATCATAAAAATTATTTTTAATAACTGCTACTTACTTTTTTTACAAATTTAGCAAAAGTTGTAACATCTAAATTCTGTCACAAGGATAATACACCAAATAAGTAGTTATACTGAGTAAAAAAAACAATATTTTATTAGTAAAAACAGTTGAATTTCGACGTCTTTTTAAGAATAAAATGTATTTATGCACTTGATTCCTATGAATTCAAATACCCTAATAGCATAATTACCAATAACTTAGCTATTTACAACTTAAACTTCATCATCTTTTAACAATTATTTCACAATGGCCAAAAAGATTTGGGCTATAAAATGAAATTATTTGAGAATATCTTTGGGAATAATCCAGATATGACATTCGTCATGTTTTAGAACAGATACTTTTAGAAACTTCGCGTCCTTTTTAAAAATAACCAACTATGAATCCTGACGCTTCACTCTTTCCGAATTATTGTTTTGACTTTTGGCAAAACAGTAAATCTTTCAAATTGAAAATTTCGCTCGTAATAAATCATGCAGGATGATGATTAAATAAAAAATCAACTTTTTTATTTAAATAAATCAAATCGGCATTCCTATCACCCATAATCCTTTGGGCCAAGCAATTACCCTGTAAAAATCGTTTACAGGTTTTTCAAAAATCTCATTAAAGTTTAAGTATGATAAAATATGTGATCAAACGAAATGGTGAATACCAGCCATTTGAAGATTTTAAAGTAAGAGATGCTATTTCAAAGGCCTTTCAAAGTTTGAACTCCGTTACAGATCCGGATATCTGTGAGTTAGCGTTGGCTACTTTAGAATCCAAAAGCGTTTGTGCAATTGAAGAAATTCAAGATTGCATCGAAAAGGCGCTATTTGATAAGGGATATTTTGAGGTCATGAAGTCGTTCATGGTTTATCGTCATACACGAAAATTACAACGAGAACATATCAATGGATTTAATGAGGATACTACGTATGTAAATAGCACACAAACTGTAGAAGAATACATTGCTCAAACCGACTGGCGCATTAATGCAAACGCCAATACTTCTTATTCTAACGCCGGACTCGTAAATAATACGGCCGGAAAGATAATTGCCAATTATTGGTTGGATAAAATCTATTCAAAGGAAGAGGGCTATTCTCATCGTAACGGCGATATCCATATTCATGATTTGGACTGCCTTACAGGTTACTGTGCCGGATGGAGTCTTCGGGTTTTGCTTGATGAAGGTTTTAATGGTGTTCGTACAAGAGTGGAAAGCCGGCCTCCCTCTCATTTTAGGGAAGCGTTGGGACAAATGGCCAACTTTTTAGGCATTCTTCAAAGTGAATGGGCTGGCGCTCAGGCTTTCAGTTCTTTTGATACTTATCTGGCTCCTTATGTCTTTAAAGACCAGCTTTCTTATGCTGATGTATTAAAGGCGATACGAAGTTTTATTTATAATCTTAACGTTCCGGCTCGCTGGGGACAATCACCTTTTACCAATATTACGTTGGATTGGATTGCTCCGCAGGATTTAAAAGATCAGATTCCGACCAAAAATAATCATCACTTGTTTGCTGTTCTGAATAATGAAGACCTTCTTCGTAAAGCCAATGAAAGAGGTGTTGCAAGTCTAACAGATATGACATACGGTCATTTTCAACCGGAAATGAATCTTATCAATAAGGCCTATTATACCGTCATGACCGAAGGAGATGCTAACGGACAGCCCTTTACTTTTCCGATTCCAACCGTGAACATTACCGAAGATTTCGATTGGGAAGGAGAAAATGTGGACTTACTATTTGAAAATACAGCTAAAATAGGTTCTTCTTACTTTCAGAACTTCGTTGGCAGTCAATACATTACTGATGCTGATGGAAAAAGGGTTGAAAATCCGGATGCTTACAAACCTAATGCTGTCCGCAGTATGTGTTGTCGCTTACAACTCGATTTAAGAGAGTTATTAAAACGCGGAAACGGGCTGTTTGGCAGTGCTGAAATGACCGGCAGTATTGGTGTCGTAACGATAAATATGGCACGTTTAGGATATCTCTATCAAGGAAATATAGCAAAGTTATATCATCGATTGGATGAACTCCTAATCATTGCCAAAAACACCTTGGAGAAAAAAAGAGCGTTTATACAAGAACTGTTTGAACGTGGTTTATTTCCTTATACCAAAAGATACCTGCGCGACTTCAGAAATCATTTTTCGACCATCGGGGTTAATGGCATGAATGAGATGATGCTGAATTTTACCCAACATAAGGATGACCTTACCTCTACTACCGGAATTCAGTTTGTTTCAGAAATACTGGATCATATTCGTCTTCGTATGAAAGAGTTTCAGGAAGAAACCGGTAACCTTTATAACCTGGAGGCTACACCGGCTGAAGGCACCACGTATCGCTTTGCCAAAGAAGACAAAAAACGCTTTCCGGATATTATTCAGGCCGGTCAGGAAGAAAACATCTATTACACCAATAGTTCTCAGATACCGGTAGATTATACTGAAGATCCATTTGAGGCTTTATATTTACAGGATTCGCTGCAATGTAAATATACAGGTGGAACAGTTCTTCACTTGTACATGAGCGAAAAAATCAGCACACCTCAGGCATGTAAAAACTTCGTAAAAAAAGTACTTACTAACTTTAAATTACCTTACATTACGGTAACTCCGGTATTCAGTATATGTCCGGTTCATGGATACCTGAACGGAGAGCATGAATACTGCCCAAAATGCGATAATCTGTTATTGACTGAACATAATCTTAATTCAACTGCAAATGAAGACTACACCACAGGAGTTTCTTAACCAACACTTGGATAAAAGAACTAAATGCCTTGTCTACACAAGAGTGATGGGCTATCACAGGCCGGTAGAAAGTTTTAACATAGGAAAAAAAGGTGAGCACCAGCAACGAACACACTTTAACGAAATTAAAACCTCAAGGGCCGATTTATAGCATCACCCCTTTCACCTTATTAGACTACCCGGATAAAACAGCCTGTATTCTATGGTTTGCAGGCTGTAATATGCGGTGTTTATATTGTTATAACCCTGATGTTGTTTTAAACAAAGGTTCTTTGAGTTTTGAGCATGTTTATCGATTTCTTGATTCCAGGAAAGGGCTATTAGATGGCGTGGTACTTAGTGGAGGTGAATGTACCATGCATAAGCATATTATCCCTTTTATTGAAAAGATTAAAGCAATGGGATTTACAGTAAAAATTGATACCAACGGATCAAGACCTATGATCTTACATCAATTGATTAACGACGAACTTATTGATTATGTAGCACTGGATTTTAAAGCCTTGCCCGATCGGTTTCAATATATTACCCAATCAAACCTCTTTTCAAAATTTGAGCAAACACTTTCTTTATTATTGACATCAACAATTAAGTTTGAAGTAAGAACGACTGTACATGCTGATTTGATTACTACAACGGATCTAATCCGTATGGTATCTTATCTGCAAACAAGAGGTTATAAAGGAAATTATTACATCCAGTACTTTGTAAATAATGTTAAAACACTCTCCGATTTGAGGTTTTCACCTAAAGAATTAAAACGCGAACTTCTTTCAACTTCGCAAATCAACCTTATTTTTAGGGAATAGATTCTTCTCATAAACGTATAAAGTATTAAAATGAAAAAAAGCTGGTTAATCATCGCTCTCAGTAATTTTTTTATTGCTGCGATGATGGGCTTCATGCTCCGCTTATCGTTTGTAACCCCTATAGATCTCAATTATGTTTTCTTAACACATGGACATTCTCATACAGCCATGTTAGGATGGGTTTACTTAATGCTTTACCTCTTAATCATACAAAATTTCTTGTCGACCGAAAAACGAGAGCAGCCAATCTATTCGCGTTTATTTTGGATAACACAAATTTCTGTTGTGGGGATGATGATCAGTTTTCCTCTTCAGGGATATGCTTTATTTTCAATCATTTTCTCTACACTCCATATTTTCTGCAGTTACTTCTTCTGTTATAAAATATGGAAGGAACATCAAACCCACTCCTATTATGATGGAATATTGCTAAAAGCAGCATTGATATTCATGCTTGTTTCCACATTGGGCATTTGGTGCTTAGGCCTTGCTGGAGCCACAGGCACAAAAAACACCGCTTTGTATCAATCGGCAATACAGTTCTTCTTGCACTTTCAGTTTAACGGATGGTTTCTTTTTGCTGTGATAGCATTGTTTATCAATCAGTTTCATGAATTTACTTTAGGCATCGATCAGCGTAAATTCAACTATTTTATAACCTTACTAATTCTCGCAACTGTTTTAACCTTAGGCTTACCATTAAATTGGTATTATCCTCATCCACTACTTTATTGGTTGAATACGATTGGTGTTCTATTACAACTAATTACCTTAATCATAGCAGGTTGGCATATAAAAAAGCGCTCTTTACTCCATATCAGGCAGCTACCAACTGTAGCTAAATGGTTATTGGTTTTGGGATCATTTTCTCTAACATTGAAAATTGTCATGCAATGCCTAACTATCTGGCCTGAAATGGCAGCCGCCTCCCACCACATCAGAAATTTTACCATCGGTTTCATTCACCTGATTATGTTGGGTGTTATCAATAGTTGCTTGTTTCTTTTTATGTATAAAACTCCTTATCTGAATTTTTTAAAAAGCAAAGCAGACATTTCGGGCATTGTCATTTTTATTACCGGTTTTATACTAACAGAATTATTGCTTTTTTTACAAGGAATGCTCTACTTTTTAGGAAATGGAATGATTCCTAATTATCATCTAATCCTTCTTGTTGCTTCTCTATTATTACCGTTGGGCCTACTGTTTATTATCGTAGGGAATGTTCAGACTAAAAAAATAAAAATATGACCTTACATCATCTTCTCTTAATTCTTCATCTTTTAGCTGCTTCTATCTGGGTTGGAGGACATCTTATCTTGAGTATCCGTTTTTTACCAAGAGCGTTAAAACAAAATGACCCTGATATTATCTCCAACTTCGAAAAACAATATGAACCTATTGGAATGCCCGCCTTATTGCTATTAATTGTTACAGGAATATGGATGGCCTACGATTTTGGTCTTAAGGTAAACCATTGGTTTTCCTTTTTAAGCGGAATTGGAATGGTGATTTCGATAAAATTGATTTTACTGCTACTTACCTTTGCATTCGCAATTCATGCCAGATTCTTTGTTATTCCTAAATTAAGCAAGCATAATCTTAAGGAAATGGCCGTTCATATTGTAGCGGTAACAGTTATTGGAGTGGCAATGCTTATTTTAGGATCTACGATAAGATATGGAGGGATTCATTAACATTATGGCATTCTCAGCATCCAAATAAAGCTTAACAATAAAAGAGGAAGCAAAGACCAACATCACCAGAGGCCTTTGCTTCCTCTTTTGTCATCATCAAATTTTAATAAAAGGATTTCTGTGTAGCAACAAAGCCTGTCGGCCTGATGACAGTTACAATACCTTTTCCGTCAAACGAATCATCCACCTCCAAATAGATTTGCTGGCCGGGTTTTATTTCAGGAATTTCGTAAGATTTGGCTGATTGGTAATTATCAGTTTTATCGCTTAAGTACAATTTATATCCTTTCACTGTGTGCTGTGGTAAACCAACACTACCGATAATCAAAATTGACAACTTACCTTTTTCCCATTGATAAACTTGTTGCACTTCAACCGGAGAAGAAAGTTCTCTCAACGTTTTCATTGAAGGTTTAGGTTTACCGTACATGTCGTAAATGCCGTGAACACGTCTCCTGAATTTGTTATTTTCAGTCGTACCAGGATAATGGGTACGGTAATCAGTCAGGTCGAAATAGATGGCTCCTTCTACATATGGTTTGCTTTCGTAAACTGCCATATGATACACTAAGTCTTCTAATCTACGTTCGTCATCACCTTTAAAATTAGGACCACATAAGCCAAACTCTGAAATAAAGAATGGTTTATCAGGATATGACATATGAACGCTGTCGAGATAGTTATGAACCTTACCAGTCGGAATATTCCACCAGCTTCCTCCGTATTCGTTCATCATCACATAATCGCCTAAACTACCGGCGTCTGGAGTAAACTTGGGATCATTGATAAACCCTTGCGTTAAGGTATTACTAACATAACTTACTTTACGTGAAGGATCTAATGATCGTGCTTTAGCCACTAATCCTTCAATCATGGCTTTCATTTGTGAATTTCTGCCGTTCAACTCATTTCCAACTCCCCAAGCGAAAATGGAAGGATGGTTAAAGTGATTACTGATCATTTGCTCCAATTGCTGATGTGCAATGGTTTTAATCGTATCATTTGATGGTGTTTCAGCTCCCCATAAAGGTACTTCTTCCTGTAAAATAATCCCGTTACGATCACAGAAGTCATAAAAGGCATCGTCTTGTTGAAAATGGACACGGCTAAAAATGCAGTTTACCTCTTTCATCAACTTGCCATGCCTTATGATTTCTTCTTTGGTTTCTGCAAAACCAAAATCAGGATTTGAACCGGCTGTCCACTCCACCCCCATCAACTTGATCCGCTCGCCATTCAGAAACGTTTGTCCACTTACAAACTTTATTTCCCTAAAACCCACATTCGTACTGATATGATCTACTACCTTACTACCATTTAGTACACGAACATCAATGCGGTATAAGTTCGGAAAATCAAAATGCCAGGGATTTACTTTTGGTAATTCATATTCAAGTAAGGCTTCTGAGTTTTGCCAGGCAGGTTTAGTAACTGTTTTCAAGACCACCTGCTTTGTTGGTTGATTTTCTTCGGTAACGGTAACCGACAGTTTAATATTTTTATTCGTATTTGCACCAAAACCAAGTTTCAGGCTCAGTTTTCCGGTATTATTTGATGTGTTTAAAACAGGTACAGCGTGAATGTAATTAACAGATGGTTGATCGCTCACAATAAAGGCCACAGTACGAATTAAACCGCCATCATTGGGCCAGTCGAAAGAATTGGCATAAGGCACTCTATTCTTACCGTAATCATTATTGCAGGCAACAGTAATAACGTTTTCCTTCCCGTAGGTTAGCTTATTAGTTAAGTTAACCCCAAACTTATTGAAGCCATCACCAATATGTTCAGCCACTTTCTGACCATTAACATAGATGTAAGCGGTGTGATTGATCGCCCCAAACTCCAACACAACATTTTTGGTTTTCCAGTTTGCCGGAATGCTTACACTTTTCCGATACCATCCCCAACCATAATGATTCTGATTCTCCTCCTCTATATTCCAGGTGTGTGGAAGCTTAACGATCCGAGCAACAGGTAAGCTGTTTTGATACCAATTGGCTGCCAGTCCCACGTTCTGTTTATCGACCGTAAATTGCCAATCGGTGTTTAATGCAATGGTGTCTCGCTGGGCAAATGCCGGAATACTGAACAGTAAAGCAAGTGCAGCAATGTAGAATTTTGTCATACGTTTTATTGATGAATTATAGATTAGTATTTAATGAGGCAGTATTTTTTCATGCTTTGTTCTTTTTTTGAGATACCATCAGACCTGCTAAAACCAGCAAAATACCAACGATTGTATAAGTGGTAATGCTATCATGCATAATGATGGTAGCAATAGCAAAACCAAACACAGGGCATAAAAAGAGCCAAAAACCGGCTTTAACCGCATTTTTCTTCAATAACCACAGCCATAACTGCACAGCGGCTACAGAAACAGGAACCGCCAGCCAAATTATCGCTCCCCAAAATCGAATATCAGAGTGATTCATGCTGCTGTTGTATTGATATAGGGCCATTGGAAGTAATAATGCTCCTCCGATAAGCGTCTGCCAACCATTAATTGTAAACAGGTGTAGCCCATTCCAATCTCTTGAGGAGAAATAAATTGCACCCACCGAATAAGAGACCATACTAAACAATAGCAATAAAAGTCCATCAATACTCACTTTTGCCGAATTAAACATTGGCCATGCTGCACAAATAACACCAGCCGAACAGATTAATATGGAAAGAATAATATTGATCGTAAGTTTCTTTTTCAAAAAAAAGATGGATAGAAAGCTGATAAAAACAGGATTGGTGGCTACTGCTAAGGCTCCGATTCCGGCTGTTACCCGTTGCATGGCAATTACATAACAGCCTAGATACACTGTAATGTTAAGACTACCATATACTAATAAGTACCGCCATTCTCTCCCTTCGGGCAATCTGTTTCCCTGAAACAAGTGTGTTAGCAACAGCATAATCAACGCTGCTACCCCAAAACGCACCACCGCAATCGTGAGCGGCTGAGCTGATTCAAGTCCAATTTTTGTTGCGGTAGAGGCTGAAGCCCATAAAAATGCAAAACCCAAACCAGCAGCTATCCAACCAAATTTATTCTGAGACTGTTCCAAATTGTTGTTTCGTTTTATGAGCTGCAATTTTACTAATTGCTAAGCCTATTTTAAAATGACAGGAGAAAAAATATTCTTCGGTAAACACGAAAAAATTCGTTTCGTACAAAGGTTTGGTGGATATACTTGAGAATGGATCACCTGAATTACTCAGAAATGCAATGAGGAATCACCTCGAAAATCACTTTGACCGACTCATTGATTAAAGTTTTATAAGATAGCTAGTTATAATTTAAAGCTTTTGGACCCACCGAAAAAGTTGGTGGGACAAAAAGAGAAAACTTCGGAGAAGTCTAATCTTAATAGAAATAAACAGATTTGAAAAGTTAGCTCCGGATGGGGTGAAACTAAAGAGAATTAGTTTCGCGGGCTTATGTATTAAGCTGATGTACCTATATGGTTATTCTCCTCTGGAGATTTAAATAATTTAAGAGTTAAATTTTGAGAATATAACTCAATCCCCCAACTTTTCCGGTTGATCCTGATGTGTCCCTTTAACGAAAAAAAGCAGCCTTTTGGGCTGCTTTCGTACTTTAGGGTGGAATATGGTACATATTTCGAACCGCTTTATCCAAGATTTGAAGGGTTTGGCTGATTTATCAAAAAAATTAGAGGACGCAAACTATGCGATTATGTAAGCTTCCCTGAACTTAGGCCAATTTAAAAGTAGAATTCTCTCCGCAGCGCAGCGAGGGGTTATCCGAAAAGGAATTAACTTTGAATTGGCAAATATGAAAAAGAGCAAATTTACAGAAACCCAGATTGTAAAAGCAATCAAAGAACATGAGAATGGACGAAGTGCACTTGAGATCTGTCGAGAACTCGGCATTAGTAATCCAACCTTTTACCAGTGGAAGCAACGTTACGGCGGGCTTGAAGTTCGCGAATTAAGCAAGCTGAAAGAACTGGAAGACGAGAACAGCCGTCTCAAACGCATGTTTGCAGAACTAAGTCTGACCCATGAAGCATTGAAAGACGCCATTGCAAAAAAGCTTTAACGCCTGATCAAAAGAAAATAGTAATCGAACACATGATTGCTGCGCATGGCATCAGTGGGCGTCAGGCGTGTAAAACCATGCGTTTCCCCCGTACAACGTTTCAGTACAAACCCAAACCCAAGGACGATGAGGAAGTGATAAATCAATTAGAACAACTGGTGGAAAAACATGCCGCTATTGGTTTTTGGCAGAGCTATAAACGCATCAGACGCAAAGGGTTCAAGTGGAATCATAAACGAGTGTACAGGGTTTACACCCAATTGAGATTAAATATTCGCAGACGGGCAAAGAAACGATTGCCTGCAAGAGCAAAGCAGACCTTGTTTCAGCCTGAGACAATCAATCAGGTATGGTCGGTGGACTTTATGAGCGACAGTTTGTGGGATGTCGCAAGTTCCGATTGCTAAACATCATTGATGATTACAATCGGCAGGTATTGGCCATTGAAACCGATACTTCGCTTCCTTCCGCCAGATTAATCAGGGTATTGGATCAATTAAAGGAAACCCGGGGACTGCCGCAGATGATTCGTATGGACAATGGCCCTGAGTTCATCTCTCAGAAACTGGATGATTGGAGTAAAGAGCATAAAGTGACCTTGGTATTCATTCAACTAGGAAAACCTACGCAATGATTCGCTCAGTCTGAACATTGAATGCGCTTAGTGAGGTCGGAAACAGTTTTCGCGAAGTACTGAACCATATACAGGCCCCACCGTTTTCCATTAATGCGGACAGCAGTCCCCCGATAAAGCCATTACTTGTCGCTGAATGCTCAGGAAACTCAGCTATAAACTCATGGATGGCCTTTCTGGGAAACACTCCGTTCGGGAATGCAGATTCGATCCGACCCAGCCCAATCGCATTAGTCATACCGGCCTGCGGTGGCTTAAACCCCTTGTCAAAAACCCATCCTGCGGCCAGGTATTATCAAATCTTTCGGCAAGAAAAAGAAAATCAAACAAAATGAAGTGAACAGAAAAGCGGGATCAATTTATTTTAGAAATAAAAATTGATCCCGCTTGAAAACATTATATTATATAAATATGAGTCAAGTAAACGTTAACTCAAAAAGACCATTACTTCGGTCTTTTAAACAGACGCATAGCTTCAAGCTGGTTAGAACCTGGTGTAACAAAGTAGGTCCGTACCAGTCCCTTTTGGTCACCTTTTGGAAAATATAGACTGTTTTCGTAAACCTGACTCATCCATTCATTGTCTTGAAATGCCCAACTATCGGTTGTACCTGTTTTGGTAAAATGAAGGGTGTAGTTTTTCCCAGCCTCTTTAAATCCATTTTCGAGAATATAATCCACGTAAGTCCAAGTAGAAGGCTTTACGCTTTTAGCTATATACACCATCTGGCCTGATTCGTTTTTCAGGTATATGTCCAATGCATCACTGCTTTGCGGATAGTGTATATAGAAGCCCAGCTTGTTTGTTGAAGGATCTGCAACAGGCGAGTTTATTGTTAACGGTTGCTGGTTGATCAATACTAGCGGAAAAAACAATTCCAAATCTTCACCTCCCAGGCTAAGATGTTGCTGAAAAACTGCCTTCCCTGAGGTTATGTCCTTAATTTTTAACAAAGCCTGCAAACTGTTGGAAGGATACTTATATACTTTACCAAAACTCACAGGCTTGTTAGGTTGGATTCTGAAATTACGATAAACTACCGTATCCACCGAAACCTCCAGTTCAGTATCACCCACATTATAACCCCAAACTTCTATGCTTACAGCCTTTATGAGCTCCTCTTCTTTATTGCAGGCCATAAACATGGAAGAGGAAAGGACCATCACTACCAGTAATCTTATAGTTGATATTATCTGTTTCATTTTTTTATAGTTCTAATCGGGTAAAAAATCTCATGATATTTCCGTTAGGATACTCCGAGATTATATAAAGTTTGGAAGATGCTGTAGATGCCGCAGGTTTTGGTGCGGTAGATGAAAGTTCATTCCAGGTATAGGCGGTTCCATCCACATAAGGAATATTGGTACCAGCCTTGTATATCCTTACCTGGAATGAGACCGAGGTCATTACTCCGTTGTACTCCTGTCGGGCCGTAGAAAACGTAGAAATTCTTGCAGATTCGCTGAACTCATAAGGCTTCACGTTCTTTAACCGGGTGATCTCTTCAAATACCTTGGGTGTCGAAAAATATTTACCGATCACAAAATCTACCGGCTGGCTATAACCTGTAATATCGGGCACGAACATATAGGTCAGGCTGATTTTTTCATCTTGCACAGCAGGCTTCTCCGGCATATCGCTTATCCTGCCATCCATGTACAGGAAATTTAAAGTCACAGGTCCGTCTTCTTTCTTCAATTCCTTTTCAAAAACTAATTTTCCGGTACTTTTTTCACTGATATTCAGTTTCACCGCCTTATGATCGCTCCGTAAGGTATACGATTCGCTTTGTTCAAATGATGCATGGCTACTGATCATCCGAGGTGAGCTAAAGGTATCCAGCTGCACCTTAAGCTCTTCATTAGTTGCATTATATCCTTTGATGATAATTGGCAATATCTGATCTTTGTAGAGGAAATTATCCTTGTCTTTATTGCAGGCTGCCAGTAAAAATGCCATTATGCTCAGCAAAAACAAGCTTATTTTAGTTGCTTTCATTTCGTCGAAGTTATTTTTTGTTAAAAGCTATATGATAGTGCAAGACTAAACGAAGTTCCAGCCTTACGGATAAAGGTATCCGTATCACCTATTCGTCTATTAAGATTTCCCGTCATAGGTTCATAGTAACCTTCCTCATATTTATCAGAAAAACCATATTTCCATTCATATACATCCGACCATTCGTTCATATTCATAATATCTGCACCCGGTTTTGTTTTATAGGTATTCTGTCCATTGATAAAAAAGCGGTATGGACTGTTGAGCAGGTTACTTATATTCAATTTCACCTGCAATTTTTTATCTTTCAGGAACTTGTAGCTTAATTGGGCATCTAATTGATCGCGAGGGCGTTCAATCTCTGAATACTGGGGCTGCATAGCCACCGTAAAGGTTTTGTATCCGGAGTGGTTGTAGGCAATATTGGCTCCCAACCGATCTCCATCATACTGGAGACCGACATTGTACAGCACTGGTACCTGTCCATATAAGGGGCGTTTTTCTTTCAGGTAGGTTTTCTTACGATAAGCATAAGATACTCCGTCATTGTCCTCCCCTGCTCCCATCGTTTCGTAGCGAAATGCGCTGGCCTGCACTTCGGAGTGCTGCAAGGTAAGGTTACTACTCAGGTAAAGATTTTTCAGGGGTTTCCACCCCGGGTAGATAAAGTCCAGTTTTTTGCGAATATCCAGCTCCCAGCCCTTCACATCGGCATAGTCAGAGTTGGCCGTAAGCAGATCAACTGCTCCACTGGTATTGGTCACATCCAGGTACATTTCTACCGGGTTCCTGAAGTGCTTCTTAAAATACCCTGCTGAGATTACTTCTCCTGGTGAAGGATACCATTCCATCCGCAAATCGTAATGGGTGATCAATGTAGAAACTACACCGGTATTGCGCTGTATACGGCCGTACAGGTAGTTGAAGCGGGCAAAACTGGAATTTTCTATCAACGCGGGACGGATAGCCGATTTGGCGTAGGAAGCCCTGATATTGAAGTTTTCCAGCGGTGTGATGGTCAGGTTGGCAGAAGGCAGGTATTGCCACTGCTTATCTTCAGCGCCTGCATCGAGGCTTTGGTGCACCAGGTTACCGGTTTCAGGATCAACATAGCGCTTCTTATCCAGGTTGTTCATATCTGTCAATGCAGCCAGATCTGCCGCTGCATCTTTTATTTTCTCATATTTATAATATTCACCTCTGATGCCCCACACCAAACGAAGCCAGTGGGTAAAACGGTTATCCATCATTATATACCAGGCTTGGTTATTGTTCCTTCCCGTGTAGTTGTTACTATTAACCGCTGCCGGGAAGTAATAGACATCATGCAATGGATCAGCAAAGTCAAGATTCCAGTTCTGTATGGGCACATATTTGACATTATAGTTAGCCAGATTTGCTACTCCGATGGGAAGTACATTCCAGGAGTAATCTCCCTTTTTCGCCATGTACTGATAACCTGCCTTCACTACCTGGTTCATTTTCCGGATATTGAATTTGTAACTCAGGGCAGCATCGCCTATCCAATTGATTTCCTGGTATTCATATTTGGAACGGTTTACCGTACCTACACCCGGATTGGTGGTACCTCCAGGCACATAGTTGTATACGGTCCCATTAATGGTTTCGATCGGATCCATCTCGGCATCCACGGCATCCAGCTCCTGATTGGTCACCTTATTACGGGCTACGCTCCAGTCAAACTTAAAATAGCCAAAGTTATGCTCACCATTTATCCTGTTCTGCAACAGGTCTATATACTTGGGCCTGTCATACTCCTTTATGACAGGATTTTCCTCAAAACCCTCATCTTCACCCCAGCCGGAAATACGGAAAAACTGGTTCGCAAATACCCTGGAATAAAAATTACGGAAGGTGATATGATGGTTCTTGCTATTCCAGCCTGCATTCAACAATGCACCCCAGCTGGTGGTGAAGTTGTATTGACTGGCCTTGGATTCATTGATTTCTTCACCCGTTTCCGGGCTATACAAATTACTGCCAATCATATTGAAGGAACCGCGCTCAAAATGAAGAATATCGTCTATGGCCTGCTCGTTGCGATAACTTAACGAACCCACAAATCCGAAGCGGCTGGTTTTTAAGTTATAGTTACGTCCAAGGCTGAACTGGTAGTTTTGTCCGGGAGCAGTTGTATACATACGACTTCCCAATCTTTCCAGGCCGCCTATTCTTTTGTTCTGCGCGGAGATCATCTCTGGTGTAATTTTTTCAACACCCTCAGGTGGGCTGGTATTGTATGGATCGGTAGGTCTATAGTTCTGATTCGTAAATGAAAACAGATCTTTGGGAAAATGGGCTCTATTGCCATCATCAAACCCCAGGTAATCATTACTTCCACGAGCATAGCCCAGAAAATCTTTTCCGGTACTACCGTTGATGTACTTGCTACCCAAACTGAAGGTGGTAAAGTTGTTGTCAGGAATGGCCATCGTATTGATCTGCACCATTCCTCCACCAAAGCCAAAACCCATATCCGGAGTTGCAGTTTTGGACACCACTACATTATCTACCAGATTGCTGGGAATAATATCAAATTCAAAGTCACGTACTTGTACGTCGGTACTGGGAAGAGCGGCGCCATCCATCATGGCCATGTTGTAACGTTCTGCAATACCCCTTACCACTACACGTCGGTTATCAGTGGTGCTTACACCCGAAATACGTTTCAATGTTTCTCCAATATTTTTATCAGGCAATGCGGCAATCTGCTCACTGCTGATGCCATTAGAAATACCTGCTTTATTTTTCTGACGGGTATACAAGGCATTAGTACTTTCAGTCTTATAGCTGGCAGTTACCACTACCTGGTCCAATTGACTGACGACAGCATTCAGCACGACATTGAGTGTTGTCAATGCACCAGCTTTGACAACTACATCAGTTATACGCTTGCTCTTAAACGAGACATAACTAACCTCGATGGTATAGGTTCCCGGTAGAACATTGAAACTGTAACTTCCATCTGTACTGCTTTGCAGAACTTGTCCCGTCTGCACTATTTTGACATTTGCCCCAATTAAAGGTTCGCCTTTATCGTCCATTACCTTGCCTGAGATCCGTCCGGATTGTTGTCTTACGATACCGGTGACTTCAGTGACTTGTGACTTCGCAGTGCTATTGACTTCCGCTTCAGTGATAACCACAACCTTATTGTCAATAGTGTAGCTATAGGGTTTACCGGCAAAACAGGCATTGAGTACCTGCTCCACGGTTGCATTCTTCACCTCTATACTGGCTGGTTTGGCATGATTGAAAAGGTCCGTATCGTAGAAGAAGTCGTATTGACTCTGCTTCCTTATTTCTTCCAGCACTGTATGGATGCTGGCATTCTGCTTACTCATCGTAATACGCTGTGCGTAACTGTTAGCATGTACCTGCACAAACAGACAGGTCAATAATAACATGGTGAACTTCATAACACGCATGCATTGATAAAAATTCATATTTTTGTTAATGTTAATGAGTTGATGATATTGTTGTCGCAATGTTTTCGATAAGCTTTAACGATCCAGTCAAGGGTGTTCCCGCACCTTTGGCTCTTTTATTTTGTGCTTATCGCGTATAAAGTGTATTATTCGGTCACTACAAACCTCCTTTCATTTAGTGTTACCTTTGCTTTTTTTGTTGATTGTATCATTTTAATAATGGATGAAATGGGCTGCGAGCGAGATACCATTCCGTTGAAACGTAATTGACCTATATGAGCAGGACATTCTACATCTACATCATACCAACGAGATACCTGCCGTAGAACGTTCTCCAATGTTTCGCCACGAAAAATAAAATCGCCGTTGACCCATGCTAATTGCTGTTGGATATCAGCCTCTCGGACTTCTAAAGTTCCTGTCAAAACAGCTTGTTGCCCGGGCTTCAACAATACAGATTGTCCTGAGTTGCATCGCACATTAACACTCCCTTCCACCAAGGTTGTCCGAACTGTGTTTTCATCGCCATAAGCATTGACATTAAAATGTGTCCCCAAAACCTGTATCTCTTGTTTATCGGTCTCCACAAAAAAGGGAATGTTGCCTTTTCCCTCAGGTCGCACCAGTTTTTTGATTTCAAAATAAACTTCACCGGTCATCCTTACTCGGCGTTCATTCCCGGTAAAATGCACAGGATAACTAAGGGATGAAGCGGCATTCAACATAGCCTTTGATCCGTCGGGTAGGGTAACCTGAAATTTTCCTCCCTTGGGTGTGGCAATAGTGTTCATTGCTGTAGACTCTGCTTCCTGCGGCCCTACAAAGTAGCGCACATTCCCGTTTCCGTCCTTTTCGATACGTACTCCTCCCTGCGTGGCGACAATCCCGTTTTGGGCATCAGTCAGCGATTTGACCGTGCCATCGGCCAAGGTCAATAATGCTTTATCACTACCTGGAAGAATATCCTGCTGTTGGGCCAAATGATTGTTCGTGTCTGCATTATAGGTCCATAACCAATATGCTCCTGCAAACAGTGTACATCCGACCAACCAAATTGCTGCAATTCGGCGGATAATGCTAGTATTATTGTAGAACCGCTGCTGACCGCTTATCCTATCATCTATCCGCTGTTTGATAACTCTACCACGCTCACCATCAGATACTGATATCATTCCATCTTCCGCAGCTGCCATTTCTTCTTCGAAAAGCTCCTTGTAAGCCTGTTTCAGCATTGCCTGCTCTTCGGAAGTGAGATTTTTTCCATTAGCTTGCTTTTGCAGTAATTTTCTAAGTGTATCCATTTGTCGTTCCCTGTATGTACCCTACCCTTATTAGCGGTTTTAATTACTTCCTACATATATATAATCCCAAAAAGAGGAACACCCCTTGGTCTGAATGATATTTTTTTCGAGTAAATACTATATCCTATTGATTACCAATAAAATAATTAACCACATTTTTTTCAGGAACATCCCAATACAGAAATACAGGTATTGTTCGATAAGAACAGTTGAATTGCTATGAAAAGCAATTTTACAATGAAGACAAATTTGAGACCTATAGGAAAAAGAGTACCAATGGTATGATTGTACTTCTTAGGTTATTGCGAAGTTTTTTGAGGGCCAGGGTAACGTGGCCTTCAACGGTTTTGGGTGATATTCCGAGCTTTTGGGCTATGTTTTTCACAGACAGCTCTTCGTACCTACTCATGGTAAATACTTTTCGAGACTGTTCCGGTAAGTCAGCCACACATTGGTCGATCTGCAATTGAAGTTGCCGCACGTGAAGCCTCTGGTCGGCCTCTTCGGCCAACGGTTCCCCAAAGGAGATAACCTCAATATTGTCTTTCGACTGGATCTGTTTAAGGCTTTTGAGTACTAACCGGTAAGAGGTGGTGCATAGCCAACCCTTAATATTTGTAGGAACAATCCTATCCCTGTTTTCCCAGAAACGGATGAAGGTTTCCTGAACAACATCCTCACTAGCCTGCTCGTCTTTGAGTATACGGTATGCTGTACGATATAGTGGCCTCCAATACTTAGTATAAATTTCGTCAAAACCGGCAAGATTTCCCTTTTGAAGTTCTCCTAACAATATTGAATCGGTTGATTCCGTCATACCAAAGTATACCACTGTAAAATTTACCCAAAATTACAGGCAGGATATTATTGACTGAAAAACAACAGGTTAAATTATTGTTAATAAATTAGCAAAATTACATATTAATAAAGGATAGAAAGATAGCAGTACCTCTTCCACGCAAAATTGAAGATGTGGCATCGCCCTTCATTTACCAAATCGTGTTTGTTATTTTTATCAAACATGTTAAATACAAGGCATTGATTTAACATAAATATAATATTGAATTCATGTTTAGCTAATGTACTTTAGAAAAAAATATAAACTATATGAATAATTCTAAATCAATTATTAAAGCAACTAGAGCTAACATCGAACAAAGTTTGATTGCAGACCTTACGGAAATAACAAATAAAATAGGATCAGGATCAAAAAAACTGGAGAAAGAGATTAAAAAAGGATCAAAAAAGCTTGCAAAAAAACTCACAAAAGAACTTAAAGTTGAAAATTCAACAGAAAAAGTGCAAGAAACAAAACCTGCTACGAAGAAACCCACAGTTACAAAACCTAAAGTAACGGTAGAAAAACCGGAGAAAACATCCAAAAAACCAAAGTCGTAATTTATCTAAATTTATAGCTCTTCTACATTAATTAGATAATCATTTTTTGGGTGGCACATACAGCAAATGCTACTCACCTGGAGGATATTTTAAATCTATTTTCAATCATCAAGCCTCCTTCAGTTTTTACTTCAACTGTAAAAATGTCTACTTTTTAATTCCCTCATAAATAGTTAACAATCAGTTTATCTGTCGCTGGTATTTTTATAGAAACATCAAACCATAGAACGGATATGCCATTTAATAAAGAAAAACTCTTTGAGAAAATCTTTGATCAGACTCATGGTAAAATTTACAATTTTGTTCTTCATCTAACCAACGACTCATTCAGGGCTGAAGAGATTACGCAGAATTGCTTTATTAAATTATGGTTAAACATGGATCAGCTTGATCATACCAAAGACCCCTTCCCCCTGCTTTTTGTATATGCCAAAAATCTTTTCTTTGATGAAGTAAGAAAGATGAAAAACGAGTACCAACTCTTATCCGAAATCAAAAGTAAAGGTGAAGCAGTAACCAACTCAACTGAAGAAAAATTCAGGTTAAACGAATTAAACTCACTTATTAACAATGCAGTAGAAAAGCTACCTGAAAAAAGGAAAGTAATTTACAAGTTGAGTCGTGAAGAGGGGCTTAACCATAATGAAATTGCTGATAAGATAGGGATATCACCCAATACAGTAAAAAATCAAATTACAGATGCCCTAAAATTTATTAAAGATGAACTTTCATCTACCTACTAAATCTACCTTAATGACTATTTTTAATCAAACTCTTCATTCACTTAAACTTATACTCACTCTTACACTTGTAATTGCCACATCCTGCAAAAAAGAAGAAATACAGGAGCCTGATTATTCAGGCCCGGTTACTTCTCAGGAGATCAACAAATGGGTAATGGATAGTTTAAGAATCTATTATTTATGGAATAATCAGCTACCTATAAAACCTAACCTTCAACAAGAGCCCTTACCCTTTTTTAAATCTGTAAAATATACCGACGACCGCTTTTCAGCCTTAATTAAACCATCTGATCAATCGACATTTAATAACACCATTAAGTCATTATTTGGATTTGAATTTTCAGTTATCACATCAGAAAACAATGCAACTTTAGGATTAATAAAGCTTGTAGTACCTAACTCAAATACTCACCGACAGGGATTAAAAAGAGGAATGCTATTTAATAAGATTAACGGACAGCAACTTACAGCCACAAACTTTTCTGTGTTAATCAGTTCATTACAAATGAACAGAGCAGGCAGTATTACTACCGTAAAAGGAGAAATTGGAAATTTTACGGAAGATAAAGTTATCCAGCTTTCTCCATCGATATTTGCAGAATATCCTATTTACAAAAACACTGTTTACACTTATAACGGCAGGAAAGCCGGTTATTTATTTTTCAATAATTTCTCTACTAACTACAACCCATTATTGCTTTCTGTTTTCCAAGAGTTTAAATCCCAGAATATTAATGAACTTATTCTCGATTTAAGATACAATGCAGGTGGTGAAGTGGCTTCGTCAGCTGTATTGTGTGGGTTGATTTCGGCTAACTTAAAAGCCAGTTCGCCATTTATTAAATACTCCGGAAATAGTTATGCGGGACAATTTAGTGAGACATTGGCGGAAACTTTAACAACTGCTCAAACAAATAAGCTTACCTTCAGTCAAATTCAACCAAATCAGTTAGCATTAAACAGGGTTTACATAATTGCCACAAAAAACACGGCTTCTGCTGCCGAGGTGGTAATAAATAACCTCAGACCGTATGTAAGTGTAATTCATATAGGTGAAAACACATTTGGGAAGGACGAAGGATCTTTCAGTATTCAGGATCAGCGACCGTCTAAAAGAATTGACTGGGTGCTGTATCCTATTGTTTATAAAATTTCAAATGCAAATAACACTGGCAATTATTCATTTGGCTTGATAGCCGATGAAAAGATGGATGAGCATTTAGCAATACCTTTAAAAGAAATAGGTGATCCTGAGGAACCACTGTTAAACAGAGCTTTACAATTATCTCTTAATAAGCCTGTAACCCTATCTGTTTCAAGCAAAAAGAAAGATAATTATCAAGATTTGTATAATACAGCATTGCAGAGCGCTCAAAACAGTATACTTCTGGTAAAGTAAGGCTTTACTAGTCAGCAGAAAGTATTGATAAGTATCCGATGAATTGTTAATGCATTTTTCAGCATAAAAAACTGAACTTTCCTAAAAATCCGACAGCCAAATCTTATCATAAGAATACAATTGAAGCGCCATAAAAAACGCCTCCGGATTCCGGAGGCGTTGATACCTGTAGTTAATCAAATAAGTTTGATTAATTATTTATCTATTGACAGTAAACAGTATTTTGTGGGTTACAGTTAGCCCAGTTTGCCAACCAATTTGTTCCTGCAGCAAATGCACCTCTATAAGTAGTAGAAGTAAAGAATGCATTGGTTAAGTCACCCGTAAATGAGGCTCCGCTTAATGCAGGTGAACCAATACTTGGACGGAAATCTGCACATCCGCTTGTTGAATAGAACGGAGAAACTAATTTAATTGAAGTGTTAGGGTTAGCACCAGTGTACAAGGTATTGCTATAGCTATCAGCTCCGGTTGTTGGAATAGTACAAACTGGAGCTCCGCCGGTAGTTGCAATTGCTTTTACAAAACCATGCACTAAATTGTGGTGGAAGTTACCTGCACAGTATTTATCGATAACATTTTGGCTATCAAAGTATGCACCGTCATTTAAACCGAAGATAACTGAGTTGGCCATAATCAGGTTTGAATTTCTTCTCCAGTGGTTACCTCTACCAAATTTACCATCGTTCAATGGACCTGGACCTAAGGTTGTAGCACTTGCCTCTGTTTGCGTTTGAACACCAACTAACGTAAAGTTTGATAATACTGGTTTAGTTTGAGGGGTGTTAGTAGATCCGGTTGCATCGTTATCGCACTCAATCATGTTTGATGCACTTGCATCAGCAGCATTAGGATTACGAACCGCTACAGCAAACTGAATTTTACCTGAATAACCGAAGTCAAAATCAAAGTCATCATCACGAGCAGACACTGATACAAGGTGTTTTGCATTTACAGTACCACCGAAAAACTCGAATGAATCATCAAATGAGTTAGTAACTTGTACAAAATCAATAGTAGTACCACTTCCAACAGATCCAAATGTTAAGCCGTTAATCTCATTGTTAGGAGATAAAACGTAACCTGCATACTCAATGCGTACATATTTTAATGTTCCTGAGTTATCAGCAGCATCTGTACCTCCATATTTGTTATCAAATGGAGCGATTGGATCCAATCCCTCAATACCTTGGTTAGTGCTCTGGTTATTTGGAGCTTTACCCAAAATAATGATACCACCAAAATCACCTGCAAGGCGTGAACCGGTAGCTTTTTTAGAAGTAAATACAATTGGAGCAGTATCAGTACCTTGAGCATCGATTTTTGAACCACGGGTAACAACCAATGTTCCTGGTTTTACAGGGTTAGCACTTGATGCATCTAACAAAGTATCACCTTGGATGACAGCTCCCGGAGCGATCTTAATGGTTGCGTTGTTAACCACTGATACAATACCTTTTAAGGTATATTTTTTAGTGTTTGATAAATAAAGGTTTGAAGTAATTTGACCTTTAATTACCGAGTCGGCACAAGACGGTAAAGTACCAGCGCCTACATTGCGACCAAGAAACTGCCCACTTGCAGGATTTTGTTCGTCTTTTTTACATGCACTTGCAATCACGGTTGCAAGAATTGCAAGAGTTAATAAATGTTTTTTCATGTGAGTGATTAATATAAATGACTAAATACAGGTTCTGCGTATTCAATTGGTTATTTATCAATGTAGATATTATCGATATTAACAGGCATTGAAGGGTCGGCACTTGGATAGATATACATATTATACACCCAGTTTTCTAGTGGAGAGAGCCCTCCCAAATAAGCACCGAAAAGTCCCAGATCAAGGATTACATCAGCTAACATTTCTCCTGTTTGAGCATCTTCCACTTTCACTAATGTCCAATAAAGGTTACTATCCAATTTCTCGATTAGGAAATAGTCCGAAAATTGAGTTCTACCCACATTCTTAATTTCTGCAAAAGGTGTTGGAGATAACTCAAATGTGTTGATATCGAGTTTATAGAAATAAAGGTTTAGTTTTCCTGTACCTTGTTTCAAGGTATTTATTACTCTTATTTTGTAATGACCCGCATCCGGTTTAGGCTCAACAGCGTTTTTGTCAGCCAAAAAGAATTGCAAAGCTCCCCCATCGTAAACAAATTTATAAGCATAATTTTCCCCGGCAGCAAAGTTCATCAAGGTGTCTACTACTTTTTCACCTGTTTCCTTTTGGAGTACTAAATGTTTCTTATTACCACTTTCGGTGATTTTCAGGACAGGATTTTCAGTTAATGCCCCGATTTTTTCGTTGTCAATGAAAATATCTAAAGCAGGAGCTCCCGCAATTGGATTAACGATACTGATATTGGAATAATTCTTCCCTTCAATTGGTTCACCCTTCTCACAAGCCTGAACAACTAGTAAACCAGTTAATGCGCCTAATGCATAAACCATTCTTGATATTTTATTCATGATGATAATTTTTAATTGATAGATTAATTCCAGGTTTAGAAATTGCAGGAAAAGCTGATTGAATATGTTCTGCCGATATTGGCTTCAAATATTTTCATATCGGTATCCTTATTATACTTAAATAGCTTTCTATCCTTGAAGCCCTCATTTTGTATTTGAGCAAACTCTTTGGGTGTAAAGTTATTTTGGTAGATGATGGTGTTATTGTTTAGCAAATTGGCAATATTGAATCTTAATTCAGCTTTTTGCTTAAGTAGTTTAGTACTTAACTGCAAATCCACATTACCAGGAGTATATTGAAATTGAGTGCTTGCAGGATTGTTAGAAACCATATAAACTTTATTGCTCACATAGTTGTAAGATGCTGTTACCCCAACATATTTGCTGTCAAAGTATAAACCGGCATTTACAAGGTAATCAGACTGTCCTGCACTTGGTCGTTGTACCTTATCAGCATCCACATAATTTATGGAAGCGGTTTTTTGAGTATTATCCAGTTCGAACTTTAACTCTTGCTGTTGAACTTCACTTTTTAGTAATTGTGTATAATTACCGTAAATGGTAATATTCTTCAATTTACTCCATACGAAATCCAATGATTTACGTGCTTCAATCTCTAAACCAATATTTTTTGCATACTTATTATTTATCAGAGACGATGAGGTTCCGCCGTTTTGAAGTTCCATAGGATTCTTCATATGCTTATAAAACAAACTTGCAGAAATAATCTGACCGGCAGCTGGATACCATTCTGCTCTAAGATCGTAATGATTGATTTTGGTCGATTTTACAAAGCTTCCTGACAGCAAATTATCATATTCATAATCATAGATACTAAAGTAAGCCAGCTCCCTCATATCTGGACGAATGATACTTTGAGCATAACTTGCCCTGATATTTGTTTTAGTTGTTAGCTTATAAGTAAGGTTAACAGAAGGCATGAAATTCCAGTTTTTCTCCTGCACCGCAATCTGACTAAGGTCATAACCTGGGAAATTTTCCTGCACTTTTAAAATGTAATTGTTGCGCTTACTAACATCCACATATTCCGCCCTGGCTCCCCAAACCAAACGCCATTTCTGACCCAATTGCTGATCGGCCATTGCATAAAGCGCATGAAGCGTCATCCCTCCTTTAAAAGCATCATTATAAATGCCTGAAATAACTAAACCTTCTCCCGGGTTCCATTCTCCGGTAGTGTAATCAAACATTTCACTTAATGGAGCATAAGCTCTCCACCCTATCGATGTTCCTGTCTTCACACTGAATGAACGGTCCTTATACCAGCCGTTATACCCCATCTTTAGCGTGGTTCGGTTTATTGGATAACTATAGGCTAAATCCCAGTTAAAAGAATTTTCTTTTACGGATTGCCAAATACGATCACGTTGAGAAGTATTGGAGTAATTGTAAATAGAGCTATCTGTTGCAGATGTCTTTAAAATATCGCCTCTTAAGAAATGGCTATCCGGACTTTCTTTATTAAGATTTATGTAACCCAAATTAAGCATGAGTTTATCGCCATTTTTACTAATGGCAAATTCATTTTTTAGAACCGATTGCCACAAAACGGCTTGCTCGGTAACATCCTGCATATTGTAAACTGATTTACCCGCTTCTTGTCCAACGCGCTCATAAAAGGAATTATTAAGCTGACGAGTATAGAAATTCTGAAAACTGATTTTATACGTTGGGCTGTTAAATCCAAGTCCCAATAAACCACCCATCGAAGTATTAAATAAATAGCGCTGGCCATTGGTTCCCTGGTCAAAACCACCACGAGTCGAATAAACCTGCTGCGTATTCTGGTTGTTCCTATAATTTAAGGAAGCGGTAATTCCGAAAACCTCGTTTGACTTTTTTGATGGAAACAATCGTCCCAATGAGAATTGATAATTCTGAGTTGGTTTGCCTTGATAGCCATACACTTGCCAATTATTGCTAAAAAGTTTTGAAGATTGTAAAACCTGCTCTTTAGCTTCAGGAGTAGCCTGAGTTGGGAATTGTTCGGTTACTCCATTGTAGATATATGCATTTTGAGGGAAATTACGATCCGTATTATAGGTTGCCCAATACATGTTATTTCCACGTTGAAGCCCTCTGCTTTCCTTTCCGGTGGTTTGATCGTTTATACTGGTTCCAATTGTAAAAGAAGTAAAATTAGAAACAGGTAAATCCCTGGTATTCACTAAAACAGCTCCTCCACCAAACTCCCCCGGCATATCCGGTGTAAATGTTTTAGCAACTACAACATTATCAACCAAATTGGTTGGAATAATATCGAAAGTGAAGCTCTTTCTGCTGATCTCAGTACTTGGCATTACGACTCCATTTAAAGTAGCCGATGTATAACGCTCGCTTAATCCTCTTACCACCACATACTTATTATCAACAGTACTTACTCCACTAATTCTTTTAAGCGTTTCACCTATATTTTTATCAGGAGTTCTTTTGATTTGTTCAGCTGATATACCATCCGTAACAATAGCATTGTTCTTTTGAATGGCATATAAACCATTTGCTGATTCTCTTTGAAAAGTTGAAGTAACTACTACTTGGCCTAGTTCCTTCACAGAAGGCAGCAATTCAACATTCAGGGTAGTAGTTTCACCTGAGTTGATTTTTATCTCACTAATTCTTTTTGTTTGAAAGGAAATAAAACTATAGGATATGGTATAAACACCCGGATCAAGTGATAAAGAGTAATTACCATCAATATTGGTTTGAACAGCTATGGTAGTTCCTTCAACTTGGATTGTTGCACCTGCCAAAGGTTCATTTAAATCATCAATTACCTGTCCTATAAGTCTACCTTTTTTAACTTCCTTAAGTGAAGTAATTTTGGTCTTGCTCACACTAATATTCGAGCCATCTGCAACAAAAATTAGTCCCATGGTTTTATTGAGGTGAGTAAATACTTCATTAAGACCCATATTGAGATAATAAGCATGTTTTACTTTCATCTCCCGCAGTTGAACCGGATCAAAATAGAAGCTTAAACTACTTTGACGATCTATCTCTCTTATTACATTTTCAGCAGTAGTATTTTTTAAATTAATATTGATTTTTTCATTAGGCACAGCCTGAGCATTAACGTAAGTATAAGTTAACAGCCCTATTACCAGCAATGTAGAAACGAAGATTTGTAATGACGGTTTGAAAAAATTACTTTTTTTTAACTGTAAGTAAATAAGATTCATAACTTTGTTTTAGTGATTAATATCAATTGACTACAGTTTATTATTGCAAGTAATAAACTGATGTAAGGGTATCTTAGCGGTACCCTTTATTATTTTTTGTTCTTTAGAATTTCATATCCATTAGGTGTGGTTTTATAAGTTAGGCCATAGATCGAAAGAACCGTTTTTAAAACCCTTTCCTTTTCCTCAGTAGACTCAAATGTTCCGTCGAAGTATAGGTGTGATAATTCTTCTTCATTAAACCGAATATTAACATGATAATGTCTTGCTAATTTTCGCAATGCATCAGGTAGCAGTTCATTAACAAATACGAGTTTGTTATTTCTCCATAAGGTAACTGAGTTTGTATTAATCATAGAAGATGTCCATTTTGCATTTTTATTCTCAAACTCGATCATTTTTCCTGGAGTAAGAATTACCCTTTTTTCATTATTAAATGATTTTTTTAAATCAACAGCAACTTTTCCTGTTACAAGTACAACCCTCACAATCTGATCTTTTTCATAAGCACTAATATTAAATGAAGTACCCAAGGCGGTAGTACTAATGTTTCCCGAATGAACGATGAATGGCTTTTGGTGATTTTTTGTAACTTGGAAAAAGGCTTCGCCCGACAGCTTAAGCTCTCTTTTTGTAGTATTATATAAATTGGAATAACTAATTGAAGAGTTAGCGTTTAACCAGATTATCGAATTATCCGGCATACTTACAGACTTGATCTTTGATCCCTGGTTATCAATTCGAACCCACTGTTCATTTACTTGGTTTCTATAGTTGTATACATAGAAAAGACCTGCTCCAAAAGCTATTAAAAGCGCAATGGCGGCGGCAATCTTTAAAAAAGAGAAATGATTAATGGCTTTCTGTTGAATCACCTCTGATTCTTGCGCTATTGATCGGTAGAGGTTATTTTTTAGTTTGGTTGATACTTCAGTTGAAATTTCTTCCGTCGATCGTCCCCACCCTGCTTCTAAAAACTGATCCACTATAGAAGGATGTGACGAAATGTATTTTTCGACCTCCTTGCATTCCTCTTCATTACATTTCCCGGAAAAGTACTTTCTAAACAATTGACTATCCATGAATAAATAACTTTTGTAAAAATTACACCCATAGTACGTTTAGAAAACAGATCACGACTACCCGTTTTTCCAGTTTTGTAAAATTTAATACTTACCAAATAATTGATTAACAATTAATTAATATGAACTATCTGCTTTTAATTCGTTTACATTAAAAATGTAGCTGAGTAAATAGAAATCCTATCACCTATAAATTACATGAATTTAATTCAACACCATATGGCCTTTTAAACAAAGTAAAATAGGCCTTTTAAACAAAACCCGCGATAACAACCTGTTTTACTTTTGTATAGACAAAACGAAATTAAAAATGAAACAAAGCAACTATCAGGGTGCACTTCAACACCCGCTCGGCTCAGGCTTCAACGCCAAATCAACAACTACAGAAGTTATCAAAGGCATTGATCTTACTGGTAAGATTGCTATCGTAACAGGCGGCAACACAGGTATTGGTTTAGAAACTACAAAGACACTGGCTGCCGCAGGAGCGACAGTAATCGTACCCGCCAGAGATGTAAACAAGGCCCGGAAAAATCTCGAGGGTATTGCTAATGTAGAGATCGATGTCTTGGACATTATGAATCCAGCTTCTATTGATTCCTTTGCAGAAAAATTTCTTGCATCAAGCCGACCACTGCACTTATTGATCAATAACGCAGGTATCATGTGGGTACCATTGCGTAAAGACAGTCGCGGTTTCGAATCACAATTAGCAACCAACTACATCGGCCAGTTTCACTTAACTGCAAAACTATGGCCTGCACTGAAACAAGCCAATGGCGCACGGGTGATCAATGTGTCTTCACTGGGCCACCACATGGCACCGTTTTCTTTCGACGATCCCAATTTTAAGCACCGTGAGTACGAAACATTACAGGCTTATGGCCAATCCAAAACAGCCAGCAATCTATTTGCTTTGGAACTGGATAATCGAGTAAAATCATTCAACGTGCGGGCCTATTCACTACATCCGGGATCAATCGCAGATACAGAATTAGGTAGGGAAGCATCAGTAGATCTCTTAAAGAAAATGGGATTATTAGATAAAAAAGGCAATGTTCATCCAGAAATCTTAGTCTCGTTAAAAACAATTCCCCAAGGCGCTGCAACTACTGTATGGGCTGCAACCAGTTCGATGCTCAACACGATCGGTGGCGTATATTGTGAGGATGGGGATATCGCCGAATTGTTATCAGTGGATTACTCCGATCAAATCAGTGCAAAACTTCACCAAAGCGGCGTAATGCAATATTCATTGGATGAGAACGACGCAAAGCGTCTGTGGGCCCTCACCGAAGAAATGACTGGAATTGTGTTCGATATAAGCTAAGTAAGAAGGTATTAAACTATCATTATCCGGTTAGGTAACATTCACCTACAAATACAATCTCTATGGATACTTTAATATCAAACAACAACAAAATAGTAAGTCAGGGGAATTGTACAAACAACAAAAAAGGCTTGGTGTTCATTCCAGACATTAGTGGCTTCACTGAATTGGTTCGAAGCACCGACTTGATAACCGGACAAATCATTACTCAGGAATTGCTTTCTACTATCATCCGGCATAACCGGCTGGAAATGGAGATTGCAGAAATAGAGGGTGATGCAGTCTTCTTCTTTAAATGGAAAACCATTCCAACAGAAGATGAGCTTTATGAACAATTTGAGAAAATGAAATCGGCATTCGATGAAAAGATCATAAAACTACAAGAGAAGTTTGAACTTAAACTGGACCTTTCTCTCAAAGCTATTGCTCACTGGAGAGATGATGGAATTTTCTATCGAAGGCTTTCGCAAACTGTATGGCGAGAGCGTTATTGAGGCCCATCGGCTGCTTAAAAACAATGTACCAGGACGATCTTACCTTCTTATAACAGATCAATTAATGGGTGCATCAAAGAAAAAAGTAACGAATAGTTTATTAACAACACATCATTCAAACAAACTGTGTGAGATTTATGATGGGATTAGAAATCTATGCTTTACTTACATCCTTTTTGAATGTATGCAACCCAAAGGCTATCATTTCTCATAATCAAAATTTTGGATTTAAAGGCTAAGCAGCGGCCCCTTATAAATAGTAAATTTAACATAGTAAACAAGCTAAATAGTTTATCGATTAAATTTGTTAAGAACTACTTCTGTATAGTTCACCTTATTTTTTCACATATGGAATATCAGGCAAAATACATCACCGAAGACATCAAGCTTTCCTGCTACCAGGACAAATTCTTCAAATCGGACATCATGTTTGAACACCACATGCTTATCTGGTTCATTTCCGGAGAAACTAAAATAGTGCAGGCTGAGGGAACTTATTTATTTCAAAAAGGTGATATATTTTTAATACCGAGAAACCAGCTTGCAACTATAATAAATTATCCTAAAGATGGGTTGCCACATCAAACAGTGGTGATGCACCTGACTACTGAATGGCTGCGGAATTTCTATGACAAGATTACATTCAGACCAATAGTGGCAGGCGAGCAAAAAATTCGCCATTATAATAATCATCCATTATTGCAAAGTTGCCTTTCGTCACTGATACCCTATTTTGATATGAAGGAATTGCCTGCGGATATTGCCAATCTCAAAATTACGGAAGCTGTAAGCATCCTGCGATCCATCGATTCCAGCATCGACAACATACTGACAAATTTCGAGGAACCCGGTAAGATTGACCTGGCAGGTTATATGGAAAAGAACTTTATGTTCAATATGCCTTTGGAAAAATTTGGATATCTTACCGGCAGAAGCCTGACAACATTTAAGAGGGATTTTAAAAGAACTTTTGACACCACTCCTCAGAAATGGTTAACCCAAAAACGTTTGGAACTTGCACATTATCAATTTGTGGAGAAAAGAAAGAAGCCTACAGATGTTTGTTATGAAGTTGGGTTTGAGAATCTTTCACATTTTTCCTTCGCATTTAAAAAGCATTTTGGTTATGCACCGACTGAATTGTTAGCAGCAAAAAGTTAATTGCAGAATAAACATTCCCATAAGTAACAACTGAACATAAAAATGGGCCAGCAGAAATGCTCACCCATTTATATTCTTAAGCTTAATACACTTAAACTTTATTTGTTATTTGACGCATTATGGGCGGCCTCCTCAATTACTTTAGCAACTGCTTCGGGTTGCGACATAAAGATCACATGACTGCCTTTTACTTCAGTAACCTTGGTGTTTGAGCGTTTGTACATATTATGTTGAATCTCCGGAGCAATACTCTTATCTTCAGTTGCAACAAGTCCATAGGTTGGTTTATCATTCCATGCTGCTTTAGTTATTGGAGTAACGAAACCTTTGGCGTAAAAGGCACCTTGTGAAGCGTACATGAAATCAGCCTCTTCTTTACTGATATCGGCACAAAAACCTGCATGGTATTTAGCCTTATCATAATAAACTATTCCTTTATCATTTGGAGGTAATACTCCATTTTCCGGAGCAGGAGGAGCTGTTTGCAACCATTGTAACGCCGATTCTCCTTTATCAGGTTGGAATGCTGCAACATAAACTAAACCTACCACCTTTGGATGATTGCCCGCTTCCGTTATCACTGCACCACCCCATGAATGGCCTACAAGAATAGTTGGCCCGTCCTGATTGTCTAATACAACATTTGTTGCGGCAACATCATCTTCTAATGAGGTTAGTGGGTTTTGTACAACTGTGACATGATAGCCTTTCTTGGTAAGTACATTATAAAGTGCTTTCCATCCTGAACCGTCGGCGAATGCACCATGTACTAAAACCACATTTTTTACTTCTTTTGTTGTTTGGGCGTTAGTTTCCATAGTTAAACTTACAATTGATGATAAAACAATTACGGTAGATAATATACCACTTTTTGATTGGTTAATTAAGTTTGAAGTTTTCATTTTGTATCGGTTGATTTTTTATGCCTGATCAACAATACAAAGATGCAGCAGTAATTGTGGCTGGAGAATGAGGATATTTCCCGAAGGTTTGTAATTATTTCCCGAGGGAAACATTTTCCCTATTATTTCTAAACTCAAGGGGGGATAAAGAGGTGTGTCGTTTGAAGAAATTACAGAAGAAGCTGCATCATCAAACCCTAATTCGTGGGTAATTTCTTTAGCTGATTTATTAGTATAGGATAAAAGTCTTTTAGCCTCTATGATTATTCGATCTTGAATAACCTGTATTGGAGTTTTCTGATTGTATAAAGCAAAAAGATTGGATAACGTTTTAGGCGATTTGTTTAATAATTGAGCATAGTAATTTACTGAATGTTCGGTACGAAAATTAGCCTCGACCAATAAATTAAACTTGCGGAATACATCTAATCGCTCGTCATTAAGTTTCGGATCGGGTATGTATTTAGATTTCGCCAACCGTGTGATAAATATAATGAGACGTTTCAAGAGTACTACCAGCATTTCATTTTGAATGTTATCCTGAGTATTAATCTCCTCTATAAAGATATTTAATAACAACCGAAGCCTATTTTGAGCAGCGTCATCAAGATTGATAAAAAGCACCTCTCCCATGCCAAATAAAAATCCTACGCAACTTACCTCTGCGTCATGATCAATGATGCAATAAAACTCACGATTAAACTGCCACGCTACAACATCAGAAGCTCTCTCAAAGTAAAAGGATTGATTGAACATGAGCGGCAGAACAGTGTTGGGCATAAAATCATGTTCCACATTATCTATTGTGACTGTTTGCTTTTCACCGCGATTCCAAACAATGGTGAAGTATTTCTTTTCTTGATCACGGCCATAGTAAAAGCGACCGAAATTTTCTTCTCCATTTATAAGTAAAAGATCGCCACCAGCTTTCTGATCTGTAACTAGAAATTTCATAGAGAAAATTAAGTCAAAAAATTAACAACTTATAGTTTTATAAAATCTCTTCCAATTAATTTAACGAGTTAACTATATCGGATACAAACTATGTATGTTGATATGCCATCCTTGCCATCGTCATATTGTTTGAAATTCATGTCTCTTTGTGTGTAAAATTATTGTTCTGTTGTTTTATAGCTGATTTTTTGATTAGGGGCAAATTATCCAGATGAGGCATTGCCCCGTTGGACGATTGGAGTAAAGAGAACAGAGTAACCCTGGTGTTCATCCAACCAGGCAAACCGACCCAGAACGCTTTGTCGAACGTTGCAATGGCAGCATTCGAAGGGAGCTATTAAACACCTATGTTTTTAAAACCTTAGGCCAAGCGAGAACTAAAGCTGCAGAATGGATGGAGGATTACAATTACAACCGTCCACACAGTGCCTTGAACGGTATGTAGCCGGATGAAATGTTATTAAAATCAACAGGCGTTTGCCTCCCTGAGCATGTTATTCAGGTAGAATGTGAAACTTGAAAACTCTACTTCTAAAAGGTCCTAAATTTGGGAGGGGATCAAGGTTGGCGCACAAAGCGGCTATTTAACTAGTTCATTGGGGCTAGAACAGATAGATCCATCCGAATACATTTCTGAAGAAAAGGAAAAAATATTAAGTAAAAATACTTACGAAGTTTTAAGAATACAGCTCCAACCTTTTTAATAATTACCATCTTGAATTAATTATCATTTGTTCTTGATTACATTTCAAAATTATCTCAAGTATATTCAAATTTCTTTCTAGAATTAATCAATTTCCCATCAGGACTATGGATATTTCAATCTAAAAGTATTTGACTGCTCCTGTATGAATCTAATCAACTTAAGAAAGTTAACAAAGAGTCAACTCCATTCCCATCAACTCACAGATTAATAAAAAAATCCTTGCAAATCAACCATTTACAAGGATTTTTTTTATTTTACAGACAACTCTAAATTTGATTAAAAAACAATTCAATAAAGTCTTTACACCAATCTACTACATTCCAATCATTATTTTTCCAAAGATTAAATTCTAAAAGCAGAAGCCATTAATTCCTGCTCACTTCTTGGTATACTAATGCCTGCTGCAATTTTTATCCAATCAACTATAGCTGTTTTTACCTCATCATTTATTTATTCATTTCCTTCTCACTAAGTCTGAAATAATCTCCAACACTGTTTTTCAATGAAGATATTTAACATTACTTATATCAAATCAATCTATTTGATATATACATTTATCATCCAAAAGAAATGTATAACTGAAAATGAAAACATCTACAAGTAGGGACATCGCTCTTTTCTCCTTCTCAAACATCCGCTTTTTCATTTTAATCAGACTTAGCTTAAACTTGATTCCAACCACTTATTAACATACTGTTGAGGTATCCTTTCCTGCTCTAATCTTATATTGCCAGTTCTCAATTCCACATATAATTGTTTTTCTTCTTTAGACAAATGATTAAGGTTGCTTACATTTGATTTGCTTCCTGAAACTTGATAAATGCTAAACTCTCGGAGGGTTGTTTCATCCATCATAACAGATATTACATGACTGTAATATCCGCGCAATTGGGATAATATCTCAAACCCATGAATATCTAAATCCCCCCAATAAAAAATTTGTTTATCATATAGCCATTTGATGTTTTTTAAATTCGTTACAGCATAACCACCACCCCATATCGCAATAGTATCATTTAGATCCGGGAGAGTAAGAAAATTCATTATATTTTCAGTGATTAAAATCTTCTTACACGTTAAATTTGATTTTACAAAATCGCTTAGGGGTAGACTTATGTCAGTAAACCTGCCTTCAATAGCTAATAATTTGTCTAAAAACCTTAATCGGATACGAGGCTCCTGGTACTTTAATCCAAATCGTTTATGAAAGAAACTTTCCTCCATTTTAGTTAAATGAGGAACAAGTTCATCTAAAAGCGTCCGTAAAATGCTTATATGAGATTCTACAAACTTAGTGTCAATGGCAATAGGAAGTTCTCTGATATAATATTTCTCAGTTTCATGAAAACTCATAAACCATAAACAAACTTTAATCAAATCATCCCATTTTAGAGAGTTATTGATTACTAAAAGAGGATTACTGATACACCAATCTTTTAATTCAGGAATAAGAGATAAAATCTTTTTGATATCAGAATTAAAAGCTTCAAACTCCTTTTGCTTGCCAACATACTTAAGAAAATCTATTTGACTTTCAAATATTATAGCTTTTGGTATATCTTGAACACCATGCAGTCTATTCTTGGTTCTTTCTGCAACAACAGTATAACCGAACCCTTTTCTATCCTTTGAATCATCCATTATATGGGCAATCTCCCGACTCATTGAAACAAAATCTTTTGAAAGTGATTTATCAGCTCTAATGTGAAATGGGAAAACATTCTCTTCCGTTAAAACAGAGCGGAGTACTTGGGGGTAGATTCTATCTGCTTTTTTCTTTATCTCAGTTGTTGTGATCATGATAATTCAGACTGTAAATAATCTTCCCGATGCTCTACTAACTGTTTTATTGGCATATCATAAACAACGGAATGACGATTATCCTTACGTTGTACGAAATGGACCCGTGCAATATATGGCTCAACGATTGCGACCTCTTCAGCCTTCGCCGGTGACACTACCATAACCTGCAAATGAAGCTGTTTACATAACTCCATTAAAAACCTTGCCTTTTCATCATCCTGTTTACTGAATGCTTCATCTACGCAAATAAAACGGAAAGAATTAGTATTTAAGCCTTCCTGATGAATACCGAATTGGTAAGCAATTGCTGAACCCAAGATGGTGTAAGTAAGTTGAGCTCCTTCACCGCCAGAAAGCTTTGCCGTTCCAGTATAGCTCCGAAATATTTTTGTTTTATCTTCCTTATGATGTTCAACAGCTTTAAATTTAAGCCAATTTCTAACGTCCAGCACTTCTTTTCTTGCGGTTTCATCCGAGGTGAGATAGTCCAATAAGCCTTTAATTTTATTAAAACTTTGTTCTAGGATATTATCATCTTTCGTTCTTTCGAATTCAATAAGATTAGGCTTCCAATCATTTAATCTGATCTTGAAATCCTTTACCCGTGGGGCATAATCCTTCTCGATATGCAGTTTAATAAATGTTGGGGGATTACTCTTAAAATCAATTTTTTCAAGAGATTTATTCAGGGTTTCAATGTTATCCTCAATATCCTCTTCCTGCCTTTCTAACCATGTCTGAAAATCAGACATCTTCGTAATCATCTCTTCATTAAGGTATTTCTTAAACTGTTGTTTATACCCTGCGAGTTCCTGTTTTTCTAGTTTATCTAACAATGCGATGTATTCATCTATAAACTCAGCCCGCTCTCTTAAACGATGGGTTTCCGAACTCCAATCTTCAAATTGATCCGTAATATTTCGTGGTGGATTGATAAAGGCTCTCATCAAAGTCTCAACAGCACTTTCCTGAGATCTTATTTTGTCCTTATAGGTCTCAATACTTTCGTAGATTATGCTTTGTATCCTCTTCCTAAAATTGTCAATAGAATCTAATTTTAAATCAATATCAGTGATGAAGGTGTTTTCAAAACACAGGATATCTGTCTGGTCTGGAAGAATAATATACCTGTTAATAATTTCAATCGTCTCTCGTAGTTTCTGCTGCTGCTGCTTTATTTCTGCACCGATAATAGTTATAGTATTTTTTAGCCCATCTAACTTTGACTTCAATACTTGCAAATTGGCCACTAATCCATCTCGCTGATCTTTAAGTGTTTTAACTCGGTCATTGCTCTTTTGAAGTGCTTCTATTCTTATTTTATTTTCCTGAATTTTCGACGAAAGACTCCACCAATCTATCTTTTTGAAATCATCATGTTCAATGAAACGAGTTAAATTGTCTCCTATGTTTTTTTGTCTATCCTGTTGATTTTTGATATACTCTATTTTTTTTACGGACTCGGATACCGCAAGATTTAACTCCGCTGCTTTTCCCTTCAAAACAGATAACTTTTCCTTATTGTCCCAACCAAGAACATATAGTTGCTGGTTTTTAACTTCAGGCCTGTCGTCCTTTTCATGACGGGTGGAATTCTTGAATAAGCCTTTGCTGGTAAGAGCCTTTTCTAATAATTGGAACGATTCCAAATCATCTGTACAAATAAAATTGAACTTTTTGTTAATTTCAGATTGAACCCATTCGGTGTACTCAGTTTTTTTGAACTCAAGCTTATAAATCAATTCACCTTCATCCACTTGTTGGAACAATCTTGGGGATACGTCTCTTTTATTGAATCTTTGATAAATCATGCGACCTCTTAAATCGTAATTATTTATATATTCATTTACTTGCTGATAATATTTATCAGGTACGATTAAACGAAGTGCAAAATTATGCAGAACCTTTTCAATAGCTGGCTCCCAATATTTTTCATCTCCTTTTATTTTAATTAACTCAGCTACAAAGGGGATTTCTAATTCTGAGGCACCCGTATAGTCTAATAATTCTTTTCTAATTCTTGCAGTAGAGCCAGTGATATTATTTTTTTGAGACTGAAGGATGCTTAGCTCATTGGATATATTATCAAATTGCTCATTCAACTTTTCCTTAAGTCTTTTTGCCTGATACTGATCTTCTTCCAATTTTTCCAGCTCAATGCTCACTTTAGATTTACTATCTTTTGCAGTATTTCTTTGTTCCTCAAATAAGCTTGCCGATTCTGGGTTTAATTGGAAGTCTAATTCTTCGGCTAAACGATTATACTGTTTTAATACTTTTTCTTTATCCTCCTTTTCCCGAATTAGTCTTTTGATTTCTTTTTCAATATCACCAACCTGCCTTCCGACCTCATCGGATTCGATTTGAACTGATACTTTTACGATTTTATCCTCTACATCTCCAATCTCCTGCTGTAATAGACTTATTTCTGTTTCTCCTTTCTCTTTTATTTTGCTCTCTGAAGAAAGAAATGATTCAATTAATGATTGGCTTTTCCTAGCAAACCATAGTGGCAAGATTTCCTGGTGCTTTTCTTGTAGCACTAAATCAACCTTATCAGCGGTAAGAGTTACCCCAACATCACGAATTGGAGAAAGGAGTTCAATCTGCTTGTTTGTCTTCTCGATTGCTCTGTGGGCATCATTTAATGTTTTGAAGTAGGATTTAATCTTCTGAAATTCGATTTCTGAATCCCTCTCTTCTAACATCTGAAAGCGAACAAATTCATCCAGATTCCCTAATACCTTAAGACCAATGGTTTGACTAAAGAGCGTATGTGACTTCTCTGAACGCATACCTAATACCTTCCTCATCATCCTCCCATATTCGCCAGGGCTATCCATAAACATCAATAATTCTTTACTCCCTTGTTTAGGGTATTTTTGCTTTAATCTCTTCTTCCAGTCCCCATTGCTATCAAAAGGCATCAGATCCCTGCTTATTGATAATTCTTTATAAGCGATAATAAATGTTCTCTTTAATTCGCCACCGGCAAACCAGCGTGCCTGGATTAGGGTAACAAATTGGGATTCATTCTGAAATACAGCTAATAAAATGGATTGGGCCTTAGTCTTTTCGGCCCTTAACCTCTTAATCTCTCTAGCGTTTGTAATTTCATTTTCTGTTTCTCCATATTCTCCCATTACGTAACTATCTTCCGTACGCTCACCTTTAGAGCCTGCAGTCTGATTATAAAACCGCATCCTTTTTTCTGGTACTAGCAAGGTTAACAAACCATCTACTAACGTTGTCTTACCTGATGCGTTTGCACCAGTTAACAGGGATGTCTCGCCTCGGGGCTGGAGCGTCCATATCTTATCATCAAAAGTTCCCCAATTCCAGATCTCATAAGCATGTAACCTAAAGCCAGATTCATTGGGTTTGGTACTAAACAGACTTAAGCTCATCTTCTAATAATTGTTTAAATCGAGTTAGTTCATCATTTGTTATGCGAGCCTTTATGATACGTTTCACTTCATACAGGTCGTCATCGGAATTGGACGATTGCTTATTTACAATTTTAAGAAAACCCATTTTCTCACAAGCGTCTAAATGTTTATTAAGCTCTTTGATAAACTTAAGCTCATTTGTTTTTTCTTTGAAGAACATTTCAAGTCGATCCCTAAATTGTTTAACTGTGATATATAGATTGGTAGTTTCAACATCATTGGATTCAAACTCAAGCAGCCATTCTCTCAGTAATACACAAACTAAGGTCAAGTCATAACTAAGCGGTATCCGCCGAATAAGCCCTATAGTTAATCCCGAGTCATCTAACTCTATTTGTTTAAGATATGCATACCCATCGCGGTTATCTATTATTACATTGACCGCTATTTTCTCAAAATACCGGGTCAGCTCTACATGGTATTTGTTAATCTCTTCCCATAATTCTTTTTGATCCTCAAATACAGGCCCTTGTAATAATTTAACTGCTGCCTTTGCATAAACTGCTATGTTAGGATTTATAAACTCCATAATTAGTTTGAAAATATAATTTGAGGTAGTTCGAGGTATTTGTTAAGGTAATCGTCAAAGCAGATTGTCTCTTTAACTGTATCATTTATGAAAAATTTACTAGAGGTATTAACCAATGTAATATATGCCAAGAGTTCTGATAATCCTTTTGTTATTCCCTTTATTTCAACAATCTCTTTCAATGAGATCTGACTTCTGTCCAAAAGCAGTTCGTAAATATTATCAAGCAATAATTTCTTCTCTATTAGATCGGCATTGAAGAGTTTTGATAAATCCCCTATATCTTCTATAGCTAGGGATGCGCTTTCAGCATTCATAGTGAATATGTTAACTTCAGGTTTTTCACCTAGTTTTCTTTCCAAAGGAAGATAAACATCTGCGTCTCCATCCAATTCCATGCAGACGTCTCGTTCGAATGGTTTGTTGATACGTTTTATAGCCATCGTACGAATAGCTGACATTAACTCTCTTGTTTTACGAGATTCCAGCTGATCTTTTGCCACAATTTCCCGACTAAGCTTATCTGCTAATATCCCATTCTTATCAAGTACTCTTCTGGCAGCTATATGAAGCAAATTTTTTAGCTTGCGAAGAGAACGAGACGAAACTTCGATTCCCCGATCTTCCAGGACCTGATAAACTTCTTTAGTCAATTTCTGAAAATCTGCCTGGCTCACATCGTCGAGCATAAATTGCCAAAATGCATAAAAGCTTTTGCCTTGGTCAGTTGCCCGCAGTTCATATAATGCATCAAACGTCTCAGCAAGTAATTTACCCTTAGAAAGATTCGTATTTTGTTGACGTTCGTAAATTCTTCTTGTTATATCTTTAAAATTATCCTCTACTTCTTTAAAATCACCAATTAATTCATTTGCCAACCGGTTTATATCTTCATACCTTGATTTAACTTGATAGTCCTCATAAGTTGTTACAAATCCATCGATTTTTATTTTTCTAATTTCTTCCTCAATTGTTTGTTTTCTCTTTTCAAGTTCATCAAGACGTTTCACTTTATCAGGATTAGCATTTTCAACTATATCCCTTAGTTTATGAAAAATATCTTTAAACTTAGATTCTGTGCCAACGAACTCCCTCTCTTTCAATAGATCAAAAAACTGAAAGGCTTTTTCAGTATGCTTTGAAAGCAACACAAAAAGTACTTTGCTGCTATCATCCATTATATTGCGCAGATAGTTCAAATCTATCCAACGATCAATATACAACTTTGCCTTTTCATCGAAATCAAGGATGAGTTTAACTGATTTAAATTCATCATCATCATCATCTCCATATTCAATCTCCTCTAAAAAATCTCCCAACTTTTGCACAAGGCTCTGATATGGGATCATCATTTGTTCGTTCTCCTTAAACTCCCGATTCAAGAAAGTAATAATCAACGGAAGATTCCGAGCCCGAAGTAATTTTAGGGTAATAGCAGAATCAATATGGATTCTTACTTTTAATATAGAATGAAAAGATTCCAGCATCACAGTTAATTAGAGTGTAATTTCATAGTAACTAACCAAGATATCTTTTTTATTTAAATTCAGACTTTCTAGCGAGTATTTTCTTCAAAATCCGAAATATAAGTTTACCGTCATTGCAACGATCAGAAGACAATCCCATGCTGATGCCTAATTGGATACCTCCGGTTTTAACAGGAGGATTAACCCAATATGTCTTGTTGCCAGTTATTGAGATAATTTAACCGGATAACCGATTGAGATGAGGGCCTCAAGATAAGCCCCGACTATGCCCTAGTACATACCTCATAATCCTTCTATTAGTCTTTCTGCCTCCTCCTGTAGATTAACTGGTAGGCCATGTAAAATTTCTTCTGACTTGTCATCCTTGACTCCTTATCTTTTACTCACAAACAATAGTGTTACTTTTAGATTACTCCCACCACTTATTTTTAACAGTGGAAAATCCATTATTTAGAAAACGTTCCGCATTATCAATAGCGATTTGGTTAACAGTTCGGGACCAAGATAAGAACGTATATTAATAGCAAACTCTCTTTCACAAATAGATTTGCTTACCATTTGAAAATCGGTACCAAATAGTACTCGCTCTCTTACTCTCGTATCAGCTTCCAGAATCATTTTCAGTAAAGGTAACAAGGAAGTATCATTTAAGGTGTAGCTAATATCTGCATACACATTCGGATACATTCGCATTAAATCACAAATAATGGTAAACCAACTGAAATTATTTTCTCTATCACTATCAATATGCCCATTTACTAACTCAGGTGAAGGAAATTCAGATTTTACTTTGCGATACTTGGTCTCAATCCAAGGACTATTTAAGTAGTTATGCCATTCTTCTTCTGTACCTCAGTGACCAATACAACCTTATAAATTCAATGACTTGAGTCGTTCTTTATTGACCCAATAATCAATAAAACTCCTTTCAAGTGTTCAAACAATTTTTCATCAGGGCTACAACAGAAAAAAGGCTTTTAGAGAAATCTAAGAGCCTTTTTTGGTTTTATACCCTATTAAACACTTCTGCTTTTTTATTGTCTTTTTTCTTGTGCGCCAACAGATGCGCCAAATGTTTATAATAAACAACATCATTGCATTATGGACAATTTTAACAAGGTCTGACATCATAATGAACTTTGATTCGGTAAACATTTGACCACTTGGAGATTCAAATAGAATAGTTATTTTAGAATACTTAAACCTCTAAACAATATCAACTATGAAGTCAACCAAGAATTCAGCTATAGTGGTATAAACGCAACTATTTATAATCAACACAACACGAGTAGCATTTAGGACTCTTTAGGGGCCAGCTTAAAAGACGTACAACACTAAAGACACTAACTAGCATGAAAATATTTGCAGAAACCGAACGACTAGTTTTAAGAGAATTAGCATACACAGACGAAAATGACTTATTCGAAATGGACTCTGACCCAGACGTTCATTTGTTTTTAGAAAACAATCCTGTAAAGTCAATTGACGAAATAACAAAAGTGATTGAAATGCTTAAAAAGCAGTACAAGGAAAATGGAATTGCACGTTGGGCTGTAGTTGACAAGGTAACAAATGAATGTGTTGGTTGGTCGGGACTAAAGTATTTCAATCAGTTACTAAATAATCACCACAATTTTTACGAACTCGGTTATCGGTTTAAGAAAAAGCATTGGGGAAAAGGTTTTGCTACAGAATCTTCAATCGCAATAGTAGACTACGGATTTAATAATTTGAATGTAGATTCAATATTTGCAATTACCGACCCCAAAAATGTAAACTCTAAAAAAGTATTGACTAAGTTAGGTTTTGACTTTCAAGAAACGTTTGACTATGAAGGTGACCCGACAGATTGGTTTGAATTAAAAAAAATGAATTGGGGAAATAAAAAGTCTAACCGCTAACAGGCGTTTGAACCCAGAGGTCACGGGTTCTACTCCCGTCTCCGCTACCACAGATAACAGATAAACCTTTAGTGATAAACTAAGGGCTTTGTTATTTTGTATTACCTCTGATTAGGTTTACTATAAGGTACACTTCTTTGGTACATATAGGTATACTTCTTCACCTCTATACACCTCTGTTTAATAGATAATTATATCAATGCTTGCATAAATAATCCAACATTAATAATGTAAGTATGATAAACAATTTAAACATCCTGTATTTCTTATACAGATCAAAAACAAAAACAGACGGAACCATTCCTATCTGTTGCAGAATAACAGTAAATGGAGTAAGGAAACAATTCTCAACTTCTCATTCTGTGAGGGAAAAAGTATGGAATAATAAAAACACAAAGAGTTAAAGGAGCATCAACAGAGGCCATACTTATCAATGACAATCTTTCTAAGATCGAGAATGACATTTAAAAAATCATAACAGTTCTATCCGTTGAAAACAAACCTATTATAATCGATGAAGTTTACAATAAGCTTATCGGTGTAAATGAAGAGAAGAAAACTTTAATGCAGGTCTTTGAACATCATAATTACAAGATGAGAAACCTTATCAATAAAGAATACTCTCCAAAGACTCATCAAAAGTTCGTTGCCATCCAGAATAACATTCAAGAATTTTTAAAGTATCATTTCAAAAAATCAGACATTGCTTTAACAGATTTAAAACTCAGCTTTTTAGACGACCTAGATTACTATTTTAAAACAGTAAAAAATCACAATCAAAACACAATTAATAAAACTATTGAGAGGGTTAAAAAAGTTATCAAAGTTGCCAAGGTAATGGTTGGATTCAGATTGACCCATTTCTTTTGTATAAGAAAAAGAAATATCTAAAGGAGGTTGTTTTTCTCGAAAAAAAAGAATTAAAACTATTAGAAGATCATAACTTTTCACAGAAGAGATTAGAACAAATAAAGGATTGTTTTATATTTTCTTGCTATACAGGGTTAGCTTACAATGAAGCCAGTGTATTGACCAAAGAGCACCTTATTGAAAGAGAAGATGGTTTCTTATGGATAGAAATGATCAGACAAAAAACAAACCGTCCTCTCATTATACCTCTATTACCTAGCACTTGAAATACTTTATAAATACGGATTCCCAGAAAAAGAACGACAATTGTTACCTCCAATTTCAAACCAAAAATTCAATAGTTACTTAAAAGAAATTGCTGAAATAATAGGATTAAATAAACATCTCACTCACCACATTGCAAGAAAAACTTTTACTTCGACAGTGCTAATGGATAATGACATTCCTATTGAAATTGTATCCTACTTACTGGGTCATAGCAAAACAAGTACAACTGAAGTGTATTACGGCAAAATAGTGAGAAATAAAGTAGCTGAGCACATGAGAAATCTGCAATCCAAACTAGGCAAAATAAGTAGCTCTAAAGACATTGATGAATTATAATAAGCATTAGGGGACATCAAACTGAACAACAAATACATACTTATTTAGATGAATTTGAGAAAGGAGTAATTATACAAGCAAGCGGAAACCAGGATTTTCAATTTTAAAAAAACTAATCTTCTACTTACAATTTAGTTTCTTTATGTTCTTTTGAAAATTCTATTGCTGAATATATTCTGATTAATTATTAGTAAAAAGCATTTTAACTCTTTAAAATGAAGCTTTGTATATTTATGTTCGCAAAAAATAAAAACAGGAATGACAAAATTTAATTATGATAACGAAGCAAATAAATTAGCGCAAGCTATAGATATTGCAATTCAAACTTTTAAAATGTATCCAGCTAAATGATTTGATGAAAAACAATTAAACCATGTTATCAATGTTTATGAAAAATTTAAAACAGAGGTATTGTCTCCTGAGAAAAGATTTAGAAATAAATCAGGTTTAAACCAATCAACAAATGACGTGTTTACCTACTTCCAAGAAGGTCATGTCCAATATTTCCTTATGAATTGCAGCCCATCAAATTTAACTTTATCGATATAGGAATTTATATCAATTGCTTGTTGAGAACTACCTTTAACATAACCTGCCTTCTGATCCCATTTCGATATTTCAATCTCTCTTTTTAGCGAAAATTCCTTTCTTACACTTCCTACTGAGATACGGCAATAAATCAATCCTTTTTATTGACACTATTAACAGAAGAACGGATCAAAAATTTTAAAGAATAGTTTCTCATCACAAATCACATTAAAATGAAACAATTCGCTTTAAAAGGCGATTTAACTCACTGATTTTCAAACAGAATGAACAAATGGATACAAATTAAATTATTTAAAGAACTGATTAACAACCACTTAATTAAATCACTTAATCAATTTATTAAACATAAATCAACTCACCAATAGCTCACCAGAAATTTGATTTGTTTTGATTTTAGATGATAGGAGAAAAAGAAAAAACCCTCTAAATCATATAATTTAGAGGGTTTTGACTTTGCTTGTTAAGCTTGTGGTCGGGGTAGCAGGATGACCTCACAAAACCACAACTATATATATATATCAAACACTTACAGTAAGTTAAAATAATTCAACTCACTAATAACTCGTAAAATCAAAGCTTAAGCATCTTATTATTGTCTCTGGATAATCTATCATTCATAAAAGATATCATGGAGTTATTTTAGGAACATCAACAGATCTAAAGTCATATAAGAAATAACCTATAAAGATTTTCGTTTTTCTAATAAACTTCCCTCATCATTCTCAATATCAATGAGTTTATAATTCCCAACTTTTAAAGAAAGTTCATATCAGAACATTTCAAAACATATATTGTATCCATGGCTATACCAGATAATTGATAAAGTAGTGATTGCTTGTAAAGATCCGTATTTAATTTCTTCATTTCTTAAACCAATAGTAGTAATGGCGCATTGAAGTCTCTGACCATCAACAACAAAGTCTATACCCTATCATATGTATCCAAGAAAAAAATAAAAATGCCAAGAATTACATGCATTAAAAGTATAGGCAAATTAAAAGCAATCGCAGAAACAAATGGAGCCATTAGTAAATACTTATTAGTAAAATGCAAGGTAAAAATATAGACTACCAGCCTCAAGACTCTTGGAAACCTAAGCTTAACATCAATACCATTTACTTGATGATATACATAGACCTGTACGATTGAAAGTAATGCAAGGAGGAAGCAAAGCCAGGATAAAAATACCATCAAATTAAAACTTTCATATCCTACAGTCCTTAAATAACAGAGAATAATAAAAACCGTTATTAGAGCTATAACCGGAATAGCGATCCATCTAAATTTTGTCATTTTAGTTGAAAAATCTTATCAACAATTAGAAAATTGACCTGCTTACATACTATACTCCTCAAAAAACGTTCGAACTCACCCTTAGCGGCTCCTTAAAGTAACCTATTAAGAATGGATAGCTTGTCTCTTAGTCTTTCTCTTAACACATTCTCATTAATATTAAATTTATCATTGAGGTCAAACAATTCTTCTGGATTATATTCATCAATATCAAGGAAAATCGAGTCCATTATAAAGTTGACATCATAACAAGCCCGGCTATGCCGGGCTGTACTATCGCTTTATCTTTAAGAGGAAAGAAAATCAACTATTAATCACTTCCTCATCCAAACGACCTGCAATTACTGCCTTTTCAAGATGTTTCATTATTAAATCTTTTTGCTTTGCTTTTTGCCTACCTGTAAATAGCCTTATTATAGCTGGAAAAATTCTATCTCCTTCAGGTTCAAAATACTCTGCTGCTGAAAATTTAGATACATCTACATTGAATTCCTTACCAAATGCGATAATAAATTCAACAGCATCATCACCTGTGATGCCTAAATCATTTTCTAAAGAGGCACATTCCGTAACTTCAATTTCAGTAACAGCAGCTTGTTTTACTATAAACTTTTTTATCGTATCAAAAATCTCATTGTCCATTTTATTTACTCAATTTTGATTTTTCATTTTTCAACTTCTTTCTTAAAATCGTTATCTTTTTATTATGCACAAGGGCTCTTGTGTTTGTAACAAAATAATTATGGTCACCATCGACTTCTATATTGTAGACGTCAACTTTTTTAGACACACACTTAATTTCCGATATTTTACAAGGTATATTCTTTATGGTTTTTAATTTATAACCAACCTTTAGCTTTTTAGCTTTCATCCACCCTAAATTTTCTACATAAAATGGATGTTCCGCAGTTACATGTATTCTCTCCTTCCCAAATTTTACTTCATAAACAATTGTTGTTTCTTTATGCAAAGTATTAATAACTTTATTTAACTTAATTTGATTGGTTGAGAAATTATATGAGTAAACACTATCTCCTATCGAGATTTTTTCAATTGGAACTAAATCTTTACTGCTATAAATAAATGTACCTGCTTCAAAACAAACACTATAATCAACTTTTTTTGAACCATCAGGATTTCTCATCCAACTAGTACTAGCATCTTTTCCGCCTTTCCACTCATTTAAGGCACCCCCAATATCCTCTTTATTTTCATAAACATCATAAGCAGTTAAAGCCCATCCAACATATGGAACGAGTCTTCCCAAGAATCTACCTACTACTCTTGTTCCTACTCTTTTTGCAAGTTTCTTGCTCACCACCCTAACTACTTTTCGTTGAGTTTTTTTTAAGGCTGTACTTTCCATTGGAAGGACCTTAGCTAATGTCCATGAGGCTATTGATGAACCAGGACTAGAAGCACATGCTCCTACAGGTTTTAAAGCTTTTATTGGTTGTCCAAGCATAATTAATACCGGGCCAAGCCAATTATTATTATTATTATTATTATCACTTGATGTAGCAACGGTGACTTCCGGTAATTGTCTGGCACTTATTGAATCTAGTCCAACTGGATCTATAAAATTTATTGGGTTATTTCCTACGTAGACATAAGGACTTTCATTGTAATGGACAGCAGAGGTGTTCGCATTTATTGCATTTTTAGGTGTCATTAAATTGAATATGCCCCCTGCATATTTCCTACCATCCGCTAAATCATCATCACCAACATCGTAACCTTCATTAACTAATTCTTCGCTATATTCTTTATCAAATTCAGATAGATATTCATCTTCCTGCAATGGATCAAGTATATTCCATCTTGCAATCACCGGATCATAGAACCGTGCACCATAATCATATTGATTCAGGTTATACTCATCTTGTAGCTCCTTGCCATTGTAAAGATACTTATTTGCAGTACTTCCCACCAGGTTCTTATCTGGGATCTGCATACCAAACGGATAATAATTGCTCTCTTGGATCAAAGTTCCAGCCTTATCAAGACTCACTCTTACATTACCCAGATGATCAATCAAGTTGTAGTTATACTCGAATGATGAGGTCTTGTTGACAGCTCTGCCTTCAGTTGTCTGTACAAATTCAACCGTATTACCGCTGTATTGAATGCCATTAACATAGTGGGTAGTACTGGTTCCAGCAACCTTTTTGAGTTTCTTACCCGTTGCATCGTAAGTATAACTGATCGTTCCTCCAGAAATGGTCATTGTTTGCGGAAGGTTCAACGTGTTGTATGAAATGGTAATCGCTTTGGCCCCGGTGCTTGCGGTCAGGTTGCCATTAGCATCGTATGCGCTGTAAGTAGTTGTTCCGGAAGGCTGGCCCAGCGTATTAGTGGCTAATGACTCCGTGACACTTGTCAAACGGTTGCCTGAATAAATGTAACTAAGGTTATCCACATTGTTTGACCGGCTCAGTGACAGGATATTGCCCATCAAGTCATAGCCACCAATGGTCTCATTATACGTTCCGTCATGAGATAGGGCATCTTTCAAGCGGTTCAGACCATCATAGGTGTAACTATAGGAAAGCAACTGGTTTCGGTTGCCATTTTTCCAGCTCATTGCCGAAATATTACCATTATATTGTGGAGTTGTTCCATCATCATACTTTAGTTCCAGTCCGAACTTATCCGAAGAGGTCAGACTTATATTTGCCGGATCATTGATCTTTTTCAACCAGCCGCGGACATTATAAGAATACTTAACAGTCTGTATATAGCTATTGCCATTATTAGTAGAATGTAGTTTTTTGGTCACTAATTGACCCAGTTCATTATAAACATAGTCCGCAAGTATTACCCTTGGTTCACTATTAATCTTCTCCATTTCCCGTATTTTTCGTCCTAAATGATCATATTGAAACCAGTTCAACACGGTTAAAGAACTTAGTCCTGTATGCCCCCGCTTAATGACCAATGGCTGGCCGGTAAAATTGTATTTGGTGTTGATTACATCTTTACCCCCCATGTAGTTCTGGTTATGCTGCTGGATCACTCGACCATCCTTATCATAATAGTTCACTGTCCACAGGAAATCAGTACTGCCTAGCACGTTAACCTTCGTTCCAGTTAACAAGCCGCGAACCATATCGCTTTTGGCGTTTAAAGTATCGGTTTGGTAAGGATACGTGCTTGCTTGGGGGAAGGAATAGTCATCATAATAATTGACTGTATACACCTGCGCTACACCGCTGGCAGGAAACGCAGCATTGCTGTAATCACTACCAGTAGCCCTGCTTTCCCATAAGGACGAAATCGCATTTACGGCCGAAACCATCTGGTTTTGTGTAACAGAAGACACATGTATATACTTACCGGTACTCACCACCCTGCCAAATACATCGTATTTTGTGTAGGTCCACTCTTTTGCAGCCCGTTGGTTACCATTCTGTGTCAAAACCAATTGATCCTGTTTATTGTACACCAGGTATTCCCAATCCTTTCCCGGAATCTTCTTTTCTACTAACCGCTTACGACCATCATAATGGTAACCATACATCAGATCTTTGAATTGGGTATCGGTTTCAACAAAACTGCTTACCGTTACTGCCGGAGGGAGCACATAGCGCAGGTTACCGAAATCATCGTATGCATAATAAGTTGACAATGTCTCAATTACTCCCTGCGGATTCTTATTATAGATACGCTTTAATACTACCCTGCCTAGCTTATCCTTGAACTCTTCCATCTTTCCAACCTGACCATTAGCCGTTTTCCAATTTTCATCCATCAGCGTTATCTTGTGTAGCTGACCAACCCCATAGTTAGTCGTCCCGGTAGCACCATTAGTGGTAACTGCCCACAGTTTGACTTCTGTGGCTGTATTGGTGCCGTATTCGGTTTTTACAGTATTACCCAATAAGGTGCTGCCGCCTGCAGCGTCTTTCAATACCCGGAATGCTTTGCCTGGCTGTCCCTGTTCGGTAACACGATTAAGTGGTGAAGGTTCAAATATTTGTTCCGAAAATGGAAAACTGGTCGTATCAACGGATTGTGTCGTAAGCTTATAATGTGCCCACACACCTTGGCCGGCTATTAAGGCATTGCTTCGATAAGCACTTGTGGGACAATCTGACGAAACATAAGGAAGGTATGTCTTTGCCTGTCTGCCAAAAGCATCATATTGCATTGGTTGCACAAGGTCGCGCTTATTCGAGCTCCCCTTTACTGTAACGATCTGCAGTGGACGACCAAGTCCGTCAAAGTACTGAACCTGTTGGTTGACCTCCTCTACAGATAATCCGGAAACCAAAGCCGGGTTGGTAACTCCTGATCTACGAACAGTATGGGTTAAGATGTAGTTTTGATCCTGTGAAGTTTGTTGCTGCAGTACCGTTACCATGATTGCGTTGCTGGAAACAGTCCCATAACAACCATTGGTTACGTTTCTGCGATAATAAGCCGTGGTTGTCAGGGCCGGTGCAGAATAGGTTGCCGCAGTAGCTCCGGAGATATTTGTCCAGGAACTACCGTCCAAGGAGCTTTGCCATTGATAGGTATAATTGCCATCCCCTCCATAAGGAGATGTTTGAGTGAAGGGTGTTGGACTAGAACCCGAACAAATCGTTTGGTTCCCGCTAATTGTTCCTGCTGTTAAGCCTGAACCAATAACCACATCTAAACAGGCAGACTCGATGTAATACTCATCATATGCTGTCACTCTTCCCGAGGTAGCACCACAGTTCCACTTTACCTCTATCCAGCTGCCATGATTAGCAACGATTTCACCGTTTTCCACATTGAAAAAATAAAACGGAGCACTATCTGAAACATAATAATTATAAACAAGCCCGTCAAATACCTCACTCTGCCCAATAATATAACCGATAGCCTTTCCTTTTGAATTGCCGCTTAAAGTCTTTGAAAACCCATTAAAACAAAGCAGTATACTTATAAGTAATAATGAAAAACGATTCACTAAATATTTGAATTTCATAGAAATATTAGTTTAAAAAACAACCAATCTTTGTAATACTCATTACTTGTCTTAATGTTTATAATTATAGTCTAAGACTTTAATGATATTACCATCCTGATCCTTGGTGCATTTTAAGCGGTGATAATCATCATACTCATAATACATCGTTTGACCCTTGATATCGGTAGAACTTGTCATACCTACTAATGGCTTGTAACTATAGCTGCTCATGTGGGCTCCTGCCGGATAGAGTTTAATGTCATCGATCAGCCCGGATCCGTAGAAACTAACTGAAGTAGCGTTAGTAAGGGTACGCTCATAACGGGTCCAGTTATTTAGCGATTGGGTACTTACCGGTGTGCCCAAAGTGCCTCCGGAAATGGTAAGTGATGCCCCCTGTTTAACCCAGTAAGAAAGTATGTAGGTTTGACTGGTCGTTAAACCGCTTCTTGTAATATAATCGGATGTCGTCGTACTCAATGCATAACATTTAGTGCCAATAGGAGCGCTCGGGTCTGTGGAGATACGTCCCTGGTTAAAACTCATATTACCTTTCCCCTCAGCTTCAAAACTTGTATGCGCTATTGTTTGCAACGGTGCATTGATGCCCTGTGCCACCGGGAACTGATTAGCATAATCCCATAAGTAGCTAACCGTTGTCCCGTTAGTAACGGTATACTGACTGAGGTTTCCATAAGAATTGTACTCATCAAACGTTAGCTTTGCTTCGAGACACGGATCGTATACCAGAGTTTCTGTGTTGTTACTAAGGTTTGCTTTTAGTGGTACGTAACTGCTCTTTAACAGAGGCTGCTCCAACACTGATGTATATTCCTTGTCCGGAAGGACGGTGTACTCAGGTGTACCGGTTCTGTTAATTTGCCAGCCTTTGTATCCGGTAAAACTGGCAGAGAGAACTTTTTCCTGACCAGAGATGGTAATGGTCTGCTGGGTTTCCAAAGGCTTTCCGATCATATTTGATCGAACCATAAAGCCTATAGGACAGCTTACAGCACTGGCAAGGCTATCAACCTGACTCACCACTTCTTGTGGATAACGGTAGTAGGTTTTTAACGGTTCATAATTGCTAGTCTGTTCGGTTTGCACCGATAGCTGGCCACGGCTGTTATAGCTATAGCTGGTAGTAGTAGTTGTTGTCCCTGCAGAACTATAGAGAGTTTCCTTCTTCTCCTTTAACTGCTTAGCACCGCTTTCAAGGGTATATTCGCCGAAACGAAAAAATGATGCGATATCGTTGTAGTAAGGTTGCCCCTCAATGTAATAAGCATCCTTCAACCGGGCATAAGGGCGCACCTTTAAGCCGCTAAAAACATT